>JAIXRJ010000021.1 GCA_027485235.1 Comamonadaceae bacterium
GGCATTCCCACTTCGGGCTTGCCGGTGCTGATCGACGTGTCCACCTCGTCCACCACCAACGGCATGACCAACCGCCTGCACAAAGAGGGGGGCTTGCTGCCCGCCGAGTGGGTGATGGACGGTCACGGTCAATCCAGCCGCGACCCGGCGGTACTCTTCAACGAGCCCAAGGGCACCATCTTGCCGCTGGGCGGCATGGACTCAGGCCACAAGGGCTACGGCTTGAGCTGGATGGTGGAAGCCTTGACGGGCGGCCTGTCAGGCCATGGCCGTGCCGACCCGCCTGAAGGCTGGGGGGCCACGGTGTTTTTGCAGATCATCGACCCCCGCGCTTTCGCTGGCCAGAACGCCTTCCACACGCAGATGGACGAAGTGTCACGCCAGTGCCATGCCTCGCGCCCCGCCCAGCCCGACCGCTGGGTGCGCACGCCCGGCGAACGCGGCCTGAAGCTCAAGGCCGACAGCGCCAGCCAAGGCGTGGCGCTGTACCCGAACATCATGCCCATGCTGCTGCCTTGGGCCGAGAAGTTCAAGATTGATTTGCCGAAAGCGCTGCCAGGCTAAAGCCAAGCCCCGCCGGGCCTCATGCAGAAGCCCGAAGACTGGTCACTGAAGGAGACTTTGATGCACCCCAGAACCATGCGCGAGATACTGGCCCGTGCCCCGGTCATGCCCATCCTGACGCTGCATGACGCCCGTTTGGCCGGGGATCTCGCCCTGGCCTTGGCGCAAGGCGGCATCACGGTTTTTGAAGTGGTCATGCGCACGCCGCAGAGCCTGGCAGCATTGCGTGCCATGCTGGAGGCCACACCCGAAGCCGACATTGGCATGGGCACCTTGATGAGTCCACACGACCTGCAAACCGCCCTTCAAGCGGGGGCCAAGTTTGGCGTGTCACCGGGACTGACGTCGGAATTGGCGTCTGAGATCGCAGCCACCCAGTTCCCCTTCTTGCCCGGTGTGGCCACGGCCAGCGAAGTGATGCAAGCCCGGGGCTGGGGTTTGAAGGCACTCAAATACTTTCCGGCTCAAGGCGCTTTGGGCGCCCATTGGATCAAGGACATGAGCGGCGTGTTTCCGGACGTGCTGTTTTGCCCGACCGGCGGCATCCGGCCACCCGACATTCCGACCTACCTGCAACTGCCCAACTGTTGCACCGTGGGCGGCTCCTGGGTCGTTCCCCAGGACATGCTGGCCGACAGGGACTGGGCGGGCATCACGGCCTTGGCGCGCCAGGCCAGCGCATTTGCACGGGTTTGAACACATGAACCAGCGCCCACGCATGGTGGCCCTGGGTGCCATTTGCACCACGGCCATTTTTCAGGTCGAGAAAATCGAAGCAGCACCGGCCAAAGTGATGGCCAGCCAAAGGTGCGCCGTGGTGGACGGCATGGCCGTCTCGGCCGCCTGCGCGTTCCAAAAACTGGGGGGGCAAGCACAGGTCTGGGCCAGGGTGGGCGAAGACGCCGAAGCCCAGGCCATGCGTGAGGCCTTGGCACAGGAAGGTGTGGATGCCAGCGGGCTTCACACGGTGCCCGGTGCCCGGTCTTCCCATTCCGCGGTGATTGTGGACGCACAAGGACAACGTCTGGTGGTTCCGTTTCACGACCCGCAGGTCGATGCATCCCCTGCCTGGCTGCCACTGCAAAATCTGGCGCAAGCCGATCTTTTGCATTGCGATGTGCGCTGGCCCGAGGGGGCCCTGGCGGCCTTGAACGCGGCTCGCCAGCGCGGCGTGCGCACCATGGTCGATGGCGATGTGGCGCCCCATGCCGTGCTGCAAAGCCTCATGCCGCTGGCCGACTACGCGGTGTTTTCTGACGCAGGCTTGAGGGCCTACACCGGTCTGTACGACGTGCAGGAGGCCTTGCTGAAGGTGGCGCAAATGCACAGCCTGCATGTGGGCGCCAGTTGTGGCGAAGACGGCTACTACTGGGTGCAAGACGGCCAAATCGCGCATGCCCCGGCTTTGGCGATCCAGGCCGTGGACACCTTGGCCGCCGGAGACGTTTTTCATGGCGCCTTGGCCCTGGCGATTCTGGAAGGCCAAACCATGGCGCAAGCCGCCCGATTTGCCTGCGTGGCAGCGTCCCTCAAATGCACCCAATTTGGCGGGCGCCTGGGCTGCCCAACGCGGGACGAGGTCATGCGCGCCATTTGAAAAAGCCCAATGCATGCTTTTGTCAAGCCCCCCATCGGGTAATCCTGATGGCCAGTTGTCACCTGAATAACCCATTTTTTGAGCCGACAGGCTTTCAATGTCACTGCGTGTCGGCACGATGCGACGCTGCGTTTTATTCCATTTGAACCCCCAAGGAGACAAGCATGATGATTCGCCGTAACCTGATCAAGTCCATGGCCTGCGCCGCGGCAGCCCTCACGCTGAGTGGTGCTGCGCTGGCACAAAGTTATCCAACACGTCCGATCACCATGGTCGTCCCCTGGGGCGCCGGCGGGGGCACCGATGCCACTGCCCGCATCGTCGCCGCCTTGCTGGAAAAAGAAATGGGCCAACCGGTGAACGTGGTCAACCGCACCGGCGGCAACGGCGTGGTCGGGCATTCGGCCATCGCCACCGCCGCTGCCGATGGTTACACGATCGGCATGATCACCGTTGAAATCTCCATGATGCACTGGGCCGGTTTGACCCAACTGTCGCCCACCGACTACACCCCCATTGCCCTGATGAACATCGACCCCGCCGGTGTCACGGTGCGTGCGGACTCACCCTACAAAAACTTGGGCGATCTGGTGACCGCCATCAAAGCCAACCCCGGCAAATTCAAAGCCTCCGGCACGGGTCAGGGCGGCATCTGGCACCTGGCTTTGGCAGGCATGTTGAACGACTTGAAAGTGCCCGTCAGCGCAGCCCCATGGGTGCCCTCCAACGGCGCTGCACCCGCCATGAACGATCTGGCAGCCGGCGGTGTCGAATTTGTGACCTGCTCATTGCCTGAAGCGCGCGCCCTGATCGACGCAGGCAAAGCCCGGCCACTGGCACTGATGGCCAGCCAACCCTCCGCGCTGTACCCGAATGTGCCCACCCTGAAGGCAGCCACTGGCAGCAACTGGGCCATTGGCGCATGGCGCGGCATTGCCGCCCCCAAAGGCTTGCCTGCCGACATCCAAGCCAAGCTTGGTGTGGCCGTCAAGAAAATTTACGACAGCCAGGAGTTTCAGGGCTTCATGCAGCAACGCGGCTTTGGCACCATTTACGCCGACAGCAAAGGCTTTGAACAATTCATGGCCAAAGGCAATGCCGACATGGGCGTGGTCATGAAGTCTTTGGGACTGGCCAAATAAGCCGCCGATGAAATTCAATGACACCTTGGTGGGTGCCGCGCTCTTGGCGCTGGCACTCGCCATTTTGAACACGGTACGGCACTTCCCTGTGATCCCCGGACAAAACATTGGTCCGGGGGCTTTCCCGGGCTTGTTGGCCACCCTTTTGGCGGTGTGTGCGGTGCTCTTGATCATCAAGGGCCTGAAAGCCAAACAACACGAGGACTGGGTCGAAATGGGCGCTTGGGTCAAGTCCCGCTTTCATGCACGCAACTTCTTGATCACGATCGCTTGCTTGCTGTTCTACATCTATGTCTCGGACCGCTTGGGTTTCATCTTGTGCGCCATCGTGATCCTGTCGGTGATGTTCTCGGCGCTGCGGGTTCGCGGCAAATTGATTTTGCCCATCGCCATCGTCACCAGCTTGGTCATTCACACGATTTTCTACAAAGGCCTGCGCGTGCCTTTGCCTTGGGGTGTTTTGATGCCCCTCCAATGGTAAACAAGGACAACCCATGACCTCTGCTGTCTTGCTCCAGGCCTTTTGGTTGGTCTTTGATCCCTATGTTTTGTTGGTGATTTTGTGCTCCGCGATCTTTGGCCTGTTTGTAGGCTGCATCCCCGGACTGAGCGCCACCATGGCCACGGCCTTGTTGGTGCCCATCACCTTTTTCATGCCGCCTGTGCCTGCCATTGCGGCCATTGTCACGGCCACGGCCATGGCGATTTTCTCGGGAGACATCCCCGGGGCACTGCTGCGCATTCCCGGCACACCGGCGTCTGCAGCCTATACGGACGAATCCTACAAAATGACCTTGAAAGGTCAGGCCGAAGTGGCCCTGGGCGCCGGCCTGGTCTTTTCAGCCATTGGCGGCTTGTTCGGCACATTGGTGATGGTGATGTTTTCTCCGGCATTGGCCGAGATCGCCTTGAAGTTCTCATCGTTCGAGTACTTCTGGCTGGTCATTTTGGGCTTGGCCGGTGCCGTGTTCATTGGCAACGCCAGCGTGTTGAAAGCCTGCATCACCTTGCTGCTGGGCTTGTTGATCGCCTGCATCGGTTTGGAAAACCCCGCAGGCTTGCCGCGTTTCACGTTTGGCATGAATGAGCTCATGAGTGGCGTCGAACTCATCCCCATGATGGTGGGCATGTTTGCCGTCTCCGAGTTGCTGCGCTACATCACCAACACCGATCCCAGCCCCATCATTGCCACCGAAAAGATTGGCAACATCTTTTCAGGCATGTGGGGTTTGATCAAGAGATACCGCTGGCCTTTGGCACGCGGCAGTGCCTTGGGCACCGTCATTGGCATTCAACCGGGCTCGGGTGCCGACATGGCCTCGTGGCTCAGTTATGCGATGAGCAAGAAGTTTTCCAAAGAGCCTGAGAAATTCGGCACGGGTCACGTCGAAGGCATTGTCGAGTCGGGCGCCGCCAACAACTCTTCTTTGGCCGGTGCATGGATCCCAGCGATCGTCTTTGGCATACCGGGTGACTCGATCACGGCCATTGCCATTGGTGTGCTGTACCTGAAAAACATGAACCCCGGGCCCATGATTTTCGTGAACAACCCCGAGAACATTTACGCCATCTTTTTGGTCTTCATTCTGGCCAACATCATCATGGTGCCACTGGGTTGGTTGACGGTGAAGCTGGCCACCAAGATCTTGCGCGTGCCGCGCAACATCCTGATGCCCATCATTTTGATTTTTTGCATCGTCGGCTCGTTCTCGATCAACAACTCCGTGTGGGGTGTGACCTTGATTTTGTTCTTCGGTCTGGTGTCTTTTCTGCTGGAAGAAAACGGGTTCCCTGTCGCCCCCGCCATTTTGGGGGTGGTGTTGGGCACCATGATGGAGGAGAACTTTGTCACCTCCATGATCAAGTCCGACGGCGACCCCTTGGTCTTCTTCACGCGGCCCATTGCCATGTGGCTGGCAGCGGGCACCTTCATCATCTTGTTGTGGCCCGTCGCTGCCTGGGCTTGGAAAAAACTGCGCCCGCCAGTGACCCCCGTTTGAGCCAAGCCACCCAGGTGGCTTGGCGCTGGATGAAACATCAGTCCAATTTGGCGCCCGCCTGAAACCAACGCCCGATCAAGGCGCGGTCTTCTTCGCTCAGGCCGGTGGCGTTGCCCATCGGCATTTGCTTGGTCACCACCACCTGTTGGTAGACGTTTTGGGCGTGCTGCTTGATCAGCTCAGGGCTGTCCAAACGCACGTTTTTCATCTGCACCTGCGCGTTGTGGCACGACAGACAATGCTGACTGACGAGGCTTTGCACTTGGGCAAAATTCACCGGCACTGCCGGAGCGGCCGAGGCCACCGGGGCTGCAGGTCGGAGGGCCACGATCACGCCCAAAATCATCACCACGCCGACCGCCGCAAACGGCCAAGGGTTGGCAGCGCGGACCAAGTGGAAGGCGTGGCGCTGCACAAAAAACTGACGGATCAAGGCGCCCGCCAACATCATCACGAACAGCAGCACCCAGCGGTGTTCGTGCGTGTACAAAAAGCTGTAGTGGTTGCTCAGCATCGCAAAGATGACGGGCAGCGTGAAGTAAGTGTTGTGCACGCTGCGCTGCTTGCCGCGCTTGCCGTGAATGGCCAAGGCGTTGGCGTCATAGGTTTGGCCGCTGGTCATGGCCGCCACCACTTTGCGCTGGCCGGGGATGATCCAGAAGAACACGTTGGCGCTCATGGCGGTGGCGATCATCGCGCCCACCAACAAGAAAGCGGCGCGACCTGCAAACAGCTCGTTGGCCAGCCAAGAGCAAAACGCCACCACCACAATCATCAGGCCCGCCACGATCAGCTCGCCGTTTTGGCGGAAACCGAACACCCGGCAAATGATGTCGTACACCAACCAGAAAGCCACCAACAAGCCCACCGCGGCCGATCCGGCCATCACAGGGGTCCAGTCCATCAGCGATTTATCGATCAGGAAGGTGCCCGCGTTGTAAAGATAGAGCACCGTGAACAGCGCAAACCCGCTCAGCCAGGTGGAGTAACTTTCCCAATAAAACCAGTGCAGCTTGGTGTGGATGATCTTGGGGGCGACCATGTACTTTTGCGGGTTGTAAAAGCCGCCGCCGTGCACCGCCCACATCGCGCCGCCCACGCCTTTTTCGAGCAGGTCGGGCGAATTGGGTTTTTGCAGGTTGTTGTCGAGAAAGACGAAGTAGAACGAAGAGCCAATCCAGGCGATGGCAGTGATGACGTGCACCCACCGCAACAACAAATTGGCCCATTCCAGAAAATACGATTCCATGAGGGATTCTCCAACCTGCTCACCACCGCGGGCCCTGTGAGCGGGTATTCGGTCGCGAACATGAACCCGAGGATTCCTGCGCCGCTGCGACCAGTGCACCGGAGTGTATACAATTTAGACATTCAGATCCAGCACCCGGACGCCTTGAAAATCAGGGAAAACCAGTGCGCTGGCTTTAAAAGCTCTGCAAGAGTTGTGCCGCCACAGCCACGGCAATGACCTCAGGTTCTTTGCCAGTGATGCCTTTGACCCCGATGGGACAGGTGATCTGTGCGATTTCTTCGGTACTGAAGCCCCGCTCCTCCAGTCGGTGTCGAAAGGTCGCCCATTTGGTGGCACTGCCAATCAGGCCGACAAATGGCAAATCTTTTTGCGCTCGCAAACGTTGGAGACAGGCCACCACAATGTCCAAATCCTCGGCATGGCTGAAGCTCATGATCAACACACGGCTGCTGGGGGCCAAATCGGCCACCGCGGCCTGCACCGGGTTGGAATGCTCACAAGCCACTTCATCCGGCACCTCGTCCGGAAAAATTTCATCGCGGCTGTCGATCCAGCGCACGGCAAAAGGCAGTGCTGCCAAGGTTCGCACCAATGCCTTGCCCACATGACCGCCGCCAAACAAGGCCAAAGGCGCAAGCTGGGGCCTCAGCTCGGCTTGGAGTCGGTTCGCATCCGAGGGGCTCACGCGTTCAAACTGCAAGGCCACCGCACCGCCACAGCACTGACCGAGGCTGGGGCCCAACACGTGGCGCAGTTGCGTTTCCTGCGTTTGTCCTGCCAACAACAAACGGGCGTGGGCGATGGCCTGGTATTCCAAATGACCCCCACCAATCGTGCCCATTTCACGTTGGGCAAAGACCACCATGCGGGTGCCCACACCACGCGGCACAGACCCTTGGGTCGCCGCCACAGTCACCACCACACCTGTCTCAAGCGAAAGTTGCTGCAAAGCCAAATCAATCCAGATCACACCCGATTTCCATTCCAAACAATCGCCCGATTCATGCTGCCAGGAGCGGTGCACAATAACGCCATCTGCCAAGTATGCCAATGAAAGGAGAGAAGGCCGTGTTCAACAATTTTCGCCACTGCACAAACACCACCTTTCTCGTCCTGACGGGCCTGGGCGCCTTGCTCCTGGCCGTGCTCAGCGGATGCGCCAGCAACACCAAAACCCAAGCCGAAACCCGCGTCAGCCAACCCGATCCTGGCCACAAAGTGGTACCCCCAGCAACTTCACCAACGGCTACGCCCGCAGCTTCGCCCACAGCATCATCCTTGGCGCGCTCCCCGAAGGAATACCGCAAGGACGCTGCATCGCATTTGTACGGCATCAACAAGGCGCGCGTCTACAAAGGCCGCCTGCCGCCCATGCTGCAAGCTGTTGGGGTGCTGGATGTGGACATCGATCGTCAAGGCCAAGTTCGTGCTCTGAGCTGGAAGCGTGCGCCAAAACATGCACCCGAAGTCATGGCAGAAATCGAGCGCATGGTGAAAGCAGCAGCGCCCTACCCCGCTCCGCGACACCTCAGCCAAGTCACATACACCGATGTGTGGTTGTGGCACAAGAGCGGCAAATTTCAGCTCGACACATTGACCGAAGGCCAAGACTGAGCGCCAAGGGGCTCAGTCTTGGCCCTGTAACTCAAGACTCAGTGGCAGCTGACTGACCCTGAAGACCAGATGACTTCTTTGCGCCCTTGGGCTCATCAGCGAGATCGGGCTGGACGAAACACATCTTCTCGCCATCCCATTTTTGACCGCACCAACAAACACCTTCGTCATTGATGATGCAAGTGCCTGTTCCGCAGCACCGAGGATCTTCTGACATGCCAACGCCTTTTGTGGAAAAAACAAAAAATCAACTTGCCTGAAAAAGCTTCAGGCAAGCTGTCATTCGGCTCAAAGACCGGCCGTGGCCTTGGCTTTTTCGCAAGCCATCAGGATGCGCTCGGGCGTGGCCGGTGCGTCCATGTACACCACCGCTTGGTGCTTGGCGCTGGCGGCCACTGCGTCGCGCAAGGCAAAGAAGGTGGACAAGCCCAGCATCAAAGGCGGTTCGCCCGTCGCCTTGCTGTTGAAAGGCGTGGGCTTCAAGTTGGTGTTGTCGAACAAGGTCACGTTGAAGTGCTCTGGGATGTCACCCGCCACCGGGATTTTATAGGTGCTGGGCCCGTGTGTGAGCAGCTTGCCCTTCTTGTCCCAAATGCACTCTTCCATGGTCAGCCAGCCCATGCCTTGCACAAAAGCGCCTTCGATCTGGCCTTTGTCCAATGCGGGGTTGATGCTGCGGCCCACGTCGTGCACGATGTCCACGGCCAGAAGCCGCCACTCGCCGGTGCGGGTGTCGATCTCCACTTCGCTCACGGCTGCGCCGTAGCAGTAGTAATAGAAAGCACGGCCATTCAGGGTGGCGAAGTCGTATTTGATTTCGGGCGTCATGTAAAAGCCGGTGACGGAGAGGCCCACGCGGTCCATGTACGCTTGCTTGGTCACAGCGGCCCACTTGACGGATTTGCCACCCGCGTTCACACCATCGTGGACTTCGTTGTTCGCGAAAGTCACGTCGCCGTCAGCACAGCCCAGCATGCGCGCCGCCACCGGCTTCAAGCGCTCGCGCATTTGCATCGTCGCGTTCATGATGGCCGCGCCATTGATGTCGGCACCGCTCGAAGCCGAAGTGGCCGAAGCGTTGGGCACTTTTTGCGAGTCGGTCGCGGTGATGCGCACATGGTCCACGCTGATGCCCAAACCATCGGCACACACCTGCGCCATCTTGGTGTTCAGGCCTTGGCCCATTTCGGTGCCGCCGTGGTTGCAGCTGACCGAGCCGTCCATGTAAACCACCAGCAGCGCGCCGCCTTGGTTCAAATGCGTGGCGGTGAAGCTGATGCCGAACTTCAAAGGCACGAGCGCCATGCCGCGCTTGCGGGTTTTGCTCTTGGCGTTGAAGGCTTGCAGTGCGGCGCGGCGCTCGGTGTATTTCGATTCCTGCTCCACCTGGTCGATCACCTTGTCACCCACCCAGTCTTCGATGAGCTGGTTGTATTGGGTGGTCATGGTGTCGGGCGTGCCGCTGATGGCGGGGTCTTTGTAGAGGTTGAGCTTGCGCACCACCAGAGGGTCAAGCCCCAAGGTCATCGCAATCTCGTCCATCACCGTCTCGATGCCGAACATGCCTTGTGGGCCGCCGAAACCCCGGAAAGCGGTGGCGCTTTGCGTGTTGGTCTTGCAGCGGTGGCTGACCAGTTTGAGCGCTGGCAGGTGGTAGGTGTTGTCGATGTGCAGGCAAGCGCGGTCGTTCACCGGGCCCGAATAGTCGGTGCTGTAACCGCAGCGCGACATGAGGGTGATGTCCGCACCCAGCACACGGCCGGTGTCGTCAAAGCCCACTTCGTAATCGATGCGGAAATCGTGACGCTTGCCGGTGATGGTCATGTCGTCGTCGCGGTTCACGCGCAGCTTGACCGGCTTTTGCAGTTTGAACGCGGCCAAGGCGGCGCTCTGGCTGAAGATGCTGGCGTTGCCTTCTTTGCCGCCAAAGCCGCCGCCCATGCGGCGGCAAATCACCTCCACATCGTTGGTGTGCAGGTTCAGGGCGTGTGCGGCTTCACGCTGGTTGCCGTCGGGGTGCTGGGTCGAGACGTACAGCGTGAGTTGGCCGTCTTCTTTGGGCACCGCGTAAGTGATTTGGCCTTCGAGGTAAAACTGCTCTTGCTGACCGGTGCGGGTCGTGCCCTTGATTTTGTGGGGCGCCTTGGCGATGGCCCCCGCCGCGTCACCCCGGGTGATGCCCTTGGGCGGCATGATGAAGCTGCCCGCGGCCATCGCTTCTTCCACGGTCAAGATGGGCGGGAGTTCTTTCACCAGCACTTGGGCTTTGTGCGCGGCTTCGCGGGCGTACAGCATGTCACGCGCCACCACCACAGCCACCGCTTGACCCATGAATTCCACCTTGCCTGCGGCCAGGAACGGGTCGTCGTGCACGATGGGGCCACAGTTGTTTTCACCGGGGATGTCTTTGGCGGTGTAGACCGCCACCACGCCGTGCTCACGCAGGATGGCTGCGCGGTCAATGCCGTCGCCGATCAACTCGCCATGCGCCACGGGCGACAAGATGAGCGCCGCATACAAGGTGCCGGCCAACTCAGGGATGTCGTCGATGTAGGTGGCCGAGCCCGTGACGTGCAGGTGCGCAGACTCGTGCACCAGCTCTTTGCCCTGCTGGACACCCGTTGTGGGCAACAGGTTTTTCAGTGCGGTAGGAGCATTCATTCAAGCCACCTCTTTCTGTTCTTCGATGAACTCCAAAGCCAAGTTGCGGGCCACCATCGCACGGTAGGCCCATGTGGCACGCAAGCCGTCACGGGCGGTGAAACTGGCCGCAATGGCCGCGTCCAGCTCAGCGGCTTTGACCTCGTATGGCACGCGGCCTTCCAGCAGCGCTTCGAGCTTGGGCGCGCGGCAAGGCGATGGGGCCAAGCCGTTGTAGGCCAGCTTCACGCCACTCAGCTTGCCGTCTTTCAGCGTGTAGCTGATGGCGGCGCAAGTGGCCGAAATGTCTTGCTCAAAACGCTTGCTCACCTTGTGCGCGCGGAACACCTGACCAGCCAGGGGCTTGGGCAACTCGACGGCTTCGATGAACTCACCAGCTTCCATCACGTTTTTCTTCATGCCCGTGTAGTAGTAGTCGAGCAGTACCTTGCGGGTCTTCTCCCCCCGTCGCAACACCAAGCTGGCCCCCAGCGCCATCAGGCAAGGCATGGTGTCGCCAATCGGCGAGCCGTTGGCAATGTTGCCCGCCAAGGTGGCAGTCGAGCGGATAGGCGGCGAGCCAAAGCGGCGCAGCACTTCGGTGAAGTCGGGATAAGCCTGGGCCACCAGCGCTTCGACTTGCGTGAGCGACACGGCCGCACCAATGCGCCAGGCGCTGGACGTTTCTGTCACCTGCCGCAGCTCGGCCACATTGCCCAAATACATGATGTGATCTGGGCGTGAGAACTGCTTGTTGACCTGCAGGCCAATTTCGGTACTGCCTGCCAGCAAGGTGGTGGTGGGGTTCTTGAGCAGGTAGTCGGCCACCTCGGCGATGGTGGCGGGCGAGACGAATTCATTGCCCTTCTTGGTACGCACCACAGGCTGCACGATGATCTCGCCGTCCAAGCTCAAGGTGGGCACACTGGAACGCCGGATTTCTTTGAGCAATGGCAAGTCGGCGCTGTCGTCCAACTTCAACGCTGTTTTTTTCTCGCAGGCCTTGGCGGCGGCATCAATGATGGGCACGTAACCTGTGCAACGGCACAAGTTGCCGCTCAGGGCGTCGGTGATGTCTTGGCGCACGGGCGAGGCATTGGTTTGCACCAGGTTCACCAAACTCATGACGATGCCCGGGGTGCAAAAACCGCACTGCGAGCCGTGGCACTTGACCATCTCTTCTTGCACGGGGTGCATGGTGCCATCGGGCTTTATCAGGCTCTCGATGGTCTTGACCGATTTGCCATCGAGCGAAGGCAGCAACTGGATGCAAGCGTTGGTGGCCACGTAGTCCACACCGGTACCGGCTGCGTTGAGTTCGCCCACCATGACCACACAAGCGCCGCAATCGCCTTCGGCGCAGCCCTCCTTGGTGCCGGTGCGGTGCAACTGCTCGCGCAGGTAATCCAGAACAGTGGTGGTGCGGCGCTTGCCTTGGGCTTCGACGATTTGGCCGTCGAGCACAAAGCGCACGGTGTTGGTGACTTGGGTCATGGTGCTGGGGAAGAAAAAAACGGTATGGCCCCATTCTAAGGAAGCGAAGCCCGGAATAGCGGGATTTTTCCAAACAATCGGGAGAATCATCGAATCCTCCGGGTTCTGTACCCATTGAGACAGGAGGACCCTTGGCGGCCCAGACCACGCGCTCAGGGCTGGCGCCGCGCATCCATCTCCCGAATCAGCGCACGGGCTTCGTCACCCTCGGGAATCGGCTGGCCGCTGTCGCGCCACTGAACGGCCGACTTGAAGCCCTGGTCTTGCGCATGGCGGCGGAACCACATGCCTTCGGGGTTGTGGCGCGTGATGCCGTCGAAGACCGTGGCCATTTGCTGGCTCTGTTCCAAGCCCATGGCCAGCATCACCTGGTTGACCACCAGCTTGTGCATGGCCAAGTGACTGGACGGTACACCGGCGATGCGGCTGGCCAGTGCCATGGTGGCGCTGTCCAGTTCGCCCTGCGGCACTGCTTCGTTGGCCAGGCCCCAGGCCGCGGCGGTGCGCCCATCGATCACGTTGCCAGTGAACATCATTTGCTTGGCCCGGGCGGGCCCCAGGCGGTAGGTCCACATGGCGGTGGTGGGGCAGCCCCAGACGCGGGTGGGCATGTAGCCGATGCGGGCGTCCTCGGCCATGACCAACAAGTCACAGCACAGCGCGATGTCGCTGCCGCCGGCCACTGCCGCGCCATGCACCTTGGCAATGGTGGGTTTGGCGCTGCGCCACAGGCTCATGAAGTCCTCTGTGTTGCGCTTCATGTAGGCGTAATCGACCATCGGGTCCCATGGTGTGCGCTCTTGCTGACAGGGGTGGTCGATGGCACCTTCGCCGAAAATGCTCAGGTCATAGCCACCGCAAAAACCTTTGCCCGCACCCTCGACCACGATGACATGCACCGAGGGCTCGGCGTTCGCCCACTCCACTGCCGCGCGGATCTCACGCGGCATCTCATCGTTGATGGCGTTCAGGCGCTCCGGCCGGTTCAGCAGCAGGCGAGCCACGCGGGGGTTGGCCTGGTCGGGCTGGATACTCAGAGTCGAAAAATCGGGCATGTTGTCTCCTATTGGCAGAATGATGCTAGGTCCGACGCCTCAAGGTGACAGCCACCAGCGTGACATGGTTGATCCGGTCCCATGGGGTTTGAATTTCAACCATGCAACCGTCTTTGTCTCTGAACTCAACACCGCTGGTGAAGCGATGGTTTGCTGGGCCTGTGCCACGCCCTTCGCGCGCGGGGCGCAGCTCCCACACAGGGTTGGGTGTTGGGCTCGTAAAACGCGGTCAGATCCCCCTTAATCTGACGCCTCATCTCCATTGGGACACGAATCGGGCACTTTGGCCTCCACCCCGTTGCGGTGCATCCAAGGGGCCACAGCGGTGCTGGCCCACAGGCCTTTTTGGTCGGCACGGGCTGATGCGTGTGCTGCGGCATAGGCTTGGCGTTGCCGAATGTCAATGTCGCACTTGTAGGCTTCGTAATACCAAGCCGCTCCCGACGCGACTTGCTTGAGGTTGACCTGGCTGCAATCGGGCTTGAAGACAGTGCCCACCACGCGGTCGTAGAGGTCTTTTTGGGCATACGTGACAGTGACACGCTGCCCCAAGACCATTGCGGCCAAATGTGCCCCTGACGATGGACCATAGGCTTGGTCCAGCTCGGGGGCGTCAATGCTGGCCAGCCGGACCGACTCACCGGCTATGGTGATTGTGTCGCCGTCGTGAACCGATGTGACCACGCCTGAGATGCGCTGCGTGCCAACACTCACGCCGCAATGCGTTTGGGGCGTTGCCGGAGCAAAACTCGCGCCATCTCCCCCACCGCAGGCCGACAAGGCCATTGAAAAAATAAATACCAAAGACCTCAACATGGCACCAGCTTAGCCGAACCAGACGCGCGTGCAAAGCCCAAAATGGGGGGCACACCCCAAATGAAGCTGACCCAGATCCATGCTCAACAACAGGCCACCACGCCACCGAATTGTTCTGGGCTGGCCATGTGCCTACACTTGCCCATGCCCAACATCGACTACACCCCCTGGTATGTCTCAGCCAAAAGCAAATGCCGGCTTTCTGAATTTGACACCGAGCCCCCCGCCAAAGGTCAACCCTCTGACAGGGATTTAGAAGACCACTTGGTCGACATGGGCGAAAAACTCGACAAATTGCAAAGCACCCTGCATGCGGCCAAGAGCAAAGGCTTGCTCGTCGTGTTCCAAGGCATGGACACCGCGGGCAAGGACGGGGTGATCCGCAGCGTTTTCACCCACGTCAGCCCCTTGGGTGTGCGGGCCGAGGCCTTTGGCGTGCCCACCGAATTGGAAAGCCGCCATGACTTTTTGTGGCGCATCCACGCCAAAGCGCCCGCGCGTGGGGAGATCGTGATTTTCAACCGCAGCCACTACGAAGATGTGCTGGTCACCCGTGTGCGGGGCTGGATCGACGAGGAAACCTGCCAACAGCGTTACGAAGACATCTTGCACTTCGAATCTTTGCTGCACAACGCCGGTATCACCGTGTTGAAGTGCTACTTGCACATCTCCAAATCCGAACAAAAGAAACGTTTGCAAGCCCGGCTGGACGACCCGCGCAAACATTGGAAGCTGCAACCTTCGGATTTTGAAGACCGCGAGCTCTGGCCCCAATTCACCCAGGCCTACGAAGCGGCCCTGAGCGCCACCAGCACGCCCGAATCCCCTTGGTACGTGGTGCCCGCCGATAACAAGACCTACCGCGATGGCTTCGTGGCCGGGCTGCTGGTGCGCACCCTCGAAAACATGAAGCTGAAATCCCCGAAACCCACATTTGACCTGTCCAAAGTCAAACTCACTTGAGCGCCCGGCGGGTCAAACAACAGGCTCTGGTGCTTTCTGCGGCCCCAGCCCCGATGGCGATCAGGACCCGCGGTAGGTCGAGTAACTCCACGGACTGGCCAGCAGCGGCACATGGTAGTGCTGGTCTTCGTGGGCCACCCCGAAGTCGAGGCTGACTTGGTTCAAAAAGTTGGGCTCTGGCAATTCCACACCTTTGGCCTTGAAGTAGTCACTCACATTGAAGACCAAGCGGTAAGTGCCTTTGCGCAAGCTGGCGTGGTCGTACAGCATGCCATCGGGGTTACGCCCGTCGTGGTTGAGGGTGAAGCTTTTGACCAAAGTGGCCTGATCGCCTTGTGTGGTGTACAAGGCCACCTGCATGCCTGCAGCCGGGCAGCCGTGCATGGTGTCCAGAACGTGAGTGCTCAATCCCATGGTGTGCTCGCTTGTCTTGAATGGGGTCAAAAAAAGGGGGTGTTTGGCAAGGCTTTGTAAGGCCCTTCAAACCAGTCGACCGAAGTGTATACAATTTTGCATTTGGTGGCTATGATTTGCGCCACCGACACAAAAACACCCGGGCCAACAGCCCCAAGGGATTGCGAGACATGGAAACCTCCACCACGCACCACATCGTCGAATCGCTGACCCGCGCCATCGTGGAGCACCGGCTTTTGCCGGGCTCCAAACTGGCCGAGCAAAAGCTGGCCGACCACTTTGGCGTGTCACGCACGCTGGTGCGCCAGGCTTTGTTTCAGCTGTCGCAAAACCGGTTGATCAAGCTCGAGCCGGCCCGCGGCGCTTTTGTGGCCGCCCCTTCGGTCGAAGAGGCCCAGCAGGTGTTTGCCGTGCGCCGCATGCTGGAGGCCGAAATGACCCGCGCTTTTGTGCAACAGGTCACGCCTGCGCAAATCGTGGCCCTCAAAGACCACATCAAGCAAGAACGCGAAGCCGTCACGCAGGGCGACATCACCGGCCGCACCGAATTACTGGGCGACTTCCATGTGCGCATGGCCGAACTGATGCACAACGACGTACTGGCTCAGGTATTGGGCGAGTTGATCTCGCGCTGCGCCCTGATCACGCTGATGTACCAGTCGCGCAACGAGGCCGAGCACTCGACCGACGAACACGTGGCCATCGTGGCCGCGCTCGAAGCACAGGACGCTGACTTGGCCGTGCGCCTGATGCACGAACACCTGTTGCACGTCGAAGCCAGCTTGACCTTTGACCGCAAAGTGCCCACGCACGACATTTCCCTGGCTCTGGCTTGAACCCATCGAGCACCACCCTTGAAGACGACCATGAGCACCTACGACAGCACCCTGCCCTACCCCCGCGACCTGATGGGCTACGGCCGCCATGTTCCGCACGCCCAATGGCCCGGCGGCGCGCGCGTGGCGGTGCAGTTTGTCTTGAACTACGAAGAAGGCGGTGAAAACTCGGTGCTGCACGGGGATGCAGGCTCTGAGCAGTTTTTGTCCGAGATGTTCAACCCCGCGTCCTTCCCCGAGCGGCACATCAGCATGGAAGGCATTTACGAATACGGCTCGCGGGCAGGCGTGTGGCGCATCCTGCGCGAATTTGAAAAACGCGGCCTGCCGCTCACCGTGTTTGGCGTGGCCACCGCGCTGCAAAAACACCCCGAATTGACCGCCGCCTTCCAAGAGTTGGGCTATGACATCGCCTGCCACGGCCTCAAGTGGATCCATTACCAAAACATCGATGAGGCCACCGAGCGCGCCCACATGGCCGAGGCGATGGCCATCATTCAAAAGCTGACCGGTGAACGCCGGGGCGTGGAAGGCCATATTCATGGCCTGGGCTGGTACACCGGGCGCGACAGCCCCAACACGCGCCGCTTGGTGGCCGACTTTGGCGGTTTCGAATACGACAGCGACTACTACGGCGACGACCTGCCGTTTTGGATGAAGGTGCGCAAAAGCGACGGCACCGACGCACCCCAACTCATCGTGCCCTACACGCTGGACTGCAACGACATGCGATTTGCGTTGCCGCAAGGCTATTCGCACGCCGACCCGTTCTTTCAGTACATGAAGGACACCTTTGACGCGCTGTATGCCGAAGGTGACCCCAGTGGTGACAACGCCCCCAAGATGATGAGCATCGGCATGCACTGCCGCCTGCTGGGGCGGCCTGGCCGCATCACCGCACTGCAACGCTTTTTGGACCACATCCAGTCGCACGACAAAGTCTGGGTGGCGCGGCGCATCGACATTGCGCGGCACTGGAAAGCCACACACCCTTACAAGGAAGAACCATGAGCCCCCACGTTCATCACTTCGTATACCCACTGCCCCCCGAGGGGGCGCTGCTCTCCTTGGGGCGGCCCGGCGGAGAGCAGGCATGACCATCACCCTGGAACAACTCAACTGCGCATCTCAAGCAGATGCCACGCAGATGCTCGAGGGCCTGTACGAGCATTCCCCTTGGATCGCCGAGCAAGCGTTGGCGCAACGCCCCTTCACATCGCTGGCACACCTCAAGCAGGCCATGTGCGAAGTGCTGGCGCACGCCGGGCGCGACGCGCAGCTGGGCTTGATTCGCGCCCACCCCGAGCTGGCGGGCAAGGCCATGGTCAGCAAAACGCTGACGGCCGAATCGACCCACGAACAGTCCAAGGCGGGCTTGACCGACTGCACGCCCGAAGAGTTCGCCAAGATCCAAAAGCTCAACGCCGACTACAACGCTAAATTCGGCTGGCCCTTCATCCTGGCCGTGCGTGGCCCGCGTGGCGTGGGTTTGAGCAAAAAACAGATCATCGACGCCTTCGAGCGCCGCCTGAACAGCCACCCCGACTTTGAGCTGGCCGAATGCCTGCGCAACATCCACCGCATCGTCGAGATCCGCCTGAACGACAAATTTGGCGTGGAGCCCACGCTGGGCCACAGGGTTTGGGACTGGCAGGAGCAACTGGCCCAGCACAGTGACCCCGGCTTTGCCGAGATGGGCCAACTCACCGTCACCTACCTGACCGACGCCCACCGCGCCTGCGCCCAGCGCATCACGCAAAACATGCGCGACTGCGGTTTTGACGAGGTGTACACCGACGCCGTGGGCAACGTGGTGGGCCGCTACCACCCCGCCACTGCGGGTGCCAAATACCTGATGACGGGCAGCCACTACGACACCGTGCGCAACGGCGGCAAGTACGACGGCCGCTTGGGCATCTTTGTGCCCATGGCCTGCGTGCAACAGCTGAACCAACAAAGCAAACGCCTGCCCTTTGGCATCGAAGTCGTGGCCTTTGCCGAAGAAGAAGGCCAGCGCTACAAAGCCACCTTTTTGGGCTCGGGTGCACTCATTGGGCAGTTCAACCCCGCTTGGCTGGACCAGCAAGACGCCGACGGCATCACCATGCGCGCCGCCATGCAGCACGCGGGCCTGTGCATCGACGACATCCCCAAAATCCAGCGCGACCCGGCGCAGTACCTCGGCTTTGTCGAGGTGCACATCGAGCAAGGCCCGGTGCTCAACGAAGTGAACATCCCGCTGGGCGTGGTCACCTCGATCAACGGCAGCGTACGCTACCTGTGCGAGATCATCGGCACCGCCAGCCACGCGGGCACCACCCCCATGGACCGCCGCCGCGACGCGGCCTGCGCCGTGGCCGAACTGGCCCTGTACATGGAGCAACGCGCCACCCAAGACGGCGACAGCGTGGCCACCGTGGGCCAGCTGCAAGTGCCCAACGGCTCGATCAACGTGGTGCCAGGCCGCTGCCTGTTCAGCCTGGACATGCGCGCCCCCACCGATGCCCAGCGCGACGCGCTGGTGGCCGACGTGATGAGCCAACTCAACCAAATTGCCGAGCGCCGTGGCGTGCGCGTCAAAGCCGAGCTGACCATGAGCGCCGCCGCCGCGCCCAGCGCCCCCGAATGGCAATCGCGTTGGGAGCGCGCCGTGACCGCCTTGGGCGTGCCGCTGTTCAAACTGCCCAGCGGCGCAGGCCACGACGCCATGAAGCTGCACGAAGTCATGCCCCAAGCCATGCTGTTTGTGCGCGGCGAAAACGGGGGCATCAGCCACAACCCACGCGAATCGACCACCAGCGACGACATGCAACTGTGTGTCGACGCCTTCACCCATGTTTTGAACCAACTCTCTCAGGAAAAATCATGAAGCCCCACGTTCGTCACTTCGTGTACTCACTGCCCCCCGAGGGGGCCCTGCTCTCCTTGGGGCGGCCCGGCGGAGAGCAGTCATGAGCGCTACCGAAAACCAATACCAACAACTCGACGCCTGGATCGATGCGCACTTTGACGAGCAAGTGAAGTTCTTGCAAGCGCTGGTGCAGGTGCCCACCGACACCCCCCCCGGCAACAACGCGCCACACGCCGAGCGCACCGCCGAGCTGTTGGCGCCCATGGGCTTTGTGGCCGAAAAGCACACCGTGCCCAAGGCCGAGGTGAAAGCCTATGGCCTCGAATCCGTCACCAACCTGATCGTGCGCAGAAAGTACGGCGAAGGCAAAACCATTGCCCTGAACGCGCACGGCGACGTGGTGCCGCCCGGCGAAGGCTGGACACACCCGCCCTACGGCGGCGAAATCCACAATGGCGCCATGTACGGCCGCGCCACCGCCGTGAGCAAGTGCGACTTCTCCACCTTCACCTTTGCCACGCGCGCACTCGAATCGCTCAATGCCCCATTGAAGGGTGGCGTGGAGCTGCACTTCACCTACGACGAAGAGTTTGGCGGTGAAATAGGCCCCGGCTGGCTGCTGGCCCAAGGCCTGACCCAACCCGATCTGATGATCGCGGCTGGGTTCAGCTACCAAGTGGTCACCGCGCACAACGGCTGCCTGCAAATGGAAGTCACGGTGCAAGGCGAGATGGCGCACGCCGCCATCCCCGACAGCGGCACCGATGCGCTGCAAGGCGCGGTGCACATCCTGAACGCCCTGCACGCCCTCAACACGCAATACCTCAAGGTCACGTCCAAGGTGGAAGGCATCAGCCACCCCTATTTGAATGTGGGCTTGATCTCGGGCGGCACCAACACCAACGTGGTGCCCGGCAAAGTCAGCTTCAAGCTCGACCGCCGAATGATCCCCGAAGAGAACCCTGCCGAAGTCGAAGCCAGCATCCGCCAAACCATTGCCGACGCGGCCGCCAGCTTCAAGCCGCCACGCGGTGGCCATGTGCTGAAAGTGGATGTGCGCCGCATGCTGCTGGCCAACGCCATGAAACCCCTGCCCGGCAACAAGCCACTGGTGGACGCGATTCAGAAACACGGCGGCCAGATCTTCGGTGAAGCCATCCCCGCCGTGGGCACACCGCTGTACACCGACGTGCGCCTGTACGTGGAACGCGGTATCCCCGGCGTGATCTACGGCGCAGGCCCCCGCACCGTGCGCGAATCCAACGCCAAGCGCTCAGACGAACACGTTCAGCTGGAAGACCTGCGCCGGGCCACCCAAGTGGTGGCGCGCACCTTGCTGGATTTGCTGGCATGAAGCTCCACCCCACTTTGGTGCGCTTCGCACCCGGAGTGTTCACCAAGATGGGGTTTTATAGGGGATGCCCCTGAGACCCGCTGCCCAAACCCTGTTCGATAATGGGCATCTATTTTGCTTAACAAGACACCACATCGATTTGACCCTGGAGCCCACATGAAAAAACGTTTCTTACTCAAAGCGACCGCCGCCTTGGCGGCAGTCGCCACTTTTGGACTGGCACAAGCCCAAACCACCCCGATCAAGTTTCAGCTCGATTGGCGCTTTGAGGGCCCCTCTGCTTTCTTTTTGCAGCCTGCTGCCAAGGGCTATTTCAAAGACGCTAAATTGGACGTGACGGTGGACTCGGGCAACGGCTCCGGTGGTGCGGTCACCCGCGTGGCTTCGGGCACTTACGACCTGGGCTTTGCCGACTTGGCCGCCCTGATGGAATTCCACGCCAACAACCCCGACGCCCCCAACAAGCCTGTCGCCATCATGATGGTCTACAACAACACCCCCGCCTCGGTGATGGCCTTGAAGAAGTCCGGCATCAAGACCCCGGCTGACTTGGCTGGCAAAAAACTGGGCGCACCCGTGTTTGACGCAGGCCGCCGTGCATTCCCCATCTTCCAGAAGGCCAACGACATCGGCAACGTGGCCTGGACCGCGATGGACCCACCTTTGCGCGAAACCATGCTGGTGCGTGGTGATGTGGACGCCATCACCGGCTTCACCTTCACCTCGCTGCTGAACATCGAAGCGCGTGGCGTGAAAGCAGAAGACGTGGTGGTCATGCAATACCCCGACTTTGGCGTCAAGCTCTACGGCAACGCGATCATCGCCTCGCCCAAGATCCTGAAAGAAAACCCTGCGGCCGTGAAAGCTTTCTTGGCTGCCTTCACCAAGGGTGCCAAGGACGTGATGGCCGACCCGGCCAAAGCCATTGAATCGGTCAAGGCGCGCGACGGCATCATCAACGTGGCGCTCGAAACCCGCCGCCTGCAACTGGCCATTGACACCGTGATCAACAGCCCCTCGGCCCGCGCCGAAGGCTTTGGCCAAATCAGCGCCCCCCGCATGACGCTGATGGCATCCCAAGTGTCCGACGCGTTCAACACCAAGACCCGTGTCAAGTCCGAAGACATCTGGAACGGCTCGTTTTTGCCCACGGCCAAAGAGCTGGACATCCTGCCCAAAGGCAAGAAGTAAACCAGCGCCAGCTCCGGGGCATGCCGCCCCGGAGTTCCGGGCCCACCGCGCCCTGCACAGGTCGGTGGGCTTTTACAGGCCGCAGCGTGTATACACTATCGAACACCATTTTTAAGCTTTCACCATGACCCAAGAATCATTCGTTGATTTCCAGAATGTCTGGCTGGCCTACAACGACGAGTTGCTGGCGCAAAACCACTTCGCTGTCGAAGACATCAACCTGCAAGTCAAGCAAGGCGAGTTCATCGCCATCGTCGGGCCCTCTGGCTGCGGCAAGTCCACCTTCATGAAGCTGACCACGGGCCTGAAGATGCCCAGCAAAGGCCACATCCTGGTCGACGGCCAGCCGGTCACGGGTCCGCTCAAAATCAGTGGCATGGCCTTCCAAGCTTCTTCCTTGTTGCCCTGGCGCACCACGCTCGACAACGTGCTGCTGCCGCTCGAAATCGTGGAACCCTACCGTTCCAACTTCAAGCAAAAAAGACAAGAGTACGCCGAACGTGCCCGCAAACTGCTGAATACTGTGGGCCTGGGTGGTTACGAAGACAAGTTCCCGTGGCAACTGTCGGGCGGCATGCAGCAACGCGCCAGCATTTGCCGCGCCTTGATCCATGAGCCCAAGATGCTGCTGCTCGACGAGCCCTTCGGCGCGCTCGACGCTTTCACCCGTGAAGAGCTCTGGTGCATCTTGCGCGACCTGTGGACCGAGCAAAAGTTCAACGTCATTTTGGTCACACACGACCTGCGCGAATCGGTGTTTTTGGCCGACACGGTCTACGTGATGAGCAAGAGCCCCGGCCGCTTTGTGGTCAAGCGCGAGATCGACCTGCCACGCCCGCGCGACCTGGAGATCACCTACACGCCCGAATTCACCAACATCGTGCACGAGCTGCGCGGCCACATCGGTGCCATGCGCAAGACCGGTGCGGCGATCAACCAATAAGCGGGAGCACCTGATGAAAAATAAATCCCTCGAAGCCTGGTCCCCCTGGATCTTGCTGGTGCTGACCATCCTGCTTTGGGAAGTTCTGTGCCGCGCGTTCAACGTGTCGGAATTCGTTTTCCCCAGCCCTTCGCGCATTGCGCAGCAAACCATCGAATACCGCGACGTGATCGCGGGCCACGCCTGGCGCACCTTTTGGGTGACCATGGTCGGCTTTGGCATCGCCATCGTGGTGGGCGTGTTGCTCGGCTTCATCATCGGCAGCTCACGCCTGGCCTATGCCGCCGTGTACCCGCTCATGACCGCCTTCAACGCGCTGCCCAAAGCAGCCTTTGTGCCGATCCTGGTGGTCTGGTTCGGCATCGGCATCGGCCCCGCCATCTTGACGGCCTTCCTGATCAGCTTCTTCCCCATCATGGTGAACATCGCCACCGGTTTGGCGACGCTGGAGCCTGAATTGGAAGACGTGCTGCGCGTGCTGGGTGCCAAGCGCTGGGACGTGTTGGTCAAAGTGGGCCTGCCCCGCTCCATGCCTTACTTTTACGGCTCGCTCAAAGTCGCGATCACCTTGGCCTTTGTGGGCACCACGGTGTCCGAGATGACGGCCTCGAACGAAGGCATTGGCTACCTTCTGATCTCTGCCGGTTCGGCCATGCAAATGGGCTTGGCGTTTTCTGGCTTGGTGGTGGTGGGTGCGATGGCCATGGCCATGTACGAACTCTTCAGCGCCATCGAAAAGCGCACCACCGGCTGGGCCCATCGCGGCTCTCAAGGCGAATAAGGCCAGGCCTGCATGACCTGGCACGCCAGCCTGCAGCTCGACTACACGCTGGAGTCCGAACGCAGCGCCGCCCGCTACCTGCACCAAGGGCCGCTGCGCATCTTGCAAAGCCTCTACCCCGAAGGCGATGCGGTCTGCCACAACGTGCTGGTGCACCCACCCAGTGGCCTGGTGGGGGGCGACACCCTCGACATGCAGGTCACCGTGGGCTCTGGGGCGCATGGCTTGGTCACCACGCCCGGTGCCACGCGTTTTTACCGGTCTGAAGCAGGCCTGGCCACGCAGCAAGTGCATGCACGGGTTGAATCTGGCGCGCGTTTGGAATGGCTGCCCTTGGAAGCCATTGCCTACAACCAATGCGACGCGCTCAACCGCGCCGTGTTTGACCTGGCCCCCGGCGCTGAAATGATGAGCTGGGACATCACCGCTTTGGGCCTGCCTGCAGCCGACCTGCCCTATGTGCAAGGCACTTTTCGCCAACACTTGGAGATCCCTGGTGTATGGCTGGAGCGCGGCACCCTGAACGCTCAAGACACCCGCCTGATGGACAGCCCGCTGGGCCTGGCTGGCCAGCGCTGCATGGCCACGCTGGTGTTTGCGGCGGGCAGCGCCATGGCCGCTGAACGCATCGAACGGGCTCTGGGCTGTGCCCGCGACTTGCTGGAAGCCTCCCCTTTGCGTTTGACGGCAGGGGCCACCTCACCGCACACACAGGTCATCGTGCTGCGCGCGCTGTCGCCCGTCACCGAACCCGCCATGCAGTTGCTGCGGCAGGTGTGGGCCGCGTGGCGGCATGAGATGTGGGCATTGCCGGGGGCAGTGCCTCGGTTATGGCATCTTTGAGTTTTGAGAACGCTCGGCAATCAATGTCCGCTGCAGGTTGAGAGCGGACATTGGCATTCCCCTGAGTCTGAAAGTACTTTTCACCACGCAGTCTGACGCTGCCGCTGGAAGCCATGGGGACTGCGTGGGTTCTCGGCCCGTAGTTCAAGTGCATTACGATCAGCCGACAGCCAATCCCTGAGGGACACGTGTCTCGAATTAAACCCATTGGCCAATTAAAAACTGGGACGTTTTCAAGCCATGCAAGTACTTAACGGCCTCCTCCACGCCATTCCCAGCAAGACCGGGGGCCTGAGCGCGTATGTCGCAGGACAAGGCAGGCCCCTGCTGCTGGTGCATACCGTGAACGCTTCTGCCAGCGCGGCCGAAGTCAGGACGGTTTTTGAGCGCATGGGCCAGCACCGAACGGTGTATGCCATTGACTTGCCCGGTTTCGGGAACTCCGAGCGCACTGACCGCCTGTACACGCCGCGCCTCATGACCGACGCGATCTTGGACTTGGCTGCTTACATCCGCACGAAACACCCAGAACAGGCCATAGACGCCTTGGCTGCATCCCTGTCGTGTGAGTTTCTGGCGCGCGCGGCGGTTGAACAGCCGGCGCTGTTTCGAACCCTGTCGCTGGTCAGTCCTACCGGTTTGAGCGGCTTGCGGCTGCGACTGGCACCTGCGGGCACAACCTACGGACAGGACTGGTTATTGGCGGTGTTGAAAGGTCCCGGTTGGGGACGCTCATTGTTCAAAGCCCTCACCCGACCGGGTGTGATTCGATATTTTCTGAAGAAGACTTGGGGTTCTGGCTCGATTGATGAAACGATGTTCGACGATGCCCTGAAGACCACGCAAGAACACGGCGCAGAGCACGCACCCCTGTGCTTTTTGTCAGCGCAAATGTTCAGCGCCGACATCACCACGATCTATGACCAATTGCGCCTGCCGGTCTGGATGAGCCACGGCGTGCGAGGTGATTTTGTCGACTACCGGGGCAAAGCGCGCTTTGCCACACACGCCAATTGGCAATTCACCATATTCGACTCCGGCGCGCTGCCCTACTTTGAATACCCGCAGGACTTCGCCGAAAAAATGCTGGCGTTCATGGCGCAGGGCCCAGAAAACTGCAATCCATTGTGATGGTCTTGTCGCATTCCCTCAAGACAGTAGACAAACGCCCAGATGACGGCTGTTGGGCAAACCTTCAGTTTTTTTAGGTTGGCCAGAACATTGGCTTTCGCTGCACACCAGTCATCCGCCCGACCACGCCCATTTTTGGCAGCAACATGGCTTCAGAGTCGCCTCAAATCGCCACCAACTGCTGAATCTTCTTCTGCTCCATCTCACTGCCCGGCCCGCGTGCGATCACTTCACCACGCTCCATCACCACATACTGATCGGCCAGTGCTTCGGCAAAGTCGTAGTACTGCTCGCACAGCAGCACCGCCATGCGCTGGTCTTGCAGGCCCACGTCGGCCAGCTGGCGGATCACGCGACCGATGTCCTTGATGATGCTGGGCTGAATGCCCTCGGTGGGCTCGTCCAGGATCAGCAGGCGCGGCTTGGCGGCCAAAGCGCGGGCAATGGCCAGTTGCTGTTGTTGCCCGCCTGACAAGTCACCGCCTCGGCGGTGCAGCATGAGTTTGAGCACTGGAAACAAGTCGAACAATTCGGGCGGTATGGGTGTACCGCCGGGCTGAGTGGCCAAGCCCATGCGCAGGTTGTCTTCGACCGTGAGACGGGCAAAGATTTCACGGCCTTGCGGCACATAGCCAATGCCTGCTGTGGCGCGCTCATAAGGCTTGGCGTTGGTCAGGTTCTGCCCCTGCAGCGTCAAGCTTCCGCTTTTGATCGGCACCAAACCCATGAGCGATTTGAGCAAGGTGGTTTTGCCCACGCCATTGCGGCCCAGCAGCACCGTGACCTGCCCCAGTTGCGCATTCAGGCTCACATCGCGCAGGATGTGCGAGCCGCCGTAATACTGGTGGATGTTTTGGACTTCAAGCATCTTCAGCGCCCCAAATAAACTTCAATCACCCGCTCGTCGGCCTGCACCTGATCGAGCGTGCCTTGGGCCAACACCGCGCCATCGCACAGCACGGTGACGATGTCCGAGATGGTGCGGATGAAGCCCATGTCGTGTTCCACCACCATCAGCGAGTGCTTGCCTTTGAGTGACAAGAAAAGTTCTGCCGTGCGCTCGGTCTCAAAGTCGGTCATGCCCGCCACTGGTTCATCGAGCAGCAGCAACTGGGGGTCTTGCATGAGCAGCATGCCGATCTCCAGCCACTGCTTTTGGCCATGGCTGAGCGTGCCCGCCTGCACCCGCACGCTGTCTGCCAGGTGGATGGTGTGCAGCACTTCGGCCAGGCGGTCGCTTTGGCGCGAATCGAGCTTGAAGAACATCGAGGCCTTCACGCCCTTGGGCGTTTTGAGGGCCAGTTCGAGGTTTTCAAACACGCTCAGGTGTTCAAACACAGTGGGCTTTTGGAACTTGCGGCCAATGCCCAACTGGGCAATGGCGGGTTCGTTGTAGCGCAGCAGGTCGATGGTGCTGCCAAAGAACACGCGGCCTTCGTCGGGGCGGGTCTTGCCGGTGATGATGTCCATCATCGTGGTCTTGCCCGCGCCATTGGGGCCGATGATGCAGCGCAGCTCACCGGGCGCGATGTCGAGCGACAGCTTGTTGATGGCTTTGAAGCCGTCAAAGCTGACGCTCACGTCTTCCAGATACAGGATGCGGCCATGCGTCACATCGACCTGGCTGGCGTCATGTACCACGCGGCCATAGCCCGCAGTTCGGCCACCGGATTCTGTGGATTCAATGCGTTGTTGGGCCACGCGGGCCACACGTTCAGCACCTTTTTGCAGCAGATCGGGCGTCATGCGGCACCGCCTTTTTGGGCCTGGGCATCCGACACAGGTTCAGATGGCGTCGGCGCGGTCTCGCGTTTTAGCCAAACTTTGCGCACCAAACCCACCACGCCCTGCGGCATGTAAAGGGTCACGCCAATGAACAGGGCGCCCAAAAAGTACAGCCAAAATTCAGGCGCACTCACCGTCAGCCAGCTCTTGACACCGTTCACCAAAAACGCCCCCACGATGGGGCCGATCAAGGTACCGCGCCCGCCCACCGCCGCCCACACCGCGATCTCGATCGAGTTGGCCGCGCTCATCTCGCCGGGGTTGATGATGCCCACTTGCGGCACGTACAAAGCCCCGGCAATACCGCACATCACCGCCGAAATGACCCAAATGCTCAGCTTGTAGGGCAGCGGCGAATAGCCCGAAAACATGACCCGCGTTTCGGCATCGCGAATCGCCATCAACACGCGGCCGTACTTGCTGCCCACCAGCCAGCGCGAGAACAGATAAAAGCCCAACAAGGTCACGCCGGTGATGACAAACAGCACCATGCGCATGCCTGGGGTGGCAATGGGCAAGTCGAGGATGCGCTTGAAATCGGTAAAGCCGTTGTTGCCCCCCAGCCCGGTTTCGTTGCGGAAAAACAAGAGCATGGCCGCATAGGTCAGGGCCTGGGTGATGATGGAAAAATACACGCCCTTGATGCGCGAGCGAAAGGCAAAGTAGCCAAACACAAACGCGATCACACCCGGCACTAGCACCACCAGCGCCAGCGTCGCCCCAAAGCTGTCCGACAGCATCCAGTGCCAGGGCAACTCTTTCCAATCCAGAAACACCATGAAGTCGGGCAAATCGCTTTTGTAGTTGCCGTCTTGGCCAATCTGGCGCATGAGGTACATGCCCATGACATAACCACCCAAAGCGAAGAACAAACCATGGCCCAGCGACAAGATGCCGGTGAAGCCCCAGATCAAGTCCATGGCCAGCGCGCAGATGGCGTAGCACATGATCTTGCCAATCAAGGCAATGGCGTAGTCGCTCAAATGGAAGGCACTGCTCTCGGGCACCCACAAGTTGAACACCGGGGCCAGCACGCCGACCACGATCAGCGCCAGCAAAAACGCCGACCAAGCTTGGCGGCCCATCAAAGGGGCGGGGGTGGGGAGTTCCAATTTTTTCATGTTCATGGTTCTCTTCACGCTTCAGCGCTGCGCCCCTTCATCGCGAAGATGCCCTGCGGCCGCTTTTGGATGAAGATGATGATGAACACCAGCACGGCAATTTTGGCGAGCACCGCGCCCGTCCAGCCTTCCAGCAACTTGTTGACCAGGCCCAGACCCAGCGCGGCATACACCGTGCCGGCGAGTTGCCCCACACCGCCCAGCACCACCACCATGAACGCGTCCACGATGTAGCTTTGGCCCAGATCGGGTCCCACATTGCCGACCTGGCTGAGCGCACAACCCGCCAGACCCGCAATGCCCGAACCCAAGGCAAAGGCATAGGTGTCGATGCGGGCCGTGTTCACGCCCATGCACGAGGCCATGGGGCGGTTTTGCGTGACGCCGCGCACGAACAAGCCCAGCCGGGTTTTGCCAATCAACAGCGCCACCCCAACCAGCACCGCCAGCGCAAACACGATGATCAGCACCCGGTTCCAGGGCAGCTGCAAATTGGGCAGCAGCTGCAGCGAGCCGCTCATCCAGGAAGGGTTTTCCACGCCCACGTTTTGCGCGCCAAACAGGCTGCGCACGCCTTGCATCAGCACCAGGCTGATGCCCCAGGTGGCCAGCAGGGTCTCAAGCGGGCGGCCATACAAATGCTGCAGCACCGCGCGCTCCATCACCGCGCCCACCAAGGCGGCGGTGAGGAATGCCACCGGCATCGCAACAAAAAGGTAGACGTCAAACACACCCGGCAAATGCTCGCGAAACAGCGCCTGCACCACATAGGTGGCATAGGCGCCAATCATCATCAACTCGCCATGCGCCATGTTGATGACGCCCATCAGGCCATAGGTGATGGCCAGGCCCAGCGCCACCAACAGCAAGATCGATCCCAGGCTGAGCCCAGTGAACATGGCCCCCAAACGCTCGCCCCAGCGCAGGCTGTCCTGCACTTGGGTCAAAGCGGATTGGATTTGTTTTTGGACCGCGGGGTCTTGCTCTTGGCTCAGTTGCTGGTTCAGCAGCAGCAGGGTTTCGGGTTGCTTGCTGTCCGCCAACCCGCGGGCGGCCAGCAATCGGTCGTTTGCAGCCTCGCTGCTCAGCATGGCCGCTGCGCGGGCTTGGCGCACCAAGCTTTGCACCGTGGGGTCTTTTTCAGCCGCCAAGGCCTTGTCGAGCAAGGGCGCGCGGCTGGCATCGGGTTCTTTGAGCAGCGCCAAGGCCGCTTGCCTGCGCAGCTTCACATCGGGGCTGAACAACTTCAAGGCCGCCAAGGCTGTGTCAATCTCGCCACGCAGGCGGTTGTTCAGCATCACCTCTTCGGCGTCGGGCGGCACAGCAACCGCTTGTCCGGTGACAGGGTCCAGGCCTTGCCCGTCGCGCACCACGACCACCTGATCGCCCGCCATCTTGACCACGTCATCGGCCAGTGCTTGCAGATAGGCGGCGGTTTTTTCGCTGCCTTGGGCCACCGCTTTGGAGATGGCCTCTGCACGGGTATCGCTCTCGCCCACAGCCATCCTTCTGGCTTCGTCCATCGTCAGGGCTTGCGCGGCCGACAGGCCCCACACGGCGCTGGCCATCCACGCCGCGTTCAACATCCATCGTTTCATCTTGCTCATTTCCGGGTCTGGCCTCTGGCCGCCGTCCATGTCGGGGCTAAAGCTGCCGACTACAAGCTCACCCTGTAGGTCGGCGCTTCAGCTCCGACAGCCATTCACACTTTCAAACCATCACTTCTTGACGGGCTCGTCAGGCTTGACGTCGTTGCCCGGGATGTAAGGGCTCCAAGGCTTGGCTTTGACGGGGCCTGGTGTTTTCCAGACCACGTTGAACTGGCCGTCGGCCTTGATCTCGCCAATGAACACCGACTTGTGCAGGTGGTGGTTTTTCTCATCCATCTTGCTGGTGATGCCGCTGGGCGCCTTGAAGGTTTGGCCCGCCATGGCGGCGATCACTTTGTCGGTGTCGGTGGACTTGGCTTTTTCCACCGCTTGCTTCCACATGTTGATGCCGATGTAAGTGGCTTCCATCGGGTCGTTGGTCAAAGGCTTGTCTTTGTGGCCGGCGATGTTTTTGGCCTTGGCATAAGCCGCCCACTTTTTGGTGAACTCGTCGTTGGCGGGGTTCTTGATGGACATGAAATAGTTCCATGCGGCCAAGTGACCGACCAAAGGCTTGGTGTCCACGCCGCGCAGTTCTTCTTCACCCACCGAGAAAGCCACCACAGGCACGTCTTTGGCCTTCAGGCCCGCATTGCCCAGCTCTTTGTAGAAAGGCACGTTGGAGTCGCCGTTGATGGTGGAGACCACGGCGGTCTTGCCACCGGCCGAAAACTTCTTGATGTCGGCCACGATGGTTTGGTAATCGCTGTGACCAAACGGGGTGTACTTCTCGTCAATGTCGCTGTCCTTGACGCCCTTGCTTTTCAGGTAGGCGCGCAAGATTTTGTTGGTGGTGCGGGGGTACACATAGTCGGTGCCCAGCAAGACCCAGCGCTTGGCACCGCCGCCTTCTTTGCTCATCACATAATCCACCGCAGGAATCGCTTGCTGGTTGGGCGCAGCGCCGGTGTAGAACACGTTTTTGGACAGCTCTTCACCTTCGTATTGCACGGGGTAGAACAGCAAGCCGTTCATTTCTTCAACGACAGGCAGCACCGATTTGCGCGACACCGAAGTCCAGCAACCAAAGATCACCGAGACTTTGTCTTGACCGAGCAGTTGCTTGGTTTTTTCAGCGAACAAAGGCCAGTTGGAGGCCGGGTCCACGATCACGGGCTCGAGCTTTTTGCCCAGCACACCGCCCTTGGCATTGATCTCGTCGATCGCCATGAGCACGGTGTCTTTGAGCACCGTTTCGGAAATCGCCATGGTGCCGGACAAGCTGTGCAGCACGCCCACTTTGATGGTGTTGCCCGCTTGCGCTTGCGCTTGGCTTGCAAAGGTCAAACTGCCAGCAGCGATAGCGGCTGCGGTGGCTAGGGCTTTGAGATGGCCACGACGATTCAACATGAGATCACTCCAATCAGGAAAGTAGGTTGTTCAAACAAACACGCGGAGACTTGCAACGCTGAATCACCCATTGCAAACGCCGTGCCAACTTCAGGGAGAACCCTGAAACACCGCAAATTGGCATGGGATTGCCCTAGAAAATCAGACGCCCTCTATAAAAGGGCACGCTCTTTGCTACATTGACCTCATTCATTGCACCAACTCAAGCAGAGCGCACCAAGATGGAACTGACCCCCCGCGAAAAAGACAAGCTGCTGATCTTCACAGCAGGCCTTTTGGCTGAACGCCGCAAGGCCAGAGGCCTGAAACTCAACTACCCCGAAGCCATCGCCCTGATCAGCGCTGCGGTGATGGAAGGCGCACGGGATGGGAAGACGGTGGCGCAGCTGATGAGCGAAGGCCGCGCCATCTTGACGCGTGCCGACGTTATGGAGGGCATCGCTGACATGATCCCCGACATCCAGGTCGAAGCCACCTTTCCCGATGGCACCAAATTGGTGACCGTGCACCAACCTATTGTCTGACCAAGCCCAGGAGAACCTCATGAAAAAAGTCACTTGCATGTTGATGTCCGCGATCGGTACTGCCGCCTTCGCTCACGATGGCCATGGTTTGGGCATCAGCGCCCACTGGCATGCCACCGATACCCTGGGTTTTGTGGTCGCAGCGGCTTTGATCGCTGTGGCTTTTTACTTTGGTAAAAAGTGAGCCCCGCATGATCCCCGGTGAATTTTTGATCGACCCCGGCCAACACGCCCTGAACGTGGGCCGCCGCACCTGCACGTTGGTGGTGCAAAACGCCAGCGATCGCCCCATCCAAGTGGGATCGCACTACCACTTTGCCGAGACCAACGCGGGCTTGCGCTTTGACCGCGCTGTCGCACAAGGCATGCGCCTGAACATCGCTTCGGGCATGGCTGTGCGCTTTGAGCCTGGTCAGCAACGCACGGTGGAGCTGGTGGATTACGCGGGCGACCGTGTGGTGTTCGGCTTTCGGGGCTTGACCCACGGCGCACTCGACGCGCAAACAACACAAGGCAGCTGACATGGTCCACATCGACAAACGCGCTTATGCCGAAACCTTTGGCCCCACCGTCGGCGACCGCGTGCGCCTGGCCGACACCGCCTTGGTGATCGAGGTGGAGAAAGACTTCACATTGCAAGCAGGCAGTTATGGTGAAGAGGTCAAGTTCGGTGGCGGCAAAACCATTCGTGATGGCATGGCGCAATCACAGCGCACCAATGCCGAGGGTGCAATGGATTGCGTGCTGACCAACGCCCTCATCATCGACCACTGGGGCATCGTCAAGGCCGACATCGGCCTCAAGGGCAACCGCATCGCGGCCATCGGCAAAGCAGGCAACCCCGACACACAAGCGGGTGTGGACATCGTCATCGGCCCCGGCACCGAGATCATCAGCTGTGAGGGCCTGATCGTGACCGCAGGCGGCATCGACTGCCACATCCACTTCATCTGCCCCCAGCAAATCGACGAGGCGCTGACCAGCGGCGTGACCACCATGATGGGCGGCGGCACGGGCCCCGCCACCGGCACCTTTGCCACCACCTGCACACCTGGCCCCTTCAACATTGAGCGCATGCTGCAAGCGGCCGATTCCTTCCCGATGAACCTAGGCTTTTTTGGCAAGGGCAACGCCAGCTTGCCTGCCGCCTTGCACGAACAAATCAACGCGGGCGTGATCGGACTGAAGCTGCACGAAGACTGGGGCAGCACCCCATCGGCGATCCGCAATTGCCTGGACGTGGCCGACGAGGCCGACATTCAGGTCGCCCTGCATTCGGACACGCTCAATGAATCGGGCTATGTAGAAAACACCATTGAAGCCACAAAAGGACGCGGCCTGTGCGCCTTTCACACCGAGGGCGCGGGGGGCGGTCACGCGCCCGACATCCTGAAGGTGGTGGGCCAGGCGAACTTTTTACCCAGTTCGACCAACCCGACCATGCCCTTCACCCACAACACGCTCGATGAGCATGTGGACATGCTGATGGTTTGCCACCACCTGGATGCCAGCATCGCCGAGGACCTGGCCTTTGCCGAAAGCCGCATCCGCAAAGAAACCATTGCGGCCGAAGACATCCTGCACGACCTGGGCGCGATCAGCATGATGAGCAGCGACAGCCAGGCCATGGGGCGGGTGGGCGAGGTCATCATCCGCACCTGGCAGACGGCGCACAAGATGAAGCAGCAGCGCGGCAGCCTGCCCGGCGACACCGACCGCCACGACAACGCCCGCGTCAAGCGCTACATCGCCAAATACACCATCAACCCCGCGATTGCGCACGGCATCAGCCACGATGTGGGCAGCATCGAAGTGGGCAAGTGGGCCGATTTGGTGATCTGGAAACCCGCCTTCTTTGGCGTCAAGCCATCGCTGGTGCTCAAGGGCGGCTTCATCGCGCTGGCGGCCATGGGCGACCCGAATGCGTCCATCCCCACGCCGCAGCCGGTGCACTACCGCCCCATGTTCGGCAGCTTTGGCGGCGCGCTCACGCGCAGTGCTCTGACCTTCGTTTCCAACGCAGGATTGAAAGCGGGCATTGGTGAGCGTTTCGGCTTGCAAAAACCTTTGTCCGTGGCGCACAACATCCGGGGCGTGCGCAAGCAGCACATGGTCCACAATGCCTACCTGCCCCACATGGAAGTCGATGCACAAACCTATGCGGTGCGTGCCGACGGGCAGTTGCTGGTGTGCGAACCCGCCACCGAGCTGCCCATGACCCAACGCTACTTTTTGTTCTGATGCTCCACTGCTCCAAACTCATGCCCCAAGGCCGCGGCCTGGCCCGTGTGCTGATCCAACGCGCCAGTACCCTGACGCTCGACTGGGACACCCGCCAAAAAAGCCGCTTTGACGCCACCGACAGCGCAGGCCGTGCCTTGGGGGTGTTCTTGCCCCGTGGCGCTGTGGTGCGCGGCGGCGATGTGCTGGTGGCCGAAGACGGTTCGCTCATCCGTGTCGAAGCCGCGCCGCAAGCGGTGCTGCGCATCACCGCTTGCACACAACACGGCTCGCCCTTTGACCTGACCCGCGCCGCCTACCATTTGGGCAACCGCCATGTGCCGATCGAGCTGCAACCCGACCACTTGAAGATCGAGCCCGACCATGTGCTGGCCGACATGCTGCGCGCCATGCACATGACGGTGGTGGCGGTGTCTGAACCTTTCGAACCCGAAAACGGGGCTTATGGCGACCACGGCGCGTCCTCACACGGGCATGGGCGTGATCATGGGCACAGTCACGAACATGGCCACGAACATGGTCATATGGGTCATGCTCACACAGCCCACGCCGAGCCCCATGTGCACGGGCCCGATTGCCAGCACGAACACGCGGCACCTGCAGCCAAGCCACCCGCTGGCAAGCGCATCGCCATCCCCGTCCGTGCCGCCCCTGCTGAACCGCATGTGCACGGCCCCGGCTGCGGACATGGGCACTAAGACCGCGCCGTCTGGCCTGCTGCAACTGATCTGGCTCGCATCGCCTGCGCTGCCAATCGGCGGCTTCTCGTATTCCGAAGGCCTCGAAGCCGCCATCGAACAAGGCCTGGTGCACAACGAAGCCAGCGCTACAGGCTGGGTGGTGGACCAGTTGCACCTGACGCAGTCACGCGGGGACATGGCTGTGATGGCGCAAGCCATACCCGCTTGGCAGCTCATGGACACCCAGCGCCTGCAAGCGCTGAACGATTGGGTGATGGCCACCCGTGAAACCGCCGAAATGCGTTTGCAAGCCGAGCAAATGGGCCGATCCTTGCTCGACTGGCTGCGCAACCTGCAGCAGGCCAGTGACGCGCAACTGCAATGCTGCGCCCAACTGCCCCCCACTTACCCGCTGGCCATGGCGCTGGCTTTGTCTTTGGCGCAAGCCCCGCTGGACCAAGCCCTGCAAGCGGTTGCCTTTGGCTGGGCCGAAAACATGACCCAAGCCGCGCTCAAGGCCGTGCCCCTGGGCCAAAGCGCTGGGCAGCGCATGCTGGCCCGCCTGGCCCGCGAAATTCCGCAAGCGGTGCAAACCGCCTTGCACCTGAACGATGAAGACCGCCAGGCCTTCAGCCCCATGTTGGCCATCTTGTCGTCTCGCCACGAAACCCAATACTCACGCATCTTCCGTTCATGAACACTTCGTCTGCACTCCACCACATCCCCCACCGCACCAAAAAACTGCCGCCCCTGCGCGTGGGCATTGGCGGGCCTGTGGGTTCCGGCAAAACCACACTGCTCGAGATGCTGTGCAAAAACATGCGCGAGCGCTGGGACCTGATCGCCATCACCAACGACATTTACACCAAAGAAGACCAGCGCTTGCTGACGGTGAGCGGTGCGCTGGCTGCCGAGCGCATCATGGGTGTGGAAACGGGCGGCTGCCCGCACACCGCCATCCGCGAAGACGCGTCCATCAACCTCGAAGCGATCGACCGCATGCTGGAGAAGTTTCCGAACGCCGACGTGGTCTTCATCGAGAGCGGTGGCGACAACCTGGCCGCGACCTTCAGCCCCGAACTCTCAGACCTCACCATCTACGTGATCGACGTGGCCGCAGGTGAAAAGATCCCGCGCAAAGGCGGCCCCGGCATCACCAAAAGCGATTTGTTCGTCATCAACAAAACCGACCTGGCCCCGCATGTGGGCGCAGATTTGCAAGTCATGCGTGACGACACCCACCGCATGCGCCCCAACCCCGAGACACGCCCCTGGGTGATGACCAACCTGAAAACACTGGACGGACTGGCCGAGGTCGTGGCTTTCATCGAAAAGCGAGGCATGTTGGTTTGCGCTTGATCCCCATCTCGCTCTTTTGCCGATCTTCCATCAAACCGCCTGATTGAAGCCGTTAGAATCAAGCCCCAAGGAAGCGTGGCAGAGTGGTCGATTGCACCGGTCTTGAAAACCGGCGACTCGAAAGGGTCCGTGAGTTCGAATCTCACCGCTTCCGCCAGAACTTAACCCTAAGTGATTGATTTACTTAGGGTTTTTTCTTTTGCACCTTGAGCGAGTCACACTCCAAGTCACACTAATGTGCTGAACTTCACCCCTCTAACCACGACATCTCTGGACAATGTCGCTGGGAAACACCAATTTCTAGGGCAACCCACTCCTGTATGTGTTGTTGCTGGAACTTGGTGTAACCAAGCAACTTTCATGTTCACTGCTGGTGTTGGATTCACCTCGGCTCGGACCAGCTATCAAGTATGTCTTTATAGAAATCGACAGAACTTTGATTCGAGTAATACCAACGAGTGAAATTACCGCCATTTATTCTTATTGGCTCACCAAGGATTGACCGTACTTGGTCATAACTCATACCTTTTTCAACGATCGCCAGTTCACTAATGATTTCCAACCCTCACCAGAGACGATAGTCCTCTGTTGCTGGCTAGTACTGCTTTGGGGACTTTCTAGTCTTGACAACCGAAGTTTGAGTTCCTGAACTTCTTTTTCTAACTGTGTGATTCGCTCAGCATCACTGGCGAAGCAGTTCAACGTGAAAGTCAAAATCAAACTGCTAAGAAGGCCAGTCTTTAGGCATGTTTTCAAAGTGCTCATTGGGTGCTCCATTTATAAGGGAAAACAACAATCAATTTATCACCAATCGATTGAGTCAATTCGTCAACCTGAATGGTCTTGACCCCGTAACCCAGTACAGCCTATCTTCACAGAGTCGGTAATCATCCCCTAGAACCAAAGGGCTGAGAAGTAGAATTTTTTCCAACGGGAGAGGTTCTATATAAGTAAGTCAAAATTCACCGACAGCCAAATACGGCGGCATGGACGTGTCGATGAGGTCGCGCATGAAAGAGCTGGAAGACGAGAACCGGCGGCTCAAGAAGCTGTACCTTGAGGATAAGCTCAAGCTTGAAATCGTGGCGGAGGCGCTTGAAACAAAGTGATGAGGCCATCTCGCAGGCGGGAGATGGCCCAAAAAGCAATGACACAGCGCGGCATATGCATTCGAGTGGCGTGCCAGGCGTTTGGCATCAGCCAGTCGTGCTACCGCTACGAGCGCAAGCTCGATGCCGACAACGCCGAGGTGGCCAGTTGGCTGATGCGGCTGACAGAAAAGGACCGCAGTTGGGGCTTTGGCCTGTTTTTCCTGTATTTGCGCAACATAAAAGGCTTCAGATGGAATCACAAACGCGTGTCCCGCATCGACAAGGATCTGGAGCTCAATTTGCGGATCAAACCCCGCAAGCGGCTGGTGCGCGAGAAACCTGAGGCGCTGACGGTGCCAGGGGGCATCAACCAAGTGTGGTCGATGGACTTCATGCACGACCAGCTCGAAGACGGCAGAACGTTTCGCTTATTCAAGGTCATTGACGACTTCAAGCGCGAAGCTATTGGGATGGAGGTCGACTTCTCGTTGCCTTCAGAGCGGGTGATTCGGGAGCTCAAGGAGATCATCTCGTGGTGCGGAAAGCCGCAAGTCATTCGATGTGACAACGGCCCGGAATACATCAGTGCAGCGCTTCAAAACTGGGTGTCTGAATGGGGCATTGGGTTGGAATACATCCAACCGGGTAACCCACAGCAAAATGCTTATGTTGAGTGGTTCAACATGACGGTACGGTACGAGTGGTTGTCACAGTACTGTTGGCATGACTTGGCAAAGGTTCAAGACTTTGCTACCCAATGGATGTGGTCTTACAATCATGACAGAGCCAATATGGCCTGGGCGAATTTACACCAAAGCAGCGACTGGCCATGGCTGCATAACGTTTCTACTTCTGAGACCCCTGCAAAAGGGGAGGATTCCCGCTCGAAAATAAAATGCAAAAACATATATTCATTCTCTGGCTACAAGGTTTTGATAAGGCCCCTTTTTTGGTAAGAAAATGTTTAGCCTCGTGGATCGAAAAAAACCCGAGCTGGAAAGTTATTTGCCTGGACAATGATTCACTAGAAGATTACATTAATGATGATATTAAGGCTTTTAATCTTGCCGACAAAGCAATAACCTATGCCGCCAAATCAGATTTTGTCCGTATATGTTTATTAAAAAAATATGGTGGCTTGTGGGTAGATGCAACAACTTATTGCACAATCCCTCTAGATGATTGGCTTGAAAACTATATTAAAAGTGGATTTTTTTCCTTTAGCTACAAGACAACACCAAAAGGTCAACCCGACCGATTGATATCCAGTTGGTTTTTATATGGTGAAAAATATAATTTAATTGTTGATGCTTGGTACCAGGCCGCATTAATTTATTTTAAGACCATAAAAACTATAGGAGCTCCTACTCCTGTGGTATCACTAGAGCGGTGGAACCAAGGTGACAAGGAGGGACATTATTTTTGGTTTCACTACTTGTTTGGTGATTTGTGCAAAGTTGATTCGAATTTTCCAAATGAATGGGGGCGAGTTCCTAAGATATCAGAAGCAGGGCCTCATTTTTTACAACGCAGTGGAATGCTTAATGGCATGACAAAAGAGGTTAAAAACCATATTGACACAAAGAAATCCCCTGTATATAAATTATCATATAGATATAATCAGAATGATTACACCCCCCAATGCAGTTTGCATTATCTGCTTGAACCAAATCTTTCGTTCATAAACATTGCCAATACAATTTACCAAGTAAGAGATATCTTTCCCAATTTGCGTTTTATTCATATTGGAAAATGTGGCGGCACTTCGTTGTTAATGGCATTTAAAGATCAGGGCATAAAATTACAATACCTTCATCTCACAAAGCCTGAATTTAATCCCGAGCATCAGTATATTATATGGATAAGAAACCCATTGCGCAGATTTGTTTCAGCCTACAATTTCTCAGCAGCCTTGATAAGTTTTAACACTTCAGGGCTAGATATAAACAAGCTGACAATTGAAAATAGCCTGGCTCCAGCTCGCATTCGGCATAAGATGATGCACGGCCATAGTTTTGAATCAGAATATGAAGAACTAGTTACTTATTTTCAAACAGCCAATAATTTAGCAGAGTCACTCTCTCATATTGATCAGAGCATCAGAGCTAAGGCTTTCCGGCTTATGAATTACCCTTTAGAGCACATAAGTAAGGGTATAGGCTGGTATTTGACAAACGGTGAATTTATAAAAAACCATAATAAAAACATTTTATTTGTAGGTAAAGTTGAGACAATAAATGCTGATATGGAGAGGCTATCTATTATTTTAAATATTCCATCAGGAGCAAAAATTGAAAAAATAAGAGAAAATAATCAATCATTAAGTTCATACTTGTCACCTTTGGCGGTAAATAATTTACTGTCTTTTTATCAAGAAACTGACTACAAGGCGATTAGAGAGTTGTATGCCTGCGGCTGGATTGATGAAAAAACCTTTCAGTCCTATTGGGAACCTTAAGTGCAACGTTATGTGACGTTCCCCAGAACTGAGATTCGAGGCTTTAGACGGGGGTCCGGAATTTTGTGTAAGCCACATTTTCAGAAAACTCCGTTTGTATAAATAGATAAAAAATGACGGTATGAAAAGTCAGCCCTGCAAAACCCCTGAAACCCAAATGAATGCTTGGGATGTGGGGTGAATCCGCCCATGACAACAAAACCTTAATGGGCACTGGTGAAAATGGTGTCTTTCGTTTATCTGGCCCAATTGACCTCACTTCCATTGGGTTGCGCCCCAAACGGTCTAGCTTTGTAACGACCAATACATCGCCGAACTCCAGCTTGTTCAGCAAGGCCAAGAATCCTTTGCGCTCCATGTCTGCCACCGAACCCGAAACGGTTTGGGTAACGATGCGCTGGCCGTTCACGGCAAAGCCCCTGGCGGCAATCTCCTGAACTTGGTTGTCGGTGGTCTGGTCGGCGGTGGATATCCGCCTGTGGGGCAACTGGATGCCCGATGCCTAGAAGCCACAGCCCTATCCGGACGGCAAGTTGTGCGACCTCGACGATCAGCTGAAGCCAGCCCAAGGCGGCTTCATGACCGCTATGACCGACAACACGGTGTTCAAAATTTCAGAGGCTGCAATCCACATCAGCGAGCACATCATGTGTGCGCCGCGCAATGGCATCGCACCGGGAACATACCGCTGGGTAGGTCTTTTCTGATGCAGCGCCTGCCCATCTTGGAAAGAAGCTTCTTGAAGGCCATTGGTGGTGCTGCAAAGTGGTGCTATTCAGAACTACGAAGTCCCCGTTCATTTGCCAACTGGTTCCAAAAATTCAACTGCTCGGACAGATAGTCTGCAAACGCAGAAGCCCTCATGGGCGCATGTTCTATGCCCTGAGATTGCAACCGTTCACGCCAAGCACTGGAATTCATTACGTTCCACAGGTCTTCTTGGAGCGCTAGCACCAAGGCAGGTGACATTCCTGCTGGGGCAGCCAGTCCAAAGAAACTTTGCACAACCAGGTCGCGAATGGACTCATTCAGACAGGGAACTTGGTTCAAGAGGGTGTGCCGTTGTCGCCCTGTGCTGGCGAGGGGGCGTAAACGGTTCTGGGCAATGTGGGGCAAACAGGAAAAAACCGGCTCAATGAGGAAATCCACGCGACCCGCAGCGACTTCCACAAACGCTGGCCCAGCTCCGTTGAAGGGCACATGCCGCAGTTCAAGCCCTGCACGTTGCTGCAGCATCTCCAAAGTCATGTGCATGGCACTGCCCACACCGGCCGTTGCACAGGTGTAATGCCCAGGGCGGGAACGGACACGTTCCAGCAACTTATTCAGCGGTTCAGTCGGCAAGGATGGGGAGCAAGAAAGCAGCAGATCAGAGGTCCCCATGCGCGCCAGAGGCGTCAGGTCTTTTTCGGGATGAAAACGCAAGGATTTCAGGGCGGGTTGAATCACCAAAGGCGTCGCCACGACGCCCATGACATGACCGTCGGGGCGCGAGCGCGCCAAAACTTCGGTACCGAGCAGTGTTCCGGCCCCGGGTTTGTAATCAGGGACCACGGCTTGTGGCTGCCAAAGTGTTGACAACTGCATGCACAGCGCGCGGGCAAGGATGTCCATCGCGCCACCCGGTGCATTGGGCACGATCAAACGAACCGTTTGCCGTGGCGCGAACTGAGGGCGAAGCCACGAGTCGTCTGCAGATTGACAAGCCAAAGGCACTATTGCCATATTTATCAATACATCTCTTCTTTTCATCATTAAAATTCTGTTCAATTGAATACGCGGTCTGCCGTGCTTTGAGAATGAACGCCCTAAAGAACTGTAAGGCATGATCGACGCCCCCCGCACTGAACCCAAACCCACACCAGGGATTCTCCCGCCAAGGGATGACCTGATGGCCGACTTGCAGGCCTACCAGCGTGTGGCGGTCATGCATGCCCTGGCTTCTCACCATGTTCTTGGCGCCATCTCGAAGGGCCACCACACCACAGAGGCACTCGCTCGAGTTGGCCAATTGCATGCGCCTAGCCTGGAGCGCCTGTTGAGAGCTGCTCTCGATATCGGTCTCATTGCCCCCACTGGTGACGGTGGCTATCTCGTTACCGAAAGGGGCCAGAGACTGGACCCGGATCACCCCAACAGCCTGTACAGCGCCATCATGCTGAGTGTGGAGCAGTATTGGCCGGCTTGGAGAGCTTTGCACCAGGCGGTTCGAACAGGCCTGCCCACATTTCAAGATGTTCACGGTTGTCCGCCCTGGGAGTGGCGCCGCCGTCATCCAGAGCAAGGCCGTTTTTTCAATGAATGGCAAGTGCAGCAGTCTCGCCAGGTTCTGTCCGATGTCATGGTGGCCCTGGATTTGGCGTCAGCGCATACCGTGGTGGACATTGGCGGCGGTCAAGGGACGCTTTTGCGGGCCTGTTATGCCCGCTGGCCCCATCTGCAACTTGTTCTTTTTGAGCAGGAACACACGCTGGCAGCGTTGCCTGCTCGCATGGAGGAAGATCCTCCCGTGTGCCAGGTGGCCGGCGATTTTTTTCGCGGCATCCCCGTGCGCGGGGATGTTTTTTTGCTTAAAAGCATCTTGCACGATTGGGAGGACGAAGCAGCTGTCACCATCTTGCGCCAATGTGCTCAGGCCATGCAGGACCAGACCCGCTTGATCATTGTTGAGCGGGTGCTCAACCGGGGTCTCAGTCCCCAAGCCCATATGGTGGATTTGGCGATGCTTTTGGTGACGGGTGGGCGGGAGCGCAATCTTGAGCAGTACTTCGCTTTGTTCAGCGCCGCAGGCCTTCAGATGGTGCGATTGACCCCCACAGCGGGAGACTTCAGTCTGATTGAATGCCAACGGAAGCTGGTCTGATGACCGCTTTTGCGCTAGACACGGACAAGCCTGCATCGTTGTGGGCGGCCTTGCTGGAACACGACCCCGATCGTTGGGCGCTGATCACGCCCGAAGTGCGTTGGCGTTGGCGTGATCTTCACCAAGCCGTGGCTGCTCGCATCGCGACCCACAAGCGCATGGGGGTTCGCGGCACAGTCGCCCTCTATGGGCACAGCCAGCTTGAACTGGCCCTGCACGTTCTTGCACTGTCCCGGTGTGGCTTGGCTTTTGTGAGCATTCCACGCAGTTTGAGCCATGCATCCATGCACGATTGGATCCAAGGTTGCGGTGTCCAGTGGTGTCTGAGCGATTTGGCCTCGCTGCCAGATCCACTGCTGTCCCTACAACCCTGCGTGACAACGCACGCCATGGATGCACTTCAGTTTGAGCAGGATACTCAGCCACTGGCTAAAGACACTGAGCCCGAACCCCAAGGTGATGCACTCTTCATGGTGATCGGTGGGAGCGGTTCGACAGGTCAGCGTAAATTGATCGCTGTCAGCCATGCCCAAATGCAAGCGCGCCTGAGCATCACAATCGCAGCATTGCAACTGAGTCAAGACGATCGATCCTTGGGTTGGGTGCACTTGGAATATGCATCGGCTATGCACCGCTTGCTTGCCGCTCTCTACAGCGGCGGTGTCTGTATGTTGATTGAAGGTTCGATGCCACAGTCAATGGCGTGGGCACTTGAGCAACAGGTGACTGTCATGAGCTGCGCAGTGATCCAGGCAGAGGCGCTGATTGCTTTCATGCCCCGTCAATTGCCTTGGCTCCAACTTCGACTTCTGACGGTGGCCGGATCGGTGGTCAGCGAGGGTCTTCGCCAGCGCATCCGCGAGGTGCTGACCCCCCATTTGGCGGTGGTGTATGGCACCAACGAATGTTGGTACGCAACCCTCACCAGCGCCGCGGATTTGCCCACTGTGCGCCACTCCATTGGCTGGCCTGCTCCGGGTGTCGAAGTGCGACTGGTTCAAGCGGATGGGGCCATGACGCCGCACGGCGCTGTGGGCTTCTTGGAAGTGCGCAGTCGGGCGCTCAGTGCCGCTTACATGGGTCCCCAGGCACCCTCGATGGCCAAGGACGCTGCAGGTTGGTTTCGAACCGGTGACCTGGCACGTGCACTGCTCAGCGGAGAACTCATATTCTGTGGTCGCTCAGACAATATGATGATTTTCAACGGGATCAATATTTTTCCCATTGAGATCGAACAATGCCTGTTATCGCACCCCGATGTGGCCGATGTGGTGGCCATGCCCTTGTCGCATGCCATTCACCAAGACATTCCATGCGCGGTGGTGGTGCTTCAACCACAAGCCATGACAACGCAGGAACAGTTGCAGCGCTTTGTGGCCGACGCTTTGGGTGTCAAGCAGCCCAGGCGGCTGATGTTGGTTAATGAAATTCCTCGGAACCCACAAGGCAAGCCGGACAAAGAAGCGCTCGTCAAAATCTTGTCAACAACCATTGCGAAATCAGATCCTTTGACACCAGCCCATGCGGACCATTCCGTGGCCATTTCTTTCATCCCCAAGGAAACCAGTGCTTCGGTTCAACTCGCTTCTTGGACCCGGATGCTCGGCCGTGATGACTGGCAGACCGAGTCGGACAGCCAAGACTTTGTGCCAGACCTTGTGGACGCCCACGGTTGGCTGAAACAGGTCTTGGCATTGACCCTGCGCTTGATGCAGACGGCGCGCATTCCGGTCTTTGATCCAATTCGCGTTCTCAATTGCAGCCCAGATGCCGACAAACGCCCACGCTGGCGTGCCATTTGCGCCGTCCCTGATCCGATTTGGTTGCCGACCAAGACCATGACCGAACTGTTAAGGCAGGCCTTCAAGTTGGCGGAATGGGCCTGCACGGCGGACATCCATCGAATGGGCGATCGGGCGTATTTTTTTCAGTTGATTGAGCGCGGCCCTTTGACATTGCTGTCGTTCAACCGGTCCAGGGGCAAGTCCACTTTTGAATTGCTCCAGGTCGCGCACCACCTGTCCATCCCTTACCGCCCTTTGTTCGGGGGCATCTACCAGTTGGGATGGGGTCGCCATGCGCGACGCATTGACCGCAGCACCACCGACGGCGACAGCACCATCGGCATGGGCATGGCGAGGGACAAGTTCCTGACCGCAAAACTGCTTCGCGAGGCAGGCCTACCCGCGCCAGTCCATGGGCGAAGCACGTCTCTTGCGCATGCTCAGGAGATCGCCCAACGATTGGGCTACCCGGTAGTGGTCAAACCCATCGACCTCGAACGCGGGGAGGGCGTGGTCGTGGACGTGAACCAGGATAGTTTTGAGGACGCTTTTCACCAGGCCTTTGAAAAATCACCGACGCACACGGTGTTGGTTGAGCGCCAAGTGCCAGGCGTGTGTCACCGACTATTCATTGTGGCAGGCGCGCTGCTTTATGCTGTCAAACGACTGCCAATGGGCGTCTATGGCGATGGCTGCTCGAGCATCTCGGATTTGGTGAGCGCCGAATGCGAGCGTCAGCAGCAACGGGCTCCTTGGTTGAGCTCAGGCATTCAGCCATTGGATGCGATTGCACTGGGCCAGCTTCTGCGTCAAGGGTGGGCGCCTGAAGGCATACCAGCTGCTGGACAGTTTGTCGCGCTTCGGCGCATGGAAACCACCGCCTGGGGCGGTGTGGACGAGGAAGTGACCCACACCATCCACCCCGACAATGTTGCCGCAGCCATCCGAGCCACACGCCTGTTTGGACTGGAAGTAGCGGGTGTGGACTTCATGAGCCCAGACATGACACAACCCTGGCATGCCAATGGCGCGGTGATCAACGAGATCAACTATGCGCCTTTGTTGGGTGGCGGTGAAATTTCGCGCAAGAACATTCCTGACTATCTTTCGCTGATTCTGAAGGACAAAGGCAGGATACCGATCCAACTCTGCGTGGGCGGGGAGGAAGCTTGGGAACAAGCGAGGGCGCAATGGACATCCTGGCGCGAGCGTGGTATGGCCGCCTATTTGACCAATGAAAATCAAACTTGGGATGGGCAAGGACAGGCCTTCACCATGGTGACCAAGAGCCTGAAAAGCCGGGTTCAGGGCTTGTTGTTGAACCTTGACGTCTGCGCTTTGGTGGTGGTTTGCCCGTCAGAGGCAGAGGCGCAAGCGCTGCGCGCGATCATCGGCTAAGCCGTGATGGGGTTTGCTGAGCCGTGGCCGACAGGCATCGGTAAGATCAAGGGATGCCATTGACTTCATCTTCTGACCTGACCGGTTTGCCCAAGGATGCAGGGAGCATCCTGAATTTGGCGGCCAAGTCGCTGTTTGACGTAATTGCCCATGCCAGCGAGGGCATGCTGCTTGTGGACCACTCAGGCAGTGTGGTGTGGATCAATGACCAGTACCGACGGTTTTTACCCGCTCTGGGTTATGCCAGTAAGCAGGAGGTTGTCGAAATGCCTGTGTCGGCGTTGGTCGATAGCCCGTTCCCGCGCCTGCCGCAGGCCCACTTCAGGGCAGGCACCTAAGCTCAGCCCCAAACGCATACCTTGGTAGGTGTATCGAAAGATCCAGTACTTTTGTCCGGTCACCTTGACCCAAAGGTGGAGCCCTTTGGTCTGATCGTCGGTGTGCCGTCCGGCTCGGCTAAGTTTTTTGATTCCGATTTTAGTGAGTTGCATGTAAACTTTGGCTTTTTTACCACTTTTGTTACTTCAGCAGAGGCTTGGTAAGTGACAGCAAGCCCTGCGCGGTTAGCTTAGGGTCTTGGCAACAGGATTTTTCGCAGAAACTGTTTTTGCGAAGAAACTAACCGACGAAGGCGGTGATGTGAAACCCCAAGAGCTTTCAAGGGATGCCATCACTGGCCAAGACTCTGTATGTTGAGTCTCAGACACCGCTTCCGCCAGACTTCAAGAGATGTCAAATCCATGCAAGACACTCAACTCCCACCTCGGTCCGGGTACCGACAGGGCCTCAGCCAACCATCGCTCAAAATTTCGTTGGCTCTGGAATGCCCCCCCGCGGTTCCCATCAGCACCATTGACAACTGGCTGGAAAATGCTTTTGCCATCAATTTGGTGCCACGGCCCTTGCCCGACTTTCTGGCCAGTACGGCACGTGAGGCGGAAGTTGCCGGTCTTGCTTGGCGAATCATGCAATTGGGTGCAGCCTTGCTGCAAGTGGTGCGGGTTCCTGTGTTCGATGTCGGACAAATTCTGGCCATGCGAAGTCAGGGAATCGGTTCATCCGCTTGGCATTTAGAACTCGCCTTGCCTCGCATCGATTATGTTCAGGATGAGCACTACGCCCTTGCCTACCAGTATGCAGCGAAGGCCATCCGCTGGCTCAGCGGGCGGGCCTACACACCGGCAAACGCCGAGAGCCTTCTTACAAACTTGAACAAACAGTTCGTTGAAAGAGTTAATCCGCAGATCTATGGGGGCGAATCGACAATCCCGGTCATGCTGGCAGCTTGGCGAAAAAACATCGAGTTTCGCCATCTGGGCCGGGGAACCTATCTGCTGGGCCAAGGCGCCAGACAGCTGCGCATTGACCGCGGCGCCATTCAATTCGATTCCGCCATCGGCGCCCGAATAACCCACAACAAATGGCGGTCAGCCAACCTGGCCCGTCAAGCGGGCCTGCCAGCACCAACCCACATGACGGCGAGCACCGAAGAAGCAGCCTTGGCCAGCGCACACCAGCTGGGATGGCCGGTCGTGATCAAGCCGCTGGACCGCGACCGCGGCGAGGGCGTGACGGTTGACATCCACAGTGACCAACAACTGGTCGAGGCGTTCAAGAAGGCTGCGGCGCTATCGGCTTCAGTGCTGGTCGAGCGGCAAGTGCCTGGTGTATGCCACCGGGTCTTGGTGGCCCAAGGCAAGGTGTGCGTCGCAGCCAAGCGCTTGCCCAAGTCGGTCAAGGGTGACGGACGCCAGACCGTGCGGGCCTTGGTTGATCTTGCCAACGCCACGGAACAAGCCAAGCCACCTTGGTCCCGGCTCAAACCCTTTCCGCTTGACGAAATGGCCCTGGCTTGCCTGGCCGCAGCAGGCTTCTCACCAGACAGCATTGCCCCCGAAGGCGCGATGCTGCCATTGCGGCCGATTCAGACCAGCGATTGGGGTGGTGTTGTGGAGATCGTGACCGACACGCTCCATCCTGACAATGCGGCCCTTGCCCTCAAGTCAGCCCGCATCTTCGGTCTTGCGGTGGCGGGGATCGACATGATTTCAGTCGACATCACGCGCCCGTGGCATGAGAACGGCGCCATCATCAATGAGGTGAATTTTTCACCCTTGCTGACCGATCGACAGGACGGCGCCAGGATCGGACCTTTGCTGGATGAATGGCTTCCCGGTGGTGGCTACATCCCTGTTGAGGCCGTGATGGGCGGCGAATCTGCCATGGCCGAAGGCTTGCTCATTCGCGACGACTACGCCTCGCGAGGCATCCGCTGCTGGCTCACCAACCACCTGGAAACCGTGTCAGACGGCGGCGAGCAGAGCGCTGTTGCTTCGCTCGGTCTTTATGGGCGATGCATGGCCCTGCTGTTGGATCCTCAAGTCGAGGCTCTGATCATGGTGATCCAAACCGACGAGCTGCTGGCAACGGGTTTACCGGTGCGCCGCATCGATCGGGTTCATGGCCTTCCTGTGTCTGCAGATCTTCAAGCCGAAGCACACTCAGACCGCCAGGCTGTGCCTGAATGGATGAAAGCGATGCAAAAGCTGCTGCTGGCCCACGCAGCGCCGGGCGAAAGCACAGTTGTTCAGCGCACAGATTCCATGTAACTGAGTGCCCCCTGCATGACCTCAGCCCCTGTTCGTGTCAACTGCCCGTGGCGTGCCACCAATTCGTGACCGGCCCAGAAGTTCTTCGAGTCTTCCAGGCGAGCCGCTTCGGCAGCGACCACCGCAGAATCACTTAGCCGCCCGCTGCTGATCAGCTGAGCCATCGCCCAATGCATGCGTGCCGAGACAAAGGTGGCGTGGTAAATGCCGTCCATCGGACGCAGGTCGGTGCGAAGAGGTGAAGGAAACAAGTCTTCGTCAGGATTTTTGACCAATGCTTCGTCTGCTGCACAGGCATACAGCAAGATATGCGCGCTCTCGTGGGCCATGACCTCTGCCATGGCGACCTCGGTCTCATGGGAGGTGGCGTTCAGGAACAGCCCTCCCCACAGAAAGTAGCTGGATCCGCCGTCAAACTGGTATTTGGCCTTGTCGTCACCCACCACCATGATCACGTCGCTGACAAGCTCATCAAACTCCGCGGCAAGTTCAGGAATTTCGTTCGCCAACAAACTGTAGCCGGCCCTCACGCGCTGGCCAAACCGGTCGGCCAGATCGGCCGATGGTGAGCCCATGAAAAAATCAGTGTCAGATTCGTTGTTCATGGACAACAGGTAACGGTTCATGTTTTTTTCATGGACCGGATCATCGATTGCCAACACCCGCCAAGCTTGGGCCAGCGGTTTCTCCAGCGCGATTTCCTCCAGCAGGAGGGCCGCCCGGTTGTGCTCGCCATTGCAAATGGCCAGAACAATCTCGGCGTAGATGGCAAATGTAGAACACGGGTAGCGCTCGCCAGACCGAATGCTCAAAATCAGTGGCGCCAAGGCAGAGAAATCGAAAGGCAGATGACCGGCGGACTGATCTGAAACGTGTTGGAGACTGTCCGCCAGGGAAAGCCTCATGCGCCGGTTCAACGCACGGGCTTGGGAACCATTTGGGAAAAAATCGAATCGGTCCAAATTAAGCTTTGCCGCCGGCCTGATCGGCCATCTGGGCACCGACGCTCACCGCCGAGTCGCTTGAATTGCGAAAAGTCTTAGAACCAGGCTTCACGCCAACTTTCGAGCCAACTTTTGAACCAAGTTTAGCGCCGATAGCAGCCTGTTTGACCTTGAGGCCATTTTCGGAGAAGACGATTTTAAAACCAAACAGTTTGCTGAGATCGAGTTGTATCGGGGTCATGATGGGTTCCTTTTCATTGTCAGGGCTTAACGCTGGGCATTATCGCTTGATTAAGAGGCGGTTGCAATGCACGCACTGGGCGTTGGCAATCGGAGTGTCCTGGTGACTTGGCCCCTTCTGATCCCTGCCAGATCGGTGCATAGGGGTCCGCTGATATTGAAGGATGGCAACAGGCGACAGAGACCCTAGGGAAAACGATAGGCAACAAGCCGTTGTCAACAGACACCGCCTTGATTACACTCATTCTGAATGTTTGTATGCGTACGAATAGTGGGAATGCCGATCATTGGCACAGTCCGACGCCGTCTTGGCGACATCGGCCAATGACCAATTGAAAATCCGGAGAACACATGAGTCCATCAACCATGCCGTCAGGCCTTGTCTCGCCCCAAACGCTGTCTGAGTTTGACCGGGTTGAACCGATCACGGCTTCTGATGCGGAGATTGAACAGGCGCTCAGCCAAGCCGACTTGCCTGCCCTTTTGTGCGCCTTGGCCATGCTCACCGGAGATGACGATCTGCTGAGCGAGGATTTGAGGCCGCCCACACCGCCCATGAGCTCCACCATCTCGCCGCAAGGCGGCATGGGCGAGGCCGCTCAAAGCAAAGCTCGCGCGCTGGCCCTGCAAAAACTCAGGGCCTACCGAGATGCCGGTTGCCCTGCAGCAGACATACCCACAACACCAGCCCTGGACCGGATCATGCGCTTCATGATCAAGGACGCCAATGAGAGCTACTTGCCCATCTTGCGGCACGAATTGGGCATACCCAAAGACACCGGCGCACCTGAGTGGCACAAATCACAAGTGGCCCCTGACACGGTTTTTCGGGTGGCGGTGATTGGCGCAGGTGTCTCGGGCATCGCGGCGGCCCACCGACTTCAGCAGTCCGGGCTGGATTTTGTGATCTTCGAAAAAAACAGCGAGGTCGGGGGTGTCTGGTGGGAAAACGCTTACCCGGGCTGCCGGCTCGACACGCCCAACTTTGCTTACAGTTTGTCGTTTGCACAAAAACAAGACTGGCCACAACAGTTTTCCCGTCAACCCGAGATTCAAAAATACCTCTCGAGCGTGGCCGATGCCGCGCAGATCCGGCCCTTCATCCATTTTGAAACCGAGGTGGTTTCCATGGTGTACGAAGAGGCACAAGCCCTGTGGTGCATCACGCTGAAAAATGCCGCAGGTCAACACAGCACGCAGCGCTTCAACGCCATCATCACCGCGGTGGGGCAGTTGAACCGACCCAGCTTCCCCCAAATTGCAGGCCGTGAATCCTTCCAAGGGCAGACCGTTCACTCTGCGATGTGGCCCCAAGGTTTAGACCTCCAAGGCAAGCGCGTGGCTGTGGTCGGCACGGGCGCCAGTGCCTACCAAATCGTCCCCGCGATCGTGGACCAGGTCGCGCAGTTGGCGGTCTTTCAGCGCAGCCCGCCCTGGATGCTGCCCACGCCCACATACCACCACGACATCCGTCCCGGCATGACTTGGCTGCTCCAGCATGTGCCGTTCTACGGACGATGGTTCAGGTTTTGGCAGTTCTGGATTGCCAGTGAGGGGCGCTTGCCCCTGGTGGAAGTGGAGTCCGACTGGGTACACCCGGTGTCTGTGGGACGCGCCAATGAGACCTTGCGCCAGGAGTGCATGGCCCACCTGCAAACCCAATTCGGTGACCGGCCCGATTTGTTGGGCAAAGTGGTGCCAAATTACGCCCCCGGAGGCAAGCGGATGCTGCGTGACAACGGCATTTGGGCAGCCGCCCTCAAGCAAGACCATGTCGCGCTGGTCACAGAGCCGATTGAGTGCATCCAAGACACGGGCATCCGCACCCAAGACGGCCGTTTGTACGAGGCAGACGTGATCATCTACGCCACCGGCTTCAAGTCTTCTGACTATTTGTACCCCATGAAAGTGATCGGCCGTGAGGGCAAGGACTTGCACCAATGGTGGCAAGGCGACTGCCGGGCCTACATCGGGATCACCATCCCCGGCTTTCCCAACCTCTTCATGACGGGTGGCCCCAACACCGGTGTGGTCGTCAATGGCAGTGCCATTTTCTCGGCCGAGTGCGCGGTGGAATACGCCATGCGGGCGATAGGTCACTTGCTGCAAAGCAAACAAGCGGCGATGGATTGCAAACTCGAGCCCTTCAAGCAATACAACGATGTGGTCGATGCAGGCAACCTCACCAAGGCCTGGGGCGTGGTCAAAACCAACAGTTGGTACAAAAACAGCACCGGACGTGCATCTCAGACATGGCCCTTCAACTTGCTGGAATATTGGAACTTGACGGCGCAATTGAAGGTCGAAGATTACGACTACATCTCACTGCGCTAGGGGAAACGATAGGTGCCTATTTTTCTCGTCACTGTGTATAGTGAAGTTGCTTGTTGTACGCATGGTTAAGTTGCGTATGCGTACATGTTCAGAGCACCATCCGGCCCCATCTTTGGAGCCCATCTCAAAGGTCTGCATGAATGACATCCAACCGCTCAGGGCTTCGATGACTTTGGCGTCTGATCGGGCCCCACACCGTTCAGCCGTCCGCGCTGCGGCTTTGCGTTGCGGCCAATCGCGTCACGCTCTTGAGACCAGCTTTTGCATGGATTGAATGAAATGCAACTGATCTTCTTTCGACAAAGGTGCAAGCAACCAGTCTTGCATGTCGGCCACAACAGGTGTGACCGACGCCAACAAGGCTTCACCTTCGGCAGTCAGGAAAAGAATACGCACACGCCGGTCCTCGGCAGAGGATCTGCGCTCGATCAGACCACGGGCTTCCAAGCGATCGATCACGCCCGCAACGGTGGATGTGTCCAAAGCAATGTCCCGGGCCAAGGTGCTTTGGTCAAGGCCCGGCTTTTCACGGGTGGCGTGCAGACTGGCCCATTGCACGGGCGTGATCTTGTGGGCATCGGTTTCCAGGGTGAATTTGGCCACGGCAATTTGGTGCAAGCGGCGAAAAAGATGACCCGGCATGTCCTGCATTTGCGCTTGGCTTTTTTTGGTTTTGGTCATGGGTGGGTTCGCATGTTGGAGCTTGCTGATTGGAACAGACTCCCATCGGGTGCCCGAAATATAGCGCGCAAGCTCGCTGTTTCAAATGCCTTGTCATGAATTTTTAAGACCCACAGGATTTGCCCATGTTTGAAGAAAAATGGATCACCGTCAACGATTGCAAGGTGCGTGTGCGCCGCGCTGGCTCCGGGCCGACCTTGCTTTATTTGCATGGTGCCAATGGTGCAGCCAAGGTGCCGGCATTCCTGGAAAGCTTCACCCCTCATTTCGATGTTTGGGTGCCTGAGCATCCCGGCTTTGGTGAGTCTGACGCACCGAACTGGCTGGAAAACATCCACGACCTTGCCTATTTTTACAGCGACTTTCTCAACCAGCTGGGTTTGTCCAAGGTGCATGTGATTGGCAGTTCCATTGGCGGTTGGCTGGCCATGGAAATGGCCATCCGAGAGCCGCAGCGGTTTTCTTCCATGGTCTTGATCGGCTGCGCGGGCATCCGTTTGGAGGGCACCCCGCCTGGCGATACTTTCGAGTGGGACCCCGCCACGGCCGTGCGCAACACCTTCGTGGACGAGAAGATGGTGGCCTTCGCGCTGAGCCACCCGCTTGAGCCGGCCACGGCGCAAAAAAACCGTCGCACCGTGAAACTGCTGGCCTTTGAGCCCCGACTGCACGACCCCATGCTGCACAAGTGGTTGCACCGCATTCAATGCCCCGTGCAACTGGCTTGGGGCGATCAGGACAAGATCATGCCGGTGGCCTATGGGCACGCGTTTGCCCAACGGATACCGCAATCCCAATTGGTGGTTTATCCGAACTGTGGGCACTTGCCACAAATGGAGCAAGCCACAGAGTTTGCAGCGTCCTCTTTGAAATTCGTGCGCGAGGTTCAGTCTTCGTGAGCACATTTTTCAAACCGCAGGCGAGCGCACTGCGCACCCTCATTTTCAAGCCAAGGAGCTAGCCATGTTGGCAGGACAAATCATCAACGGCATCGTCAGCGGCGCCATGTACGCCTTGGTGGCCATCGGTTTTTCGCTGGTGATCGGCGTGCTGGACAAATTGAACTTTGCCCACCCCGAGGTTTTCATGTTTGGCGGGTTTGTCGGACTCTTGTCCATGGCTCACTTGCCGATGCCCTGGGCGTTTGCCATGGCCTTCCTGGTGGGCGGTTTGATCGGTGTGTTGACCGAGTTTCTGGCGTTCAGACGGTTTCAAACGGCGGATGCCAAGATCACTGCGGCCCTGGCGTCCATGGCCTTGGGCTTGGTCATGGCCGACTTGGTGCACAAATGGTGGGGAACAGAGCCTGTGCCCATCACGCCGCCAGAGGGTTGGTTGACGGGCAGAACCTCTTTGCTGGGAGTGCAAGTGCTCAACCTGCAGTTCTTGATTTTGGGCATCACGATTGTGCTGATGATAGGCTTGCAATTGCTGCTGCACCGCACGGGCATGGGCCGACAAATCAGGGCCCTGGCCGAATCCAGCGTGTCGGCATCGCTGCTGGGCATCCATGTGCGGCGTGTCACGCAAACGGTATTTTTCATTTCTTCCGCCTTGGCGGCAGAAGCCGGATTGCTGCTGGCCTTGCGCGGCGGCGCGGCCAGCTCAGACATCGGTTTGACCTTTGGCCTGAAAGCACTGGCCATCATGGCCATTGGTGGTTTGGGTGATTTGCGGGGCGCCGTGATTGGTGGCTTGCTGGTCGGTGTTTTGGAGTCGCTGATGTACGTGTTTGGTTTTGGCAGGTTGGTCGAGATCACGGTGTGGGTCGCCATGATCGTGGTGCTCACCTTCAGGCCCGGCGGCCTGTTCGGTGGCGGCGTTCACAGCCAGGAGCAACGCGCATGATTGCAGATCACCTGTTTTTTGCGGGCATCAACGTCTTGTTGGCCTGGAGTGTTTACACGGTCTTGCTGACCGGCAGTTTGTCGTTTGCGCAAGGGGCCTTCATGGCCATCGGCTGTTACGGCGCGGGGGTTTTGACGGTCAAATTTGGCTGGCCCCTTTTGCCGGCCACCTTGGTCGCCGCAGCGGGGGCGGCTGTCATGGCGGCCATTTTGGGTTACCCCGCACTGCGCCAGCGCGGCATCTACCTCATCTTGGTCACCTTGGGCATCACTTTTTGCGTGCGTGTCGTGATCGAAAACGTGAAATACGTGGGTGCTGTTTCGGGCTTTGGTGGCATGACGGGGGCAGATCTCAACAGTGTTTTGATTGCGCTGGCCTTTGTTGCGGCGTTTTTGATTGCGCTGTCGTACAGTCCACTGCAACGCATCTGTGATGCCGTTCGCGAAGACGATCGTGTGGCCGCCTCCTTGGGCATCAATGTGACGGCCGTGCGTTTGATCGGTTTCTCGGCAGGCGCAGCCATCGCAGCGGTAGCGGGCGCGCTGTATGGGCATTACATGAACTTTGTCCGTCCAGAGAGTTTCGACGTCCTGCTGTCTGTTTACGTGGTGCTTTATGTCGTGCTGGGCGGTGTCAACAACCTGTGGGGGCCTTTGCTGGGCGCCGCGGTCATGACGCTGCTGCCCGAGTATTTCAGGGTCCTGGCCGATTGGCGCCCCACTGTTTTTGGTTTGGCGATTCTGATCCTGTTGTTGTTCAGGCCTCAAGGCTTGCTGGCGTTCAGAACCTTGACCACGCGGTACAAAAAGCAAGGTCTTGAATCATGAACACCTCCACCACCCCCGCAGCGGACAGCACACCTGTTTTGAAGGTGACCGACCTGTGCAAACATTTTGGCGGTGTCAAAGCCATCGACGGCATCGATTTGGAAGTCTTGCCCGGTGAAATTCTGGGCATCATCGGTCCCAATGGCGCAGGCAAAACGGCACTGATCAACACCATCACCGGTTTTTACCGGGCGACCTCGGGCCATATCCATTTGGGCGCCACGGAAATCACCCATATGCCCATGCACCACATCGGCCGCATGGGGGTGAGCCGCACATTTCAGAACATCCGTTTGTTCAAGCGCATGAGTGTTCTTGAAAACGTGCTGGTGGCCTGCAAGGTGTTCACCGACCAGCCTTGGCGCGCCATTTGGCCGGGCAAGCACCGCCGCGAAGTGATGGAAAAGGCGATGCATTGGCTGTCCTTGCTGCAACTGGCAGACAAAGCCAACCAATCCGCAGCCTCTCTGGCTTATGGCGATGCCCGCCGCTTGGAGATCGTTCGCGCCTTGGCCGGCTCACCCCAATTGCTGCTGCTCGATGAGCCTGCGGCCGGCATGAACGATGCTGAAACGCAGCAACTGGTCCGAGACGTGCAAAAAATCCGCAGCCATGTGGGCGCCATCATGCTGATCGAGCACGACATGAATTTGATACGCCAATTGTCAGACCGCATCCTGGCCATGGACTACGGTAAAAAAATTGCCCAAGGCAGCCCCGACCTGGTTCTGAAGCACCCAGAAGTGCTTCGCGCCTATCTGGGCATCGAATCAGAAAGCGATCAACCATGAGCACCATCCTCCTTTCTGTCACAGACCTGTCCGCCAGTTATGGTCCCATTCGCGCACTGCGCGGCGTATCGCTGGAAGTTCGGGAAGGCGAGACCGTGGCGGTGGTGGGAGCCAATGGTGCGGGCAAGACCAGTTTGATGCGCGCCATCTCCAGCCTGTTGCCCCTGTCGTCCGGACGAGCGACGTTTATGGGTCATGACATTTCAAAAACCTCCACGCATGAATTGGCCCGCCTGGGCATGCTGCATGTGCCTGAAGGTCGTGGCACTTTGCAGACCCTGCTGGTGCAAGACAATTTGCGTTTGGCCTGGGAAATCCGCCCCAGCACAGAGCCCTTTGAATTGGCGCTCGAAAAGGTCTACGCCAGATTTCCCAGATTGAAAGAACGCGCGGAACAAATGGCAGGCAACTTGTCAGGCGGTGAACAACAAATGTTGTCGGTGGCACGCGCCATCATCAACCGGCCTCAATTGCTCTTGATCGACGAACCCTCCATGGGCTTGTCGCCACTGATCACCAAAGAAGTCTTCAACGCCCTGGCAGAGCTGCGCGACGCCGGCGTGGCCATTTTGTTGGTGGAACAGAACGTCAAACGCGCCTTGGCCTTGTCTCACCGGGCCATGGTCTTGACCCATGGTGAATTCACCTTGCAAGGCTTGGCGCGCGACTTGCTGGTGGACCCTCGCGTCATGGCCAGTTACATGGGCCAAGCCGTATGAACGCCGCAACAGATTTTCAGCACTTCCGTGCCCAGCACATCTTTGATGTCACGGGCAAGTCCTTTGTGGTGACGGGTGCTGCCAGCGGCTTGGGCGAAGCGATGGCGCAAGTGCTGAGCAGCAACCACGCCCATGTCCTGTTGCTGGACAAGGATCCGAGCTCGCTCAAGCAGGTGCACGATCGCTTGGCGGCTGCAGGCGGTCAGGTGGAAAGCCAGACGGTGGATGTCACAAACACCGCTGAATTGAAGCAGCACATCGCCAACTTCATTGCGAAGCGGCAGGGACTTGGCGGATTGTTTGCCAACGCCGGTGTCAGCGGTGGGCCGGGCTTTGGCACCGAACTGGGCGCCGTGACCGGCGGCATTGAGGCTCAAAATCCAGCCGCATGGGAAACCCTGTTTCGCATCAATTTGCATGGCGTTATTGCTTCCATGCAAAGCGCCGTCGGCATCATGAAAGACCAAGGGCGAGGCAGTTTGGTGCTGACCGCCTCGATTGCCGGCGTCAAAGCCGAGCCCTTTGTGTCCTACGCCTATGCCACGGTGAAGTCTTCGGTCGTGCAGTTGATGCGCCAAGCCTCATTGGAGTTGGCCCCCTTTGGCGTACGCGTCAATGCCATCGCCCCCGGTTTCATCCAAACCAACATTGCCGACAGACGCTTGCACGACAGCGCCACAGCAGCGCGCTTGGGTGAACGCGTGCCAATGGGGCGTTTGGGACGCCCCGATGAATTGCACGGCGTGACCCTCTTGTTGGCGTCTGACGCCAGCAGTTACATGACGGGAACGCTCATCCCGGTCGATGGTGGCATCTTGGCCCTCTGACAGTGAATTGAAAAAATCTTATGACCCCCCTTAAACCCTCTCAAACTGCGATCGTGACGGGTGCCGCCTCGGGCATTGGGGCTGCCACGGCCCTGCTGCTGGCGCGCCAGGGCATGCATGTGGTCTTGGCAGACATCCAAGCAGACCTGCTCGAACTGAGCCTGCAAAAGTGCCTGGGTGAAGGCTTGAGTGCCAAGGCCTGCTTGACGGACGTCTCCGATCCCGAGTCGGTCAAAGCCCTGGCCGATTTCACCGAGCAAGCATTTGGCGACATCCACCTGTCTTTCAACAACGCAGGGGTTGCCATGCACGGCGTGCCGATGGCGCAGATGGGCTTGCCCGACTGGCAATGGGTCATCGATGTCAACATCAAAAGCATCGTGCACAGCATTCACCACATCCTGCCGCGCATGCGTCGGCACGGACAAGCGGCGCATTTCATCAACACCGCCTCGATCGGTGGTTTGCAGGTCAACCCCAACTGGCTGACAGGCGCTTACTCCATGACCAAGTATGCCGTGGTGGCCATGTCCGAGGGCTTGCGAAATGAACTGGCCGACACGCCCATCCACGTCAGCGTCTTGTGCCCGGGCGCTGTGGACAGTGACTTCGGAAGCGCCGAGAGCAGACCTCCCCGATTGGGCGGTCCGACCAACCGTCCAGAACAAGCCTTTTTGGCACAAACATTGAGCACGGTGGGCGTGAGCCCTGAATTCGTTGCCCAACGCATCTGGCAAGCCATCCACCACAAAGAGTTCTTCATCTTCACCGACAGCACCATGAAGTCGGTGATTGAAGAGCGCCACCAAAGCATCTTGACGGGTTTTGAAATGGCCGATGCGTTCAAAACCCAGCTGGATCGTTGAACTGAATTCCCAACCCACCTTAAACAGGAGACTTACGATGACCCCAAGCAAAAGAAAACTGCTGAGCATCACGCTGACAAGCGTCGCTTTGGCAGTGACCTCGTTGTCCGCCATGGCGCAGCAAAAGCCGCCCATCAAAATTGGCCTGATCACCCCACTGACAGGACCTCTGGGAAGCTACGGCAAATCCCAGGATCTCATCGTCAAAATGGCCGTGGAGGACATCAACGCCAAAGGGGGCATCAATGGCAGTTTGTTGCAAGTGGATGTGGGTGACTCCCAAACCGATCCCGGCCAGGCTGTTTTGCTGTTTCGCAAATTCACCAGCGAAGGACACTTTGGCGTTGTCGGGCCCATGACCGGCACGCAGTGGGAAACCGTCAGCCCCTTGGCCAACCAACTGAGCATGCCTGCCATCAGCGTGAACGCGGTCAAGCCTGGCATCACGATCAAGCCTTGGACGATTCGCCTCCAACCGGCAGACGACACCTTAATGCCAGAAGGCATGAAGGACTTTTTGAAGGCTTACCCCAAAGTCAAAAGAGTGGTGATCGTGGCCGATGTGCGCGAAGCCTCCAGCAAAGCCAGTGCCGACGCCTATGCAACGCTGGCCAAACAAAATGGACTGGAAGTTGTGGAGGTGATCGAGTTTTCATCGCGCGCCACAGACCTGTCTGCAGCGGCCATTCAAATCAAGAGCGCCAACCCAGATGCCATCTTGGCAGCGGCATTCCCGGCCCAGGCCACCTTGCTGGCCAAAGACCTCACGGTTCAAGGCGTGAAAGTTCCCGTCCTCAACACCAGCATTTTGTGGTCGGGGCCCTTCATCAACATCGTGGGGGAAAACGGGCGCAACTGGCACGTCATTGGCTTCTCGACCAACGAGGCCGGCCCTCCTGGTGTCAGCGATCCAACGGTCTACGCCAACATGGCCAAACGCGCACTGCAACGTGCCGATGCCTCTCTGGGCGTACCCTTCAACGTGGCCAACTGGGCCATTGGCTACGATGGCGTGTTGCTTTACGCGGACATCATGCGCCGCGCTGGCATTGACGGCAACACCGATCCCAAGAAAGCGCGCGAGTCCATCAAAAGCGAGTTCCTGAAACTCAAAAACTTCAGCGGTGCCTACAGGTACACCATGCGCGATACCGGGGATGGCCATGTGCCCACCACCGTGTTGGCAGCTGATGTGGACAAAAAAGTTTGGAAGTTCCTGAACATTCCACGCTGATTTGATCGGCACAAAAAAACGGGTGGCTGCTCTGCATCCACCCGTTTTTTTTGTAGCCGGTCATTGCCAGGCGTTGGAGGCCTCTTCAATGCGCGGCATCACTTCGCGCGAAAACAATTCCACCGAGCGCTTGGCACGCTCGTGTGGCATGTTGCCAAACATGAATTGCCCGACCAGGTAGTTGAGCCCACCGTCCTGGGCTTTTTGGCTCAAGACCCTGGCCACGGTTTGCGGTGAGCCGGCCACCGCGTGCCCGCTGGCCACCATGTCAGCGTAGGAAGGGCTCAATTTCACACGCTGCGGCTCTGTGCCATGAACGCGCCACAGCTTGTAAAAACTTTCATAAAAACTGGGCCATGCGCTTTCGGCTATGGCCATGGCTTCTTCGTCTGTATCGGCCACCACGACGTTTCTGTAAATGCCAATCAGCGCCTCTTGTGAACTTAGACCTTGGCTGGCCGCAGCTTCTTGGCGGTAGCGCTCGCTGATGCCCCCCACCTTGCTTTCTGGGCCACCACAGATGATGTTGACCTGATTTTGAGCAGGCCACACCGCCGAGTCGGCCGTCGCCGCCGCATACCAAACCGGTGGATGCGGCAACTGGAAAGGCTTCATGGTGACGGGCATGTTTTGGATGTTCCAGAACTGGCCGGGGTAATTGAGCACATCCGATGAAAAGTACTGCATCAAAATTTCGTAAGCCTCGGCATAGGCCGCTCCTGCAGAGGCCGAGTCAACCCCCAAGGCTTCCAGTTCATGCGGATTCGCACCGCGCCCCACACCAAACTGGAAGCGGCCTTGGGCCAACTGGTCCAGCATGCAAATTTCTTCAGCCAATTTCACCGGGTGATGGATCGGCAAAAGATAAACCAAGGGACACAGCTTGATGCGGCGCGTTCTTTGCGCCACCGCAGACAGAAAAACACTTTGGGAGGGGCCCATGCTCAGCGGTGTGGCATGGTGCTCACTCAAGTGGTAACAATGGAATCCGCCCCGGTCATACATCTCCGTCAATTCCAGACGCTGTTCGTACTGAACATGCAGAGGGCGACCCGAGTCATCGTTTTGGTCAAAGATTCCGAACTTCATGGTTTGTCCTTTTTTAATCACTGATTAATTTATGCCATCATAAGCAGTCTGTGTCTTGCGCGATAGCCCCAAAGCACAAGGGAATTCCCTAGTGATCCCGCCCGCTGAAGTGGCGTTGTCCCTGCCGTGCCCCTGTTTGTCACCCCGGGCGAAGACCCTGGATCCAGTGGCCGGAACCACTGGACCCTTGTCGCTGAGTGAATGCAACAAGAATCGGCCAAGCCAAGACAGACCCTGTACGATTTCAAGCATGAAAAAAAATGAAGCAACGCCAGTCCAAGGGCTGCAACTCACCCCGGAGCCTGCTGAACGGGACACCAAAGAGCGTTTGCTGAAAGCGGCAAAAGAGCTCTTTGTTCGCAAAGGTTTTTCGGGCGTTTCGATCCGCGAAATTGCACGCGAGGCGCAGGCCAATTCAGCCTTGATTTCTTATTATTTCGGTGACAAGGAAGGCTTGTTCAAAGGCGTTCTCGAATCCTTTGTGCGCCCCTTGAATGCCCACCGGATGGCGCAGTTCGCACGACTGGAACAGCAAGCCGACATCAGCGTGGAAGAGGTGGTGCGCGCTTGGGTCGCCCCCATGTTCTTGATGCCCAAGTCGATGAACGCGTCGCCCGTGGTGTCGCTGTCACTGACACTGAGCGCCGAATACGACAAGCTGTCTGAGCAAATCATTTTGGATCTTTACGACGAAATGAACGAGTGCTTTTTGTGCCTGCTGGAGCGCTGTTTGCCCAAGGCCAGCCGAACCAGCTTGGTCTGGCGCTTGTACTTTTTGGTGGGGGCGGCCTTGACCGCATCTCGCCCACGCGCCAAAAGCGTTCAGAAATTGACGCACGGCATGATCGACCACCAGGACAGCGAAGAATTGGTCCAGCAGTTGGTCCAATTTGCAGCGGCCGGTTTCAGGGCCATCGACATTCAGACACCCCAGCCGGCCTCCCAAAAAACGGTCGTCTTGGTGGATTTTTTCAACCCTTAGGGAAGTTCGGATGACTGCATTGAAAACGACAAACGACGGCGCTGTGCGGGCCGTGATCGTGACCGGCGGGGCACGCGGCATTGGGCATGCTTTTGCGCAGCGTCTCGCCCAAGATGGCTTCCATGTGGCGATTGTGGACACGGTCGGTGCCGAGAGCGCAGCTGATCAACTGGAGCGCAAAGGCTTTTCAGCCAAAGGCTACACAGCCAATATCACCCAAGCCAGCGACTGGGATGGGCTGCTCCTGGACATCGAGGTGTCCGGCCAAATCTTGCATGGTTTGGTCAACAATGCGGCCCTGTTTGCCAGTTTGGAAATGCAAAATTTTGAGCAGGTCACCCGCGATGCGTGGATGCAGGTGATGGAAGTCAACACCTATGGCCCCTTTCTGGCCACTCAAAAAGTGGCCCCCTTGATGGCCGCCCATGGCGGCGGCGCCATCGTCAACATCGCATCCACTTCCCCGCTCAAGGGCGTCACAGGCATGCCGCACTATGTCTGCAGCAAAGGGGCTGTCATCGCCATGACCCGAACCTTGGCACGCGAGTTGGGCGATCGTGGCATCAGGGTCAATGCAGTCGCCCCCGGCTTCACCTTGAGCGAGGGGATTTTGCTCAACAAAGAGCACGTCGAAAAATTTCGGGACATCGGAAAAAATGCGCGTGCCATGAAGCGCGATCAACTGCCGCAAGACCTGCAGGGCGCGGTCAGTTTCTTGATGGGACTTGACTCTGCATTCATGACAGGCCAAACATTGGTGGTGGATGGTGGCGCCTATTTTGTGTGAAGCAGCGTGCGCCCAGCGGGCTGAACAGGGGCGCTCAGTGGCCGATCATTGTCCGCTCAACGCCTCCATATCTGATCTGCGTCAACAGTTCGGGGCTTCGAAAGAACGGGTCATGAACACCCCCAGATGACTTTGTCGCCGAATCAATAAACACACACAAAACAGCGCATTCAAAATAATCAATTTGATACTTCAATAAGTCATTAAAATTAGAGCGATGAAATCAAAGAACAGCCCCCTTTCTACAGCGTACTTGCGTTTTTTACAGCTGACGCGGATCGTCCATGCATTGCCTGAAGGTCTGGAAATGGATGCCAATGAACGCGCTTTGTTAGAGGCCGTGGTCCTGCGCTGGCACGAGAACAGCCCCATGACTGTGCGGGAGGCAATTGGTTTGTCGGATTTGGGATCGCCCGCCACTTTGCACAAACGCATCACGCGCTTGCGCGACAAAGACATGTTGACCCACCTGAATCAGGAAGGTGACCGCCGCGCCAAATTCCTCGTACCTACTCACCGCACTCTGAAGTACTTCAGCGACCTTGGCCAATCCATGCAACAGGCTCAACAAAATCCGACAGCATGATCCGCCACGCGCGTGAAGCGGCAGAAACATCGGTGCTGATTTTGGTCAGCGCTGTTTTGTTTGCGCTGTTCTTCACACTCAACAACTGGATTTTCGCGATCATCGAACATCGACAAGGCATCAATTGGATCTTTTTGCCCTCCGGCTTTCGCGTGATCCTGGTTTTGGTCTTGGGTCTTCCGGCCAGTGTGGGCATCATGCTAGGCACTTGGTTTGTTGACCGCTCTTTTTTTGACACCTCGCTGCACCACATCACCCTGTTGAACGGGATCGTGTCGGGTTTCACACCTTGGCTTGTGATGAAAGCCATGGAGAGCCGCCAACGATTTGGGGCCTCCTTGCAACACTTCAACAGCTTGCAACTGCTCAACTTCACCTTGGTCTATGCGATTTGCAATGCCCTGGCCCATCACTTGGGCTGGTGGCTGCTCGGGCGTGAGGGCGTCAACTTCTTGGTCGATGTCTGGCCGATGTTCATTGGCGATGCCTTGGGTGCCTTGCTCTTGCTGTACGCCTTCAAGGGCCTGTCACACTGGTTCTCGGCCAAGCCACAGCCACCGTCAAGTCCCTGACAAAAACAGCGCCTGCAAATCGCTCAGAAAGTCAAACCCACGCTCGGTGGGCCAAACGCGCTGCAAGTCACGCGCCACCAGTCCCAAACGCTCGGCTTCCTGCAAGCCTTTCTGAAGGCTGGTGATCGCCAGACCTGTTCGGTCCCTGTAATCACTCAATGCAAAACCTTGACGCAAACGCAAGGCGTTGAGCATGTACTCAAAGGGCAAGTCCTGGCGCGAAACCTCGGTGCTTTGCGCAACGGGCTCACCCTTCTGGGCTTGCTGCATGTACAGCGCGGGTTCGCGGTAACGCACTTGCCGCAGCACGCGGTGCGCAAAACTCAGCTTGCTGTGTGCGCCCGCCCCAATGCCCAGATAGTCGCCAAACTGCCAATAGTTCAGGTTGTGCGCGCACCGGTGCCCTGGTTTGGCATAGGCGGACACCTCGTAGCGCTCCAAACCGTCCACACCCGTCAATTCGGTGATGCGGTCCATCATCTCGTAGGCCAGATCGTCTTCGGGCAAGGTGGGGGGGAACTTGGCGAACACCGTGTTGGGCTCGATGGTCAGGTGGTAAATCGAGATGTGTGGCGGCGCAAAGGCCAGCGCGGTCTGGATGTCTTGGGTCAAGCCTTGCAGCGTTTGGCCGGGCAAAGCGTACATCAGGTCAAGGTTGAAGGTGTCAAACACCTGCGCCACTTCGGTCACCGCGGCCAGTGCCTGGTCGCGGTCGTGTACGCGGCCCAGCGCCTTCAAGTGCGCGTTGTCAAAGCTCTGCACACCGATCGACAAGCGGGTGATGCCGGCTTGCCTGAAGGCTTTGAAACGGTCTTTTTCGAAGGTTCCGGGGTTCGCCTCCATGGTGATCTCGGCGTCCGGTGCCAAGCGCACCCGGGCGCGGATGCCGCTGACCAAACGGTCAATGGCTTCGGGCGAAAAAAGGCTGGGCGTGCCGCCGCCCAAAAACACCGTCTGAATGCTGCGCCCCCAGATCAGGGGCAAGTTCGCTTCCAGATCGGCGAACAAGGCCTGGATGTAAGCGTCTTGTGTGGAGACGGGGTCCGCACCCTCGCGGTGCTCGTGCGAATTGAAATCGCAGTACGGACATTTCTTGATGCACCAAGGCAGATGCACATACAAAGACAACGGCGGCAAAGCACTGAGTTGGAGCACGCCTGGGCGCATGGCGTGAACCGGGTCCATCATCGGATTCATGGTGTGGGCGCGTCCAGCCAGCGTTCGCGCATCAGCGCCAGCATGGCTTGTGCCGCGCGGCCTCGGTGGCTGCGGGCATTTTTCACTTCAGGCGGCAGCTCGGCAAAGGTTTTGCCAAATTCAGGCAAGCACATGACCGGGTCAAAACCAAAGCCATGGCTGCCTCGGCGCTCGGGCGTGATCTCGACCACCACCCGGCCCACCGCAATCAGCGGCTCTGGGTCGTCGGCGCTGCGCACGGCCACCAGGGTGCTGACCATGGCGGCGCGGCGGTTGGCGATGCCTTGCATCTGCTCCAGCAAAGCGCTCACGTTGGTGTCATCGCCTTTGTCATAGCCAAAGCGGGTCGCGTAGTAAGCCGTGTCCACACCGGGCTGACCGCCAAAGGCGTCCACGCACAAACCCGCGTCGTCTGCCAGGGCAGGCAAGCCGCTCAGCTGAGCGGCGTGTCGGGCTTTGGCCAAGGCGTTTTCCACAAAAGTCTTGAAAGGCTCTGCAGCCTCGGGGATGTTCAGCTCGGACTGGCGCACCAGCGTCATGTTCAACGGCGCCAAGAGGGTTTGCAACTCGGCCAGCTTGCCCGCGTTGTTGGAGGCGAGAACGATCTTCATGCCGTCATGCGCTGAAGGTCAGGGTCTGGGGTTCGCCCTGCGCCCGGGATTGCAGGGACACCAACTGGGCAATGCCTTTTTCGGCCAAGCCCAGCATGCGGTCCATCTCGGCACGGGTAAAAGCCAAGCCCTCGGCGGTGCCCTGGACTTCCACAAAATGGCCCGCGCCGGTCATGACCACGTTCATGTCGGTGTCGCAGGCCGAATCTTCGGGGTAATCCAAATCGAGCAAGGCCGCGCCGTCTTTCAAGCCGACCGAGATGGCGGCCACGCGGTCGATGATGGGGGACTCTTGCAACTTGCCGGTGGCCAGCAGCCAGGTCACCGCGTCTTGCGCCGCCACAAAAGCGCCGGTGATGCTGGCGGTGCGGGTGCCCCCGTCGGCTTGCAGCACGTCGCAGTCCAGGTGGATGGTGCGCTCACCCAGTTTTTTCAAATCAAACACCGCGCGCAGGGAGCGACCGATCAGACGTTGGATCTCTTGCGTGCGGCCGCTTTGCTTGCCACGCGCCGCTTCGCGGTCGCCCCGGGTGTGGGTGGCGCGGGGCAACATGCCGTATTCGGCCGTGACCCAGCCTTCGCCGCTGCCTTTTTTGTGACCGGGCACCTTCTCTTCAACCGAGGCCGTGCACAGCACCCGGGTCTGGCCAAACTCGATCAGCACCGAGCCTTCGGCGTGGATGGTGTAGCCGCGGGTCATGCGCACGGGGCGCAAAGCATCGGCTGCGCGGCCGGAGCGAACATAAGTGGTCATGGGTGTGTCTTTGGCGAAGGGTGTGGTGCAGGGACAGAAGGGGGTGGCGGGCGAGTTTGCGATAATGCCCTGTTTCATGCACAGACAAGCCCTTGGATGGCCTGTTCAATGCAATTGCCTCAAGCCGGCATTCGGCCTGCGGCGCGAAGGAACTCGATTGATGTCAGTTTACAGTATGACCGGCTACGCCAGCGTGCAACACAGCACGCCGGTTGTGGACGGGCCCTCCCCCGCCAGCGCTTCACCTGCGACCCAGTTGGGGCTTGAAATCCGCTCGGTCAACAGCCGCTTTCTGGACCTGAGTTTTCGCCTGCCCGAAGAACTGCGCCAGCTCGAACCTGGCCTGCGCGAACTGATCACCCGCCAAATCAAACGCGGCAAAGTCGAAGTGCGCGCCAGCCAAGACAGCGCCGGTGGCGCCGCCCTGCAAGCGCCCAACCACCAGACCCTGCAAAAAATCGCCGCGCTGCAAGACAAGATCCAGGACTGGTTGCCCAAAGCCCGCGAGCTGAGCGTGGCCGATGTGCTGCGCATGAGCGCGGGCAGCCACAGCCAAGCCGCCCCCGACGAAGCCGCCTGGATGCAAGTGGCCACCCAGGCCATTGACGCCCTGCGTGAAGCCCGTGCCCGCGAAGGCGCTCGCCTGACCGAGATGCTGCAAGACCACATTGGCCAACTGCGTGCCTTGGCCGAATTGGCCGGCCCGCTGGTGCCCCAACTGGTTGAGCAGCAGCGCCAGCGTTTTCTGGAGCGCTGGAAAGACGCCATGGCTTTGGCCGACGGCAGCCACTTGCCGGAGGCGGCACAGGACCGGGCCCTGACCGAGGCCACCGCCTTTGCCATCCGCATCGATGTGGCCGAAGAACTGACCCGTCTGCGCTCGCACCTGGAGGAGATCTCGCGCTTGCTCAACAAGGGCGGCGACGTCGGCAAGCGTCTGGACTTCCTGATCCAGGAGCTGCACCGCGAGGCCAACACCTTGGGCTCCAAATCGGCCGTGCTGGAGATGACCCGCATTTCTGTGGACATGAAGGTGTTGATCGAGCAAATGCGCGAACAGGTTCAAAACATCGAATAAAGCCCACACCATGGAATACCCAGGAAACCTCTTTGTCGTGGCCGCCCCCAGCGGGGCGGGCAAATCCAGTTTGGTCACAGCCCTGATGGCGCTGGACTCGGGCGTGCACCCCTCGGTATCGCACACCACGCGTGCGCCCCGAGGCCAGGAAAAGCACGGCCGCGAGTACTTTTTCTCCTCGCAGCAAGAATTTGACGCCATGGTTTTGGCCGATGCCTTTGTGGAATGGGCCAATGTGCATGGCCAGCGCTACGGCACCTCCAAAAAAATGATCGAAGAGCGCATGACCCAAGGCTCGGACGTGGTGCTGGAGATCGATTACCAAGGCGCCATCCAGATCAAGCAGATGTACGCCAACGCGGTCCTCATCTTCATCCTGCCCCCCAGCTGGGAAGAGTTGCGCTCGCGCCTGGAGCGCCGCGGTGAAGACGCGCCCGACATAATCGAGCTGCGCCTCCAAAACGCAGCTGTGGAACTGGCCCAGGCCAAAGAATTTGACTTCGTTATAATCAATGAAGTTTTTGAGCGTGCTTTGTTCGACCTCAAAGCCATCGTTCATGCCCAAAGGCTCAAATACGTCGCCCAGCGAAGAGCCCGCGCTGACACCTTCACAGCACTCCATCTTGCTTAATTCTCAAGGAACCCACCATGGCCCGCATCACCGTTGAAGACTGCCTGGAGCAGATCCCGAACCGCTTCCAATTGGTTCTGGCTGCCACCTACCGCGCTCGCATGCTCAGCCAAGGCCACACTGCCAAGATCGAGAGCAAGAACAAGCCTGGCGTGACCGCCCTGCGTGAAATCGCGGCCGGCAAAGTGGGCATCGAAATGCTCAAGCGCGTCGTCTGAGCCGCTGGCTTATCCGGTGCATGCCGGAACCGCGAATAGCCCCAGCCATGGGGCTTTTTTTCGCCCGTTTCACTCTGAGTGCTGCACTGCTTCAGTTACATTGAAGCCATGTCCGCCGTCATGCCCCCTTACTCAACCTCTGGATCCAGCAGCTCCAATGGCGTCAGCAGCGCCATGGCCAATGCGGCGGCCGCCAGTTTTGCAGCCTTGACGGCCCGCTTGGACTACCTAAGTCTGCAAGATGCCGACATGGTTCGCAAAGCCTACCGCTTTGCCGACGAGGCCCACTTGGGCCAGATGCGCAAAAGCGGCGAGCCCTACATCACCCACCCCATTGCGGTGGCGGCACTGTGCACCGAATGGAAGCTCGATGCGCAAGCCCTGTCAGCCGCCTTGCTGCACGACGCCATGGAGGACTGCGGCGTCACCAAGTCCGAACTGATCGAGCGCTTTGGCGCCCCTGTGGCCGAACTGGTGGACGGCTTGACCAAGCTGGAGAAGCTCGAGTTCAACACCCGCGAAGAAAACCAAGCCGAGTCCTTTCGCAAAATGCTGTTGGCCATGGCCCGGGACGTGCGTGTCATCCTGATCAAATTGGCCGACCGCACCCACAACATGCGCACCATGGACGACATGCCGCGCAGCAAGTGGGCGCGCATTGCCTCTGAAACCCTCGATATTTACGCACCGATTGCGCACCGGCTGGGTCTCAACCAGATCTACCGCGAACTGCAAGACCTGTCTTTCAAACACCTGCTGCCCTGGCGTTATGGGGTGCTGACCAAGGCCGTTGCGCGCGCGCGCAACCGCCGCCGCGACCTGATCCAGAAAGTGAAAGGCGAAGTCGTCTCTCTGTTCAAGCAAGCCGGCATGGAAGTGCGCATCAGCGGACGCGAAAAAACCCTGTACTCCATCTACCAAAAGATGGACGACAAACACCTGAGCTTTGCGCAGGTGACTGACATTTATGGCTTCAGGGTCATCGTGCCCAGCGTGATCGACTGTTACACCGCCATGGGCTTGCTGCACCAGATTTACAAACCGGTGCCGGGCAAGTTCAAGGACCACATTGCCATCGGCAAGGTCAACGGCTACCAGTCCTTGCACACCACCTTGGTGGGGCCTTCGGGCGTCAACGTCGAATTCCAGATGCGTACCGAAGCCATGCACTTGGTGGCCGAGTCCGGCGTGGCCGCGCACTGGCTGTACAAGGAGCACAGCGCCGCCAGCGCCCAGTCCGAACGATTGGGCACGCAGTGGCTTCAGTCGCTGCTTGACATCCAGGACGAAACCCGTGACGCGGCAGAGTTCTGGGACCATGTGAAGGTCGATTTGTTCCCCGATGCGGTCTATGTCTTCACGCCCAAAAGCCAGATCATGGCCTTGCCAAGGGGCGCCACGGTGGTGGACTTTGCCTACGCCATCCACAGCCGGGTGGGCGACCACGCCATGGCGGCCAAGATCAACGGCGAACAGGTGCCTCTGCGCACCGAACTGAAAAACGGTGATGTCATCGAAGTGATCACCGCGCCGGTGTCCGCCCCCAACCCGGCCTGGCTGGGCTTTGTGCGGACCGGCCGTGCGCGTTCCAAAATTCGGCACCACCTCAAAACCATGGCCCAAACCGAGTCGACCGACTTGGGCGAAAAACTGCTCAACCAGGCGCTGCGGTCCGAGGGCATCGAGCAAATGCCCAGCGACAACGCCCAGATCCAGCCGCTGTGGGACAAGTTGCTGCGCTTCACGGGCAACCGCAACCGGGCCGACTTGTTGATGGACATTGGCCTAGGCAAACGCATCGCCAGCATCGTGGCCAAGCGCTTGGTGGTCTTGCTGGGCGAACTGGGCCAAAAACCCGATGCCCTGCTGATGACGCGTGAACGGTTCACCGCGCACGAAAAAGTCTCACAAGGCGCCATCATGCTGGACGGCAGTGAAAACGCCTCGGTGGTGTATTCACCCTGTTGCCGCCCTCTGCCTGGCGATGAGATCGTGGGCTACTTGGGCCGCGGCGAGGCGCTGGCCGTGCACACACGCCAATGCCAAACCGCCCGCAAGTTGGAGCACAAAGACAGCGAACGCTTCATTGGCGTCGAGTGGTCCGACGAGCCGGTGCGCAGCTTTGAAACCAGCATTGCGGTCACGGTGGTCAATGGCAAAGGCGTGCTGGCCCGGGTGGCGGGCGCCTTGGCCGCCGCCGAGGCCGACATCGTGCACGTGGACATGGGCAACGAATCGCCTCAGGATACGGCCGACTTGCGCTTTGTCGTGGCCTTGCGCGATGTGACGCACTTGGACAGCGTGCTGCGCCAACTCAAGCGAACCCCATCGGTCATCCAGGCTGAACGCCAAACCCACAAAGGCTCAGCGCCCGCCTGATCAGCGGATCACCTAAGCCGCACGGGCGGGGTATTCGACAGCCAACACCTCGATCAAAACCACGCCAGACGGCGTCACCAACTTCAACTCATCGCCCACACGCGACTTGAGCAAGGTGCGCGCAATCGGCGAAATCCAACTGACTTGACCCTTCAGGCTGTCGGCTTCGTCAATGCCCAAGATGGTGATGGTGACGTGGCGCTCTCCGGCGCTGCGCTCCACATAAGTGACCGTGGCACCAAAGAAGACCTGCTCGCTGCCGTGGTGCACCGAGGGCTCGACCACCTCGGCCACTTCCAGCCGCTGGGTCAGGAATCGGATGCGGCGGTCAATCTCGCGCAAGCGCTTTTTGCCGTAAAGGTAGTCGCCGTTTTCCGAGCGGTCGCCATTGCTGGCGGCCCAGTGCACGATCTCGACCACTTTGGGCCGCTCGCCATCCATCAACTCAAACAACTCGGCTCGCAGGCGGGCATACCCCGCAGGCGTCATGTAATTGCGGGTCCCACTGGGCAGTGCAGGCAAGCCCAGATCGTCGTCGTCCTGATTGGTTTCTTGGGTCAATGTATTGCTCATGACGTGTTGGCCAACGGTGCGGAAAGTGAAACCCACAAAGAGAAAAAGCCCACAACTTCCGTTGTGAGCTTTTCAATATGGTGCGGCTGGCAGGAATCGAACCCACGACCCCTTGGTTCGTAGCCAAGTACTCTATCCAGCTGAGCTACAGCCGCGCTATGCCTTTAATTATAGCCAGATTATTAGACCCCTTTGGAGAGGGAAACAATTTATTGCCACGAAACGGCCGACATGTCGTTGGCAAAGATCGGCGAGCTGTACCACAGGCCTTTGAGGCCTTTGCGGTGCACCGCCGTGTTGGAAGCATTGAACAAGAACACATTGACCGCATCGTTCGCGATCAGGCGCTGCATGTCGCCAAACAGCTTGGCGCGCTCTTTGCCTGAGGCCTCGGAATGCTTGGCCGCAAGGTCGCGAAATGCCTTGCTGTCGTAGCCCCAGTAGTAGTTGGGGTTGGCGTAGTTCATGTAGTCCAGCGGCTCCACATGGTTGATTACCGTCAGGTCAAAATTGCCTTTGAAAGTGCCGCCCAGCCATTGGGCCCATTCCACGTTTTCAATTTTGGCCACGATGCCCACTTTGGCCAGCTGCGCCGCCAGGATCTCGCCACCCTTGCGTGCATAAGGCGGTGGGGGCAAGGTCAAGGTGACATTGAGCGGCGTCTGCACTGCGGCTTCTTTGAGCAAGGCTTTGGCTTTTTCGGGATCGAAGGCGTACTGCTCACTCAAGGCCACATAACCCGCATCGGTAGGTGCCATGTGGCTGCCAATCGGCTTGGCCAAGCCTTCAAAAACGCCGTCAATGAAAGCTTTTTTGTCGATCGCGTGCGACAGGGCACGGCGCACGCGCACATCGTCAAAAGGCTTCTTGCGGTTGTTGATGGTCATGATGCCCTTGCCGGCCGTGCTGCCCACTTCCACCACAAAGCGCTTGTCGGCCTGGAACTGCTTGAGGCTCTGGGGCGACTGAAAGCGTGGCATGCCATCAATGTCACCGGCCAACAAGGCGGCCACTTGCGCCGCCGAATCGTTGATGAAGCGGAAGGTGACTTTCTTGATCTTGATGGCCGCAGGATCGCGGTATGCGTCTGACTTGGACAAAGTCACTGCCGAGCCCTTGGCCCAACTGTCGAGTTTGTAAGGGCCTGTGCCCACGGGCTTGGTTGCAGCCGCAGCTGCGCTGCTGGGGTGCAAGATGACGGCGGTGTTCTCGCCCATGCGGAACAAAAAGTTGCCATCCGGGTTGTTCAACACCAGCACCACGGTGTGGGCGTCGGGCGTCGAGATGTGGCTGATGTTGTTGAACACCGCGGCCTTGGCCTTGTTGGTGCTTTTTTCGGCTTTGGCGCGCTCAAAGCTGAACTTCACGGCTTCGGCATCAAAAGCCGAGCCATCCGAAAACTTCACGCCTTTGCGCAGCTTGAAGGTGAAGGCCTTGCCGTCGGCGTCCATTTTCCAGCTCTCGGCCAGCAAGGGCGAGACCGAGCCGTCCACGTTGATCTTGGTCAGGCCTTCGAAGATGTTGTAGTGCACGATCTCGCCAATGGCCGCCGCCGGGGCCATGGTCGGGTCCAGGCTGGTGGGCTCCAAAATCATGCCCAGCACCACGGTGTCCTTGCGCGATTGCGCTTGGGACAAGGCGGGCGTCAAGGCCAGGCTGGCCGTGGCCAACAAGGCCACAGAACAGGCGCCCATCCAGCGGCGGGAAAACAGGGATCGATCGAACTTCATGCTGGCTCCTCAAAAAATGGGGCGTTTCCCAGACCGGGTACCGCCGATAACAAGGCCCGAGTGTAGGGGTGTTGGGCTTGTTTGAAAATCTGCGCAGACGGTGCGTGCTCTACCACCTGTCCGGCTTGCAACACCAGCACCTCGTCACACATCAGACTGACCACCGCCAGATCGTGGCTGACAAAGAGGTAACTCAGGCCGTAGCGGTCTTGCAGGTCCATCATCAGGTTCAAAACCTGCGCCTGCACCGACACATCGAGGGCGCTGACCGGCTCGTCGGCCACGATCAAGGCCGGGCGGGTGATCAAGGCACGGGCAATGGCGATGCGCTGGCGCTGCCCGCCAGAAAACTCATGCGGGTATTTGTCCAGATCGGCGCTTCGGAGTCCGACTTCGCTCAGGGCCAGTTCAGCCCGTTCGCGCAGTTCGGCACGGCCCAAGCGCGCGCCTGTGGACAAGCACGCCAGCGGCTCGGCCACGATCTGCAGCACCTTCTGACGCGGGTCCAGCGAACCATACGGGTCCTGAAAGACCATCTGAAAACCTCTGCGCGCGCGGCGCAAATCGGCAACGCCCAGTTCATGCAGGTCCACGCCGTTCATCAGCACCTGACCCGCGCTGGGCCGATCCAGCGCCATCACCAGACGCGCCAAAGTGGATTTGCCAGAACCCGACTCCCCCACCACACCCAGGCTTTTGCCCGCTTCCAGCTTGAAGCTCACCTCCGACAAGGCCTGCAAATGCGCAGAAGGGGCCCAAAGTCGGGTCCGAGGCAACTCAAAGCGCTTGCCCAGCTGCCGCACTTCCAGCAATGGCGCGGCCATGCTCATGACAGACTCCAGCGTGGGCAGCTCACCCAGTGAGCGGTGTCGCTGGGCAGCCGGGGCGCAATGGTCAACACCTCAGGCGCATGGCTGCGGCAGGCGTCGACGGCAACCGGGCAACGGTCCGCAAACGCGCAGCCTGTAGGCAAGTCCACCAGATCGGGCACGCTGCCTGCGATGGTGGTCAAGCGGGTACCACGCGACAGGCCCAGCCGGGGCCGCGCAGCAAACAAGCCACGCGTGTAAGGGTGCGCTCTTTGCGCAAACAACTCGGGCGTGGCCGCACTCTCGACCACCGAACCACCGTACATGACCATGACGCGGTCCACTTGGTCGTGCATCAGCCCCAAGTCGTGGCTGATCAACAGCAAACCCATGCCCTCTTCGCGCACCAATTGCTGGATCAGCGCCAGCACTTCTTTTTGCACCGTCACATCCAGCGCCGTGGTGGGCTCGTCGGCGATCAGCAAGTCCGGTCCACAAGCCAGCGCCATCGCGATCATCACCCGCTGACGCTGTCCGCCGGACAGCTGGTGCGGGTAAGCGTCGAGCCGCTCTCGGGCGCGGGGCAATTGCACACGTTCCAACAGCGCCAGCGCACGGGCTTTGGCTTGGGCTGGGCCCATGTTCTGGTGCAAGCGCAAGGGCTCGGCAATTTGCTTCCAGATCGGGTGCAGCGGGTTGAGCGCTGTCATCGGCTCCTGAAAAACCATGGCCATGCGGGCCCCGCGCCACTGGCACAGCTGCGGCTCGGGCATGCCCACCAGCTCGGTGCCATTCAGGCGCATAGAACCGCTGACCTGGGCGCGCTCGGGCAACAAGCCCATCACGGCCAGCGCGGTGAGCGATTTGCCACAACCGCTCTCGCCGATCAAGCCCAATGTCTGGCCCCTGGCCATGCTGAAGGACACCCCGCGCAAAGCTTGCGCCCATCCCCGCGCCGTGGGCAAGCCCACACGCAAATCGTTCACATCCAACAACACTGCTGTCATCTTTGTCTGGCTAGGCGGGGGTCGAGCACATCGCGCAAGCCGTCGCCCATCAGGTTCAGGCCCAGCACCGCCAGCGCAATGGCCACACCCGGGTAAACCGCCAACAGGGGTGCCTGGAACATTTGCGATTGCGCCTCGTTGAGCATGCGGCCCCAGCTCGCTTGCGGTGGCTGCGTGCCCAGGCCCAGATAAGACAAAGCCGCCTCGGCCAATATCGCAATGGCAAATTGAATCGTTGCTTGAACGATCAGCACACTCGCGATGTTGGGCAAAACATGGTCAAACGTGATGCGCCAGTGCCCCTTGCCTGCCGCACGCGCCGCGGTGCAGTAGTCGCGCGACCACACGGCTTGGGCCGCTCCGCGCGTGATGCGCGCGAACACCGGGATGTTGAAAATGCCGATCGCCACAATGCTGACCACCAGGCCTGGCCCGTAAATCGCGGTCAGCATGATGGCCGAGAGCAAGGCCGGAAAGGCAAAAGTGAAGTCTGCCGCCCGCATGACCAGCTCCTCGACCCCACCGCGCCGCGCTGCGGCCAGCAAGCCCAGCGGCACGCCCGCCCCCAAACCGATGCCGACCGCAATAAAGCCCACCAACAAGGAGTTTTGACTGCCGACCAGCAAAAGCGATGCGATGTCACGGCCCAAGCTGTCGGTGCCCAGCCAATGCGCGGCACTGGGCAAGGCCAACTTGTTCGGAATGTGGATGTCGCCCACCGGGTAGGGCGACCACACCAAGGACAGCAAGGCGCTCGCCACCAACAAGCCCACCATGCACCCGCCCGCCACAAAGCTGGGGTGACGCCAGGCGCGTTGCCAAAAGCCTTGCTCAAGCATGGGCCACCTTCAAGCGTGGATCGATCCACGCGTAAAGCACGTCGATGGCGAAGTTGATCAGAATCACCAAGGCCGACAGCAGCATCACCACGTCACGCACCACGATCAGGTCGCGGTTGGCGATCGCCTGAAAAACCAAACGCCCGATGCCCGGCAAGACAAACACGTTTTCAATCACGATGGCGCTGGTGATCAGGTTGCCAAACTGCAAGCCCATCACCGTCAGCACCGGGATCATGGCGTTGCGCAGCACATGGCCCCACAAAACCTGACGGCGCGACAAACCCTTGGCGCGTGCCGTGCGCACAAAGTCTTCGCGCAAGGTGTCCAAAACCGCCGAGCGCGTCACCCGCGTGAGGATGGCCGTTTGCACCGCCGCCAGCGCCACGGCGGGCAGCAAAAGTGCTGTCAAGGCCGGCCACACACCACCACCGCTGTCCTCGGTCCAGCCCGGAAAACCACCGGCACTCACCCATTGCAAGTGCACCGCAAACAGCAAGATCAACAAGATCGCGAGCCAAAAATTGGGAATGGCCAGGCCCAGCTGGCTGAGCGTCATCACGCCCACATCACCCGCCTTGTTTTGTTGCGAGGCCGCATAAATGCCTACCGCCAGCGCCACGGCCACCGTGAGCGCCATGGCCATCACGGCCAAGGGCAATGTGACCTGCATGCGCTGGGCCATCAGTTCAGCCGTGGGGGTGTCGTAAGAAATGCTGATGCCGGTTTGCCCCTGCAGCAAGCCGCCCATCCAGCGGGCGTAGCGCACAGTTGCGGGCTGGTCTAGGCCCAACTTTTCTTCCATTGCGGCCAGCGATTCGGCGGTGGCGGTCTCGCCCAAAATGACTTGCGCCGCATTGCCCGGCAACAACTCCAGCACGGAAAACACGATGACCGAAGTGGCCACCAAGGTCAGTGCAAAGCTGATCAGCCGTCTGAGAATGAATAATGACACGCGCTCGCCTAAGATGAGTGACCGCCGACAACACGAGTTCGACATGACATCGCCAATGATTGTAAACACCGCCACAGGCGCTATCGTGGACGTGCCGGGCCTGCAAGTGGGCCATTTCACGCACAGCCAGCGCTTGACCGGCTGCTCTGTCGTGCTGGCTCCGGATGGTGCCGTGGCCGCGGTCGATGTGCGTGGCGCCGCCCCCGGCACCCGCGAGACCGATTTGCTCGACCCGTCCAACCTGGTTGAACGCGTGCATGCCGTGCTGCTCAGTGGTGGCAGCGCCTTTGGGCTGGACGCCGCCACCGGCGTGATGCGTTGGTTGGATGATCACGGCATCGGCTTTGACACCGGCTACGGCCGCGTGCCCATCGTGCCGGCCGCGGTGCTGTTCGACTTGCCTGTGGTCCGCCCCGGCGACGACCCGACCATCCGGCCTGACGCCGAGGCCGGTTATTCGGCCTGCCAAGCGGCCTCTGACCAAACACCCGCCGCAGGCAATGTGGGCGCAGGCGCGGGCGCTTGTGTGGGCAAACTGTTTGGCCTAGACCGCGCCATGAAAGGCGGTATCGGCAACGCCAGCGTGCGTGTGGGCCCCTGGGTGGTCGGCGCCTTGGTGGCCTGCAACGCCATTGGCGATGTGCTGGACCCGGCCACTGGCCACATCATTGCGGGTGCCCGCACGTCAGACGGCCAAGGCCTGCTGGACACCCAAGCGGCCTTGCTGCGTGGCGAATGCAGCACCCGCCCGATGCCCGGCACCAACACCACCATCGGCGTGGTCGCCACCAACGCCACCTTGAGCAAAGCCCAAGCCAGGCGCCTGGCCTTGAGCGCCCACGACGGCCTGGCGCGCGCCATACGCCCTGCCCACACCACACTGGATGGCGACACCCTGTTTGCCCTGGCCACCTGCAGCGAATCGGCCGCGCCCGATCTGATGCTGCTCACCGTGATGGCCGCCGAAGCCACAGCCCTGGCCACGGTGGATGCGATTTACCAAGCGCGGGGGATTACCTCTCAGACAGGCGCAGTGCCTGCCGCCATGAATTTGAAAATATGAGCCCAAAAATGACAAAGCCCACGCCCGCAAAATTTCATTTAATTATGCAAGGTTTATTTTAAAACATACCAGTCATCGAAATGAGATATGTTTTGATATTTTTGCTCGTATCCGTTACTTGTCAATAATGAATTGATTTTTTCTCGGCTCGGGGTGTAATTGTGTTCGCAAGTAATGATTTTAATATTGTATTTTTTAAAATCAAATGCCTTTAATATTTCATATTCACTACCTTCTGTGTCTATAGAAAGATAATCTATATCCTTGGGTGCAGCGTGATAATCAAGAAGATCAATCAGGGAAATTGTATCAACATCATATTTTTCCCCAACCACTCTTGCTTTTGAATGGTTATCGGAATTGCTAAAAGCATCTATTGTGGACAGTTCCGCCACGTCGGTTTGGTTAAAAAGCAATCTCTCGCCCGATGCACTCCAAACACATCTTGTTTCAATGATGCATTTTCTATTTCGAAATAACTCTTGATGCCATTTTTTTCCTGGCTCAGCAATAATACCAGTCCAATTATACTCCGCTTCCAGCATATACGAGTTACTCAAATCAATGCCATTTGCCCCACCAAATTCAATGAAATATCCGTTCTCTTTATAGGACAACTCATTGATAACAAAAATATCTTGTCTCAACTGCGATTTGGATTTTGATAAAAGCTTCTTATTCAGAGCAAGCAATAGATTGGAATCAAAATTATTTTTGCCTTGAATTTTTTGACAAATTTTTTCAATTGACGGTGCCAAATTCGGGTGCTGACCAATGATATGGTTAATCGCCTGCAACACAGTTTTATTCATGTCTTTCATGGTTTTACACTCTCACTAACAATAAGGATTTTTTAACAGGGCGGATTCAAGTACGAGGTGCAACAAAGATGAACCCGGTGATGGTTAGCTGTGGACGTCAAGGCATCCTGGTTACTCAAACAGGCAAGCCCAAGTAACCAGATGGACATATAACTCAAACTAAAAAAACGATACCACATCTCCACCACCCAGCAATATGTCACCGTCTATGATGATGTGAAACGCCGTGCTGTTGAGTGGGTTTGAATGTCGTTTTAATCGATATCCTCAATCACTGTTTGGAAACTGCCCTATTGCCGTGTTGGCAACGGCTCAGAGGGGGCAGGTTAGGACCACAGTAAAGCCGCAGATCGAGTCGCTTCGTCGATCCTGTTAAGGTGTAAGAGAAGAGATCGGTGGATAAAGCATGCCGCATCTCGGTCATAAGCGGCCTCAAACTAACGTCCACTGAGCGGTGGACAGCGTGAATTATTGGGTGATTCCTACGGCTCGATTCTGATGTGGTCGGGTACGTGACCAGACCGTAGTCGTTCGATGGCAGTTGTGTATGCCTCCTCGATGTGACCGGCGAACAAGCGGCCATTGAACAATGGGGCTTTAAGGCGGTTACGCTCCAGTTTGGACCTAATTGCCCGGAGCATTTCAGAATTCGTTGCCAGTTCGATGGCGAGTGCTTCATAGGCATTTTGTGTAGAGGTAACCATTTCGTCGAGGTCCAGGGCGTGTAGCAGGCTAGCAGCAACCCTCGCTGGAAAGGTCCTACCGGCGCACGTGAGTACCGGAAGTCCGGCCCAGAGCGCGTCGCTGGCGGTCGTGTGCGCGTTATAGGGCAAGGTATCGAGGAACAGGTCCGCAAGGGAATGCCTAGCCAGATGTTCATCAAGCGGGCATCGAGCAGCGAAAACCAGTCGATGTGGATCGATGCCTCGCAGGCGAGCCTCCTTACGCAGGTTTTCTGCTGCCAGCCGGTTGTCCTCCAGAAGCCAGAGCACACTGCCTTTAATCTGTGCCAGCAGGCGCATCCACACGTCAAACGTGGACGGCTGAATCTTGTAGTTGTTGTTGAAGCAGCAAAAGACGAAGGCATCGTCGGGTAGTCCCATTTCTTGTCGGACTGTTGAGCGTCTGGCGATCTGGCGCTTAGAGTCGTTGACCTGGTAGCTGTGAGGCAAGTAGATGACCTTCTCGCTGTAATCGTCCCTGCTGCGTTCAGGGATCAGAACTTCGTCCGCAATGATGTAGTCATAGTATGGCGCGGCCATGGTCCCTGGATAGCCCAGGTAGTTGATCTGAATTGGCGCACAACGCTGGGCGAAAATACCCGTGCGTGCGTGCAGCGTGTATCCTTTAAGGTCGACCGCAATGTCAATCTGCATTTTTCTCGAAAGTGCGGCGACCTCGCTGTCTGAGCTTGCACGCACGTGGTGGAAATGATCAAAGGCGTCAACGAGTCGTTGCCGCATCGCGTCTTCGCTTTGAGGGCCGAAAGAAAAGGCGTGCAGTTCGAACCGACTCGAATCGTGGGCCTCGAAAAGTTCTGCCATCAGATAGGCTGTAGCGTGGTTGTGGAAGTCAGCCGAAAAATATCCGATCTTAATCTTGGCATCTCGCTCTGGTAATGGCGAACATGACATGCCTGAAGTGGTCAGCAATCGCGCCTTCACATAGATTTCGGCCGCTCGCCGGTGGAGTTCTGGCGTGTCAGTGATCATCATTAAAGAAAAAGGATCGGAGGAAGTCTTTTCGCTTCTGATGTCTAACTCCAACTGGTCGATCTGGACTTGCAGTTCGGACCAATCGCACGCCTCGAGTTGTGCGCTCAATTTTTTGCCGAACAGAAACTCGTAATCCGGCTTGAGCTTAAGGGCCAAGGCGTAGTCGGCTAAAGCTTCGTCTAAACGCCGTAGCATCTTGTGAGCTACACCGCGGTTATGGATGGCATCCACGAAATTCGGCTTGACGGCAAGTGCTCTCGTGTAGTCCTGGATAGCCTCCTCGTACAGAAATAGTTCGGTATAGACATTACCGCGGCCCAAAAATGCCTCCGGGTAATCCGGTCTGATTGTGAGGGCCTTGTTGAAATCTGCGAACGCCCTCTCGAGCAGATTGAGGGCCTTTAGTAAGTTTCCTCGGTTGTTGTACGCCTCAGCGTAATCCGGTTTAATTTCGAGCGCCCGGGCGTAGCCTACAAGTGCTTCTTCGTGACGATTCAGGTGGACCAGCGCTAAGCCATGATTGCTGTGGGCGCGAAAATGTCGAGGCTCGATTTCGATTGCACGCTTGTGACTCTCCAGTGCCTCAGAGTAGCGTGCGAGCTTTTGTAGCGAAATCCCGCAGTCATTGTAGGCATCTGCGTCCCTTGAGTTCAGGTCGATCGTGCGCTTATAACTTTCAATGGCCTCTTCGTGGCGGTTCAACTTATTCAGTGCCAGCCCAAGGTTGTAATGTGCATCCGAATTACGAGGATTCATCTTCAGAGCACGCTCAAGGAGACTCACGGCTTGTTGCACATCGCCATCGCGCAGTTCGAGTGAACCCAAGAGTTGCAATGCGTCAAAATTGTTTGGATCCACCGAGAGCACCCATTCGTAAATGGCCTTGGCTTCTTGGTTGCGACCATGATGCTGGAGTTGCAGACTGGCAACGAGTTGCTGGTGGATGAACGACATTGTCAGCTGTGAACCATTGTTTATGCTATTGAGGAGAACATCGGAGTTTATCCTGTAGCGCTTTCGGGGGTAGGTGTTGTTTTGGGTTACTGCCAATTGAAGATTGGGATAGGTCCAACACAGCGGCGAATGGACTTTTGGAGCGGTGTAAATCTCAGCTTGCAAATCCAATCTGAATTGATTTGATCATTTCAAAGTTTGGAGCCTCCTCAAAATCCGGGGCGATTCAGTTCAATCATTCAAATTTTCAAAGATGGCTTGTTGCGTTTCGTTATTTGGGGAATTTCATTCGCACTGATCTATTGGCTTGCTACAGATAACTTATGGTTGTGTGCATTTATCGCATCTGCTATCACTTCAGCACATTTTGCGATCTCTGTGAGAGAAGTCGGTGCACTGCTATTACTGATAACTCAAAGCAATGATCACAACATCAATAATCTTTATGCCAAGACTCAAGCATTAGAGGAAGAAGTTGATGATCTAAGAGAAGTGATTGCTGATCTCAAACGCAGATTAGTGGTCCTGGATGATGACATTCACCGCCAGAAAGTATAAAAGTCTACGCTTTTATACTTTCATCCCCAAATAAAATCAAGTTTTGCGTTTAAGTGATTGATACAATTGAAGAAAATGGTAGTGTATGGTTCACCAATCATAAACATTCTATTCGCACTCAAACGTGCTAGCGAGTGCTAGAGCGTGAATGCGAGGAAGAGATTTGATCGGACCACACGGATCAGATCAAAGCTCGGCAGTGATAACCCTGAAGGCGCTGTCACCTCTTTTGAAACCAGGGCGTGGACCATCGAAAGACCGTGGCAACTCAGACAAGCCGAAAATTTCATCGACGTGGAACATTTTCCATCCGATGTATTCCCCGGATTCACTTCCACCACCAACTTGGAATGCTCGCCGTGCTTTGTGTCCCTTGGAATCAATTCCACAGGTGTGCGGCTCAACCGTGCGAGAAGAACCATCGTAGGTAAACGCCAACAGTTGGCGATTTTGAATTGCTCTTTCAATAATCATTTTGAAATCCTCAAAATAAGATTCATAGTTCTGCGGAATGCACATCGAAAAGTGATGGGCTGTCTCAACTCTCATCCAACGGGACACCAGATCGCCACAGCGCGGTGTGCAAGACATGCAGCATGCGGTTGGTGCCAGGCTTGATGAGTCGCTGGGAGTTACGCTTACTCAACTGATTGATGCCCGACTGGAACAAAGCGATGCATGTGTGATGCGGGTGCTGGGCTGAAGCGTAGACCATCCCATTCAAATTCATGGCTCTACAGTCAGTCGCTAGTTCCTGTGTTTGTGCCACGCGAAGCGACTGCAGCACTGGGTATGGCTCAGCCAAACCACGCAAATCGGCAAGACGCAAGGGGCCAGTCGTCACAAATTCGACCAGACACCTTCGACGCAGTTCAGACAAGCTTTTGCTTACCGTCTCTCGCCTGAGCAGTGTCTCGTACAGCGCCGTCTCCGGGCTGTCGGCCAAATAAGCCACGGGCTCATCCGGCAAGCAATAGCGGCCATACATCAAGCCGACTGGCGGCATGGCCACTCCATTCATTTGCACGCTCGTGGTTCGTGACCGAATCAGCTGAATACGGTGAAAAATGTAGGGGGCAGCAAGTTCAATAATAGTTGGGTTGAGGTCTTTGAATTTCATGGGCAGTCAAGCTCAATGCCCTTCTGCTGTTGCCAGGTCAATAATGCGTTGGCCATACACGCCCTGCTCCAGGGCAATGCGTGGCGCCAGTCCGTCAAGTGCTTCGTGCGGTGTTTCCAAAAACGACAGCATTTGCCACCCATCGGTGGTGCCCAACGCTTCGGACAGTGACTGAATCACTGGGAAAACATAGGGCTCAAACTGCCATTTCGGCATCTTGAAACCACGACGCAAATGCGCAACACCAATGCTACGGCCACTCTTGATCCAAGAGTTGATCGTGACACGAGTCGTCCCGCTTAGTTCAGCGGCTTCATCGGTAGTAATCATGTCCGAAGCATTGATTCGTTGACGTCTGTAATCCGCACCACGGCTCAGCAACGCAGCAGTCTGCGCCTCAGTGGCATACGGGTCTGCTGTGCTGGTGCGACGTGTGCTGAAGGAGTCAAAGGCAACAGAAAAAGGGGAAGTTAATGTGTTCATGGCGATTGAGTCTTAGACACCCACTTAAGGTGCGTTGCGCATATCGGGTTTGCTGCTACCGAAAAAACCTTGCAGCCTCGATTGGCCTTGCAGTGGGACCAAGTGAATTGGGCGATCAAGGCATGCTGCACGATCGCCGGACCGGGCACCGAGCTTGGATGGCTTGAGTGCGCGCCAAAAGCCGTGAAGCCATCCACTGCAAATGCTTCGAGCAAATGCATAGACACCATGGACCGCCATGAACGCCCTCATCATGGCGTGGGCAATTTTGTTGGGCTCAAACGGCACCACTGCGGCGTTGCGGCGAATGATTTGGTAATGGGCCAGTGCTTGGATCTCTCCTGCAGGCTCCGAAAAGGATGTTTCTTTCCAAGTCAACATGTGTGCTTCTCCAGCTCACGAGGTGCTCTATTGCAACTCACAGGGAATATTTTGGATCATTACGATTGATTTGTCAAGTTCGTAAAGTTGGAAAACTCCATCTTTTTTGCAGTGCATCAGATTCGGCACTCAGAGGTAAGTCTATGCAAGCCCAATGGTGTCTGCTTTGCACACATTTACATCGGCACACTTCACCGACTCAAGTTCAAATCCGACCTGGGGAATTGAACTCCCATCCATACAAGGGCTGCCTCAGATCGAACATCGGCACCCTTCGTTGGTAGTCAGCTTGGCAGCGGTAGCAGTCCCTCGCGCCTTTCAGTCATTGGACCGCTGCCAACAAGCAGAAACTCCTAATCTGAACAAAAGTCCCCCTGCAGTAACAGGTAGCTGTCGAACGCGGGAGGCCTGAGGGATACATTACATTGGGTACCACGATAAATCTACACCACTCAAAGGAGTATTGATCTCATATGGAACTTGGAAATCCTTTGATGTCTCGGGCCGCAGAAGTCCTTACCAAAGAACTCGGCTCACCATCGCGTGAGACAGTTAAGGTCATCGCATGGAACGCGAGGCCCGATCTTGGAGTTGTGCTCCAAATTGACCAGCCCAACCGAGAACAAGGTGCCTTCATTTGGGTGCCATATCCTCCCGATGGTCAGCCGGTACCTGAGATCGCTCTCGAATATCCCGGTGAATCTGGGCGTCACAGCAATACCTATCCTTCTCCCGGTCTGGGGCGCGGTTTCCCCGCACTTAAGTTAGCGGTTAAAACAGAGTCGGAGTTGGAAGACACAATTTCCTTCATTAAGGCATTCCGTGACTCCATGCCTCTCCCCGTAGTCAAGTTGCAGCCCGCTGAGCCGCAATCTCCCGTGCCAGTCGATGTATCGTGCATGCCACCGGTGAAAGAGCAGCCGACTCGTCGTGAAGCAATACCCCGCGCTGTTCAGCGTGAAGTGTGGCAGCGCGATGGTGGGCGCTGCGTTGAATGTGACACGCGAGAGAAGCTGTGCTTCGACCACATCGTTCCCTTTTTTCGTGGCGGTAGCAATTCCATTCGCAACCTTCAACTCCTGTGCGAGCGTTGCAATCTTTCAAAGGGTAATCGCATTTGAACGTGGTACCAAAACCTGCAGTCGAGCGGATCTTTTCCGAAAGCCCTCACACTCATTGAAAGACCAGTTCCAGCCTGTTTGAGGGATGGTGCCAAAGCAGCGGAAGCGGTCGCTCGAAGCAATTAAACACTTAGGCTGCCTCCGGCCAAAACCGGTCACTAAAAGCTTTTATTTGTGTCAAAGCTTGGAGGTCATTGCCGCGCAAGACAAGGCGTAATCGACCAAGGCAGCCTGAACTGCTGTCGCTTCGCCGAGCGCCGTAGTCACTTGCACCGTCACATTTGGATGGGCCTGAGAGAAACGATCAATGGCCTCGTTCAAATCAGTTTTTATGTGTTTTCCGCTAGCCCAGAAGAAGGGTACAACAACAATCGACTGTTCACCTTCTTGCGCTATGGCCTGCAGCGCATCGGACAACTCAGGTTGCATGAATTCCAGAAATGCCAGCTCGCAATGGCCGGGGTATTGGACTGCAATACGCTGACACACCGCGTCAAGTGGCTCGCGCCATGCAGGGTCGCGCGAGCCGTGAGCGAACAAAAGCAAAGCGGGGGAGCGTGTGTCGGTCATGCAGCGCATCTCAATGACAGGGACGACTTCTCTTTCAATGCACACAAAGCAGTCAAAACATCGCCTACAGCGATGATGCAAGGGCTGCCAATTCCCTCGTTATGCAATGTGTTGTGCAAAGCGTCCAAGGTGGTAACAGCATACCGCTGGTCATGGCGGCTGGCGTTTTGCACCACCGCCACTGAAGTTTTCGCGGGCAAGCCTTGAA
>JAIXRJ010000014.1 GCA_027485235.1 Comamonadaceae bacterium
GCGAGTGCGAAACGTTCGTCGTTTGCAGTTAGTTTTTTTTCCGAAGATTAACGAGGATCAGAACCTCGACATGCCCTGCCACGCGTCCGAACCCATGTCGAAACCAGTGCAGCCCCTGAGAGATCTATTTTAGGCCTGGTTGAGCGATTTCAAGAGCTCCAGAGGTGAATCAATGTGCAAATGGGCATTCCAGCTCGACATGTCGGTCTGTTGACCCAGATAGCCGTAGGTGGCTGCCACCGTGCCCATGCCCGCAGCCAGGCCGGCGACGATGTCGCGCTCGTCGTCACCCACATAGACACACCGGGCCGGATCGACCGACAAACGGCGCGCTGCCTCGAACAAGGGTTCTGGATGCGGCTTGGCGTGCGGTGTGGTGTTGCCGCTGACGATGGCACCGGCTGTTGCGAACAAGGGCATGGCCGCTGTGAGCGGATCGGTGAAGCGGCTCGATTTGTTGGTCACCACACCCCAGGGCAGACCCAGGGCCAACAGGCGCTCAACCAAGTCCACCACACCCTCAAAAAGACGGGTGCGCTCGGTCATGCAGTTTTCGTAATTGACAAAGAATTCCTCCTTCATCGCCTCGTAATGCGGGTGTTCGGGCGTCATGCCAAAACCCAGTGCGAGCATGCCCCGCGCACCCGCCCCGGCCATGGGCCGGTAATGCGCCAGGGGCAAAGAGGGCAAACCACGGGCCAAGCGCATGCTGTCAACCGCTGCCCCCAAGTCAGGCGCACTGTCGATCAGGGTGCCGTCCAGGTCAAACAAGACAGCTCCAACGTTTTGAAACATGGTGCCGTCCTCAGGCCTTGCGGCAAGCCATCAGGTAATTGACGCTGGTGTTTTGGCTGAGCCAGTAGCGGCGGGTGAAGGGGTTGTATTCCATGCCTTTGAAACCTTGCACATCCAAGCCCGCATCGCGCGCCCAAAGGGCCAATTCACTGGGTTTGATGAAGCGGGCGAACTCGTGCGTGCCTTTGGGCAGGAGTTGGAGGATGTACTCCGCCCCCACGATGGCAAACAGGAACGACTTGGGGTTGCGGTTGAGGGTCGAAAAAAACACCCAGCCTCCGGGTTTGACCATTTGCACGCAGGCTTTGACCACCGAGGCCGGGTCGGGCACATGCTCCAGCATTTCCATGCAGGTGACCACGTCGAACTGGCCAGGTTGCTCTAGCGCCAAGGCTTCGGCGCTGATCTCGCGGTATTGAACGCCGCTTGTGCCGGCTTCCAGCGCGTGCAGCTGGGCCACTTTGAGTGATTTGGTGGCCAAGTCGATGCCCGTGACCTGTGCGCCTTTGCGGGCCATGGCATCGGCCAGAATACCGCCGCCACAGCCCACATCGACCACTTGCAAGCCAGACAAGGGCACCAGCGCGTTGATCCACGCCAGGCGCAAGGGGTTGATCTGGTGCAAAGGCCGAAATTCGCTTTCAGGGTCCCACCAACGGTGGGCCAAGTCCGAGAACTTGGCCAACTCGGCGGGATCGACATTGTTGACAGAGGAGTTCATGGGGATGGATTGTGATGCAAGTGCCCACGGGCGATCTGCCGCCATAAAAAAAGCCCCATTGCTGGGGCTTTTTGAGATCTCGCGAAAAGATCAGTTAGGGCGCGTACCGACCACTTCGATTTCCACACGGCGGTTCTTGGAACGGCCAGCGGCTGTTTTGTTGTCAGCAACGGGCTGCTTCTCGCCTTTGCCTTCGGTGTACACGCGGTTTTTCTCGATGCCTTTGGTCACCAAGTAAGCCTTGACTGCGTCAGCACGCTTGACCGACAGCTTTTGGTTGTAACCATCAGCGCCCACGGAGTCGGTGTGACCCACAGCGATGATGACTTCCAAGTTGATGCCCTTGACTTTGCCCACCAGGTCGTCCAACTTGGCTTTGCCTTCAGTCTTCAAGACAGCTTTGTCAAAGTCAAAGAATGCGTCAGCAGCGTAAGTGACTTTGGTGGCCGCAGCGGGTGCTGGAGCTGGTGCAGGAGCTGGCCTTGGCGCTGGTGCTGGCGCTGGGGCGGCAACAGGGGCTGGAGCTGGAGCTGGAGCTGGAGCTGGGGCGGCTTTAGGCGCCACGATGGCACCGTCGCAACCGACCGCTGCGGTGGCAGGTGTCCAAGTCGCATCACGCCAGCACAGTTCTTGGCTGCTGTTTTTCCAGATCAGGTCGCCGGAGCCGTTGCGCCAGTTGTCCACAGACTGCGCGCCGGCGGCCGTTGCGAGGGCTGCGGCTGCAAACATCATTGCCACTTTGTTGAGATTTTTCATGGTCTTCCTCTTGAGGGATAAAGCCGCAGACTGGCTGCGAAAAAAGAACGCTTCAGATGACCATCACCTGTCACGCTGATATTTATTGTGCCATAGACACCGAGGCTCCCTGCAAAAGGCCCGCACTGCTCACAAAGTATGACAACGCCACAATTCAAACCGTTGCATTCACGCTACACACAGTTGCCCCTAAAATCGACTTTTTACACCGCGTGACACATTCCCTCTTCATATGACCCAGTTTGCCAAAGAAACACTGCCCATCAGTCTGGAAGAGGAAATGCGGCGCAGTTACCTCGATTACGCCATGAGCGTGATCGTGGGCCGTGCCCTGCCCGATGCCCGGGACGGCCTGAAACCCGTGCACCGGCGTGTGTTGTTCGCCATGCACGAACTGAACAACGACTGGAACCGCCCCTACAAGAAGTCGGCCCGTATCGTGGGGGATGTGATTGGCAAATACCACCCGCACGGCGACCAGTCGGTGTACGACACCATCGTGCGCATGGCGCAAGACTTTTCCATGCGCCACATGCTGGTGGACGGTCAGGGCAACTTCGGCTCGGTGGACGGCGACAACGCGGCGGCCATGCGTTACACCGAAATCCGCTTGGCCAAGATCGCCCACGAAATGCTGGGCGACATCGACAAGGAAACCGTTGACTTTGGCCCCAACTACGACGGCTCCGAAAAAGAACCCCTGGTGCTGCCTTCGCGCCTGCCCAATTTGCTGATCAACGGCTCGGGCGGTATTGCCGTGGGCATGGCCACCAACATCCCGCCGCACAACCTGAACGAGGTGGTGGACGCTTGCCTTCATTTGCTGCGCAACCCCGATGCGTCGATTGAGGAATTGATGGAAATCGTCCCGGCACCTGACTTTCCAACAGGGGCCATCATTTACGGCATGACCGGCGTCAAAGACGGTTACCGCACCGGCCGGGGCCGCGTGATCATGCGCGCCAAATGCCACTTTGAAGACATTGACAAGGGCCAGCGCCAGTGCATCGTGGTCGACGAGTTGCCCTACCAAGTCAACAAAAAGACTTTGCAAGAGCGCATGGCCGAGTTGGTGCACGAGAAAAAAATCGAAGACATCAGCCACATCCAAGACGAATCTGACAAATCCGGCATGCGCCTGGTGATTGAGCTCAAGCGCGGCGCGGTGCCCGAAGTGGTGCTGAACAACCTGTACAAGCAGACCCAGCTGCAAGACACCTTTGGCATGAACATGGTGGCTTTGATCGACGGCCAACCCAAGCTGTGCAACCTGAAAGACCTGATCCAGGTCTTTTTGCAACACCGCCGCGAAGTGGTCACGCGCCGCACCGTGTTCGAGCTGCGCAAAGCGCGTGACCGGGGTCATGTGCTGGAAGGCTTGGCCGTGGCTTTGGCCAACATCGACGACTTCATCGCCATCATCCGTGGCGCCCCGACGCCGCCTGTGGCCAAGGCCGAGCTGATGTCGCGCGCCTGGGACAGCCAGATGGTGCGCACCATGCTGACCCGCGCCCGAGACGACGGCTCTGTGGTCAATGCCGACGACTACCGCCCCGAAGGTCTGGAGCGCGAATACGGCCTGGGCCAAGACGGCCTGTACCGCTTGTCGGACACCCAAGCCCAAGAAATTTTGCAGATGCGCTTGCAGCGCCTGACCGGTCTGGAGCAAGACAAGATCGTGGCCGAGTACAAAGAGGTCATGTCCGAGATCGAAGACCTGCTGGACATTTTGGCCAAGCCCGAGCGCGTGTCCACCATCATCGGGGACGAGCTGGGCACCGTGCGCCAGGAATTCGGTCAAACCAAAATCGGCGCGCGCCGCAGCGAGATCGAGCACAGCGCACAAGACCTGTCCACCGAAGACCTGATCACGCCCACCGACATGGTGGTCACGCTCAGCCACAGCGGTTACATCAAGAGCCAACCGCTGAGTGAATACCGCGCACAAAAGCGTGGCGGCCGGGGCAAGCAAGCCGCCGCCACCAAAGAAGACGACTGGATCGACCAGCTCTTCATCGCCAACACGCACGACTATTTGCTCTGCTTTTCGAACCGTGGCCGTTTGTATTGGCTCAAGGTCTGGGAAGTGCCTGCCGGTTCACGCGGCTCGCGTGGCCGCCCGATCGTCAACATGTTCCCGCTTCAAGAAGGCGAAAAAATCAACGTGGTGCTGGCCCTCACGGGTGAAGCGCGCACCTTCCCGGACAACCAATACGTGTTCATGGCCACGTCCATGGGCACGGTCAAGAAGACCTCGCTGGACGAATTTTCAAACCCGCGCAAGGGCGGCATCATTGCTGTCAACTTGGACGAGGGCGACTTCTTAATTGGTGCGGCTTTGACCGACGGCCAACACGATGTGATGCTGTTCAGCGACGGCGGCAAAGCCGTGCGCTTTGACGAAAACGATGTGCGCCCGCTGGGCCGCAGCGCACGCGGCGTGCGCGGCATGATGATCGAAGAAAGCCAAAGCGTGATCGCCATGTTGGTGGCGGGTGACGAAACACAAAGCGTGCTCACCGCCACCGAAAACGGCTACGGCAAACGCACCAGCATCGCCGAATACACTCGCCACGGCCGTGGCACCAAAGGCATGATCGCCATCCAGCAATCCGAGCGCAACGGCAAAGTGGTGGCCGCCACCTTGGTCCATGCCGACGATGAAATCATGCTGATCACCGACACCGGCGTGTTGGTGCGCACCCGCGTGGCCGAAATCCGCGAATTGGGTCGCGCCACACAGGGTGTGACCTTGATTGGTCTGGACCAAGGCGCCAAGCTGTCGGGTCTGCAACGCATTGTCGAAAACGATGCCAATGTGGGAGACGGTGACATGGCGGATGGTGAAGCAGGAGATGCCGACGCCACGCCAGATGACGGTGCCCCCGCCGCGGAGTAAGGGATGGGCCGCGCCTTCAACTTCTCGGCAGGCCCTGCCGTCATGCCCGAAGCCGTGTTGCAACAAGCCGCGGCCGAGATGTTGGATTGGCAAAGCTCGGGCATGAGCGTGATGGAGATGAGCCACCGCGGCAAAGAGTTCATCGGCATTTACGAGCAAGCCGAAGCCGACTTGCGCGAACTGCTGGCCGTGCCAGCGGGCTTCAAGATCCTGTTCATGCAGGGCGGCGGTCTGGCCGAAAACGCCATCGTGCCATTGAACCTGTCACAAGGCGGGGCCATGGACTTTGTGCTGACGGGCAGCTGGAGCCAAAAGTCGATCAAGGAAGGGGGCAAATACGGCACGGCCCGTGTGGCCGCCACGGCACAAGCCGACGGCTTCACCACCCTGCCCGCACCGGCCACTTGGCAGATCGGTGCTGACAGCCGCTATGTGCACATCTGCAGCAACGAAACCATCCACGGTGTTGAATTTCACGAACTGCCGGACCTCCAAGCCCTGGGCTGCGATGCGCCTTTGGTGGTCGATTTTTCTTCGCATGTCGCGTCTCGCCCTGTGGATTGGTCGCGTGTGGGCCTGGCTTTTGGCGGCGCGCAAAAGAATCTGGGCCCGGCGGGCCTGACCTTGGTCATCGTGCGCGAAGACCTGATGGGCCAAGCCCTGCCGCATTGCCCAAGCGCCTTCAACTACCAACTGGTGGCCGACAACCAGTCGATGTACAACACACCGCCGACCTACAGCATTTACATCGCAGGCTTGGTGTTTCAATGGCTCAAAAAGCAGGGCGGCATCGCGGCCATGGAGCAACGCAACATCGCCAAAGCGCAGCTGCTTTACGACTTCCTGGACAGCTCCAGCCTCTTCGAGAACCGCGTTGCCAAAGACTGCCGCTCGCGCATGAACGTGCCTTTCTTTTTGCGCAACGAGTCGCGCAACGAGGCTTTTTTGGCGGGCGCCAAAGCGGCCAATTTGTTGCAACTCAAAGGCCACAAATCGGTGGGCGGCATGCGCGCCAGCATTTACAACGCCATGCCCCTCGAAGGCGTGCAGGCACTGGTGACCTACATGCGCGAATTTGAAAAAACACAGGCCTGAAGTCCGAACAACAGGCCGCCAGAAAGAACACGAGCCATGAGCCAATCCCCCATTCAGTCGGATGCCCTGGGCGCTTTGCGCGTGCAAATCGACGCGCTGGACAAACAACTGCTCAGCCTGCTGAACCAGCGCGCCCATGTGGCAGAGCAAGTGGGTGAGATCAAACGCGCCGAAGGCTCGCCTTTTTTTCGCCCCGACCGTGTGGCGCAAGTGATCGACAAGATCACACAAGCCAACCCCGGTCCGCTGAAAAACGAACACATCGCCGCCATCTGGCGCGAAATCATGTCGGCCTGCTTGGCGCTGGAAGCGCCCCAGCGCGTGGCAGTACTTGGGCCCCAAGGCACGTTTTGTGAACAAGCGGCGATCGAGTTTTTTGGCAGCGCGGCCAACCTGATTTACTGCGCCAACTTTGACGAAGTCTTTCACGCCACCGCTGCGGGCACGGCCCAATACGGGGTGGTCGGCATGGAAAACTCCACCGAGGGCGTGGTGGCCCGCTCACTGGATTTGTTCTTGCGCTCGCCCGTGCATGTGGTGGGTGAAGTCAGCCTGCAAGTGCGTTTCCATCTGCTGCGCCAGCTCAACTCGGACGCGGGCATCGAGGTGGTCATGGCCCACCCCCAGGCGCTGGCCCAATGCCAAGGCTGGCTGTCCAAGCACCTGCCGCATGTGGAGCGTCGCGCGGTGTCGAGCAACGCCGAGGGCGCCCGCTTGGCCGCCTCCAACCCGGCGTGGGCCGCTTTGGCCAGCGAGCGCGCCGCCAGCCAGTTCGGCCTGCACATCGTGCACCACGCCATCCAGGACGAAGCCTTCAACCGCACCCGCTTTGCCGTGATTTCTTTGCCGCAAACCCTGGCCACACCGCCAGCATCAGGCAAGGACTGCACCAGCTTGGTGGTGTCGGTGCCCAACCGCCCGGGTGCTGTGCACGACCTGTTGGTGCCCCTGAAGAACAACGGCGTGTCCATGACGCGCTTTGAGTCGCGCCCCGCCAAATCGGGCCAGTGGGAGTATTACTTCTACATTGACCTACAAGGCCACATCAGCGAGCCGCATGTGGCCGCGGCCTTGCAAGAGCTGCAAGGGCTGTGCGCTTTTTACAAGGTGCTGGGTTCTTACCCCGTTCCTGAATGACCCCCGAGTGAGCGCGCAGTGAAATTCCAACGCCTGGCCCTGATTGGCTGCGGCCTGATGGGCGGCTCGTTTGCGCTTGCCTTGCGTCAGGCTGGCCTTGTGCAGCACATCACCGGTTTCAGCGCTTCCGAAAAAACTCGCCAACGCGCGCTGGAGCTGAAAGTCATCGACCAAGCTTGCAACAGCGTGGCCGAGGCCGTACAAGACGCCGACCTGGTGCTGCTGGCCGTGCCCGTGGGCGCGATGCAAAGCAGCTTTGCCGCGATGCGCGATGCGCTGGCACCGCAGGCCCTGCTGATGGATGTGGGCTCCACCAAATGCGATGTGATCGCCGCTGCACAAGCAAACCTGGGCGACCGCCTGAACTGCTTTTTGCCGGCCCACCCGATTGCGGGCAAAGAGGTGGCTGGCATCGAGCATGCCGAAGCCAATCTCTACCAAGAGCGCCGCACGATCCTGACGCCACTGCCCCAAACCAGCATCCACAAAATACAGGCCGCACACGGCGTGTGGGCCGCCATCGGCAGCCATGTCAGCACCATGACCCCCGAGGCACACGACGCCACCTTTGCCGCAGTCAGTCACCTGCCGCACATGCTGGCCTTTGCCGCTGTGAATGCACTGACGGCCCAGCCGCAAGGCTCTGCGTTTTTGGAGATGGCGGGCCCGGGCTTTCGGGATTTTTCCCGCATCGCCGCCTCCGATGCATCAGTGTGGCGCGACATCCTGAGCGCCAACCACGCCGAAGTGCTCAGGCAGGTGGCGCACTTTCGTGCGGCCCTGGATCTGTTTGAAACCGCACTGAAGCAAGGCGACGCCACTGCGCTGCAGCAGCTGATTCAACAAGCCAGCGTTGTGCGCTCGGCCTGGACACTGCAAGCGGGCAACGCTTGCAACAAAGCCTCAGAAGATTGACACCATGTTTTCCACCGCATTTCTTGATCTCCCCCCTTTGCAAGGCGCCTCCGGCGTCGTCACCCTGCCCGGCTCCAAAAGCATTTCCAACCGCGTGCTGCTGCTCTCGGCCCTGTGTCAAGGCACGACCGTGGTGCACGACTTGCTCGACTCCGACGACACCCGCGTGATGCTGGCCGCGCTGCGCCAGCTGGGCTGCGGCGTTGAAATCGATGGCACCACAGTGACCATCACCGGTTTGGGCGGCCGGGCCTGGCCTGCCGAGGCGATCGAATTTTTCATGGGCAATGCGGGCACGGCCATGCGCCCACTGACGGCTGCATTGTCGGTGCAGGGCGGCGATTTCACGCTCAAAGGCGTGCCGCGCATGCACGAACGCCCGATTGGCGACTTGGTCGACGCGCTGCGCGAACTCGGCTGCACCATCGACTACTTGGGCAACGCGGGCTTTCCCCCTTTGCGCATCGGCCAGCCCCAGCTGCAACTGAACAAGCCCATCCCGGTGCGCGGGGATGTGTCCAGCCAGTTCCTGACTGCACTGCTGATGGCGCTGCCACTGGCAGCGCAAAACCGCGACATCGCCATCGAGGTGGTGGGCGAACTCATCAGCAAGCCCTACATCGAAATCACACTCAACCTGCTGGCGCGCTACGGCATTGCCGTGGAACGCCATGGCTGGGAGCGCTTTGTGATCCCGGCGGGCAGCCGCTACCAGTCGCCGGGCACGATCCACGTCGAGGCCGATGCCTCTTCGGCCAGCTACTTCATCGCACTGGGCGCCATCGCCCAAGGTGATGGCATCCGCATCCAAGGCGTGGGTGCCGACTCCATCCAGGGCGACATCCGCTTCATGGACGCCGCTGCCCAAATGGGCGCAAAAATCATCAGCGGCCCCAACTGGCTCGAAATCCAGCGCGGCGCCTGGCCGCTCAAAGGCATCACGCTCGACTGCAACCACATCCCCGACGCGGCCATGACCCTGGCCGTGATGGCGCTGTACGCCGACGGGCCCACCACGCTGCGCAACATCGCCAGCTGGCGCGTGAAGGAAACGGACCGCATCGTGGCCATGGCCACCGAAAGCCGCAAGCTGGGTGCCACTGTGGAAGAAGGCCCGGACTGGATCACCATCCATCCGCTGCCTGCGGACCAGTGGCAGCGCGCCAGCATCCACACCTACGACGACCACCGCGTGGCCATGTGCTTCTCGCTGGCCGCCTTCAATGCCGACCAGGTGCCGGTGCGCATCGAAGACCCCCAATGCGTGGCCAAAACCTTTCCGGATTATTTCGAGGCCCTGTTCTCGGTGGCGCACACTGCGGCCACCAACATCCCGGTGATCTGCATCGACGGCCCCACGGCCTCGGGCAAAGGCACACTGGCAAGCCGTGTGGCCGCGCAATTGGGTTACCACTACCTGGATTCAGGCGCGCTCTACCGCGTCACGGCCCATGCCGCGTTGCAAGCGGGCCTGACCTTGGAAGCCACCGATGAAGCTGCCATTGCCAAACTGGCCCGCAGCCTGCCCGTGCGCTTTGAGGGCGAGCAGGTGCTGCTGAACAACGTCGATGTGACCGATGCCATCCGCAGCGAACAAGGCGGCATGAACGCCTCCAAAGTGTCTGTTTTGCCCGCCGTGCGCGAGGCACTGGTCCAACTGCAGCACAGTTTTCAGCGTCTGCCAGGCCTCTTGGCCGACGGCCGCGACATGGGCACGGTGATCTTCCCAAGCGCCCCTTTGAAGGTGTTTTTGACCGCCAGCGCGGCACAAAGGGCCGAAAGAAGGCATAAGCAATTGATTTTGAAGGGTTTTTCGGCTAACATCGACGCTCTTCGCGCTGACTTGGAAGCACGCGACGCTCGGGACATGTCCCGCAGCGTGGCGCCCCTCAAGCCCGCGCAAGATGCCTTGCAACTGGACAACTCGTCCTTGACCATCGAAGCCTCGGTGGAACAAGTGATGGTCTGGTGGCAAAGCCGGCAGGTTTTCACTTGAGCAACGGAAGTCAAGCAAGCGAAAACAGCCACCCCAGCCCACCTTGTGGGCTGACCTGAAGTTCCACCCGGCTCTTATCGTGCAGCTTGCACACTGGCCAGGTGGTTTTTTAAAAACCAACCGCGGTTCACACCGCAAAAACAATCGCCACTGTCAGCTCCTGGAAACGACGCATGTCGCGCTCGTCAGTCCTGCACCTGTGGATGAGGAAACACCATGTCTGAATCATTTGCCGCCCTGTTCGAAGAATCTCTGACGCGCACCGAAATGCGCCCGGGTGAAGTCATCACCGCTGAAGTCGTGCGCATCGAGCACAACTTTGTGGTGGTCAATGCGGGTCTCAAGTCCGAGTCCTACGTTCCCCTCGAAGAATTCAAGAACGACCAGGGCGAAATCGAAGTCCAAGTGGGTGACTTCGTTTCTGTGGCCATCGGCTCCATCGAAAACGGCTACGGCGACACCATCTTGTCGCGCGACACCGCCAAGCGTCTGGCTTCGTGGATGTCTTTGGAAAAAGCGCTGGAATCCGGCGAATTCGTGACTGGCGTGACCAGCGGCAAAGTCAAGGGTGGCCTGACTGTTTTGGTCAACGGCATCCGCGCTTTCTTGCCCGGCTCTTTGGTCGACACACGTCCCACCAAAGACCTGTCACCCTATGAGAACAAGACCCTGGAATTCAAGGTCATCAAGCTCGACCGCAAGCGCAACAACGTGGTGTTGTCACGCCGCGCTGTGGTGGAAGCGTCCATGGGCGAAGAGCGCGCCAAGCTGATGGAAACCTTGCGCGAAGGCTCCATCGTTCACGGTGTGGTCAAGAACATCACCGAATACGGTGCGTTCGTGGACTTGGGCGGCATCGACGGCTTGCTGCACATCACCGACATGGCATGGCGCCGTGTCCGTCACCCTTCCGAAGTGGTCACGGCCGGTCAAGAAATCACCGCCAAAATCCTCAAGTTCGACACCGAGAAAAACCGCGTGTCCTTGGGCCTCAAGCAAATGGGCGACGACCCCTGGATGGGCGTGAACCGCCGCTACCCCCAAAGCACCCGCATGTTCGGCAAGATCACCAACATCGCCGACTACGGCGCGTTTGTGGAACTCGAGCCCGGCATCGAAGGCTTGGTGCACGTCTCCGAAATGGACTGGACCAACAAGAACGTGGCTCCTTCCAAGATCGTTGCATTGGGTGACGAAGTCGAAGTCATGGTCCTCGAGATCGACGAAGACAAGCGCCGCATCAGCTTGGGCATGAAGCAGTGCCGTGCCAACCCATGGCAAGAGTTTGCTCAGAACACCAAGCGCGGCGACCGCGTCAAGGGCCCGATCAAGTCGATCACCGACTTCGGCGTGTTCGTGGGCTTGGCTGCCGGCATCGACGGCTTGGTGCAC
>JAIXRJ010000040.1 GCA_027485235.1 Comamonadaceae bacterium
AAGGATGGGAAAGATGGCACTGAAGGCGCCATGACCCCCGCTGACCGCGTGTTCAAGATCGGCAAAGAAGTGTGGATCGAGCGCGAAGACTTTGAAGAAGTGCCGCCCAAGGGCTACAAACGCTTGTTCCCCGGCAACGTGGTGCGCCTGAAAGGCGGCTACGTGATCGAATGCACCGGCTGCGCACGCGACGCAGCGGGCCAAGTGACCGAGGTGCACGCCAAAGTCATCCCCGGCACCAAGAGCGGCACGCCCGGCGCCGACAGCGTCAAAGCCAAAGCCGCCATCACCTGGGTGGCCGTGGTCGACGGCGTGCCAGCCGAAGTGCGCCTGTACGACCGCCTGTTTGCCGACGCGCACCCCGACGCGGGCGGCAAAGACTTCTTGCAGTCGCTCAACCCGGACAGCCTGAAAGTGGTGACGGCGTATGTGGAGCCATCACTGGCCGCCGCACAGCCGGACCAGAAGTTCCAGTTTGAACGGTTTGGGTACTTTGTTGCCGACCGCTTGGATCATGTGTCGGGAGCCAAGCCGGTGTTCAACCGGGTGACGGGGTTGAAGGATTCGTGGGGCAAGTGAGCCCCTCAAACTAACCATGCAAATCACCACCCTCCAAGCCCTGCGCCAGCTCCACGGCCCCGCCGGTGAGCGTTCGCTGAAAAAAGAAATGCCGTCGCTGGACAAGCATGCCACCCGCTTCATTGAACTGTCGCCCTTTGTGGTGCTGGCCACCAGCGATGCGGATGGGCACATGGACGCCTCGCCTCGCGGGGGCGAAGCGGGTTTCGTGAAGGTGCTGGACGCGAAGACGGTTTTGAGCACCGACCCGGCCGACTTGGCGCTGTGCGTGGACGCACGGCGCACGCCCAAGCTGGTGATCCGCGTGACGGTGGACTCGGTGTATCTGCATTGCGCCAAAGCCCTCATGCGCTCGCAACTGTGGGATGCATCACGGCACCCTGAGCGCAGCAAGCTGCCCGACATGGGCGAGATGCTGCGCGATCAGATTCAGGCGTTCAAAGGCGAGACGATTGAGATCGAAACCCAGGCCGATATGGTGCAGCGTTTCCAGCAGTCGCTTTGATCTGAAGACCCGACTGTTGGGTTTGCTGTTCACAGGCGAGGGATATGACCAACCGCGTTCGCGGGTGTGGCGACACTATTTTTTCTGGACCGGGTTGGCCAGCAACAGGTTGGTCGGGTAGGCGCGCATGAACTCTCGGGCTTTTTCCAAAGGGGCACTGAGCCAAGCGCTGTAGGCACCTTCGTTCAAGATGGCGGGCATGCGTTTTTCGTTGCCGTTTTGGCCATAACGGTTCATCAGCGCGTGGCTGTTGGCGTTGACCGTCAGCAAGGTGAAGCTGGTGATTTCTTCGCCGTCTTTGGTCCAGTGCTCCCACAAACCCGCCACCCCCATAGGTTTGCCATCGACCCGCGCGATGCGTGTCGGCACGGCCTTGCCGCTGCGCCAGTCGTCTTCTAAAAAAGCTTGCATGGGAATGATGCAGCGCTGCGCATTCAGCCACGTCTCGCGTGTGGGCGTGGCAGTGCTCATGGTCTCAAAACGGGTCACCGCCAATTTGGTTGAACGCAGTTTGGCGTCCGACGCCGACTTGACCCAGGTGGGCACCAAGCCAAATTGGCCTTGGACCAACTGAAAATCCAAGGGCTCTTCGGCTTTGCGGATGAAAAATCCCTGCTGGCGCGGCCAGACTTCTTTGCCCAGCAAGGTTTCGGGAGGGGCGACGCCAAAGGCTTCGGCATACAGGTCAGCGCTTTTCAGGCATTCGTATTGGGTGCTCATGCCGATGATGCTAACCCACGGCCTCCATCTGATAGACCTGATACGCTCTTGCCCACACCCCAAACCACTTGTCCATGCTGATCCGCTTCAACAAACCCTATGGCGTGCTCAGCCAATTCACCCCCGAGGGGCGCTGGCGCGGGCTGAGAGAGCACATTGACCTGCCCGATGTGTATGTGGCGGGTAGGCTGGACGCCGACAGCGAAGGTCTTTTGCTCTTGACCGACGATGGCCAACTCCAAGCCCGCATTGCCGATCCGCGTTTCAAGATGGAGAAGGCCTATCTGGTGCAGGTCGAGGGCATCGTGAGTGACCAAGCCCTGACCGCCTTGGCTCGAGGCGTGACGCTGAACGACGGCCCCACCCTGCCCGCCCGTGCCCGCGCATTACAGCCGCCCGCTGACCTTTGGCCACGCAACCCGCCCATTCGTGAGCGCAAAAGCATTCCCACGACTTGGCTGGAACTGTGCATTCGAGAAGGCCGCAACCGCCAGGTGCGCCGCATGACCGCCGCCGTGGGTTTGCCCACGCTGCGCCTGATACGCACCGCCATCGGGCCTTACACCTTGGATGGCCTGCCCACCGAAACTTGGCAGACCGTCCCCCACTGATTGGCAACTGCTCTGATGCTGGCCAAGGGGTGACCAGCGCTGTCTTTGTCTTAGGACACAATCGCACATCTTTCAACCTCAGGGAATCCCCATGTCTGACTTGCTGAACAAACTCGAATGGCGCTACGCTTGCAAAAAAATGGACCCGACCAAGGTGGTGCCACAGGACAAAGTGGACCGCATCGTCGAAGCCGCCCGCTTGGCCCCCACATCGAGCGGCCTGCAGCCCTTCGAAATCATCGTGGTGACCAACCCCGCTGTGCGCGAGCAGATCAAGCCCAAGGCCTGGGGCCAAGCCCAGATCACCGACGGCTCGCACCTCTTGGTGTTTGCCGCTTGGGACAACTACACGGCCGAGCGCATCAACATGATGTTTGACCTGACCAACACCGAGCGCGGCAGCACCAACGAAGGCTGGGAAAACTACCGCCAGATGTTGCTCAAGAACTACCCTGCGCGCGCACCCGAGGTGAATTTCGAGCACGCCGCTCGCCAGGCCTACATCGGCTTGGGCGCATCCCTGATCGCAGCCGCTTTTGAAGAAGTGGACGCCACGCCCATGGAAGGCTTTGACCCCAAAGCCGTCGACGAAATTTTGGGCTTGAGCGCTCGCGGCCTGCGCAGCGTGGTGATCGTGCCCCTGGGCTACCGCGCTGCCGAAGGCGACTGGTTGGCCAATCTGAAAAAAGTGCGCCGCCCGGCAGCCCAATTCGTGACCGAAGTCAAATAACTTAGCAGCACACCTGACGCTCTTGGAGCGTCAGGTGCCGCACCCCCACAAAGCCGCAGATTCTGCGGCTTTGTGCTTTAACATCAAGCCTTCCCAAGTCGGGATGCAACCCAAGGAAACACCATGGCCAAAGGCGAACAACGCAGCAACAAAATGGCCAA
>JAIXRJ010000003.1 GCA_027485235.1 Comamonadaceae bacterium
GCCATGCCGGCCACCGTCTTCACTCTGTCTATGGGGTTGGCCATCACAATGGGACAGCCAGCGGTGGCAAAGCCAATTGGCCCATGGGCGTGCGCCGTGACTGCGGTGATGTCTTCGTTACGCACTTGCATGCTGAATGTGTTGTTGGCGAACGCCGCCTTCAGATCGTTTTTGAGCCCGAAGTCCACCAAAATAGGCCCCAACATGCCTGGCTTGCCACAGTGAATGTGAAACATGGTGATTGTTTTGGGGTCGACCCCTTCGATGCGGATATCCACATAAGCTCGGCTTAAATCCTTGCTGAATCGCACCATGCCGTGGCCACGCGAGGGACGCTTGTCGCGATCGACCGACGGCGTGGTGGAGCGGAACACTTTGGGCACAGCACGTGGTGTGTCGCGCTCTTCGCCGCCCTCCTGATGAGGGCTCAGCCACGCTTGATAGCGCGCACCGATTTCGCTGCCTTGGCTGGGGTTGAGCACCACAGCAGGCGCTTGCGCCCACGCCATTGGGGTGGCACCCCACACCATGATGGCGCCGAAGAGTTGAAGGAAAAGGGTTTTCACAGTTGAGCTCCATGAAGTGGTTTTGAATTAAGAAATACGCCCCATCCACGGATGAAAGCGCCCATGCGGGTCGTACTTGGCTCTGGCTTGATCGAGTCGAACCATGTTGGCATCCGACACGAACTTGGAGGGCCTGCGGGCGAGGTTTTCGTCCGCCAACTGAATGCCTCTGCTCCAGGGCTCCAAAGCTTTCATGTGCTCAGTTGCCCAATTGGCATGCTTGGCTTCATCCACGCCTTTGCCAAGACCGCAATACAACGCCAAGTAAGTGCGGTGCTCCTGCGAGAAGGCCATGTCCGGGCGCTGCACAGGTCCATTCCAGTTGAGCCAGAGGACGTGGCTGGGGTGTGGCGGCTGGGTGTCCGCGATGCCGCGAATGGCGGGCAGCAGCGGATCAATGGGGGTGTCCATCCACATGTTGTCGGCACTCCAACGGGTGTTGGACAAGAACAAGGTTTTTTCGCCCGCCTTCATCATGAAATTCAGCGACATGGGCAGCAGCGGCAGCGTGAAACTGGCTTTGGAACGCACCGGGCTGTTGGACATGAAGGCCAACAACTCACGTGCCTCCTTCCAACTGTCGGCCATGACCGGTGCCACCACCTCGATGCCGTGTGCATTGATCAATGTGGCCTTGGGGTTCATGACCATTTGAAACTCCACATTGGGGGACACGGAAGGCCCCACGCGATCGGCCCAAGCCAAGACTTCTTCCAAGTGCTTGATGCGGAACACCTGCATTTTCATGCCGATGAATTGGGCCCGCTTGTGCAGGCGCAGGTGAAACCGCACCACGACGCCAAAAAACCCAGGACCGGCCCCACGGGCAGCCCAAAACAGGTCGGCATTTTCTGTCTCGCTGGCATGCACCAGGGTGCCGTCGGCCAGCACCACGTCGATACCGATCACGTTTTGACACCCGACACCCAAGTTGCGGCTGTTCCAGCCAAAGCCGCCTTGCAGCAAGAACCCCCCCATGCCCACCGTCCAGGCGTGTGCCGTCGGGAAGAACAACTTGTGTGGCACCAGGGCCAAGTTCAGCTCACCCGCCAGAACCGCCGGGCCAATGACGGCAGTCATCTGGGTGGGGTGAATTTCAATTGATTTCAAGCGCGCGAGGTCCAGCATCATGCCGCCATCGCGAATGTGGTTTTGCGCCCAACTGTGCCCACCCGAACACATGCCAATGTGCAGGTCATCCTGGTTGGCTTGGCGCACAGCCGCGATGACCTCGCCCAAATCATTGGCCTGCACCACGATGTCTGGGCGTCTTCCTGGATCTCGGGTCGTGAAACTGGTGCCCAAAACAGCTTGCTCAAAACCAGCTTGCCCTCGGTGAAAAATCTGCCCTGGTGTGGATGTGCATTGCATGAATAAAACTCCTGTGCTTTTTCAGTGTGTTTGGTGACCAAACTCCTGGTAGAGAGCGGGCAAAATGGTCGCCAGATGACTCATCTCTTGCGCACAGTGCACAAGCAATTCAGCGCCCTGGTTTGAAGTCAAAGGATTGAAATGGGCCGCTGCTCGCCCCACCAGTGAGCCGATCCAGCCATTTGTGCTTCGCAATTGAACATGGCGCCCACCCAGCCAAAACCGGGATCGCATTTCGCAACCACCGGCCACAGGTCGAAGGTGATGGACCAACCAGCCTGTTTCCACGGGGGTGCCGGCCATACCGCCTCTGGCACAGATGGCGACCTCCCCTTGCTGCTGGAGCCTGGTTTCATCCAAGCCCAGGCTTGAAGGCGATACAAAGCGGATGGTCAAATCCAGCCGTTCTGGCCCTACATATTCCACGACTTTGGAGATGCGGCCGACATAGTGCTGAAGATCGGCGCGGCCGTCAGCCCAGACGACATGCACATGGGCGCGGGGATGCCAAAGTTTGTAGCGCTGGGCCTCGCTGCCGTGCCAAGCGAACCACCAATCCCACATGGCGGGTGTGACGCCCGGCATTTCGGTCAACGCAAAGACCTGCACCGAACCCTCCGGCCCCATGCCATAACCCGTTTCCACGGGCCAATAGCCAGGCTCCAAGAGCAAGCAGGCTTGCTTCACATCAGGAAACAATTCACAAGGTTGAGCGCCCACCAGCAAGGCGTCTTTGACATGCTCGGCCAGTGGCGGCACATCCGTCTTGTAGAAACGTGCATACGGGCTGCTGGCAAGCTCAGATGGCGAGTAGCCCAGATGCAGCGCTTTGGGATGGCGTGAAAACATGGAAACTCCTTGAGTGAGTTTTTATTATGCCAAACAGCATAATAAATTCACCCTAGAACTTTCCCTAAGTTTTAGAAATCAAACCGCTTACGAGTTGAAAAAGCAGTTCCCCATGGCGTTCGATGTACGCGTCTGAATAGACATCCACGCCAAAGGCCTTGCGAATCACCTCTGCCTCCATGAAAGCGAAATTCATGACACCTAAGACCATGGGCACGATGTGCTCAACGGGCAATGGTGGTGCAGTTGGGTTTTGCATCATGGCAATGCCGTTGAGCAAATTCTTGGCCACGGCATAGTTGGGCAGCAAAAAATGCTCTTGCAGCCATTGCGCACGCGCACCACCCTTGGCGGTTTCATCCATCACGATGTGCACCAAAGCCGGATGCCGTGACGCAAAAACCACCAACTGCTTGGCCGCCTTTCTCAACATATCTTGGATCGGCAATGCGCTCAGGTCTTTTTGAAAACTGGCCATCTCTGCCATCAGATCAGCCATGGCACCGCTCACCGCGGCTTCCCATAACACGTCTTTGGACGCGTAGTGGTAGTGCACCAGGGGTTTGGCGACGCCTGCCAGTTGGGCTATGTCGACAATGCTGGCCCCCTGAAAACCTGCGCGAGCAAACGCTTTCAGGGCGGCTTGACGGATGACCACTGCGGCATCGATGTCGCTCTTGAAAGGACGTCCGCGCTTGCGAGGCGATGGCGTTTCGGTTGTGTTGGCATGCATATGGCGTGAACTTTAACTCAACAGTGGCAAGCGCTTGAGGCTGGATGAGTCAAGGCGTGGATCCATCCCGCCCTTGAGCACCAAGGTCTAGGTGAAAGCCCTAGCTAGCAATTTATTTATGCCATTCATAATAATTAAATCGAGTTGAGCTCGATCAACTTGCGCCTTCCAAAGAAGGTGTCATCTTTCAACACCGTAGACGAACTGGAGATAAACATGCAGAAAAAAACAGATCAAGGCACTTTGAAATCCATCCTGAAAACCAGCGCAAGCAGCACCACACTGGCATTGCTCGTGAGCAATGCTTGGGCCGTCAACGGCATCCAGATGAATGGGTATGGCATCAAGAATGCTGGTATGGGCGGTGCGTCGATTGCCCTGCCTCTGGACGCCTCCGCACCGGTCAACAACCCGGCAGGGTTGGGCTTTATCCCCACATCTTTTGCCCTCAATTTGTTGTCGTTCAATGGCAACACCACCGCATCGGTCGGCCCGGCCAAGCTCAATGACAACACCACCATCATGGGACTCGAAGGCGGTTTTGCCAAAGTCTTGAATCCAAAATGGACAGTTGGCGTGACGCTCTCCGGAGGAGGCGCGGGCTCCGATTACGGTGCGCCACTGCCTTTGCCGCCAGGCACCCCCGTTCTGGGTACAGCCCAAAACTTGAAATCTTCACGCAAAATTGCCGAGATCGCCCACACCGCAGCATGGAAACCACGCGCTGATTTGGCTCTGGGTTTGAGCGTGATTTATGCCAAACAAGAACTGAACTCTCAAGGTCTGGTGCTTGCCATACCCAATGTCGGCATGGCTGCGATCCCAAGTCATGGCACCCAATCGGCATCAGGCTGGAGTGCTCGAATTGGGGCCCTGTGGCACGTCACGCCAGAACTGTCTCTGGGCACAACTTACCGATCCAAAACATCGATGA
>JAIXRJ010000025.1 GCA_027485235.1 Comamonadaceae bacterium
CAGGATATTTTGTCTTTGCGACTGGCAGCAAAAATGGGCAAGGACCGTTTGTTCACCTTGTTCGTTTGGATGCTGGTGGACTCAGGTGCGCGCAAGAGTGAGTTGTTGCAAAGATCATGACAAGACCTGGATATCTCAGGCGGAAAACTTATCGTGCCCAGAACCAAGAACGGTGATTCGCGAACACTGTTCTTCACACCCGAAACCATGGCCTTGGCCAAACGGTTGAAACCTGCATTAGCTGTCGGAGTTGTTGATCGATTGATCTTCGCTGGCCGTAATGGCATCACGCCCATTTGCTATCGAAAGAAGTGGAGCAATATGACGGGTATGTTGCGACGTCCAGATTTGCGAGTGCATGACATCCGACATTGGGTCGCAGCATCGCTGTTGAGGAATGGCGTGGGTGTTGGCGTGGCTTCGTAAATCCTGGGTCATCGAGATCAGACCATGCTGCTTCGTCGGTATGGTCATCTGGACCACATGTCACTCTTGGAGGCGCAACAAGCGCGGTGGCAAACGGTAAGTGAATCAACCGCTCGACTTAATCCGACATGGACTTTGGCAGTGGTGTGATGACTTTCTGTCTGGAGTCACTTAAAAATCTCGGGCAAGTCAGTTTGGCCTCAGATCAAGCGTTTTCAGAACAGGGTCCCAGGCCTTGCGATCAGCTTGGACGCGCTCGACGAATGCTGTCGGTGACGGGTTCAGTGGGGTAGCTCCCAGCTTTGCGAGTTTTTCCCTGACGGTTGGCATGGCCATCACTTTGGTGAGTGCTGCGTTCAAGGTGTCGATCACTTGTTTTGGCGTGCCTTTGGGCGCGGCCAGTCCCATCCAAAGTCCTGCATCAAGCCCAGGCAATCCAAGCTCACTGAAGGTCGGAACATCGGGTACGGCAGCTGAACGGGTTCTGCCAGTTTGGGCGAGGATTCGAATTTGTCCACTTTGCATGAAAGGCAGAGTGCCACCGAGGTTGTTGCACAACACTGGAATATGGCCAGCCATGAGGTCGTTGATTGCAGGTGCATTGCCTTTGTAGGGAATATGCTGCAGCTTGATTTGGGTCTGATGGTTCACCATTTCGCAGACCAAGTGCGATGGCGTGGCAACGCCAGCCGAGCCAAAGGACATCGAACCCGGTTTGGCTTTATCAGCCGCAACGAGGCCGCTCAGAGTCATGTAAGGTGTTTTTGAATTGACTGCAATGACATTGGGAATATCAGCCACCAGACCTATACCCACAAAGTCATCCATCGGACTCCACTTCAGGTCTTTGAAGACGTAAGGCAAAAAGACGTTTGTCAGACCGGCCATCAGGATGGTGTAGCCGTCGGGCGCCGCTTTTGCCACGGCTTCGGAACCGATCAGGCTGCCCGCACCCGCTCTGTTTTCCACAACGATCTGTTGACCCAAGGTGGCGCCCAGCTCTGCTGATAAAGCGCGTGCCACCAAGTCGGTGCTGCCTGCCGCGGGAAAAGGGACCACAAGCTTGATCGGGCGGTCGGGGTAGGAGGCGAGCGAGGAAGCAGCGCTAAAAGCGCAAGTGAGCAATAGAATTTTGCTGAATATGCGAGAGAGGGTCATTTTGTCTCCTGTCATAAATGCTTATCGTTGCAATGGGTCTCGGATAAATTGAATTTGCTTTGTCATGGAACTTTGGCCGTGTGCATCACCCAACCGAAAGAACACATGAGGTGCGCCTGGATAGACATCGAGTTGCCCTGCATTCCCAGCCGCCAACCATCGCGCATGCATGAACAGACTGTCGTCTAGGAGGGCGTCCCGCGTACCAATCGTGAAAAGCGCTGGGCATAAATTCTCAAGGTCACCATAAAGGGGGGAAATATCCGGGTCACGCAGGTTTTGTTCTCCTGGTAAAAATGCTTCCCGAAATTGAACCATGTCGATCGTGCGCAAAAACAGCCGTTCATCACCAAAGGCACGCGCACTGGGCGTCAATGCCATGTCGAACAGGCCGAAATTGAAGTTTGCACCTGCAAAGGGACAATGCCCAAGTCGTTCGCGCAAGCGCAGCAAGGTGACGGCACTCAGGTGTGCTCCGGCAGATTCGCCGCCAATGAGCAGCTGATCGGTTCCGTAAAGTTCAGAGCTGTGATCCAGCAGCCAAAGTGCGGCTGCTTCGCAGTCGTCCGGGGCTGCAGGATAAGGGTGCTCGGGGGCGAGTCGGTAATGCACACTCAGCACCACCACCTGCGCATGGTCCGCCAGTGCCAACAGCATGGTGTCTTGCATGTCGGCCCCACCTATGACCCAGCCTCCACCATGCATGTGCAGGTAAACGCCACGGGCTTGGCCTTGGGCGGGTAGAAATTCACGCAAGCGCAAGGGGCCTGTCGGGCCACCAATGGTCCGTGTTTGGGCGCGCTCGCTGAAAACCACGGGTGGAAAAACGCCTGCGCCCTCGCGCTGTTTCTGGCGAAAAGCGGGCGCTCCAATCTCCCACCACTCGGGCATCGCAGCCATCGCTTCGGCGATGCGCGCGTTTCGCCGGTGAATGTCTGGTGAAATGCTGCCAGGGTGCAGCAAGGCAGGATCCGGGTAGGCAGTCATGACATGCAAGGGGTGAGTGATGAGGCTACAAAGTGGGCAAGCGATAGGCCGGCCAGCTCTTGGATTGAGTCCATCAGCTCAGTTGCAAATTGGCCGACTTGACCGCATCGCCCAGCCACTGCAGGTCACGTTCGATGATGGTTTTGAATGCGGAGCCTCCGGCAAATCGTGCATTCAGTCCCAATGGAATGTAACGTTGTGACAATCCTGGATTGTTCACGGCAACGCTCATGGCTTTTTCAAGGGTCTCGACGACAGCTGTGGGTGTGCCAACTGGAACCGCCAGGCCACCCCAGTAATTCACCGTGGGGATATCCAGCCCCTGCTCTTTGGCGGTGGGCAAATCAGGTAAGAAGCCAATCCGTTGTTCCGTCAGGGCAATCACAGGTTTGATTTTGTCTCTGAACTGGATGATCAGTGGCGCTGGCAATGCCATAGCCTGGATCTCACCTTGCGCCAGAGCCAAGGCACCATCTGGACCACCTTTGAATGGAATGTTGTTACCCGTGATGCCGACACGTTGCATGATGCTGACCATGCTCAAGTGCTCCATCGAGCCCGGACCTGTGGAGCCATAGTTGAGCTTGCCAGGGTTGGCCTTGCCCCATGTAACCATTTCTTGTGCAGTCTTGAATGGCGCATTGTTGGCAATGCAAAGCATGGCATCTGTTGAGCCCATCAACCCCACGGGAATGAGTTGTTTGATCATGTCAAAGCGTTTGAGCGAGGCCTGTACGGCACACATGGTTGCATTGAGGTGAATCAGGGTGTAACCATCAGCAGGAGCGCTGGTGATGGCCTGAATACCGATTTGGTAAATCCCACCAGGTCGGTTTTCCACCACAAGGCTTTGACCCAGAGGCTGTTGCATGAATTCTGTCAAGATGCGCACCGACACATCGGCTGCTCCGCTAGCAGGCAAGGGCACGATGATGCGAACGGGCTTGTTGGGAAAAGCGGCTTGCGCGGCCGCTATCAGCGGCATGGGCAGCAAGCTGGCCCCCAACGCTTGCAGGGTCTGGCGGCGAGTCAGTGCATTGGTCATGAAGTGTCTCCTGGTTGTGGTGGTGAAAATTTTCTAGGTACGTTGAGAAAAACTCAGTTAAAAATCAAAGAGCCGTCATCAAGTGCGGCCACTGGAAGATCGTTCTTGTCGATTGAGTAATCTTGCAGGTGCAACCAGGGAGCACGATCACCCTGGCGCGGCAACTGGTGCATGCTTCGGCCCAGGTAACCGGGATTGAAGTTGTCGGGCCGCACCCAAGGGCTCAAGGTCATGTCTTGGTCTTCAGCTCGAAGCTCTGGCACCACACTGCGCAATTTGTGTTGGTCCATGTGCTTCAAAAGCTTGCAAAAAAAATCGCCCAGCAAGTCAGCGCGCAGCGTCCAACTGGCACGGAAATAGCCGAACACCCACAGCAAATTGGGCAAGCCGGTGAACATGGCACCGCGCCAAGTGACACTGCCCGCGAAGTCCAGCTGCTTGCCATCGACTTGGAAATCAATGTCACCCAATACGTTCAGGTTAAAACCTGTGGCAGTCACAATCACATCGGCGGGCACAGTCTCACCGTTGCTCAGGCGAATGCCTTCTGGCACGAGGCGCTCAATCGAACCTGTTAGAACACTGGCCTGTCCATGGCGTATTGCTTTGAAGAGGTCTCCATCGGGCACAAAGGCTAAACGCTGTTGCCATGGACGATAGGCCGGCTTGAAATGGACATCGACTAAGTGTGCGTGTTCGGGGCCGAGTGCCTCCCTGACTGCGGCAAGCAGTTCAGCCGCCACAGCATCGGGTTCTTGCACACAGCGCCGCTGTATGTGGGCTTGGTCAAAAAGTACTTTGCGGCGCACGATTTCATGGGTCCATTCGTGCGGTATGTCCAGTGCGCGCAGCGTATCGGCCAGTTCATTGGCGTTACGCCCAGTTGCAAACCAGGTGGGTGAACGCTGAAGCATGGTCACATGCGCACAGCGGCCAGCCAGGGACGGCACCAGTGTTGCGGCGGTCGCGCCTGAACCGATCACCACCACACGCTGGCCGGTCAGATCGATGTCTTTCGGCCATTGCTGAGGGTGGACGATGCGTCCGGCAAAGTCGGCCATGCCGGACCATTGCGGGGTATAACCTTCGGCGTGACTGTAGTAACCCTGGCACATCCATAAAAACTGGCAGCGCACATGGCGGATGACAGGTTTGCCCTCTTGTGGCATGTGCAGGATCTCCACGTGCCAGTTGGCGTCTCCAGAAGACCACCGAGCCGAGGTCACACGGTGTCGGCAATGGATCTGTCCCGCCAAGCCGTGTTCATCGATAACTTCGTTCATGTAGTTCAAGATTTGATCGCCACTGGCGATCGGATTGCCGCGCCAAGGCTTGAATCGGTAGCCAAAGGTGAACAAGTCACTGTCCGAACGAACGCCGGGGTAGTTGTGCGTTAGCCAAGTGCCGCCAAAACTGGCCTGAGCCTCGACCAACGCAAAACGCTTGTCCGGACATTGCTTTTGCAGGTGGCAGGCGGCACCGACGCCAGAAATACCGGCGCCGATGATCAGCACATCCAATTGCTCGGGCAACGGCTTCATGTCAGGTGCCGCAGTCATTTAGGGATGTGCACCATGAGTTCGGTGAAGCCGCGCACAAAGGGCGAACGCACTCGCACGGGGTCGGCCACAACTTCGATGACGGGAAAGCGCTTGTGGATCTCTTCCCACAGGATGCGCAGCTGCATCTCGGCCAAGCGGTTGCCTACACAGCGGTGGATGCCAAAGCCAAAAGACAAGTGCTGCCGCGCACGTGGCCGATCTATGATGAACTGGCTCGCGTTGGGGATGGCGTCCTCGTCGCGGTTGCCCGAGAGGTACCACATCACGACCTTGTCGCCTTTTTTGATTTGCTTCCCGCCCAGTTCAGTGTCTTGCAAGGCGGTTCGGCGCATGTGGGCCAGCGGTGTCTGCCAGCGAATGATTTCCGAGACCATGTTGTCCACCAAGGCCGGATTGTTTCGCAACTTGCCCCATTCGCCCGGGTTGTCGTGCAAGGCCAGCAGGCCTCCGGTCATCGAGTTGCGTGTGGTGTCGTTGCCGCCCACGATCAGCAACACCAGATTGCCCATGAACTCCTGCGGTGTCATGTTCCGGGTTTCCGGGTTGTGGGCCATCATGGAAATCAGGTCGGATCCAGGACTGGCATTGACGCGCTCATTCCATAGGCGGGTGAAATAAGCCGCCATCTTGTGCAGTTCAGCCAGGCGTTCTTCTCGCGTTGGCGCTTTGGGATCCACATCCTTGTTGGCCGTGGCCACATCTGACCAGTGGGTCAACAGGTGACGGTCCTCAAGAGGGAAGTCGAAAAGAGTCGCCAGCATCAAAGTGGTGAGTTCGATAGACACATGTTCTACCCAGTTGAAGGTCTCGCCTCGAGGCAGACCGTCGAGAACTTTGCAGGTCCGCTCTCGGATGAGGTTCTGCATGTTGGCCAGGTTGCCCGGCGCGACGATGGGCTGTACAGCCTTGCGTTGCACGTCATGGCGCGGAGGGTCCATGGCGATGAACATCTGAAGTTGCCCTTCACCCGGTGGTGGTTCGGTGATGGCAATCCCCCCATTTGTCCAGTCTGAAGAGTAAATGCCGTGGTTGGTGTCTACCTGCATGATGTCCTGGAACCGGGTCACTGACCAATACGGCCCGTACAAAGCGCTGTGGCAGTGGTGGACAGGATCGTCACGACGAAGGCGTTCGAAATAATGACCAACGGTGTCGTTCTCAAAATAAGCCGGTGATCCTGGGTCGATCTGTTCGATCGGCATGGCAAAGGCTTCGGCTCGGGCTGAAGCTTGAATTTCGGTTTGTGAAAGTTTCATGGTATTTTTTCTTTCGGTTCTTCGACAGCTTCAGTGCTGGCCCTCGGGCATATGGACTTCGATGCCGTCGAGTTCGGCGGTCATGACGATCTGGCAGGCCAGTCGCGAAGACTCCCTGCGCTCGTTCGTGAATTCCAAAATATCGTTCTCATTGGTGCGCATGATGGGCAGGCGCTCCGCCCAGGGCGCAGACACGAACACGTGACAAGTGGCACAAGCGCACTGGCCGCCGCAATCTCCATCGATGCCAGGCACGGCGTGATCGGTAGCGGCGCGCATCAGGTTCTCGCCAATCTGGGTCTCAACGCTGCGACGAATACCGTCAAAGCTGATGAAATGAACTTGGGACATGGACAAAAATCTTTCTGGATAAATCAAAATTTAGGCATCGGCTGACTTGCGCATGGCTTCGATCTGCTCGCGTGACACGCCGAGTGCTTGGCTCATAGGGCTTGTTGTATGAGGATCCCAGCTGTGGCGGGGGCCGATGGTGATACCGCCATCCACCGTGATGTGGGTGCCAGTGACAAAGCGGGAGGCATCACTGGCCAAATACAGGGTAGCCTCGGCAATGTCGTGCGGCTGACCGGCACGGCCAATCGGATTGGCGCTGCTGCTGTGGTCACTCACACGCCTGGCCAGGTCTTGCGAGGCTTGTTGGTCCATGCCAAACAGGCCGCCGAAGATGCGCGTGGCAATGAACCCTGGCACCACAGCGTTGATGCGTATATTCAAGGCGCAGAGTTCGGCTGCTGCCACTCGGGTGTAATGCAGCACGCCCGCCTTGGCCACGGAATAGGCCAAAGGGGCATAGCCAGCCTGCAAGGCCGAAATGGAAGATGTGTTGACAATGGCCCCTGCGCCACGTTGGATCATGTGGGGCACGGCGTAGCTAGCCCCTGCCGCGACAGAACGCAACAAAAGGTTTTGGGTGTTGTCCCATGCTTCGGCATTGAAAGCCTGAACGCCACCCATGGTGCCAATCCGACCTGCGTTGCTGAACAGGATGTCCAGCCCACCAAAATGCTGGGCCGCACTGTCGATGGCGGCGCGCAACTCATCGAGCTGGGTCACATCGCAATGCGCAAAGTGCAGCTGACCTGCATACTTCGCTTGCAATTGCTGGCCCACCTCGTCCTGCACGTCCGCCGCCACCACTTGGGCGCCTTCTGAAAGAAAGAGCTCGGTTGTGGCCAAACCAATGCCCGAGCAGGCGCCAGTGATCACGGCGACTTTGTTTTCCAATCGTTTCATGGCTTGCTCCATCAATCGAAGACGATCACATTGCGAGCAATACCGCCTCGCTGTAGAGCGGAAAAACCATCATTGATTTGCTCTAGCTTGAGTCGGTTTGAAACCAGTTGGTCGAGCTTCATTCGACCCTGCATGTGAAATTCCACCAAGCGGGGGATGTCAAGTCGAAAATGGTTGGAGCCCATCATCGTGCCTTGAATTCGGCGCTCGCGCAGAAAGTCAAAGCCGTGCAGCTCAATTTTGGTGCCCAGCGGGATCATGCCCACAATGGTGGACAAACCGCGTGGACGCAGCATGGCAAATGAAGCTTCAGTGGTGGACTTCAGACCGATGCATTCGAAGGCGTAATGCACGCCGCCCTGGGTCATCTCGATGATCTTGGCGGCCATATCAGGGTCTTTGGCATCCATGCCATCGGTAGCGCCAAAAATCTTGGCCATCTCCAGTTTGGCCGGATCAATGTCAATGGCGATGATCCGGGCAGCGCCAGCCAGATGAGCTGCATGAATGGTGGACAGGCCCACGCCGCCGCACCCGAGCACGGCCACCGTAGTGCCAGGCTCCAGTTGCGCACTGTGGACCACCGAGCCATAACCCGTGAGAACGCCACAGCCCAGCAAAGCAGCCAGGTCCAGGGGCATATCTTCTCGAATTTTGACGACAGCGTTCTCGTGCACCAACATTTGCTCAGCAAAAGTTGAGAGGTTGAGGTACTGATTGAGGTGCTCACCCTTCCAACGCAGGCGTTTGGCCACGCCGGGCGGCATCTTGATTGCGGTGTTGCTGCAGATGGTTTGGTGACCCGTCACGCAATATTCGCAATGGCCACAGAACACCGACAAGCAGGTGACCACATGGTCGCCTGGCTTGACGTGGGTGACGTCTTCACCCACCGCTTCGACCACACCTGCGGCCTCATGGCCGAGAACTGCGGGCACTGGTGTGGGGTATTTGCCCTCAATGAAATGCAAGTCGCTGTGACAAAGCCCGCTGACACGGGTGAGCACCAGCACTTCGTTGCGCTTGGGTTTTTCGATCTCGATGTTCTCGATGGTCATGGGCTGACCTGGGCCATGAAAAACAGCGGCTTTCATGTCATTTTCTCCTCTGGGTTGTGATTTTTTTCTTGGGGGGGACGATACGTAAGCGTGTCTTTTTTTGCTGCGGTATGGCCTGTGTAGGGAGCTTGACCCTCATGCAATGCATCACCACTTCAAACAGCCAATAGGTGAGCTTGGGGTCATGCAGGGGTAAGCGGTTGATCGGGTGAGTGATGCTGTTGACCAAATGACCACTGATGATTTGCAAGCCGACAACCAATTGCTGCCGGGCTTCTTCTTGGTTTGATTTTCTTAATTTACTGAGTATCAAATCAATGTAGTGATCGTGCAGCTTCAACCCATTGTCCCGAACGGGTTGCCAGTCATCGCTGTCGTTGATGCTGTATTGCACGGCGGCGCGAACAATGCTTTCGTACTGTCGGTTGATCTCCACATAATGGCCTACACAGTGGCGCACCGTTTGGGCCAAGGTGAGTTCTTTGATCCTTTCTGGGGTGAGATTGGTGAGCAGGTCGGCTTGTAATGTTTCGCTGATGCTTTCAATGAGGAATTTGAAAAAAGCCTCTTTGTTGCGAAATCGCAGATAGAAGGAACCCACAGAGCATCCTGCTCGGGCAGAAATTTGCGCAATGGAAATGTCATCGAAACCCCCATCGCGCAACAAATCAAGACCTGATTGCAGCAATTTTTCGTGGGTTTGCTCGGACCTTTGCTGCTTCGCTGGAAAAGCCTTGACGACAGCCTCTATGGTTTTTTTTTCCATTTTTGATGCTGGTTTTCTAGACGTTACAGAAGCAGTCAATGGAAGTGTGGACAAGTGAGGCTTTCAAAAGCAAAATAAAGAACATGAATTCAGGTTCACAATAATTCTGCCGAACAACACTTGTCAAGCGTCAGATTGAACAACCAAGGGAAAACCATGTGTTTGATTCCAATCGGCTCGCACATCATGCGATTGCAAAGGGCTCGCAAAACAGCTGATTTGGATCCATTTTTTTATAGCCAAAGTTCGTCACCTAGCGCGACTTTTTGTCGCTTCAACTTATGACCTCTGACACACCTCATCTGAAGCCTGAAGAAAACCTGGCGAAAGAAGATCCCCAACCGGCCTCGATGCACACCCGTTTATGCCAAGCCGCCCAGCGTCTGCATTTGCCCTTGCACGATGACCGTGCGTTTGACGATGCGCGCCGGGGTTTGGTGGCTCCCTTGCCACCCGAGGGCGTGCTGCGCCCCAACGGCCGCCCAGTGTGGAATCTGAATACATATGGTTTTCTGGCGAATGAACAGGCGCCCGACAGCGTGCACCCAGGTCTGTGGCGACATGCCCGCCTCAATATGGTTACTGGCTTGTTCAAAGTCTGTGATCGTGTTTACCAGGTTCGTGGTATGGATTTGGCCAACATGACCATTCTGGAGGGTGACACAGGACTGATCATCATTGACCCGCTCACGTCGACCCAGGTTGCCGCTGCGGCGCTGTCCTTGTACCACCAACACCGGCCACAAAAGCCAGTGGTGGCGGTGGTTTATACGCACAGTCATGTGGATCATTTTGGTGGCGTGCGTGGCGTCATCGACGAGGCCGACGTCCTGGCCGGCCGTGTGCAGGTGATTGCTCCTGTGGGATTCATGGACGACGCTATCAGCGAAACCGTGATGGCAGGAAATGCCATGACACGTCGTGCATTGTTCCAGTACGGTGCGTTGCTGCCCCGCGGGGAACTCGGTCAGGTGGATGCCGGACTGGGCAAGGCGGTGTCAGCCGGCACCGTCACGCTGATTGCGCCCAATCGGCTGATCACCCAAGCGGTGGAACGCTTCGAGGTGGATGGCATCGAATGCGTGTTCGAGTTGACTCCGGGTGCTGAAGCCCCTGCTGAGATGATCATTCACCATCCGGGTTTGCGCGTGCTCAATATGGCAGAGATTACCAGCCACAATTTTCACAACCTTCTGCCCTTGCGTGGTGCCCAGGTGCGCGACGCGCGTGCATGGGCGAGCTATTTGGCTGGTGCCCGCCAGCGTTATGCCCCCCATAGTGATGTGTTGATTGCTCAGCATCATTGGCCGGTCTGGGGAAGTCAGTCCATGGGCGAGTACCTGCTGCGCCAGCACGATCTCTACAAATTCGTGCATGACCAGACCTTGCGGTTGATGAACCATGGGCACACGGGTGGCGACATTGCCGAAGCCATTCGCTTGCCAGAGGTGCTCCAGCAGGATTGGTCGACTCACAGCTTTTACGGTCACCTTAAGCACAACGTGAAGGCCGTATACCAGCGCTATCTGGGTGCCTATGAAGGCCACCCTGCATTCCTAGACCCTTTGCCGCGTGAAGCACAGGCGCGCAAGACCATCGAGTACATGGGCGGCATGGACGCCGTATTGAGCAAAGCACGTGCCGACCTGGACGCTGGTGAATACCGTTGGGTGGCTGATATTTGTGCCCGGATAGTTTGGGTAGATCCGTCTTGTGCCGAAGCGCGGCGTCTGTGCGCCCAAGCCATGGAGCAATTGGGTTATCAGACCGAGTCATCCACTTGGCGCAATGCTTACCTGCAAGGCGCCCGTGAGCTGCGCCAGGGGCCACCGCGCATGTCATCAGGGATGGCGGCCAGCCGCGACATGATCCGTGCGTTACCACTGTCACACTATTTTGATTATTTAGCCATGCGCCTGAACGGACCTCGCGCAGCGCACATTCGGCTGGTGATGCATTGGATTTTTAGCGATCCAGACGCCAGCCATGTATTGACACTGTCTAATGGTGTGTTACGCCATGCCTGCGAAGAACCTGTTGGCGAGGTGGATGTGCAATTGCACCTGAGCCGCGCCACGCTCGATGACATTTCTCTTGAGCAGCTGAGTTTTGCCGAGGCGCTGGACAGCGGTCGCATGGCGCTTAAAGGGTCCCGACCTCAGTTTGAAGGGTTCCTGTCTCTGCTCGACACCTTTGACCGTGGTTTTGCAGTGCTGGATCCCTTGCCACCGATCAGGGGTTTTCAGATGCCTGAGTAGGTCCTTCGATTTGTTACGCCCAGACCACCTGATCCGGATGTGCATACCAGCCGTTCAGACGTTGCTGGACACTGGCCTCGATGGCATTGCGCTTGATTTTCAGCGTAGCCGTTAGGCAACCATTGTCGATGGTCCATGGCTCGTTCATCACCACCATCAAGCGCAACTGTTCATGATCGCTCAGTGTTGCGTTGACCTCCTCCAGCAGGCGCGCCAAATTGAGTTCGATCTGTTCCCGCGACAAAGGGTCCTGGCGCAGTGTCTGGTGCTGTTCTGACAACTGAACCAGGGCGCATGCAGCGCTCTGACCGCTGCCGCACACCATGCTGAGTTCGATCATCGGGTGGTTGTTCAATCGGCTCTCGATCGGTGCAGGTGCCACATATTTGCCTTTGGTGGTCTTGAACAACTCCTTGATCCGACCAGTGAGTTTGAGCATGCCGTTGGGCTCGAAATGTCCGCAATCGCCAGTGCGGAAATAGCCATCATCGGTGAAGGCTTCTGCCGTCAGATCAGGCCGTTTGTAGTACCCGACCATGCAGCCAGGCGATTTGACCAATATTTCACCTTCGGGCGAGAGCCGCGATTGCACGCCTGGAAGTGCGCGCCCTACGTAGCCCGGTTGGTTGTATTGCGGCAGGGATCCATGTGAATACGCAAAGTCTTCGGTCATCGCGTACCCCTCCATAAGGTCTAGGCCTAGCTTGCGGTACCACTCAATCAGCTCGGCAGAGATGGGCGCCGAGCCGCTGCCGGCCGACACCACCGCGTCCAGACCGAGCGATGCCAGTACCTCCTTGGCGACCATTCGGCCTTTGACAGGGTCTGCCAGCGCTGCGTCGAGCTGCTCTGCCGGCATTCTGGCGAAGACACCATGTTGGAATTTGAGCCACAGCCGGGGCACTGAAATGAAGGAGTTGGGCCGTGCGCGCTTGAGGTCGTCCAAAAAAGTGGCCAGCGATTCGGTAAAGAACACGTGCACATTGCCAGCGACGAGCGACCAGCAGGCGATCTTTGAGCGCTCGAATACGTGGGACAGAGGCAGGTAAGACAAGACGCGGTGCTGCGACGGATGGCATGTGCGCTCGTTGATCAACGCCATGGTGCGTTCGGAAGCATCGCTGATACCGCCAAAGCTGTGCATGACTCCCTTGGGTTCGCCGGTCGATCCGGATGTATAAGAAATAAGCGCCAGATCCTGCGAATCCCGCCCTATGCGACCTTTCAATGCTTCGGTGCTGGCCACGATGTCTTCCCAGCGCAGTAGATCAGGCTGATGAACCAAGGCGTCTGAAAAGGGCAGTGCGATGCAGGCAAGACCGCTTGGCACACCCGATCGCTGACGCGACCAGTTGTCGAGTTTTCCCACGAAAAGCAGGCGCGTCTCGCTGTGCTCGAGTACGAAGCGAATGTTGTCAGCCGAATCGGTCGGGAACAAGGCCACCGTTGTGCCACCGGCCAGCCAGATGGCCAGTTCCGCCATGATGAAATGGGCACAGTTTTTTGTGATCAAACCGATTCGAGTGCCCTGCTCGAACCCTTGAGTCTGCAAGTGCCGCGCCATGCGGCGTGCCTCATCGAGTGTTTCGCGCCATGTGTAATCACGCACTTGGCCTTGACCCAAAGGCTGGGTCAGGTAGACCTGATCAGCCCGCTGAACTTCGTGGTCCTGAACATGGTCAAGGATCAGACGGTATGTGGACGCTGAAGGATTAATGTGGGTGGTCATAAGTGACGGCTTTGTTGAAGAAGTCAGGTTCATGGCGCAGGCTGTGGACAGGCCTGATCCTCAGGCGCTGTCGTCTACAAGCTCGACCAGCGGGTAGTTGTACTGGCCGGTCTGGTGAACTTCGCGAGGCAGATACAGGCGCAGGGCAACGTAAAAAGGATCAGCCGGTGCAGGTAACCAGTTGCTGGTCTGTGGGGGAGGCGTGTGGCCTAGCCAGATTGTTAAACCCCCATCGGGGTCGGTGCATAACCCGGCTGTACGGTCACCTATGGCGTAGCGCTGCAGCGGGTTTTCTACGAAAAGGTAATCGCTTTTGCGGTAAAGGCTCAGCGACCAGAAGGCATCGACCTGAGGCAAGCCTCCCGGTGCGAAACGAAGACGGTAACGGTGACGCCCGTCCAGGGGTCGGCCCTGACTGTCGCGGTGCGCCATCTGGTAGATGACTTCCTGCGTACCCAGCAATCCAATGTAGCAACGGGCTACACGGGCACGGGTAAACCAATCGCGACCATAGTGGTCAGTGACTTCGACCGAGGCATTCCACCCCCCTGCTAAATCAGAAGATGCGGGGGCATCCAGTTCGCACAGAATTTCGTTTAGGGTTTGTTGCAACAAGGGCAAGTCGGCCTGTGATTTGTCTAGCCCAGCTCCGATGCCCAAGACTGCAAAACGTGCCAAATCGCTCGTTTCACCAGAGGGAGGGGGGTTGATGGCCAACTGGCGATTGACTACCTCAACGAAGGTGGCAGCGTCGCCCAGTTGGTCTTGGCCATGGAGGCCGCATGTGACGACACGAGCCGCTGGCTCACCTTGTAGGGTGGTCAAGCGAAAGGCGTCCTGGAGTGCGTGAACCGGGGCCAAGTCCTCATGGGGCAAGGCCAGAATGCGTCCGATCAGCCACACCGTAGGCGTGGCACAGGCAATAGGCAAAGTTCCTGTAGGGGGAGTGCCTTGCCAGTCGGGCCCATGCAAGAAAAACGTGTGGGCTGCATTTCTATTCAAGCGGGTGCCCAGGTGCGCAAAAGGGTTGGTGTAGGCATCCAACAGGCCCAGCACGTAGTAGCGCTCGCCAGTGTCCGGCGTGTGCAACAACAGTGGTCCGTCCGACAGATCAATCCAGGTGCTGGTGTAGAGCGTGTCCGTGTTGGGGGTGACCACGCGGCGGTCCTTGGCATTGAGCAGTTGGCGGGTGTGTGAAAACACATTGGCCCAGCGGCGTGTCGATTCCGGACCTCCTTGGGGGTCGGCAAACTGCCCCTGCGTGTTTTTGCGTGGACTGCTTGCTGCTTGCATGCGCGCTGTTTCATACAAGGGCAGCGAATAAAGAATGGCCTCTCGGGCCAGATCGTTTCGATTCATGGGTTCACCTTTTGTTGACCGGTTGCAATGGGGGCAGCACATATTGGCCGCTCAGCATCTCTTGGCGTGGGTGGTACATGCGCAGAATCAAGTAAAAGGGGCCACTTGGCGCAGGCAACCAGTTGGCATCGCCTTCAGCGGGACGATAGTGCTGGATTTGCAGCGTGAGAGAGTTGTCTTCGTTGCGTCGCAAGCCTTGGGTACGGTCCCCAATGGCATAGCGACCCAGTGTGTTGGCAGCGAAATAACGGTCTTCACCATAAAGTGAGACCGACCAGAATGCATCTGCCGGAGGCATTTGGCCATCTTCAAAGCGCAAGGTGTAGCAATGCTGGCCATTCAGGGGCTCACTGCGGGCGTCAAAGTCAGCCTGTGCATAGAGGGTTTCGGTCGCAGCCAAAGCACCCAGCCCCTTCATGGCAACGGTGGCACGCATCAGGATGTTGTCGCCCCAGATGCCCAAGTGGGGGCTCCAAGTCCAGGGTTTGCGCGTCAGGTTGACGATGTGCTGCTCGATCAATTGCATCCCCTCAGAGTGGGCTTGTCGCAAGCCCTCTCTGACACGCTGGCTGCTGCGCTCCAGCGCTTCAAGCTCGCCAGGTGGTAAGCGCAAGCTGCGCATCAGTGGTCGCAGGTCACTGGCGGTGGTTGGTACCCCGATCTCATCGACCGCCTGCAGCAAATTGGCAAAGAAATCTTGGGCTGTATCTCCGCTGTCTTTCCACTGGCAAACGCATGAAGGGCGTGGACCGCTGCCTTGCAACTGCACGCCATCTGCAAACGCTCGTGCTTTGGGCACATCGGATGTATCACCCACCAGTGCTCGCCCCAGAAGCCATACCAGTCGAGTCGGGCAGCGCACCACACGCGCCGGGTCTATACCTGTTGGCATGGGATCATCGGTGTGAATCAGCCACCAGTCAGCACCCTCAGCGGGTGTGTTACGCAAGCCAACGTTGTAGAAGTTTTCGCTCCAGGCATCCATGAGTTGCACCACGTAGTAGCGACCGTGGTTTGGCGGGATATGCAGTCGAACCGGGGAATCGCCGATCCAGACCCAGGCGTTGTAATACAACAGGTCGCATGAGGGCGTGACGATATCGCGGTCTTCATGTGTCCAAGGCCTATCACTGCCATGGAACATTCCAAATGGGCCGCGACCAAATGATGGGGTGGAGTTTGGGTTGCTTTGTACCTGGCAGGTGCGCAACACTTCGAGTAGAGGGTAGCCCCACAACACCAGTGGTTTGGCCATGGCTGCGGTGACAGCAGTCTGCGGTGATTGGTTTTGTGAATTTGTATTCATGTTTCCAGCGTAGTCACTTAAAAACAGTCTGACAACATCAAAAACCCTGTGCGTGGCACGCTGGTGACAGCTTTTGCGTCACGTCCAAGACAGCTCTCCCAAGCTGAGGTTTGCGGACTTGGCAGATCAGCTTCACCCGCAGCTCAGGCAGGTGTTTGCACGGTAGTTATCAAGATGACTTCTGTCTGTCAGCGCTTCAACTGGATCAGTGCATCAGCAGCCACCACACCTTGCCCAGCAGGTTTGACAAACAAGGGATTGATATCGATGCCAGATATATGTTCGCCCACGTCTTGCGCTAAAGCCGCCAGCGCGAGGATGGTTTCCACCAGAGCGGCCACATCGGCCTTAGGCTGACCACGTGCACCGTCAAGCAGAGAAAAGGTGCGAATCTCTCGAACCATGGCCTCGGCTTCACTGCGGGTAATAGGCAATATCCTGAAACTTACATCACGCAATACCTCGGCGTAGATGCCGCCCAGACCGAACATGATCGCCAATCCAAACAGCGGATCGTTCGTGACACCCAGGATGACCTCAACTCCGCCACTGACCATGGCTTGCACCAACACGCCGTCAATAGTGGCGTTGGGGGCATGATGCTGCGCGTTTCGAAGAATCTCGTCGTAAGCTTGGCGCACTGCTTGTGCATCACGCAAGCCGATGCGAACACCCCCCGCCTCTGTCTTGTGCGCGATGTCGGGCGAGACCACTTTCAGGGCCACCGGGAAGCCGATGGCTGTGGCCTGCTGAACGGCCTCTTCGGCGCTGTTGGCCAGGGATTCAGCAGTAACCGGGAGGCCATAGTCGGCCAGCATCTTTTTGGCCTCATATTCGGTCAGGTCGTTGCTGGAAGTGGCCAGTTGCTGAAGCCACATTGGGCGTGTGCAGCTTTGTATTTTCTCTAGCGTACGCGAGGCTTCGCGGCGGCGTGCTGCTTCGAATTGCCACATGGCCCCCATTCCTGTGGCACAGCGAACCGGCGTGTCGTAGCGTGGCACACCCACTTCTTGCAACGCGTCGTAGCCGGCTTGTGTGGTGGTGGTGTCGGCGGTCCAGGCCACCAGCACTGGCTTGTTGGTTGCCCGAGCTACCTCAGCAACCCATTGAGCCAACCTAACACCTACCGGTCCGGAAACTGCAGCCAGACACACGGCCATCATGTCTACTGATGGGTCGTTCACGATCAATCGCAAAGAAGTGATTAACTTGTCTTCCTGCGCGATAAGGTTGCCCGTCACATCAATCGGGTTATGCAGTCCGGCGTAAGGCGGCAGCACTCGCTTTAATTCATCCAGAGTTTGTTCAGACAATGGCGGAAGCACCAAACCTGCGGGTGCGCAGTGGTCGGCCAACAGTACGCCAGCACCCCCCGAAAGTGTGACCACCGCCACACGTGGTCCCTCGGGTTGACGAGGCGATAGCAAAGCCAGAGCGCGGTCGGCCAGGTCCTGTACGTCGGTGACCTCGATCGCTCCTGCCTGAGCAAATGCAGCCCGATAAAGGGCAGCATCTCCGCCCAAATTGGCCGTGTGCGAGGCAGCAGCTCGAGCACCGGCCTCGGACGTGCCCACCTTCCACAGCAACCAAGGTTTGCCCGCCCGCAAAGCCTGACGTCCTACGTCGACGATGCGGTGGGCGTCCTTGAAGCCTTCGACATACGACACCATCATGCCAGTCTCCGGGTCGTCTGCCCAGGCTTGCACCAGATCGAGGCTGGTGGTCTGCGCTTCGTTGCCCGTGGATTGGTAGTGCTGGAAACCCAGTCCGGCATCGTTGGCCAACATCAGCACTGTGTTGCCCCAGGCGCCACTTTGTGAGCTCATGCTGATGGGCCCTTTTCGATAGCGCAGCCCATAAGGGGCACCAAATCCCAAGCTGAAACCCTGACCCACGCTGATCATGCCCTGGCAATTGGGCCCCATCATGGCGATGCCATACCGGTTGGCCATGTCGACCAGTGCCTGCTGGGCGGCCACACCCTCACCGCCCATCTCGGCAAAGCCGGAGGTGATCACGATGACCTGACAGATGCCTTTTCGACCGCAAGCTTCCAGTTGGGCGATGACCTGGTCGGCGCTCACTGCGATCAGTGCCACATCGGGCACTTCGGGCAACGCAGCCACGTCCGGAAAACACGGCCAGCCAAAAACTTCTGTGTAGCGCGGGTTGACTGGGTAGACCTGGCCCTCATAGCCAAGATTACGCAGGTGCAGCAAAGGCTGTCCACTGGGTTTGCTGCCCGTGGTGGAGGCACCAATGACGGCGATGCTGCGGGCGCTGAACATGCGCAAGAGGTCGAATTGGGCAGTGGACATGTCTTTTTTATGTTCTTCTAAAGGGAGGTAATGTTGTCTGGCTCAAATTTACAAATCTGGGCATGGAGCATGTGAATCAGTTACAGCCTATTGGCTAGGCGCCTATTGATGACATGTGCTTCAGATGGATCTCAGGCTTCAAGACCTTGGTGGAACACGCGCCGTGCAATGGCGGATCGGTGAACTTCGGAGGCCCCGTCGTAAATACGAAACGGGCGCAACAGTCGCTGAATCATGGACAGTGGCCAATCTTCAGAAACACCCAGAGCACCTGTGATCTGTACCGCTGAATCAGCCACGCGGTTGACGGCCTCTGACACGAAGACTTTGGTCATGGCCGAATGGTGTCGAATTGATTCACCTGCATCGAGCCTTTGAGCGGTGTCCAGAGTCATCAGACGTGCAGCATGCAACTCGATGTGCGCATCGGCCACCATGGCTTGCACCATTTGGTGCTCGGATACCCGGGCACCGTGTGATTGGCGTTCGAGAGCATATTGCTGAGCCAAGCTCATGGCGCGCGAGGACAGACCGATCAGACGCATGCAGTGAAACAAGCGGGCGCCCTCTAGCCGCAGCTGCGCATGCTCAAGGCCTTTGCCTTCTTCCCCAAGCAAAGCATCGGCAGGCACTTCACAATCTTGCAGACGAATCTCGGCGTGACCGCCCAAGTCAAAGGGCTCGACCGTGGGGACGTCTCGCACGACTTCAAACCCTGGCTGCTGGACATCGACCAAAAAAAGCGAGGGGCCGATTTCGGTACGTGCCATGACGATGGCGAAATCAGCCACTGAGGCTGAAGTAGCGAACCATTTGTAGCCATTGAGTCGCCAGCCCCGTGCCGTACGCTCAGCGCGGCTGCTGAGCATGCGAGGATCGGACCCTACACCCGGGGCTGGTTCGCTCATCGCAAAACACGAGCGCTGGGTCCCTTGTAACAGTGGGCGCAAGTAACGGTCGCGCTGCAATGGTGTGGCCAAAGCCTCGAGTGTGGTGATGTCCGGCTGGCCCGGGGCCGCGCATTGCAGCGCACCCGGTCCAAGAAAACTGCGGCCAGCAGTTTCAAGGTAAGCACAGCACTGCGCCCAGCTCAGGCCCAGACCGCCATCGGCCACGGCGCCACGAGGCGCTGTCAGACCTTTGGAGACGGCTAGCGCACGCAACTCTTGCACCAAGGCCAAGTTGTAGTCTCGCTCGTGTGCACGGCGCAGGTTTTCACGCGGAATGACTTCTTCATCAATGAAGCGTCTGGCCCGTTCAAGCAATACTTGCACCGATGGGGTGTGAGCGGTCATGGCTTTGTCACTTTTTGAGCATGCGGTTGATGCGTTCCCACATCTGCAAGTCATTGCGCATGAATTGGCTGAAATCGGTAGTGGACAAGAAAGCGGCTTCGCCACCCGCAGTGGTCAGCCGTTCTTTTGTATCGTTCTTTTGTAAAGCAGCCTGCACACCAGCTTCAAGTTTGCGTATGGCCTCCGGTGGGGTTCCTGCTGGCGCATGCAGACCGTACCAAGACAACACAGTCACTTCTGGAAATCCTGCTTCAGCAATGGTGGGAACCTCTGGCAGTTGGGGTGAGCGGTTGGCACTGGTGTTGGCCAGAGCGCGCAATTTGCCTGATTTGATGTGAGGAAAGGCCACACTGGAAGGCAAAATCCCCACCGCGAAGGTGTTCGTGATCAGGTCTACAGCCATCGGTGGTGCGCCTTTGTAGGGAATCGGGTCAAGCTTGATGCCGGTGACTTGCTTGAGGATTTCGGTGGCCATGGTTTGGGTGGTGCCCGAGCCGCCGTCACCATATTGCAATGCCGGATTCGCCTTACGCGCCATTTCGATGAACTCTCGCACACTGCGTGCGGGTGATGAAGCGGGTACGCAAAGGTAGCTGGGTGATAGAGAAAAGCGCGCGACAGGGATGAAGTCTTTTGGCGCCCATCGGAGATTTTGTTCCAGCAATGTATTGTTGAGCAGGTAGGGTGCTGACACCAGCAAGGTATAACCATCCGCGTTGGCTCGCGCAACGGCTTCTGCGGCGATATTGGCGTTAGCACCTGGTCGCGCTTCAATGACAACCGGTTGCCCCAGTTCCAGTCCTTGTGCCATGGCCCGTGTTTGAACGTCTACCACACCACCTGCCGGATAGGGCACGATTATTCGAATTGTTTTAGCAGGAAATGCCTCCTGCGCCTGGAGTGCCTTGTAAGGCAATGCAGCGATGGCGGCCCCCGAAAGGATCATGGAACGTCTTTTCATTTGTGTCTCCTGGTGGTTTTGGGTGGGTAACGTGTTCAACTTCTCAGGTTCTGCAGAATCTTCTTTGGTGGGATATTCAGCGGTTGCAACTGAGCATGGTGTGTCCATTCCCAATGACCGACGCTAACGATTAAGCGCTTCGTTTTTTCAATAACAACATGCCACATATAAGCAAGATCAAGGCTTATAAATAATGTGTTTTGTGCAGCGCGCTCCATTCCATGCAAGTTCATTGGACAGCTGCTTTGTCATGTTCACGCAGCGTCAGCTTGGCAATGTTGAGTTGATGAATCTGGCTCGTACCCTCATACAAGCGGAAAAGACGCACATCGCGGTAATAACGCTCGATCGAGCTGAAGTCTGCGATGTAGCCAGCACCGCCAAACATCTGAACGCAGCGGTCTGCAACCCGACCACACATTTCAGAAGCGAAGTATTTGCACATGGAGGCAGTTAGTGCCACGTCCTCTCCGCGGTCACGGGCACGCGCAGCCTCCAGAATCATTGAGCGTGCAGCAAATATCTCGGTTCTGCAGTCAGCGATCATCGCTTGAACCAACTGGAAACTGGCCACAGGCTGACCAAACTGTGCGCGTTGCATTGTGTGGGTGACAGCAAGTTCAAGCATGCGGATGGCAGGCCCAGTGCAAAGCGCCGCCAAGTGCATCCGTTGTTTGTTGAGAACCTTCATTACCGTTTGAAAGCCCACACCTTCTTTGCCACCAATCACGTTGGCAGCAGAGACGCGATAGTTCTCAAAAAAAACATCTGAAACCGGTGATCCAGCTTGGCCCATTTTTTTGTAGGGCTCGCCAGTTCGCAGCCCTGTTCCTCTTTCGACGATGAAGGCTGTAAGACCGGCATGTCCACGCAAACTCTCATCAGTGCGTGCGATGACAGTGAAAATGTCCGCAAGGGGGGCATTGGTGATGTAGCGCTTCATGCCGTTCAGCACATAGTGGTCGCCTTCGCGGCGTGCAGTAGTCTGAATGTTGCTTGCTTCCGATCCTGCGTCCGGTTCGGTGAGTGCCAAGCAGCCAGTGAGCTCGCCGGTAGCCATGCGCGGTAACCAACGTCTTTTCTGTTCTTCCGTTCCATCGGCGACGAGCGCTTCCGAGCCGATACCTGTATTTGTTCCAACGCGTGCACGCAGCGCTACTGACGCTTGTGAGAGCTCCATAGCGCACAAGACAAGTTCTTCTGCCGTAAGACCCAGACCGCCATATTTTTCAGGAATACTCCAGCCGAAGTACCCCTTGCTGCGCAGTTCTAAGACGATCGATTCCGGAATCTCTTTTAAGCGTTCGATTTCATCTTCCAAGGGATGCCACCGTTCGCGAACAAAGGAGCGTATATCGGTCAACAGCGTGTCAAGGTTTGCGTCAGTGCGAATCATGCAAGAACTTTAGGCAAGTCTTCCTTGGATTCAAACTAATGTTCCAACTATTGGAACTGAGATGTGCAGACAGCCGGGCTACAAGAGAGAATGCCAGTATGAGACAAGAACGTGCCGTTCATCAAATAAAAGACCAGCAGGATCTGCGACGTGTGCGCGCGGATGACCCTGACTTCTCAGGTACGCTCGCCAAGGGGTTGATGATCCTGCAATGCTTTATTCGTGATCCACGCGCGCATGCAAACAGTGAATTTGCAGAACGTCTGGGAATTCCGCGACCAACCGTTAGCCGTTTGTGCCGAAGTCTCCAAAGTATGGGGTTTCTTGACCACGATGAACGGCTAGACCGGTACTTTATTGGCCCAGCTGCCGTAGCGCTAGGCTATCCCTACGTCATCAATACACCCTTGCTCACGCACCTTAGACCGGCACTGCAATCAATGGCCAATCGCTTTGAAGGTGCTGTTTCCATCGGCGTCACCATGGACCTTGACGTTGTCTATGTCGAATCCTGCACACACGAGAACGGTACGCTAAAGCGACCTGGCGTTGGAGCGGTCCGCGGTATCGTCGAAACAGCGATGGGGCGTTCGTGGCTATCGCAACTGTCCATAACCGATCGCAACCGATTCCTTGCAAGAGCACGCAAGGAAAGGCCTGACGAATACACCCGCAGCACAGAGGGGCTCAAGGACAGTATTGCTCACTACAGCAAGCGCGGCTTCTCAATCAACATGGGAGATGCTGGTCTTGGCGTACTGGCTGTTGGCGTTGCTTCTGACATTCGTTACGGACCGCGCAGGCTGTTGTTTAACTGTGCTGTACCTGGGTACCGTGCCAAACCCAATGATTTACTCAAGACGATAGGACCAGCGCTGGTTCAACTCGTCAACATGGCAGGTCGTCAAGTGGGGATGCGTTGAAAATTGATTCAATGCTCTACTTTTACATCAAGATTGTTTCTGCCAACCATGATTTTTTCAGATTGACGGCTTAGTCCCGATTGTGCTTTTCCAGACTGATGATTGGACGCCAACTGACCCAACAAAATGCATTGCCCTTGGCCAAATTGCCAACAGTTTCAACAGGTGTGAGCCGCCTCAAAATTTGGGGCGATTGACGCTAGTCTTTCAAGGTTTCCAAGGCGGGGGGAGTGCGCGGTTCAAATCCCAAACTTCATACACTTTGAGCGATAGCTTTGCAGATGGTCAGATCAAAAGTTGTAGCTAGAAAAAGTTGCAGCGTAAAAAGAAATGACGCTTGCCATCAGGTGATCTCACATAACACGCTTCCTGGCTCTGTCCCACTCAGTGGAGGAGGGGGCTCAATGGTCGCCAACAAAACTCTATATACATTGGCCCGTGCGAACCAAAACTCCATATACATTGCCGGTCTTCGACGCGAAACTTTATATACATTGAGGCAGTTCGAGCGAAAACTCTATATACATTGAGCCATCGATGGGCCACAATGGGTCCTCAGCAAGTGCTTAAAAAAGTCGCACCGTAAAAAGAAATGACACTGGTTTACAGCTGATGTCACAAAGTGAATTTTAAAATATCACTTTATAATTATATGGGTATAGTACAACTATACTACTTTGACCCCCTGTAAAAAAGCTAAGTTGTTGTTTTTAAACGGGAAAAATGTGAAATGTTGGCGTTTTCACACTGCAGGGGTCAGAAGTTCGAAACTTCTATCGCCCACCACTTTTGGATTTTCCTCTTCCAAATCAACGCCATTTAGGGTTTTCTTCACACTTGTCTTAGGTTTTCTAAGGCAGTGTTCTAGGAAATTCTATGCGCAAATTCAAACAC
>JAIXRJ010000024.1 GCA_027485235.1 Comamonadaceae bacterium
GCCCGCGACCACAGCACCGAAGACAGCCTGCGCCACATGGGCTGGCTGCAAGGCGCGATCTGGAGCAACGCCAACGTGCGCGAGGCCATCAGCGCCATGCAACAAAAACGCGAGGCGAACTATGCGCCGCTGCCAGCGCTCAAGGGGTTTCGGGAATTTGGCTGAGCGAACTCAAGGCGCATGACGCGCCCATTGATGGCTGCGCAGTGCCTTTTCTATGGTGCTGGTGGCTTGTTCCAATCCATTGAGCAGCAGCGCGATGCGTGCTGGTGTCATCCGACTGTTCAAACCTGCAACGGTCACGGCACCGAAAACCTGCCCCAGGCTGTCCTTGAAAGCTTTTCCGAAGGCCGTCACACCTGGTGTGATTCGGTTTTTGATCACCGCATAGCCTTGCTGCTGTGCTTGCGCCATGGACTCGCGCAAATCAGCCTGAGGAAAACGCCACTCTGCCTCGATCGACGGCATCACCACCTTCAGGATTTCTTCAATGTCATCGGCCTGCATGGCAGCCAAGATGGCCAATCCTCCCGCACCCAGTCCCAGGGGTCTGCGGCTGCCCATTTGCAATGTCACCACGCGCAATGTGCCAGGGCCTTGCTGAAAGTCAATGCACACCGCTTCATCACCGCTGCGTTGAACCAGGTAAACGGTTTCGGCTGAACTCACAGCCAATCGCTGCATGGCTGGCCTGCACAACTCTCGGACGTCAAACTGCTGCGCCGCGACCAAACCCAACTCGTAAGACAAAGGCCCCAGAACGTAGGCTTGGCGATCATCCAACTGCATGACAAAGCGCAATTTGATCATCTGCGCAAGCAGACGGTGGACGGTGCTGTTGGGCAAGCCAGTTCGCTGGGCCAAGGCGGTCAATGGCGCACCACGCCGGCCAGCGGTGGCCAGCAAACGCAACAAGGCCACACCTCTGGGCAAAGGACCTTGGTGTGTGAGATCGCCTGTGGAGGAAAGCAGCGCAGCTTCTATTTTCATTGAGTGGAAATTATGTCACTCTGCCCTGTTGTCCAACCAACAATGTGGGGCATTCAGTCCAATGGTCGCCATTGGCGTCTGAATCGGCCCCATCCTCCACTGAACAAAGACATGCCAACCCAAAACACACCATTGAATGATGTGGATGTCCTGATTTCAGGCTATGGCCCGACGGGCGCGACCCTTGCAAATTTGATGGGCACGAGAGGCTACAGCGTCCTGGTCATCGATCAAGAGTCCGCCATTTACGACAAGCCCCGGGCGATCACGGCTGACCAAGAGGTTTTGCGAATTTTGCAAGAATTCGGCGTTGCTGATGAAGTGGCCGCGGCCAGCACGCCCCATCCGGGCACAGACTATGTGGGCTTGCAGGGCCAAATCATCAAGCGCTTTTACCCTGCCCCACCGCCCAACGCACTCGGCTGGGAGCCCAGCTGGATGTTTGTCCAACCCGACTTGGAAGCCGTGCTGCGCAAGGCCGTTGACCGACAGCCCCGTGTGCGCAGCCTCTTGGCCCATCGGCTGATCGGATTTGAGCAAGACCCACACACCGTCACCGCCCAGATCCAGCGCTTGTCCGATGGCAAACACTTGACTGTGCGTGCACGTTATGCGGTTGCCGCCGATGGCGCCAGCAGCATCGTGCGAAAGCAACTGGCGGCTCCGGTGGAGGACTTGGCCTTCGATGAATGGTGGTTGGTGGTGGATGCCTGGATCAGTGGCCCGATCGATTTACCAGAACGCTGCGTGCAATACTGCCGCCCCACACGCCCAGGGACTTACATCGTAGGACCGGGAACGCTGCGCCGTTGGGAAATCAAGTTGCTGCCCCACGAAGACCCTTCTCACTACCGCGACAGCCATGAGGCCGTCTGGCGCCTGTTGGGTGAGTTCGCGGACACCCGTTCACTGACGCACTGCCGCACTGCGGTTTACCGTTTCCACGCCCTGGTGGCCGAAAAGTGGCGCCATGGTCGGGTCTTTTTGGCGGGCGATGCGGCGCACCAGATGCCTCCATTTTTGGGGCAGGGTCTGTGCGCGGGCATCCGGGATGCCAGCAATCTGGCTTGGAAACTGGATGCGGTGATGCGCGGCCTGTCGGGCGATCATTTGCTCGACTCGTACACGCTTGAGCGGAAAAAACATGTCCGCACGGTCGTGGGACACGCCAAATCGTTTGGTCTGATCATCGGCGAACTGGACGTGAGCAAAGCGCGCGAACGCGACCGCATCTTGGAAGAAGATCTGAGACTGGGCCGAGCGGAGACGATTCGGCAACGGTTTATCCCAGGACTGGAATCAGGTTTGATCGCCCACAAGGCCAACGGCGAATTACAGGCCGGCGCGGGTGAATTGTTCATCCAACCCTGGGTTCGGCAGGGGCCAGGCGATTGGCAACGGCTGGATGACTTGACCGGACCACGCTTTGTGGTCGCGGCCTCATCTCGAGACACATTGAGCGCACTGGGTCCAGACTCACAAGCCATCGTTCAGGCGCTCGATGGCCGGTGTGTGCTGGTGCAAGCAGGCACCGCTTCAGGTCACGAATCACGAGACGCACACGGCACGCCCGTCTTGGAAGAGCGCGATGGCCTGCTCGCTCACTGGTTAGCGGCTCACCAAGCGGTCGCCGTGATCGCACGCCCAGACAAATATGTCTATGGCATGGCACAAAATGTGCATGACTTGCGGCAATTGCTCCGGGAACTCCACGCCGCCTTGATCGCGCCGAAGGTGCAGGGCGATCAGGATGAACACCGCTGATCAGGCCAAGCCTGCGAGCGCAACCGCGCTGCGGGGCTGAACGCCATGAAAATGGGCCTCACTGTTGCGGAATATTGGCTTCCTGCACGACTTTTTTCCACTTGCCAATTTGCGTTTGCACATACTGCTTCATCTCCAAGCCACTGGCGGACGGGCTGGCCAGGCCACCGGTCCCTTCGAGTTGCTTGACCACGGCAGGATCTGCCAAGATTTTGAGCGTGGCGGCATGGATCTTTTGCGCCACTGCAGCGGGCAAGCCTTTGGGGGCTGCCAGCGCGGTCCAGGAGTTGACATCAAAGTCCTTGACCGTTTCACGCAAGGGCACCACGCCGGGCAGAAATGGCGAGGGCTCCACCGAGGTGACCCCTAAAGCGCGCAGTTTTCCGCTTTCGATCTGACCTTTGGTGACGGTCACGGAATCGAACATGAGATCGACCCTGCGCGTGAGCACATCTTGCAGCGGTGCAGCACCGCCGCGGTAAGGAATGTGGTTCATTTGAACGCCCGCCAGCGACTGAAACAACTCACCCGACAAGTGCTGGGTGGAGCCGACCCCCACAGAGCTGTAGCTCACGGTCCCGGGCTGGGCTTTGGCAACGCGCACCACATCGCCAACGGTCCTGAAAGGGCTGTCGCTCGCAGTGGCGAGAACAAAGGGGAATCGCGTCACCATCGACAACCAGTCAAAGTCTTCCACGGGGTCAAAGCTTTGTGATTTGTACATGGCGGCCGATACGGCATGCCCGCCTGTGAGCAAAATCAAGGTGTAGCCATCCGGACGAGCGCGGGCAACGGCCGCACTGGCCAAGTTACCGCCAGCCCCGGTCTTGGCCTCGACCACCACCGACTGTCCCAATTCACGGGACAAACCCTGGGCCATGATGCGTGCAATCGTGTCGGCATTGCCCCCTGCGGCAAAGCCTTGTACGAGGGTGATGGGCTTGTCGGGAAAACCTTGCGCCACAGCCAGTGGCATGCCGATCAAGGTCGAGAAACAAAAAAGGGCTGTGCGAATCATGTGTGTCTCCTGGCTTGTTTTAGATCAATGCAGTCTTAAGCTTGAGGCCGCTCATAGCCGGTGGCTGCTCCAAAAACGGTATGGCGCTGTGACCAATCGTGGGTCTTGTCCCAAAGCGCCAACACCTCTGGCGCCTCATCCACAAACTGCTGCAGCCTGACCGGATCGTGGCAAGTGCGTGCGGTCAGTTCCAATCGGTGTCCCGATGGATCGAAGAAATAAATGGAGGTGATGAAGTCGTCATGGTTGGTCGGACCCACCACTTTCAGGCCCTTCGCTTCAAGCTCCAGTTTGGCTTTCAGGAGGGTGGGGACATCCTGAACTTCGAAAGCAAAGTGCTGAATCCACCCGGGGGTACTGGGATCGCGGCCTGATTTTTCACCCTCGTCGAGGGGACATTCAAAAAAAGCAATGTTGCTGCCGTCTTCCATCTCCAGAAAGATGTGCAGATGGGGGCTGTATTTGCCGGTCGATGGCACGTGGTCCTCCCCCATGGCGTGAGAAAACTTCAAGCCCAAAAACTGGGTGTAGAAGTCCACGGTCTCTTTGGCATCAGCGCATCGAAAAGCCGCATGGTGTAGTTTCTTGCAAAGCATAGGATTCCCCATTCAGGTGTTTGACTTGATTTCGCCGTCGTCAGGCAGAGCTTGCCACGTTGGGGTGAAGAATGCAGCGGGGGTCAAGATTCGCGATTCTTGCCTGACGAGCAGCGGCATCATTTTTTGCACGTATGTCTTGAAATCCGGATCTGCCAACAGCGCCGCACGCCTCTCGCTCCGCTCCTTGAGGTCTTCATAAGCCCACAAATGAACGACCTGATTGAGTTCGCCAATTTCGCTGCTGTAGTAGCCCACCAAACGGCCGAGGATGCGCTGCTGAATCGCAAAACCGTCGGATTGGTAGAGCGCCAAATAGTCCCGCAATTTGCCGGGGTGGGTGGTGTAGGTGCGCAGTTCGATCAACATGGGTCGGTCATCCTTTTGCCACTGCGTTGTCAATGGCGCCAAACAAAGAAGCACCCTTGGCGTCCAACATGTCGATGCGAACGCGGTCTCCCACTTTCAACCAAGGCGTTGTCGCTTTGCCGTCGCGCAATTCTTCATCTGCGCGTTTTTCAGCCAAGCATGCGTAACCTGTTTGACTGTCCAGATTGGATACCGCCCCAGCACCAATGATGGTTCCCGCGCTCAAGGATCGGGTGCGTGCCGCGTGAGCGATCAGTGTGGGGTAGGTGAAGAACATGTCTCGCCCGGTGTTGGCACTCCCCATGGGGCTGCCATTGATGAAAGACAAGATGGGCATGTCCAGCTTTTCACCGTCCCAAAACTGGCCCAACTCATCGGGGGTCAGGGCCACAGGTGAGAATGCGCTGGTGGGCTTGGCCTGCATGAAGCCAAAACCCTTGGGCAACTCGGTACGTGTGAGTGTGCGCAGGGTGTAATCGTTCAGCAACATCAACATTTTGATGTGGCGGCCGGCCTCACTGGCCGGCGTACCCATGGGCACATCATCGACCACGACCGCGAGTTCGGCCTCGTAGTCAAGCCCCAAGGTCTCATCCGTGATCAACATCGGTTCGCGTGGACCGATGAAACGGTCTGACAAGCCTTGGTACATGAGCGGCTCGGTCTTGTAGTTGGGGGGCATCTCAGCACCCCTGGCCTTGCGTGCTTTTTCCATGTGGTGCAAATAAACGGACCCGTCCAAAAACTGGAATGCCCGCGGAAAGGGGCTGGCCAACAGTGCCGGGTCGACGTTGAAAGTGTCGGCCACATTGCCCAGTTCCAGTTGGGCCGCCACCGACTGCAGCAAAGGCGCCACCTGCGCCCACCGCTCAATGGCTTCTTGCATCGTGCCTGCGATGTGCGCAACTTTGACGCCGCGCGAAAGATCACGGCTCACCACGATGAGCGTGCCATCCCTTCCTGCTTGATTCAGGCTTGCCAATTTCATGCTGTCCGTCTCCGTAGGGGTATTCACTCGCATTTTGATGCGCCCCTGAAAAATGCCCGTCTTGATTTCCATCGAATGGAAATCAATTGAGGCGTACTGACCGCCATGGGTGAGCGGCCAGGGGCACGGCACTTGGCTGCGCAGCCACCCTGCATTTCACCCCAACAAAGCAGTCATCGCTTGGTTTGGCCCATGCTGGCCTGGTCTGTCAGACCGCGCAGGGACGCCAGCCGGTAAACTTCTTGTTGACACCCCTCAATCCGGAGACACCTCAACATGAAAAAACTGCTGATCCTGTGCGCTGTGGGGGCCTTGTCTTGGTCTTGTATGGCCCGAGACTCCACCGCGGATGAGTCCCCACCCGAATGGTTCACCCAAGCACGCCAAGCCATCGAGCAGAAGAACTATGAGAGGGCGATCCAAGTTCTCTCGCAAGCCCCTGAAAAGCATTCGGCCGATTGGCACAACCTGATGGGCTTCAGCTTGCGCCTGAAATCACCCCCACAGTGGGTGACGGCTGAAGGTCATTACCAAGCTGCGTTGAAGATAAACCCGATGCACTTGGGCGCCCTGGAGTATTACGGCGAGCTGCTGTTGATGAAAAACGATTTGCCCGGCGCAGAAAGCCTGTTGAGACGGCTTGAAAAGGCTTGCAGCTCTGGGTGCGAAGAACTGCGCGATCTGCAAAAAAGCATCGCAGAGTTCAAAGCCAAGAAATGAGCTTCAGTGCGCCTGCTCCCAATTGGGTCCAAAGCCCACTTCGGCGAGCAGCGGCACTTTCAGGTCGGCCACACCGGCCATGATGCGCGGGATCTCGGTGCGCACCCATTCCACTTCAACCTCAGGCACCTCGAACACCAGTTCGTCGTGCACCTGCATGATGACTTTGGTCGCCTTGCCTTGCTCGTCCAGCGCTTTTTGCACCGCCACCATGCTCAGCTTGATCAGGTCGGCCGCCGTGCCCTGCATGGGCGCGTTGATGGCGGCGCGCTCGGCCCCGGCGCGGCGCGGGCCGTTGGGGCTGTTGATCTCTGGCAGCACCAAGCGGCGGCCAAACACGGTCTCGACATAACCCATTGCCTTGGCCTGCTCGCGGGTGGCGTCCATGTAGTGCTTGACCCCGGCGAAACGCTCAAAGTAGCGAGTGATGTAGTTCTTGGCGGCGGTGTTGTCGATGGAGAGCGCCTTGGCCAAGCCAAAAGCGCTCATGCCGTAAATCAGGCCAAAGTTGATGGTCTTGGCGTAGCGGCGCTGCTCGCTGCTCACCGTGTCGGGCGTGGCGCCAAACACCTCGGCGGCGGTGGCCTTGTGCACATCCAGGCCTTCATGGAAGGCTTTGAGCAAAGCCGGGTCGTCGCTCAGGTGCGCCATGATGCGCAGCTCGATCTGGCTGTAGTCGGCACTGGCGATCACGCAACCCGCAGGGGCCACAAAGGCCTCGCGCACCTTGCGCCCTTCGGCAGTGCGCACCGGGATGTTTTGCAGGTTGGGCTCGTTGCTCGACAAGCGGCCCGTCACGGCCACCGCCTGCGCATAGTGGGTGTGCACACGGCCCGTGCGCGGCAAGGCCAGTTGCGCCAGCTTGTCGGTGTAGGTGCCCTTCAACTTGCTCAGGCTGCGGTGCTCCAGGATGCGGGCGGGCAGCGGGTAGTCTTCGGCCAGTTTTTCCAGCACCTCTTCGTCGGTGCTGCGTGCGCCGGTGGCGGTTTTTTTGACGACGGGCAGGCCCAGCTTGTCAAAAAAGATCTCGCCCAGCTGCTTGGGGCTGGCCAGGTTGAAGGGCTGGCCCGCGATCTCGTAGGCTTCGGTTTCGAGCTGCACGATGCGCTCACCCAGCGCCTGGCTTTGCGCGGCCAGGGTGGGCGCGTCGATCAGCACGCCGTTGCGCTCGATGCGGTACAGCGCTTCGCTGGTCTGGATTTCCAGCTCGTACACATATTTGAGCCCCGCATGCGCCTCGATCTGCGGCCACAGCGCCAGATGCACGTCCAGGCATTGGTCCGAGTCTTCGCACGAATAATGCGCGGCTTTGTCCACGTCCACCTGAGCAAACGGGATTTGGTGCGCGCCCTTGCCACACAGGTCTTCGTAGGTCACGCCACGGCGGCCCACATGGCGTTCGGCCAGGCTGGAGAGGCCATGCGGCTTGTGCACTTCGAGCACATAGCTTTCCAGCATGGTGTCGTGCGCGTAGCCCTGCACTTCGATGCCGTGGTTGGCGAACACATGGCGGTCGTATTTGATGTTTTGGCCCAGCTTGTGGCGGGCAGGGTTTTCGAGCCAGGGCTTGAGTTTGGCCAGCACATCGGCCAGCGGCAGCTGTTCGGGCGCACCCGGGCCGTTGTGGGCCAGCGGAATGTAGGCCGCCTCGCAGGGCGTGACGCTGAGCGAGATGCCCACGATCTCGGCGCGCATGGCGTCCAAAGAAGTGGTTTCGGTGTCGATAGCCGTGAGCGGGGCTTGCTCGATGCGGGCGAGCCAAGTCTCGAACGCGGCCCAGTCGAGCACCGTGTCGTATTTCAAGTCGCCTTGCACGGCGCTGGCCGCGCTGTCCAGCTCGGGCAAGGCGGCAGGTTCGTCGGCAGTGGCTTGGCCAAACAAATCGCCCATGCCCGTGTCTTTGGGCTTGGCTGCACGCGCCGCTTTGGGTGCGGGCGCAGGCACGGCCCCGCCCAGCGACTGCACCAAGCCCTTGAAGCCATAGGTTTGGTAAAAATTCAGCAGCTTGTCTTTGTCGGGCGCATGCAGGTGCAAGCTGGCCAGCGACGGCAAATCGGGCACCCAAGCGGTCAAATCGCAGTCGGTTTTCATGGTCACCAGCGCTCTGCCTTTGGGCAGCCAATCCACCGCCTGGCGCAGGTTTTCGCCCGCCACACCTTTGATGTCGTGCGCGTTGTCCATCAGCTGGTCGAGCGAGCCGTATTCCAGCAGCCACTTGGCGGCCGTCTTGGGGCCGACCTTGGCCACGCCGGGCACGTTGTCCACCGTGTCACCCACCAAGGTTTGGTAATCGATCATGAGCGAAGGCGGGACACCAAACTCGGCCGTGACGCCCGCCACATCGCGCACCTTGCCGTTCATGGTGTCGATGATGGTGATGTGCTCGTTCACCAGTTGACTCAAGTCTTTGTCGCCGCTCGACACCGTGACGGTGATGCCCTGCTGCGCGGCCACACGCGCCAGCGTGGCGATCACGTCATCGGCTTCCACACCCGGCACATCCAGCACGGTCCAGCCCATCAGGCGCACCAGCTCGTGGATGGGCTCGATTTGCGAGCGCAAATCGTCGGGCATGGGGCTGCGGTTGGCCTTGTATTCGGGGTACATCTCGTCGCGGAATGTCGGGCCTTTGGCGTCGAACACGCAGGCGGCATAGACGGCGGGCACATCCTTGCGCAGCCGCTCCATCATGTTGATCATGCCGCGAATGGCGCCGGTGGCGGCGCTCGTTGGGTCGCCCGGCACGGCGCGCAGGTCGGGCATGGCATGGAAGGCGCGGTAAAGGTAACTGGAGCCGTCCACCAACAACAAGTGGGCTTGGGTGGTGGTTGGAAGCGTGGCGGTGGCGGTGTCAGGGGTGTTTTCGCTCATCCCCCGATTGTGTACCGGGATCAAGGCATGACCGTCAAACCGCCTCATGATTGGGTGGCCGAGCCTGTGCCACGGCGATGTGGCAAAGCGCAGTCGGCCCTTTGCGGGTCATTGTGGGGTGTTCGCCCTCTACAATCCGTGTTTTTGCACGTCCACGCCAGCCCCCTGGCGCTTTAACCCTCTTCCCCATGGCGGTCTACACCGAAGTCACCGAAGCCCAGGCCAACGCCCTGATGCAGGCCCTGGATCTGGGCCAGCTGACCGCTTTTCGCGGTATCGAGGGGGGCATTGAGAACACCAATTACTTTGCGACGACCGATCAGGGTGAGTATGTGCTGACCTTGTTCGAGCGCTTGACACACGAACAACTGCCTTTTTATCTGTTTCTGATGAAGCACCTGGCCGAGCGCGGCATCCCGGTGCCCGACCCGGCTGCCAACCGGGACGGCGATTTGCTGCACACCGTGAACGGCAAACCGGCTGCCGTGGTGAACAAACTGGCCGGTCAAAGCCAGTTGCAACCCCAGGCCGTGCACTGCACCGCCGTGGGCGACATGCTGGCGCGCATGCACCTGGTGGGGGCCAACTACAAGCGCAGCCAACCCAACCTGCGTGGCCTGGCGTGGTGGAACGAGACGGTGCCTTTGGTCTTGCCCCACCTGGACAGTGCCCAAGCGGCTTTGCTGCGCAGCGAACTGGCTTACCAGAACCACATCGCCGAAAGCGCAGCCTACGCCGCCTTGCCCCGTGGTCCGGTGCACGCTGATTTGTTCCGCGACAACGTGATGTTCGACGGAGAACATCTGACCGGCTTCTTTGATTTTTATTTCGCCGGCGTGGACACTTGGCTTTTCGACTTGGCGGTGTGTCTGAACGATTGGTGCATCGACATGCCCACCGGCGTTCACGTCGCGACCCGCGCCCAGGCCATGCTGGGCGCCTACATGGCCGTCCGGCCCCTGAGCGCTGCCGAACGCGCCTTGTTGCCTGCCCTTTTGCGCGCAGGGGCTTTGCGCTTTTGGATCTCGCGTTTGTGGGACTATCACCTGCCCCGTGAAGCGTCGATGCTCAAGCCTCACGATCCCACCCATTTCGAACGCGTCTTGCGCGAGCGTGTCGCACACGCCATGACGCTCTGATTGACCGACACCATGCAACTGAACACCCTCCCTGCCCGTTCCGGTTTGACCTGGGTGCGCCAAGGCATTCGAACTTTCTGGCGTCAACCACTGGCCATGTCTGGCCTCTTTTTCTTGTTCATGGTGCTGGTTTCACTGGTCTCGATCGTGCCGATCATCGGTGCCGGCTTGGCCTTGGTGTTGTTGCCCGCCTTGACGCTGGGCATGATGGCCGCCACCGAGGTGGCAGAAGACCAGCGCTTTCCCATGCCGGTTCAATTGTTTGCGGCCCTCAAAAACGGTCCTCAGCGCAAGGCCATGCTGCAGCTGGGTGCTGGCTACGCGGTCGGTTTTTTGGCCATCATGGGGATTTCTGTGCTGGTGGACGGCGGCACCTTTGCAAGGGTCTACCTGACCGGTGCCAACATGAGCCCCGAGGTGGTGAACTCCGCACCTTTTCAATCCGCACTGTGGGTGTCCATGCTGTTGTACATCCCGCTGGCCATGATGTTCTGGCATGCCCCGGCGCTGGTGCATTGGCAAGCTGTGCCACCGGCCAAAAGCCTGTTTTTCAGCTTCCTGGCCTGCTGGCGCAACTTGCGCGCCTTCATGGTCTATGGGGCGGTCTGGTTTGGCTTGTTCATCGCGGCGGCCACCTTGTCCATGCTGGTGACCAGCTTGTTGGGGAACCCCAGCTTGCTGATGGCCATCTTGATGCCCGTGGGACTCATGGTGGCGGCGATGTTCTTCACATCGATGGTCTACTCCGTGCGGGACTGCTTTCAGGTCAATGGTGGTGACCATGCGCCCCGTGCGCATGACCATGCGTGACCTCTTCGGCTGACGCGGCACGCACCTCCAGAACCTTCAAACTGAAGCTCAGGTTCTGACCGGCCCAAGGGTGGTTGCCGTCCAAGATCACTTGGTCGCCCTTGATCTTGATGACGGTGAACACCTGCTCTTGGCCCTCCTTCGTGCGACCGCGCAGTTGGCCACCGACCTTCACGCCCGGAGGGAAATCTTTTTTGGAAATGGTCTGCACCAAGGTCTCGTCGCGCTCGCCAAAGGCATCGGCAGCAGCCAGCTTCAAGGTGGTCTCAAAGCCCTCGTCCTGGCCTTCCAGCGCTTCTTCGATCTTGGGCAGGGTGTTCTCGTAGCCGCCGTGCAAATACGAGGTGGGCTCTTGCGCCTTGTCCAGCAGCTGGCCTTGGGCATTCACCACTTTGTACTGCATGGTGACGACGGTGTCTTTTCCAATTTTCATGGGCTTCTTTCTTTTCAAAAAATCAAACGAGGGTCAGTTTGGCCACGCTCAGCGCCAGCCATTTCACGCCATGGCGCGGGAAGTTGACCTGGGCCCGGGCATCAACGCCCGAGCCTTCGACGGCCAGCACTTTGCCTTCACCAAACTTGTTGTGGAACACATTTTTACCTGCGCTGATGCCGTGCTCGGGCTCGGCCTTTTGCACTGGTACAGGCGGGCTCTTGTAGGTCTCGGTGCTCAGGCTGCTTTGGCCCCAGGCCGGGCGGGCGTGGCGGTTTTGCGCAGGGGTCTGGCCCCAGGCACCGCCGCCGCCAAAACCACCGCTGCCACTGCTTGACCCCAAGTTGGAAAAACCGGCGTTTTTGGGTGTCACCCATTTCAGGCACTCGTCGGGCAACTCTTCCAGAAAGCGGCTTTTCAAGTTGTAGCGAGTCTGGCCGTGCAGCATGCGGGTTTGCGAATGGCTCAGGTACAAGCGCTTGCGGGCGCGGGTGATGGCCACATACATCAGGCGGCGCTCTTCTTCGAGCCCGTCAAAGTCGTTCATGGCGTTTTCATGCGGGAACAGGCCTTCTTCCAGGCCGGTGATGAACACCGCGTCAAACTCCAAGCCCTTGCTGGCGTGTACCGTCATGAGCTGCACCGCGTCTTCACCCGCTTGGGCTTGGTTGTCACCCGCCTCCAGAGAAGCGTGGGTCAAGAAAGCCGCCAGCGGGCTCATGATCACGCCGTCTTCGCTGAACTCGTCGATCGTGCCCAGGTCTGATGCAGGTGCAGCGCTCAAGCCCTGGCTGGCTGGGCTTTGCGACAAAGCTTGCGGCAAGGCCACCGCACTGCGGCCAAAGCCTTCTTGCGTGACAAAGCTCTCGGCGGCATTGACCAGTTCTTCCAAGTTTTCCACCCGGTCAGCGCCTTCTTTTTCAGCGCGGTAGTGGTTGACCAAGCCCGTCTTGTCCAGCACCAAGTCAATGATCTCGCGCAAAGTCATGCCCTCGGTCTTCTCGCGCAGCACATCGACCATGGCCACAAAGGCGGCCAGATTGGCCCCGGCCTTGCCGGTGGTCGCGCTCACCGCATCGTGCAACGAGCAACCCGCAGCGCGCGCCGCGTCTTGCAATTGCTCGATGCTGCGCGCTCCGATGCCGCGCGGCGGAAAGTTGACCACCCGCAAAAAGCTGGTGTCGTCGTTGGGGTTCTCCATCAGACGCAAATAGGCCAGCGCGTGTTTGATCTCGGCGCGCTCAAAAAAGCGCAAGCCGCCATACACCCGGTACGGAAAGCCCGCGTTGAACAGCGCAGTCTCCAGCACCCGGCTTTGGGCGTTGCTGCGGTACAGCAGCGCGATTTCTTTGCGCTCAAAACCGTCTTGTTTGACCAACTGGCGCAGCTCTTCAATCAACCACTGCGCCTCGGCAAAGTCAGAAGGCGACTCCACCACCCTGACCGGCTCACCAGCCCCTTGGTCTGTGCGCAAGGTTTTGCCCAGACGGGTCTTGTTGTGGCTGATCAGGTGGTTGGCCGAGTCCAGGATATTGCTGAAGCTGCGGTAGTTTTGCTCCAGCTTGATCTGGTGCTGCACCTGAAACTCGCGCACAAAGTCGGCCATATTGCCCACACGCGCGCCCCGGAAGGCGTAGATACTCTGGTCGTCATCGCCCACGGCCAAGATGGCACAACCAACGCCGTCATGAGCCCCCTCACCCGGCAAACCCGCCAGCTGCTTGAGCCAAGCGTATTGCAGCTTGTTGGTGTCCTGAAACTCGTCCACCAAAATGTGCCGAAAGCGGCGGCGGTAATGCTCGCGCACATGCGCGTTGTCGCGCAGCAATTCATACGAACGCAGCATCAACTCACCAAAGTCGACCACGCCTTCACGCAGGCATTGCTCTTCATACAGCTGGTACAGCTCCACCTTGCGGCGGGTCTCGTCGTCGCGCACAGTCACATCGCCGGGGCGCTGGCCGTCTTCTTTACAACCCGAGATGAAATACTGCACCTGCTTGGGCGGAAAGCGGTCTTCGTCCACATTGAACTGCTTGCACAGCCGTTTGACGGCCGACAGCTGGTCTTGCGTGTCCAAGATCTGAAACGTCTGGGGCAGGCCCGCCAGCTGGTGATGCGCCCGCAAAAAGCGGTTGCACAGGCCGTGGAAAGTGCCGATCCACATCGCGTTCACGTTCACCGGCAGCATGGCCTGCAAGCGCAGCTTCATCTCTTTGGCCGCCTTGTTGGTGAAGGTCACCGCCAAAATGCCGCCGGGAGAGACTTGGGAGGTTTGCAAGAGCCAGGCGATGCGCGTGGTCAGCACCCGCGTCTTGCCCGAACCGGCCCCCGCCAGAATCAGCGCATGCTCCGACGGCAAGGCCACGGCCCGGAGCTGCTCTTCGTTGAGCTGGGCAAGCAAGGGGGAAGTCGTGTACGTGGAAATGTTCGGGAAGGTGTCTGACAGCATAGGGTGAGATTGTAGAAGCCGCATCCGTCTGGCCAAGCCACTCCAGGGATCCATCGCAACCGCGCCTGCTGAAACCCATGGCGTTTTCGCAATCAGCCCAAGGGTTTACATCCCATTACAAACGAGGGTTTTCGAGGTGTGCAGAGCGCCGAATAAAAGAGCATACTGTTTACACCATTTATTCATCGGGTTTGAAAGATGAAACATATGTCTTTATCAAGCTTTTCCATTCCGCAGCTGTGGAGCCGACTGGCCTGCTACCTGTACAAGCCCAGCGCCACCGGCTCGTACGAATGCGGCACGCCGCAACTGGGCATGATCGCCTCATCGTCGGTCGCCCATACCAACTGGCCCGCGGCACCGCAAAGCGATGCGCCGTGCCTGAAAATCGACGTGCGCCCCAAGTCCCGCCACCCCTGAGCCAGTGGCGCTGAACTCTCTCGCGAATTCTTCGCATCCAAGGGCCGTGCTCGCCAAGGCAGGCTGTGAGAGCCAAGCTGGGGCTGGCGTGGTTTGCGCAAAATCGCGCACGGGGTGCTGCTCCCACCCATCCTTCAACCGCCCCACCCATCCACTGACCCACCCATCCATTGCTTCCCCCATGTGGGAGCCGCGCCCCGCGCGCGATGTCAAGAGCCGCCACAGGGCACTGCTGAAGAATAAGCCCCCCACAAACGAGTAGAATCAGCCACCGGGCCCAAGATTCTTGCGCCCGGTTTTTTTTGCCCTGAACCTGCAAGGGGTTCACTTCAGGGGCCAGAAAACCGGCCAGGCCAAGCGCTCACTCGTTCTTTCAACGAATCCTTTTTTGGAGCTTGGTTTTCTCATGGAAATTTTTGACTACGACAACATCCTGTTGCTGCCACGCAAGTGCCGCGTGGAAAGCCGTTCCGAGTGCGACGCCGGCGTCGAACTGGGTGGCCGCAAGTTCCGCCTGCCGGTGGTGCCTGCCAACATGAAAACGGTGGTGGACGAGTCCATCTGCCTGTGGATGGCGCAAAACGATTACTTTTACGTCATGCACCGCTTTGACCTGGACAACGTCCAGTTTGTGCGCGACATGCACGCCAAAGGTGTTTACGCCTCGATCTCGTTGGGCGTCAAAGCCCCTGACCGCGCTACCGTGGACCAGCTGGCCGCTGAAAAACGGGTGCCCGAGTACATCACCATCGACATCGCCCACGGCCACGCCGACAGCGTGCGCGACATGATTGGCTACATCAAGGCCAAACTGCCCACGAGCTTTGTGATTGCGGGCAACGTGGCCACACCCGAAGCCGTGATCGACCTGGAAAACTGGGGCGCCGATGCGACCAAAGTGGGCGTAGGCCCCGGCAAAGTCTGCATCACCAAGCTGAAAACCGGATTTGGCACAGGCGGCTGGCAGCTGTCCGCGCTCAAGTGGTGCGCCCGCGTGGCGACCAAGCCCATCATCGCCGACGGCGGCATCCGCAGCCACGGCGACATCGCCAAGAGCGTGCGTTTTGGCGCGAGCATGGTCATGATCGGCTCGCTGTTTGCGGGCCACGAAGAGTCGCCCGGCAAAACGGTTGAAGTGGATGGCGAACTGTTCAAGGAATATTACGGCTCGGCCAGTGACTTCAACAAGGGCGAGTACAAGCACGTCGAAGGCAAGCGCATTCTGGAGCCGATCAAGGGCAAGCTGGCCAACACGCTCATCGAGATGGAGCAGGACGTGCAAAGCTCGATCAGTTACTCAGGCGGCACCAAGCTGATGGACATCCGCAAAGTGAACTACGTCACGCTGGGTGGTGACAACGCGGGTGAACACCTGTTGATGTGAGCCCATGGCTGCGGCCGATTGCGCACCTTGTGTGCGGTCGGCATTTTCTCGTCTTGCCGAACTTGATCCGGCATCCATGGGTGTTTCGCGCATGGACACCAGATCACATCCGGGGCGACAGGTGTGCTTTGCAAGGCCTGCGCTTGAGCCCCCCGATGATCGATCGGCTCAGAGCAAAGCGCGAAGCGCCAACATCAAGCCGCTGACCACCAGCAAGCCGCAGATGACATGTCGCAAGCGTGCCACCGGCACCCGGTGTGCTGCGCGGTGGCCCAGCCAGACGCCCGCCAAAGCCACGCCAATGAGCACAGTCCAGCGCTGCCAGAGCACGGCGCTGCTCAGGTGTCCTTCCCAAGCCATGCCCACCAACACGGTGCTGGCCGCCACGGTCATGATCATGGGAATGCTGGCGCGCATTTGCTGGGCATCGCTCAGACGCCGACTGAGCCAAGCCACCACCAAGGGGCCCGCTGTGCCGAACAGCAGCTGCACCACCCCAATGGCTGTGCCTGCCGGCCCTGCCCACCACAGGGCAGGTTGCGCCCGGGCGTGAGCGGCCGGGCGCACAGCATTCACACCGACACCGGCCACATACAGCCCCAGCACCAGCAAGGGCCAGCGCGACTGCATGAAAGGCATCAACCACAAGCCCAGCAAGGTGCCCGCCAGCAGCCCGGGCAGCAAGCGGCGCAACTCACGCCACTGCACTTGCCGCCAATTGAGTCCACTGTGAAAGGCCGATGCTGGCACATCCATCAGCAAGGCCAGGGCCACCACTTCGGGCAGGGGCCATTTCCAGGCCAAAAGCGGCACAACGACCAAGGCTGAGCCAAAGCCCGTCAGGCCGAGCACCGCATAGCCCAGCAAGACCACCCCCACGGGGTAGAGCCACTCCTGCACGTTCAAACGGGCAGCGCGATCAAGGCCTTGGCCAAGGCATGCAGGCGCGTGCCGGGCCGGGTCAGATCGGTCACGATGCTGAAGTGGTTGAGTCCCGGCAAGTCCTCACAAATCGGCACAGTCTTGGGGCCCCAAGCTTGGTGAATCAAGTGGTTGTGGCGCAAGAATTCGGGGCTCTCGTCTCCCCCCGCCAAGGTGTAGAGCACGCCCTTGGATGGACGCTGCCATTTGGCCGGACTGGCCATGCGCACATGGGTGGGGGTGATGCGCAGATCGGCCTGCACAAAGGGGGTTTTGCGCACCGGCTCCAGGTCGTACAAACCCGAGATGGACATCACTTTGCGCACCAGGCCTGCGGGCAGATCTCGGCCCACTTTTTTCCAGTCGCAGGCCAGCAGCATGGCCGCCAAATGGCCGCCTGCCGAATGGCCGATCACGGTGATGTTGCGGCGGTCACCGCCATGCTCGCCAATGTGACGCCAGACCCAGGCCAAAGCCCGGCTCATTTGCACAGCGATGTCGGGGACGGTGACGGGCTGGGCCTCGGTGCCAGGGCACAGGTCGTAGTTGACCACCGCCACACAAGCGCCCATCTCGCGCAAAGCGGGGGCCACAAAAGAATGGTCGGCCTTGTCCAGACTGCGCCAGTAGCCGCCATGGATGAACACCACCACCGGTGCACCTGGCTGGACGGCTGGGAACACATCCAAAGTTTCTTTGGGGCCTTCGCCAAAACGCAGGTCCAGTTGGGGCTTGAGGGTCTGGCGCGCTTGCTCGGACGCCTCGCGCCAATGGTCAAAGTGCTCGGCAAAACCGGGCACCAAAGCACGGTTGTTGTACATGCGGTCGTGCCACGCAGCGTCTTTGAGGGCCATGTCCTGTCTCCGAAAAATTGATGCCCTATCTTGGCACAAGCCGTGCAACGCGGCAGCCCACTGCGGGACAGGCTGGGGCTGAGCTTAGATTTTCATTTCCAGACGCAGTTGCACCACGCGCCAGTTCGAGTGGGTGGTGCGCGCGGTCTCGGAAACGTTGTTCCCCACGTAGCTCGTGCCCGTGACATAGTCCCTTGGCGTGACATTGCTGACCGTCAGGCGCAGGGCTGTGGCGGGCGAAAAACGCCACAGACCATAGACATCGAGCACTTCCTTGCTGCCTTGGTAAGCCCATTGCTGCTGGCTGCGGCGGGTGTCGTAATCGGGGTTCCAGTTCAAATTGCCACCCAAGGTCAAGGGCATGCCGCGCAAGCGGTAATCCCCACCCAGGTTGGCCGTCATGCTGGGTTGTTGGTCCAGCCGGTTGTCTGGCCCCGGCACCTGCAAGACCTTGGAGCGGAAAAAGCTCACATTGCTGCGGAGGTCCACCGGCAAAGCCGTGGCCCAGACTTGGTCCAATCGGAATTTGGCTTCCAACTCCAAGCCTTGGGTCACCGCATCGCCCACATTCAAAGGCGTGGAGACCCATTTGCCGGTGCCCTGGTTCAAAGCCGTGTTGTAACGGATCAGGTCGCTGATGTTGCGTCGGAACACGTTGGCACTGAGCACGCCGCCGTTGGCCAGATAGCGCTCGAAAGCGACATCGATGCCTGTGGCCAGTTCAGGACGCAAGTCCGGGTTGCCCACGCGATCAGGGCGGGTGGGGCTGTTGGCCTCGCGAGACGGCACATAGCGCGCCACCAAGTTGTGCAAGGTGGGGGGTTTGTAGCTGCGTGTCAGACTCATGCGCACCTGATCGCGCTTGTTGGCATCGGGCTTCCAGACGGCGTGCAACAGGGGCGTCCAGACCGAGCTTTGGTTGGACTTGAGACCCTGCTCGTCGGTGCCCTCGGTCAGAATCGACTCGTAGCGCAAACCGCCGTGGGCTGACCAGTGGGCATTGACCTTGAATTCATCCTGGACATAGGCCGCCCAGCGGAAAGTGCGGGCCTGCAAATCGCCACTTTCTTCGCTCACGGCCGCATTGCCTTGTTCGTTGCGCCGCACACCTTCCAGTTCCAGCCCGCTGACCCACTGGTGACCGTTGGCCAGAGCGCTGAGCCATTTCCCATTCAGGCTGTAGGACTTCTCAACAAAGTTTTGGGTTTCAAAAGTATTCAACAACAAGGGCGTGCTGGCCCCGGTTTGGTCAAGCCGGTAGTCGTACTGGGATTGCCCCACACCAAACCGCACTTCCAAACGGTCATCGGCAGACAGGCGCTGCGCCCATTGGCCATTGAGACGCCCCATCGAGTAGGTACTGCGGTTACGGGTGTTGGCCGCATCGGTCAACAAAGGGGCACCGCCGGCTTGTTGGCTGGCACGAACCGTTCCCAAGGCCTCGTTTTCGGAATGGATCAAAAAAGGGGTCAGTGTCAGGCTTTTGCCCTGTTCACCCCGCCACTGCAGACGGGCATTCGCATGCACGGCCTGACGCCGCGCCACGGACTGGACATCCTGGGTGCGCTGGTCGTCACCAGGCTCTGCAGAGGTCACAGTGCGGTTCACCTCGGGACGCTTTTGGTCCATGGCCGACAAGGTGAAGCTGCCCGCGATGGGCTCGGTTTTGAGGTTGTGGACCCAGTTGACCTGTGTCGAGCCTTCGCCGTGCTCCTGGCTTTGGGTGATTTTCAAGTCATCGGGGTTGGCTTTTTGCCCCTCCCGCAAGACGATGTTGATCGTGCCGGCAATGGCACGGGCACCGGTTTCGGCTGTCGGGGCACGCAAGATTTCTATTTTTTCAACCTGCTCGGGGGTCAGCGAGTCGATCGAAAAGCCCGGTGGCACACGCTCTCCGTCCAGCAAAATCTGGGTGTATCCACCGCCCAGCCCGCGCATGCGGACCGCCCCGCCCCGACCGGGGGGCCCTCCCAAAGTGACACCCGGCAAGCGCTTGAGCACTTCGCCCAGGGTGGCATCGCCATTTTTTTCAATTTCTTCACGGCCGATCACGATTTTGGCGGCGGTGGACTCCCGGCGGACTTCGGTGTCGTTGTTGCGGTTGCTGCGGATCTCCACGCGGCCCAAATCCGTCGGCGCAGGCGTTTGGGCGCAAGCGATGGACTGCCAGCACACGCAGCCAGCGGCCAGCAAATGGCTCATCAAAGGCTTGCGGGGCGAAGGCCAAGCGGCACGCGTGCCCGCTGTGAAATGGGATGGAGATTCACGCATCGTTCGATTTTGACAGCGCCAGGTGACAAGCATTTGAAACCCGGACAAAGACCGGGCTTCGGTGGCGATCATTCGGCGGTTTTGAACAAAGCGGCCACTTTGCGCTTGGGTTTGATGTTGGCCGAAATCGACGAACGGGGCGTCTTGGGCGCGGCCGACTCCCAACTGGGCGCGGCATCGGATGATGGCGCTTCGTAGGGTTTGGCAAAGAAGGGGTCGCGGTTGACCGGTGCAGGACGAAAGCCCCCACGTCGCTCACGCAGCTCGCTCGCATCGCGGGGGTCAAAGTCTTCGCGGCGGCGGCCTTCGTAGACACGGCCACGCGGACGCTCGTCCGAACGCTCACGTTCAGAGCGCTCAACGCCCGGCCGAGGGTGGTCGTCGAGCTGCAAAGATTCCACTTCGAGCTTTTTCTTGATCAACTTTTCAATGTCACCCACCAAACGCGTGTCCGATGGGCTGACCAAGGTCACCGCCAAACCGGAAGCCCCAGCGCGTCCCGTGCGGCCAATGCGGTGCACGTAGTCTTCGGCGTTGAAAGGCACATCGAAGTTGAACACCGCGGGCACATCCTTGATGTCCAGACCGCGGGCGGCCACATCGGTGCAGACCAGCAAGTCCACTTCGCCTTGCTTGAAGGCTTCCAGCGCTTTCAAGCGCTCGTCTTGGCTTTTGTCACCGTGCAGCGCAGCGGTTTTGAGACCTTCGCGCTCCAGCGAGCGGGCCAGCCGGCCGCATCCGAGCTTGCTGTTCACAAAGATGAAGGCTTGTTTGATGCCCCGGTCGGTCAAGACCTTGCGAATCACACGGCGCTTGTCGTCGTCTTGGGCGGCATAAAACCGCTGCTCTACCGTCGATGCCGTTTCGTTGGGGCGCGCCACCTCAATGGTCACCGGGTTTTGCAGATAGCTGCCCGCCAGGCGTTTGATCTCGGGCGAGAAAGTGGCCGAGAACAGCAAGGTGGTGCGCTGCTTGGGCAAGAAACTCAAGATGCGCTGCAGGTCGGGCAAAAAGCCGATGTCCAGCATGCGGTCGGCTTCGTCCAGCACCACATACTCCACCTGATTGAGCACCGCGTTTTTGGCTTCGATGTGGTCCAGCAGACGGCCCGGTGTGGCCACCAGCACTTCCACGCCTTTTTTGAGCTCCAGGGTCTGGGGCTTCATGTCCATGCCGCCAAACACCACCGCGCTGCGCAGCTGGGTGTATTTGGCGTACAGCTTGATTTGTTGGGCCACCTGATCGGCCAGCTCGCGGGTGGGCAAGAGCACCAAAGCGCGCACAGGGTGGCGCGCTGGCGAGGTGGAGGGGTTTTCGTGTTTCAGCAGGCGTTGCAGCAAAGGCAGCGAGAACGCCGCCGTTTTTCCGGTGCCGGTCTGGGCCGCGCCCATCACGTCCTGGCCCGTCAAGACCACCGGAATGGCTTGGGCCTGGATAGGGGTCATGGATTCGTAGCCCATTTCGGCCACGGCTCGTGCCAGCGTGGGCGCCAGCGATAAATTGGAAAAAGAGTCGGTCATTAACCCGATATTGTCGCATTTTGAGGTGACAGACCCAAAACGGGGGTTTCAGCCTCAGGTTTTGGGCAGTGTCACACCCACTTGGCCCTGGTACTTGCCACCTCGGTCTTTGTAGCTGGTCTCACAGACTTCATCGCTCTCGAAGAACAAGACCTGCGCACAGCCCTCACCCGCATAGATCTTGGCGGGCAGGGGCGTGGTGTTGGAAAACTCCAGGGTCACATAGCCTTCCCACTCAGGCTCGAAAGGGGTCACGTTGACGATGATGCCGCAGCGCGCATAAGTGCTTTTGCCCAGACAAACGGTCAGCACATTGCGCGGAATACGGAAGTACTCGACGGTGCGGGCCAGCGCAAAACTGTTGGGCGGGATGATGCAAACATCGCCCTCGATGTCGACAAAGCTGCGCTCGTCAAAGTTTTTGGGGTCCACCACCGTGCTGTAGATGTTGGTGAACACCTTGAACTCGGGCGCACAGCGGATGTCGTAGCCGTAGCTGCTGGTGCCGTAGCTCACAATTTTTTCGCCGGCAGCGTTTTGCCGGATCTGGCCGGGCTCAAAGGGCTCGATCATGCCGGTTTGCTCGGCCATGCGGCGGATCCATTTGTCGCTCTTGATGCTCATGCTGCGTCCTTAGGTGTTGGCGAAGATTTTAGTGGTGATCCCCAACAGGGGGGCAAGCTGCGGACGCAGCCTCAGCGCGAAACTTTGCCCTGCACGCCTTGCACCAAATAGTTCATGCCCAAAATTTGGGCATCGCTCAAGGCCTGGCCTGCAAGCAAAACCACTTTGCCCTCGTTGTCCGTGATCGGACCTGCGAAAGGCCGCAATTGGCCCGCCCCCACCGCCTTTTGCTGGCTCAGGATTTCATCCTGCACTTTTGGAGGCACCTTGGGGCCAAAGTCACCCACGCGGACCATGCCGTCCTTGACGCCACCCCAGACGCTGCCAGAAGTCCAGTTGCCATTGATGACCGCCTTGACGCGGGACGTGTAGTGATCGCCCCACTGGTGCGTGACGGCAATGATCTGGGCATCCGGCCCGATTTTGCGCATGTCAGAGTGGTAGGCCACAGCCATCTTGCCGCGCTCTTGTGCCGCCGCCATCACGGCGGTTGATCCGGTGTGGAATGCGATCACGTCAACATCCTGGTTGAACAAGGCCATGGCCGCTTCACGCTCTTTGGGCGGATCGAACCAGGCGTTGAGCCAGACCACTTTGACCACCGCCTTGGGGTTGACCGAGCGCATGCCCAAAGTGAAAGCGTTGATGCCCTGCAGCACTTCCGGGATCGGGAATCCCGCCACATAACCGGCCACATGGGTCTTGGTCAAGCGCCCGGCGGCGATGCCCGCCAGATAACGGCCTTCGTAATAACGGGCATTGGACGCCGCCACATTGGGCGCGGTCTTGAAGCCAGTCACCGACTCGAACTTCACATTCGGAAAATCCTTGGCCACCCTGAGCGTGGGCTCCATGTAGCCAAAGCTGGGCGTAAAAATGATCTGGTGGCCTTGTTGGGCCAGGTCGCGGATCACGCGCTCGGCGTCGGCACCCTCGGCGACATCGGCCACAAAACTGGTCTTGACCTGGTCACCCAAAGCCTTCTCAACGGCCTTGCGGCCTTCGTCGTGCTGGCGCGTCCAGCCCGCCTCGGTGATCGGCGAGACATAGACAAAACCGGCCTTGATGGGCTCGGTGAGTTTGGCGGGTGTTTGCGCTGAGGTTTGGGCCTGTGCGGTCGAAAGAAAAAAGCAGGCAGCCACGAGCGTGGCGGCGAGGTTTTTATACATGGTAGTCCTCTACATGGCCCCGAAATTGAAAAAACGAAACCCGCCGGGACAGCGGGCATCGATGAGTGATTTTACATGCGAGGTCAAAGCCTTCCGCCACGCCGTCACAAGGCCTGGCTACCTCTGCAGCGTGGTCAGCGTCACCGGCACATGGTTCAGATAAACACCCGCCGCGGCCGTGCGGGGCTTGTGCAGCAGCGCATACACAGGCAGGCGCAGCAAACGGTGCTCACCGGGTGTGAAGTCCATGTCCACCTTCAAGGCTGCCGCGCCGTTCAGGCCATCGCCCCAGCGCACGGCCCATTGCGCATCGCTGAAAACACCACGGGCAAGGCCCCATGCCCGGACTGTAAGAAAGCTGTTTGCACGCCCACGCTCGGAAACAGCACTGACAGCGTCACGCGCTGCCCTTCGCTGGCGGTGTTCTGGCAGGCCACCACCACCTCACCTTCTCCGGCCACTGGTGGCGGGCGCTGCAGGTTCAGGCGACCAAAATTGAGCCTGGCCGATTGCACCCGGCACTGCACAGCCGATGAGCTGTCCACAGCGCCCGCGCAGGCCAGGCCAAAGCTGCACCCCAAGGCCAGGGCCATGCAAGCCAACACACTGGCCCCTTGGCGCTTGGCCCGGCTCATGGCACAAGGCGCCAAGTGCAAATGAACGGCCCCAAGCGGGGTTGCGGATCGGTCGTCACAGGTCTGCTGGGCGTGATGCGGCAGCGGTGACTCTGGAAGCTGACCTCGAGCTCGGTGTGTTCTGGCACGTTCTGCAAATACACCTCGCCGCGCTGCCCCACGGGTGCGCGCTCGCCTGTGTCCACAACCAAGACGCTGGCACCAATCGGCACCGGTTGGCCTCCGGGCAAATGGAGCGTGAGCAATGCGGGCCGCTCAAGGCGCATCGCAAACGCGACAAACACCCCGCCACGGCCGCGTGGCACAGCCGTGACTTCATGGTCGGTGACGCGGTACGCCAGCGGCACCTCCTCAGGCCGTATGGCCAACAGGTTGTTCCGGTAGGGGCTCAGGCTGGTGACCAGCGCCAACCCCCGCGCATCGCTCACGGCCACCGGCAAGTTCCAGCGGTAAACCGGTATGGCCGGCGCATCGCCCGTGGACACCAGCGCAAAGCCCTGGCTGATGGGCGGGCCCCAAAACGTGTGCCCAGCCAGCACTCCCAGGCTGCCTGCTGTGCGCACGCGCCAGGAGGTGCTGTGCGCACGGCTGTCCACTTGCACGCCGTGCTCGCCGATGTCGGTGCGTGCGTCCAATGCGGCCATGGCACTCGACAAGTCCTCGGCCCCAGGCGCGTTGGAGGCGGTCATGCCCGCCCGCACGGCCAAGCCAGGGCCGGTCAGCGGGGCGCTGGCGTAGTCGCTGCGCCAAGTGCTGGTCGCATCGCGCTTTTGCAGACTGCTGCTGAAAAAGCCTTGCTGCGACAGCGGGATGCTGATGCCCATCTGCACAGACGCGGCAGCCTTGCTGCGCACAGCGCTGACGGAAAGGCTGAAATCACGGAAACTGCGGACCCAGCTCAGGCTGCTGATGGACCGCGTGCCATCGCCCCAAGTGGACAGGCGGCCCAAGCTGGCACTCACGCTGCCCCAATCATGGCCCAAGGCGCGCGAAGCAAACAGGCGCACATCGCCACGAGGTCGGGCCAAGGCGAGCACACTGTCGCCCAGCAAGCGAAATGCCGCAGAGGAATGGTTGAAGCTGGCCCCAACGCTCGCCACACTGACCAACCACTGCGCTGAGGCACCCCATTGCTGGCCTGTACCCGCCTCAGACTGGCTGATGGCCAGCCGCGCATCGCCCACCACGTTGTCTTGCAAAGGGAATGTGGCCCCTGCACCCAGGCTGTTGCGGTCGGCGCTGAAGCTGCCCCCCGCATCCAGGGTGAGCCAGCGCGTCAGTCCCCAACGCTGCGCAGTGGCCAAAAAAGGCGTGTCGTAACGGTCCAGATCGGGGCGCAACATCCCGGCGGTGTAGCTGAAGCTGTGCAGCCCCTGTCTGTACAAGCGCGCGGTTTGCAGGTAAGGCACGCTGACGGTGCGTTCGTTGTTGAGGGCGTCTCGGATCAAGACTTTCACCTGCCCTGCCCCATCGACCGTGGGCAATCCGCTGATTTCAAAAGGGCCCGCAGGCACCGACAGCGGGCTGCCGACGCGCCGGTCGTTGAGAAAAAACTCCAGCGTGCTGGGCAGCCGCGCCGCATCGAAAATAGCAGGCGTCTGCAGTGTGGAGAAATTTGGATCCAGGCCAAAGTTGCTCTGCCAAGTGATGCCGCCATAGCGGACCAGCGGCACGCCCACACCGATGGGCAGCACACCATCGCCCACCGACAGTGTGGTGCGCTGCACGTCGTTGTCGTGAAAGAAGGTGGTGCCCAGCCGACTGAAATGGCGGGGCGCAAGCCCAGCAGAACCCGGCGCCGGAGTGCCCACCGAGTTCACGGCCGTGCTCAACTGCAGCAGACCGCTTGGGCCAAAAACAGACAAGCTCTGCGTGCTGCCGGTGGCCACAGGGGTGTCGCCTGTCTGGGCCAGTTGCAAGCTGTAGTTGAGCCATACGCCTGGCAAGGCGGGCAATGGCTTGCCCAGGCTCACGGCATTGAGCTGGGTGCGGGTGCCCTCGTACCGATCCGGTTCCACTTCAAGGGACAGCATGAGCTGCTGGGCATCGATGTGCGCTGCCATGCCCACTTGTCCGCCCAGCGGCACGACCTCCAGACCGTCACGCCAAACCACAGGCAGCGTGATGGCCAAACCCAGCGCCTTGAAATCCTTCAAGGCCATGAAGGGCTGTGAAACATCGTCAAACACCAGATAGGCAAAGCCTGGCTGCACCACACCGTTGACGACCACACCATGGAAACCCGGCACATCAGCCGCCATGGCTGCGGCGCCCCACAAGCCCATGAAGCAACGGTGCAAGCCGCGTTTGCGCAGGCTGCCCCGCCTAGCGGGCGTCAACGGTGCGCATGTCGGCATCGGAAACGACCATCCGACTGGCGGCGCCGCTGTGCAAAACGACAATGCGCCAAGGCCAATCTCTCTTGTGAGCAGGCATAGCAAAACGCCATTCGCGCCATGTGTTGGCCAGCACCGTCACGCGTTGTGGGCTGAAAAAATCGGATTCCAGATCAGCGCCTGTCTGGCTGCTCAGGCCCACCCCATTCAAGGCCGTACGGCGCGGCCCCGTGTTGTCGGCACGCACCACCATGGCATCCCCATCGGCACGCAGTGACCAGGTCAACCGCGCATCGGCAGCACCGCCATGGGGCGCCACAAAAACCGGCAAAAGGTATTGCAAAGCAAAATCGACCACGCTTGCGGCTTCACCGGCACGGTCCGGACGAGGCACTTCGGCCAGCACCAGCCGATAGGCTTGCTCAAGCGGCTGCCGCGCAGGGCTGCGAAAGCCAATGCGTACGACCTGAGAGGTCGATGGCGCCAGCGTGAACAAAGGCGGGCTCGCGATGAAATCCTGGGCCAAGGCATATTGGTCTGCACCTTCCACCACACGCCAGTCCAAGACCGTGACTTGGTAGAGCATCTCACGGCCGTGGTCATTGCGCACAGTGACCGTGGCGCGGCCTTGCGAGGGCACATCAACGATGACGGGTGTGATGCTTGTCGCCGCCACAGCCAGTGCAGCACAGCAGCCAAGGGTCAAAATGACTGGCAAGCCGCGCAGGAGAAAGCTGCGCAGTCCGCACAGCGATGAGCCCGGTCGAAAGGCCATGCCAGCCTCAAAAAGCAATCGTCACCACCACGGTATCGACATAGGTACCAGGGATTTTGCTCAAGGACTCAGCACCAACCACACGGCCGTAGATCGTGACCGGTTGCGCCACACCATTGCCCACTGTCGAGGTCAACAAATTGTTGTAGGCCAGCGTCCCGGCGGCACTGGCATCGATCTGTGTGGCACGGGTGGCATCGATGTAAAAGATGTAGGGCAAGCGGTTGGCTGCAGAGGCCATCTGCCTGCGGTATTGACCGCCCGTTCCGCCTGTGGTGATGTGGTTGAGTCCGTCCCCCAAGTCCAGTGTGTAGGTGGTGCCGGAGGTGCACACGGCCGTGACGATCGCCTCAGTCTCCTTGACGACCCCAGGCTGCACCACACCAAACGCCATGGGACTGGCCGACACCGAGCATGCGGTTTCGATGGTGGCGCTGACGTCCATGTTGCCGGTGCTGGTGAAAGCCTTTGCAGCGGGGAACAGCCCCAGGCCCATGAACAAAGCCAGGACTGCCAAGGGTGAAATGTGAACGCCCATGTCGACCAGCTTTCGCATGAGGGGCAATCCGGCCCTGAAAAAAGTCAAGGTCTGAAAACTCATGCCCCATGCTAAGCGGCGGCACACTCTGGGTCAGTGGTGCAGCCCACACAGGAGCGGATTCGGTCAATCCGATTCAGCAAACCCCTGAAAACATTGTTTGAGTTGATGCATCCACTGGTACTTTTGGGCTTCGTTCGCAAAGCTCGCCTCGATGCTGTTGGCAGCCAATTTGTAGGCTTGCTGGGCATTCAAATGCAAAGCGGCAAAGGTCTGCAAAAAATTCTCATTCAGGTAGCCGCCAAAGTAGGCCGGGTCATCCGAGTTGATCGTCACACGCAGGCCCGCGTCCAGCATCTGGCCCAGGTTGTGATCGGCCAGACTCTTGAACACACACAACTTGAGGTTGGACAGCGGGCACACAGTGAGCGGCATCTGTTCCTCGGCCAGGCGCTTCATCAGGGCCGCATCGTGGATGGCTTGCACGCCATGGTCGATGCGCTCGACTTTCAGCACATCGAGCGCGCTCCAGATGTAAGCGGGCGGTCCCTCCTCGCCCGCATGGGCCACCACATGCAGGCCCAGTTCGCGGGCACGGGCAAACACGCGGGTGAACTTCTCAGGTGGGTGGCCCACTTCGCTGGAATCGAGGCCCACGCCGATGAAGTGTTCGCGCCAAGGCATGGCCTCTTCCAGAGTCGCCAGCGCCTCGTCTTCGGACAGGTGACGCAAGAAACACAAAATCAAATCGGCGCTGATGCCCAGTTGGGTCTGTGCGTCACAGCAGGCGCGGTGCAAACCTTGGATGACCGCGCCCATGGGCACGCCCCGCGCCGTGTGGGTCTGCGGGTCAAAAAAAAGCTCGGCCCGCACCACATGGTCGTTGGCGGCTTTTTCAAAATAAGCCCAAGCCATGTCGTAAAAATCTTGCTCGTGCAGCAAGACGCTGGCACCGGCGTAGTACAGGTCCAGAAAACTTTGCAGGTTGCTGAACGCATAAGCGCTGCGCAAGGCGGCCACATCGGCATAGGGCAGTTGCACCCCATTGCGCTGGGCCAAGGCAAAGATCAACTCGGGCTCGAGTGAGCCCTCAATGTGGATGTGCAGCTCGGCCTTGGGCATGGCGCGCAGCAACTCGGGCAAACGCGAATGGGAAACCGCGTGGACTTTGAACATGCTCATTCCTCCTTGAAAAACGCTGCCCGAATCCGGGCTTCGTCCAATTGGTCAAACGTGGTGTTGTGCCGATCGGTCAAAGGGCCGCCGCCGGGCATCACCTGCCCTGAAGGCCCGTAACCGACCGCCTTGAACTTCCATTGGCCCTGGATCCATTTGAAGTTGCCCACATGCAGGCCGGCAGGGTTGTGCAGGGCGGTGATGCCCTTGTGGACCGAGGTCAGCAGGCTAGAAGTCATGTCTTATTTTGCACGCACGGCAAGCGGCCCCCAAGAGGCATGAAATGAACGGTTCAGTTCGCCTATCGAAAACCCTTGCTTGTGGCTGTTTCGGCTGTTTTTGTCGCCCAAATTACAGGGCTTTAAAGGCTTTGTGCAAGCATGTTGATTCTGGCTTTTGCCACTTGCTCAACCCCGCTGGAGATCCCATGATTCGCCTTGCCAAGCCCCTGGCCACCCTTTTAGCCACCCTCTTGTTGGCGCTGACAGCCCCGGCCATGGCGCAAACATTCCCGACCAAACCCATCCGCATCATCGTGCCATTCCCGCCGGGCGGTGGCAACGATGTGATTGCCCGGGTGGTGGCACAAAAACTCAACGAACGCCTGGGCCAGCAAGTGGTGATCGACAACCGGGCCGGCGCCAATGGCATTGTGGGTTTGCAGGCCTTGATGCAATCGCCGCCCGACGGCTACACCCTGGCGGTGGCAGCCGCTGGACCGATGGCGGTGAACCCCAGCCTCTACGAAAAACTGCCCTATGACCCTTTGAAGGATTTCGCCCCCATCACCAACATGGTGAACTTTCCACTGTTGCTGGTCACGCACCCCTCCGTTCCAGTCAAAACAACGCTGGACGTGATCAACCTGGCCAAATCCAAACCCAAACAGTTGTTCTTTGCTTCACCCGGGAGCGGCAATTCTGGCCATTTGGCGGGCGAGTTGTTCAACTCGATGGCCAATGTGCAAACGGTGCATGTGCCCTACAAAGGGCAAGGTCCGGCCTTGTCCGATTTGTTGGCTGGACAAGTCCAAATGCTCTACAGCAGCATCCCGTCCGTGATCAACCAAGTGAAATCGGGCCAGCTCAAAGCGATTGCCGTGGGCAGTGCCAAGCGCGTGCCTTCGCTGGCCGACATCCCCACGATTTCAGAAAGCGGCTTGCCCGGCTATGAAGCCTACTCATGGGTTGGCATCGTGGCCCCGGCCAAGACACCGAGAGACATCGTGACCCGGTTGAACCGCGAAATCGTGGACATTCTCAAACTGCCCGACGTGGCCGAAAAATTGAACCAGCAAGGCGCCTTGCCGGTGGGCGACACACCCGAGCAATTTGCCAGCTACATCAAAGATGAGATCGCCAAATGGGGCGCCGTCGTGCGTTCGGCCAACATCAAAGCAGATTGAAAATCCAATGAAAACCACCGCCAACAAAAAGCCCAGCGTCCAAACCCCATCCGAGGGCTACCAAGCCGGCTTGGCCATGCGCAAGAAGGTGCTGGGTGACGACTATGTCGAACGCTCATTTGCCAACGCCGATGACCTGAACATGCCCTTTCAAGAGCTGGCCACCGAGTTCGCTTGGGGCAAAGTCTGGACCCGTCCTGGCCTGACCCTGAAAGAGCGCAGTTTGGCCACCTTGTCGATGTGCATCGCCTTGAACCGTCCTGCCGAAATCAAGATTCACCTGCGCGGCGCTGTGCGCAATGGGGTCTCACGCGAAGAATTGCGCGAGCTGATTTTGCATTCCTTCCTTTACTGCGGCGGTCCTGCGGCGCTGGACGCCTACAAGGCGGTGCGCGACGAGTTGCCCTTGATCGAAGCAGCAGAAAAAGCAGCCAAAAAACGGGCCAGTCCTGCAAAAACAAAACCCGTCAAAAGTCCTGTCAAGACCACTGTTAAAGCCAAAGCCAAATCGGCAGTCAAAGCCAAGATCAAGGCTTGACCGGTTTTTTACGCTGGCCCTTGGCAGGCGCAATACCCGCCATGGCCGACATAACCTCGGCGGTGGAGGCTGTGTCTTCCATCGCCAGCCCCAGAGCCATGGCGCTGGTGTATATGGCGGCGCAGGTCGAGAACAGCGGTGTCGGACAGTCCACCGACTTGGCCATGTCGCCAATCACCTGCATGTCCTTTTGCCACACCTCGACCTTCATGGTCGCCGGGCTGTACTGGCGTTCCAGCATCATGGGCATGCGCAGCCGCATGACGCCCGTGCCCAGCACGGGGCTGTTGCCAAAGAGGTCGAGAACGTCTTGGGGGTTCAGGCCCATTTTCCGGGCCAGGGTCACGGACTCGGCATAAGCCACGTTGTAAATGGCCACCAGATGGTTGGCCGCAAACTTCATCTTGGTGCCGTTGCCGTAAGGCCCGACAAAAGACACCTTGTCGGTGAACACCTGCAAGACGGGCAAGACCTTGCGGTAAGCCATTTCCTTGCCACTGACAAAAAACGTCCAGGCCCGCTCCTTGATGCGCACTGCCGTGCCGCTGATGGGCGCATCCAGGGTGGTGATTCCCAGCTTGCCCAAGGCTTGGGCGCAAGCGTCTTTGTCCGTCATGGGCAAGGTGCTGGTCTCGATGACGATGGGCTTGTGGGGCCATTGCGCCTTGGGCACGGATGCGATTGATTTGCTCACTTGGGCCAACGCTGTCGCAGTGGACAATGACACGATCACCACATCCGATCGAACGGCCACCTCGGCCGCACTGTTCAGGCACACGCCACCAGCGCGCTTCAAGCGCGCCTGGGCTTTCGCATCGATGTCGCAACCGCAAACCGTGTAGCCCTGCCGCAGCAAGGCCTCGGCCATGGTGCCACCCATGATGCCCAGCCCCACAATGCCCACGCGCGGCAAAGCCGCCTGGGTTTTTCCGGACGCGGCCATGGGCTTAACCCGCCACCAGACCAGCGGCCTGGATGCCCGCCTGGCAAATCAACTCATCTTCGTCACCGGTACCGCCACTGGCCCCCGCAGCGCCCAAGATGTGACCGGCTGCGTCCTTGATCAGAACGGCACCGGGTTGAGGCAAGAACTTGCCCTCGGCCGTGGCAGCCAAGGCGACAAAAAAGTTAGGGTTGTCTTTGGCCCGATCGGCCAAAGCACGGCTGGACGAGCCCATGCCCACAGCGCCCCAGGCCTTGCCCCGTGCAATGTCAAAGCGAAACATGCTGGCGCCGTCTTCACGCGAAAAAGCCACCAACTGTCCCGAGGCATCGAGCACCACAATGCCCATGGGTTTGTAATTGGCAGCCCGAGCGGCCTGGATGGCGCCTTGCAAAATTTGATGGGCTTGGTTCAGAGTCAGAGCATTCACAACAATTTTCCCGATAGAAAAAAACAGACCCAGTCAGGCTATCAGAATCGCATCCAAAGCCTGTCTTGCGTTTGACAAGGCAACCACAGCAAGGCGTCATCGCGCCGCGCCTTCAGGCACTGAGCGCCCGCTTACACCAGCTTGTCTACGGCGCGTGAAAAGCTGACGGTCTTTTGGCTGAAGGCCTCGTGTTGCTCCTCCACTTTGTCCAATTCATACAGGTAATTGACCATGAGTCCACCGGCCTGTTGAAGGCCTTTTTTGGACAGGTCAGCGGCCCAATTGATCTGGTGCAGGGTCGCGCCATTGCTCAGGTGAAACTTGCCCACCGCATCGCCCCGGGCCTCAGGGGTCTTGTGCATCAGGTACAAGGCGCACAGGCGCAAGATCGCGGTTTTTTCCGCATCGGAACAGCGATCAGGGTGCCAGCCGGCCATGAGGCGATCGGTCCAGCCCAGCTCGCCCACCGACAGTGATTTTTGCGCTTCTTGCCACTTTCGGCGCTGCACCGCACTGAGCTTTTCTTCGGGCAATGGCGCGCCCGCGTCCAGCCATGCACTCCAGCCAGGAATGGGCGACAGGGTGCAAAAGGTTTTCAGGGCGGGCATCTCTTCAATCAATTTTTGCGCCACTCGCTTGATCAAAAAGTTGCCCAAGGACACCCCTTTGAGGCCGGGTTGGCAATTGCTGATGGAGTAGAAAATGGCGGTCTTGAAACTTTTGGCTTCACCCACCGGGGTCTGTTTGTGTATCAGCCCTGCAATGTCTTTGGCGATACCGGGCACCAAGGCCACCTCGACAAAAATCAAGGGTTCACCCGGCAGTTGGGGATGAAAAAAAGCAAAGCAGCGGCGGTCCGGTTGCAAGCGGCGGCGCAAGTCGTCCCAGCCATCGATGGCATGCACCGACTCGTGCTCGATGATTTTTTCGAGCAGCTGGGCGGGGGAGTTCCAAGTGATTTGGTGCAACTCCAAAAATCCGGGGTTGAACCAGGAGCTGAGCAGGTGGTGCATGTCGGCATCTGTGGCTGCAAAAGCCGGATGTTCTTTCAAATAGCTCAGCAAGGTCTGGCGCATCTTCAAGATGGTCGAAGTGCCCGCGGGGGCCCGGTTCACGCGCCGCAGCAGCTCTTGCCTGGGCGGCTCTACGGTCTGAAACAAATGGATCAGGCTGGCCTCGTTGCGGTCCGCGTTGTACTTGTTGGCCGCATCCACAACCATGGCCGGGTCTGGGTTGAACTGGTTGGACAAGAATTGGAAGAAGTCGATCTGGCTGCGCTTGTCCAGGTGCTCGTAATGGTCGATCAGCTTCACGGCCATGCTTTGCGCATTGGCCTCTCCCCGCGCACTCAGCAGCTTTTTGGCGCTGAGTTTGGCCGCATCGAGTTGCTTGTTTTGCATGAATCGTTCCAGCATGGTGGCCCTTTCTCAGGCGACTGATGGGGTTGGCTGGAGCGACAAGCCCCATGCACCACAGCTTACACGCAGCACGGGCGCTTGCTGAAGGTTTTGAGCACGCAAGCATGCCGATTCAGCGCAGGGGAGGACTCACAAGTCGTCTGTCCCTTAGGTCTTTTGAAAATCGCCCCGCTCCATCCACCACGACACCGCAAACCCGGCCACCAAACCCCAGAAGGCCGCACCGATGTTGAACAGGCCGATGTCGGCCACCGTCACCAGCAAACTGACCAAAGCGCCCAAAGAGAATTTGCCTGCACCAAACGAAGCCACAAACGCGCCTTGCAGCACGCGCAACATGGCCAGTCCGCCCAACACCATGATGAACTCTTTGGGGGCTGCCAGCATGAGTCCAGTGAAGGTGGGGGCCATCAGGCCGAACAACAGCGCAAGCACCCCAAACATCAACGCCCCGGTGTAATGCCGTGACTTGTCGCCGGACGAGGTGAGCAGACCATTGGTCGGCCCCGTCAGACAAGTGCTGACCGCGCCAAACGCCGCGCTCACCGCCGCGCCCACACCGCAGGCCACGGCAATCATGTTCACGGGTGGCTCATGCCCCGCGTTTTTCAGCACGGCCACGCCCTGCCCGTTTTGCACCACCAGCACCGTGATGGCCAAGGGCACCACCAGCTCCAGCATGGCCGCCCACGACCACACGGGTGCCTGAATCACCGGCTGCGCCACAGCCCATTGGCCCACAGCGCCCGCATCTAGCCTGCCCGACATCGCCACCGCCAAAGCCCCCACCAGCAAAGCACCGATGACAGGCGGCACCAGCCTGCCCCAATCGGCGCGCGCCGACAGCAACAAGAACACCGTCACCATCGGCGCGGCGATGGCCACATCGCTTTGCAGCGCCCGCACGATGTCCAAGCCAAAGCGCAAAAAAACCCCGGCCACCATGCCCATGACAATCGGCATGGGCAGCGCCGCCATGACGCGCTTGACCCAGCCGCTCAAGCCCAGCAATAGAACTAAGGCACTGGTCGCGTAAAAAGCACCGATCACCTCAGGGAAACTCAGGTGTTGCAAGGCTGGCCCCACCAGCACAGTGCCGGGAATCGTCCAGCCAAACGCCAAGGGCGTGGTGTAGCGCCAGCTCATGATCAAGCTGACCAGGCCGTTGACAAAAAACACCCCAAACACCCAGGACGCCAACTCTTGCGGCGACAAACCGCCGCGCGTGCCCACCGCCAAAATGACGGCCACAGGTCCGGTGGCGGCAAAAATGAAGCCAATCAGCGCGTTGGCGGCGTAGGTGCTGCCGAAGTCAGCGCGAATTTGTCCCCAGCGCTTGGGGCTTGCGCTTGGGGATTCCAAATGGTTGTACAAAACTTGGCCTTTGAAAGATGCAAGACGGTGGCCAGCGTATCAAAGCCGTTCAGTTTTGACGTCGCCAAGGGGCCAAGGGCATAAAAAAACCGCCTGACTGGCGTCAGGCGGCTCTGGATTCCGGCGCATGGCCGGAATGACCCGAGGGCTTATTTGCCGCCAGGGATCTTGCCCTCCACGCCCTTGACGTAGAACATCACGCCGCCCAAAAACTTGTCGTCGGCCACCGCGTCTTTGGCCAGCATTTCTTTACCGGCCTGATCCACGATGGGGCCTTTCCAGATGGAGAAGGTACCGGCTTTCAAACCGGCTTTGATCTCGTCGATTTTCTTCTTGGTGTCTTCGGGCACGTCAGCGGCCACGTTGACCATCTCGATCGCGCCTTCTTTCACGCCCCACCAGCTGGTGCCGGTGCTCCACTTGCCTTCCAGGGCTTCACCCACGGCCTTGACGTAGTAAGGGCCCCAGTTGATCACGGCCGAACCCAAGTGGGCCTTGGGGCCGTAGGCGGTCATGTCGGAATCCCAACCAAAAGCGCGCTTGCCCATTTTTTCGGCGGTCTGCAGCACAGCCGACGAGTCGGTGTTTTGCATCAGCACGTCCGCACCGCCGTTGATCAGCGAGGTGGCAGCTTCGGACTCTTTCGGTGGGTTGAACCACTCGTTCACCCAGACCACTTTGGTCTTGATCTTGGGGTTGACCGACTGGGCGCCCATCGTGTAGCTGTTGATGTTGCGAATCACCTCAGGGATTGGGATGGAAGCCACCACGCCCAAGACGTTGGTCTTGGTCATCTTGCCAGCGATCACGCCCGCCATGTACGCGCCTTCGTAGGTGCGGCTGTCGTAAGTGCGCATGTTCTCGGCGGTTTTGTAGCCGGTGGCGTGCTCAAACTTGACGCCTTTGTTGTCCGCAGCGACTTTGAGCATGGGCTCCATGTAGCCGAAGGTGGTGCCAAAAATCAGCTTGTTGCCTTGGGCCGCCATGTCGCGGATCACGCGCTCAGCGTCAGCGCTTTCTGGCACTTTTTCCACGAAGGTGGTGACCACTTTGTCGCCGAAGGCTTTTTCGATTTCTTTGCGGCCGTTGTCGTGCGCAAAAGTCCAGCCGCCGTCGCCCACTGGGCCGACGTACGCAAACGCGATCTTCAAAGGCTCAGGCTTGGCCGCCGCGGGGGCTTCAGCTTTGGGAGCTTCTTCTTTTTTGCCACAGCCGACCAGTGCGGCGGCAGCCACAGCGGTCAGGGCCACCATCTTGACGATGGCGCGCTTGGAGAGGTCTGTCATGTCATGTCCTTTGGAACAGGGTTACGGGGGTTGGAAAAAAACAATTATGAACCGGGATAAAAGGGCTTGCCCAGCGAGGCGGGCATGTTCACGCGAATCCAGGCCGGATTGCGCGAGATCAGGGCCAGCACCACGATGGTGGCGATGTAGGGCAGCGCCGTGAGCAACTGGCTGGGCACTTGCACCCCAATGCCCTGCAAATGGAACTGCAGCATGGTCACGCCACCAAACAGGTAGGCCCCAAGCAATACGCGTGCCGGACGCCAGGTGGCAAAGGTGGTCAGCGCCAAGGCGATCCAGCCCTTGCCCGCCACCATACCCTCGACCCACAGCGGGGTGTAGATCACCGAAATGTACGCCCCGGCCAGGCCGCACAAAGCGCCCCCAGCCACCACAGCCGCCAGGCGAATGCGGCGCACCGGGTAGCCCAAGGCATGCGCCGATGCAGGCGATTCGCCCACGGCACGCAGCACCAAACCGGTGCGGCTTTTGTACAGGAACCAAATCAGTGCCAACACCAACAGCATGGCGCCATACACCAGGGGGTGTTGTTTGAAAAACGCAGGCCCCCACAAAGGGATGTCGGCGAAATAGGGCACCGCGAAATGGGGCCGGTCGGGCAGTACGTCTTTCACGTAGCCGATGCCCACAAAAGCGGAGAAACCCACGCCAAAAAGACTCAGCGCCAGGCCCGTGGCGTACTGGTTGGTCCCCAGCCAAATCACCAGCACCCCAAATATGGCCGCCAGCCCCGCGCCTGCGCCCATGCCCGCGGCAAAGCCGAGCCAGTCGTTGCCGGTGTGCACCACGGCGGCAAAACCGGCAACCGCCGCGCACAGCATCAGGCCCTCAGCGCCCAGGTTCACCACCCCGGCTTTTTCATTGATCAGCAAACCCAAGGCGGCGATGGCCAACACGGTGCCTGCGTTCAAAGTGGCTGCCACCAGCAATGCATAGGACTCCATCACACGCCCCCTGTCTTTGGCGCTGGGCTGTGGGCTGCCACCCAGCGCAAGCGGTAGGCCACCAGCGTGTCACACGCCAACAAACAAAACAGCAGCAAACCCTGGAACACGCCGGTGATCGACTTGGGCAGCCCCAAGCGCGATTGCGCCAACTCGCCGCCGATGTAGAACATGCTCATCAGCACCGCCGACAACACCATGCCCGCCGGGTGCAAGCGCCCGACAAAGGCGACGATGATGGCGGCAAAACCATAGCCCGCAGGCACGTAGGGCGTGAGCTGCCCGATGGGCCCCGCCACCTCCAAAGCGCCCGCCAGACCCGCCGCCCCGCCCGAGGTGAGCAAAGCCACCCACAGCGCCTTGCGCGAAGAAAAACCGGCATAACGCGCCGCCGCCGGGGCCAGCCCGCCCACCTGCTGGGCAAAACCGGCGCGGGTGCGGAACAAGAAAACCCACAACAAGCCCGCCCCCACCAGGCCCAAGAGCAAACCCACACTCACGCGCGAGCCATCCATCAAACGCGGGATCTGCGTGACCGCCTCGAAGGTTTTGGACTGCGGAAAGTTAAAACCTGCCGGGTCTTTCCAAGGGCCATAGACCAAATAGCTCAGCACCATGTCGGCCACGTACACCAGCATCAAGCTGACCAGAATTTCGCTGGCGTTGAAACGGTCGCGCAGCAAGGCCGTGAGTCCTGCCCACAACATGCCGCCCAACACCCCAGCCAGCAGCACGGCCAGCACGATCCAGCGGCCCGTGTCTTTGTCCGCCAGCAGCGCCATGCCACCGGCCCACACCGCGCCAATGACAAACTGCCCCTCGGCCCCGATGTTCCACACATTAGACCGGAAACACACCGACAAACCCAGCGCGATGATGAGCAAAGGCGTGGCCTTGACCATCAACTCGCCCAAGGCATAGCCACTTTTAATGGGCTCCCAAAAGAACATTTGCAGACCGCGCACCGGGTCTTTGCCCAGCGCCATGAACAGCGCCACACCCAGCAGCACCGTCAGCACCAGCGCCAGCACGGGCGAGGCATAAGTCCACAGGCGCGAGGCCTGGGGCCGCATTTCAAGCTTGAGCATGCTGCGCCTCCTGGGCTTTGGCAGCGGCGTCGGGCCACAGGCCAC
>JAIXRJ010000023.1 GCA_027485235.1 Comamonadaceae bacterium
GCTTTGGCGCGGGTGGCGCAGTACTCGGGCAGGTAGCGCCCGGCTTGGCGCATGAGCCAGACGGGGGTGTGGTCGGTGGCCTGGCGCAGACAGGCGCGCAGGAAGCTGTCGTTTTGGAGGGGGGCGAAAGAGCTCATCCTCAGATTGTCGCAGGACAGACGGACCGCTTACCGGCGGGGTGGAAGCCCCAGCAGGGCCGTTTGCACTTCGGCCACGCTGGGCAGTTCCGACAAGAGCACGGGCGCACGCTCGGGTGCGAACAAGGCATAAACCGGCACGCCGCTGCGGCCCAGTGACGTCAGGGCTTGCGTGATGGCCGGATCGCGCCGCGTCCAGTCAGCGCGCATCAAGACCACTTGGCGGGCATCCAAGTCGGCCAGCAGAGCCGCATCGGCCAGGGTGGTTTTTTTGTTGTACTGGCAGGTCACGCACCACGCGGCGGTGAAGTCCACAAACACAGGTCGCCCAGCAGCCAGTTCGGACTGCACCCGGGCTTCGGACCAGGCTTGCCAGCGTGGGGCTGTCCCAGTGACGGTCGCCTGGCTTGTGGGTGTTTCTCGCAAGGCGGCTGGCAACACGTCGATCGCCAGCCATGTGAGTGCGCTCAAAGCCAGCGCACCCCACACCCAGCGGGCACGCCCTTGCAGACCCCAGGCCCAAAGCAGCCAGGCGACACAGAGCAGCGCTGCCAGCAGACCACTGGCCCCGTCGATGCCGGTTTGCTGGCCCAACACCCAAAGCAGCCAGATGACGGTGGCCAACATGGGAAAAGCCATGGCCTGGCGGAACACCACCATCCAGGCGCCCGGCTTTGGCAATGCCCGGGCCACAGCGGGCCAGACGCTGGCCGCCAGATACGGCAAAGCCATGCCCAGGCCCATGGCCACAAAAACGGCCAAGGCCTGCCCGGTGGGCAAGGCGATCGCCAAGCCCAGCGAGGTGCCCATGAAGGGGGCCGTGCAAGGCGAGGCCACAGCCACCGCCAAAACGCCCGACAGACCGGCATTCACTGTGGCGTGGCGGCTTTGCCAACCCGCCAGGCGACCGGGCACCATTTGGCCGAACTCAAAAACACCCGCCAAATTCAGACCGAGCAAGGTGAACAGCAAGGCCAAGGCGGCAACCACCGCAGGAGACTGCAGTTGAAAGCCCCAACCCAGTTGCTCTCCGGCCGAGCGCAAAGCCAGCAGCAGCCCGCCGAGCAACAAAAACGAGAGCACCACCCCTGCCGTGTAGGCCAAACCTGCGGCACGGTGTTCGGTGCGGCCTTGGCCGGGTTGGGCAAAGCCCAAGACCTTGATGGCCAGCACCGGAAAGACACAAGGCATCAGGTTCAGCAGCAAGCCGCCGACAAAGGCGCCCAGCATGGCCAAGACCCAGCTGCCCCAACTGCCGCTGCGGGGTAAGGGCGCTTTGGCATTGTCTTCCAGTGCTTTGGCCAAGGCGGTTGAAACGCTGGCGCTGGGTGTGGTCAAGGCTGGCCAGGTGCCGCTGACCGGCGTGCTCACCTCAAAAGCAGGGGCCCGTGGTGCGGTTTCTGGCCCCGCCGCGATCACCCAAGACATGCGCGCAGGGCTTTCACTGCGCTCATCCGAGACGGGCATCTGGGCTGTCCAGCGGGCGCCTTGCCAGCTTTGTGTCCAACTTTGGCCTTGCACAGCAGCGTTGTCCACCACATGCGCCGTGACCGGGAACAGGCTCAGGGTTTGACCACGCCAGGCGCTGGGCAGGGCTTCGATGCTGAGCGCCACATGGCGTCCGTCGGCCGAGAGGGTGGCTTGGTGTGCCCCTTGAAGGGCTTGCGGATTTTGTTTTTGCGCCGCTTCAAACAAAGCGCTGTGCAAGGCGGTGGCGCCTTGCACTGGCAAGCTCAGCTCAAACTGCCCTTCCTGTGGAATGCACGCTTCGCGGCACACCAGCCATTGGGCTTGCAGTTGGACCTTGACAGCCCCCCCCTCTGGGGCTTTGAAGTCGGGACCGACCGTGACCGAAACGGGCAGCAGCAGCGGGCCTTCGTAGCCGAAGTTGGCCAGGGTGCCGATGGGGATTTTTTTGGGTAGTGGCCAGGCGATGTCGCCCGCCTGCAGGCCTGGGGGCAGTTTCCATTGCAGCCGCGTGGCCAGCCCCGAGTCCCCCGGGTTTTGCCAGTAGGTGTGCCAGTGTGGCTGGTGCTGGATCTGCAGGCCCAGCCAGAACGTTTGTCCAGCCTGGAGGCCTTGCGGTGCATGGGCCAACAATTCGGCGCGAACTTGCTCGGTTTTGACGGTGGCACCCATCCGTTGGGCATGCCCCGCAGTGCACAAACAAGCCAACAGCACGGCGGCACTCCACAAGGCGGCACGGCGCAGGGCAGACAAGAAAAGCAGGGGGAAGTTCGGCATGGAGGCGTCTGGCGCAGGCAGGACAAGGGCGCGCTTTGTCAAAAAATGGCACTGTACACCGAGGGGCTGCGCTCCATTAAGATGCGGTCATGCATACCCCTCGCCGTTTTTGGGCCGATCTGACCACCACCGACTTTGCCACCTTGGCGCTGGACCGCACCATCGCGGTTTTGCCTGTTGCCGCAACCGAGCAACACGGGCCGCATTTGCCCCTGTCGGTGGACACTGATTTGGTGGAGGGGGTGGTGGCGGCCAGCTTGCCGCATTTGCCCGCCGATGTGCGGGTCTTGTTTCTGCCCACCCAAGCGGTGGGTTTCAGTCCAGAGCACGCCCGCTTTGCCGGTACCTTGAGCCTCAAATCCGAAACCATCGTGCGTTTGTGGACCGACATTGGCGAGTCGGTGGCTGCCAGCGGTGTGCGCAAACTGGTGCTGTTCAATGCCCATGGCGGGCAGGTCAGCGTGATGGACCTGGTGGCGCGGGACCTGCGCGCGCGCCTGGACATGTTGGTTTACAGCGTGAACTGGTTCAACCTGCCCATACACGATGCGAACGGGCAGGACTTGAACGCTTTGTTCAGCCCCGAAGAGCACCGCTTTGGCGTGCACGCTGGCGATGTGGAGACTTCCATGATGCGGGCTTTGAGGCCCGAGTTGGTGCGCATGGCAGCGGCGCAAAATTTCCGATCGACCGCGCAAGACCGTGCCGAGCGTTTTGACATTCTGGGCAATGGCCGCAGCGCGAAGTTGGGCTGGCAGATGCAGGACTACAACGCGCAAGGGGCAGCGGGCAATGCGGCAGCGGCGACACCAGAAAAAGGTCAGGCCTTGCTGGATGCGGCGGGCCGTGCCTTGGCCGCCTTGTTGGTGGAGGTGGATCAATTGCCTGCGGACACCTTGCGGCAGCAGACCGCCTGATCCTTTGCTGCGCTGAGCCTGAGCTCAAAATTCGGGCAAGACCAGCTCGCAGTGCTCAGGGCTGACACAGCGTGGGCACTCCCGGGTCGTGTCCAAGCAACCCCCTTCGGCATACACCCCTTGGGCATCGCGCATGCGCAGCATGCGGTCCAGCACCTTTTGACGGGCTTGCGGGTCAGACAGGGTTTGGGCCACGCGTTGGTCGACCACGTTCTCGTCCATTTGCAGCTGACCTTGGGCATCGGTGTGGACGCCATCGCGCCAGTGGTAAATCTCGATGGCTTTGGACTCGAGGGTGTAGGGCTGGTCGCGCTTCCAGAAATTGCTGAACAGGCCGCCCCCCATGTAAATCACCCAAGAGCCCTCGTAACCCATGACGTCGGATGAGTGCGCGTCGGGGTTGCGAAACCACAGCCGGTCGCCCGGAATGTAATAGCGGGCTGGCAAGGGCTTGTCCATGCTGCCGTATTCGATCAGGAACACGTCGTGGAATTGGCCCGAGCGGATGGCGTGGGTCTGGTTGACGCGCTGCAGGTGAGCCAACAAAGCCGGATGGTGGGCTTGCAGCTCTTGGGCAATGCCCAGCAAGATCACGTATTCGGTGGCGCGGTAGCAGGAGAAGTCGTAGAGCTTGCCGGTGGCTTCGGGCTGTGTGGCCGCGATCAAGGCATCGATCAGGCCGCAGCCGGGTTGGAGTGTGAAGCCATGGTCTTCGTCGTATTGCCAAAGGTCTTCCGGGCGCTCAGCGGCTTCTGTTTTGAAGGCCAGCGCTGTTTGGCGTGCAGCCAGTGTCATGTTGCGCCGAACGCGCACATGCGAGGCCAGGGCTTCGAGGCTGGCAAAACGAAAAGGCATGGGTGAACCCAGCAAGGCGACCAGAATCTCACGCTCGAGCGCGATGGGGTCGGGCGACATGGCTGCATGCCCCAGTTGGCGGTGCAAGTCCAGGGTGTCGCTCAGTGGCATCCAAAGGGCTTTCAGCGCGGGTCTCAGGCTGCAGTTGAGAGCCAGGCCTTGCGGCGTGTCCTGGGTGAGGGTGTGCACACAGTCTTGCAGTTGGCGTTCGCTCAACCAGGTCCAGAGTCGATGCTGCAGGGAGGACGCGTCTTCATGCGGCTGGCAGGACAGCTGCACGCCACCTTCCAACAAATCCAATGCCATGCTTGAAGCCAGACAATTCATGCAGCCATTGTGCCTACAAAAAATAAGGGCTTTTCTAGGGGATTACGCGGTGTTGCCCTCAGGCGAAGGTGACCCAGTCCTTGTGGGTGTCGCTGTCCAGGTGCGGCAAGGTGTTGTAGGTCAGCAGCATGTGCCGCTTGGGGTTGAACACGAACTCGGTCAGCGCCGTGTTGCGGATGCGCAGGTTCAGCTCGATGGTGGTCTCAGGTGGGGTGCCCAGCACGCGGCCCACGGCCGTCGAGATGGGGCCACCACTGGAGACGATCATCACGTCGCCCGAGTGGTTTTGCCGCACATGGTCGAGTGCCGCTTCGATGCCGCCCACAAAGTCGGCGTAGCTGGGCATGCCCTTTGGGGCGATGCGCCCGGCCATCCAAGCCTGCAGTGCATCGCGCAGCAGGCGAAAGTGGTGGCGGTACAGCTCAGGCGTGTCGGGTTTGGCCAGCGGCTCGGGGTGGATGGCTTCGATCAGCGCATGGCTGTCGTACTCGTTCAGTCCTGGCCAAACAGCGGGTGTGTGGGGCAAGCCCGCGCCTTCGGCAATGCCTTCCCAAGTTTGCCGGTGACGTTTCAAGCTGCCCATCATGACCGCTTCAATCGGCTGTGCCAGCAGTTTGGGCCGCAAATACTCGCCCAAGCGCACCGCTTGCTGGCGTCCCAGCGGGCTGAGTTGATCGTAGTCATCGGCCCCGAACGAGGCTTGTCCGTGGCGGACCAAATAGAGTGTTCCCATGGCAGGCGATTTTGCGCAGCCCGGACGTGATTGCCTGTCGCTGGGGTGATCAGGCGCGCCGGCACAGGCTCACAAATTGACCACGCCTTGGACACAGCCGACCACATCCCCAGCCACCCAGACTTGGCCATCAGTGTCTTGCGACAGCAACACTTGGCCCGCACGGCCCAGCACCGTGCCTTGGCGGGCACTGTAGGTGGGGGGCATGTGGCCATCGGCCATCAACCATTGCGCCAGTGAGGCGTTCAAGCTGCCGGTGACCGGGTCTTCGGCGATGCCCACGGGGGCGGCGAAGGCGCGCACTTCCAGGTCGGTGGGGTCGTTGGCCATGCGGGAGGACGTCGCAAAGGCGCGGGCCTCGCGGTTGGCGCGGCGGATCAGGCCACCCGCAGAGCTTTGTCGCTTGGCCGCCACGCCGACTTTGGTGCCCAGTTGTTTCAAGGCGGCGTGGTCTGGCGCCAGGGCCAGCACGGTGTCCACATCATTGACCAGCAGGCCCAGCCAGAGTGGGCCGTTGTTCAGGTGCTGCGCGGCGATGACTTCTGGTGCGTTCAGCCCCAAAGCCTCCAGAACAGGGTCCAGGTCTTCGGCCGAGATGTCCGAGCGCTGCAGGGGCGGCGCCGCAAAAGCCCAGCGCTCGCCCAACTGCCTGAGAGTCACCAGGCCAACGCCGCATTCCTGCACTAGCACACTCGGTTGCCGCGGCGTGTGGCCAGCGTTCAGCCAAGCGTGGGCCGTGCCCAGTGTGGGGTGACCCGCAAACGGCAACTCGGCACCGGGCGTGAAGATGCGCACCCGGTAATCGGCTCCGCCCGCAGCCCCTTCGGGGGTGGGCGGCAGCACAAAAGTGGTTTCGCTCAACTGCGTCCAGGCGGCAAAGGTTTGCATCTGCGCATCGCTCAGGCCCGTGCCATCCAGCACCACGGCCAGCGGGTTACCCAGAAAGGCGGTGTCGGTGAAGACGTCGACTTGTTGAAAGGGGCGCTGGCGCATGGCAAATCCTGAGTGTGGGGGATGAATGCGGGTGCCGATGCCCTTCAGCGGGTCATGCGCCGCCCCATGAACACGGTGGCCACGACCAGCAGGGCAAAGCCCAAGGTCATGGCATCCAGCGATTCTCCCAGCAAAGGCACGGCGGCCAGGATGCTGATGAAGGGTTGCAACAACTGCAGCTGGCTCACCCGCAGCGGCCCGCCCAGCGACAGGCCGCGAAACCAGGCAAAAAAACCCGCCCACATGGAAAACACGCCCACATACAAGAGGGCCAGCCACGAAGTGGGCGCGATGGCGTGTTCGGGCCAGGTGAGCCAGGCCCCGGGCAGCGTGATGGGCAGGGCCATGACACACACCCAGCTGATGACTTTTTCAGCCCCCAGGCTGGGTGTGACTTTGGCCCCGGCGACATAGCCCAGCGAGCCGGCCACCACCGCACCCACCAAGAGGGTGTCGGCCCAGGTCAGGCCAAAGCCATGTCCCAGTTGTGATGCGCGCAGCAGGCTGTAAAGCGCGACCAGGGCGCTGCCCAAAGCGGCAAACAGCCAAAATCCCAGACGTGCACGTTGGTGCATGAGCCAAGCGGCGGCTGCGGCAGTGGCCAGCGGCATCAGCGAAGTGATGACCGCCGCATGACTGGCCGTGACATGGCGCAGCGCCCAGCCCAGCAGCAAGGGGTAAGCGATCACATTGCCCGCCAGTGACAATAACAAGGGCCCACGCTGGGCAGCCGTGGGCCATGGCGCCCGCACGGCCAACAGGTAAATGGCCGACAGTGCGCCCGCCAGCGCGGCCCGCGCCCAAGTCACAAACCAGGGTGACATTTGCGGCGCGTCCACCGTGCCCGTGGTCAAGCGCGTCATGGGCAAGGTGAGGCCAAAAATGAGGACGCCCAGCAGGCCCAACCACAGGCCCAGGTTTTCTCGTTGTGAAGGGGGGGCGCTCATCTTGGGTGCTGCTGGGGTCGTACTTGTTGCCTTCTTGGCGGACGTCAAGGCATTTGTTGTCAGCCAACGCTTTGCCGCATGCCGTTCAGAATCCACCAGGCCGTGGCTACCAGCGCCAAGGACATGCAGCGGTTGAACACGAGCAGACGGCGGCCATGCGCCAGCCAGTGGCGCAGCATGGAGCCTGCCACCGCATAGGTCAGGTTGCTGAAAAAACCATAGGCCACCATGATGGGCAGCAGCATCAGCGTGCGCGCCGTGGCGTCCTCGCGACCCGCCACCCAACCCGCCACGATGGCGAGCGCCAGCATCCAGGCCTTGATGTTGAGAAACTGCAGGCCCACACCTTGCACAAAACCCACTTGCAGCTTGGCGCTGTCGGCCTGCTGCAAGCGGCTGCTTTGCCACAAACGCGAGGCCAGCCACAGCAAATAAGCGGTGCCCAAGGTCACGATGCCCCAGCGCAAGGGCGGGAAGGCCACCACCAACCCGCCCAGGCCGGTGGCGCACAGCACGAACAAAATGCCCCACCCAACGGGCACCGCGCACACAAAGCGCATGGCCCTGAGCAGGCCGTGGTTGGCCGCCATGGCCGTCGACAAGGTGGTGTTGGGCCCGGGCGTGAAGCTGCTCACGGTGGCCAGCACCAACAGCGCGCTGAGTTCGGAAGAGGTCATGCCTGGTTGTTGTGTGAAGTGAGGCCCACGGGGCACTTTGGGGTTTCGGACTTGTGGCGGGTGAATGGCGCTTCAACGTGCAGACAGCGCTTCCCAGCGTTCCATGGCCGTCAGCAGCATCTCGTCGATCTCGGTGTCACGCCGGAACAGCTGTTGCGCCAACCCCGGGTCGCGCTGGTAAACGCTGCCGTCGGCCAATTGCGCACGGACGTGGATTTGCTCTTTTTCCAGGTTCTCGATTTTCGTTGGCAGTTCGGTCAGCTCGCGTTGTTCTTTGTAGCTGAGCTTGCTGCGTGTTGGGGCATTGGCTGCGGGGGCTGTTGACGCTGGAAGGGGGCTTGCGGCTGGGGCGGCCTGGGGTGGGGTGGCACTGCGCTGCGCCGCTTGAGCCCGAATGGCCTGAGCGCGCTTGGATTGAACCAGCCAGTCTTGCACCGAGCCTTCGTATTCGCGCCAGAAGCCGGGCTGGTCCGGTGCGCTTTCGCAGGCGATGATGCCGGTGACCACGTTGTCCATGAAGGCGCGGTCGTGGCTGACCAGGAACACGGTGCCTTCGTAGGTTTGCAGCAGCTCTTCGAGCAGTTCCAGGGTTTCGATGTCCAGGTCGTTGGTCGGTTCGTCCAGCACCAACACGTTGGCTGGGCGCGCAAACAAGCGGGCCAACAACAGGCGGTTGCGCTCGCCACCCGACAGTGAGCGCACCGGCGAGGTGGCCCGTGCGGGCGAGAACAAAAAGTCGCCCAGATAGCTCTTGACGTGCTGGCGCTTGTTGCCGATCTCGATCCATTCGCTGCCGGGGCTGATGAAGTCCTCCAGCGTGGCGTTCAGGTCCAGGGCATCGCGCATCTGGTCAAAGTAGGCCACTTCGAGTTTGCTGCCGCGTCGCACTTCACCGCTGTCGGCCTCGAGTTCACCCAAAATCAGTTTGAGCAAGGTGGTTTTGCCTGCGCCGTTGGGGCCCAACAGGCCGATCTTGTCACCGCGCAGCAAAGTGCCGGTGAATTTCTGGATCACGGTGCGCACCGAACCGTCGGGCTGGGTGAAGCTTTTGGTCACGTCGGTCAATTCGGCCACCAGTTTGCCACTGGGCACGCCCGAGGCCACTTCCATCTTCACGTTGCCCACTTTTTCACGGCGTGCGGCGCGTTCGCCTCGCAGGTTTTGCAGTCGGGTGATCCGACTTTGGCTGCGGGTGCGGCGCGCTTCCACGCCTTTGCGGATCCAGATCTCTTCCTGGGCCAGCAGTTTGTCGGCCTTGGCCTGAATCACGGCTTCCTGCGCGAGTTGCTCTTCTTTTTGTACCTGGTAAGCGGCGTAGTTGCCCGGGTAGGGGCGCAGCTTGCCGCGGTCCAACTCCACAATGCGGGTGGCGATGCGGTCCAAAAACGCGCGGTCGTGGGTGATGGCGATCACACTGCCCTTGAAGTCGATCAACAAGTCTTCCAGCCAGGTGATGGCGTTCAGGTCCAGGTGGTTGGTCGGCTCATCTAATAAAAGCACGTCAGGACGGGTCACCAAGGCTTGTGCCAAGGCCACCCGTTTGCGCATGCCGCCGGACAGCGATTGCACCACCGCAAGGGGGTCCAATTGCAGGCGCTGCAGGGTTTCGTCCAGCCGTTGCTCCCAGCCCCAGCCATCGCGTGATTCGATTTGTCCTTGCAATGTGTCCAGGTCACCCCTGCTGTGTGTGTAATCGTCAATCCATTGCACCACTTCGGCCAAGCCTTCGCGCACAGATTCAAAGATGGTGTGTTCAGGTACCAAGATGGGCTCCTGCGCCACGTAAGCGATGCGAACGCCTTGCTGTAGATGCAAGTTCCCTTCGTCTGGGCGCTCCATGCTCGCCAGAATTTTGAGCAATGACGATTTGCCTGTGCCGTTGCGTCCGATCAAGCCGATGCGCTCGGACGTCTCCAAAGAGAAGTCGGCGTGATCAAGGAGGGCGACGTGGCCAAAAGCCAAGGACGCGTTCAAAAGTGTAAGTAAAGCCATCGGCCCATTATCCGGGGCGCAGCTGTAAAAAAAGCCGAAAAATTCAAAAAGATCGTTGAGGAACAAAAAACTGTGTCACAATCGAGGGCTTCGCTGCAGGAATAGTGGTTTTCGCAAGAGAGTCAACAGGCACAGCGAAGAAGTTTTTGGAAAGATCGCAACGATCAAAAAAATTTTCATAAACTTGACGCAGTCTCAAAAACTGTGACATAATTCAAGGCTTCGCTGATCGCAGCGAGGCAAGAAAAGGCGGCGAGAGTTGCCTAGGTTCTTTAAAAATATACAGCCGATAAGCGTGGGCGTTTGATGGTGATTGCCAAGTTCTTCGGAACTTA
>JAIXRJ010000010.1 GCA_027485235.1 Comamonadaceae bacterium
AAAGGCGATCGCGTTGCGGTCATGATGCCCAATGTGCCGCAGTACCCGGTGGCGGTGGCGGCCATTTTGCGGGCCGGTTTGGTGGTGGTCAATGTCAACCCGCTGTACACCGCCCGTGAGCTGGAGCACCAGCTCAAAGATTCGGGCGCCAAGGCGATTGTCATCATCGAGAACTTTGCCGCCACCCTCGAAAAGTGCATCGTACAAACCCCGGTGCAGCATGTGATTTTGGCCGCCATGGGTGACCGGCTGGGCTTGCTCAAGGGCGGCTTGGTCAATTACGTGGTGCGCAAGGTCAAGAAAATGGTGCCCGCCTTTCGCCTGCCCGAGGCGGTGCGTTTCAACGACGCTTTGTCCAAAGGGCGTCAACAAGCTTTTCGCAAACCCGAGCTGACAGCCGATGACATCGCGGTGCTGCAGTACACCGGGGGCACCACAGGCGTCTCCAAAGGCGCTGTGCTGCTGCACCGCAACGTGATCGCCAACGTTCTGCAGTCCGAAGCCTGGAACGAACCGGCGATGAAACGCATGCCAGCGGGACAACAGCCAACCTCGGTGTGCGCTTTGCCGCTGTACCACATCTTTGCGTTCACGGTGAACATGATGCTGGGCTTGCGCATGGGCGGTAAAACGATTTTGATCCCCAACCCCCGCGACTTGCCTGCGGTCCTCAAGGAACTGTCCAAACACACGTTTCACAGCTTTCCTGCCGTCAACACCTTGTTCAACGGCTTGGCCAACCACCCGGATTTCGGCACGGTGAATTGGTCGAATCTTTTGGTGTCTTTGGGCGGTGGCACGGCCGTCACGCCCAATGTGGCCAAGCTCTGGCTGGAGAAAACCGGTTGCCCCATTTGCGAAGGTTACGGTCTGTCCGAGACCAGCCCCTCGGCCAGTTGCAACCCGACCACCAGCACCGAGTTCACCGGCACCATCGGCGTGCCCTTGCCCAGTACCTGGATGAAGCTGCTGGACGACGAGGGGCAGGAAGTGACCGAAGTGGGTCAGCCCGGCGAAATTGCCATCAAAGGTCCGCAAGTGATGGCCGGTTATTGGCAGCGGCCCGATGAAACCGCCAAGGTCATGACCGCCGACGGCTACTTCAAATCCGGCGATGTGGGCACGGTGGATGCGCGGGGCTTCTTCAAAATTGTTGACCGCAAGAAAGACATGATTCTGGTCAGTGGTTTCAACGTCTACCCCAACGAAGTCGAGGAAGTCGCTTCGGCTTGTCCGGGTGTGCTGGAATGCGCGGCGATTGGTGTGCCGGATGAGAAAACCGGTGAGGCCGTGAAGCTGGTGGTGGTCAAGAAAGACCCCGCCTTGACCGCGGAGCAAATCATGGCCTATTGCCGCGAGAACATGACCGCTTACAAGCAGCCTCGTGTGATCGAGTTCCGCGATGAGTTGCCCAAAACGCCTGTGGGCAAAATCTTACGGCGCGAGTTGCGCAACAAGAACTGACGGTTTCAGGGCTTCATTTGAGCCAGCCACGTCGGCGGAAATACCACATGGGCACCACGGCGCTGGCGATCATCAAGACCAAAGCGTAGGGGTAGCCCCATTTTTGCGACAGTTCGGGCATGTATTCAAAGTTCATCCCGTAGAGGCTGGCGATCAAGGTGGGCGGCAGCAGCGCCACGCTGGCCACCGAGAAGATCTTGATGATCTTGTTCTGGTTGATGTTGATGAAACCGACGGTGGCGTCCATCAAGAAGTTGATCTTGTCGAACAAAAACGCCGTGTGCGAGTCCAGCGAATCGATGTCTCGCATGATCTGACGGGCGTCTTCAAACTGGTCGGCATTGAGCATTTTGGAGCGCATCATGAAGCTCAGGGCGCGGCGGGTGTCCATCACATTCCGTCGGATGCGGCCGTTCATGTCCTCTTGTCGCGCAATCGCGCCCAGCACTTCACTGGCCATGGCATCGGTCACGTCCCCGGACAACACGGTGTTGCCCACTTTTTCGAGTTGGTCGTAAATGCCTTCGAGGGTGTCGGCTGAATACTCGGCGTCGGCGTCAAACAGTTTGAGCAAGACTTCTTTGGCGTCTTCGATCAGCCCGGGTGCTCGGCGCGCACGCATGCGCAGCAGGCGGAACACCGGCACGTCTTCGTCGTGGATGGAAAACAGCACGCCTTGGCTGCGCAGGTTGGTGTTGTGCAAATTCAAGATGAAGGCGCATCGCACCGTGCGGGGTTCGTCCTCGTCGGCAATCAAGAAGTCCGAGCGGATGTGCAGCTCGCCGTTGTCTTCTTCGTAAAAGCGGGCGGACTCCTCGATGTCCTCATCCATCGCGTCTTCGGGGATGAACAAGCCAAAGTATTGCTTGATCCAACGTTTTTCTTCCAGCGTGGGCGACTCCAGGTCAACCCAGATGGGCTGGAAACGCGAGAGTTCTTCCAGCGACTCGATCTCTTCCTGAAAGAGTCGACCGTTGACCAGGGTGAAGATATTGAGCATGGCGAATCCAAAAAATGGCCAGGTGCCAAAGGTTCAAAGGGGCGGCGATGGGGAAATGCAGCTGTAGAACCTTGGGCACACTGCTCAAGACGTCTTCACCGCGGCCGGGAGGATCGGTGTGTGGCCGATGGGGAGTCGGTCTGGTTGGCAGGTGGTGTGCGAGTGCACGGGTCGCCCGAAGCTTGAGCGCTTGGAAAGCCCGTGCTGCATTTCATCCAAGACGATACCACCAAAACAGGCGGCCAAACGGGATTGGCCTCTGACAGCCATGCCTTCCATAAAGCCGTTTGCTTTTCCACAAAGGCAGGCGCATAGTGGAAACGAACCACCCCTGAGGGGCGGTTTGTCAGCCCTGCACCAGCGGGGCTTTTCCTACCCGGGATCTATGGAGGCCAAGCTTATGAATTTGACAATCAGCGGACACCATCTGGAAGTGACTCCAGCCTTGCGAGAGTATGTGACGGGCAAATTGAACCGCATTACCCGCCATTTTGACCAGGTGGTCGATGTGAAAGTGCTGCTGACCGTGGAAAAGCAGAAGGAAAAAGAAAAACGCCAGCGTGCAGAGTGCAACATCCATGTCAAAGGCAGTGACATGTTTGCCGAAAGCGCTCACGAGGACCTGTATGCAGCTGTGGACGACCTGGTCGACAAGCTCGACCGACAAGTGGTCAAACACAAAGACCGCATCACAGACCACCACCACGCCGCTCCCAAACGCATGATGTGAAAGCGCGCTGCGTTCGAAACTGAGGGCCGCAACCAGCGGCCCTTTTTCATGGGCAATGGCTTGGTGGCGATGGCCCCTGGCCCCTGCGCGACCCAGTTTGCAGGGCGCGCAGTGCCGACAGGTGCATAATCCGCCTCGAACATGAATCGACTTTCATCCATATTGCCAGTTGCCCAAGTCCTTGTCGGGGTGGACGCCACCAGCAAGAAGCGTGCATTTGAAGAGGCCGGACTTCTCTTTGAGAATCTGCATGGCTTGTCACGCGCTTTGGTCACCGACAGCCTGTTTGCCCGCGAGCGGCTGGGTTCGACGGGCCTGGGCCACGGCGTCGCCATTCCGCATGGTCGTATCAAGGGCCTCAAAGCGCCCATGGCTGCGGTGTTCTTGTTGGCACACGCGATTGGTTTTGACGCGCCGGATGAGCAAGCGGTCAACCTGCTGATCTTTTTGTTGGTGCCTGAGGCGGCCACCCAAAAGCACCTTGAAATCTTGTCTGAAATTGCCGAGTTGCTCAGTGACAGCCAATTGCGTGAGAGCATCAAAAGCAGTCCTTCCCAAGTGGGGCTGCACCAACTGATTGCCCAGTGGCAGTCTGCACAGACGGTTTGAACGACAAAGGCTGGGTTTGTTGCCATGAAACCATCCGTCATCAGTGCCGACGTTCTTTTTGAAGACCACCGCAGCAAATTGAAATGGCAGTGGGTGGCTGGTTTGGGGGCGTCAGAGCGCCGCTTCGACGATGTCGCCGTCAGTGAAGCCAGTTCGGGCGCGGACTTGGTGGGCTATCTCAACTACATCCATCCTTACCGGGTGCAGATCCTGGGTCCGAGAGAAGTGGCGTATCTGACCAATTCGACCCCCGACGACTGCGCTCGACGCATTGCACGCATCGTGACGCTGGAGCCACCGGTCCTGATTTTGGCCGATGGCCAAGTGGCCCCCGATGCTTTGCTGTCCATGTGCGAGCGGGCACAAATTCCAATGTTCTTCACGGACCAGTCATCGGCTTTTGTGATCGATGTGCTGCGGGCCTATTTGTCCAAGCACTTCGCCGACCGCACAACCATGCACGGTGTTTTCATGGACATCCTGGGCATGGGGGTGTTGATCACCGGTGAATCAGGCCTTGGCAAGAGCGAATTGGGACTGGAACTGATCTCTCGAGGCAATGGCCTGGTGGCCGACGATGCGGTCGATCTGTACCGCATCAACCAAACCACCATCGAGGCGCGCTGCCCGGATTTGCTGCAAAACCTGCTGGAAGTGCGTGGCATCGGCTTGCTGGACATTCGTGCCATTTTTGGCGAAACGGCCGTGCGCCGCAAGATGCGTCTGAAGCTGATCGTGCACCTGGTGCGACGTGAAACCTTTGACCGCGATTACGAACGCATGCCTTCAGAACCACTCATTCAGGACGTGCTGGGCATTCCGGTGCGCAAAGTGGTGATCCAGGTGGTGGCCGGCCGCAACATCGCGGTCTTGGTGGAGGCGGCCGTGCGCAACACCATCTTGCAGATGCGTGGCATCGACACTTACCAGGATTTCATCGAGCGGCAGCGCCGCGCCATGCAACAAGACTGATCGTTCAGAGTTGCCGGTGTGGGCAAGGCATGCGCGTGCAGTGCCCGTACAGACTCAAGGCATGGTCGGCGATGACAAAGCCCTTGGCTTGTGCAACGGCTTGCTGGCGTGATTCGATTTCCGGGTCGTAGAACTCTTCAACGCGGCCGCAGTCGAGGCACACGACATGGTCGTGGTGTTGGCCTTCATTGAGCTCATAGATGGCTTTCCCGCTTTCGAAATGGTTCCGGCTCAAAATGCCCGCCTGCTCGAATTGGGTCAATACGCGGTAAACCGTGGCCAGTCCAATGTCGGCATTTTCTTGCAGCAGGTGCCGAAACACATCTTCGGCCGTCATGTGTCGTTGCGCGCCGCTTTGGAAAACCTCCAAAATTTTCAGACGGGGCAAAGTGGCTTTGAGGCCGTTGTTTTTGAGTTCGTCGATTTGGCGCATGGCGTTTGGAAGAGGGCTGGGAAACGGATTTGAATTCAGAGCTGCCGCTACAATGCTTTGATCATATCGGCGACACCTCACCCATGACAGCATTCCTGAATTTTCGCGTTCATTGCGCTTGGCTTGCCGGCCTCGTTCTGGGCGGCAGCGTGGTCGGTTGTGGCGGCATTCAACGGGACACGTTCAGGCCTTATGTGCCGGAAGTGGTTCAGGGCAATTTTGTCTCGAAAGAGCAGCGACAGGCGCTGCGCCCGGGCATGGTCAGAGCGCAGGTGCGTGACATTTTGGGAACGCCCTTGGTGGCCAGCCTTTTCCATGCCGATCGTTGGGATTACGCCTTCAGCATCAACCGGCAAGGTGTGCCGCCTCAGAATTTTCGTTTGACCGTGCAGTTCAAGGGCGATGTGCTGGACCAGATCGAAAGCGACCTCTTGCCCAGCGAGGCCGAATTTGCAGGCCGTTTGGTGGCGCCGCGACAAGCGGGCAAAACACCCAAACTGGAGGCCACCGAAGAGGACTTCAAGAAGTTTCCGGTCCGCAACGCCAACAGCGACTTGCCCCGTCCGGCAACCGCACCCTTGCCGGCGAGCTACCCGCCTTTGGAGCCGACCCCCCGTTGAACCAGGGCGGTCGTCTGGTGGCCGACCGCAAACCTCAAAGACCCCATGACGCAACACAACTCTTTGCCCATCGCGGTGGCCGGTGCCACTGGCCGCATGGGCCATATGCTGATCGAAGCCATCCTGGCCACCGACGATTGCCGCCTGTCGGGTGCGCTCGACATCGCGGCCAGCTCTGCGCTGGGCCAGGACGCATCTGCCTTTTTGGGCAAGGCCAGCGGCGTTGCGGTGGTGTCTGATTTGAAAGCCGGTTTGAAGGAGGCAGGTTTTCTGATCGATTTCACCCGTCCTGAGGGCACTTTGGCGCACTTGAAAGTCTGCCGCGAACTGGGCGTCAAGGCCGTGATCGGCACCACCGGCTTCACCGATGCGCAGAAAGCCGAAATCGCCGAGATCGCCCAGGACATCGCCCTCGTCATGGCCCCCAACATGAGCGTGGGTGTGAACGTGACCTTGAAGCTGCTGCAAATGGCCGCCCAAGCCCTGTCCACCGGTTACGACATCGAAATCATCGAAGCCCACCACCGCCACAAGGTCGATGCCCCCTCGGGCACGGCCCTCAAAATGGGCGAAGTGATCGCCGAAGCCATTGGCCGTGACCTCAAAGAGTGCGCCGTGTACGAGCGCTACGGCCACACCGGCGAGCGCGACCCGTCCACCATCGGTTTTTCGACCATCCGTGGCGGTGACATCGTGGGCGAGCACACCGTGCTGTTTGCCGGCATTGGTGAGCGCATCGAAGTCACGCACAAATCTTCCAGTCGCGCCACCTACGCCCAAGGCAGCTTGCGCGCCGTGCGATTCCTGGCGGGTCAACAGCGCGGCTTGTTCGACATGTTTGATGTCTTGAACTTGCGTTGAACTTCAAGCTGCGATGAGCCTGACCGATTTCCTGCTCCACAGCGATCTTGTCAGCCGCGTGCTGGCGGTGGCTTTGCTGGCGCTGTCCGTCAGCAGTTGGGTGGTGATCGTCTGGAAATGGCGCCTGTTGTCCCGGGTCAGCCTGGATGTGCGCCGCAGTGTGGCGGCCTTTTGGCAGGCTTTGGGCTTTGACGATGCACAACAACGCGTGATGCAGTTTGACCGGGACGGCTGTGTGACGCCCTTGCTGGAAGCGACCTTGCTGCCTGTGGGCGCTACCTTGGCCTCGGCGGGTGACCGTCAAAACCAATTGACCCGGGTGCTGCGCGGTGCTTTGCAGTCGGTGGTGCGTCGCTTGCAGTGGGGTCAGTTGTTGCTGGCCACTGCCGGTTCCATTTCACCGTTTGTCGGTTTGCTGGGCACCGTGTGGGGCATCTTCAATGCCCTGACCGGCATGGCCGAGGCGGGGCAACTGACCATCGACAAAGTGGCCGGACCTGTGGGTGAAGCCCTGATCATGACGGCCGCAGGCTTGGCCGTGGCCATCCCCGCGGTACTGGGCTACAACCTGTTGGGCCGTCGCGTGGCCTTGATCGAAGCCGAACTCGAAGGCTTTGCCCATGACCTGCGTGGCTTGCTGACAGGTGAACAGGACTGACGCCATGGCCTTCGGTCGCCTGGCCTCCTCCAAAGCCGATGCGCCGATGAGCGACATCAATGTCACCCCCATGGTGGACGTGATGCTGGTTCTGTTGGTGCTCTTTATCCTGACGGCGCCCTTGATGACCAGCGCCATTCGCCTGGATTTGCCCCAGGCCGAAGGCGGCCAAGCGGGCGACTCGCCCCAAGCGCTGTCGCTGGTGGTGGATGCCCAAGGCACGGTCTACCTGGCCGACAAGCCCATCACCCCCGAGGCCTTGCGCCTGCGCCTGACCGAAGCCGCCCAACGCAACCCCAACACCGAGATGGAGCTGCGCGCCGACGCGTCCGTGCCCTACGGCCGCGTGGTCGAAACCATGGGCCTGGCCCAAAAAGCAGGGCTGTCGCGCATCGGCTTCGTCGCCCAAACCCCGTCCGCCCCTCAGCGCTGAGCCTGCGTCTGAGGCGCCCGGGCCTGCCTCCCTGCGGGCCCCAACACACCTCCTACAAGCAAGCCCCAGACTCAGCGCCCTCTACAATCGACCCCTATGCAAGACAAGTACAACCACCTTGAAGTCGAACCCGCAGCGCAGGCCCGCTGGACAGCCCGCGATGCCTACCGCGTCACCGAAGACGCCAGCAAAAAGAAGTTCTACGCCTGCTCCATGCTGCCCTACCCCAGCGGCAAGCTGCACATGGGCCATGTGCGCAACTACACCATCAACGACATGCTCACGCGCAGCCTTCGCATGAAGGGCTTCAATGTCTTGATGCCCATGGGCTGGGACGCGTTTGGCCTGCCCGCCGAAAATGCCGCCCTGAAAAACGGCGTACCCCCCGCCAAGTGGACCTACGAGAACATCGCGTACATGAAAAAGCAGATGCAGGCCATGGGCTTGGCCATCGACTGGTCACGCGAAGTCGCCACCTGCGACCCCACTTATTACAAGTGGAACCAGTGGCTGTTTTTGAAGATGCTGGAAAAAGGCATCGCTTACCGCAAGACCCAGGTCGTGAACTGGGACCCGGTGGACCAGACCGTGCTGGCCAACGAGCAGGTCATTGACGGCAAAGGCTGGCGCACCGGCGCGCCGGTCGAAAAGCGCGAAATTCCCGGTTACTACTTGAACATCACGTCCTACGCGCAAGAACTGCTGGACCATGTGCAGATCGGCAACGACAAAGCCACGCTCAACGGCTGGCCCGACAAAGTGCGCTTGATGCAGGAAAACTGGATCGGCAAGAGCGAAGGTGTGCGCTTTGCGTTCCCGCACAGCATCGCTGGCGCTGACGGTGCATTGATCGGTGACGGGAAGATGTACGTTTTCACCACCCGCGCCGACACCCTCATGGGCGTGACCTTTTGCGCCGTGGCGGCCGAGCATCCGCTGGCGCTGCATGCAGCTTCGTCGAATCCTGCTTTGGCCGTGTTTTTGGAAGAGTGCAAGAGCGGCGGCACCACCGAAGCCGAGTTGGCCACGCAAGAGAAAAAAGGCATGGCCACGGGTCTGTTCGTCACGCATCCTTTGACGGGTGCTCAGGTCGAGGTGTGGGTGGGCAACTACGTGTTGATGAGCTACGGCGATGGTGCGGTGATGGGCGTGCCCGCGCACGACGAGCGTGACTTCGCATTTGCTTTGAAGTACGCCTTGCCGATCCAACAAGTCGTCGCTCAGCGTGGGGCCGCCTTGTCGTCGCCTGCGTCGGGCGCCTCAGACGCCATCTCATCCTTGCCCAACGCAGGCAACGCCAAGGCCTCTTTTGACGCAAGGACCTGGGCAGAGTGGTATGCGACCAAAGACGGTGTGTGCGTCAACTCCGGCGAACTCGATGGTCTGACCCAGAAAGCCGCCGTCACCCAAGTGGCCGAGCTGCTGGCTGCCAAAGGCCTGGGCGAGAAGAAAACCACCTGGCGTCTGCGCGACTGGGGCGTGAGCCGCCAGCGTTACTGGGGCACGCCGATCCCGATCATCCATTGCGACGAGCACGGCGCGGTGCCGGTCCCCGAAAAAGACCTGCCCGTGGTGCTGCCGCAAGACTGCATCCCGGATGGTTCGGGCAACCCGCTGCACCACCACGAAGGCTTTCACGCCGGGGTCACTTGCCCGGTGTGCGGTCAACCCGCCCGCCGCGAGACCGACACCATGGACACCTTTGTGGATTCGTCCTGGTACTTCATGCGCTACTGCGACCCGACCAACGCCGAGGCGATGGTGGCGGGCGGCACCGATTATTGGATGCGGGATCAGCACCAAGCCACGGGTGGCAGCGGCATGGACCAGTACATCGGCGGCATCGAACACGCCATCTTGCACCTGCTGTATGCGCGCTTTTGGACCAAGGTCATGCGCGATTTGGGCTTGGTCAAGGTTGACGAGCCCTTCACCAAATTGCTCACGCAGGGCATGGTGCTGAACCACATCTACTCGCGCCGCACCGCCAAGGGCGGCAAGGACTACTTCTGGCCGCACGACGTGGAGCATGTGCTCGACGAGACCGGCAAAGTGGTGGGTGCGAAGCTCAAGAACGAAGCCGACAGCGGCGATGGCCTGCTGCCGGTGGGCACGGCCATCGACTACGAAGGCGTGGGCACCATGTCCAAGTCGAAGAACAACGGTGTCGACCCGCAGGACTTGATTGAGAAATACGGTGCCGACACCGCTCGTCTGTACACCATGTTCACTGCGCCACCTGAAGTGACCTTGGAGTGGAACGACTCGGCCGTAGAAGGCAGCTACCGTTTCTTGCGCCGGGTGTGGAACTTCGCTTTCAAGCACCACGAATTGCTGCGTTCTGCCACCGGGCAGGACCTGAGCCAAGCCGCCTTGGGCGATGCGGCCAAGGCCTTGCGCCGCGAGATGCACCTGGTGCTCAAGCAAGTCGGTTACGACTACGAGCGCATGCAGTACAACACCGTGGTGTCGGGCTGCATGAAGCTGCTGAATGCGCTGGAAGACTTCAAGCCCGATGGCAATGGACCTTTCAAAGAGGGCGACACCGCCGCCCTGTGCGAAGGTGTCTCGATGTTGATGCGCATGCTCTACCCCGCTTGCCCCCACATCACCGACGAAATTTGGCAGCAACTGGGCTACGCCCAGGCTGTCGCTGAGTTGCTCGATGCGCCGTGGCCTGTCGTGGACGAGTCGGCTTTGGAGCGCGACCAGATCGAACTCATGCTGCAGATCAACGGCAAGTTGCGTGGTTCGATTTGGGTGCCCGCAGCGGCAGACAAAGCGCAGATCGAAGTGGCCGCCTTGGCCAGCGAAGCCTTCGTGAAGCAAGCCGATGGCGCGGCGCCCAAGAAGGTCATCGTGGTGCCGGGCCGACTGGTCAACATCGTCGTCTGAAAGCCCGCATGAGTGTTTCGCGCCGCCGCCTCCTGACTGCTTTGGCCATTGCTCCGGCGCTGAGCCTGACGGCTTGCGGTTTCGCGCTGCGTCAGACGCAGGATTTCCCGTTCAAGACCCTGTACGGCAACTTTTCGGACAGTTCGCCCCTGGGGGTAGAGTTGCGGCGCAATTTGCTGGGCTCTGGACGCATTGATCTGCTGACCGATGCCAAGAAAATGCCGCAAGCCGATGCCATCCTTGACATCCTGAGCGAAGCTCGGCAACAGGTGGTGGTGGGCATGAACGCTTCGGGGCAGGTGCGCGAAATGCAGCTGCGCTTGCGGGTGAGTTTTCGGTTGCGCACACCCAAAGGCGAGGAGTGGATCGAGCCGGTGGAGTTGTACCAGCAGCGTGACTTGAGTTTCACGGAAACGGCCGCCTTGTCCAAGGAAATCGAGATGGGCATGATGTACCGCGACATGCAAGCAGACATCGTGCAGCAAATCATGCGGCGCTTGTCGATTGTCAAGCCGCGCAAAGTCTTGCCCGCACCTGTGCTGGCACCGGCTGCCCAACCTTGACGCCTGAGCGATGCAACTGGCCCATCTCCAACTGGCCGCGCACCTGCAAAAAGGCCTGCGCAGCCTCTACACCTTGCATGGCGACGAAGCCTTGCTCATCCAAGAGGCGGCCGATGCCATCCGTGCAACGGCCCGTGCGCAGGGCTACACCGAACGCACAGTGCACACCGTGGCAGGTGCCCACTTTGACTGGAGCGAGGTGCTGGCCGCTGGCGGCTCGATGAGCCTGTTTGCCGACAAGCAGATCGTCGAAGTGCGCATCCCCTCGGGCAAGCCCGGCAAAGAGGGCAGCACCGCCATTCAACAACTGGCCGAGTCGGCCCAAGGCAACGACAGCACCTTGACCCTGTTCTTGCTGCCCCGCCTGGATGCCGCCACCCGCAAAGGCGCGTGGTTTGGCGCCCTGGAAAATGCAGGCGTGACCCTGCAGATCGACCCCGTGGACCGCAGCGCCTTGCCCCAGTGGATCGCGCAGCGCCTGCAGCGCCAAGGCCAAAGTGTGGCCGCTGGCGAAGAAGGGCAACGCGCCCTGCAGTTTTTTGCCGACCGCGTGGAAGGCAACTTGCTGGCCGCGCACCAAGAGATCCAGAAACTCGGTTTGCTTTATCCCGCAGGCGAACTCCGCCAAGACCAGGTCGAAGCGGCCGTGCTCAACGTGGCCCGCTACGACGTGTTCAAGCTCTCCGAATCGGTTTTGTCCGGGCAAGTCTCGCGTGTGCAACGCATGCTGGACGGCCTGCAGGCCGAAGGCGAAGCGGCCGTGCTGGTGCACTACACCTTGGCCGAAGACATCCGCGCCTTGAAACGCGTGAAAGACGCCATGGTGGCCGGCAAGCCCCTGCCCATGGCCCTGCGCGAGCAGCGTGTGTGGGGCCCGCGTGAACGTTTGTTTGAGCGGGTGTTGCCCCGCTTGTCCGAGGTCCGTCTGAACGGCCTGCTTCAATCGGCCCACCAGGTGGACGGCATCGTCAAAGGCCTGAAGGTGCCCGATTGGCCCACCGACCCTTGGCAGGCCCTGGGCCGTTTGGCAATGCGCTTTTCGCGCATGTGCATGGCGCGCTGACCACCCGCCACCGCCGAACACCGTTCAGCGCCTGCGGGGAAATCTGAATGACGCTGGCATCTGCGAAAATGTCAACATGACCGATCTGAACACCGCTGAACACCTGCAGGCCTTGGGCCTGCAGGCCAAGACAGCCTCTGCCCTGATGGCCAAGGCCTCGGCCGCCGTCAAGAACCAGGCTTTGCGCCGATTGGCGGCCTTGCTGCGCGACAACACCGAAGCCTTGCAGCAAGACAATGCCCAAGATTTGAGGCGCGCCCAAGCGAATGGCCTGGCCGAGCCGATGGTCGATCGCCTCAAACTCACCCCCAAAGTGCTGGAAACCTGCGCCCAAGGCTGCGAACAACTCGCCGCCATGCCCGACGTGATCGGCGAGATCTTGGGCATGAAGCAAATGCCCAGCGGCATCCGTGTGGGCCAGATGCGCGTGCCGATTGGCGTGTTCGGCATGATTTTCGAGAGCCGCCCCAATGTGACCATCGAAGCGGCCAGCCTGTCGATCAAAAGCGGCAACGCCTGCATCTTGCGCGGCGGCTCCGAGGCGATCGAATCGAACAAGGCCTTGGCCAAATTGGTACAGCAGGCGCTCACAGAGACCGGGCTGCCGGTGGACGCGGTGCAACTGGTGCAAACCACAGACCGCGCCGCCGTGGGCCAGCTCATCACCATGCCGCAATATGTGGACGTGATCATCCCGCGGGGTGGCAAGGGCCTGATCGAGCGCATCAGCGCCGAGGCCAAGGTGCCCGTGATCAAGCACCTGGACGGCAATTGCCACACCTATGTCGACGACCCTTGTGACATCGGGATGGCTGTCAAAGTGGCCGACAACGCCAAGACGCAAAAGTACAGCCCCTGCAATGCCAGCGAAAGTTTGCTGGTGGCCCAGGGCGTGGCGGGCGAGTTCTTGCCCAAAATTGGTGCCATTTATGCCGCCAAAGGCGTCGAGATGCGCTGCTGCCCCCAGGCCAAGGCCATTTTGAGCGCCCTGGCAGGCGCCCACCTGCAAGACGCCACCGAGCAAGATTGGTTTGAGGAGTACCTCGCGCCCATCATCAGCATCAAGGTGGTGGCGGGCCTGGACGAAGCGATTGCCCACATCAACCACTACAGCAGCCACCACACCGAGGCCATCCTGACGCGTGACCACCTGCACGCCCAGCGCTTTTTGCGCGAAGTGGACTCCTCCAGCGTCATGGTCAATGCCAGCACCCGCTTTGCGGACGGCTTTGAATACGGTCTGGGTGCCGAAATCGGCATCAGCACCGACAAGTTTCACGCCCGTGGGCCAGTCGGCATCGAGGGCCTGACCTCGCTCAAGTACGTGGTGCTGGGCGAAGGCGAAGTCCGTACATGAGCGCACGCAGCAGCTGCGTTCATGTCCGGTAGGTGCTTGTATTGGCGCAGACCGGCCGCATATCATTCAGCAGTTTCACCGAAGGCACGCCCATGGTTCCCCATCTCGTCACCGCCCTGACCGGCCCCATCAACGAGCTTGAGCAGCGCATCCTCGACTCCATGCCCGCCATCGAGCGCTGGTTTCGCCTGGAGTGGATGGAGCACACGCCGCCCTTCTACACCTCGGTCGACATCCGCAATGCCGGCTTCAAGCTGGCCCCGGTGGACACCAACCTCTACCCCGGCGGCTGGAACAACCTGACGCCTGAGATGCTGCCCTTGGCCGTGCAGGCGGCCCAAGCGGCCATCGAGAAGATCTGCCCCGAGGCCAAAAACCTGCTGATCATTCCCGAAAACCACACGCGCAACACCTTTTATCTGACCAATGTGGCGCAGTTGCAGCGCATCTTCCACATGGCTGGACTGAACGTGCGCATCGGCTCGATCAACCCCGAGATCAAGGAGCTGACCACCATTGAATTGCCCAACGGCGAGAGCGTGACGCTGGAGCCCGTGGTGCGCAGCAAGCACCGCCTGGGCCTCAAGGACTTTGACCCTTGCACCATCTTGCTCAACAACGACCTGTCGGCCGGTGCACCGGGCATTCTGGAAGAGCTGCACGAACAGTTCTTGCTGCCGCCTTTGCACGCCGGCTGGAGCGTGCGTCGCAAAACCAAGCATTTTCAAAGTTACGAAGAAGTGGCCAAGCGTTTCGGCAAGTTGCTGGGCATTGACCCCTGGCTCATCAACCCGATGTTCAGCCAATGCGGCGACGTGAACTTTGCCGAGGGCACCGGCATGGACTGCCTGCGCAGCAATGTGGATGCCTTGCTCACCAAAATCAAGCGCAAATACAAGGAATACGGCATCAACGAAAAGCCGTTTGTGGTCGTCAAGGCCGACAACGGCACCTACGGCATGGGCATCATGACGGTGCGTGACGTGTCCGATCTGGACGCGCTGAACCGCAAAACCCGCAACAAGATGAACGTCATCAAGGACGGCCAAACCGTCAACGACGTGATCATCCAGGAAGGCGTGCTCACCAACGAGCGCATCAACGACGCGGTGGCCGAGCCGGTCGTTTACATGATGGACCGCTATGTGGTGGGCGGTTTTTACCGCGTGCACGCCGAGCGGGGTGTGGACGAGAACCTGAACGCGCCAGGTGCCAGTTTTGTGCCCTTGGCCTTTGCCGACACCCCCCATTTGCCGCAGCCCGGCGTCAAGCCCGGGGCGAGTGTGCCCAACCGCTTTTATATGTATGGCGTCATTGGCCGCTTGGCCATGCTGGCGGCCAGTTACGAGCTGGAAGCCACCGATCCGGAGGCCGAGGTTTACGACTGAAGTTGTTGCACTGCAACATTATCTCGGGGCAAAGGGTGACACGGCTCGGTCATCGGGCGCAAAATAGCAAACTTCAAGACTAAAAGCCTGGCCATCGCGCGGGCCACTTTTTGTGTCATCTACAAAATCCTCTCTCGCCGCCCTGACGCTGGGCGCCATTGGCGTGGTTTATGGCGACATCGGCACCAGCGTGTTGTATGCGATGAAGGAGGTGTTTGGCTCCGGCCACGTGCCATTCACGCCGGAAAACGTCTACGGCATCCTCTCCATCTTTTTCTGGACTTTGACCACCATCGTGTCGGTCAAGTACGTGGTCTTGGTGCTGCGCGCCGACAACCACGGCGAAGGTGGGCTGGTGGCCATGTTGGCCTTGGCTTCGCAATCGGTCAAAGACCAACCCCGGCTGCGCAAAGTCTTGCTGCTGGTCGGCATCTTTGGCACCTGCTTGTTTTATGGCGACGGCGTCATCACGCCCGCGATTTCTGTGCTGTCCGCCGTGGAAGGCTTGGAGATCATCTCCCCGACCTTCAAAAAGGCGGTGATCCCGCTCACCTTGGTCATCTTGTTCCTCTTGTTTTGGGTGCAAAAGCGCGGCACAGCGGGCATTGGCAAATTCTTTGGTCCCATCACGCTGGTGTGGTTCCTCGCCATCGCGGTCTTGGGTGTATCGCAAATCGTGCAACGTCCTGAAATCCTTTTGGCCATCAGCCCGCATTACGCGCTGGGCTTCATGTGGAGCGAGCCAGGGATCACCTTCATCATTTTGGGCGCGGTGGTCCTGTGTGTGACCGGTGGCGAAGCCTTGTATGCCGACATGGGCCACTTTGGCAAAAAGCCCATTCGCCTGGCTTGGTTCAGCGTGGTCATGCCTTGCTTGACTCTGAACTATTTTGGCCAAGGTGCCTTGTTGTTGGCGGAGCCTGAAGCGGTCAAAAACCCGTTCTACATGATGGCACCCGACTGGGCCTTGGTGCCCTTGGTGGGCTTGGCCACCATGGCCACGGTCATCGCCTCACAAGCGCTGATTTCTGGCGCTTTCAGCGTGACCAAACAGGTCATTCAATTGGGTTATTTGCCGCGCTTGCAGGTGCAACACACCAGCGAAACAGACACCGGGCAAATTTACATGCCCTTCGTCAACTGGGGCTTGTTTGTCGCCATCGTGCTGGCCGTGGTCATGTTCAAGTCGTCCAGCAACCTGGCGGCTGCCTATGGCATTGCGGTGTGCACCGACATGCTGATCACCACCGTGCTCACCTTCTTTGTGATCCGCTACGCATGGAAGTTGCCTTTGGCCTTGTGCATTGGCGCGACGGGCTTTTTTTTCGTGGTCGATCTGGCGTTTTGGGCCTCCAACATGCTCAAGTTGTTTGACGGGGGTTGGTTCCCGCTGTTCATTGGCGCTGCCGTGTTCACCTTGATGTTGACTTGGCACGACGGTCGCCGCTTGCTCAACGAGTCATTGCGCTCGGATGCCTTGCGTTTGCCTGACTTCTTGGATGCTGTCTTCATTTCGCCGCCCACTCGCGTGGAAGGCACCGCCGTGTTTCTGACGGCCGAGGCTGGGACTGTGCCCAACGCTTTGCTGCACAACCTCAAGCACAACAAAGTCCTGCACCAGCGCAACCTGTTTGTCACGGTGCGCAGCCACGAAGTGCCGCGTGTGGACCTTGGTCAGCGCTTGGATGTGACGCCGCTGGGGCACGAATGCTGGCAAGTCATTGTCAACTATGGTTTCAAGGACAACCCCGATTTGCCAAGTGCCTTGGCCAGCATCGAAGGCGAAGGCGACAAACTCGACCCGATGATGACCAGCTATTTCCTGTCACGCGACATCGTGATCCCCACCATCGGCGGTGGCATGGCCACTTGGCGTGAAAAATTGTTTGCCAACATGCACCACAACGCCAGCGGCGCAGCCGAGTTCCTGAACCTGCCCACCAACGCGGTGGTCGAGTTGGGGTCCAAGATTGAAATTTAATCGGGTTCAGATCCCGATTAAATTTTGATCAATTCAGCGAACCCATCGCCTCGCCCATCACGATGGGGCGAGCGGGCGCCCAGTCGGCGTTGAACTGCATGACCCCTTTGGGGAAGAGCATCACCACAGTGGAGCCGAGCAAAAAGCGGCCCATCTCTTCGCCCTGCGCCAAGGTGATGCTGCCTTCTTCGTAGGTCCATTCGCGCACTTGGCCTGGGCGTGGTGGGTTGACCACGCCGTGCCACACGGTGGCCATGCTGCCCACAATCGTCGCGCCCACCAGCACCAGCACAAAGGGGCCATGTTCGCCATCAAACACGCAGACCACCCGTTCGTTGCGGGCAAACAAGCCGGGTACGCCGCGGGCCGTGGTCGGATTGACCGAGAACAAATCGCCCGGCACGTAAACCATGCGGGTCAGTCGACCTGCACAGGGCATGTGGATGCGGTGGTAATCACGCGGGCTCAAATAGAGCGTGGCAAATTCACCGTCCTGAAACTGCGCCGCCAGCGCCGCATTGCCGCCCACCAGGGCGCGGGTGCTGTAAATGTGCCCCTTGGCCTGAAACACCTGATCGCCCGCAATCGAGCCGCACTGGCTGATGGCCCCGTCCACCGGGCTGACGAAAGCCGCAGGGGCCAATGGCCTGGCATCGCCACGCAAGGGGCGCGTGAAAAACGCGTTGAAGCTCTGGTAACTGGCCGTGTCCGGGTTGGCCGCTTCGCTCATGTTCACGTTGTAGCGGCGCACAAACCGGTCGATGATGCCGGTCGTCACGCCACCCCATTGGCTGCCCGCCACCCAGCCGGCAAAGACCGTCAGGGCTTGTTTGGGAATCAGGTATTGGGGCAAAACCGCCAGGCGATCAGAAAGGGAGATGGACAAAGGACGGGTCATGAAGGGGCCGCAAGCGCGGTTCAAAAGAAGCATTGGATTTTATCGGTCCGCCAGCCGCCCTGTGGGAGCCGCGCCCTGCGCGCGATGGGGGTGGTCTGCCAGCGCTCCATCGCGCGCGGGGCGCAGCTCCCACGGATTTGCCCAGGCAGGGTGATGCTCCCACAGGCAGGGTCCCACAGGCAGGGTGTTGCCAAAGTGGGGGTGCGGTGCAGGCACAATTCGGGCATGAACACCCCTTTGCTTTCGGTTGAACACTTGGTCAAGCGCTACGGCGCAGCCACGGTGGTCAATGACCTGTCTTTCCACATCAACCCCGGCGAATGCTTGGGCGTGATCGGCCCCAACGGCGCGGGCAAAACCACCACGCTGCGCATGTGCCTGGGCTTGACCCACCCTGATGGCGGTGATATCCGCTATTTCGACGGCATGCAAATGCCCCGCGACGCCTTGGACATCAAGGCCCGCTTGGGCGTGGTCGCACAAATGGACACGCTCGACCCGGACTTCAACGCCGAAGAAAACCTGCTGGCCTTTGGTCGCTACTTTGGCTTGCCCGACGCGGTCATTCGCCAACGCATCCCCCAACTGCTCGAATTCGGGGCCCTCAGCCACAAAGCCAAAGCCAAACCGGGCGAGTTGTCGGGCGGCATGAAGCGGCGCCTGAGCCTGGCCCGCGCCCTGATCAACCACCCCCAGCTGCTGATGCTGGACGAACCCACCACGGGTCTGGACCCGCAGGCGCGCCACCTGATGTGGGAGCGGCTGCAGGTGTTGCTGCAAGAAGGCAAGTCCATCTTGCTCACCACCCACTTCATGGACGAGGCCGAGCGTTTGTGTTCCCGTCTTTTGGTGCTGGACCACGGCCGCAAGATCGCCGAGGGCAAACCCCGCGATTTGATTGCCGAGCACTTGGAGCCCGATGTGGTGGAAGTGTTTGGCCAAGGCGCTGTCGCGCTGGCGCAAGAGGCGGGTTTGACAGCCTTGGCCGGCCGGGTGGAGGTCAGCGGGGAGACCGTGTTCTTCTACACCCAGGACAGCCGCGCTTTGATGCATGCCCTCGAGGCCTGGCCCGCGCTGCGCACGCTGCACCGGCCTTCCAATTTGGAAGACTTGTTTTTGAAATTGACCGGACGCCAGATTCGGGAAGAGGGCTGATCATGAGTCAAATCCAAAACAACATCTGGGCCCCGCCCCGCCTGTCCATGCGCTGGTGGCCTGTGTTCCAGCGCAACTGGCTGGTCTGGAAAAAACTCGCCATCCCCAGCCTAGTGGGCAACATCGCCGAGCCGCTCATGTGGCTGGTGGCTTTTGGCTACGGCATGGGCGCGCTCATCGGGCAGGTCGAGATGGGCGGCGAGCAAGTCCCCTACATCCTGTTTTTGGCCAGCGGCAGCATCTGCATGAGCGCCATGAACGCGGCCACCTTTGAGGCGCTGTACTCGGCGTTTTCGCGCATGCATGTGCAAAAAACCTGGGATGGGATCATGAACGCCCCGGTGCGCCTCGATGACGTGGTGCTGGCCGAAATGCTCTGGGCCGCATTCAAGGCGCTGTTCAGCGTCACGGCCATCTTGCTGGTGATGCTGGCCTTGGACATCAGCCACAGCTGGAAGCTGCTGGTGGCCTGGCCCGTGCTGCTGGGCGTGGGCATCACCTTCAGCTGCATGGCGCTGATTTTCAACGCCTTGGCCAGGGGCTATGACTTTTTCACCTACTACTTCACCCTGTTCCTCACGCCCATGATGTTCCTCTCGGGCATCTTTTTCCCGCGTGAACAACTGCCCGCCTTTGTGCGTGTGATCGCCGATTGGCTGCCGCTGTCGGTGGCCGTCGACTTGGTGCGCCCCATGTTCATGGACCGCTGGCCAGACGAGCCCGTGCGCCTGGTGGGGGTGCTGGCGGGGTTTGCGGTGGTGTCGTTTTGGATTGCGCTGGCGTTGACGCGCAAACGGTTTCGCAGCTGACATCCCGGGGTGGCCCGGTCGCCGCTTTGGGGACACACCCTGGGGGGCTACCGATGCCTGGGCGTTTTTCAAATGAGGGATTCGACTGTCTTATGGGTGTCTGTGCAGACGCAGCTTGTGTGGAAAATAGGACAGGCGATTGTTGTTGATTTCAATCGGCGGCCCTTCCAGGGCCAGCCCCTTTTCATGACCATGAAAGCAGCCTCATGAATGCCTTGTTTCGCTCCGCATGGCGCCCCGCCACGCCTGAGAAGACGCTGACCGTGGCGCTGGCCCTGGGCTGGCTGTGCCTGGGCAGTGCCCAGGCGCAATCTTTTGCGCCGTCCGCTGAATCGGCCGATGCGGGTGCCCTTTCGCCCATGGTGGTCACTGCCGAGCGTGCGGGTGGTGGTGTGTGGCGAGGTGCGGCGTCCATCGATGTGGTCGGGGGCGAAGAGCTGCGCGAGGGCCAAGCCCAAGTCAACTTGTCGGAAAGCTTGGGGCGTGTGCCGGGGTTGGTGATCCGCAACCGGCAAAACTACGCCCAGGACTTGCAAATTTCGGTGCGCGGCTACGGGGCCCGCGCCACCTTTGGCGTGCGCGGCGTCCGTTTGTTTGTGGATGGTATTCCGGCCAGCGCGCCCGACGGTTCGGGCCAGGCGGCCAACTTTCCTTTGGGCAGCGCTGACCGGCTTGAGGTGGTGCGTGGCCCGATGGCCGCGCTTTATGGCGCATCGTCGGGCGGCGCTTTGTTGCTGTACACCGAAGACGGGCAGCAGCCTGGCCAATGGCGCACCGGTGTGGTGGCCGGCTCGGACGGTTTGTGGCGCGCTTCGAGCCAGATCACAGGCCAGACCGGTACGCCCCAAGCGCCAGGCTGGTCCTATGCGCTGGACGTGAGTGGTTTTGCCACCGAGGGCACGCGTCCCCAGTCTGCAGCCGAGCGCAACACGGCCAATTTGAAACTCTCTCGCCCACACGAAGGCGGTCGCACGGTGATCGTGTTCAACCGGCACAACAGTTCGGCGCTGGACCCGCAGGGTCTTACTCGCACCGAATTTGACGCCAACCCAAGGCTAACCAGCGCTTTGGCACTGGACTACAACACCCGAAAAACCGTGTCGCAAACCCAGTTGGGTTTGGCCTTCGAGCAAGCGCTGGGCAACGGCCACAAGCTGGAGTTGATGGGCTATGGGGGACAAAGGGAGGTGGTGCAATTCCAGTCGATTCTGCCCAGTGCGCAAGGTGCGCCCCGCAGTTCGGGCGCGGTGATCGACCTGAACCGCGACTACTGGGGCGTGAACGCCCGCTGGCGACACGAGCGTGACTGGCTAGGTGGGCGCTTGTCGGTCAGTGCTGGGCTGGCTGCAGACCACCAAAGCGACACGCGCCAAGGTTTTGAAAACTACACGGGACCCGCAGACAGTCCCACCGCCATTGGTGTGCAGGGCAAGCAGCGCCGCGATGAAACCAACCGCGCCAAAACCTTGGACCCTTATGTTCAAACCGAATGGCGCACGCAAGATTTGACCCTCATGGGCGGTGTGCGCCAGACCCGCACTGAATACGAGTCCGTTGACCGCTACATTCAAGTGGGCAATGGCGACGACAGCGGGCGCAAGACCTACCAATCCACCTTGCCTGTGGTGGGCTTACGCTGGCAGTTGAGCCCTTCGCTGCAGACGTTTGGCAGCATCGGCAAAGGTTACGAAATCCCCACCCTCAACGAGGTGGCCTACCGCAGCGACAACTCGTCGGGTTTCAACGCCCAACTCAATGCCGCCCGCAGCACCAGCGCCGAGCTGGGTTTGCGCGGCCGTGCCAACAAAACCCGTTGGAGCGTGACCGCCTTCGACATCCGCACCGATGACGAGATCGTGGTGCAAAACAACACGGGTGGCCGCACCACCTTCCAAAATGCGGGCCGCACCCTGCGCCAAGGCGTGGAGCTGGCCGGCGAGTGGCGTACAGGCCCAGTCACCTTGACAACGGCTTACACTTGGATGGAGGCGAGTTACCGGGACGCCTTCAAGACTTGCGTGGTCACCCTGTGCCCCAACGTGAACCCACAGGTGCAAGTGCCTACGGGCAACCGCATGCCCGGCTTGCCCGTGCACCAGTTGTTTGCCCAAGCGGCCTGGGACACGGGCTGGCTGGGCAGCCGTGTCACGCTGGAGGCGCGCCACACGGGTGGGGTGATGGTGAACGACCTGAACACCGACGCGGCTGCGGCGCACACCTTGTTCAACCTGGGCGTGCAGTTCCGGCAAGACCACGGCGACTGGACGCTGCGCGAATTCGTCCGCGTGGACAACTTGACCGACCGCAAGCACGCCGGCTCGGTCATCGTCAACGATGGCAACAGCCGTTTCTTTGAACCTGGCCCTGGTCGCAAGCTTTTGTTGGGGCTGGAGGCTCAGCGCAGGTTCAATTGAAACCGGCTTTTGAAGTCACAAGGCAGGGCTGAGACTTCATCGCGCAGGAGCCGCGCCCTGCGCACGACAGGGGTGTGGTTTGCGCAGAATCGCGCACAGGGTGCTGCTCCCACCAACCCGGCACCCAACCCACGGTAGGCGCTGCGCCCCGCGCGAGTTGGTCATTGCAGGAGCAGCGCCCTGCGTGCGATGGTCGTTGTGGGAGCAGCGCCCTGCGCGCGATGGGCGTGGCACACGCCCTGTAAAACCATTGCCCCACAAAGAGCCGACCAATGCGAAAAAAACAGTCGCCTGCGGGAATTCAGACAACACCTTCCAACACCATGAAGAGGTCTCAAAAAAGGGGCTCAAGCGGCCCGTTAAGATCAACCCTTTTGAGTTCCCCCACTTTGAAGGCATGAAGAACATGAGCATCCAGACCGTAGGCATCATCGGCGCAGGCACCATGGGCAATGGCATTGCACAGGCGTGCGCCGTCTCGGGCATCCAAGTGGTGATGGTCGATATTTCCGACGCGGCCGTGGCCAAAGGCGTGGCCACCGTGGCGAGCAGCTTGGACCGCCTGGTCAAGAAAGAAAAAATCAGCGAAGCCGACAAGGCCGCTGCCTTGGCCCGCATCCAGGGCTCCAGCCAATACGACGGCCTAAAAAGTGCCCAACTGGTCATCGAAGCCGCCACAGAAAACCACGAACTCAAGGTCAAGATCTTGAAACAACTCGACGGCCTGCTGGCGCCCAGCGTGATCATCGCGTCCAACACCTCGTCGATCTCGATCACGCAGTTGGCCGCCGCCACGCAGCGTGCGGACCGGTTCATTGGCATGCACTTTTTCAACCCCGTGCCCATGATGGCGCTGGTGGAAATCATCCGCGGCCTGCAGACCAGCGACGCCACGCACGACGCCGTGCACGACATGGCGCTGGCCCTGGGCAAGACCCCCATCACCGTGAAAAATGCCCCGGGCTTTGTGGTCAACCGCATCCTGGTGCCCATGATCAACGAAGCCTTTTTTGTGCTGGGCGAGGGCCTGGCCGAAGCCGAAGCCATCGACGCGGGCATGAAGCTCGGCTGCAACCAGCCGATTGGCCCCTTGGCGCTGGCCGACATGATTGGCCTCGATGTGTGCCTCGCCGTGATGGAGGTCTACCTCCAGGAGTTCGGCGACAGCAAATACCGCCCCAGTCCCTTGTTGAAAGAAATGGTCGCCGCAGGCCGCCTGGGCCGCAAGACGGGACAGGGCGTTTACAAATACTGATCAGGGGGTGCGGGTGGTCGGTCGCAGCAGAACAATGTTGCGGTAACCCAGCCTGACCAGGCCCTTGTCCTGAAGGCGTTGCAACTGCTGGTTGACCCGTTGGCGTGAAGCCATCGTGGCTTGGGCCAGGTCCGATTGGCTCACGCGCAGCTGCAAGCCATCGTCCACTTGCACGCTGTTGAACTTGGCAATGCGCTCCAAGGTGGCCCAGACCCGTTGTTCCAGCGTGTGCATGCCTTGGTCGGCCAGCGTGTCAAACAGCTGGTTGATGCGCAGGCCCAGTATGCGCAGCAGGTCCACGGCCACCGTTGCGTCCCGGTTGATCAAGTCCAGCAGTTTGACCCGCTCGATGTGCAGGACCTGGCTGGGACCGGCCGAGACCAGATCGGCTGGGTAAGTGGTCTCCGCAAAAACCGAACTCAGGCCCGAAATCTCGCCGGGCAACATCCAGCGCAGCAGTTGCTCCTCGCCTTCGGGCGTGGTCACGCTCACCCGCAAACGTCCGTTCATGAGCAGCAGCGCGCTGGAGATGGACTGCCCTCGGCTGAGCACCACTTGCCCCTCTTGCCAATGGCGCAGCACGCCAATGGCTTGCAGCGCCTGCGCCGAGCGTTGCGTCAAGGCCGAGTTCACGGACCAAGTTTGGGACAGGGCGTCCAAATCCATGTTTTTGAAGGCCAAACCGCGGGCCTGAGGGGGGACTGAATGCATGTTGCAAAGCCAAGTGGTGTGGGCAGGCTGGAGCTTGGACGGGCGGGGCCTGTGAGTGAATGTCTGATTTTGAGTGCTTTCCCCTAAATTGTCACATCAGAAACAATTTGCAGCATCCAGCGGGAATTAAATCCTTGGCACCGAGCTTGACGGTGATCAAGTCAAAGAACCACATTGGAGACGACATGAAATTTTCTGCCCCTGCATTTGTGCGCACCACCCTGGGTGCCATCGCTCTGACACTGGGCGCCAGCGCCATGGCGCAGTCCGTGGTGCGCTTCCAGGACTACCCTGGCACCGGCAATCTGTTGGTGCGTGTGGCCCAAGAACAAGGCTTCTGCCAGCAAGTGGGTATCCGCTGCGAACTGCGCACGATTCCCGCCGCGCCATTGGGCATGCAGACCATGCTCTCGGGTGACATCGACGTGTTTTTTGGCCCGACCGAAGTGGCGGCTGCAGCCGTGGCCCGCAAGGCCCCCATTTCCATCATTGCCGCAGGCTTCGTCGATCCGGTGTTCTTCATGGCCGCAGGTGTCAAAACCGAATTGGCGACCGAAAAAGAAGGCTACCCCGGCGTGGTCAAGTCCTTCAAGGGCAAGAAAATCGGCGTGACCCAACGTGGCTCGGGCGCTGAATTCCAAGTCATCGACATGCTGGCCGATGTGGGCTTGACGGCGAACGATGTGACCTTTGTGGCTGTGGGTGCGCCCGACACGGCATTTCCTGCGCTCACACGCGGCCAAGTCGACCTGATCATGACCTTCCCGCCGACCGACGGCATGTGTGAAGTGTTGAAAGCCTGCCGCCTGGTGGTCGACCCCCGCAAAGGTCAGGGCCCCAAGAGCATGATGGCGACCCGGGGTGGCGCTGGCACCATGGCGGTGAAGGCCGACTGGGCTGCTGCCAATCCGCAAACGGTGGCCTCTATCCGCAGGATGCTGGACTTGTCGGATGCTTTCATCGCCAACCCGGCCAACTTCGGCAAGACACTGGAGATCCTGCGCAAGACCTTTGCCCTGCAATTGCCCAACGCCGACCAGATCGCTGAGATCAGCCTGCGCAACTCCATCGGCAACTTCAAGGCCCGTGGCAGCGTGCCTGCCATGCAGGCGGTGGCAGATGCCATGACCGAAAACAAGTTGTTGCCCGGTCGAGTGGACATGGCCCCCGCAGTCTTGCCCTGAGCGCCGACGACAGCGAAGGCCCCAGGGAACATTCATGATCGACGCACAGCGCATCGACCTGAGCTTTGACGGTACCCATTTGGTGTTGCAGGGTGTGAACCTGCACGTGAAGGCGGGAGAGTTTGTTGCGCTCGCAGGCCCGAGCGGCTGTGGCAAAACCACCTTGCTCAACCTGTGCGCGGGCCTGGTCGATTTGCCAGTTGGTCAGCGGCTGCGGGTGGCGGGCGAACAGCCGGTGCTGGGCAGCCACAACGTGGCTTACATGCTGGCGCGCGACAGCTTGTTCCCCTGGCTCAACGCGCTGGACAACGCCGCCTTTGGCCTGAAAGTTCGAGGCGTGCCCATCTCAGAGGCCCGGGAAAGGGCCGCAGTGATGCTCAAGCAAGTCGGGCTCGGTGGGTCTGAGCATCGACTGCCCAAAGCCCTCTCTCATGGCATGCGCCAGCGCGTGGCGCTGGCACGCACTTTTGCCATGCCTTCGCCCCTGTTGCTGATGGACGAGCCCTTTGGGTCATTGGATGCGCAAACCAAGCTGCAATTGCAAGACCTGCTGCTGCAACTGTGCCAAGACGGCAACCGAACGGTGCTGTTTGTGACGCACGACTTGTCTGAAGCCGTGGCCTTGGCCGACCGGGTGATGGTCATGTCTTCGCGACCCGGCCGCATCGTGGCCGATGTGCAGGTGCCGCTGGCGCGTCCGCGCTCTATCCGAGAGCTGCAGACCAGTGATGACTTCCACCGCACCTACACCCAGGTTTGGAAACATCTCGAAGAAGGGTGGGTGCACCATGAGGGGTGAAACATGGCGAACTCTGTCGCTGCATGCCCTGTTCCTGAGCGTGGTGTTGGGCCTGTGGGAGTGGGGCGCACGGGTCGGGTGGATGGATCCGAGTTTCATGGGCAGCCCGCTGGGCATCATCAGCTTCACACTGGACAACCTCAGCAACGCCCGCTTGTGGGGCGATCTGGGCTACACCCTGTTGGCCGTGTTCGCGTCTTTTGTCATGGGTTCGATCGCCGCCATGATCACCGGCCTGGCATTTGTCACTTGGCCCAAGTTCGAGGCCTTTTGCGACCCCTACGTCTCGGCCTTCAATGTGCTGCCGCGCATCGCCTTGGTGCCGCTGTTCATTCTGTGGTTTGGCTTGGGGCTGGGCTCCAAGATCGCGCTGGGCGTCTCGCTCACCTTCTTCATCGTGCTGTCCAGCACGGTGGCCGGTATTCGGGGTGTCAGCCAAGACCATGTGACGCTCACGCGCACCCTGGGTGCCAGCAGTCGGCAGATGTTCTTCTCAGTCACATTGCCGGGCGCTGTTCCGGTGCTTTTCTCAGGATTGCGCCTGGGCGTGATCTATGCCCTGTTGGGCGTGGTGGGCGCAGAAGTCATTGCTTCCGAGCGGGGTCTCGGGCAACAACTCGCTTATCTGGGATCCACATTCAACGTCAACGGCGTGTGGTCGCTGCTGTTTGATCTGGCCCTCATCGGGGTGCTGATCATGAAGCTGATGAACTGGATCGAACGCCGTTTGCTGCACTGGCAATGAACTCTGTGTGCCAAAACTCATCTAGGAGATAAAAATGAAATACCGTCACATCCAGGTGGACCCGATGACGCCCACCATCGGCGGCATGATCAGCGGCGTTGACCTGAACACCACCCGTTCCGAAGACGTTTACGAAGAAATCAAACAAGCGCTTTGGCAACACGGCGTGGTGTTTTTCCGCAAACAGGCGCTGAAGCCAGAGGCCTACATCCGCTTGGGTGCGAATTTCGGTGAAATGGAGCAACACGAGTTCTTCCCGCACATCGAAGGCCACCCGCAAATCCAGTTGATCTCAAACGAGGGCAACGAAGCCCCCGAGACCGACCGCTGGCACACCGACGTGACCTTCCGCAAAAAGCCCAACATGGTCTCGATCTTGCGCATCACCGATCTGCCCCCGTCAGGCGGCGACACGATGTGGATGCACGCGGGCGCTGCCTATGACGCGCTCAACCCCGGCATGCAACACATGCTCGAAGGCCTGCAGGCCGACCACGATTTGCCATGGCATTTTCGCCGGGTCAATGCCCACGAGCGTTTGGCCAAGCGCGTGTCGGCCAAGGGCGGCATGATGGTCACGGCCAACGGCCAAGAATGCAAAATGATCGAGAACGTGCCCACGGTGACCCACCCTGCCGTCATCACGCACCCCTACAACGGCCGCAAGATTTTGTTCGTCAACTCGATCTGGACCAAGCGCCTGCTGGGCATGCACATGGACCTGTCCGAAGCCGTGCTGAACATGCTTTACGAGTGGGTCAAAAAGCCTGAATTCATGGTGCGCTTCCGTTGGGAAAAAGACTCGCTGGCCATGTGGGACAACTGCGCCACGCAGCACTACGCCGTGTTCGACTACGCGCCGCACTACCGCGCCGGTCAGCGCATGACCTGCGGCAGCTTTGTGCCCACGCTGAACCCTGGTGCCGGTGCCGGTACCGGTGCTGCGGCAGGTGGACAGCCTTCGGTGATGCGCCAGCTGCTGGACACCACCCGCATGCAAGCGGCCAGCCCGAGTGAACAGAAGGCGGTGGAAGCCATCTTCAGCGCACTCGAGAGCGTGGACCTGAACGCGGTGGCCAACGCCGCGCAACGCCGTTGAATGCCGTTGAACGTGAGACACCCTCTGACATGAGTTCCAGCAAGCCCATCGATCTGGCCGACCACGACCTGGCCGCCTTGCAGGAGGCCCGCGACTTGCTGGGCCGTGCCCGGCAAGCGGCTGCCACGCTGGCGCTGTGGACGCCCGAAGAAGGCAAGCGGGTGGCCAAAGAAGTGGCTGCGGCTTTGTTGCCGCGCGCCGAGTTTTATGCCGAGTGGGCCGTGCGCGAAAGCCGCATCGGCAAAGTGGCCGACAAGATCGCCAAGAACCAGATTGCTTGCACGCTGACGCCCACCGCTTGGGACAACGTGGCGCTTGGCGGTGTGCGCCGCAACGATGCGCTGCGCATCGTCGAGATCGGTCGCCCTGCCGGCGTGGTGGTGGGCTTGTCCAACTCCACCTCGCCGGTGGCCACCATCATTTTCAAAACCATTTTGTGCCTGATGACGCGCAATGCGCTGGTCATCTCGCCGCATCCGGTGGCGCTGGGCTGCTGCACCGCCGTGACCCACGAGTTGCAAGCGGCCATCGAAAAAGCCGGGGGTCCTGCCCATGCCTTGCAGATCCTGACCCGCCCCACCGTCGAGGCCACAGGCGCGCTGATGCGCGACGCCCGCACCGACGTGATTTTGGCCACCGGCGGTACGCCCATGGTGCGCGCCGCCTACGGCTCGGGCAACCCCGCCATTGGCGTGGGTTCGGGCAATGTGCCGGTTTATGTGGATGCCAGCGCCGACATCGGCGCGGCAGCCAAAACCATCATCGCCGACAAAAACTTCGACCACGGCAGCCCCTGCTCGGCCCCCTCTGTGATCCTGTTGCACGCTGACATCGCCGCGCAGATGCAGCAAGCGCTGGCGCGCCAGGGCGCACATGTTTGCTCCGAGCAAGAAGCGCAAAAAATTCAGAATTACGCCTTCCCCGGCGGCAAGTTCAACGGCAAGGTGGTGGGCCGCCCCGCGTTTGAGATTGCCCAAGCTGCAGGCGTGCAGGTGCCGCAAGATGGCCAAGCGCTGGTCTGCCCCATTGCGCTGCCGCAAGCAGGCCATGTGCTGCTCAAGGAAAAGCTCTCGCCCATCTTGGGCTGTGTGGTGGTGCCAAGCATGGACCAGGCCATGGAGGTGGCGCGCCTCATGCTGCAGCACAGCGGCGCAGGACACACCTCTGGCGTGCACACCGCCAGCGCCGAGCAGGCGGTGGTCTGGGGCGCGGCCCTCGACTATTACCGCGTGGTCGTCAACGGCTCCACGGTGCACGACAGCACCGGCGCCAACACCGGCTTGCCCTACACCTTCACCATCGGCACGGGTTACGCGGGCAAAAGCTCGGTGGACTGCAACGTCGGCCCCGAGCTGCTGGTCAACTGGAAACGCGTGGCTTTTCCGCTCCCCGGTGGCTGGGCCGGGGCCATGGCTTCAGGTGCGGCCTTGCCTGCCTCTTCGGGCAATTTGTCCACCCTCACGCCTGAACTTCAGGCCATGGTCCTGCGCATCGTGCAGGAAGAACTCGAACACCTCCGCTGAAAGCCTTTCATGTCCACTTTGCGCAGTTACATTTTTCTGGACCGCTTGCAGCCACAGCTGATGTGTTTGCTCGGCTCCACCGCCCGTGGTTTCCTGCCCCGCCACAACGACGCGGCCATGGTGATCGAAGTGGCCCCTGGCATGGACATCGAGTGGCTGACCGACATCGCGCTCAAGCACGACGATGTCAAGCCCGGCAACCTGGTGGTGGAGCGGCAGTTCGGCTATCTGGAGTTTCATGGCCAGTCCTCCTCGTCCGTCAAGTCGGCGGGTGCAGCGGTGTTGGATGCCATGGGCGTGAGCGAAAAAAGCGTGCTCAAGCCCGAAATTTTGGCCTCCAAAGTGATTGACCGGGTCGACGGCTACCACGCGTTTTTGATCAACCGCAGCAAGTCCGGCAGCATGCTCTTGCCCGGTGAGTCGCTCTACATCATGGAGATGACCACATCGTCCTATGCGCTGCTGGTGGCCAACGAAGCCGAGAAAGCCGCCCACGTGAAGCTGATCGACTGCCGCTTCATGGGCCCGGCTGGGCGGCTGTATTTGTCGGGCACCGCATCCGATGTGCGCACTGCAGCGGCCGTGGCCGAGGCGGTGATCCGCGATGCCGGAGGCGCGGCATGAGCACAGACGCTTTGCGCGAACAAATTCGGGCGCAGGTGCGCACGGCTTTGGGTGCCAAAGCCACGAATGCTGGCGGCGCCATTGCCGCGCTGATGCAGCGCTTTGAAGCCGGTTATGCCGCCGTCAATGCCGAAGCCATCGTGGCCTGTTTTGCACCCGATGTGGTGTGGACCTTGCCCGACTCGCGCGTGCTCCACGGCCGTGCGGCGTGCCTGGCGTTCTTGAAGGAACGCTTTGCCAGCCCCGCAGGCCCCAAGTTCTCAGATTCGCACATGCACGTGCTGGGCCAGACCGTGGTGCAAAACTACAAGGTGAGCGTGCCCTTGCCCGGTGGCCAGACAGTCACGCTGGACGGCACCGATGTGTACCAAATTCGCGATGGCCTGATCGCCCGCAAAGACGCTTATTGGAAGCAGATCGGCGCGCCCAAACCTGCAGCTGCGGCGCAGGCTGCTGCACCAGCGGCTGGGCCTCAGGGCGTGGTGGTGCCCTTGCGTGTGGGCACCGGCGCGCACGCGCAAGCTTTGACAGAACTCTTCAAACGCCTGGCCGCCAGCCCGGCATTGCTGCAAGCGGCGCAATCGGGCTTGCTGCGGTTTGACATGCGGGTGGACGAAGCGGCCGCCAAAGCGGTGGCGACTGCTGCGCCTGCTGCTGGCGCACCCGTCACATCGGCCATGGCCGCCACCACCGCCACCGACCCGGCGGCTTGCTGTTCGTCGTGCAAGGCAGGCAAGGCCTGCGAGTGCAAGGGCGACACCTGCGGGCTGCACGATCACCCCGCCGAGGACATTCCCGAGCTCAAGGGTGTGATCGGCGAGAAGCTGCTGAAAACCCTGCCGCCGAGCGTGAAAACCGTTCGGCTGCACCCCAAGGCGGTGATGACCCCCTTGGGCAAAGAAGCCCTGCGCAAGCGCGGCATCACCATTGAACGAGGAACCAAGCCATGAAAACAGGAACCGTGATCGGCCGCATCGTGGCCAGCAAACGCCTGCCCGAGTTGCCCGCTGGGGCATTGCTGGAGGTGCAACTGGACTACCCCAAAGACGTGGTGGTCTGCTACGACCCCATGGGCTGCGGCATTGGCGAGCGCGTGATGATCACCATCGGCGCGCCCGCGGCCTGGTGGTTCGCCCCGGCCCACCCGCGTGTGGTGGCCGATGCACTCATCATCGCCTCGCTTGACAACTACGACACCCCCACACCGATGCGCTGAGCGCAACGACTTTTTCCCCTCCCCCTTTCCGTTCACCCTTTTCTTCAACCCTTTCTTTTTTTACCCCTCAAGGAGACTCTCATGTCACAAGCCATCGGAATGATCGAAACCAAAGGTTATGTTGCTGCTTTCGCTGCCGCTGACGCCATGGTCAAAGCTGCCAACGTCAACATCGTTGGCAAAAAAGAAGTGGGTGGCGGTCTCGTCGCCATCATCGTGTCGGGCGACGTGGGCGCCGTCAAGGCCGCCACCGAAGCCGGTGCTGAAGCCGCAGGCGCCATCGGTGAAGTGGTGTCTTGCCACGTCATCCCACGTCCACACGCTGACGTGTCCAAAGCCTTCGACGGCAAGTGATCGCAGGCAGTTGCAGATAAGGAGGCCGCATGGCCACAAGCAAAAAAGCCACCGCGGCCGCCCAAGCGCCCGCTAAAGCGCCTGCCAAGTCGGCCGCTGAGCTTCGGGTTTACCTGACGCTCACCGACCTGCAGCCCCAGTTCTCCTCGTGGATGAGTTCGCCTTTGGGCGCACGCGGCTACGTGGCGATGCAAGGCACCCACGCGCTGTTGGTCGAGATCGCCCCCGGGCTGTCCATCCAGCGTGTGATTGACTTGGCCCTGAAAGCCGAGCCCTCGCTGGAGCCGGGCATCTTGGCGGTGGAGCGGCAGTTTGGCGTACTGGAGTTGCACAGCAAGGACAGCGCGGCGCTCCAGCGCGCAGGCCAGGCCATCCTGGACTGGATGGGGGCCAAGGCCCAAGACCAGCTGCGCCCGCACCTGCTGTACAGCGACATTCTGGAAAACGTGACCGATCAGCACGCCGTGTTGATGAACCGGACGCGCCAAGCCAGCATGGTGTTGCCGGGCCAGAACATGCTGCTGATGGAAGTGGCCCCGGCCCTGTTTGGTGCCCACATGGCCAACGAAGCCGAAAAAGTCGCCCCCGACCTGACCCTGATCGAGTGCAGCATGATCGGGGCCAGTGGCCGCATGTACCTGACCGGCAGCATGGCGTCGCTTGAAAAAGCCAAAGCCCATGTGGAGCAATTGCTGGCCGAGATTCCCGGCAGAGCCTGACCGGATATCTTGTTGCAGGAGCGGCAACCTGTGTGCGATCTTGCGCCAAGCGCTGACCCCATCGCGCACGGGGTACTGCGCCTGCAAAACCCTGGGGATCAAACGGGAGGGCTTTCAGAATGCGGGCTTCTTGTCGCCGGGGTGAATGTGTGCCCGGCGCGCATCTCCTAACATGCCTGACATGAACACCCTCCCACACCCCGAAGGCCAGATCGACTGCACCGTGCACGGCGCAGTCCTGCAAATGTGCATCAACCGCCCCGCCAAGCGCAACGGCTTCACGCCCAAGATGTTCCGCGAGCTGGGCGAGGCCTACACCCGGCTGGACGACGACCCCGCGCTGCGCGTGGGCGTGTTGTGCGCCGCGGGTGACCATTTCACCGCTGGGCTGGATTTGCCGACCATCGCACCCCTGATGCAACGAGGGGAAAAGGCCGTGCCCTTGGGCTTGGTGGACCCGCTGAACCTGGGCATGGACGGGTACCGCCGACGCACCAAACCCATGGTGGTGGCGGTGCAGGGCATCACTTACACGCTGGGCATCGAGCTGATGTTGGCGGCCGACATCGTGGTCGCGGCCGACGACTGCCGCTTCTCACAGCTGGAGGTGCAGCGCGGCATCATGGCCACGGGCGGGGCCACGCTGCGCATGGCCGAGCGGGCGGGCTCGGGCAATGCGCTCTTGCATTTGCTAACCGCCGATGTGTTTGGCAGCGCCGAAGCCCTGCGCCTGAACTTTGTGCAAAAGGTGGTGCCGGCGGCGGGCCTCTTGCCCGAGGCCATGCGCATCGCCGAGCAGATCGCCGCGCAAGCGCCGTTGGCCGTGGTGGCCACTCGGCTCAACGTGCTCAAAGCTGTGGAACACGGTCCGCTGGTGGCCATGCACGATTTTTTACCCGTGCAGCAGCGTTTGTCGCGCAGCGATGATGCGGCTGAGGGCGTGCGCTCTTTTGTCGAAAAACGCGCCGCCCGCTTCACCGGGCAATGACACGCCGCGCTTGAGGGCTGCGCCTGCGGGTTTTGTATCAGGGCTTTGTCTCAGGGCTTGGCTTCAGGCCGGCCACCCCGCGCCTGCAGTTCGCGCCGCAGATCGGCCACGTCCTGGCGCAGGTGCCTGATCTCGCGCATCAGGTCTTTTTCAATTTTCCGCTCTTCCTCTTCCACTTCTTTTTCGACAAAGATGGCCGCCAGTGAGGCGGTGACCAAAGACAGCACCGCCAGCCCCAGCAAAACGACGATCACGGAAAAAGCCCGCGAGGCATGGGTGGAGGGCACCACATCGCCAAAGCCTACCGTGGCCGCCGTGGTGAAGGCCAGCCACAGGCCGTCAGGCAGGCTGTGGATGTTGGGGTCAATCACCCAAAACCCCACACCGCCCAGCCCCAAAATGGCCACGGCCAAAAGCAGTGAGTACATCAGGCCTTGGTGAATGAGGCGGCTGAACGGGCGGGGCTGTGGTCGCATGCCGTGATTGTCGGCCACAAGTTGCGCAGCATGGGTGACCCACGTCAACCTGGGGTGTGTTGACCCGTGGACAGGCGCTGCCCGTGGGCCACAATCGGCGCATGACCGATACGACCGCTGTGCCATACCCTTATGCCGAACTGACCCCTGACCGGGTGATGGACGCCCTGTCTGAACTCGGCTTGTGGCCCGACGGGCGTTTGCTGGCGCTCAGCTCTTACGAAAACCGCGTTTACCGTGTCCACCTGGACGAACCCGAGCAAGGCCATCAGGCGGTGGTGCTCAAGTTCTACCGTCCGGGGCGCTGGCGCCGCGAACAGATTCAGGAAGAGCATGACTTTGCGGCCGAGTTGGTGGCGGGCGAAGTGCCGGTGGTCGCGCCTTTGACTTTGGGGGGCCAGACCTTGCACCACAGCGCAGGTTTTGATTTTTCGGTCAGCCCTTTGCGCGGCGGGCGCAGGCCCGAGCTGGACGACTTGGAAGTGCTGGAATGGATTGGCCGTTTTCTGGCCCGCATCCACACCGTGGGTGCAGCGCAGCCCTTTGCGCAACGGCCCACGCTGGACGTGCAGACCTTCGCTTTGGAGCCGGCCGAGTGGCTCAGGACGCACCAGATGATCCCGCTCGAAGTCGAGCGTGAATGGCAGAACGCGTTGGCGCAGGCCGTGGACATCATCCAGACCCAGATGGCGCAAGGTGCGGCAGACCGCCAAGGCTTGCGCCTGCACGGCGACTGCCATCCCGGCAACATCTTGTGGACGCCCACCGACATGCCCGGTGGCGGCCCGCATTTTGTGGATCTGGACGATGCCCGTATGGGCCCGGCGGTGCAGGACCTGTGGATGCTGCTGTCGGGCGACCGCCGTCAACGCAGCGAACAGTTGTCAGCGCTGGTCGAGGGTTACGAACAGGTGCGGGATTTTGACCGTGCTGAGCTGCACCTGATCGAGCCGCTGCGAACGCTGCGTTTGATCCATTACAGCGCCTGGTTGGCCCGGCGTTGGGAAGACCCGATTTTTCCGGTCAACTTTCCGTGGTTTGGCACGCCCGACTATTGGCGCGGCCAGGTGCAGATGCTGCAGGAACAGATCGAGCAGATGCAGCAAGAGCCTTTGAGGGTGTGAGTACTCAAGTGCGGCGACGACCGGGCTGGATACCCAAGCCCATGGCGCAGCCGATCAGCGCAGGGTGTTCGGCGCGGATCACATAAGTGGGGATCCGCCGCATGTGGTTTTCAAAGCGGCCTTTGGCTTCAAACGCGGCGCGAAAACCCGACCGTGCAAAGTAGTCGCCCAAGCGGCCGATGACACCGCCGCCAATGTAAATGCCGCCCCGTGCGCCCAGCGTCAAGGCCAAGTTGGCGGCCGCATTGCCCAACAGGCGGCACATGCGGTCGAGGGCTTCTTCGCAGGCGACATCGGTGGCGGCCAAACCGCGCTCGGACACTTGCGCGGCCACCAAGGGCTCGGCTTGCTTGCCATTGAGCTCGCAAATGGCCTTGTACAAATTCTCCAGCCCCATGCCCGAGATGGCCCGCTCGGCCGACACATGCGCATGCGTGCGCCACAGCACGCGCAAGATGTCGGCTTCACGCGCGCAAGTGGGCGACAGGCTCACATGACCGCCTTCGCCCGCAATGGCCACCCAATCGCCACGGCGCGAGCGCACAAGCGAGGACACACCCAAACCGGTGCCGGGGCCGATCAGGCCTTTGGGCGCATCGGGCACGGGCTCGCCCGAGCCGATGGGTTCCAGATCGGCGCCTTGCAGTGCCGGCGCGGCCATGGCCATGGCTTCCCAGTCGTTGAGCATCAGCAGGCGGCTCAGGCCCAGTTGCTGGCGCGTGGCCTCGATGGAGAACTGCCAAGGGTTGTTGGTCATCTTCAGCAGATCGCCGTCAATGGGGTTGGCGATCGCGATGCACGCCTCGCGCACCTTAGGCTGACCGGCTTGCTGCAAATAGGCCTGCGCTGCGGCGGCCAGGTCGGGGTACTGGCCGGTGGGCAGCGTGATGTCTTGTGCAATGGGCGTGCCATCGCCATGCACCAGGGCAAAGCGGGCATGGGTACCACCGATGTCGCCCAGCAATCGAGGGGCGTTGGCAGGTGTGGCGTGGTTCATGTGGGGCCTGTGTGTGTGGGTGCTAAGGGTATCAGTCTTCATCCTTCAGCACCCGTTCCATCAGTGCGCGCACGCTGTTCAAAAATGGCGCTTCGGTGCGCCCTGAAATGGTCACCAAACCGAATCGGGCCTGGGCGTTCAGCGCGGGCGTGACCGGCAGTTCAACCAGGTCGGGCGCTGAGGCGCGGATGGCCAGCACGATGGCATTGCTGTGGCGTGTGACATCCAACAAGCTGGAAATTTCCTCGCAGCGCAAGTTCACCAATGAGTCGGGATGGGCCCGTGGCCCAAAGCGTTCCATCAGGATGCGCGCCACTTCGTCGCTCAAAGGGGTGGAGGCGATGGGGTAGTCCAGCAGCCTCTCAAAAGGCACGCTGCGTTTTTTGGCCAGCGGGTGCTGCTTGCGGCACATGAAGGTGCCCTTCATTTCTTGCAGGGCTTCCACTTTCAAATCGGTGGCCGGTTGCAGCGAGCGGATGTCCAGGATCAGCGCATCCAGCGTGCGCTCGCGCAGGGCCTGCACCAAGAGCGCCGTGCTGCCGCGCGAGATGTCGATGTGCGCTTGCGGGTGCTCTTGGGCCATCAGCATCAACAGTGGTGTCATCAACATGGCGCCAGGCCCGGAGCCCATGCCCACTCGGAACTGACCGATCTCGCCTTTCTTCAATTGCTGGCTGGTCAGGCGCAGTTCATTGGCTTCGTCCATCAGTACGCGGGCGCGTTGCACGACATGCTGACCGAAAGGCGTCAACTCGTTCTTGCGGCCGATGCGGTCGAACAGGGACTGTCCCAGCTCGTCTTCCAGCGCTTTGATGCTGCGACTCAGCGCCGGTTGTGTGAGGTGCAGCTTGAGGGCCGACTGGCTGAAGGAGCCGCTGTGGGCCAGCTCGATCAGGTGTTTGAGTTGAACCAGGGTCATGGGGGCTCCAATCCATAACTGAAAATCATGCTAACCGACATAAAAATGCATTGGACATTATAAAAATGGCTTCCTACGATGAAGCCATAAGCACTTTTCAATTGGAGTCGAGACATGAACACCCCCTTTCGTCGCATAGCCGCCTTGCTGAGCGGACTGATGCTGGCCAGCGCCGTGAGCGCACAGACCTACCCCAGCAAACCCGTCACTTTGTTGGTGCCTTACCCCGCTGGCGGTTTGTCGGACGTGATCGCCCGCACGGTGAACAACACCTTGTCCAAAAACATGGGCCAGCCGGTGATCGTGGACAACCTGGGCGGTGCCAGTGGCTCGATCGCGGCGCAAAAAGTGCTGAATGCCCCTGCCGATGGCCAGATCATTTTTCAGGGCTCGCCCAATGAGTTGATCCTGGCCCCCTTGGCCATCTCAGCGGTCAAGTTCAAGAGCGAAGATTTTCGTCTGGTGCAAATGATCGCCACCGCCCAGATCGGCTTTTTGGCGCGCAAGGAGTTGCCGGTGCGCAACGTGGACGAATTTTTGGACTACGCCCGCAAGGAAGCCGCACAAGGCCGCCCCATCACTTACGCCAGCGTGGGTCCAGGCTCGTTTTATCACCTGCTGGGCGAGCACCTGTCCAAGATCACCAATATCCCGATGACCCATGTGCCCTACAAAGGCGCAGCGCCTGCCAACCAGGATTTGCTGGGTGGACAGGTGGACATCTTCTTGGCGCCCTACGGCAAGGCTTATGACGAACTGCACAAGCAGGGCAAGCTCAAAGTGCTGGCCATGCTCAACAGCGAGCGCCTGGAGTCGGTCAAGGACTACCCCGCGATCACTGAGAGCAAGTCGCTCCAGAATTTCACATTCAACATCTGGACCGGCTATTTCGTGAAGAAAGACACGCCCGAGCCGATCGTGCAGGTCATTCACAAGGCGATCACCGATTCGCTGACCGATCCCGCTGTGCGCGGTGGCCTGGAAGCCAACAGCCAATTGGTGGCCAAGCCTTTGTCGCTGCAGGCCGTGGGCAAGGCCTACACCGACGGCACGGCGCAGTTTCGCGCGATCGCCAAGTCCATCAACCTGCAGCCGCAGTGACATGACGTATTTGCGCGATGCGCTCGCCGATCGGGTGGGTGAATTCATCCAGCTGCGGCGCGACATCCACCGCCACCCCGAGTTGGCCTTTGAAGAGCACCGCACCTCGGACCTGGTGGCGGCCAAGCTGCAAAGCTGGGGCTACCAGGTGCGCCGGGGTCTGGGCGGGACTGGCGTGGTGGGCACTTTGCAGCGCGGCAGCAGCGCGCGCAAGCTGGGCATCCGCGCCGACATGGACGCCTTGCCCATCCAAGAATCCACCGGCGCCGAATGGGCCAGCACACGCCAAGGCCTGATGCACGCCTGCGGCCACGACGGCCACACCGCCATGCTGTTGGCCGCGGCCAAAGCCATCGCGCAAGCGCCTGAGTTGGACGGCACGCTGAATTTGATTTTCCAGCCGGCCGAAGAGGGCGGCGGCGGCGGGGCGGTCCGCATGATGGACGACGGCTTGTTCGAGCACCACCCGTGTGATGCCGTGTTTGCCATGCACAACATGCCCGGCATGCCGGTGGGGCACTTCGTGTTTCGCGATGGCGCGGCCATGGCCTCCAGCGATTACGCCACCCTCCGCATCCACGGCACCGGCGGCCACGGCGCCATGCCGCACCGCGCGGCGGACCCGCTGGTCGCGGCGTCTTCCATCGTCATGGCCTTGCAGACGGTGGTCTCGCGCAATGTGGACCCGCTGCACACCGCCGTGGTCACCGTGGGCGCTTTGCACGCGGGCCAAGCCAACAACGTGATCCCGGCGCTGGCCACCCTGGAACTCAGCGTGCGTGCCCTTGACCCCCAGGTGCGCCTGTTGCTGGCGCAGCGCATCAAGGCGCTGGTGACGGCGCAGGCCGAAAGTTTTGGCGTGCGTGCCGAGGTGGAATGGCGGCAAGGCTATTGCGTGCTGGTCAACCACACAGCGCAAACCGAGTTTGCCCGCCAAGTGGCGCTTGACTTGGTGGGGCCAGAGCGCGTCATCTTGAACGGCCCACCGCTCACGGGCAGTGAAGACTTCGCTTTCATGCTGGAAAAAGTGCCGGGCAGTTATGTGCTGATCGGCAATGGCGACGGCGATTCGGCGGGCGCGTGCATGGTGCACAACCCGGGCTACGATTTCAACGATGACAACATCGCCACGGGCAGCGCGTATTGGGTCTCCTTTGTGAAGGCCTACCTCGCCAATTAAAATGATTGAAAACCATCGACCTTGTGTCGACATGTGATCGGGAGAGACTGCCACCGCGCCAGCGGCAGGCAGCGCCGAAGGAGCAACCGCCCCGGAAACTCTCAGGCCAAAGGACCGGTCACATGCCAATTCTCTGAAGAGCTGCTGGCGTCATCGTCCGCCAGTGCACCGAAGGAGCAAGCGATGCGCACCCGTGCGCGCCGTGAATCTCTCAGGTCCTGATACAGAGGGGGCGTCACCGACATGCGGCTTGCATGCGGTGGCCCCATCCTTTGACGTCTTGAAAGCTCCATTGCCATGAAAACCATAGCAGTCATCGGTGGCGGTATCACCGGCGTCACCACCGCCTATTCCCTGGCCAAACGCGGCTTTGCCGTCACCTTGTTCGAGCGCCATCGCTACGCCGCGATGGAAACCTCGTTTGCCAATGGTGGTCAGCTGTCGGCCTCCAACGCCGAAGTCTGGACCCACTGGTCCACCATCCTCAAGGGCATGAAGTGGATGCTCAAAAGCGATGCGCCTTTGTTGGTCAACCCCGCACCCACCTGGCACAAGCTGTCGTGGTTTGCCGAGTTCATCGCGGCCATGCCCCATTACGAGCGCAACACGGTTGAGACCGCCCGCCTGGCTGTGGCCGCACGCCAGCACCTGTTTGCCTGGGCGCAAGAAGAAGGCATCGACTTCGACCTGAAAAAAGAGGGCATCCTGCACATCTACCGCGACAAGAAGGGTTTTGACCACGCCGGTCGCGTCTCGCAAATGCTGGCCAAAGGCGGCCTGCCACGCCGCGCAGTGACACCCGAAGAAATGAAGGCCATCGAGCCCACCTTGGCGGGCACCTATTACGGCGGTTACTTCACCGAGAGCGATTCCACCGGTGACATCCACAAGTTCACCCACGGGCTGGCCGCAGCGGCCGAGCGCCTGGGCGTCAAGACCTTGTACGGTCAAAACGTCCAGTCGGTGCGCAGCGATGGCCAGCAAGCCGTCATCACGGTGGCTGGGGATGAAGGCGGCGTTGTGCACACCTTCGACGGCATGGTGGTGTGTGCGGGCGTGGCCAGCCGCGACTTCGCTTCGCAGCTGGGTGACCGCGTCAACATCTACCCCGTCAAAGGTTATTCGATCACCGTCAACCTGAACGACGAACAAAGCCAGGCCGGTGCGCCGAATGTGAGCTTGCTGGACGACGAAACCAAGTTGGTCACCAGCCGCTTGGGGCTGAACCGTTTCCGTGTGGCGGGCACGGCCGAGTTCAACGGTGTGGACCGCGACATCCGCGCCGACCGCATCCGCCCCTTGATCGAGTGGGTGGAGCAGTGTTTCCCCAAGATCAACACCCGCTCGGTGGTGCCGTGGGCCGGCCTGCGCCCCATGATGCCCAACATGATGCCCCGCGTCGGTCGCGGCAGCAAAGCCAATGTGTTCTACAACACCGGCCACGGCCACCTGGGCTGGACGCTGTCGGCCGTGACCGCCGACATGGTCGGCAACGTGGTGCAAGAAGCCAGCCGCTCGGTGCGTCAGGCCGGCATGTTTCAGCCCGCCTGACGCACCCGCCAAAACAGCCAGCTGGCGATGCACAGGTTGAGCAGGTTCCACGCGATGCCATTCAAAAAGGCCGCGTGGTAACTGCCCGTCAGATCGAACACCCAGCCGGACATCCACCCCCCTAAGGCCATGCCCACCAGCGTGGCCATGATGACGGCGCCCACCCGGGCGCCGGCTTCTTTGGGGTCAAAGTGCTCGCGGATGATGATCGCGTACGCGGGCACGATGCCGCCCTGAAACAGGCCGAACAGGGCCGAGACCAGGTACAGCGGCACCAAGCCGTCAAAAGGCAAGAACATCAGCAGCGCCACGCCCTGCAGCATGGAGCCCAGCAGCAATGTGCGGATGCCGCCAATGCGGTCGCTGATCACGCCAAACACCAAGCGGCTGACGATGCCGCTGGCCAGCATGAGCGAGAGCATCTCGGCCCCGCGTGCCGCGCCAAACCCCAAGTCGGTGCAGTACGCCACGATGTGCACCTGTGGCATGGACATGGCCACACAACAGGCCACACCCGCCAGACACAGCAAGCTTTGTGCGTGCGAAGGTTTCAGGCCAAAGGGGCGGCTGCGGTCCACTTCTGGCGCACTGGCGTTCGCCGGGGTCAGACTCACCAAGGGCGGGCGCTGGCGCATGCGTGTGGCCAGCAAGAACATGCCCACGCCACAAAAAATGCCCAACAGGATGTAGGTCTGACGCCAGCCGATGGTCTCCACACCGCGCTGCACCAGTGGCGGCCAGATCGTGCCGGCAATGTAATTACCGCTGGCACAAATGGCCACCGCAATCCCGCGGCGGCGGTTCCACCACAAAGCGGTGTCGGCCATCAAGGGCGCAAAGGTCGATGAACTGCCCACAAAGCCCATCAGTGCGTGCGCCAGGCCAAAGGCCCAGATGCTGCCCGACAGGCCCGCCCAGACAAAGCCACCACACACCGCAAGCGCCCCGACCCACAGGACCGGCATCAGCCCATGCCGGTCGGCCATGCGCCCCGTGATCAGGCCGCCCAGCCCCAAGCTGATCATCATCAGCGTATAGGGCAAAGAGGCATCGGCCCGACCCACCCCAAACTCGGTCTGCACTTCCGGCAGCACCACCGAGACGATGTACATGCTGCTGTTGCCCAGCACCACCAGCCCCAGCGTGACCAGCAAACGCCAGGCGGCTTGGCGCGAATCGATGAGGGACGGATCGGCGGGGAGGGTGTTCATCGGGACAATTTAGCCGATGGGCAGGGGCGGACTTGTCTTGTGGGTTACTGGTGCAGGTCGGCGCATGTCTTATCAATACAAGTTTGTAACCTCGATGTGCAAGGAGCCACGCCAGTCAAGGGTTTGCACAGCATCAGACGCAAAAAAGCCCCGCCAGACGCAAGTCCTGCGGGGCTTTTTGCTGGGTGCCGCAGATCAGCTCAGCAGCGCATTGACCCGCTTCACATAAGCCGCAGGGTCCGCAGGCAAGCCGCCTTCGGCCAGCAGGGCCTGGTCAAACAGGATGTGGGCCAGGTCGTGGAAGTGGACCGAGCCGTCGAGCTTTTGGACCAGCGCGTGCTCGGGGTTGACCTCCAGCACGGGTTTGACTTCGGGGGCGCTTTGCCCGGCCTGCTTGAGCATGCGGGCCAGTTGCATGCTCATGCCGTCGTCGGTCACCACCAGGCAGGCGGGGCTGTCCACCAGGCGGCTGGTCACGCGCACGTCTTCGGCTTTGTCTTTCAGCGCTTCTTTGAGTTTGGCCAACACGGGCTTGAAGGTTTCGGCCGCGTCTTCGGCGGCTTTCTTTTCTTCTTCGTCTTGCAGCTTGCCCAAGTCAAAAGCGCCCTTGGCCACGCTTTGCAGCGGGGTGCCGTCAAACTCGTGCACAAAGTTGAGCGCCCACTCGTCCACGCGGTCGGTCATGAGCAGCACTTCGATGCCTTTTTTCTTGAAGACTTCCAGCTGTGGGCTGTTCTTGGCGGCGGCCAATGTGTCGGCCGTGATGTAGTAAATCGCGTCCTGGCCTTCTTTCATGCGGGCTTTGTAGTCGGCAAAGCTGACGCTCACGGTGTCGTGGGTCGATGAAGCGAAACGCAGCAGTTTGGACAGGCGGGCTTGGTTGCCAAAGTCTTCGCCCAGGCCTTCTTTGAGCACGGCGCCGAACTCGGCGTAGAACTTGGAATACTGGCCCAGCTTGGCCTTGTCTTCTTCCGACAGGACGTCTGTCACGCCGTCTTGGGCTTCTGGCTCTTTGTCGTGTTTGGCCAAGTCTTCCAACATCGACAACACACGCTTGGTGCAGCCTTCGCGGATGGCTTTGACGTCGCGGCTTTCTTGCAGCAATTCGCGGCTCACGTTCAGGGGCAAATCGGCCGAGTCCACCACGCCCTTGACAAAACGCAGGTAGCTGGGCATCAGCGCCTCGGCTTCGTCCATGATGAACACGCGCTTGACGTACAGCTTGATGCCCGCCTTCTTGTCGCGGTTCCACAGGTCTTGCGGGGCTTTGCTGGGGATGTAGAGCAGCTGGGTGTATTCGGTGCTGCCTTCCACGCGGTTGTGCGTCCAGGTCAGCGGGGCTTCAAAGTCGCGGCTGATCTGTTTGTAGAAGTCGGCGTACTGCTCGTCGGTGATGTCTTTCTTGGGGCGGGTCCACAAGGCGCTGGCTTTGTTGGTGGTTTCCCACTCGCCGGTCTTGACCATGCCGCCGGGTTTGCGGCCGGCTTCTTCGTTGCTGGGGTCGATCAGTTCGCCGTCTTGCCACTCTTCCTTTTCCATCAGGATGGGGAGGCTGATGTGGTCGGCGTATTTGCCGACGATTTCCTTGAGCTTCCAGGCGTTGGCGTACTCCAGCGCTTCTTCGCGCAGGTGCAAGATGACGCTGGTGCCGCGCTTAGGCAGCTCGATGGTTTCGACCTCAAAGTCGCCCGTGCCACCGCTGATCCAGCGCACGCCTTCGGCAGGCGTTGCGCCCGCGCGGCGGGTTTCGACGGTGATTTTGTCGGCCACGATGAAGCCCGAATAAAAGCCCACACCGAACTGGCCGATCAGCTGCGCGTCTGACTTTTGGTCGCCGCTCAATTGGCTCACAAAGTCTTTGGTGCCGCTCTTGGCGATCGTGCCCAGGTGGTCAATGGCTTCTTGCGCCGTCATGCCGATGCCGTTGTCGGTGATGGTCAGGGTTTTGGCCGAGGGGTCAAAAGAGATACGCACTTGCAAGTCGGGCGCGTCTTCGTACAGCGCGGTGTTGTTCAGCGCTTCAAAGCGCAGCTTGTCGCAAGCGTCAGACGCGTTGGAGATCAGCTCTCGCAAGAAAATTTCGCGGTTCGAGTACAGCGAGTGGGTGACCAGGTGCAGCAGTTGCGCGACTTCGGCCTGAAAGGCATGGGTTTGTTTGCTCATAGCGGTTCAACAGTTAAAAAAGATCAGAAAACAAGAACGCCCCACAGTTTGGGGCGTTGTGTGTGCATTTCAAGAGGTCAAAAAGACTCGTTGGGCCCCAAGTACCGCCAAGTCCCCGCCGGCATCTGCCCCAGCTGCACACCGCCCATGCGGATGCGTTTGAGGCCGACCACTTTCAGGCCCACTTGTTCGCACATGCGGCGGATCTGGCGCTTTTTGCCTTCGGTCAGCACAAAGCGCAGCTGTTCGGGGTTTTGCCAGTCCACCTTGGCGGGTTTGAGGGGTTTGCCGTCCAGGCTCAGACCGTGGCGCAAACGCTCCAGCAGTACCTTGGGAAACACGGCTTGCACGTTGGCGCTGACCCGGTCGAAGTCGCCAATCACAGTCAGCTGATTGGCTTTGCCGCCATAGGTGGCGGAGGCGGCTGTAGCGGCTGCAGTGTTTTCTTGGCCGGTGTAGGCCACGCGCACCAGGTATTCCTTTTCCATCGCCGAGTCTTCGCCGATCAACTGGCGCGCCACCCGGCCGTCTTGCGTCAGCACCAGCAGACCGGTGGAGTCGATGTCCAGACGCCCGGCCGGAGCCAAACCGCGCAGATGCGGCGGGGTGAAACGCAGTTTGGACGGGTCGCCGCCCCAGTGGCTGCGCGGGTTGATCAGGGTGATGGCAGGCTCGTGCCCGTCTTCGGCTTGGCCGCTCACAAAGCCCATGGGCTTGTGCAAAAGAATAGTCACTTGTCGGTCTTGTTGTTGCTCGGCGGCTTTGTCGATGGTGATGCGGTCCGACAGCGTGACTTGTTGGCCCATGCTGGCAGGCAGGCCGTTGACTTTGACCCAGCCTTGCTCGATCCAGGCGTCGGCTTCGCGGCGCGAGCACATGCGCAGCTCGGCCATGCGTTTGTTCAGGCGCGAGGTAGCGCTGGGTGCGGCGGCTTCGCCTTTCCCTTCGGGGCGGGGGGCGCGTTTGAAAGCCGGGGGCTGGGTCATGGGCAAACCAAGGGAAAAAGAAGTTGCCTGATTGTCCGCTGTTTTTTGTGGGCTGGGCTTGCCAGAGGATGTGGGAGCAGGGGATTGCTGTGGTGTGGGAGCAGCGCCCTGGGCGCAATGCATCCTCCACCATGCATCAAGGGCTGCGCGCGAAAAAGTGCGCCAGATCCTTGATTTGCGCATCGTTGATGCCATACAGCGCTGCAGCCATGACGGTGTCTCGGCCCGGGCCGGGGTTGTCGCGGTATTCCTGCATCACTTGGCGCAAGTAGCTTTCGTGTTGGCTGGCCAAGCGCGGCACCTGGTCGCGCCCACGGTGGTCGGGCAAGTGGCAAGTGCCGCACAGGGCACTTTTGGCCAGTTCCTGGCCGCGTTGGAAGCTGGGCAGGTCTCGTTTGGCCGTTGTGGCCTTGGGGGCGACTTGGGCTGAAAAATACACCGCCAAAGCGGTCAATTCGGTGTCGGGCACCCCGTCCAGCGTGCCCTTCATGGCGGCGATCTCTCGCAGGCCTTCGCGGATCAGGACCAGCTTGTTTTCCAGATAGGTTTTGGGCTGGGCGGCCAAAGACGGAATGTTGGGGATTTGCGAAACCCCCTGTGGGCCGTGACAGGCCATGCACAGGGCGGCGCGCTCAGGGGCCTTGACATTCGCATTGGCCACGGCCCTGCCCTGTACGGCGGCTTGCGCCAGCACGGGCCAGGGCAGCCAAGCCGTGGTCAGGACCAGGGACGCTGTCACCAGCACCCTGGCCCGGGCGGCACATTTACTTGGCATACGAGATGCGGTAGATGGCGCCCAGTTGCTCATCAGAGACCAGCATCGAACCATCGGGCATTTGCAGCATGTAAGTGGGGCGACCCCAGAAGCTGTCGTCTGCATCGTCTTTAAAGCCGGTCAAGAAAGGTGTGACTTGGGCGTTTTTGCCTTCGGCATCGGTCTTGACCAGGGACACATCAAAGCCTAATTTCTTGGTGCGGTTCCAAGAGCCTTTGCGGGCCACAAACAGGGCGTTTTTGTACTCGGCCGGGAACATGTTGCCGGTGTAAAAAGTCACACCCATGACGGCAGCGTGGGGGCCCATGTTGGTGACCGGCAAGGTCACGCCATCACAAGGCTTGTCTTTCTTGATGTCCCGGTCCACAACGCCATTGGCGTGGCAATAGGGGAAGCCGAAGTTCAAACCGGTCTTGGACATGCGGTTGAGTTCGTCATCGGGGGTGTCATCGCCCATCCAATCGCGGCCGTGGTCGCTGAACCACAGCTCTTTGGTCACGGGGTGCCAGTCAAAACCCACGGTGTTGCGCACGCCGGTGGCGATCACTTCCATGCCCGAGCCGTCGGCGTTGTAGCGGCGAATTTGGGCGTACTCAGCACCAGGCTCGCAGATGTTGCAAGGTGCGCCAAAGGGCACATACAGCTTGCCGTCTGGACCGAAGCTCAGGTATTTCCAGTTGTGGTGTTGCAGCGGGGGCAGTTTGAAGGCCGCGGTCATGTCCACGGGCTGCGCGTTGGGGTTGGCTTCGATGCCGTCATAGCGCAGCACTTTGTCGATGGCCATGACGTACAAAGAGCCTTTGTGCATGGTGACAGCAGGTTGTGCCAACTTGTCCACCAACACGCGGCTGGTGCGCTCTTTGCCGTTGTCGCTGATTTCATAAACACGGCCCAGGCCGCGGGTGCCGGCGTAAATCTTGCCGCTCTCGCCGCGGCTCATGGCTCTGACGCCAGGGGTGCCGGTGGACCAAATCTCGATCTTGAAGCCCGGTGGCAACTTGAGTTTGTTCAGGGGAATGTCAGCCGCCGGGGTGACGGTGAGTTTGCCAGGCAAGGGCGCGAGAGTGGAGTTGGCCATTTCGGCGGGCATGCCTTGCTTCCATGCTGGAGGCGGCGCGGCGGGGGCGGCTGTTTGGGCCATGGTTTGGCCGATGCCGAGCGACAAAACGGCGGCGCACACTGCTATTTTCTTGAACATCAAAAAACTCCTGAGGTGTTGAGGAATGAACAGGCGTGAGCGTATCGGTGGCAAATTCCTGCGAACACAGGGTAAATGCTGAGGACAAGGTGTTTTTGGTCGCCCAAATGACTCGGATGCTGGATCCGACCTTCAGAAGACTTCACAAAGGGCTGAGAACGCACAGGGCCTGAGCCGTCCCCTGAGCGAGCCAAGGTTGCCGTTTGCGCAAAATCGCGCACAGGGTGCTGTTCCCACGATCCCAACACCCAAGCCCATGTGGGAGCTGCGCCCTGCGCGCGATGGACGTGGCACACGCCCTTCAGACCATCGCCTTGCTTACCGTGTTGAATTCAGCAACACAAACAGCCGCATGATAAAAATTCAAACACCAAGGTGCTGCATCAGTGGCTGCCCCGTGTGAGCGGCTCAAAAAGAAGCGGTGCGCAGCCCCTGCAAATCCAGGATGCGCAGCCCGCCGTATTCCACCCGAATGAGCTGGCGCGCTTCGAGTACGTGCAGCGCCTCGTTCACGCGTTGACGCGACAAGCCCACCAAGTAGGCCAGCTCTTGTTGGGTGATGCGCAGCACTTCGCCCACCCCCGAGAACAAGACCGGGTTGAACAAGGCCGCCAAGTGGCGGGCCATGCGCAGTTCGGGGTTGGTCATGCGGTCCATTTCACGCGCCGCGATGAATTGGCCCAGGCGCTCGTTGAGCTGCTGCATGATGAAACGGTTGAAGCCCAAGGAGTGATCGATCAGCCAATGGAAGGTGTCCAGCGGCATCCCTGCCACCACGCTGGGGCGAAGGGCCTGGATGTTGTAGCGGTAGACCTCGCGTTTGAGGGCCGTGCCCTCGCCAAACCAGCCGCCAGGGGGTACGCCAGTGAAGGTCATGGTCTGGCCACTGGCGTTGTCGGTGCTCATTTTCAGCAGGCCCGAAATCACGCCAAACCAATACGTCACCGGGCGGCCCACACGGCACACATGGTCGCCGGTCTGGGGGTCGCTGACCACCAGTTGCGGCACGATTTGCAGGCGCTCTTCGGGGCGCAGCAAACCCAGCCAGGGGATGTCCTGCAGTTCGGCCGGGGTGGGCGCGCGGCGGCGCTGGTGAACGCTGTTTTCTGAGGCCATGGTGTTTGTGGGTGTGCCAGCAGACGGTTGTTGGGCTAGGGGTCTTCCCTGAATTGTCGTCCAAACGACAACTTGGCGTCAAACGAATGCCTAGGATCGCCTCCAAGTTCCCTCGCATTGCGTCCAATGCACCGTTTTGGAGACCGTCCGTTCATGCACACAACGTTTCCCCGTTTGATGCTCAAGCACGCTGCCGAGCGCCCCACAGCGCCCGCACTGCGCGAGAAACTCTACGGCATTTGGCAGGCCACCAGCTGGGCCGCCTTGTCGCAGTTGGTCGAGTCCATTGCCTGCGGTTTGCACCAAGCGGGTTTGCAGCGCGGCGAGCACCTGATCGTGGTGGGCGCCAACCGCCCGCGCCTCTATGCCACCATGCTGGCCGCGCAGTCGCTGGGCGCGATTCCGGTACCGCTCTACCAAGATGCCGCTGCTGCCGAGTGCGTGTTCCCGATCACCAACGCCGAAGTGCGCTTTTGTGTGGTGGAAGACCAGGAGCAGGTCGACAAGATGCTCGAAGTGCGTGAGCAGTGCCCGCAGCTGACGCACATTTATTACGACGACCCCCGCGGCCTGCGCAAATACAGCGAAAACGGTTTGGGGGCGCTCGATGAACTGATCGCGGCAGGCGCCGCGTTCGCCAAGCAACACCCCCAGTTTTATGCACAAGAGGTGGACAAAGCCGCCCACACCGATGTGGCCGCGATGTTCTTCACCTCGGGCACCACCGGCAACCCCAAGGGCGTGGTGCACACGCACAGCTCCTTGATTGACCGTGCCGATGCCGGCGCTGAGTTTGACAAGCTGACCAACGCCGAAGACGTGTTGGCCTACATGCCGCCCGCTTGGATTGGCCAGAATATCTTCAGTTACGCGCAGTGGTTGGTGTGTGGTTACGTGGTCAACTGCCCCGAGTCTTCGGGCACGGTGAGCATCGACCTGAAAGAAATCGGCCCGACCTATTATTTCGCGCCGCCCCGCGTGTTCGAGGGGATGCTCACCAGCGTGATGATCCGCATGGAAGACGCGGGCAGCTTGAAGCGACGGCTGTTCCACTATTTCATGGGCCTGGCCAAAAAAGTCGGCCCGGCCTTGATGGACGGCCAGTCAGTGGGCTTCATGGACCGTTGCGTCTACGCCTTGGGCAATCTGGTGGTTTACGGCCCTTTGCGCAACAACATGGGTTTCAGCCGTGTGCGCGTGGCCTACACCGCGGGCGAGGCGATTGGCCCCGACCTGTTCACCTTCTTCCGCTCGATCGGCGTGAACATCAAGCAGCTCTACGGCTCCACCGAAACCGCCGTGTTCGTGTGCCTGCAGCCTGACAATGAAGCGCGCGCTGACACCGTGGGTGTGCCGTGCAAGGGTGTGGAAATCAAGGTCGCTGACAACGGCGAGATCATGGTCAAGTCGCCTGGCTTGCTCAAGGGCTATTACAAAAACCAACAAGCCACCGACGAGGTGCTGACCGCCGACGGCTGGTACCACACCAGCGACGCGGGTTTCATCGATTCGCACGGTCACCTGAAGATCATCGACCGCGTGAAAGACGTGGGTCGAATTCAAGGCGGCGCCAACGACGGCGCCATGTTCGCACCCAAATACGTCGAAAACAAACTCAAGTTTTTCCCGCACATCAAAGAGGTGGTGGCTTACGGCGACCAGCGCGACAAAGTGTGTGTGATGCTGAACATCGACTTTGACGCCGTGGGCAACTGGGCCGAGCGCCGCAACTTGCCTTATGCCGGTTACACCGATCTGGCGCAAAAGCCCGAGGTTTACCAACTGATCCAGGAGTGTGTGGAAAAGGTCAACGCCGACCTGGCCCAAGACGCCTTGTTGGCCGGCAGCCAGGTCAGCCGTTTTCTGGTCTTGCACAAAGAGCTGGACGCCGATGACGGCGAATTGACCCGCACCAACAAGGTCCGCCGGGGCTTCATTGCTGACAAGTACAAACCACTGGTGGATGGCCTGTACGAAGGCAAAACCGAGCAGTACATCGAGACCGTCGTGAAGTTTGAAGATGGCCGCACCGGCAGCGTGAGTGCCACGCTCAAGATTGCCGAGGCCAAGACGTTCACACCTGTGAAGGCTGCAGCATGAGCAAGAAAATCGGCGACGTCATTCTGGACGTCCACAACATCAGTTTGCGTTTTGGTGGCGTGAAGGCGCTGACCGACATTTCCTTCAACGTCCGTGAGCACGAAGTGCGCGCCATCATCGGCCCCAACGGCGCGGGCAAGAGCTCGATGCTCAACTGCATCAACGGCGTGTACACGCCGCAAGAAGGCTCGATCACTTTCCGTGGCCAAAAGTTTAACCACATGAACAGCCGCCAGGTGGCTGAGATGGGCATTGCCCGCACCTTCCAAAACTTGGCTTTGTTCAAGGGCATGAGCGTGATCGACAACATCATGACCGGCCGCAATTTGCACATCAAGAGCAACCTCTTTTTGCAGGCCCTGCGCATTGGCCCCGCCCAGCGCGAGGAAGAGCAGCACCGCGAGTTCGTCGAGCACATCATCGACTTTCTGGAGATCCAGGCCTTTCGCAAAACCCCGGTGGGCCAGTTGCCTTATGGTTTGCAAAAAAGGGTCGATCTGGGCCGCGCCCTGGCCATGGAGCCGCAAGTGCTGCTGCTTGACGAGCCGATGGCCGGCATGAACATGGAAGAAAAGCAGGACATGTGCCGCTTCATTCTGGATGTGAACGACGAGTTCGGCTCCACCATCGTGCTGATCGAGCACGACATGGGCGTGGTGATGGACATCTCGGACCGCGTGGTGGTGCTGGACTACGGCAAAAAAATCGGCGACGGGACGCCCGAAGAAGTGCGCAACAACGAAGAAGTGATCAGTGCCTATCTGGGCACCAGCCACTGAGGAGAACAAGACATGGCATTTTTTCTGGAAGCCCTTTTGGGCGGTCTGATGGCCGGCATGCTGTATGCGCTGGTGGCCCTCGGTTTTGTGTTGATTTTCAAGGCCTCGGGTGTGTTCAACTTCGCACAAGGCGCGATGGTGTTGTTTGCCGCTCTGGCCATGGCCCGTTTTGCCGAATGGGTGCCCGGCTGGTTGGGCATTGAAGGCAAGTTTTGGGGCAACCTGATCGCTTTTGTTTTGGCAGCTGCGGTCATGTTTGTCTTGGCCTGGCTGATTGAGCGCTTGGTACTGCGCCACCTGGTCAACCAGGAAGGCGTGACCTTGCTGATGGCCACGCTGGGCATCACCTACTTTTTGGATGGTTTGGGCCAAACGATTTTTGGCAGCGACATCTACAAGATCGATGTGGGCATGCCCAAAGACCCGGTGTTCTTGTTGGACTCGGTGTTCCCTGGCGGCGTCTTGGTCAACCTGGAAGACGTTTATGCGGCTTGTATTGCGGCTTTGCTGGTGGTGGTGTTGTCGCTGTTTTTTCAAAAAACCGGCACTGGCCGCGCCCTGCGCGCGGTGGCCGATGACCACCAAGCCGCACAGTCGATTGGCATCCCGCTCAACCGCATTTGGGTGATCGTCTGGTTTGTGGCCGGCATCACCGCCTTGGTGGCCGGCATCATCTGGGGCTCCAAGATGGGCGTGCAGTTCTCTTTGACCACCGTGGCTTTGCGAGCCTTGCCGGTGATCATTTTGGGTGGCTTGACCTCGGTACCGGGCGCCATCATTGGCGGCCTGATCATTGGTGTGGGTGAGAAATTGTCCGAGGTGTACCTGGGGCCCTATGTGGGCGGTGGCATCGAGATTTGGTTTGCGTATGTGCTGGCTTTGGTGTTCTTGCTGTTCCGTCCGCAAGGCTTGTTCGGCGAAAAAATCATCGACCGCGTGTAAGGAGAGACAGCATGTTTTACAGAGAAAACGGTCAGTTCAAGACCTCCTACCGCAAAGACCAGCAGATCTTTGCCATCGCGCAAGACCGTTGGCTCATTTTGGCGCTGATCGCCTTTGCCTTTGTGGGGGTGCCCTTTTGGGCCGACGAGTACATTTTTCGGGCCATTTTGATCCCCTTCCTGATTTTGTCGCTGGCGGCTTTGGGGGTGAACATTCTGGTGGGTTATTGCGGTCAGATCTCGCTGGGTTCAGGGGCCTTCATGGCCGTGGGGGCTTACATGGCCTACAACACCTACATCCGCATTGAGGGCATGCCGCTGATCGTGGCCTTGTTGGCCGGGGGCTTTTTTGCCACCTTGGTAGGGGTGTTTTTTGGCATTCCGAGCTTGCGCGTCAAAGGCCTTTATTTGGCGGTGGCCACTTTGGCGGCGCAGTTCTTTTGCGACTGGGCTTTCCTGCGCGTGGGCTGGTTCACCAACAACAACGCCTCCGGCTCGGTGTCGGTGTCCAACCTGAACGTGCTGGGCATGCCGATTGACACACCCTTGCAGAAATACCTCTTCTGCCTGGCTTTTCTGGTGGTGTTTGGTTTGTTGGCCAAAAATTTGGTGCGCAGTGCGATTGGCCGTGAGTGGATGGCCATTCGCGACATGGACGTGGCCGCGGCCGTCATTGGCATTCGCCCTGTGTACGCCAAGCTCACCGCCTTCGCGGTCAGCTCCTTCATTGTGGGGGTGGCCGGCTCTTTGTGGGCCTTTGTGCACCTGGGGTCTTGGGAGCCTGCAGCTTTCTCGATTGACCGTTCCTTTCAATTGCTGTTCATGGTCATCATCGGGGGCATGGGCTCCATCATGGGCAGTTTCTTCGGTGCCGCTTTCATCGTGATCTTGCCGATTTTCCTGAACCAGTTCCTCCCTTGGGCCGGTGGCCTGGTGGGGGTGAGCATTTCGACTGCAGCCGTCTCGCACACCGAGTTCATGATCTTTGGCGCCCTGATTGTGTGGTTCCTGATTGTGGAGCCGCATGGCCTGGCCAAACTGTGGTCGGTGGCCAAACAAAAGCTGCGCCTGTGGCCCTTCCCCCATTGATTTTTTCCGCATTGATTTTTAAGGTGTTTTTTCCCAGTGCTTCCAACTTTTTTAACAGGAGACAAACCATGAAGCTTCGTCAACTCGTCTTGGCCACCACGGTGGCGGCTGCTGGCCTTGCCAGTGCGCTGGTCAGCACCGTGGCCACGGCCCAAAGCAAAGAGCAGTTTTTCCCCGTGCTGGTGTACCGCACCGGTGCTTACGCGCCCAACGGCGTGCCGTTTGCCAACGGCTATGTCGATTACCTCAAGCTGGTGAATGCCCGCGGCGGCATCAACGGCGTGAAGGTGTCGTTTGAAGAATGCGAAACCGGCTACGCCACCGACCGTGGCGTGGAGTGCTACGAGCGCCTGAAGGGCAAGAACGGCGGCGCGACCGTGTTCCAGCCTTTGTCCACCGGCATCACCTTCGCCCTGACCGAAAAAGCCCCTGGCGACAAGATCCCCTTGATCACCGCAGGTTACGGCCGCAGCGAATCGGCTGACGGCGGCGTTTTCAAGTGGAACTTCCCGCTCGCAGGCACCTACTGGGTGGCCGGTGACGTGATCATCCAGGACATCGGCAAAAAGGCCGGTGGTGTCGACAAGCTCAAAGGCAAGCACATCGCCTTGGTCTACCACGACAGCCCGTTTGGCAAAGAAGCCATTCCAATCTTGCAAGAGCGCGCCGCCATGCACGGCTTCAAGTTGAGCCTGTTGCCTGTGACACATCCGGGCGTGGAGCAAAAGTCGACTTGGCTGCAAATCCGTCAGAGCCGCCCGGACTACGTCGTCAACTGGGGTTGGGGCGTGATGAACTCCACCTTGCTCAAAGAAGCGCAAGCCACCGGCTACCCCCGTGAAAACATCTGGGGCGTGTGGTGGGCCGGTGCCGAGCCTGATGTGAAAGACATCGGCATGGGCGCCAAAGGCTACAACGCCATCACCATGCAGCACGGTACCGAAAAAGGCTCCGCCGTTGTGAAAGAGGTGCTGGAGAAGTTGCACGCCAAGAACCAAGGCACGGGCCCCAAAGACGAAGTGGGTGAAGTGCTCTACATGCGCGGCTTGTTCAGCGCCATGTTCGCGGTCGAAGGGGTTCGCCAAGCCCAAGAGAAATACGGCAAGGGCAAAGTCATGACCGGCGAGCAAGCACGTTGGGGTTATGAAAACCTGAACCTGACCCAGCCCAAGCTCGATGCTTTGGGCTTCAAGGGTGTGTTGCGCCCCATCTCCACCTCGTGTGCCGACCACATGGGCGCCAACTGGGCCCGTATCCACACATGGGACGGCGCCAAGTGGCAGTTCAGCAGCGACTGGATGCAGGCCGATGAGCAGATCATCAAGCCCATGGTGAAAGCGGCTGCCGACAAGTACGCCGCCGAGAAGAAGATCACGCGCCGCTCCCCTGCGGATTGCCAGTCTTGATCTGAACCCCACCTGCCGCGCAAGCGGCAGGTGTTCAGTGGCTGCGGGCTTTTGCCCGCCAGCCGCTGTCTGACCGAAGAGACCAAATGAAACCCTTGCGTGCAGCGGTTCCATTTGGCTTGAACCCCAGCGCAGAGAAAAGGCACAGTCCATGAGCGACAAAAACATTGTTCTGAACGTCAACGGCATCGAAGTCATTTACAACCACGTCATTTTGGTGCTCAAGGGCGTGTCCCTGCAGGTGCCCGAGCAAGGCATCGTGTCTTTGTTGGGCGGCAACGGCGCGGGCAAAACCACCACCTTGCGCGCGATTTCCAACTTGCTCAAGGGCGAGCGCGGGGATGTGACCAAAGGCAGCATTGAACTGCGTGGTGAGCGCATCGAGAACCTCTCGCCCGCTGACCTGGTCAACCGGGGCGTGGTGCAAGTCATGGAAGGGCGGCACTGCTTTGCCCACCTGTCGATCGAAGACAACCTGCTGACCGGCAGCTACACCCGCACCAACAAGGGTGAAATTGCCGCCAACCTGGACAAGGTCTACACCTATTTTCCGCGCCTGAAGACCCGCCGCAGCTCGCAAGCCGCCTACACCTCCGGTGGCGAGCAGCAAATGTGCGCCATTGGCCGCGCCCTGATGACCAACCCCAGTGTCATGTTGCTCGATGAGCCTTCGATGGGGCTGGCGCCCCAAATTGTGGAAGAGGTGTTCAACATCGTCAAAGACTTGAACGAGAAAGAAAAAGTCACCTTTTTGATCGCTGAGCAAAACACCAACATGGCGCTCAAATATTCCGACTACGGCTACATCATGGAGTCGGGTCGCATCGTGATGGACGGCGTGGCCGAAGACCTGCGCACCAACGAAGACGTGAAAGAGTTTTATTTGGGCATGGGCGGCGGGGAGCGCAAGAGCTTCAAGGACGTGAAGAGCTACAAGCGCCGCAAGCGATGGCTGGCTTGATCTCGCCAGAGATCCCGTTCAAACGTCCTGCAGTCCCACAGAAAGACCCCATGTCTCAGCATTTTGATGCCGCGGAAACGCGCGCCCCCGAAGTCCGTGAAGCCGCTTTGTTGGCCGCTTTGCCCGCCCAAATCGCCCACGCCAAAGCCAAGGCCCCGGCCTTTGCTGACTTGCTTCAGGACGTGGATGCCGCCCGCGTGAACAGCCGCGCTGCACTGGCCCAATTGCCTGTGGTCCGCAAACATGAATTGCTGGCGCGCCAAAAAGCCGCCCGTGCTGCAGGCGGCGATGTGTTTGGTGGCTTCAGTGCCCTGGGTTTTGGCCAAGGCATGACCCGTGTGTTCGCCAGTCCCGGCACGATCTACGAACCCGAAGGTACCCGGGGCGATTACTGGCGCATGGCGCGTGCCATGTTTGCCGCAGGGTTTCGCTCGGGCGAGTTGATCCACAACAGTTTCAGTTACCACTTCACGCCTGCCGGCTCGATGATGGAAACCGGTGCGCATGCGCTGGGTTGCACCGTGTTTCCGGGTGGCACTGGACAGACCGAACAACAAGTGGCCGCCATGGCCGAATTGCAGCCAGCCGGTTACATCGGCACACCGAGCTTCTTCAAAATCATCCTTGAAAAAGCCGCCGAGCAGGGCGTCGCTTTGCCCAGCGTGACCAAGGCCCTGGTTTCCGGTGAGGCTTTTCCACCCAGCTTGCGCGACTGGATGGCCGAGCGCGGCGTGGCCGCCTACCAGTGCTACGCCACCGCCGACTTGGGGCTGATCGCCTACGAAACGGCTGCCCGCGAAGGCTTGGTGCTGGACGAGGGGGTGATCGTCGAGATCGTTCGCCCCGGCACCGGCGACCCAGTGCCCGAAGGCGAAGTGGGCGAATTGGTGGTGACCACGCTCAACCCCGATTACCCTTTGATCCGCTTCGGAACGGGCGACTTGTCGGCCATCTTGCACGGCACTTGCCCCACAGGCCGCACCGGTCAGCGCATCAAGGGGTGGATGGGCCGGGCCGACCAAACCACCAAGGTGCGCGGCATGTTTGTGCACCCCGGTCAAGTCGCAGAGATCGTGAAACGCTTTCCCGAAGTGGGCAAAGCCCGCTTGGTGGTCACCGGCGAAATGGCCAACGACCAGATGGCTTTGCGGGTTGAAACCGCCAACACCACAGACGAGGCCTTGAAAGCCCGCTTGGCAGAGGCCGTGCGCGAGGTGACCAAACTGCGCAGCGAGGTGCTTTTGGTGGCCACAGGCAGTTTGGCCAACGACGGCAAAGTCATCGAAGACGCCCGCAGTTACCAGTGAGTCCGCCCTGGCTTGGCGTGCAGCCAGCCCCAAAGGGCAATTGCGACGTAATACCCGGGATGAACAGGTTATCGGCCTGGTCTTACACTGTGGCTACTTTTTTTGGAGTGCTCAAATGAAACAATGGTTCGCAATGGCGGCTTTGGCCGCAGTGGCAGTGGGCGTGCAAGCCCAAGCTTATCCCGGCAGCAAGCCCATCAGCATCGTCGTGCCCTTCACCGCAGGCGGCCCGACAGATCGCGTGGCGCGCGATTTGGCCGAAGCCATGCGCAAACATGTGCCCGGCAGCAACTTTGTGGTGGAAAACGCGGCTGGCGCGGGCGGCACGATCGGCGCGAACAAAGTCGCCAAAGCCAACCCCGATGGCCACACCTTGTTGTTGCACCACATTGGCATGGCCGCCATCCCCGCCTTGTACCGCAAGCTGGCTTACAAACCCCTGGAAGACTTCGAATACTTGGGCATGGTCAACGACGTGCCCATGACCTTGATCGGCAAGCCCCAGTTGCCCGCCAACACTTACCGCGACTTTGAAAACTACATCCGCGCCAACGCTGGCAAGCTGAACATTGCCCACGCGGGTTTGGGTTCGGCCTCGCACCTGTGCGGCCTGCTCTGGCAATCCACCTTGCAGTCCAAAGACGCGATGACCACCATCCCGTTTGGCGGCACTGCGCCGGCCATGACCGCCCTGATCGGCGGCCAGGTCGACGTGATGTGTGACCAAACCACCAACACCACCCAGCAAATCGAATCCGGCCGTGTCAAGGCTTTTGCGGTGACCACCGCCAAACCCTTGAGCACCCACCCTGTGCTGAAGTACTACCCCAGCTTGCAAGAAATGGGCCTCAAAGGTTTCAACCTGACCATCTGGCATGGTTTGTACGCCCCCAAAGGCACACCCGAAGCCATCACCAAAACCTTGAACGAGGCCTTGCAGAAAGCGCTGAAAGACCCTGAGTTCATCAAAAAGAACGAAGGCCTGGGCGCTCTGGTGGTGACCGACAACAGAACCAATCCTGCGGAGCACAAGAAATTTGTGACCGCCGAAATGGCCAAGATCAAAATCGCCGTGGACGCGGCCGGCAAATACGCCGATTGAGGGTCACTCAAAGCATGAAAAAACCCGCCTCGGCGGGTTTTTTCATGGCCCGGCCGAAGCAGCCCTTTCAGTTGGCAAACTGCTCTGAACCCAAAATCCCCAACTTGTTCAGGCCAAGGCGCTGCGCGCTGGCCATCACGGCGACCGTGGCCTCGTATTTCGCCTTGGCGTGCGAGCGGATGTGCAACTCCGGCTGCGGTTGTTGAGCCGATGCCCCTGCCAGCTTCGCTTCCAACTCCGCACGGCTGCCCACCGGCTTGCCGTTCCAATGGATCACGCTGGCTGCGTCCACATCAATTCTGACCACCACCGGCTCGGTCTTGGGGGTCGCGTTGTTGGGCTGCGGCATGTCCAGATTCACCGCGTGCAACTGCACCGGGATCGTGATGATCAGCATGATCAAAAGCACCAGCATCACGTCAATCAGCGGCGTGGTGTTCATGTCGATCATGACCTCTGGCTCGTCACTCGAACTCGTTCCTGCGTTCATTCCCATGCTCTGCGCCTTCAGTTGCTGGGCTCGGTGATGAAGCCGACCTTGGTGATGCCGGCGCGCTGCACCGCGTACATCACGCGGCCCACCGACTCAAAATCACTTTGGCCGTCACCCCGGATCTGAACCTCGGGTTGAGGTTTCATCACCGAGAATTTTTTCATGCGTTCGAGCAAGTCCGTGCTGTTCTTGACCTTGGTGTCGTACAGGTAGATGCCCCCTGCTTTGTCCACCGAGATGATCACGTTTTCGGGCTTGGTCTCGCGCACCACGTTTTTCTCTTGGGGCAAGTCCACCTTGATGGAGGTGGTCACCACGGGGATCGTGATCAAAAAGATGATCAAGAGCACCAGCATCACGTCCACCAAGGGCGTGGTGTTGATGGTCCCGATGATGTCGTCATCGGCTTCACCCAGGTTCATGGCCATGTGGGCTCCTGTTGCTCAAGACAATCAGCGCTTGGCCGAACCGAGCAGAACGGCGTGCAGGTCAGAACCGAAAGCGTTGACCTGTTCCATCACGGCTTTGTTGCGGCGCACCAGGAAGTTGTAGCCCAAGACCGCCGGCACGGCAACCGCCAGGCCGATGGCGGTCATGATCAGGGCCTCGCCCACCGGGCCAGCCACTTTGTCAATGGAGGCTTGGCCGGACATGCCGATTTTGACCAAGGCGTGGTAAATGCCCCAGACCGTGCCAAACAGTCCGACAAAAGGGGCCGTCGAGCCGACGGTGGCCAGCACCGCCAAGCCGTCCTGCAGGCGGCTTTGCACATGGCCAATCGCACGCTGGATGCTCAAGGTGACCCACTCGTTGAAACCGATCGCACCCAGCAGGCCGGTGTGCTTGCTGGCGCCTTCCAGGCCTTTTTCCGCAATGAAGCGGAAGGCCGAGCCTTCTTCCAGGGTGTCTTTGCCTTGCGCGACCGTGTCGGCGTTCCAGAAAGTGGTTTGTGCGGCCTTGGCTTGCTTGTGGAGCTTGGCCTGTTCCGCGAACTTGGTGAAGATCACATACCAGGAACCCATGCTCATGAGCACCAAAATCAACAGCGTGCCTTTGGCCACGGCATCGCCTTGCGCCCACAAGGCACTCAGGCCATAAGGATTTTCTTCAAGGACGGCGCTGGCCGCCAATTCGGCAGTTTGCGCCAAAGTGGTGCCGACACCCAGCAAACTGGCCCACAGACTGGCGACGGTGATGTGTTTGAAAGAAGGTTTGAACATGACGGTGTTTCCTCTGAGGTCTTGAGAGTGTGTGGGCAATGGCTTGGTCTTATTCCAGACGCCAGGTGTAACGCATGCTGGCCCAGGCTTGTTCGGGCTTGCCATCCACCGAGGCTGGGCGGAACTGGCAGCGTGACAGGCCGGCGCGGGCGGCTTCGTCCAAGCGCTTGAAGCCGGAGGATTTTTCCACCTCTGACTGGATCACTTTGCCATCTGCACCCACCAAAAAACGCAGGCTCACGGTGCCTTCTTCTTCCATGCGGCGGGAGGCACTGGGGTATTCGGGTTTTTCGCAGTTGGCCGCGTTCACCACGGCCGCGGTGCGCACAGATTCTGACTTGACCGCGGGCGCAGGGGTTGGTGAAGGCACAGAAGTGGCAGCACTGGCAATAGGCGAAGTGGGGGCTGCTGCTTGGGGCGTGGCTGTCACTGCGGCTACGGCGTTGGGGGCCGGCATCGGGCTGGCCACGGGCGAAGCTGGTGGCGGCACATAGGCTGGCGCTGGCGGCAGGTTCTGGGGTGGTGGCGGCAGTTTGGGCGGCGGCGGCACGGGCTTGTCGGGCACGGTTTCCGACAGCAAGATGACCTCGACGGGCGCTTTGATTTTTGTCACGACCGAGCGGGCCAAGCCAGAGTGGATGGCCCAGAAAAGCAGAAGGTGCAAAACCACCACCAGGCCAAAACCGAGCAGGTGCTTGCCTGGCTTTCGCTGTTGGGTGGCGTAGTTGTCCATTCTGGGGGTCCTTCAAAGGCAATCGGTGGGTGCAGGGTTCAGGAGAAAGGTTCAGGGGCAAGGTTCGAGGATGAGGATTGTATTGATTGGGCGCGTGCCCAGTTCAGCCTTGTTCCATGGGGGCACCCACAGCAGTGCGAATGGGGGCCGTCAGCGCGGGGCGCTTTGCCGCATCTCAAAGCGCTGCGGCGCTGTCCCCACCGCGCCGGTCTGGCGCTCGCCTGTCAAGACCTTGCCGCAACTGCCCGCGGCCACTCGCCCCAGCCAAGTGGCCTCGATGCGTTGCCCATCGTGTGACTCTTCCAGGGTGAACTCACCGCCTTCGAGGTCGGCCACCACCGCGTAGTGCCTGGGCTTTTGCATCAGGACGCCTCGCAGGCTGCCTGGGTGTTCGGGGTGTGGGCGCAACACCAAAGTCCATGCCCCCGTGGAGCCGGCCAGTTCCACCTGCCATTCCCCCAAGAGCTGGTCGGTGGTGATCTCTGCTGGCGTGCAACCCACAGCCACAGGGGCCTGGGTGCAGGCGGTCAGGCCTGCCCAGACCAGGGTGACCACCCCCATGACCCGTCGGAGAGATCGCCTCATGGTTTGGCCTCTGCGGCCGCATTGGCCACCCGCTGGGCAAATTCGGCCCGCAGCGCCTTGAGTTTTTCGCGGGGGTCTTCTTTGGTGGTGTTTTCGTCCAGCCGCATTTCGGCAATGAAACGGCTGGGCAGCGCGGCCACGGTTTCGCGGCCTTTTTTGCGGCGTTGGGTCCAGCTCACGGCCAGGCTGCGCTGGGCGCGGGTGATGCCCACGTACATCAAGCGGCGCTCTTCTTGCAGGCGCAGCAAAATGTCCTCTTGGTTGGCCCCACCTGTGGTGTCGTCGTCCCCCAATTTGAAAGGCAGCAAGCCTTCGTTCACGCCCACCAGCGTGACATGCGGCCACTCCAGACCCTTGGAGGCGTGCAGGGTCGACAGTGTGACCACGTTCTGGTCTTTCTCGCGTTCGCTCAGGGTGGAGATCAACGAGATGGTTTGCGCCACATCCAGCAGGTTTTTGACTTCTGTGGCCTGGGCCCCGGTCGCGTCTTCGATCTCGCCGCCGCAGCGCCCCGCCATCCAGTCGCAAAACTCCAGCACGTTGGTCCAGCGTGCGCTGGCCACTTTTTCGTTGTCTTCGCCGTCGTACAGGTGCGACTCGTAGCCGATCTCCTTGAGCCATTCCATCAAAAATGCCAGCGCGTCCGTTTTGCCTAAGGTGTGGCGGGCGCGGTGTTCCAGGTCGTTGATGGTGCGGCCAAACTCGTGCAGGCCGTCGACGGCTCGGGCATTCACGGCGCTGGGCAGGCTGCCCGCAAACAGGGCCTCGAAGAGGCTGAGCTTGTATTGCGTGGCAAAGGCGCCCAGTTGCCCCAGCGACTGGTGGCCGATGCCGCGCTTGGGGCTGGTGATGGCGCGCAAAAAAGCCGGGTCGTCGTCGTTGTTGATCCACAGCCGAAACCAGGCGCACAGGTCCTTGATCTCGGTCTTGTCAAAAAAGCTCTGCCCGCCCGACACCTTGTAGGGCATGTTGGCGCGGCGCAGGGCTTGCTCAAAGGGGCGGGCCATGTGGTTGGCGCGGTAGAGGATGGCAAAGTCCTTGAACTCGCGGTGATTCGACTCTAGTGAATGTCCGCTGCGAATCGACTGGATGCGGGCAATCGCCCGGTCGGCCTCATGTTCTTCGTTCACCGCATCGATCAGACGTACCGGCTCGCCTTCACCCAGCTCCGAAAACAGGGTTTTGGGGTAGAGCTTGGGGTTGGGCTGGATCACGTGGTTGGCGGCGCGCAAGATGGCGCTGGTGGAGCGGTAGTTTTGCTCCAGCTTGATCACTTTGAGCTGCGGAAAATCCACCGGCAAACGCTTGAGGTTGTCCAGCGTCGCACCGCGCCAGCCGTAGATCGACTGGTCGTCGTCGCCCACCGCCGTGAAGCGCGCCCGCTCGCCCACCAGGTGTTTCAGCACCTCGTACTGCGTGGCGTTGGTGTCTTGGTATTCGTCCACCAGCACATGGCCCATCTTGGCCTGCCAGCGCTCGCGCACCTCAGGAAACTCGGCCAGCAGCTTCAGGGGCAGGCCGATCAGGTCGTCAAAGTCCACGCTCTGGTAAGCGCTCAAACGCTCTTGGTAGAGCGCCATGATGCGGGCGATCACACGGGCGTTGTCGTCGGGGGCAAGGGCTGCGGCCTGCTCGGCGTTCAGGCCCATGTTTTTCCAGAGGCTGATGGTCCACTGCCACTGGCGGGCGGTGGCCGCGTCGGTGGTGCCGCCGCAGTCCTTGAGGATGCTGGTCACATCGTCGGCGTCCATGATGCTGAATTGCGGCTTGAGCCCCAGCACCGCGCCGTCTTCGCGCATGATGCGCACGCCCAGTGCGTGGAAGGTGCAGAACAGCACATCTTTGGCGGCGCGGCCAATCAGCTGCTTGGCGCGCTCGCGCATCTCGGCGGCGGCTTTGTTGGTGAAGGTGATGGCCGCGATGCGTTGGGGCTCCAGCCCCACATCGATCAGGCGCTCGATCTTGTGGGTGATCACCCGCGTTTTGCCCGAGCCCGCCCCCGCCAGCACCAAGCAGGGGCCGGAGACGTAGTTCACGGCTTCAAGTTGGGCGAAATTCAGACCGGCAGTCATGGGTGCTTGGGATCAAGACAAAGCTGACCATCATAGCGGCCAAAGTCTGGGCCCTTGGACCGCCTGTTCAGGCAGTCGGCTGACCCCGAGCCTTGACTTGGGACCGTGACCCGTGAAGCGGTTCGTGTCGGTCGTGTGACCCATGGGGCCTGAGGACTGCACGACAATGAGGCCATGATAGAAGTCTTGCACATCACATTTCCGTTCTTTGCCCTGGTGTTGTGCGGTTATGCCGCTGCCCGCAAAGGGCTGTTGCCGCTGGAGGCCATTCCCGGGCTCAATGGTTTTGTGTTGTTTTTTGCATTGCCGTGCATGTTGTTTCGCTTTGGGGCCAGCACACCGATCGCACAGTTGCTGGATGCTGGGGTGTTCTTCACGTATTTGGTGTGTGCCTTGATCATGGTCGCGTTCACGATCGCGGTCAGTCTCAGTGCCCGCATCCGTTGGAACGATGCCTCCTTGGGCGCTTTGGTGGCAGCCTTTCCGAACACCGGCTTCATGGGGGTGCCCTTGCTGGTGGCTTTGTTGGGCGCGACCGCCGCGGGCCCCGCCATCGTGACCATCGTGGTGGACATGGTGATCACCAGTTCATTGTGTGTGGCCTTGTCCCGCATGGACACCGCTGGAGAGCACGGTGTGGCCGGGGCAGCGCGAAAGGCCCTGGCTGGTGTGGTCCGCAACCCCATGCCTTGGTCGATTTTGTTGGGTGCAGCATGTTCATTTTGGCGCTTGGAACCGATCGGTCCGGTCGCCAAAACAGTGGGCCTGCTGGCCGATGCGGCTTCGCCAGTGGCCTTGTTCACCATTGGTGCTGTGCTGGCCCGCTCGCAAATGCTGGCACACGAGCGCCCTCACGGGCCCTTGCGCGCAGGGGACTATTTGCCGGTGGCGCTGATCAAGTTGCTGGTTCACCCCTTGTTGGTGTTTTTGGCCACGGTGGCCGCGGTGCAGTGGGGGGTCAAAATCGACCCTCTGGCCGCGACCGTGATGGTGCTGGTGGCCGCTTTGCCCAGTGCCAGCAATGTCTCTTTGCTGGCCGAACGGCTGGGTGCCGACAATGGGCGCATTGCCCGCATCATTTTGGTCACCACCGCCGTGGCGTTTTTGACCTTCTCGGGCGCGGTGGCTTTGCTCAAGCCCTGAGCTTGGGCTTTCAATCGCCGAACAAGTTCAGCGCCTACAGGGCCGTGGCAAGCGGTATCGATGACTTGGCCCACGCTTTGCGGGAGCCCAAAGCTGTTGGGCGATTGCCCTGCCAAAACACTCAAATCGCCTGCGGGTCCACGTCCACCAGCCAGCGGATCACGCCTTTGTGCTCGGGCTGGCTGCGCAGCTGGTGCAGCACCCCGTGCAGGTGCCAGAGCATTTTCTGCAAGGCCATGCGGCTGGGGCTTTCCAGCAGCATCTGGGCACGCTCCACATCGGCCACGCGCTGCATGCTCATGGGCACGGCGGGGTAAAGACTCACTTGCATCACCAGATCGGCCGTGGCGGGGTCAGTGCTCAGTTGGGCTTCGAGTTGTTCGCGCGCGGCATTCAGCAGGCCTTGGGCCACGTCCTGGCTGCGGGCATCGGCGCGCAGCAGGGCCTGGTGGCTGATGGGGGGGAGTTGGGCGGCGGTGCGATCGGCCAGTTCGCTGGCGGCAAAGGCCGGGTAATCGTGCTTCTTGAGTGCCTCGAACAGCGGGTGTGCGGGGTGAAAGGTTTGCACCCACATCTCGCTGGTGGCGCTTTGACTGGCCTGCCGGCCAGCCCGGCCAGCCGCCTGCATCAGCAGGGCAAACAGCCGCTCGGGCGCGCGAAAGTCGCTGGAAAACAGCGCCATGTCGGGGTTGATGGCCGCCACCAGGGTGATGCGGCGAAAGTCGTGCCCTTTGGCAATCATCTGGGTGCCCACCAAGATGTCCACCTCGCCCGAATGGACGCTGGCCAGCTGGCTTTCCAGCGCACCTTTGAGGCGCGTGGTGTCGGCGTCGATGCGGGCAATGCGGATCGGTGAGCCATCGGGGCGTTTGACGTGCCCCAGCAGTTCACCCAAGTGCTCTTCCAATTGTTCGGTGCCTCGGCCAATGGGTGCGATGTCGGCGTTGCCGCATTCGGGGCAGGCACGTGGCACCCGTTCGGTCAGGCCGCAGTGGTGGCAGCGCAAGGTGCGGTCAATCTTGTGGAACACGCGAAAAGCGCTGCAATGTTTGCATTCACTCTTCCAGCCGCAATCGGCGCAGTGCAACACCGGGGCATAGCCACGGCGGTTGAGCAGCAGCATGCATTGTTCGCCCCGCTCGACGCGTTCTTGCAAAGCGGCCAACAAGGGGGCGGACAGCACGGCTTTTTTGGCTTGGTGGTTCATGTCGACCCGGCGCACTTTGGGCAGCAGCCCGGTACCAATGCGTGAGGGCATGTGCAAGCGCACATAGCGGCCACCCTCTTCGGGTGGACGGCTCTGATGCCAGCTTTCCAGCGAGGGCGTGGCCGAGGCCAGCAGCACTTGCGCGTTTTGCAGGCGAGCCCGGTAGACGGCCAAGTCGCGTGCCGAATAGCGGGCGCCTTCTTGCTGCTTGTAGCTGGGGTCGTGTTCTTCGTCCACCACAACCAGTTTCAAATGCGGCATGGACGCAAAAATGGCCATGCGTGTGCCCAGCACGATGCGGGCATGGCCCGCGTGCGCGGCCAGCCAGCCTTTCAGGCGCTGCGCAGGCGTCATGCCGCTGTGCATGGAGACCACGGCTTGCGCGCCAAAGCGCGCTTGGACGCGCTCTTCGAGCTGCGGGGTCAGGTTGATCTCGGGCACCATCAGCAGGGCCTGGGCTTGTGGATCGGCTTGCAGCATGCGCTCGACCGCTTGCAGGTAGACCTCGGTTTTGCCACTGCCGGTGCTGCCAAACAGCAAGAAAGGGCCGCTGTGGCTTTGCATGTGCGCCAGCACCGCCGTTTGTTCATCCGACAGTGCCAAGCCCGGCCGGAGCTCGATGACGGCTGCTTGGGCTTGCTTTTTCAGGCGGCGTGCCAGTTGCTCTGAGCTCAGATCGCGCAACTGCGGTGGCAAGGCCGACAAGGCCACTTCGCCCAGCGATCGCTGGTAGTACTGCGCCGAGAACTGGACCAGTTGACGCCAAGCGGCATCCAAAGGCGGCAGACCTGCCAGCAAGCCCGTGACATCACGCACCGCCGAGGCGGGCATGTTTTCAGGGGCTGTGTCCGAAATAGCCCACACCACGCCCAACACCTCGCGCTGGCCCAGCGGCACGCGCACCAGCTGACCGGTCAACACGTCAAACGGGCAGCGGTAGCTCAGCAGTCCCCCGATCTGGCTGTGGGCGGGGGTCTGGACGGCAACGTCGATCCAGTGGTGGGTGCTCACATCTTTTGCGGTTTTAGCGGTCTTGGCCCATGTTTTTGGTCACAAGAATTCTACAAGTCCGGTCTAAGTTGTTGATTTTCAAGCGCTTTAAAAGTCATCCCAAAAAACTGTGGATAACTTTGTGGAAAACAGGCTCGTGATGCCTGCCAAGCCTTGAAAATCAAGCCTTTCGCTGGATTGCCCATCCAATGGGCAGCTTTTAAAAATCCATATAAATCAAGGACTTGCACGAATGGCCTGCCATCCATGAGGGTATTGTGGTTTGCGGGAGGCCAACCCGGTTGGGCTGTGTTTTTGTGCATAAGTCAAGCCTTCAAGCGCATTTATTTCTCACTAAATTGCATTTGAGAGCTGTTCTTTATGACTGTTGGGCATTCAGCCTTGTCGCAGTTGGCGTGAATGGCTGTGCACCGCCTCGACCAGCGCCGTCACATGCTCGGGCGGGGTGTATTGGCTGATGCCGTGGCCCAGGTTGAAGATGTGCGTGGGGCCGGTTTGCGTGC
>JAIXRJ010000030.1 GCA_027485235.1 Comamonadaceae bacterium
CCAACATGAAGACCAACCCCAACTGCATGCTGAGCCTGCACAAGGACGTGATCTTCACCAACGTGGCCCTCACGGACGACGGCGACGTGTGGTGGGAAGGCATGGAAAAAGACACCGGCCAACTGCCCGACCATCTGATCGATTGGCAAGGCAAAGACTGGACCCCCCAGATCGCCAAAGAGACCGGCGCCAAAGCCGCTCACCCCAACGCCCGTTTCACCGTGGCCGCGACCAACAACCCCGCACTCGACCCCGCCTGGGACGACGCTGCAGGCGTGCCGATCGATGCCTTCATGTTTGGCGGTCGCCGCTCGACCACCGTGCCGCTGGTGACCGAAGCGCGCAGCTGGACCGAAGGCGTGTACATGGCCGCGACCATGGGCTCTGAGACCACCGCCGCCGCCTTTGGCGCGCAAGGCGTGGTGCGCCGCGACCCCTTCGCCATGCTGCCGTTTTGCGGCTACAACATGAGCGACTACTTCCAGCACTGGCTGGACACCGGTGCCAAGGCACAGGTGCAGGCCCAGGCCGCTGGCCACAAGTTGCCCGCCATGTTCTGCGTGAACTGGTTCCGCAAGGGCGAAGACGGCGCTTTTGTGTGGCCCGGCTATGGCGACAACATGCGCGTGCTCAAGTGGATGATCGATCGCCTCGAAGGCCGTGCCAAAGGCGAAAACACCCTGTTCGGCATCGCCCCCACTTACGGCGAAATCAATTGGACCGGCTTGGACTTCAGCGCCGAGCAGTTCAAGGCGGTGACCAACATCGACAAAGCCGCCTGGCAAGCCGAGTTCAAGTTGCACGACGAGCACTTTGCCCAACTTTCCTACCACCTGCCTCAGGCTTTGTTGGACACCAAAGTGGCGTTGCAAGCCCAACTGGCTTGAAGTGGACTGACAACCGCGCCCTCAAGGGCCAAGGCCTGCAAGCGCCTCGGCCAAAACCGGGGCGGTTTTTTTGGGCGGCACAACCTGTTTCTTATGCCTTTTTTGACAAGCCCGCCATCACGCCAGCGCCTGGCCTTGTGGCTTTTGTGGATCACGCCCGCCATGTGGTCGGTCAATTACCTGGTCGCCCGCACCGCACCCGACGTCGTGCAACCGCATGTGCTGGCTTTGGGCCGTTGGGGTTTGGCCGGTTTGGTGCTGGCCTTCATTGCACGGCAGGAAATTTGGCGTCAGCGAAACAACATCCGCCAATGCGCTTGGCAATATGTGGTGCTGGGTGCCTTGGGCATGCTCATTTGTGGCGCTTGGGTTTACCGTGGCGCGCAGACCACCACCGCCATCAACATTGCGCTGATTTACGCCGCCTCGCCCGTGCTCATCGCCTTGGGTGCCGTGCTGTGGTTGGGTGAGCGCTTTTCTTGGCAGCAGGCCTTCGGCGTGGCGATCGCCATGGCGGGTGTCTTTCATGTGGTCGTACAAGGCCAATGGCTGTCATTGGCCCAAGTCCAATGGGTGGCCGGAGACGGTTGGATCGTGCTGTGCATGGTGGCCTGGGCCGCTTATGCCTTGTTGCTCAAGAAATGGCACAGCCCCCTCGGGGCCACGGCCCGCTTGGCCACCACCGCGTTGGGGGGCTCTTTGGTTTTGTTGCCGTTTGCCGTGGCCGAATGGCTCTCGCCTGACCGTCCGGCTTGGTCAAACACCGCCACAAGCCTGGTCTTGCTGGCCGCCTTCGTGCCGGGCATCGGGGCCTATTGGGCTTATGGTTTTTGCCAAAAAATACTTGGGGCCAGCCGCGTCGCGGCCAGTTTGTACCTCGGTCCTTTGTACGGTGGACTGACGGCTTGGGGTGTCTTGGGTGAACCCATGGGCTGGCACCACATTGTGGGTGCCGGCCTGATCCTGCCTGGCATCTATTTGGCCTCGCGTCAGAACCAACAGCTCAAGAAGCCATGAAAAAAGGCCTCCGCAGGAGGCCTTGTTCGGGTGTTGGGGCTGGTGCCCGTCAGGGCCTTGCCTTCAGATGTAATGCAAGCCACTGTTGACAATGCGTGCAGCGCGGCGGTTCATCCAGTTCTTGGTGTCTTTGGCGGGCGTGCTGTCTGCGTCGTCACGGTCCATGGCGGTCTGCAGGTCGCGCATCATGCGGGTGTCGCTCTGGGCCATGGCCCACAGGCGCTGGTCCGAGCGGCGACGCGCCACTTGGGCCGACCAGCCATCCAGGCCGGCCATCAGGTTTTGCGCGAGCATGCGGGTGAAGCCGCGCAAAGTCGCCATGGCCAGCACCGCCACAGCCCACAGAGCGAGCCAAGAAGCCACCACATGGGTGTGGGCCCAGTCGTCGATCCATTGGTCGGCCATGACAACCCAGGCGGCCACGCCGGCAGCGAGCAGCAAGGTCGACAAGGTTTGGGCCGAGGTGGCCGGTGTTGCGGCTTGGGCGGTGGTGGCGGGCATCTGGCCCAGAACGGATTTGGCAGCGCTGGCGTTCATTTTGCATTCCCTTTCAAGGGGTTTTTTGACACTTTAAAAATCAAAGTTTGTTAAAACTATGACTCCATATTAGGGTTTACTCGAGTATTGTTCAACTTTATATTGATGATGTGTATCATTCATGGGAGTGATGGATTGACCTTCGCCACCCCATGAACACCCCCATCCCTGCCGCTTTTCGAACCCTCGACCTGAACCTGCTTCGGGTCTTTGACGAAGTCATGGCCGAACGCAGCCTGACCCGGGCGGCGCGCAATTTGTCGCTCACCCAGCCTGCCGTCAGCAACGCCTTGCGCCGCCTGCGCGATGCGCTGGACGACGAGTTGGTGCGCCGCCACGGTCAAGGCATCGAGCCCACGCCACGCGCTTTGGCCCTGTGGCCCAGCGTGAGCGAAGCCCTGCGCCAGCTGCAAGCAGCCATTGTGCCCAGCCCGTTTGTGCCGGCCCAAGCCAGCAGCACCTTGGTGCTGGCCATGGCCGATGCCACGGCGGCCGAACTCATGGGCGGTCTGGCCCGCCTGCTGCAAACCGAAGCACCCGGCGTCTCGTTGCGCGTCGTGCCGCTGACCACCCGCGACCCGCGCCGCCTGCTCAGCGAAGGGGCCGCCGACATGGCCCTGGGCTACTTTCCAGCGGTGCTCACCGATTTGACCGCCCGTGCCCAAGCGGGCGAAGCCGTGACCTTTGAGCACCAGCGCCTGTACGCCGGTGAATACGTGTGTGTGATGCGCAAAGGCCATCCCATGGCCGAACAGCCGCTGACGATTCAAGATTACTGCGATGCCCGGCATTTGCTGGTGAGCTTTTCGGGCAGGCCTTACGGCTTTGTCGATGAAGCCCTGGCTTCCATCGGCCAACAGCGGCGCATCGTGATCACCGTCAACCAGTTCTTCACCGCAGGGCAGGTCGTGGTCAACTCCGATTTGCTCACCGTGCTGCCACGCCACTTTGTGCCCACCACCGGCATGGCCGCGCAGTTGGTGCTGCGCGAGTTGCCTTTTGATGTGCCGCCCGTGCACGTCGAAGCCTTGTGGCACCGCCGCCTGGAGCACGACAGCGCTCACCAATGGCTGCGCGAGCAGTTGCTGCAAGTCGCGCGCCAGGCCTTCAACCCCGAGACCCGCCCATGAACATCCAACTGCTGTCAGACCTGCACCTGGAGAGCAACCCGGACTTCATGCCCACGCCCGCTCCCGGTGCCGACGTGCTGGTGCTGGCCGGTGACATTGGTTCTTACCAAAACCATTCAGCCCTCAGCGCATCGGGCGACACCGACTTTGGCCTGGGCCGCTTCTCGCCCCAGCAGGGCTGGCCCACGCCGGTGCTGTTCGTGCCCGGCAACCACGAGTACGACGGCATGGACTTCGACACCGCGCACCAGCGCTTGCAAGAGACCTGCGTCCGGCTGAGCATCACCTGGCTGGAGCGTGAAGTGGTGCAGTTGGGCACGGTGCGCTTTGTGGGCACCACGCTGTGGGCCGACTTTGACGCGCTGGGGCCACTGGCAGGGCAAGCACTGCCCGACAAAATCCCGGCGCACTTCAGCCACCCGAACAGCCCTTACACCCGCCAGCTCAAAGCGCGCCACAAAGCCTTTCGAGCCGCCAACCATTACCTGCGCAAAACCGGCACACAGCGCGCAGGCGAGCCCTGGCTGGCCGAGGGCATGCGCGAACAAGCGCTGTTGTGTCAGGACTGGTTGAGCGCCGCATTGCGTGAACCGTTTGACGGCCCCACCGTGGTCGTGACGCACTTTGCCCCCAGCCTGCACAGCGCCGATCCGCGCTACGGACACACACCCGGCACCGCCGGTTTTTGCAACGGACTCGATGGCTTTTTGCACAAGGCGCAATGGTGGTTGCATGGCCACCTGCATTGCCCCAGCCGTTACACGCTCAACGGCTGCCAAGTCGTGGCCAACCCCCTGGGCTATGCACACAAGGGGGAGCAAGTGCGGTTCAAGCCCACACACTTGATCGCGGTTTGACCTGCACGCCGGCCTGCTTTTTGACACCAGAACAGCACTCACAATTGACTTGCGTCAATACATGCCCAGCATGTGCCCGTTAAGCTGAGGGCTCTGTTTCAAGGAGCACCTGATGAAAGTTTTATTGGCCATTGACGGCAGCGAGTACACCAAAAAAATGCTGGCTTACCTGGCCACGCACGACGACATGTTCAGCCCCTCGAACAAGTACACCCTGATCACCGTGCAGCCCCAATTGCCGCCACGCGCACGCTCGGTGGTGGGCAAAGAAGTGGTCGAGACCTACCAACGCGAAGAGGCCGAAAAAGTGCTGGCCCCCGTGTCTGCCTTTTTGACCCGCCACGGCATCGACGCCAAAAGCATGTTCAAGGTCGGGCACGCGGGCGAAATCATTTCGAAGACCGCCGACAGTGGCAAATTCGACATGGTGGTGATGGGTTCACACGGCCATGGCACGCTGGGCAACCTGATCATGGGCTCGGTGGCCACGCAGGTGCTGGCGCATTGCAAAGTGCCGCTCTTGTTGGTGCGTTGAAATCGGGCAAAGCATGGGTCCCGGATCAAGTCCGGGATGACGCGTGCGCAGCCGGGATGGCGCACCCTCGGCCTTTGCGCGTGGGCCCCAGATGAACCATGGCGACTGTGCCGCCTGAGGCCAACGGTCCGAGGCACGGCACAATGTCCGCCATGAATTCACGCAAAGCGCATTTGGACGGTCTGGCGGTCGGCACCTTGTTGGTCTGCTGCATGTTTTGGGGCCTGCAGCAGGTGCTGGTCAAATCGATCATGGACGAGGTGGCGCCGTTGTTTCAGGCCAGCTTGCGTTGTCTGGGCGCATGCGTGTTGCTGCTGATTTGGTGCCAGATGCGCGGCATTCGCTTGTTTGAGCGCGACGGCTCTTTGTGGGCAGGTCTGCTGGCCGGTGGCTTGTTTGCCGCCGAGTTCGCCTGCATTTACCTGGGCTTGCGCTACACCTCGGCCTCGCGCCTGACGGTCTTCCTCTACACCTCGCCATTTTGGGTCGCGGCTTTTGTGCCTTTGTTTGTGAAGTCTGAGCGCCTGCGGCCCCTGCAATGGCTGGGCTTGGCCTGCGCTTTTGTGGCGGTGGTCTTTGCCATGCGAGAGGGCTTGAGCGCGGGCAAGGACGGCGCCCTGGGGGATTTCTTGGGCCTGACGGCGGGGGCTTTGTGGGGCCTGACCACGGTGTCTATCCGTGCCAACAACCTCACCCGCATCTCGCCCGAGAAGCTGCTTTTCTACCAAATCGCCGCCACCGCCGTGGTCTTGCCTGGCTTTTCTGTGGCTTTGGGCGAAAGCTGGAACTTGCAATGGAGCGCTCTGGCTTGGGGCTCGATGCTGGCGCAAACCGTGATCGGTGCCTTTGCCAGCTACCTGGCCTGGATGTGGATGCTGGGGCGTTACCCCGCCACTAAAATCTCCGTCTTTGTGTTTTTGACCCCGCTGTTTGCCTTGCTGTTTGGCACGCTGCTGCTGGGCGAGTCGGCCACCGCCACCATGTTGCTGGCCCTGGGCCTGGTGGCGGTGGGCATTGTGTTGGTCAACCGCAAATGATTCTCCCGTGGAAGCCCCACCCTGTGGGAGCCGCACCCTGTGCGCGATGGATTGTGTACCCTTGATGCTGAGATCGCGCACAGGGTGCGGCTCCTACAAAGACCCCATGACAGGGTGCAGCTCCTACACTTCACCCATTGCCAATTGAAAAGAGACAAGCCATGAGCTACCAAGCCCTTCAAATCAACAAAGACGACGCCGGTTACCGCTGCACCCTGAAAACGCTGGACGACAGCGCCTTGCCCGAGGGCGATGTGACGGTGCAAGTCGATTACTCCACGATCAACTACAAGGATGGCCTGGCGATCACCGGCAAAAGCCCGGTGGTGCGCAAGTTCCCGCTCACGCCCGGCATCGACCTGTCGGGCACGGTGACCGAGAGCCAGCACCCGCTGTTCAAAGCGGGTGACCCCGTTGTTTTGAACGGCTGGGGCGTGGGCGAGAGCCACAGCGGTGGCTTGGCACAAAAGGCACGCCTCAAGGGCGACTGGCTGGTCAAGCTGCCTGCCGCTTTCACGCCCCGCCAGGCCATGGCCATTGGCACCGCCGGTTACACCGCCATGCTGTGCGTCATGGCGCTTGAAAAACACGGCGTGACACCCGTCAGCGGCGACATCTTGGTCACCGGTGCAGGCGGCGGCGTGGGCAGCGTGGCGATTGCGCTGCTGGCCAAACTGGGTTACCGCGTGGTGGCCAGCACCGGCCGCCTGCAAGAAGCCGATTACCTGCGCCAGCTGGGTGCGGCCGACGTGATCGACCGGGCCGAACTGAGCGCCCCCGGCAAGCCGCTGGCCAAAGAGCGTTGGGCCGGTGTGGTGGACACCGTGGGCAGCCACACCTTGGCCAACGCCTGCGCCAGCACGAAATACGGCGGCGTGGTCACCGCCTGCGGTTTGGCGCAAGGCATGGACTTTCCGTCGAGCGTGGCGCCCTTCATCTTGCGCGGCGTGACCTTGGCCGGCATCGACAGCGTGATGGCCCCACGTGCCGTGCGCGAAGCCGCTTGGGCGCGTTTGGCGCAAGACCTGGACACCGCACAACTGGAACGCATGACGCGCGAAGTGGGCCTGGCCGACGCCGTGGGTCTGGGCGCAGAAATTTTGGCGGGGCAGGTGCGTGGTCGGGTGGTGGTGAACGTCAACCGCTGAAGGGCGCTTTCAAAAAAGCCCCCTCCCGATCGCACAGAAGTGCGCTCAGGCCACCCGACCCAAAGCGCGCAGCACTTTCTCTGGCGTGATCGGTTGCGACCAGAGCTCGACCTTGAACGGCGCCAAAGCATCGTTGATCGCATTCATGACCGCAGCAGGTGCACCCGCAGTGCCTGCCTCGCCTGCGCCCTTGGCCCCCAGCTGGCTGCTGCGCGTGGGTGTCTGCACATGCGCCACCTCGATGTCGGGCATTTCGCCACTCATGGGCACCAGGTAATCGGCCATGTTGGCGTTGCGCATCAGCCCTTCATCGTCGTACAGGCACTCTTCAAACAACGCGCCGCCGATGCCCTGCACAATGGCCCCGCGAATTTGCTCGTCCACGAGTTTGGGGTTGAGAACGCGGCCGCAATCCTCGACCGCCCAGTGTTTGAGCAGCTTCACAAAACCGGTGTCCGGGTCCACTTCAACATAAGAGGCCTGCACACCGTTGGTGAAGATGAAGGGGTAGTCGCGCTGCGCATAGTGGCGCGTCACCATCAGCTCGGGCGTGAAATCATTGGGCAAAAGGTCCGATCGGAAGTAGGCGATGCGGCCAAGTTCAGCAAAGTCCAGCACCGACGCCAGCGTCTGGGCGTCCACCACATGGCCACGGCGCACGGTCAATTCGGCCTCGCTGCGCTTGAGAATGACAGCGGCCAACTTGAGGATGTTGGCGCGCAGTGCTTGGGAAGCCAGCAAAACCGCCTCACCACCCACACCCGCACCGCGCGAGGCCCAAGTGCCCCCGCCATAGGGCGTCACATCGGTGTCGCTCATGACGAGTCGCACTTTTTCAAGGTCAACGCCGACACCATCCGCCGAAATCTGTCGGTAAATACCGTCGTTGCCCTGGCCCTGTTCGCCCACGCTCACGCTCACGCTGATGGCACCCGAGGGGTCCAGACGGATGGTGCAGCCGTCCTGAGATGCGATGCGCGCGCCACCCACCCCGTAAAAGGCCGCACTCGGGTTGGTCAGCTCAATCAGGGTGGCAAAGCCAATGCCGCGGTAAATGCCTTGTTCACGCAACTGGGCAATCTCTGCCTTCAGACGTGGGTAATCCATCATCTTCTCGATCTTGTTCAGGCAGGCCTCATGTGACAAGACTTCGAGTTTGATGCCGCTGGCCCCAGTGGCGGGATACGCATCGTCGGGAATCACGTTCTTCTTGCGAAACTCCAGCGGGTCCATGCCAATGGCCCGCGCCGCCTGGTCGACCAATCCTTCGGTCACGGCGCAGGCGATGGGGTGGCCCACCCCGCGGTACTGGCATGTGGGCGTCTTATTCTGGAACACCACGTCCAAATGCGCCCGGTAGTTGGCGTGCTTGTAGGGGCCGCCCACCAAATTGACCACCTGGTTGCCCTCGATCGCGCTGGTGCGCGGGAACATGGAGTACGGACCAATGCCCGTCAGGTCGTACATCTCGAAAGCCAGGATCTCTCCGCCCTTGCTGGCGGCAATGCGGGCCGTGACGCGGTGGTGCCGGGCGTGGATGTCGCTGGTGAAACTCTCAATGCGATCGGCCACAAACTTGACCGGGCGTCGGCACATCATCGACAAGGCGACCGTGGCAAAGTCATCCGGATAAGCGTGCACCTTGATGCCAAACGAGCCGCCCACATCCTTGCAAATCACCCGCACCGCGTGTTCTGGCAGGTCGAACTGCCTGGCGTACAGGTCCTGCATCATGTGCGGTGCCTGGAATGAGTGGTACACGGTGAGCTTCTGATCGGCCACGTTCCAATCCGCAATCTGGCAACGGGGCTCCAACGTCACGCCCGTGTGTCGTCCGAATTCAAAGGTGGTCTCGACCACCGCATCGGCCTTGTCAAAAGCCTCGTCCACCTGGCCCACATTCAGCTTGCGGGTAAAGCACAGGTTGTCGCCCAGCTCGGGATGGATGAGTGGCGTCGCAGGGTCGAGCGCGGTCTCCATGTCCACTACGGCGGGCAATTGTTCGATTTCGATGTGGATGAGTTGGAGCGCATCCTCGGCCTGCTCCCGCGTTTCTGCAACGATGGCCACCACCGGCTCCCCCTGCCAGCAGGCACGGTCCAGGGCCAAGGGGTACTGCGGTGCCGATTTCATGCCCGCCAAATGGCCCAGAACCGCGACCCATGGCTTGCATATTTTGGCCAGGTCATGGCCGTCAGCCACCAGAATCACCCCGGGCATGCTGCGCGCCACAGCGGCATCAATGCGGATGATCTTGCAATGCGCGACAGGGCTGCGCCAGTACACGACATGGGCCATACGCGGCAATTCAATGTCGTCGATGTAGGTGCCCTGGCCTTGCACCAATTTGCGGGCACTGGGGCGTTCAATGTTTTGGCCAATGTAGCGGGGGTCCTCGGTCAAGGCATGCAGAGGCTTTTCTTCATGGCTGACCTTGGGGCTGTCCTGCACTTCGGACCCCGCTTGTTCCAACATGCTCTGTGTGGTGGTGTTCATGCGCTCACCTTTTCGGATGGACGGCTGGGCGCATTCTTGGCGCGCTCGGCCAGGGTTTCGCAAATGGCATCGACGATCGCGTGGTAGCCGGTGCAGCGGCAATAGTTGCCACTCATCCACTCACGCACTTCTTCCCGGGTCGCATCGGGCTTGGCCTCCAGCAACTCCTTGGCCGCCATCACCATGCCCGGCGTGCAAAACCCGCACTGCAAGGCGTTGTTCCTCACAAAGGCTTCCTGCAGGTCACGCACATCGCCATCGGCACTGAGGCCTTCGATCGTGCGCACCTTGCCGCCTTGGGTTTGAACGGCCAGCGTCAGGCAACCGCGAACGATGCGCCCATCCACCTCGACGGTGCATGCGCCACAAACACCGTGTTCGCAACCCAGATGTGAGCCTTTGAGGCCGAGTTCGTTTCGAATGAAGTCCACCAGATGCTGGCGTGGTGCCACGCTGCGCACTTGCGCTTGACCGTTGACTTCGACGTGAAGCGTTTGAAGAGATGTCATGAGGTTCTCCCGGAATGGATCAGGCAGCGATCACGCTGCGACTGGCGTGAGCAGCCGATAGCAAACGCCGCGCCAGTACAGTGGCCAAATGCCGCTTGGTTTCGGGGCTGTGGGTCAGGTCTGGGAGGGGATCGAGCTCGGCCTTGAGCGAGGCCACCGCAATCTCCACCGTTGCAAAATCCAGCGTCTTGCCCGCAAGCAAGGCTTCGGTTCGGCTTGCACGCCAAGGGATAGCCCCAATACCCAAGAAAGCCAGATTCACACGCTGGGCCACCGTGCCTGTGAAGCTGGCAGCCACAGCCAAACCTGCCACCGCATAATCGCCATGGCGCCGTGCCAGTTCATCGAAAGCAAACCAGTCGGCCTGGCCTGCCATGGGCACATCGGCCCCCACGACGACTTCATCCGGCGCGAGTGCGGTCGTGTACAAGTCCACGAAAAAATCGGTGGCCGAAATCTTGCGGCGTCCACTGGGGCTTTGCAGATGGATCTGGCCGTCCATGGCGCAGAGGCAACATGGCCATTCCGCCGCCGGGTCTCCGTAAGCAATCGATCCCCCCCAAGTGCCTGAATTGCGAATCGCCCGGTGGGCAATGTGGGGGGCGGCCATGGCCAGCATCGGGGCATGCTGGCTGACCAGGGCGCTGTTTTCAATTTCGGTGTGCGTGGTCAGTGCGCCAATGAAGAGGCGGTCGCCCTCCTGGCGAATGCCCCGCAACTCACTCAGGCCCGTGATGTCAATCACCAGTTGCGGTTCGGACAAGCGCATGTTCAGCGTGGCCAGCAAGGTCTGTCCTCCCGCCAAAATTCGGGCGTCATCCCCGTGGGTTTGAAGCAAATCGAAGAGCTCGGCCATCGTGGCGGGCTTGACGTAATCAAATGCAGCGGATTTCACGGTGGGTCTTCCAGTTTTTGTGTTCAACATCGGCCATACAAGGCCTCGCCTCAGAGTTGGGCGCCAAGCCAAACGCCAAAGGCTGTGGCCAACACCCCCAAGGCGAACCATTTCATTCGCAACCATTCCGTATCGTCTGGCAATTGGCCGGTAGGCGGCGGCGCAACCGTTGCACCTGCCACCGTCAAGTCTGGGCTTCGGGCATGGGCGACCCTTGGGTTCTCTGGGGCCGCTTCAGCCGCCTCAGACTCTGTCGGTCGCTTGTCGGCATCCGCTTGGGCTGGCGCAAGGTGTGACTGGAAGGCGTTGAAAAACTGATCCGCCATCTGCTTGGCGGCCCCATCAATCATGCGCCCCCCCACCAAACCCAGCTTGCCCGCCACGGAAGCCTGAACCGTGTAGCGCAACCGTGTGTTTTCGCCTTCATCGCTGAGCTGGACCTGCGAGCGACCACGGGCCATACCGGCTGCACCGCCCGACCCTTCGAAAGTCATGGCGCAACTTTCAGCTTCGATCACGTCGCTCATCAAAATTCGACCGCTGAACTTGGCACGAACCGGCCCCACCTTGACCATCATTCGAGCGGTCTTTTCAAGGGGCCCGACCTGCTCCACAGCCTCGCAGCCGGGAATACAAGCCGTCAGGACAACTGGATCATTCAGTGCCATCCAAACACGCGAGCGAGCCGCGTTGATTACAACGTCACCTGTCAATTCCATGGGCGCTTCTTTGGGGTTTTCACGGGGTTGCTTTGTTTACCATACGTTCAATAATCCTATTCCAAATTGACCACACGGTAAATAGGATGCCCCTACAGACAAACCCTGATCGGGCGATTGACTCCGCTGCCGGGTTAGCGTGCGAGCCTCCTCGAATGCGGCGGCGCTTGGGTGTTGCCGAGCGTGAGCGACAAATTTTGGACGGCGCCATTGGTTTTTTTGCACAAAACGGATTCGGCGCTCAACTGCGAGATTTGGGCCGCAGCATCGGCGTGACACACGCTCTTCTGTACCATTATTTCCCCACCAAACAAGCCTTGATCGACCGGGTTTATCTGGAGGTTTTCGAAGGACGCTGGAACCCAGCTTGGGAAGCCTTGCTGGATGACCCCGAGAAAACACCCGAAGAAAAACTCACCGGCTTTTACGACGACTACATCAACTCCGCATTGAACCGTGAGTTCACCCGGATCTTGGTGTTCTCGGGCCTTTCCGATCACGCCATCACCGACCGTTTCTTTTCGCTGCTTCGTCAGCGACTGTTCCCGCGCCTGATCCGAGAGACGCGGCGCTTTCGCGGCGTGACCAGTCGCGCCAAAGCCAGCGAGCGTGAGTTGGAACTGCTGATGGGATTGCACGGCGGCTTCTTCTACAACCCGATGCGGCGCTGGATTTACGGCCAAGGTGTGGCCAACGACCAAGCCCCTGAGCGTTTCAGCCATTCACTTGTCCATGACCGCGTGCTGGGCTATCTGATTGCCAGTCAGACATTGTTTGGCCAAGCCACTGTTTCGGCATCTTCTAAGACCGGTGGCGGCACAAGAAAACGCAACCCATGAGCCATTTTTTTCACCCCGCTGCAGCCTACCGGCTTCGGCAATCACAGCGCGGCAATTGACTGCCGCTATTCAACCAAAAGGAGAATGCATGAAACTCAACAAGTTGGCCCTTTCCGGGTTGATCGCACTCGGTTGCGCAACTGCTGCCAGCACTGCAGTTGCCCAACAGCGCATCAACGTCAACATCGGTGCAAGCCACCCGACCACCAACATCTGGGCCTACGCCATGAAAGAGGTGTTTCAGCCCGAAGTCGATCGGCTGCTCAAAGAAGGTGGGGGTAAGTTTGAAGTGCGTTGGCGTGAAAATTACGGCGGCACGCTTTACAAGTTTTCTGAAACACGCGCCGCCGTCAAGGACGGCATTGTGGATGTGGGCATGGTGGGCACGGTCTGGGAAAATTCTGCCATGCCTTTGCAGAACGTCACCTATTTCACACCGTTCGCCACCACCAACCACGAGTTGCTGATCAGCATTTTCGACAAGCTCAACGACACGCACCCAGCGCTCAAGGCCAGCTGGACCGCGCAGAACATGGTGCCACTGTCGTCGCTCATCACCGACACCTATGACATTTATGCCAACTTCCCCGTGACCAATATGGCCGCGTTGCAAAACAAAAAAATCCACGCACCCGGCACCTCAGCCAACTGGATGCGCGACACCGGTGCAACGCCGGTTGAGGGCGCCTTGACCACTTACTACACCAACATACAGACGGGTGTGACCCAAGGCGCCCTGAGTTTTGCCAGCGGCATCGGCCCGGCCCGTGTCTACGAAGTGGCCAAGCATTTGACACGTGTGGATGTCGGTGCCATGTATTTGGGCAGCGTTGCGGCCAACAAAAGCTTCTTTGACAAATTGCCCAAGGAAGTTCAGGAAGCCTTCATCAAGGCTGGCAAGTCCACATCGGTCGCCCACGGCAAACATGTCACCACCTCCGCGGTGAAAGCCATGGAAACCATGCGCGCCGCCGGTCTTCAGGTGAGCGATCTTCCAGCCGCTGAGCGTGCCAAATGGATCAACGGCCTGCCGGACATCGTCACCCCATGGTTGCAGACCACGGGTGATGCGGGCAAGTCCCTGCTCCGCGCTTATTTTGACGAGTTGCGCGCCAACGGTGTGAAGCCTCTGCGTGACTGGGACAAAGCGGCCCGCTGACCCACCATTTGACCGCATTGATGTCTGCAGAGCCCGCCTCCAACGGCGGACCCTGCAGCCCATTTGCGCATCCACACGAGGAGCCTATCTTGCACGCCGACCCCCATACAGAAGCACCTGCCATACCACGGCATCCCTTGGACTTCCCAGCCAACATGCTTGCATCCCTGGGCACCGTCTGGATTTTCCTGATCATGGCGTTGGTGGTCGCCGATGTGATCGGTCGGAGTTTTTTGAATCAACCCATCACCGGGGTGGCTGAGTTCTCCTCTCGCTCGGTCGGCGCCATTGTTTTTCTTCAACTGGCCGCTGCCGTTTGCAGCAACCGGATGACGCGCAGTGATTTTTTGCTCAACCTGATTGGCAAGCGTTCGGCCAGAGGTGTCGTGGCACTCAATGTCTTCAACGCCTTGGTGGGTGCGGGCTTGTTTGCGGCCTTGGCCTGGATTGGTGGGTCCGAATTCAGCAACTCGTGGACCAGCAACGAGTTCTACGGCGTGCAGGGCGTCTACAGCGTTCCGGCTTGGCCGTTCCGTGGCCTGCTGGTTGCAGGCTCTGCAGCGGGTGCATTGTGCTACGTGTTGAGCATCCCCGGCATCCTGAAACAAGCAGGAGCCACAGGTCTTGCTGACGATCCCTTGGGAGGTGGCATATGAGCGATTTGGGCATGGGCGGCTTGCTCATTGGTGTGCTGGTTGTGCTGGTATTGCTGGGTATACACATTGGTGTGGCTTTGCTGGCAGTCGGTTTTGCTGGCGTCTGGCTGGTGCGAGACAACCTCGACATGGCCATCAAATTGTTTTACATGTCGGCCTACAACGGCGTGGCCGACTATGTGTTTGCAACCATTCCGCTGTTTGTGCTGATGGGACTGCTGGTGAGCATTTCCAACGTCGGCAAGGACACGTTCACGGTCGCAGAAGTCCTGCTTCGCAAGCTCCAGGGCGGCCTCGGTGTGGCCACGGTGGCCGCCAACACGGTTTTCGCAGCGGTCACAGGGGTCTCCATCGCGTCGGCAGCGGTGTTCACCCGGGTGGCCGTACCCGAAATGGTCAAACACGGTTACCGCACCACCTTTGCCACCGGCACCGTGGCTGGCAGCTCGGTGTTGGGGATGATGATTCCACCCAGCTTGCTGATGATCATTTACGGCGTATTGGCCGAGCAATCGATTGGCAAATTGTTTGTGGCCGGCGTCATTCCGGGCTTCTTGCTGGCCATTGTCTTCGCCGTGATGATCATGCTGATGGCGCGATTCACGCCGGGCCATGTCTTTGACCCTCAACACCCCTCTCAATTGCAGCGAGGACGCCAGATAGAAGTGACCCTGACCGGGCTGCAGATGGTCAATAAACTGGTACCCATTGCTGCGCTGGTGGCGTTGGTTCTGGGGGGGCTGTACGGTGGCTTTTTCACACCCACCGAAGCCGGTGGTGTGGGCGCCTTTGGTGCGCTGCTCATTGCCCTGATGCGGCGCTCTTTGGGCAAAGGCAAGCTATGGCAGGTTCTGCACGAAACCGGCAGCGTGTCGTGCACCATCCTGATCCTGCTGGTGGCCGCCAGTTTCTACAGCCGCATGCTCAGTGTGGCGGGTGTGCCTGTGGCCATCAGCGATCTGGTGCGTGACGCGGGTCTTGGACCGTATGGATTTCTGACCTTGTACATCGGGATCGTGCTGCTGCTGGGGATGATCTTGGACTCCAGCTCCATTTTGTTGATCATGACGCCGGTGGCGGCACCCATCGCAGCCAGCTTCGGTTTCGACCTGATCCACTTCGGCGTGATCACCGTGCTGGCTGTCGAAATGGGCTTGCTGACGCCCCCCTTCGGCATCTCGGTGTTCACGGTCAAGTCCACCTTGAACGACCCCAAGATTTCAGTGGAAAGCATCTTTGCCGGATGCATGCCATTTCTCGGGGCAATGTTGGCGGTGCTGGTTTTGGTCTGCGCCTTCCCTTGGTTGTCCTTGGCGCTGATTTAAGGGCGATCTCCCCGGCCCGCCGGGGGCGTTGCGCTGTAACCCATGTGTCTGCCCTTAGGGGTTAACGTGGTGTGCCACACTGTGACTCGTCCTTACGATGGCGCGACATTCAAACTCAACAGTCCATCCGATGAACAAAGTCATCATCACTTGTGCCGTCACCGGCGCCATCCACACGCCGTCCATGTCGCCCTATCTGCCGGTGACGCCCGAGGAAATCATTGAGGCTTCGGTGGAAGCGGCCGAGGCGGGTGCGGCCATCATCCACTTGCATGCACGCGACCCGGTCACGGGCAAGCCCGATCAAAGCCCCGAAGCCTTTGGCAAATTTTTGCCGCACATCAAAAGCCGTACCAACGCCGTGCTCAACCTGACCAGTGGCGGATCACCCTTCATGACCATTGATGAACGGATTCAGCCGTCGATGCGGTTTGCGCCGGAGGTGGCCTCGCTCAATCTGGGGTCGTTCAACTTCGCACTCTTCCCAATGCTCGACCGCTTCACCGAGTTCAAGCACGAGTGGGAACGCCAGCACCTGGAAAACAGCCGCGACCTGATCTTTCGCAACACCTTCAAGGACATCGAATACGCCCTGAAGGCCTGCGCCGAAAACAACACCCGTTTTGAACTCGAGTGCTACGACATCGGGCACCTCTACAACCTGGCGCACTTTGCCGACAAAGGGCTGATCAAGGGGCCGTTTTTCATCCAGTCGGTCTTCGGCATTCTGGGCGGCATTGGCAACCACCCCGAAGACGTGATGCACATGCGCCGCACCGCCGACCGCCTGTTTGGCGACCAATACCAGTGGTCGGTGCTCGGCGCGGGCCGGCACCAGATGCGCATCGCTGCCATGGGCGCCAGCATGGGCAGCCATGTGCGCGTGGGCCTGGAAGACAGCCTGTGGCTGGGCAAGGGCACGCTGGCCAAGAGCAATGCCGAGCAGGTGCGCCAAGCGCGACAGATCATCGAGGGCCTGGGCCTGCAAATCGCCACGCCCGAAGAGGCCCGGCAAATTTTGGCCCTGAAAGGCGCGCAGAAGGTCAATTTCTAGCCCTTGGCCCTGACCCTCCACCTTCCATCTTCCATCTTCCATCGCTTTTTTTTAAACCACAGGAGACAACACCATGAAACGCCGCCATTTGATGGCCCTCGCTGCCGCCACCACGCTCAGCGCCATGCCCACTGCCTTTGCGCAAACTGCCGCTTACCCCAACCGCCCCATCAAATTGGTGGTGCCGTTTCCGGCCGGCATCTCGCCCGATGTGGTGGCCCGCTTGATTGGCGACAAGCTGAGCACCGCCCTGGGCCAACCCGTGTTGGTCGACAACCGGCCCGGCGCGGGCGGCATGATCGGCGCCGTGGCGGCCGCCACCTCGCCGGCCGATGGCTACACCCTGTTTTTCAGCGTCAAGGCCTCGCACGCCATTGCCCCCAATGTGTACAAAGACGCCAAGTTCAACCCGCCGCGTGATTTCAAGGCCGTTGCCCAAATTCTGCAAGTGCCCCATGTGTTGACCGCCACACCCAAAGCGCCTTACAACAACATGAAAGAGTTGGTGGCCTACGCCAAGGCCAATCCCGGCAAGATCGACTTTGCTTCACTGGGTGTCGGCTCGCAGCCCCATGTAGCGCTGGAGGTGTGGTCACAGCGGCTGGGCATCAAGCTCAACCACGTGCCTTACAAAACCAACCCCTCGCCCGATGTGATGAGTGGCCTGATCAGCCTGTCGGTCGAAGCGTCGACCACGGCGATTCCGCTCATCAAGTCGGGCAAGGTCAAGGCCCTGGGCATCTCGGGCGCGCAGCGCATCCCCGGCCTGCCCGATGTGCCCACCATGACCGAGTTTGACGCCAACCTCGACGTCAACGGTGTGATCGGCAGTTCTTGGCACGGCGTCTTTGCGCCCACCGGCACGCCCAACGACATCATTGCCAAGCTCAACACCGAGATCGTCAAGATCGTGAAATTGCCCGAGATCCAGGCCCGCCTGATTGAGCTGGGCCTCACGCCCACGGGCACCAGCGCCGCTGCGCTCGACACCGTGGCCAACGGCGACTACGCCTTCTGGAACAAGGTCATCAACGACCTGGGCATCAAGGCCGAGTGAGTCCAGCGCAGCACGCCCACATGAGCCGTTCAGTCCCAAAACCCCGGGCCTCCCAAGCGGCCCGGCCCGCCCCTCAAAGGGGGAAGATCGAACGCGTGGGCATGCTGGGCGTGGGCATCATGGGCCTGGCCATGGCCGTGAACCTGATGAAGGCGGGCTTTCAGGTGACGGGCTACGACCCCGACCCCAAAGCCATGAAGCGCCTGAAAGCGGCCGGGGGCACGGCGCGCAAATCGGCGGCCGATCTGGCGCTCGATGCCCAAGTCATCATCTGTTCGCTGCCCGGGCCTGAGGCCTTGCACGGTGCGGCGCAACAGATCGCCGCGGTCGGCCAGCGCCACTTGCTGGTGGTGGAAACCAGCACGCTCGACATCGCCGACAAAACCGCCGCACGCGACACCCTCAAAGCCCAAGGCATCGTCCTGCTCGACTGCCCCCTGTCGGGCACCGGCGCACAAGCGGTGCACAAAGACCTGACGGTGTATGCCAGCGGCCCCAAGGCGGCGATCAAGCAATTGGCGCCGGTCTTTGCAGGTTTCTCGAAAAGCACCTATGACCTGGGCGCCTTTGGCAAGGGCATGAAGATGAAGCTGATGGCCAATTTGCTGGTGGCCATCCACAACGTGTCCACCGCCGAAGCCCTGCTGTTGGGGCAACGCTGGGGCATCCGACCCCAAGACGCGGTCAAAGTGCTCAGCGACGGCGCTGGCGGCTCGCGCATGTTGCAAGTGCGTGGCCCCCTGATGCAAGACCAAGGCTGGGACACCGCCACCATGAAAGTCGGCATCTGGCAAAAAGACATGCAGCTGATTGCCGCCGCACTGGCCGACGCCCAAGTGCCCGCGCCGCTGTTTGCCGCCACCGTGCCCATTTACAACGCCGCCATGGCGCTGGGCCACGCCGAGCACGACACGGCGGCGGTGTTTGATGTGTTGTCGAGGATGTCGTCTTAGCTTTCACACCCGGCCCACCGACATGACGTCGCCACTCTCCGTCGACCAATGGCAATTGTTTCTTCAAATCGCGGATTGCGGCAGTTTGACGGACACCGCCGCCGCACGCGATGTCGCCCAATCGGCGATCAGCCGTCAACTCGGGGCCATTGAACGGTCCTGTGGTGGACAACTCTTTGAGCGAACGGCCCGCGGTGTGCGTCTGAACGAAATCGGTCAACGCCTTTATCCGCGCGTGCAGGCCTGGGTTCAGTCGGGACAATTGCTGACCGAGGACGCTGCCGGCATGCTCCGGGAACCTGCCGGACTGGTTCGCTTGGGCATCATCGACTCCCTGGCCGATGCGCTGTTGGGGCCGATTTATGCAGAACTCGAACGCTTGTTCCCCAAGGTCCGGCTGCACTTGGTCAGTGGCATGAGCGGGCGGGTTTCCGCATGCCTCGAACGTGGCGAGCTGGACATCGCGCTCTTTTCCGAGAACACACGCGGCCGCAGTGGCCGGGGGGACGGCATCGCCAGAATGCCGCATGTGCTGATCAGCGCGCCCGGGGACCCCTTGACAGCCGCACAGACGATCGCTTTCGATCTGCTGCATGGCATTCCTTTGGTCGTTCCAGGTCGCCCTTATGCCTTCCACAATGTGCTCGAGCATTGGGCCCGCCGTCGGGGCATTCATCTGAACATCAAGCTGGAATGTGACAGCCTGAATCTGCAGAAGAAATTGGTTGCCGCAGGGGGTCTTTATGCCATCGTCGGGATGAGCGCTGTGCGCGCAGATGTTGCCCGGAATGAACTGCAAGCCGCTCGCATCGTCCAGCCGAGCTTTGACCGCGACATCGTGCTCCGGCTTTCACCGCTGGCCGCGCCGACTCAGGCATGCCAAGCGGTCCATGGCGTGGTGCAAGGCCATGTGAAAGAGGTTTTCCCCATCCTCTCCAATTGGATCGCCCAGCACAGCGGGGCTTGACGCTGGCCCACACTGTGACGTCAACACGGTATATCTCCAAAGGCATGGGGCTGGTGCTTGCCAAGGCCATACCGCAGGCCCGCACCAGGCATTAAATTAAGGGCAGCCTGACCGCCGCTTGGTTTGGGCCCATCACGACCGGAGATCCCCCATGCAACCCATCACTGGCCCATCCTGGCTTTCAAGCGAGCGCTTGACCGAGGTCTCGCTCTCGCGTCGCACCCTGCTGGGGACGGCATCGGCCGGCGTGGCCGCAGCGTTGTTGCCCTTCACTGCAGCCGCCCAGCCCAGCTATCCGAGCAAAGCCCTCACGCTGATCGTGCCGAACCCACCCGGTGGCAACACCGACATCTTGGCGCGCATTTTCTCGGTGCCGCTGGCCAAAGCACTCGGCCAGCCGGTGGTGGTGGAAAACCGTGCCGGTGCAGGGGGCGTGATCGGCATGACGGCCGCCGCCCGAGCCGCCGCAGATGGCCACACCCTCGGGCTGGGCAATCTGAGCGACCTGGTGGTGAGCCGGTACGCGCAGCCCAACGTGCCCTACGATCCTGCGAAGGACTTTGTCTCGGTCTCGACTTTGGCGAAAGTCTCCATCGTGGTGACTTGCTTGCCGACTTTTGCCGCGGGTTCATTCCAGGAGTTTCTGGCACTGGCCAAAGCCAACCCCGGCAAATACAAATGCGGCACGGCCGGCAACGGCACCATGGGCCATCTGTGCCTTGAAGCCTTGCAGGCCGCGGCGGGTCTGGACATCGTCCACGTGCCCTACCGCGGTGGTGCGCCAGCGCTCAATGACTTGCTGGGCGGGCACATCGACTTGTTGATCGACGGCAGCGCCCTGTCGCAGGTCAAGGCGGGCAAACTCAAAGCCTTGGCGGTGACCGCTGAGCGCATTCCGGTGCTGCCCAACGTCCCGACAGTCGGTGAGTCGGGCGTGCCGGGCTTCTCGTTTGGCAACTATTGGGGTTTGCTGATGCCGACGGGTTCGCCGGCCCTTGCCGTGAGCCGGGTCAACGCCGAAATCAAGCGGCTGCTGGAGCAGCCCGACATTCGCCAGCAACTGGAAAACGCCGGATTTGCCCCGTTCGCATCCAGCCCCGTGGAGTATGCGCAGGCGCTGCAAAAGTCCTACGACCAGATCGGTCAACTCATCAAAAAAGCGAAGATCAGCTTCGACTGATCTGCACTCCCTGCGGTGACCCTTGAATGCAAGACCCATGGCCAAGCCACCCAACGTACTCCTGATCCTGGCCGATGACATGGGTTTTTCTGACATCGCTTGTTACGGCAGCGAGATTGAAACCCCCCACATCGACCGGCTGGCGGCCGGCGGTGTGCGCTTCTCCCAGTTTTACAACACCGCCCGCTGCAGCCCCTCCAGGGCCTCGCTGTTGACGGGCCTGCACCCGCACCAGACGGGCATCGGCATCCTCACCAAGGACGATCGCCCACATGGCTACCCGGGCTCGCTCAACGAGCGCTGCACCACGGTGGCCGAAATCCTGTCTGCAGCCCGTTATGCCACAGCCCTGGTGGGCAAGTGGCATCTGGCCTCCGACATCCGGCAGCCCAACGCCGCATGGCCCACACGGCGCGGCTTCGATCACTTTTACGGCACCTTGGCCGGTTCGTGCTCCTACTTCCAGCCCGCATCGCTGACCCGTGGTGAACGCAACGCAGAAGGCGAAGCCACGGCGCAAGCGGACTACTACTACACCGACGCGATCTCGCAAGAAGCCTGCACCTTTGTTCGTGAAAAGTCTCAGCACCAGCAACCTTTCTTCATGTATGTGGCCTACACCGCGCCGCACTGGCCACTCCAGGCGAGCGAAGAGGACATCGCCAAAAACCGTGGCCGTTACGACGAAGGCTGGGATGTGCTGCGTGAGCGGCGGATGCAGCGCCTGCGTGAATCCGGGCTGCTGGCCGGTGCCGTGCCGGCCTGCGAGCGCGATCCCGAGGAGCCGGCCTGGGATGATGCGCAGGACAAAGCCTGGGAAGCTCGCCGCATGGAGGTCTACGCCGCCCAAGTGCAGCGGATGGATCAGGGGATTGGCGACATCCTCGCCACGCTCGAGGAGACCGGTCAACTGGACAACACCTTGGTGTTCTTCATGTCGGACAACGGGGCTTGTGCTGAAGTGCTTCCGCTGGACGGCAGCGCGCAAGCGTTCAAAAAACGCCGGCCGGACCTGGATCGCCTGAAACCACGCAATGGCCGCGATCTGCAAGTCGGCAACGAACCCGCCATCGTTCCCGGGCCGGAGGACACCTACGCCAGCTATGGCCGCGCCTGGGCCAACTTGTCCAACACGCCTTTTCGACTCTACAAGCGCTGGACGCATGAAGGCGGTATCGCCACCCCCTTGATCGTGCACTGGCCCGCAGGCGGACTGGCCAATGGCGCCATTGTTCGATCGCCTTTTCAGCTCACCGATGTGTTGCCCACCATCCTGGAAGCCACGCAGGTTGCCTACCCGGACAAAGACAAGGTGCCCCATGTCCCCCCCGCCGAAGGCTGCAGCATGTTGTCTGCTTTGCGCGGCCAGCCAACGAACGACCACACCTTGTATTGGGAGCACACAGGCAACGCGGCTGTCCGGCGCGGGCGCTGGAAGCTGGTGCGCGAGTACCCCAAGCCCTGGGAGCTTTACGACATGGACACCGATCGGGCTGAAACCTCCGACCTGGCTGCACGGCACCCGCACATCGTGGGCGAACTGGTCGCGCAGTGGCAAGCTTGGGCCGACCGTGTGGGGGTGGTGCCGTGGGATGAGGTGCTGGCGGCTTATCGCGCTGCTGGCAAAAATGAGGCAGAAGCTGCAGGTTGATCGGGCAAGGTGGAGATGCTGAACCCGCTTGAGCACGCGCGCCGATTCAATCCGCCCACCGCACACCATCGCTTGCGGGGCGCGGCACCTGCAGGGTAAGGGGCACGCCTCTCACAGGGGGTGGGGGTGCGGCTCCCACAAGGGGTGAGGGGGTGAGGGGGTGAGGGGGTGCGGGGGTGCGGGTTTGTGGGAGCAGCACCCTGTGCGCGATTTGTCGCCAAGCACACTCCATCGCGCGCAGGGCGCGGCTCCCACAAGTGGTGAGGGGCGCGGCTACCTACGGGGGTTAAGGGGTGCGGGTTTGTAGGTGCAGCACCTTGCGCGCCAGCAGCAGCACAGGCGGGTCGACCATCTTGCCGTCGATGCTGAACGCGCCGCCACCGGCAGCGATTTCGGCCGCCAGCACGCGGCGCGCCCAATCGCATTCGGCTTCGGTCGGGGCCAAGGCTTGGTGCACGCCCGCCACCTGCGCGGGGTGGATGCACAGCTTGGCACCAAAGCCAAAGCGGCGGCTGCGCTGCGCGTCTTGCGCCAACACCTGCGCGTCGGTTGTGGCGGTGGTCACGCCGTCCACGGGGGCAGGCAAACCGGCGCGGCGTGAGGCCACCACCAGGGCCAGTCGGATGGGGGCCAGCTCTGCTTCGTCGGGCCCGCAGCTGAGACCCAGATCGGCCTGCAGATCGATGTGGCCCAAACCCATCCGCAGCACACCCGGGGCACGGGCCATCGCGTCCATCTGCCCCACGCCTTCGGCGCTCTCGATCAGGGGCAGCACCGGCACACCACAGGCCGTGAAGACCCGCGCAATCTGCTGCGGGTTTTCGGCCTTGGGCAGCATGAGCGCGCCCAGACCGGGCCAATGTCCGAGAGCGGCCAAGTCGGCCTCGTGCCAAGGGGTGGCCAGAGGGTTCACGCGCACCAAGAGGCGGGCACGTTGGTCCGCGTCAAAGTCTGGCCAGGCTTGCGCCAGTGCGTTGCGTGCTGCGGCCTTGGCGTCCAGCGGCACGGCGTCTTCCAGGTCGATGATGACCGCGTCGGCGCCGCTGACCAGGGCCTTGGCAAAGCGCTCGGGCCGGTGGCCAGGCACAAACAAGAAGCTGCGGGCTTGAGACAGCCGCGTCATGGCAGCAAGGCGCCGACTGTGGGCCCGCTGCGCAGATGCGCCACCTGGCCGGCGTCAAGGGGGGTGGTGTTCATGGCCGTATCTTCGCCCGAATAAGGCGGGTTTGGGTCTGTCTTTGTGAAAGCCTGTCTTTGACCATCATGAAGGGCATTGGCGCACCATCGCGCACAGGGTGCGACTCCCACAGGACGCACAAGCACGCGCCGGCTGCCACTCCACCCCTCAACGCCCAAAGCCGCGCAGGCGCTGGGCCCCGCGCGCGATGGGCATGGAACATGCCCTGCAAAGAGCGCCTCACACGGCTTGACTGCACCGGCCAGCAACTTTGCTTCAAGGGTGCTGATAGTCATCTCCTGAATTGATTTAATTCAATGTACAATTAAATATCCTGACGGTGATCAAAACACCCGTTTTCAGTCGACGGTCGAAGCCATTTGGACGCCATCAGAGCGCGAAGATTTCGCGGTTTTCATCAGTGAGCATCCGTTAGCGGGAGATGTCATCCCTCAAACCGGGGGCTTCGAAAGCTGCGTTGGTCGCGTCAAGGCATGGGCAACATGGAAGGAAGCCTGCGATGAGCCAGCCTGAACCGATTGAAATGGATGCCGAAACCGCAGCATTTGCAGACAGTGTGCGTTTGAGCCTGATGCAGGCCAAGCAGGGCCAAGCCGCACGCACTTATTCGCCTGAAGAACTTCAAACCATCAAGGCCAAACGGGGTCGCCCCACAGGCAGCAAGCAGGCCACCGTGAAAGTCCCCACCACGCTGAGACTGGATGAAGCGGCGCTTGAGCGCTGGCGGGCCTCAGGCAAAGGCTGGCAATCAAGAGCCGCCCTTGTGCTGGCGCAACACGCGCCGGATTGAAATCTGTGGCGACAATTTCCAGCCCAACTGTGCGCGTGCCCAGCGTCCAAGAGGACAAGGCCATCACCGCTGCAGCCCGCAACGATCAGGATGCGCTGCCGCCCACGCCCACGCCATTGAAGGCCATGGTCACGCTCAAAAATTTGCGTGGACGGCCCCAATCCGAGAACAAAAAACAATGGGTATCAGCCCGCGCAAAGTCGCCCATGCCGGGTCGCTCGACCTTGATGACGCGTGCGCCCAAATCGGCCAGCTGCCGCGTGCAAAACGGCGCAGCGATCGCGTGTTCAGCCTGAATCAGAACGATCGGGGCAGCCCGAGGATGTGCTCGGCCACGTAGCTGAAAATCATGTTGGTTGAGACCGGCGCGACTTGGTACAGGCGGGTTTCGCGGAACTTGCGCTCGATGTCGTATTCACACGCAAAGCCAAAGCCACCGTGGGTTTGCAGGCAGACGTTGGCCGCTTCCCAGCTGGCCTTGGCCGCGAGGTACTTGGCCATGTTGGCTTCGGCCCCGGCGTTTTGCAGGGTGTCGATTTTTTCGCAGGCTTTCCAGCGCATCAGGTTGGCGGCTTCCAGCTCAATGAAGGCGTCGGCAATCGGGAACTGCACGCCCTGGTTCTGGCCTATCGGGCGGCCAAACACCACGCGGTCTTTGGCGTATTGGGTGGCGCGGTCGATGAACCAGTAACCGTCGCCAATGCACTCGGCCGCGATCAGCACGCGCTCGGCGTTCAGTCCATCGAGCAGGGTCTTGAAGCCCTGGCCTTCCTCGCCCAAGAGCGCGTCTTCGGGGATCTCCAGGTTGTCAAAAAACAGCTCGTTGGTCTCGTGGTTGACCATGTTCAAAATCGGCCGCACCGTGAGGCCCTTGCCGATGGCCTGCTTCAAATCAATCAAGAAACACGACAGGCCTTCAGAGCGCTTGGTCACCTGGTCGGCAGGCGTGGTGCGGGCCAGCAAGATCATCAGGTCGCTGTGCTGGATGCGAGAGATCCAGACCTTTTGGCCGTTGATGACCCAGCGGCCGTCTTTCTTGACAGCGGTGGTTTTGAGTTGGGTGGTGTCGCTGCCCGTGGTGGGTTCGGTCACGCCCATGGACTGGATGCGCAACTCGCCGGTGGCGATCTTGGGCAAGAGCGTGTTTTTTTGCGCGTCAGAGCCGCTGCGTACGATGGAATTCATGACGTACATCTGGCCGTGGCAAGCGCCCGAGTTGCCGCCCGAGCGGTTGATCTCTTCCATGATGACCGAAGCCTCGGCCATGGACAGGCCCGAGCCGCCGTATTGCTGCGGAATCAGCGCGGCCATCCAGCCGGCTTGGGTCAGGGCGTCGACAAACGCTTCGGGGTAGCCACGTTTTTCGTCCACCTGGCGGTGGTACTCGTCAGGGAACTGGGCGCACAAGGCGCGCACCGCGTCGCGGATGTCTTGGTAGGGGTCGGGAGTGGTTTGCATGGTGGCGGTACCGGTGAGAAGTGTCAGGCCAAACAGCGTCAGACCAGCGTGGCCTGCGCCTGCATCGTGAGCCAGCCTTCATGGTCGCAAGCCCACAGCTCAATGGTTTGGCCATCGGCAGACGGTCGGCCGTTCAGGCGGAAGGGGTGCTGGTCAAAGGTGGGGCGCACCGCGCGGAACTGGAACGAGGCCAGGCGCGCACCGGGCATTTGGCGGCGCACCAGGTCCACCAACAAGGTGGCGATCAGCGGGCCGTGCACGATCAGGCCGGGGTAGCCTTCTTCTTGCGTGACGTAGCTGCGGTCGTAGTGGATGCGGTGGCCGTTGAAGGTGAGTGCCGAATAGCGAAACAGCGACACCGGGTCGGGCACAAACTCGCGCTGCCAGGGCGCGCCGGTCTCGGCCGCGGTGGGCGGCACTTCAGGGGCACCGGGCACGGCCGCAGCGCGGTACACGATGTCGTGGGTTTCGGTCAGGCACAGGCCCTGGGCGTTGCTGAAAGCATGCTCCACCTCGACAAACAGCAGATCGCCCGTGCGGCCGGCCTTGTGCTTGACCGACGCGATGCGCGACTGCTTTTGCGCGGCGTCGCCCACGCGCAAGGGGTTGTTGCTTTGCCACTGCAGGCGACCGCCAGCCCACATGCGGCGCGGCAGCGGCACGGGCGGCAAAAAACCCCCGCGCAAAGGGTGGCCGTCCGGCCCGATCTGGCTTTGCGGGGCCTGCGGCAAAAAGTACAGCCAATGCCACAGCGGCGGCACTTCGCTGCCTGCGGTTTGGCGGGCATCATCACGGTCGAGCAAGGCGCTTTGGCCCCGCAAGGGCGCGGCCACGATCTCGTCGGTGAGGGTTTCGCTGCGACCTTCCCAGCGGCGCAGCGGCGCCACCTGATCGGCGTCTAAGTTGGTGGGGGTGCTCATGGGCTTGATCTTCGCCGAATCCGATCTGATCGCGGTCTGTTTTTGGAAAAGCAGGGGTTCAGATGACGCGAAGGCAACACAATTCAAACCCATGCCCACGGTTGGCGCCGGATCCTGCGAAGTGCGCATCAAGGTGGGCACGCAGTGGCGGGTCATTTGCCCGCGCCGGGCAGAAGGTAGCGATCGACATGCACGCCTGAGCTGTTGCACCGCCCAACGGTATGGGTGGGCTTTCAGGGTTTGGATGGCATCATTTTTTGCAGAAGCTCAAGACTTTGTCTTCCCAAGCTTGAGCAAAATCTTTCTCTTTATCCCCCAAGTTGTGGACACATCGACGTTCTTTTTTGTTCGGATGGCCTGATTTTGGTGTGAAAAGCGGGCACACCGCAGCCCAATAACGACAGGCTTGACTCCAGCGTTAGGCAGACGCACCCAACAGCTTTGGCAAACCCGTAGCAAGCCATGGCACTGACGCGATGGCCAGTGTGCCCAAGAAGATCGCAAACAAGGCGGGCAGCACCGCCACGGCCACTTCACTCACCGGCTTTTTGAACATGGCCGATGAAAAGTAAATGTTCATGCCTGCCGGTGGGCACAAAAAGCCCATCTCCATGGCGGCCAGGAAAATGATGCCAAAGTGAACCGGGTCAATGCCATAGCTCATGGCCACCGGCAACAGCAAGGGCACCAAGACCACGATGGCCGCATAAATTTCCATCAGCGCACCGGCCAGCAGCAAAAACACCGTCAAAGCCAACAAGAACAAAAATTTGTCCGGAATGGCGCCTTGCACAGCTTCAATGGCCGCATCCGGGATGCCCGCATCGATCAAGAAATTGGTCAAGGCCAATGCCATGCCCAAAATCAACAAGACACCGCCGATGATCTGGGCCGATTCGCTCAGGCATTTGAACAACAAGCGCCATCCCAATTCGCGGTGCCCCCAAGCTTGGGTCAGGATGGCATAGAAGGCGGTGACGGCCGCGCTTTCGGTGGGCGTGGCCAAGCCACTGACCAAGGAACCAATGGCCACCACAGGGGCCAGAATTTCCCATTTGGCGGCCCAAACAGCGGGCCAAAGCAAGGGGCGCGCCGCCAGGGGCAAGGACGGATTGGGGGCCAGGTCTGAAAGCGACTCGCCACGGGGTCGGCGCAAATACCCGCCAAACACCAGTAAAAAAGCCACCATGACCAAGGCCGGCAACAGGCCCGCCAAAAACATGGTGTTGATGGGCACGCGGGCCATGATGGCGTACATGATGAGCGGCACCGACGGTGCCAACAGAACACCCAAAGCGCTGGCACTGGTGACCAAACTGATGCCTCGCTTCTCGGGGTAACCCGATTTGAGCAACAAAGGCAACAACAAGCCGCCCAAAGCCAATATGGTCACGCCACTGCCACCGGTGAACGCGGTAAATCCTGAGCACAACAATGCGGTCGCCAGCACTGTGCCCTTGGCACCATGCCCCAACAAAGCCACAAACAATGTGCCCAATCGCTGCGCAGCCCCTGTGCGCGCCAACACCAAACCCGCCAAAGTGAACAAAGGCAGCGCGGGCAAGGACGGGTTCACCGTGATTTGGTAGTGCGACAGAGACACCGACGCCAAGGGCATGCCGTCTTGCCAAAACAAAGCCAAGGCCAAACCGCCCAGCACCGCAAAAATCGGCGCTCCGGCGAACAAAGCGACGCACAAGAGCATGAACGCGGGCCACGCAGAAAAAGCCCTGCTGTCGAATTGCGCCACCAAAGCGGCGCCGCAGAGCACCAGCAAGCAAGCTGTCAGCCACTGAAATGGCAAAGCTCGCGCATGAAACCCACAGCGCGCACCCAGCTTGACCCCCAGCAAAGCAAAGCCCAAAGGCATGCTGGCCTGGACCCACCAAACCGGTATGCCGTAAGCCAACACTTGGGCGGCCTCGCGTTCACTGTCCACCAAACGCCAGCTGCTCATGGCCAACATGCCGCACACCAAGGCGGCCAAGCCGTAAGCCAAGGGCTGAAGCCAAGCAGTGACCCCGCTGCTTGGCCGCTCGCCGACTCGGCGCATGCCGCCGCCCATCGTGGTCAGGTGGCCATGCCGCTCGGCCGCCAAAGCACCCCACATCGTCAACACCAAGCCCAGGTGCTGGACCAAGACAGGGGCGTTTTCGATGCCACGGCCCATCCAGGGACGCATGGCGATTTCAATGACCGGAATCAGCACCATCAAGGCCAACGCTGCCGATGACAGCCATTCGTCGATGGCCCAAGTGCTTTGGGGTGGCGCTTCAGGCGAGGTTTCGGGTGGGGTCGCAGTCTGTTGCTGGGCCTCTGAAGTGGCGCTCACTTGGCTTGGCCTGCACGGTAGGTTTTCAGGTGGGCCATCACTTCATCAAACGTTTCGATGGGCACCATGGTGCCGCGAATGCGCGGATACAGCTTTTCGGCCAAGTCGTTCCACTCTTTCATTTGCGCTGCATTGGGTTTGTTGACCATGAGGCCTCGTTTTTTCATCGCGTCCACCGCTTCTTCGACCTCTTGCCGGGCTTTGGTCCGAATTTGCGCACCGGCTTTGTCGCTGGCTGCACGCACCGCGGTTTGGACATCGAGCGACATGCCGTCCCACGCTTTGCGGGTCACCACCAAGGCCCCCACAATCGGGGCCCAGTTGATGTCCAGCATGTGGGGAGCGGTGTTGTAGACCTGGGTGGCCAAGGCAAAATAGGGTGTGGACGGCACCACATTGATCATGCCGGTCTGGATGGCGGGCAAGATGTCGGTGGTCTCCAGCGGCACGGGTGTGTAACCCAAGCTTTTCATGATGTTTTGCTGGTCAGGCTCCGAGCCCCAGGCAAAAAATTTCATGCGCTTGTAGTCATCGGGCCGCAGCGCGGCTTCTTTGGAAAAGAAACGCACCCAACCCGCATCGCCCCAAGCCAGCACCACAAAGCCTTTGTCCAGGAACTTCTTTTCCATGGCAGAACGCATTTTCTCGCGCACGAAGTCGAGTTCTTCCCAACTGCGAAACAACAGTGGCATGGATTGCAGTGCCGCGATCGAAGGCTCGATTTCGCGCAAACCCACCACCGACAACAAGGCGCCTTGGAGTTGGCCGATGCGCATGCGTCGCGCCATCTCGGCCTCGCCCCCTTGGGAGCCATCGGGGTAGACCAGGTACTTTGCGCCGGCACCCTGCGCTGTGCGCCAGCTCTCGGCCACGTCCAGCAACTGGCGGTGGTAGAGAGAATTTTTGGGCACCAAAGAACCGATGCGCAGTTGCTGGTTGTTGGCCTGCGCGGTGGGTACCACCGACATGCCCAAGACCACGAGCGCCGCACTCAGCCCTTTGGGCCACCACTTTGCAAATGTCAAAACCATTTTCAAACCCATTAAAAAAGATCATCCGCATTGTCGAGCAACCATTGCGCACGCTGACGCATGATTTGGCTGGACAAGTCGGTGTGCTTGGCGCTCACCGTCAGCGCCTGTTGCAACAACGCTTCAAAGGCTGGCCGATCGCCCGCCGCTTGGGCAATCGCCTCGGCCTTGGCGACAAAAGGCCCTGCGGTTTGACCCCCACTGGCCGCAATGGCTTGGTCAAAATACGCGGCCGCTTTGGCGGCAGAGCCTCCGGGGCGTGCAGCCTCGATGTTGCCCATCAAACTGGCCAAAGCGCCTTGGCCGTGGTCAGGTGAAGTGCGCCACGCCAATTCGGCCAAGCGACCAACCAAGGGCACGTCGGCCACCGCATCGGGGTCGTCTTTGGACAGCGCAATGTAAGCCCCCCAAGAGGCTGCGGCCCAATAGGCCACGCCCACCTGATCGGGTCGCAGCACAGGCCAACGCGAGGCTTGTGGCTGCGCCAGGGCCGCAGAAAATCCGGGGCTTGTCTGGTTCAACGCGGCCATGGCGTGGCGGTGTGCGCGCCAATACATGCGCTGCGCGCGCTGGTTAAGCTGATGCGCGGCCTTGGCATCGGTGCTGACCAGGCGTTCGGCTTCGAAACCCACAAAAGCGTAAGCATATTGCGTGAAGCCCGAAGCGACCGACTCGGCCAAGGGCAAATGACCGGGTGACTGTTTCAACAACGATTCGGACAGTTTGAGGTAAAAGGCACTGGCCTCACGGGCCAAGCCCATGTCCTCTTCAGCCGCTTGGCCTTGCGCCGTCAGTGCGTCGGCAGCACTGTTGACCAACAATTGGCGCGGCATGCAGGCGCCCAGCAAGCCGGCCATCAAAAGCAGGCCCACCAGCCGCCAAAGCGCGGTGAAACTGTCAAAGGCTCCTGACGAGGTTTGGGTGTGTGACATGGTGACGGCGGTGGCAAAAAGTCGAGCAAACATGGTTCGGGGAGCGTCTCCGTTGGGCACCGTGGTGCTCACCACTGCATGTGCCGAAAATCGACCCAGTGGATTTTTGCCAGTTTATGTAAGACACGTGAACAATTTGTGACACACAAGCTTCCGCGATAATCTCGCCAACCTTGATGCAACGGCCCCAGACTGGGGCTATTTTTCGGAGCCACAACATGAGCACTTTTCAAACCACCGGCGCGCGCGCCACGGGCCTGGCCACTTTGGCCGCTGACGGCACCGTGCTGGACACCTGGTTCCCGGCCCCTGAGCTGGCCAACGGCATTGCCGCCAGCGGCAGCACCCGCCTGACCGCGGCAGAAGCCGTGGCGGCTCTCGGCGCTGACGTGGCCCAGGCCCTGAGTGCCTGCGCGGTGCGTGGCACCACCGTGGTGGCGGTGCGCACCGAGATCAAATCGCTGGCCGATGCGCCGGCCGACACACACGACGCCTACCTGCGCTTGCACCTGCTGAGCCACCGCCTGGTTCAGCCACACGGCGCGAACATGACCGGCATCTTTGGCCTGCTGGCCAATGTGGCCTGGACCAACTTCGGTCCTTGCGCCGTGGCCGATGTGCCTGCCGCGCGCCTGAAGGCCCGCGCCAGCGGCCGTGTCCTCGAAATCAAAGGCGTGGACAAGTTCCCCCAAATGACCGACTACGTGATCCCCTCGGGCGTGCGCATCGCCAACGCCGACCGCGTGCGCCTGGGCGCGCACCTGGCCAGCGGCACCACCGTGATGCACGAAGGCTTTTGCAACTTCAACGCCGGCACGCTGGGCGCGAGCATGGTCGAAGGCCGCATCAGCGCAGGCGTGGTGGTCGATGACGCCAGCGACATCGGCGGCGGCGCGTCCATCATGGGCACGCTGTCGGGTGGCGGCAAAGAAGTCATCAAGGTCGGCAAGCGCTGCTTGCTGGGCGCCAACGCCGGCATCGGCATCTCGCTGGGCGACGACTGCATTGTGGAAGCCGGCTGCTACATCACCGGCGGCAGCCGCGTGCAGATGCCCGACGGTTCGGTCATGAAAGCCAAAGAGCTGTCCGGCAAAAACGGCATCTTGTTCCGCCGCGATTCACAGTCGGGCGCACTGCACGCGATCCCGCGCAACAAGAGCTGGGGCGAATTGAACGCCGAGTTGCACAAGAACTGATTTTTCAGTCCTTGCTCAAAGGAAACGGCGTGCACGCGAGCGCGGCACGCCGTTTTTACGCTTTGGCCAAATGCTGATTTGCCAACTCCACGTACCAGTCCAAACAAGCCGGATTGGCCATGGCGTCCCGGTTGACGACCTTTTCCAAGGGCTGGCCGAGCATGAGCTTTTTGATGGGCAGCTCCTGCTTTTTGCCGGACAGGGTGCGCGGGATCTCGGCCACCTGGAAGATCTCGTTCGGGATGAAGCGGGGGCTGAGCGCCACCTTGATGGCGTTGTTGAGCTTGGCCTTGACCGCATCATCCAGCGCCGTGCCCGGGCGCAGCACCACAAACAGCGGCATGTAACTTTCTTTGCCCAGGTACTCCAGGTCCACCACCATCGAGTCCATGACTTCGGGCAGGGCCTCGACCGCGCTGTACAACTCGCTGGTGCCCATGCGCAGGCCGTAGCGGTTGATGGTGGCATCGCTGCGGCCAAAAATCACGCAGCCTTCGCCCACGCCTTGCGTATCGCCAATGCGCAGCCAGTCGCCGTGCCGCCAGACGCCGCCCATGCTGGCCGGACCGTGGCCGCCGCCGGGTAGGCGGCCATGGCCTGCGGGGTACATCTCAAAATAACTGGCGAGGTAGCGGGCGTTGTCCTGGTCGTTCCAGAAGTACAGGGGCATGGACGGGATGGGCTGCGCGCAGACCAGCTCGCCGACCTCGCCCAACACGGGCTCGCCCGCTTCGTTCCAGGCCTCGACCGCGCAGCCGAGCTCGCGGCACTGCATGACGCCGGGCACTTGCGGCAGCTCGCGGTGGCCGCCCAAAAAGGCCCCCGCAAAGTCGGTGCCGCCCGAGATGTTGCACCACCAGATGTCGGTGCCGATGGCCTGAAATTGCGCCGTGCCCCAGCTTTGGGTCTCGGGCGACAAGGGCGATCCAGTGGTGCCCAGGGCGCGCACCCCCGACACATCACCACAACGCGAAATAGCCACACCCGCCTTTTGGCAATTGGCAAAAAAGGCCGCGCCCGCCCCAAAAAAGGTGACCTTTTCTTCGGCCGCCATGCGCCACAAAATGCCCCAGTCGGGCTTGTCTTTGCTGCCGCCGGGGTTGCCGTCGTAGATCACGCAGGTCACGCCGTTCAGCAAACCCGCCACCTGCGCGTTCCACATGACCCAGCCGGTCGAGCTGTACCAGTGAAAGCGCTCGCCCCAGCTGTTGGGCTGGTAGCTGCAGCCGATGTCGTTGTGCAAAATCTTGTTGGCCAGCGCCACGATCACCGTGCCGCCGTGGCCGTGCACGATGGGCTTGGGCAGGCCGGTGGTACCGCTCGAATACACAATCCACAGCGGGTGGTCAAAGGGCAGCCACAGCGGCTCAAAGGCTTGCACGGCGGCGTCGTCGCGCGCGGTGATGACCGACATCTGCACACTGGCGCCCACGGCACACTGGGCCAGGTCCAGTGTGCCCAGGTTGTCGTGCACGATGACGTGCTGCACGGTCGGCAGCGCGTCGCGCAGCTCCTGCACCACGTCCATGCGGTCAAAGTCGCGCCCGCCGTAGCTCACGCCGTCCACCGCGATCAGCACCTTGGGCTCGATTTGCTTGAAGCGGTCGAGCACAGCGTGGGTGCCCATGTCGGGCGCACAAATGCTCCACACGCCGCCCACGCTGGCCGTGGCCAAAAACGCCACCATCGCTTCAGGAATGTTGGGCAGGTACGCCGCCACCCGGTCCCCCGGCTGCACACCCTGGGCTTGCAGGTGCAGCGCCATGGCCGCCACCTGGCGGCGCAGCTCGGGCCAAGTCATCTCGCGGCGCAGGCCTTTTTCGTTGTGGCTGATGACCGCCAGAAACCCCGCCGCGTGCGCGGGCTGCACATGGCGCAGCACCTGGTGCGCGTAATTGGTCTGGGCCCCCGGAAACCACTTGGCCCCCGGCATGACGTTGTTCGCCAAGACGGCTGTGTGCGGCGTGGGCGACTGGAAGTCGAAGTAATCCCAGATGCTTTGCCAAAACGCGTCCAGCTCGGTCACCGACCAGCGCCAGAGCTCGTTGTAGGTGGCAAAGGTCAACCCGCGTTCATCGCGCAGCCAGTTTTGGTAGAGCCTGATCTGGGGCAGGTAGGGAGCAGGGGCAGCAGGTCGTGTCGCGGTGTTCATGCGTTGCAGCGTATCAGCGGCCCGGCACCGCTGTCACGCGCATCAACCCTGACATGTGCACCTAGGTGACAGGCCCACAAGCTTCAGGCGGCCGGGTCCTTTTGCATGCGTGCACTCTTCCAGTACACGTCGTCGCCGCCGTTCATGCGGTTGAGCACGCGGGCCAGCACAAACATCAGGTCCGACAGGCGGTTGAGGTATTGGCGCGGTGTGTCGTTCAAGGCCTCTTCGTTGCCCAGCGCCACACACGCGCGTTCGGCCCGGCGCGCCACGGTACGGCACACATGGGCCTGTGATGCGCCGCGGGTGCCTGCGGGCAAGATGAATTCCTCGAGCTTGGGCAGTTGGGCGTTGTGCATTTCGAGGGCCTCGTCGAGGGCCGCCACGGCTTCCTCCTTGAGCAGCTCAAAGCCAGGAATGGACAGCTCGCCGCCCAAGTTGAACAACTGGTGCTGGACCTCCACCAACACATCCCGCACGCCGTCGGGCATGTCTTCGCACAGCAGCAGGCCGATGTGCGAGTTCAGTTCGTCCACCTCACCCATGGCGTGCACACGCAAGCTGTTTTTGGACACGCGCTGGTTGTTGCCCAAGCCGGTGGTGCCGTTGTCCCCGGTGCGGGTGGCGATTTGTGTGAGTCGGTTGGCCATGGTCTTGCTCTCTTTGTTTCTTCGCTCAAGTGTGCGGGATCAGGAAAATGGCCCACAGGGATGGGCTCCTGCACAGGCCTTTGATTGTCGGGCAACTGACCACAACTTGTCTGACAACGGACAGCAAGGCCTCTGTTTGCGGCGTAAACTGCGTTTTCGAATGTTTGGCGGATTTGGCCCGCCACCAATGGAGACACGCCCATGAACGCCCCCACCCCCGCCGCCCACCTGGCCCCCGAAATCGCGCAACGCGCTGTGCCCGAAGCCTTTTTAACGGCCCTCAAAGCCCGCTTTGGTCACAACTGCTCCACCGCACTGGTGGTGCGCGAACAGCATGGGCGGGACGAGTCGGCTTTCACCACGGTGCCGCCTCCGGCCGCGGTGGTGTTTGCCGAAAACACACAAGATGTGCAGGACGCCGTCAAGCTGTGCGCCGAGCACAAGGTGCCGGTCATTCCCTTCGGCGTGGGCTCTTCTCTGGAAGGCCATTTGCTGGCGGTGCAAGGCGGCATCAGCATCGACCTGACGCGCATGAACAAGGTGCTGGCCATCAACGCCGAAGACCTGACGGTGACGGTGCAGCCGGGCGTGACGCGCAAGCAGCTGAACGAAGAAATCAAATCCACCGGGCTGTTTTTCCCGATCGATCCCGGCGCCGACGCCACGATTGGCGGCATGAGTGCCACACGCGCCAGCGGCACCAACGCCGTGCGCTACGGCACCATGCGCGAGAACGTGCTGGCCATGGAGGTGGTGACCGCCCAGGGCGAAGTCATCCGCACCGGCACCCGCGCCAAAAAATCCAGCGCCGGCTACGACCTGACGCGCCTGATGGTGGGCAGCGAAGGCACACTGGGCGTGATCACCGAAGTGACGGTGCGCCTGTACCCTTTGCCCGAAGCCATTTCGGCCGCGATTTGCTCCTTCCCGAGCATCGAAGCCGCGGTGCGCACCGTGATCCAGACCATCCAGCTCGGCGTGCCGATTGCCCGCGTGGAGCTGATCGACCACAACACCGTGCGCATGGTCAACGCCTACGCCAAGCTGGGCCTGCGCGAAGAAGCATTGCTCTTGATGGAATTCCACGGCTCCCCTGCGGGCGTCAAAGAACAGGCCGAAACGGTGCAAGAAATTGCCAGCGAATTCGCTGGCAACGCCTTTGAATGGGCCACCACGCCCGAAGAACGCACGCGCCTGTGGACGGCGCGGCACAACGCCTACTTTGCCGCCGTGCAAAGCCGCCCCGGCTGCCGCGCCATCAGCACCGACACCTGTGTGCCGATCAGCCGCCTGGCCGACTGCCTGCTCGACTCGATCACCGAAACCGACGCCAGCGGCCTGCCCTACTTCTTGGTCGGCCATGTGGGCGACGGCAACTTCCATTTCGGCTATTTGATCGACCCGAACAATGCACAAGAGTGTGAAACCGCCGAGGCGCTGAACCAGCAACTGGTCAGCCGCGCCTTGCGCTTAGGGGGCACCTGCACGGGCGAGCACGGCATTGGCCTGCACAAGATGGACTTCTTGCGCACCGAAACCGGCGAAGGCGCGGTGGACATGATGCGCACCATCAAGCGCGCGCTGGACCCGCACAACATCATGAACCCAGGCAAGATTTTCTCGATGTGAAGGCGCACCAGGGTCTGCCCAAAGACCCCGCACAGGTTCACCAGGACAAATCGCTGGCCATGGCTCAAGGCAGCAGCAACTGTTCGATGCGCTGGCACAGTTGTTCAGGTTCAAACGGCTTGAGCATCACACCGCTCAGGCCAGCCGATTTGAAGCGGTCCAGGTCCAGGGGGTTGACGTTGGCGGTCAAGCCCAGCACCGGCACTTGCTGGATGCGCTCCACCGCATCTTGGCGAATGAGCCGGGTGGCGTCGATGCCGTCCATGATCGGCATGACCATGTCCATGAAGACCAGGTCCACCCCTTGCTCTCGCAGCACATCCAGCGTCTTTTGCCCGTCTACCGCCTCCAGGACGGTGCTGTGAGGCCACGCGTTCTGCAGCACCTGTTTGAGGAGCAAGCGGTTCACCGGGTGGTCATCGGCCACCAAAAAGGTCCAAGCGCGGTCGGCACTTTGCAAGAGGTGCGGGTGCTGCTCGGCCGACTTGGCCGGGGGCGTGGCCGACGTCAAGGGCAGTTGCAGCCAAAAGCGCGAGCCTTGACCGGGTTCACTTTCAAAACCAATTTCACCCCCGAGCAATTGGGCCAATTTCTGTGAAATGGCCAGCCCCAGACCATTCCCTCCGTACAGGGCTTGGGTGTCGTTTTCAGCTTGGGTGAAGCGTTTGAAAATCTGGTCTTGCCGCTCTTTGACGATGCCGATGCCGGTGTCGCGCACCGAAAACGCCACCCCGGGATCGGTCCAGCGCACCTGCAAAACCACCGAGCCTTGGTGCGTGAACTTGAGCGCATTGCCCAGCAAGTTCACCAGCACCTGCATCAGGCGGTGGCGGTCGGTGTGCACCCAAACGGGCAAGGCCGGGTCCAGCTCCAGGCGGTACTCCAGGTTCATGCTGGCCACGCGGGGCTTGAACAACTCGAAAGCATGTTCTGCGGTGTGGCGCAACTCAAAGGTTTCGGGCTGGATGGTCAATTGCCCCGACTGAAGTTGCGAGTAATCCAGGATGTCGTTGATCACCGTCATCAGGTGGTCGGCCGATTGGCGTGTGTGGTTGAGCACCTTGAGGGCTTCGGGCTTGCCTTGCACCTTGGCCAGCAGCAAAGCATTGAAGCCCAAGATGGCGTTCATGGGTGTGCGCAACTCATGGCTCACGGTGGCGATGAAGTGCTCACGCAGCTTAGAGGTGTGTTCCAGTTCCTCGCGCCCGGCCTCCAGTTCGCGTTGGTGCTCACGGCTTTCTTCCAGCGCCTGGCGGTACATGCGGTCGTACATCAAGGGCACCACAATCAGCAAGCAGGTGACCAGCGTGTAAGTCATCAGCGAATTGAGCACATGCGCCATGCCCGTTTCAAAGGATTGAATCCAGCCCAGATGGTTGGAGATGGCCATGGCCAGCTGCAAGGCCATCACGACCACCAGCCAAAAAATGCCCGCCTTGCGGTGGATCACGTAAAAAGGGGTCAGGGGCAAGATCAACATCCAGGCCAAGCGAGGCGAATGAACCCCCCCGGTGACCCAGGCTGCATAAAACAAGATCACGGCCCCCAGGCCTGTGCCCAGATGGGTCGCCCAAATCAAAGAGAAACCGTTGTTCGTCAAGACCAACAGCACCATCAGGCAGAACGCAAAACCGCTGAACATCACGTTGGCGTAAGGATAGGGGCTGAGCACGGCGTAGGCCAACAGCACCACGATCACCGCGGCCACAAAGAAGAACACGTAGGGCATCTTGCCCTGTTGAAAACGGGCGGGCAAACGGCCGGCCATGTGGGCCATTGCTGCGCGTGTCCAAGCCATGGCGCTCACACCAGACCCTTTCTCGCCAAAGCCACATGGTGACCCACCGTGCGCATCAGCGTGGCCGTGTCCATGGGTTTGTGCAGCACCTCCTTCATGCCGGCGGCCAAGCAGCGTTCGCGGTCCACCGGGTTGGTGTTGGCCGTGAGTGCCAAGATGGGCATGCGGGCCGCGATGGCAGGAAACTGCTGAAGAATTTGCCGTGTGACCTGCATGCCGTCCATGTCCGGCATGACCATGTCGATGAAGGCCACATCAAATCCTTGCTGCGTGATCAGGCTGAGTGCTTGAGCGCCACTGTCCACGGTGGTGATCTGCGCCTGGGGCCAACATTTTTGCAATTGCAACTGAGCCACCATCAGGTTGACCTTGCTGTCGTCCACCACCAGGATGCTCAGCGGCTCTTCGCTCAAGCGGTCATCGATCCAGGCGACGAACGGGTCTGTGCTCTGCGCCGCTTGCAAGGGGAGCTCTAACCAAAAACAAGCGCCGCGTCCCTCCTGACTGTCCACCCCGATCTGGCCCCCGTGCAGCAGCACCAACTTTTCGCACAGCGTTAAACCCAGGCCCGTGCCCCCAAAAGCCCGGTTGGTTTGCACATCGGCGTGTTCAAAGCGGCGGAAAATGTGCGCCTGCCGTTCATGGGGAATGCCCCGTCCGGAGTCCTGCACTTCCAACCGAATGCAATCACCTTGGGCCTTCATGCGCACCGTCACCGAACCCTCTTCGGTGAATTTGATGGCGTTGTCGACCAGTTGGTTGAGGATTTGCAGCCACCGATTGGGGTCGCCGTGCACCCGCGCAGGCAAGTCAGGGTCCCGCTCAAAATGCAAGGCCAAGCCTTTGTCGTGTGCTTTGTCACCGTGCCCTTGCTGCAACTCGTCTTGCAGGGTCTGCAGCGCAAAGTCCACCGGGTTCAAGCGCAGTTTGCCCGCCTGCAATTGCGAAAAATCCAAGATGTCGTTGACCACCTGCAGCAAATGCTCGGTTGATCGGCGGATGTGCCCGACCACCGCCAAGGTTTCGGGCTCGTCGGCCAACTCACGGTGGAGCACGCCGTTGAAGCCCAAAATCACATTCATGGGGGTGCGCAGTTCGTGGCCAACGGCGGCCACAAATTCGTCTTTGTGTGCCTGTGCCAGGATCAGCGCTTCATGCGTGGCCTTGAGCGCATCGTTGCGCTGGTCGAGTTTGCGCAGCTGCACCTTGTGCAGGTGTTCATAAATGCGCACCCCCATCATCAGGTTCAAAAGTGCCAGCACATGGTTCAGATAAGCCCAGGTCACCACCGACGGGGACACCTCGACGTGGCTGTCCACAAGGCCCCACCAGGTCATCGCGGTCAAGCCCAGAATGGCCAACAGCATGATGCCGATCCAGACCAAGGTGGCCGCACGCCCCAGCATCAGCAAAACCGGCACCGACAAGACGTTGAGCCAAACCACGGCGGTGGAGTTGATGCCACCCGTGTGCATGGCCGTCAACACCACCAACAAGGCCGTCAGCGCAGTCACGGCGTGCACAAGGTGCTCAAACAGGGCCCGGATGTGCACCACGGCCAACAAGCAAACCGCCAACACCGACACCACCAAGTTGGCCTGCGCCACCGGCTCAATGGGCGTGAACGCATAACCCAAAAAGGTGGTGCCGCACACCAGCATCAAATAGATGGTGAGCATTTCCTGACGCAAAAAACCATCGCGGCGAAACAGCCGTCGCCACCCTGCTTTGGACCCGCTTTGAACCGATGGCAACAAGGACTTAGCCTCGCAATTTGTCGATCAGCCCGTTGAGCTCCTCGAGCGAACCAAACTGGATGCTCAACTCACCCATTTCTTCCATCTTGCCCAAACGCTTGACGCGTTTTTTGACGCGCACCTCGACCTGGGCCATCAACAGGTCTGACAACTCTTCTTCAACTTGGCGCACGTCACGCGACTTTTCCTTTTGGGGCTTTTGTGCGACCAAGTTGAACTCGGCACCGAGTTTTTTGGCCAGACTTTCCGCCTCACGCACCGACAGTTTTTTGCCCGCAATCTGATGGGCAGCCGTGATTTGGGCCGCTTTGTCCAAGGGCAAGAGGGCGCGGGCGTGGCCCATGTCCAGATCGCCCGCCATCAGCATGGTTTGCACCGGTTCGGCCAGGTTGAGCAAACGCAGCAAGTTGCTGGCGGCACTGCGCGAGCGGCCAACCGCTTGCGCAGCTGTTTCGTGAGTGAGCCCAAACTCTTTGATCAAGCGTTGCAGGCCCTGGGCTTCTTCCAGCGGGTTCAGGTCTTCACGCTGGATGTTTTCGATCAGGGCCATGGCCGCAGCGGCTTCGTTCGGCACATCGCGCACCAAGACAGGGACCGTCTCCAGGCCCGCCAGGCGTGAGGCGCGAAAGCGGCGCTCGCCAGCGATGATTTCGTACTTGCCGGCGTTGGGGCCATCGGTGAGCTGGCGCACCAGAATCGGCTGCATGATGCCCTGCGCCTTGATCGACTCGGCCAGTTCGTACAAGGCACCTTCGTCCATGCGGGTGCGGGGTTGGTACATGCCGGCCACCATCTGCTCGAGCTTGAGTTGGCTGGGCTGCCCGCTGTTGGCCACAACCGGTGCATCTTCCACTTTGGGGCCCAGCAGGGCCTCCAGCCCGCGGCCCAATCCTTTGGGTTTTTTGGTGACCATGGTCATTCCTTCATGAGGGTTTGCAAAAGCGCGTGGCCTTGCGGCCAAGCGCCTAAAGATGAATCGGCGTTGATGTGGCCAGCCCGTCCCAAGTCCAGCCATTGGGCGCCCCAATCTTGAGCCAGGGCTTGGGCGCGGTCTGCGCGGCAATAGGGGTCATTTTGGCTGCCCACCAAAATGCTTTTGAAAGGCAAAGGCCGGCGCACAATGGGCGTCCAACCGGAAAAGCGGTCTCGCATCTCTGGCGCCTCCACGTCACCGGGCGCCACCAGCAAGGCACCGTGCACACGGTTGGTGTGGCGTGAAAACGAAGCCCAAGCCGCCGCCAAAATACAGCCCAAACTGTGGGCCACCAACACCACTGGACTTGGTGCATCGATGACCACCTCGTCCAACCGGGCCAGCCAGTCACCGCGCAGGGGATGCAGCCAGTCGTTTTGCTCGACCACGGTGTGCCCATACAAACGTGCCCAGTGCATTTGCCAATGGTCGGGGCCGCTGCCTTGCCAGCCGGGCAAGGTCAACACGCTGACTGGGACCCTTTTCGAGCTTGGGCCTGAGCCTGTGTCATCGGTCAAATCGGTCATGGCGCGAAGGGTCTCTCGGCTCAAAGCGTGGGCGCACGCTTGACCATTTCGCGGGCAAACTCCACGTAGGCTTGGCTGCCCTTGGCCGACGGGTCAAACACCACGCCAGGCAAACCGTAACTGGGGGCCTCGGCCAAGCGCACGTTGCGCGGGATCACGGCGTCAAACACTTTGTCGCCAAAGTGCGCCTTGAGTTGGTCACTGACCTGCAGCTGCAATGTGATGCGTGGGTCGAACATGACCCGCAACAGGCCGATGAGTTTCAAATCCTTGTTCAAGTTGGCATGCACCTGTTTGATGGTGTTGACCAGATCTGTCAAACCCTCCAAGGCAAAGTACTCACACTGCATGGGCACGATCACCCCATGGGCCGCACACAAGCCATTGAGGGTGAGCATGGACAAGGACGGCGGGCAATCGATGAGCACAAAATCGTAATCTCCGTCCACAGCGGCCAAGGCGGTTTTCAGCCGCTGGTCCCGGTGCGCCAATTGCACCAATTCCACCTCCGCACCGGCCAGCTCACGGTTGGCACTGAGCACGTTGTAACCACACTTGTCGGCCAGAACAACCGCTTCGGTCACCGATGCCGACTCCAGCAGCACGTCGTAAACGCTCAATTCCAAGTGCCTCTTGTCAATGCCCGAACCCATGGTGGCATTGCCTTGGGGGTCCAAATCAACCAACAACACGCGCTGACCGACTTTGGCCAGGCCTGCGGCCAGGTTGACGGTGGTGGTGGTTTTGCCTACGCCACCTTTTTGGTTGGCAATGCAGAAGATCTTGGCCATGTTCGTACCCTGATTTATTTAGAAACGGCCAGCTTGATGCCAAAGCCAATGAGAAAAACACCCGCCAATTTTTCAAGCACACGACCGACGCGGGGGTTGGCACGCATGCGCTTTGCCAAGTGGTGCGTCAGCAAGGTCATGCCCAAGCCATACAAAAAAGTCAAACCCGCAATGGTCGCCGCCATGGTGCCAAAGCTGATCAAGCCCAAGTGGGTTTGAGGGTCCACGAACAAGGGGAAAAAGGCCATGTAAAAGACGATCGCCTTGGGGTTGAGCAAGGTGATGGCCAAGGCCTGCTGGAAATACTGCCGGGGCCGGATGTTCAAGACGGGCGCGTCACCCGGTTTGGCCGACAGCATCTTCCAGCCCAACCAGGCCAGGTAGATCGCCCCCATCCATTGGATGGCCACAAACGCCGCCGGATGGGTGGCCAGCACCGCCGCCACACCTGCCACCGCCAGCCACATGAGCACCTGGTCGCCGGCGATCACGCCCAAAGTGGCCATGAGACCCCCGGCCACGCCGCCCTTGCTGGTGGAGGTGATGAGGGCCAGATTACCCGGGCCGGGAATGGCCAAAAACACCACAATGGCCACCACAAACGCGCCGTAATCCGATATGCCAAAGAACATGTGAAGCTTTCCGAAAAATGAGAAGGTCTGGTGTGCCGCTTATTTGGCCAGCACCATCCTGAAGCCAAAACCGAGCAAGCACAAACCGGCCAACTTTTGCAGCCCAGACGACAGTTTGGGATGGGCGCGGATGCGTTCGGCCATGTTGTGGGTGACCCAAACCACACCGAAACAATACACAAAACCCAATACCGCAATCGTCAAAGCCATCACCACAAAAGTCACCCACCCTTGGTGATGGACCGGATCAATGAACTGTGGAAAAAACGCCAGATAGAACATGATGGCTTTGGGGTTGAGCAAGGTGATCAACATTGTTTCCCGAAAATAATGCCCCGGCGTGATTTGCAAACCCAGCCCCTTACCCTGTTTGGACAAGAGCATCTTGCCGCCCAACCACACCAGGTAGGCTGCGCCCGCCCATTGAAGCCCGATGAACAAGGGTGGATAGGTTTTGAGCAAAGTCGCCACACCAGCGACCGTGAGCCACAACAAAATCTGGTCGCCCAACAACAGCCCCAGCACAGAAGCCATGCCGCCTGCCCATCCTCCTTTGCTGGCCGAACTGATCAAGGCCAAATTACCCGGCCCAGGCAAAAACAAAAGCAACACAAAGGCCGCAGCAAAAGCACCGTAATCCGAGATACCAAACATGTGCACGCTTTCAGGGGAATGTCCGAGTGTAAGTGATGGCCACTTGAGCGTCTGCCCTGCGGTGTTTCACGTGAAACACCTTCTGATTCAAACCGTTTTGGCCTTCATCCACACCATGCAGCGCTCGACATCGAGGCCTGGCACGGCCAATGGTTCCACGTGAAACACTTGCACATCGGCAGGCAAAGCGTCAATTTCGCTCTGTGGGTGTTTGCCCTTCATGGCCATCCACACCCCGCCCTCGGCCAGAGCCGAGCGGGACCAGGTCACAAAATCGGGCAAAGAAGCAAAGGCGCGTGAGCAAATGACCTGGTAAGGATCAGCAAGAGACTCAACCCGTGCATGCAAGCCGCGCAAGTTGGGCAGCTTCAGGCTCACGGCCACTTGCTGCACAAAAGCGGCCTTTTTAGCGACCGTGTCCACACAGCTCACACTCAATTCGGGCATACAGATGGCCAAGACCACGCCGGGCAAACCACCGCCCGAACCCACGTCCAAAACCCGGGCGGGCTGCCCCTGGGTGTGCCGACGCAAAGGGGCGATGGCGGTCAAACTGTCCAAGAGGTGGTGCGTCAGCATCTCCGCCGGATCGCGCACAGCGGTCAGGTTGTAGACCTTGGTCCATTTCTGGATCAGCGCCAAGTAGTCCAACAGATGCTGGATTTGCTCGTCGGACAGGCTCAAACCCAGGGCCGCGACACCCGAACGCAGGCCCGCCTCCAAGTTGACGCTCATGCCTGAGCGCCTTCCTCGGCAGCTTGCATGAAACCCTTGAAGCCACCCTTTTTCAGGTGAATCAACAGCAGGGACACGCTGGCCGGCGTGATGCCCGAAATGCGCGAGGCCTGGCCCAAGGTTTCGGGGCGATGTTTGGCCAACTTTTGACGCGCCTCAATCGACAAGGCCGAGACCTGCATGTAGTCCAGGCTTTCGGGCAAACGCAGGTGTTCGTAAAAAGCCGCCCGCGCCACCTCCCCTTTTTGGCGGTCGATGTAGCCGGAATACTTGGCGGCAATTTCCACCTGCTCGATCACCGGGGCGCTCAGATCGCCCAGCGTTTCACGTGAAACATCGGTGCTGGCCATGCGGCCACCATCCAACGTCATGAGAGCTGGATAGGTCACATTGGGTCTGCGCAACAAGTCAAACAGGTTGTGCTCGTGCTCAATGGCTTTGCCCAACACCCGCTCAGACTCGGCCGCCGGCAAGTTGCGCGGATTCACCCAGACCGACTTCAGCCGTTCTGTTTCACGTGAAACAGCGTCGCGCTTGCGGCTGAAAGCATCCCAACGCGCGTCATCGACAAGACCCATCTGCCGCCCCACTTCGGTCAAACGCGCATCGGCATTGTCTTCACGCAGCTGCAGGCGGAATTCGGCCCGGCTGGTGAACATGCGGTAAGGCTCGGTCACGCCCTGCGTCACCAAGTCGTCCACCAAGACCCCCAAATAAGCTTGGTCGCGCGCTGGCAACCAAGCAGATTCGCCCCGGCATTGCAGAGCGGCGTTGATGCCCGCAAACAAACCCTGGGCGGCCGCTTCTTCGTAACCGGTGGTGCCGTTGATCTGCCCCGCAAAGAACAAGCCATTGATCTGCCGCGTCTCAAAACTGTTTTTCAGTGCCCGCGGGTCAAAGTAGTCGTATTCGATGGCGTAACCGGGCCTGAGGATGTGGCAGTTCTCCAGCCCCTTCATCGAGCGCACCAGCTCGTACTGGATGTCGAACGGCAAGCTGGTCGAGATGCCGTTGGGGTAATACTCGTGCGTCGTCAGGCCTTCGGGCTCCAGAAAAATCTGGTGGCTGTCTTTGTCGGCAAAGCGGTTGATCTTGTCTTCCACACTCGGGCAATAGCGCGGGCCCACGCCCTCGATCTTGCCGGTGAACATGGGGCTGCGGTCAAAACCGGAACGGATGATGTCGTGTGTGCGCTCGTTGGTATGGGTGATCCAGCACGGCACTTGCTGCGGATGCATGCTGGCTTGGCCCATGAAACTGAACACCGGCACCCCACCCTCGGGATTCATGCCGCCGGGCACGCCATCACCGGGTTGCTCGGAGCACTTGGCAAAATCGATGGTGCGGCCATCCAGGCGCGGCGGCGTGCCGGTTTTCAGGCGGCCTTGCGGCAACTGGAGTTCTTTCAATCGCGCCGACAGGCTGACCGCTGGCGGATCGCCTGCCCTGCCCGCCGCGTAGTTCTGCAGGCCCACATGGATCTTGCCGTCGAGGAAGGTGCCCGCGGTCAGCACCACGGTGCGTGAACGGAAACGGATGCCCACTTGCGTGACGGCGCCCACCACCCGGTCGCCTTCCACCATCAGGTCGTCCACGGCTTGCTGGAACAGCCACAGCTTGGGCTGGTTCTCCAACATGCGGCGAATCGCGGCTTTGTAGAGAATGCGGTCGGCCTGGGCGCGTGTGGCGCGCACGGCCGGGCCTTTGGATCTGTTCAGGATGCGGAACTGGATGCCGCCTTCGTCGGTGGCCAGCGCCATGGCGCCGCCCAAAGCGTCCACCTCTTTGACGAGGTGGCCCTTGCCAATGCCGCCTATGCTGGGGTTGCAGCTCATCTGCCCCAACGTTTCAATGTTGTGAGACAAAAGCAAGGTTTTGCAGCCCATGCGGGCAGCCGCCAACGCGGCTTCGGTTCCGGCATGGCCGCCGCCGACCACGATCACATCGAACTCTTGAGGGTAAAGCATGCGTGTTTGCCCCAAATGGAGGCCCCAAAAAAGGCGCGGCTGACGCCAAAGCCGCCCAGCCACGCGGTCGGCCAAAGTTGCTGATTTTACAGGCAGACCCCAAGAACCGGCTGAAATCAGAACTTCAGAGGCAAGGCGGCTGGGGCTTTGACTTCGCCCAAGGAAAAACTGGTGTGCAGGTCCTTCACATTGGGCAGGTTGATCAGCACATCACGGGCAAATTGGCTGAAGGTGTTCAGGTCCTTGCTGACCACTTGCAATTCGAAGGTGCCGGTGCCGCTGATGTAGTGGCAGGACACCACTTCGGGGATTTTGAGGATCGCCTCTTCCAATTGGCGCGTGATGTCGCCCCGGTTGCGCTCGGCATCCAGGCGCACGAAGGCCAACACGTCCAAGCCCACCTTTTGCCGGTCAATTTCAGCGCGGTAGCCTTTGATGACGCCCGACTCCTCCAAGGCGCGCACCCGCCGCCAGCAAGGCGCAGCGGACAAACCCACCCGCTGCGCCAACTCGGCGTTGGTCAAACGGCCCTGGGTTTGCAGTTCATTCAATATCGCCCAGTCAAATTTGTCCAATGTTTCCAAAACAGGTCCTTTAGAGCAAGATTCTTTCAAATCATAGGGCAAATCCTGTCGCCTAAAGCAAGCACTTGTCCGCGGTCTCGCCCTACACTGTGTATTCCTTTTCTGCCGCAGGACAACGCCCATGAACGCCCCTTTGCCCGATTCGATTCGCCAAGCACTGGAAACGGTGACCCTGGACGACAAATACAGCCTGGATGTCGGCCGCGCTTTCATGAGCGGGGTACAGGCCCTGGTCAAACTGCCCATGTTGCAACGCCAGCGCGACGCGCTGCAAGGCAAAAACACGGCGGGCTTCATCAGCGGCTACCGAGGCTCGCCGCTGGGCGGCTACGACCAGTCGCTTTGGAAAGCCAAGGAACACCTCAAGGCGCAGCACATCGTGTTTCAGCCCGGCGTGAACGAAGAATTGGCCGCCACCGCTTTGTGGGGGACACAACAGCTGGGATTTGCACCCCCAGGCACCAACAAGTTTGATGGCGTGTTTGGCATCTGGTACGGCAAAGGACCCGGCGTGGACCGCTGCTCCGACGTCTTCAAACACGCCAACATGGCAGGCACCACACCGTGGGGCGGCGTATTGGCCGTGGCGGGCGATGACCATGTGGCCAAGAGCTCGACCGCTGCACACCAAAGCGACCACATCTTCAAGGCCTGCGGCCTGCCCGTGTTCTTTCCAGCCAGCGTACAAGACATCCTCGACCAGGGCCTGCACGCCATCGCCCTGAGCCGCTTTGCCGGCATTTGGTCGGGCATGAAAACCATCCAGGAAATCGTCGAGTCCAGTGCCACCGCGCACATCGATCCCGAACGCGTGCAAATTGTCCTGCCCGAATTTGTCATGCCACCCGGTGGCGTGCACATCCGTTGGCCCGACACCGCGCTGGAACAAGAAGCACGCTTGTTTGATTACAAATGGTACGCCGCCCTGGCCTACATCCGCGCCAACAAGCTCAACCACAACGTCATCCAAGGCCCGAATGATCGTTTTGGCTTGATCGCCAGCGGCAAAGCCTACAACGACACGCGCCAGGCCCTGCTCGATCTGGGTCTGGACGACGCCACTTGCCAGCGCTTGGGCATCCGCTTGCACAAAGTGGGCGTGGTCTGGCCGCTTGAAGCGCAAACCACCCGCGAATTTGCCACCGGCCTGCGTGAGATTTTGGTGGTCGAAGAAAAACGCCAGGTCATCGAATACCAACTCAAGGAAGAACTGTACAACTGGCGTGACGATGTGCGCCCCCACATCTTGGGCAAGTTCGACGAAGCCGAGGGCGATGTGTCCGGCGGCGAATGGTCCATCCCCAACCCGAGCGAACGCACCTTGCTACGGGCCAATGCCGATCTGACGCCGGCCCTCATTGCAAGGGCCATTGCCAAGCGCCTGAAAAAGCTGGGTGCAGATGCCGACACAACCGCTCGCATCGACGCCCACTTGGCCGTGCTGGACGCCCAAGAAAAATCCTTGCAAACCTTGACCCTGGGTGCAGCGGCTGAGCGCACGCCATGGTTCTGCTCGGGTTGTCCCCACAACACCTCCACCAAGGTGCCCGATGGCTCACGCGCCATGGCCGGCATTGGTTGCCATTTCATGAGCCTCTGGATGGACCGCAGCACCACGGGCTTCACCCAAATGGGTGGTGAGGGCGTGCCATGGACTGGCCAACAGCCCTTCTGCACCGACCAACACATCTTTGCCAACATCGGCGACGGCACTTATTTTCACAGCGGCATTTTGGCCGTGCGCCAGAGCGTGGCATCGGGTGTGAACATCACCTACAAAATTTTGTACAACGACGCAGTGGCGATGACGGGCGGCCAACCCATCGGCGAGCGGTCGGAGGGCCACAGCGTGGTGCAGATCGCCATGAGCATGAAAGCCGAAGGTGCACAACGCATCGTGGTGGTCACCGACGAGCCCGAGAAATACAAGGACGTGGCTTTGGCCGAAGGCGTGCGCGTGTTCCACCGCGACGAACTGGATCGCATTCAACGCGAAATGCGCGTGATCAAAGGCACCACCGTCATCATCTATGACCAAACCTGTGCCACCGAAAAGCGCCGCCGCCGCAAGCGCAGCACCCTGGTCGACCCTGCGGTGCGGGTGATGATCAACGAGGAGGTCTGCGAAGGCTGTGGCGACTGCGGCGTGCAGTCGAACTGCTTGTCGGTCGAGCCGCTGGAAACCCCTTTGGGTCGCAAACGGACCATCAACCAAAGCACCTGCAACAAGGACACCAGCTGCCTCAAGGGTTTTTGCCCGAGCTTTGTCACGGTGGAAGGCGGTACCTTCAAAAAGAAAGCCACATCCACCCACGCAACACCCCACCCAGCCACTTTGGGCGCCTTGCCTGAGCCGGAACTGCCCCTCATCGGCCAGCCTTGGGGCATGGTGGTGGCGGGTGTGGGCGGCACGGGGGTCATCACCATTGGCCAGTTGCTCGGGATGGCTGCTCACATGGAAGGCAAAGGCATCGTCACACAAGACTCGGCGGGCCTGGCCCAAAAAGGCGGTGCCACCTGGAGCCACATCTTGGTGGCCAACACCCAAGACGAGATCCGAACGACCCGTGTGGGCATGGCCGCAGCCGATCTGATCATTGGGTGCGACCCCATCGTCAGTGCCTCCAAAGAAACTACTGTGCGCATGCGCGCTGGCCGCACCCATGTGGCCCTGAACAGCAACAGCACCCCCACTGCGGCTTTTGTGAAAAATGGCAATTGGCAAAACCCAGCCGAACAATGTGTGGCCGAGATCACAGCGCAAGTGGGTGTGTCAGGCGTTGGCGCTTTTGATGCCGATGCCCTGGCCAAACAACTCATGGGCGACACGATTTATGTGAACCCCATGCTGCTGGGCTATGCATGGCAAAAGGGCTGGGTGCCCTTGCGGCTTGAGTCTTTGGTGCGGGCCATTGAGCTCAACGATGTACAGGTCAAAAACAACCTGGCGGCTTTCGAATGGGGCCGTCACGCGGCGTACCAACTCAACGCACTGATGCAAACCCTGCAGCCCGTGCAAGTGATCCAATTCAAAAAGCGTGACAGTTTGGAAGATCTGATCGCCGACCGGATGAAGCGATTGACCGACTACCAAGACACGGCTTATGCCCAGCTTTACCAAAGCATCGTGGATCGCGTACAAGCCACCGAAGCGCCTTTGGGCAAGACCCTGCTCAGCGAAACCGTGGCACGTCAACTGTACCGCCTGATGGCCTACAAAGACGAATACGAAGTGGCCCGTTTGCACACCCAAACGGGGTTTATGGAACGCATTCAAAACAGTTTTGAGGGCGACTTCAAAGTTCACTACCACTTGGCCCCACCGCTTTGGTCCAAGCGCAACAGCCAAGGTGAATTGGTCAAGAGAAAGTTCGGCCCCATCATGCTCACGGGCTTCAAAGTGCTGGCCAAACTCAAAGGTTTGCGTGGCACCAAGCTCGACTACTTTGGTAAAACCGAGGAACGGCAGACCGAACGGGCCTTGATCCGCGAGTACATGCAACACATTGATGCCGTACTGAACACCTTGACTGCCGATTCACACGCCCATGCGGTCAGTGTGGCGCAGGTGCCAGAAAACATCAAAGGGTTTGGCCACGTCAAAGAACGCAACATCCGTGCCGCCCGATCCTTGTGGACAACATTGCTGCATTCATGAAAAAACCAAGCCACCGTTGAAGGTGGCCTGGGCGGACAGAAGCGGTCTTCTCAACGACTGTCGGGCAATTCGATTTTGACTTCCAACACTTCCAGATTGTCCTGACGTTCCAAATTGACTTTGATGTCGTCAGGATTGATCTTGATGTACTTGCTGATCACCGCGATCAATTCACGTTGCAAATCAGGCAGGTAATCGGGCTCAAGGGCGTTTCGGCCACTGCGCTCGTGTGCGAGGATGATTTGCAGGCGTTCCCTGGCCACACTCGCGGTCTGCTTCTTTTCGCCCAAGAGGAAGGAAAGAACGGACATGGTTTACTTGCCTCCGAACAGACGTTTGAATAAACCTGGTTTTTCGGCATCCGTGAAGCGCATGGGCTTGTCTTCACCCAGAAAGCGCTCGATCACATCCTTGTAGGCTTCCGACACGTCACTGTTGGCCATGTGGATAACAGGCGTGCCCTGATTGGACGCTTGCAGCACATTTTCGCTTTCGGGAATCACGCCCAACAATTGAATTCGCAAAATATCTTGAATGTCTTGCAAAGACAGCATTTGACCGTCTTCAACACGGTTGGGGTTGTAGCGCGTGATCAAAAGATGTTCTTTGATCGGCTCCAAGCCTTCAATGGCGCGCTTGGTTTTGCTGCCCAGCATGCCCAAAATGCGGTCGGAATCCCTGACCGAAGACACTTCGGGGTTGGTCACCACCAAAGCTTCATCGGCAAAGTGCATGGCCATCAGAGCGCCAGTTTCGATACCGGCAGGTGAATCACACACGATGTATTCAAAACCCATGTCGCTCAAATCATTCAAGACCTTGGCCACACCTTCCTGCGACAGCGCTTCTTTGTCGCGCGTCTGTGAGGCAGCCAACACAAACAGATTGCCGCACTGCTTGTCCTTGATCAAAGCCTGGTTCAGGTTGGCTTCGCCCTGAATCACATTGATCAAGTCATACACCACACGGCGTTCACAACCCATGATCAAGTCCAGATTGCGCAAACCCACATCAAAGTCGATCACGGCAGTTTTAAAGCCTTTCAAAGCCAAGCCGGTCGCGAAACTGGCGCTGGTCGTGGTTTTGCCCACACCACCTTTGCCGGAGGTCACTACAACAATTTTTGCCATGGGGGTTTCTTTCTTCGTCAAAAATAATCAAAGTTTCAAAGGTGATATCAACAATTTGTCGCCATCAGGGCCAGATTGCAAACAAATCTGGGCAGGCAAGCCCAAGACTTCCGAAGGAAAAGGATTCTCGCTGGTGCGGTAAACACCGGCGATGGAAATCAGTTCGGGTTCCATCGCCTGCGCAAAAATCAGTGCATCGGTGTTCCCTCTCGCGCCAGCAATCGCCTTGCCACGCAAGGTGCCATACACATGGATATGGCCGTCAGCGATCACCTCTGCACCCGCATTGACCATGCCCATCACAATCAAATCGCGCCCTTTGGCATACACCTGTTGACCCGAACGCAAAGATTTGTCGATGCGCATAGCACCGGAGACTGCAGGTGAAATGGTGAATGGATCGGCCAGAGGCTCTGCTGGTGCTTGTGGCTCAACAAGGGGGGTAGATCGCCGAATGCGGGCATCAGACGCATCGACCAAGCCTGCCCCCTTGGCCAGATCCAAAAGTGCAGCAGAAGCGCCTTTGATGGCCAAAGGCACCAGTTGGTGCTGCCTCAAAAGGGTCATGAGGGCGCTCAAATCCAGGGCTTCTTGCGCCACCAGACTCAAACCACTGACATCGATCACCATCGGGTCATGGTCAAAAAACCCGGGACTTTCAGCCATTTGCTGGTCCAAAGCGCGTGACAGCGCCACTTTGTCGCTTGTTTTGAGCACCAAAGCCACCAAGGACAAATCAGCGCCTTTGATTTCGTAACAGGGGTTGGAAGGGTCTTCTGAAACGATCGCCATGGTGCCGTCAGGGATAAAAAGGAACAAATCTTAACAGCGCACTTGTTTGTTTGTTTCTTCTTAATGTTTTATATCTCTGTATAGTTGTAGTAGTAAAGGGCTGTAACTGATGGGGACAAGTGCTGATTCTTGAACAGTGACAAGGACTTGGGGTGACTCCAAACGTGTGGGTGACCGTGTTTTTGGCGGGTTCACAAAAATGAACAACTTTTAAAAACTGGACCAAGCTGTGGATAACCAGAGGTTGACACGCCTTTTATCCACAGCTTTTTCCAGGCGTCAGGGGCCGCTGTTCGTCCCGCCGAGGATGATCCCTTGCGCAACAAAGCCCATACGGTGCTGGTTTGGCCTGTTTGTGAAAAAAAATCTCCGGCCAGTTCAAACGCCCACGTTCTTCATGGACCTGTTCATGGGCCTGTTCAGGGGCACGGTTTGGGGCCTGTGGCGGTCGATGCGGTGAACACAGCACCGAGCTCAGCGGCCGGGCGATCAGGGCGTTGGACCTGGAGCCAAGGGCAAAAGCTGGTCAGCAGCCTTTGGGTGTTGCTGCCAGTGGTCATCAAACTGCGACAGGGGTTCAATGGCGGCCGTGATCGCCAAGGTGTTGCCTGGCGTGGCGGTCTGAGCTTCGCACCATGCGGGCCGTTGTTTCGTCAAACACCTGTTTTTGATCCGCGCTCAAAGTGAGGTAAAAAGTTCGGATAGCATCGGCACGTTGTTGCATGCGGGCATCACGCTCGGTTTTCATGGCCTGCATCTGATCCAGGCGTTCGGGGGTGGTCATGGGCCCCCATGCGGCACGCGATGGCAACGCCATGGGGGCCGGAGGCTGCATCGATTGGCTGAACGTGTTCCACGCCGGCTCTTGAGAAGCCTGCAAGGACAGTTTGGATTTCAGCTCGGTCAAATGCTGGGTGTGGCGCTTGGCTTGGTGTGCGCGCATGTTCTCCATGTGACCAACACGGGGGCTCTCGGTGGGGGCCGGGGTGTTTTGGGCCAAAGCCAGACCAGTCAGACCGGTCAGACCGGCCATCAAGGCCGCTGCAAACAAGGGGGTGCGAATCGATATCATGGAAACATCCTTGGGTTGATGGGATGCATGCAGTCTGATCCGCCCATGTGTCCGCGTTGTGCCCGGATGCTGTTGATTTGTAAAGGTCAAGTATTTCTATTCTTGCAGGTGTTGATGCCCAGCAAGCTGTAAGGTGGGCACCAACCGACCAAGCCGGTGCCCAAAGGCAGCAGTCCCAGCCAGCCCCAGACGCCCACGGTATTGGAGGCCGCCAATGCGATCAAGACGAGGCCAGCCACAATGCGGATGATGCGTTCGGTGTTGCCAATGTTCAGGGTCATGTGAAACTCCCGGGGGATTGAAAAAATTCAGGCGCTGACGCGGTAACCCTCATCTACCATGGCCTGGGCCAGTGTGTCTCGCTCCACAGTGGAATCGATTTCAACGCGCTGCACTGTGCGGTCAATCACAATGCACGCCTGCGCATCCAGTGCCAACATAGCTTGGGTGATGGCTTTCTCACAATGGCCACATGTCATGCCCTGAACGGTGAAAATTTGGTTCATGATGGTTCTTCTTCAATGAATTGCACAGGACCCGATGGGGTCTCGCCTGAGCTTAGGTCATCCAAAACTTCATGCCATGACACAGATCAAGAAGGACTCTCCCATCGCCTGCGACATCGGCATTGGAGGCATGACCTGCGCATCGTGCGTGGTGCGGGTCGAGAAAGCCCTGAAGAAAATCCCCGGTGTGCTCAGCGTCACGGTCAATTTGGCCACCGAGTCGGCCCGCATCGAAGTGGCTTCGGGCGACGTGACCGATGCCCGCTTGCGCCGCGCGGTGCGCGATGCCGGTTATGAGCCCCGCACACCCGAAGCACAAGCCGATGTGGGCCGTGCTTCACCCTGGGCCGGATTCCTGCCGGTCGGTGTGGGCCTGCTGCTGACCACACCTTTGGTTTTGCCCATGTTGGGGGCGTTGTGGGGCGGGCATGGGATGCTGCCCGCCTGGCTGCAGTTTGCTTTGGCCACGCCGGTGCAGTTCGTGTTGGGCGCACGTTTTTACAAAGCCGGATGGCACGCGCTCAAAGCGATGACGGGCAATATGGATTTGCTGGTGTCCTTGGGCACCACCGCAGCTTGGGCTTTGTCGGTTTGGTTGTGGGTCACAGCGCACACAGGCCACACCCCGCACCTGTACTTCGAAGGTTCGGCCGTGGTCATCACGCTGGTCATGTTGGGCAAATGGCTGGAGACGCGCGCCAAGCGCCAGACCACCGAGGCGATCCGCGCCTTGCATGCCTTGCGCCCCGACAAGGCGCATTGGCTGGGTCAGGCCGGCGAAGTCGATGTGCCTGTGGATGAAATTCTCATGGGCGACCAGATCGTGGTGCGGCCCGGAGAACGTTTTCCGCTCGACGGCGAATTGCTGCAGGGTCAAAGCCAGGTCGACGAATCCATGCTAACGGGTGAGCCTTTGCCAGTGAGCAAAGGGCCCGGCGCGGCTTTGACCGGCGGGTCGATGAATGGCGAAGGGCGTGTGCTCATGCGCGTGACGGCGGTGGGCCACGAAACCGTGCTCTCGCACATCATTCGCCTGGTCGAAGACGCGCAAGCGGCCAAAGCGCCCATTCAGCGGCTGGTGGACAAAGTGGCCGAAGTGTTTGTGCCCGTGGTGTTGCTGATCTCGCTGCTCACCTTGGGGGCCTGGATGGCGATGGGGTCTGACTTTGAAACCGCACTCATCCACGCGGTCGCTGTGCTGGTCATCGCCTGCCCTTGCGCCTTGGGCCTGGCCACCCCTGTGGCCATCATGGCGGGCACGGGTGTGGCGGCCCAACACGGCATCTTGATCAAAGACGTGCAGGCGTTGGAGTTGGCGCACCGCGTGCAAACCGTCGCCTTTGACAAAACGGGCACGCTCACCGTGGGCCAGCCGCGCTTGCTGGCCCATGTGCCCGCCCCAGGACACGATGCGCCTACGGCTTTGGCTTTGGCCGCACGCGTGCAAAGCGGCAGCGAACACCCCTTGGCGTGCGCGGTGGTGAGCGCGGCCGAAAAGCAAGGCCTGACAGGCCCCACCGCCCAAGACCTGCAAGCCCTGCCCGGCAAGGGCGTGTTGGCCAAGGTGGATGGCAAGCAGCTGATGCTGGGCAGCTTGCGTTGGCTGCAAGAAGAAGGTCTGGACATCGGCATGTGGCAGCCAGACATCCAAGCCTTGCAGGGGCAAGGCGCCAGCTTGTCGGCGCTGGCCGAGCGCACCGATGCCGGTTTGCACGCCCTGCTGCTGATGGCCTTTGGCGACGAGCCCAAAGTGGGCGCTGCGCAAGCCTTGAGCACTTTGCGCGAACGCGGCCTGAAGTTGGTGATGATCTCGGGCGATAACCAGGCCGCCGCCGAAGCCATGGCGCGCCGCTTGGGGCTACGCCCCGAGGCCGGAGAAGTGCTGGCCAATGTGCTGCCTGGAGACAAGTCGGCACAGGTGCAAAAACTGCGCGCGGGTGGCCAAGTGGTGGCCATGGTGGGCGACGGGGTGAACGACGCGCCCGCTTTGGCCGCCGCCGATGTGGGCATGGCCATGGGCAACGGCACGGATGTGGCCATGCACGCGGCGGGCATCACCCTCATGCGCGGCGAAGTGGCCTTGGTGGGTGCGGCGCTCGACATCTCGGCCCGCACCGTGGCCAAGATCCGACAAAACCTGTTTTGGGCCTTTGCCTACAACGTGGCGGGCATCCCCTTGGCCGCGATGGGCTACCTCAACCCCATGCTGGCGGGCGCCGCCATGGCGCTCAGTTCGGTGAGCGTCATGGCCAACGCCTTGCTGCTCAAGCGTTGGAAACCCGGTGACGGAGGCAGCACAGGGGCATGACCTTGATCACGCTGCTTCGGGCCGGCGGTGTGACTTGGCAAACCAGGACGCGTAGAGCACGGGCAAGACCACCAAGGTCAGCAAGGTGGCGGTGATCAGCCCACCGATCACCACGATGGCCAAGGGGCGCTGGGTTTCCGAGCCAATGTCGTGGCTCAGCGCCATGGGCAGCAGGCCCAGGGCCGCCAGCATGGCCGTCATCAGCACCGTGCGCAGGCGTTGTTGCGCCCCCTCCTTGACCGCCTCGAGCACGGAATAGCCCCTGTTTTGCAGCTGCTGGAACACCGACAGCATCACCACGCCGTTGAGCACCGCTTGGCCCGACAAGGCAATGAAGCCGATGGCCGCGGACACCGACAAGGGGATGTTGAACAGCCAAAGCGCGACAAACCCCCCGATGAGCGCGAGGGGCACGTTGAACAAAATCAGCGTGGCCGATTTCAAGGAACCGAAAGCATCGAACAACAGCACAAAAATCAACAGCAGCGAGATCGGCACCACCACCGACAGGCGTTGCATCGCGCGCTCTTGGTTTTCAAACTCGCCGGACCATTTGACGCTGTAGTTTTCTGGAACCTTGACGTTCGCATGGATGCGCTCTTTCATGTCGGCCACCACCGAGCCCATGTCGCGGCCTTTGATGAAAATGCCAATGGCCATGGTGCGCTGGCCCAACTCGCGGGCGATGTTCATTGCCCCGCTGGTTTCCTCGATGGTGCTCACAGCGCCCAAATTCACATAGCCGCCGTCGGGCCGTGGAATGGGAATGGCCGCCAGCTCGGAGATGCTGCGGCGCTCTTTGGGCAAGCGAACCGCCACGTCAAAGCGCCGCTCGCCCTCCCACAAAGTGGTGGCCCCTTTGCCCGCCAGTGCGGCTTCGATCACGTCCTGCACATCGCCCACGTTGAGGCCATAACGTGCCGCTTGCTCGCGCTGGATGTTGATCAGCAACTGAGGCAATTCGCCTTTGCGGTCGATTTCGGCCCGACTCACGCCTTTGACTTGCTTGACTTCGCGCTCAATGGCTTCGGCGGTTTGCCTGAGTTGCCCCAGGTCATCCCCGGCGATCTTGATCACGATCTGGCCGTCGATTTGAGAAATGGATTCGAGCACGTTGTCGCGGATCGGCTGCGAGAATGTGGGCTCCATGCCGGGCAGCACCGAAACGGCCCGGTCCATTTCGTCGATCAGTTTTTCTCGGGTCAGACCGTCGCGCCACTGCTCTTGCGGTTTGACGCCCACAAACACTTCGGCCATGCTGATGGTTTTGGGGTCTGTGCCATCTTCGGGTTGTCCGGCTTTGGACACCGTGGTCTGCACCTCGGGGATGGTCAGCAGGGCCTGGCGCACTTGGCGCAAGATGCGGGAGGCCTCGTCGTTGGACACACTGGAGGGCAGGCGCAGGTTCACCCAAATCGTGCCTTCGTTGAGTTCGGGCAGAAACTCTGAGCCCAAACGCGAGGCCACGCCCATGGACAGCACAAAGCAGCCGATGGCGATGCCCACCACTTTGCGGCGGTGCGCGAGTGCCCATTCCAGTGCAGGACGGTAAATGGCTTTGGCTTTGGCCACGACCCGGTTGTCACCGTGGGGCAATTTTTTACGCAACATCCAGTAGGCCAGCAAAGGCACCAGCGTCAGGGAGAAGATGAGCGCACCGATCAACGCAGCGGTCACCGACAAGGCCATGGGCTGGAAGATGCGGCCCTCATGGCGCTGCAGCGCAAAGATCGGGATGTGCGCGGCAATGATGATCAGCATCGAAAACACAGTGGGACGCGCCACCTCGTGGGTGGCTTCGATGACGAGATGTTTGCGCTCTTTGTCGGTCATGTCCTCACCCCGCTCCGCCAAGCGGTGCATGATGTTTTCGACCACGATCACCGCCCCATCGACGATGATGCCGAAATCAATCGCACCCAGGGCCAGCAAATTTGCCGGGATGCCCATGATCTTGAGGCCCATGAAGGTGGACAGCAAAGCCAGTGGAATCAACACCACCACGGCCAAGCTGGCACGCAGGTTGGATAAAAAAACATAAAGGACCAGGGCGACCAGCAAGGCGCCTTCGATTAAATTTCTGAAAACGGTGGTCAGTGTTTTGTTCATCAGCCAGGTGCGGTCATAAAACGGCACGACTTGCACCCCCTTGGGCAGTCTGCGGTCGTTCAACTCCTGAAGTTTCTCCTTGACGCCCTTGAGCACCACGCTCGGATTTTCACCTTTGCGCATGATCACGATGCCCGTGACCACATCGTTGTCCAAGTCCTGGCCCACCACGCCCAAGCGCGGCACGGCACCCACCTGCACACTGGCCACGTCACGTACCAAAATCGGCGTGGCGTTGCGCGTGGCCACCACCACCTGTCCAATTTCTTCGGGCGAGCGCAACAGGCCAATGCCACGAATGGCGAACTGCTGCAGACCCTGTGCAACGTAACTGCCGCCCGCGTTGGCATTGCCCCGCCCCAGGGCGTCGAGCAGGTTTTGAAATGTCAAGTGGTGCGCACGAAGTTTTTCCATGTCCGGCTGCACTTCGAATTGCTTGATGAAGCCGCCCAGGGCGACCACATCGGCGACACCGGGGACTTGCCGCAAGGCCCTTTCAACCACCCAGTCTTGCAGCGTTCGCAGCTCGGTGGTGGACTGACCATCGCCGCGCAAGCGGTAACGCATGATTTCGCCTACGGGCGTGGCGTTGGGTGCGATGTTCGCTTCCACGCCCGGGGGCAGTGCGACCCCGCGCAAGCGTTCGTTGACTTGCTGGCGAACAATGTTCACATCGGCGTTGTCGTTGTAGGTCACCACGGTGAACGACAAACCGAACTGGGTGTGCGAAAAGACCCGAATCGAGTTGGGCAAACCGGCCAATGCCACCTCGATGGGCAGCGTCACTTGTTTTTCGACTTCTTCGGCCGCGCGACCCGGGTAGAGCGAAATCACCGTCACTTGGGTGTCCGTGACATCGGGAAAGGCTTCGACCGAGAGGTTTTTGAAGGCGATGATGCCGGCCATCACAAACAGCAGCGTGCCCAGTACGATGAACAAGGGCTGGTGCAGGGCGTAATGGATGATCTTTTTCATGGTTTTGCCTGTGTTGCCGCTTGGGCGGTTTCCTGTGCAATGCGCAATTCACGCGCCAACAGCAAACCGTTTTGGCTGACCACTTGTTCACCCGGTTGGAGGCCTTCGCTGAGCAAAATCCGTTTGGCGCCGCCATAGAACACGGTCACGTCACGCGACTCGAACACGCCGGGCTGAATTTGCACGAACACATAATGTTGGTCCCCACGCAACAACACCGCGCTGGCCGGCACGTCCAGTTTTTCGCCCACTTGACGGTCGTAGCGCACTTTGGCCAGCATTTCGTTCTTCAGCAAGCGTTGGGGGTTGTTCACCAGGGCCCGGATTTTGATTGTGCGTGTGGTGGGGTCGATTTGGTCGGTCACCGCCTGCACCACCGCCTCGAATTTTTGATCGGGCAAGTTGGGCAACACCAAACGGACTTTGGCGCCCGGACGCAAATCCTTGACATCGGCTTCTTGCGCATCAATCTGGACCCACAAGGTGCTGGGGTCCGATACCACGAACAGCGCTTGGCCGGCCCCGTCAGGGCGTATTTCTTGGCCCGGGTTCAGGTTGCGCTGGACGACCACCCCCCGCATGTCGCTGCGCAGGCCCAGCTGCTGGTTAACACCCGAGGCGCTGCCGTACAGGCTGGTGCGCGCTTGCGCACGGGCCACTTCGGCTTGGGCGCGTGCGGTGTCGGCTTCGGCCTGCTCCAGGTCCTTGCGCGCCACCACGCCGGCCTCAAACAACTCTTTTTGGCGTTGCAGGGTCTGGCGTGCCAGCTTTGCGTCGGCTTGCGCGCGCGAGGTGTCGGCCTGAGCGGAACCGAATTCTGGCGAGGCCAGCTGTGCCAGCACTTGCCCGGCACCGACGGTTTGTCCCACGTCGGCTGTGATGTGGGTCACCCGGCCCGCAAACGCAGGGAAAATGCGTTGGGTTTTTTCTTCGTTCCACACCAGGCGTGCCGGCAACTCGACCGTGATGGCCTTGGCTGATTCGGCAGGTGTACTGACCAGCAAGGGCAATTGTGGGTGCCCGGCGGGGTAGCGCAGCTGCTTATTCTGGATGATGGGCATGGGCGCGGCCGCCAGGGGCTCGATTTTGTCTTGACAGGCGGCGAGGGCCGCCAAGCTCAAGATCGCGATCAGTGTGTGGGTTTTTTTCAAAGACATGGTGTGTTCAAGGTGTGCGGTGGACAGCGGGCATCAGGGTTTGGGGGACTGGCTGGCGCTGCGCAGATGCCAGGCGCCCAGGGCTTTGGCGTGTTCACTGCGCACGGCCAGGGCTTCGAGTTGGGTGTTTCTGAGGGTGCGGCGCGCCTCGATCAAATCGGTCAGCGGCAGGCCCCCTTTGCTGTAGGCCAACTCGGCTTGAGTGGCCAGCTGAGCGGCTTGCACGAGGATCTCTTCGTCGTAAATCTTCAGCCGCCCCACGCTGGCTTGCCAGCCCTGCATCAGGGCCATCAGTTCGCTGCGCGCGTGCACGCGGGTTTTTTGCAGCAGATCCTGGCTCTGTTGTTCTTGCGCCAGGGCGCGGCCGATCTCGCCGTCAAAACGCTGGCCGCTGGTGAGCGGCACGGCAATGCGCAGGGCCAGCAAACGGGTCGAGGTGCCAGGGTAATGGTCCAAGGAGGTGCCGATGCTGGGGTCGGTGCTGCGCAGGGCCTGCGCGGCTTGCAGCGCGGCTTGGGCTGCGGCCACGCGCTCGCGCGCGGCCACCACATCCGGGCGCTCTTCGACCAGGGCGTCGACAACGCCTTCTGTTCCGGCGCTCATGGTGTGGAAGGCCGGCCAGGTGCCTTGCGCCGTCCAGCTCCCCACAGGGGGTGGCTGCCCGGTCCAGATCGACAGGACTTGCGTCGCTTGCTGTTGTTCCAGTCGGGCGCTGTGCACCTCGGCGCGGGTACGCTCGGCCTCGATGCGGGTGCGTGCGGCCTCTTGTGCCGACATGTCGCCCGCCTTGAGTCGGCGTGCCGCGGTGTCGGCCAGTTGCTGGGCGCTTTGGGCGATGGCCTGCACGGTTTGCAGGCGCTCTTGCGCGGCCAGCAGGTCATAAAACGCGTTTTGCGCGCCGATTTGCTGGATGAGCTTCACTTCCTTGCCCTCGGCAAGGGCAGCGCGGGCGCTGCGCTCGGCCACCTCGGTGCGCAGGGCGCGCTTGTTGCCGCGCTCCCAGGTCCAGTCCAGCCCCAGAGATTTGTCCAGGCGCTTTTGTGCCCAGAACGAGCCCCCGCCCACACCGTTTTGCAGGTCAATGGACGAGACGCCTGCCGACAACGTGGGCGCGGGTGCGCGGTCGGCGGCCTGCACGTCGGCCCGGGCGGCTTCGGCCGCACGCTGTGCCGCCATCGCGTCAGGGTTCTGCCGGGCCGCTTGCAGCACCTGCTCCAAGCGCAAGGCCGTCCCTGCAGCAGCAGGGACCACGAGGGTGTCCGCGGCGAGGGCCGCCGGACCCATCCATGGGGTGGCTGTGCCCATCAGGGCCAGCACGAAAAACAAGTGTCGTATGCTCATGCCTTGTTTATCTGCGATGCCGCCTGACCAACACCTGACTCGGGTGTCTCGGGGGTGATGCGCAGGGTCTGACAAGGGCTGGAGGGGCATGCGCATTCTTTTGGTGGAAGACGATCCGGTGCTGCAAACCGTCATGCAGCGCAGTTTGGCCGCTGCGGGTCATCGGGTGGACCCTGCGTCGGACTTGGCCACAGCCGTCCACCTGTGGCGGGTGCAGGCGTTTGACGCCGTGCTGCTGGACCTGAACCTGCCCGCCTCTGACCGCCAGCGCTCGGACATGGGCAGTGGCCTGGCCTTGCTGCGCGAGATGCGTGCCAAGGGTGACAAAACCCCGGTGTTGGTGCTCACGGCCCGCAACCGCACCGAAGAGCGCATTGCCGGGCTGGACGCCGGTGCCGACGATTACCTTGGCAAACCCTTTGAGCTGGCGGAAGTCGAGGCCCGTTTGCGTGCTTTGGTGCGCCGCAGCCAGGGCACGGACGACCAGACCCAGGTGGGCCAGCTGGTGCTCGACCGCAAAGGCCGCCGGGTGTTGGTGTCCGCTGAAGAGTTGGTGCTGCCCGCCCGTGAGCTTGAAGTGCTGTGGGAGCTCATGACCCCCCCGGGGCGGACGGTGAGCAAGAAAGACCTGTCCCACAAACTCTCGGATTTTGATGGCGCGCTGGCCGACAACGCGCTGGAAACCTTCATTTCACGGCTGCGTAAAAAGCTGGCGCACTCTGGGGCGTCGATCCGCACTTTGCGCGGCATTGGCTACCGCATGGAAGAAGAGCGGCCATGAACGCCGCCCCACCGGCGCCGTGGTCTTTGCGCTCGCGCTTGCTGCTGCACGTGATCGTGCCGTTGGCCGTGACCTGGTTGCTGGGCACGCTGCTTGCTTTTGGGGTGGCGCGTTACTTCACCCAGCACGCGTTTGACCGTGCCTTGCTCGACGACGCGTATGCGGTGGCCCGCCATGTGCATGCGGTCGACGGGGGCGGCTTGACGCTGGGCCTGACGCCGGCAGAATTCGGCACCTTGCTGTTTGACCAGAACGAGTCGATTTATTTTGCGGTGTATGCGCAAGACGGCCGCTTGTTGGCCGGTCACCCGAGCCTCAAGCTTCCCCAGGATGGTGCGCTGGCTTCGCCCCGGTTTTCGGAAGTCATGTTCCAAAACCGCGCGCTGCGCGCTGCCGTGTTGGCGCGCCAGCTGCCCCTGCCCTTCACGGTGGTGGTGGCGCAGACCACCAACATCCAGGACCTTTTGTTCCAGCGTTTGTTTTTCATTTCGCTGGCACCGCAAGCCTTCTTGCTGATCTGCTTGGCCTTGTGGTTGCGCCGCGTGATTCAGGAAGAAGTGCAGCCCCTGATGGACCTGGAGCAGGCCGTGGCCCAGCGTGACGCGCGCGACTTCACCCCGGTGCAGGTCTCCCGTCGCACGCGCGATGTGCAGCGCTTGGGCGAATCCATCAACGCCCTGCTCTTGCGCATTGGCCACAGCGTGCGTGCGCAAAAAGAATTTGCAGGCAATGTGGCGCACGAGTTGCGCACACCGCTGGCCGGGGTGCGTGCGCTGGCCGAGTACGCCTTGTCGCAGTCCGACCCCAGGATTTGGCAAGAGCAGTTGCGCAGCATCGCCCAAAGCCAAGAGCGCGCCAGCCACTTGATTGACCAGCTGCTGGCCTTGGCCTTGGCTGAAGAAGCCGAGCAGGCCTTGCTGCCGCAGCGCTTGGCATTGGACGAGGTGGTGCGCGACACCTTGATGCGCCAACTGCACCGTGCCGACGCGTTGGGTGTGGACTTGGGTGCAAGAGGACTGGACGCGCCGGTGTTCGTGTTGGCGCAACGCCCTTTGCTGGAAGGGGTGCTCGACAACCTCATCGACAACGCGCTGCGTTATGGCTTGCCCGATGACCCGCGGGAGCGCAACGTGACGGTCGAAATTGCGCGTGACCCGCAGACCGCGCAGGTGGTGTTGTCGGTGCTCGACAAGGGCCCGGGCATCACCGAGGCCCAGCGCAGCCGCATTCTGAGCCGTTGGGGGCAAGGCAGTGCGGGCGAAGCCCTCAAACAGGGCGCGGGCCTGGGCCTGGCCATTGTGTCGGAGTACGCCCGTATTTTGGGCGCGACGCTGACCTTGGGCACGGGCGACGACGGTCGCGGCCTCAAGGTCAGTCTGGCCTTCGCCGAGCAATCGAGCGTCGGGCCGTCTCTCTGAGTGGCAAGACGCCCTGAGCGGCGCGCCCGTCGGATGTCACTGCGCGTAAGCCGGGCTCTCGCGCTGCAGCTTGCGCAGCAGCGAAGGCCAGACAAACGCGCCGCCCAGGCCACCCGTTTGCACGCGCAGGGCGGTGGCCACGCCGCTCAGGATTTGCGGGTCCACCGCTGTGAGGTCTTGCGGGCCGGACTGACCCGCCAGCGCATCGACCTGGATGCGGCAGGTGTTCTCAAAGGTGTACATCGACAAGAACGCATCGGCAATCGTTTTGCCCACGGTGAGCAGGCCGTGGTTGCGCAGCATCAGGAAATTGGCCTCGCCCAGATCGGCCTGCAGGCGCCGCTTTTCGTCGTCACGGATCGCCACGCCTTCGTAGCCGTGGTAGGCCAAGGAGGCCAGCACAAAGGTGCTTTGCTGGCTGATGGGCAGCACGCCATGCGCTTGGGCGCTCACGGCCACACCCGCCCGGGTGTGCGTGTGCAGCACGCAGCCGGCATCGTGCCGTGCCTCGTGCACCGCGCTGTGGATCACAAAGCCCGCCGGGTTGACCGGGAAGGGGCTGTCGTGCAACTTGTTGCACTGCATGTCCACCTTGACCAGGCTGGAGGCCGTGATCTCGTCAAACATCAGGCCATAGGGATTGATCAAAAACTGGTGCGCATCACCGGCCACAGACGCTGGCAGCTTGGCGCTGATGTGGGTGAAGACCAGATCGCTCCAGCCGTACAGCGCCACCAGCCGGTAGCAGGCGGCCAGGTCCAGGCGCAGCTGCCATTCGTCGGGGTGAACGCGGTCTTTCAAAGAGGGCATTTCAAACGCCATGGCAAAGCTCCTGCAGGGTTGAAAAAAGCACGGGGTTCAGCTTAAACACAAGCGTCAGCAGCTTCAGACCTGTTGGTGACTCGGTGCACCCTCAGCCCGGGCGGGTTTGTGCTTCCAGTCGCGTCAGGTAAAGGTGTGCCCATTGCCCGCCATCGTCCACCGGGCCGCACATCTCCACAGACGCTTGCAACTGGCCACACACAGCAGGGCGGCTGGCTTGGCCAAAGATCTTGCAGCGCCGCTGCGCGTCGAGCTGCACACAAGGCACACCGGCCGGTTTGCCGCCTGGCATGCCGGGGATGGCCGAGGAGATGGAAGGCGCAATGCAGCAAGCCGCGCAGCCTGCGCGGCAAGACAGGTCCTTCATGTCAAGGCCTTCATTTGGGCCACAGGACCCACAGCTGCAAAGGCTGCTTCATCCGCCCGGCCAGCTCGCCAGCGGCGGAGCCTGAGCCGGCGTAATAGTCGGCCCGCACCGCGCCCACGATGGCGGTGCCGGTGTCTTGCGCCAAGACCAGTTTGTCCAGCGATGTCACCGGCCCTTGCGAGCGCAACCACACGGGCGTGCCGAAGGGGATGCTGGCCCGGTCCACCGCGATGGAGCGACCGGCGGTCAGCGGCACGCCTTGTGCACCTTTGGGGCCGGGCGGTGTGACGCCTGTGGGCAGCACTTCTTCTTTGAAAAACACCACACGCGGGTTTTGCCACAGCAGCTCGTTCACGCGCGTCGGGTTGCGCACGATCCAGTCCTTGATGCCCGGCCAGGAAGCGTCGCGGATCAAGCCTTGGTCGAGCAGCCAGCGCCCAATGCTTTTGTAGGGCTGCTCGTTGGTGCCGGCAAAAGCCATCCGCACCAGGCGTTGGCGGCCATCGGCCTCGGTCACGTTCATCAGGCCCGAGCCCTGGATGTGCAGCACCAAAGCATCCACCGGATCGGCCAGGTACATCAAGGCTTTGCCACGCAGTGCGGCACGGGCGGCAGGCAAGGTGTCTATTTCTTGGCGTGTGTACCAGGGTTTGCGTGTGGCCAAGTCAGCAGGGGGTGCATACAGGGGCACGTTGAAGCCCGCACGGGGCAAGCGCGAGGTGTTGAGCACCGGTTCGTAATAAGAGGTCAGCAGCCCTTCCCCAAGCTGGTCCGGTGACTCCACGCGGTAGGGCTGCAACTTTTGGCGCATCCATTGGCGCTGCTCAGGGGCCGAGGCAAAGGCCAGTTGCTGCACCTCGGCGCACAGCGTTTTCCAGGCGGCTGCAGGGCGCAGGCAGCTTTGTTGCCAAGCGGGCCAGGCTTCCTGGACCGGGTCGCTGTCGAGTCCGGGGAGGTCGGACCACGGCACGGGCACCCAGCGGCTTTGCGCTTGCAGGATGCTGGTAGCCGAGCTTGTGTTGTCGATGGAAGCCGATGGGGGGGGCCATGCGCCGGAAGGGTCGGGACGGCGGGTCGGTGCCGAGCAAGCGGTCAGACTGCCTACAATCGCGGCCAAAGCCCATGCGGCCCAAGCCGGTGGAAACGTCAACAAGGGGAGTTTGCTCATGGGTTTGATTTTGCTGGAAGCGCTGTTGGCCTTGGGCGTTTTGGTCGCCATTGTGTGGTGGACCATGTTCTCGGGCCGCCGCAAAGGGGAGTTGCCACCTCCGAAAGACACGGGCGAGCAGACCAAGTAGTGAGGGGCGGCCATGGTCAGGCTTCAATCGAGCAAGGTGTGGCCACCTTCAAAACGCTGCGCATAGTAGCGGTTGCTCAGCTTGTCGATGCGCACACCGGTGCGCGCATTGCTGGCGTGCACAAATCGGCCTTCGCCCACATACACCCCCACATGCGAGTGGCGCGCCCCCAAGGTGTTGAAAAACACCAGATCCCCGGCTTGCAAACGGGCGGCTTCGACAGGGCGCGACAGTTTGCCCAGATCAGCGGCCGAGCCATGCAGTGTCAAACCGGCCGCCTCTTTGTAAACGTGATACACCAGGCCCGAACAGTCAAAGCCCTTGGCCGGGCCACGCCCGCCCCAGGCATAAGGGGTGTCCAGCAAAGACATCGCGAACAAGGCCACATCGTTGCGGGTGCCGTGGTGTTTGGCCTCGGCCGAACTGGGCATTTGGCCTGAGGGGGGCTGGCGTGCCACGGTGCTGGGCTGCGTCGCACAGCCCAGCAACACGCTGGTCACCAGGAGCCCTGCGAGCGCCCGCCAAGGGTTCATGACAGGGTGCGCAACCAATTGGCCAATTCCACGGCCGACTTGACCTGCATCTTGTCAAACACACGGGCGCGGTGCACTTCGACGGTGCGCACACTGATGTCCAGTTGGTCGGCGATCAACTTGTTGGGCAGGCCTTCAACGACCAGACGCATCACATCGCGTTCGCGCTCGGTGAGTTCGTCCAGTTGCGATTGCAATTGGTTTTGCTGTTGCCGAAACGCGAGGTGCTTGTGCGACAGGGACAGCGCTTGTTCGATCCGGTCCACCAGCGCGTTGTCTGAAAATGGCTTTTCACAAAAGTCGAAGGCGCCCCGCTTGACGCTGTCCACAGCGGTGGGCACATCGGCGTGGCCCGTCAAGAAAATCACAGGCCAAGCGTGTGCGGTGCCGTTGGCCAACAAGTGTTCAAACAAAGCCAGTCCGCTCATGCCCGGCATGCGCACATCCAGCAAAATGCATGCGGCTTGCTGGGGTGAGCGGGTGGTGTTTGGCGGCGCGGTGTTCAGCATCGCCAAAAAAGCTTCGGCGCTGTCAAACGACTCGCTCAGCAGGCGGCGCGTGCGCAGCAGCCAAGCCATGCCTTCGCGCACACTGACGTCATCGTCCACGATGTAAACCGTGCTGTCTTGGGAGGGGTACATGGGCGGATTTTAGGCCGTCCCCGCAGCCGGCAAAGTGAAACGGAATGCGGTGCCCTTGGGCGTTTGGTTTTCAAAAACCAGTTGGCCGCCGTGCTGCTCGATGACCGTGCGGCACAAACTCAAACCCAGCCCCATGCCCTCGGCCTTGGTGGTGAAGAACGGGGTGAAGAGTTGCTGGGCCACCTCAGGCGCGATCCCGCTGCCCACATCGGTCACGGCAAATTCGACCCAACTGTGCTGGGCATTGGAGGCTGCCCGCTTGGCTTGCAAAACCAGGACACGGTCCTGGAGTTCGGTGCGGTCCATGGCTTGCATGCCGTTGCGCGTGAGGTTGAGCAGGACTTGTTCAACCATGGTCCGGTCACACCAAACGACGGGCAACCGTGCGTCGATGCGCGTCACGACGCGCACACGCAATTTGCGTGCTTGCAGGTTGACCAAAGGCAAGATGGCGTCAAACAGGTCATGTGGTGCCACGGCCTCGCGCGCTTGATCACGCCGGCGCACAAAATCGTGCACGCTGTTGATGACCCGCCCGGCGCGACTCGCCTGTTCGGCAATTCGGCGCAAGGCCATGTGCACATCGTCCATGCTTTGCGGCAGGGATTCCGGGTCGTTCAGCAGGTTCAGCGAGCCGTTGGCGTAGCTGGCGATGGCCGCCAGCGGTTGGTTCAGCTCATGGCTGAGCAGTGATGCCATCTCACCCACGGTGGCCAGACGGGCGCTCGCTTGCAGACGCTCCTGACTGGCCCGCGACAATTCCTCCACCCGGCGCAGCTCACTGATGTCGATCACGGCACCCATCCAGCCGGTTTGGACGCCATCCGTGCTGATCAGAGGGGCTTCAATGATCAGCACCGGAATGCGTGTGCCATCTTGACGCATGAAGACCGATTCAAAACCTTCTCGCGGCGGTACATTGCCCGCCAGTCGGATCGCTTGGCGTTGTTTGTACTCGTCCACCATTTCCGGTGGCCAGTAAGGCATGGGGGTGTTTTGGCCCACCAGGGCGCCGGCTTCGAGGCCCACCATTTGGCAAAACGCAGGGTTCACATAGGTGATGCGGCCCTCCAGATCGCGTGCGCGCAAGCCCGTCACCAGCGAGTCTTCCATCGCTTTGCGAAAGGCCAGCGCATCGGCCAGATCGCGTTCGGCTTTGAGACGTCGCCGGGAGTCCTTGGCCAACAACACCATCACGGTGATCAAGGCGATCGACATGCCGGTCACCAAGGCCGTGAGCACATTGGGGAACAAGTCGGGCTCGCCGCGGCGTCCGTCCAGGCGCAGCAGCAAGGTGTTGCCGGGCAAATCGATCAATTGTTGCGCGGTGAATACCCGCAAACCACGCCAGCGACTGCCCGTGATGGCCAGTCTTGTGCCGTCGGCTTCGGTGAAAGCAACTTCGTTGCGACGGCCAAAGGTCTGGCCCAGCCGCTCCACCAAGAGGGCTTGCAGCCCATACGTCAGCACCACATAAGCGGTCGCTTCGCCGACTTGCGTGATGGGCAGGCACAACTCCATCACCTCCATGCCCAAACCCTCGGCTTGAGGCAAGTAGTACGAGTTGGAATAGGCCGGGCCGTTGAAGCGCCGGGCGCGCTGGCATGATTGCACGGCTTCGTTGATCACGCTGGGGCGTGGCGTCCATTCGAAAACGGGCGATCGCAAGGGGGAATCGGCAAAGTGGCGCACATTCATTTGGTGGTCACGCCACTCCAGGCGCAACCAGTCGGGGTTGTCCCGCAGCAAGCGCATGGCTTCGGGCTGCCACGTTTTGATGCGCGTGTGTTCCGCTTGAAAGGCCTGCAGACTTTGCACATCGCGCGCCAAACCGGCGCGAACATCGCTCACGGCGTCGGCCGTGTCACGTTCGAGTTCGCTTTGCAATTGGCTGATTTCATAGCGCCCGGCGAGCCAGACCAGCGTCACCAAAACAGCCAGCACCAGCCCGATCAGGGCAGCCCACAGTGAGCGCCGACCGGAGCCCCAAGGCAAAGCATCGTCCAAGGCTTTGAGCCAATGCGCCAGCCAAGGGGGTGCCCAAGGCCAGTTCCGAGAAGCCGTGTGCGCCATGTCGGTTTATGGGCCGGCAGGCCGGGTGATGCGGTCGCTTGAGCGCAGTGAGCTCTCAACCCGGGTGACACGCGGTGCAGACCAACTGCCATCGATCAGGAACTCTTGTGCAGATGCACGGGACAAGGGGTTTTGCAAATACAGTTGCGCCAAGAAGGCGGTCAGACCCACCAAGGGGTTGACGGCGATGCCCGCCACCAAGGAGGCGGTTCCTGTGTCGACCAGCGGCAAAATCACGGCACGCAGGTGCTGGGTTTCCTTGGCGATGTCGGCCGACCCTTCGAGTTTCACCACGGCGTTGATGCCTTGGATTTGAAGATCCCGCGAGAAGGCGGTGCCGTGGTCGATGGTGACGAGTCCCGTCGCCGAGTCAAAAGCAAAGCCTTCGTAAAAGACATCGCGGAAATCCAACAGCAAACGCCGAGGCAAGGCTTGCAAGCTGAGCACGCCCAACAGCTTGGCCGCGCCGGCATCGGCTTTGAGGAATTGGCCAGGACCCATTTTCACGTTGAATTGGCCCCCCATGCTCGGGTAATGAAACGCCAGGGGTGAACCCATCCAGTGGATGTCGCCCTCGAGCACCCCACGGCCACCCCGCAAGGCGTCCGGCGTGCCCAGCCGGGTCAACAAGCCCCCGGCATCTTGGACATCCAGCTGGAAGCGCATTTCCGTCTTGCGTGCGGGGTTGCCCTCAGAGGCGGAGAGCCACCGTCCCCTGCTGCGCAAGGTGCCTTCTGGAAGGACGATGTTGAATTTGTTGAGTTGCCATTCGCGCGTGGGTTTGCCGCGGGTTTTTTGCAATTCGCTGTTGACCGCCTCGATTTCAATGCGGCCCAGCGTTTTGCCCCGCAGGGCCAGTTGATCGATCACGATGTCCAAGGCGGGCAACTGGGCAGGGCTGCTTTCCAGCAAACTCTCGACCTCAGCGGCACTGGATGCGGGCAGGTTCAAGCGGGCCAAGCGTGCATACAACTGGCCGGATTGTTCCTCCGTGGCTTGTCGAAACGCGACTTGGCCACTGAGCTCCCGGGCATCGACATCGGCGCGCCACAAGCCACCTTCACGCGTGACGCCGGCGACCACCTGATGCAAGGTTCGACCGTCCGCGGTGAGGGTGTCTGATTGCAAAGCGATGCGTGTGGGCAAGTAACTTTGGCCAAGAGGACTCTTGGCGCGGGGCGAGTTGCCCCGGAGCGCATCGTTTTGGGCCGCAAGCCACAGTGTTTGCCACTCGTCCACTGAGAATGCGTTCAGCGAGACCTTGGCCGCAACGCCCGCATCGGGCATGGGGGGCATCTGGCGGGTGTTGCCCAGTGCCATGCTGCCGCGCTTGACCTGTGGCACTGGGCCGGACAGGTCTCGGATGTATTGCACAGAAGCGATGCCCCCTAAGTCGATTTGGACATGGTCTTGAAAACCCGTCCCTGCGCGCTGTTCGCGGCTGCGAATGTGCAGTGGCATGGCCGTCTGTGCGGTCTTGCCCAGGGGCGCCGGCAGATTCAGGGCCAAGCCTTCGAGTCGGCTTTGGACTGACAAATCAGCTTGGCCATCTCGCCAAGCCCAATGGGCGCTGTAAGCGGTGCTGCCCGTGAAATGCTTGGCCAGCGTATCCAGTGCATGCCACTCGTGGGCTTGGCGCAAACCCTCCGCCGTGACTTCGCCTTGCGCCCGCAGCAGCAGCGAGGATGCTTGGCTGCTTTCGGGCTTCATGCCGCCTTCGAGGCGCACGGAGCCACCCAGCAAGCGGGCGCTCACCCCGTTCAGGGTGAAACCGGATTCGTTGAACTGGATCTGGCCTTGCACTTTTTCGAGCGTGGGCATGCTTTGCGTCATGCGCAAGTCGTTGCCACTGAGCACCACGGCGCCTTGAAATTTGGTGGGTTCAGATGCCCAAAGCGGGATGTTCAGTTTGAAGCGGGTCTGAAGCTGGCCATTGGCTTGTGCACCGTTCAGGGCACTGCCCAACAGTTTGTCAAGGGGCGAGGTTTGCACCCAGCCCAACACTTGCGAGGCTGGGCCTTTGTTTTCGGCCGACACTTCCAACACGGATGGCCCCACCAGGTCGGGAATTCGGGCTTGAATATTGCTCAGCAGCAAGCCTGATGGGGGTTCACCGGTGCGCGCTTTGGCATCGTTGAGTTTCATACCTTGGCGGTCAAAAACCAGAGCGCCCGACAGGCCGTACAAACGTGGCCATGGCGGCGATCCTGGTGCCAGCAAGGCGCCCGGCATGTAGTCCAATTCAAGGTCACGCAAACGCCCCGAGACGTGGAATTCACCTTCTTGTGCAGAACGGAAGGGCAGACGGGTCAAATCGCCATTGACCTTGATTTTTACCCCGGTGTAAGTGCCCTTCACCAAGGCATCGCGCAGGTACTCGCGCACCGATGCGGGTAGTTCGGTGGGTAAATAGCGGTGCACCCGAGCAGCCTGTATCTGTGGGATCTGACCTTGCAAATTGAGGACACCTGGCCCTGTGCCATCGGCGCTGGCTTGCCACTGGCCTTGCCAATCGCCCTGCAGGTCCTGGTTGTTCATTTGCAGGGACCATTGCGGAACAGCCCAGCGTCCGTCTTTGTGCTGCCAGCGCGCTTGGGCCTGCAGGCTGTCCACCGGCACCAAGGGTGCTTCCAGAATGCCAGGCAGGAACACCGCACCGCCGGCGCCCATCTTCAGTTGAACCTGGCCACCCGTCTGGTTCATCTTGAGCTGAACGTGAGCACCCTGGATGCCGGGCCAATCGGGTGTGGTGTTGTGCGAAGCGTCGATTTTTCTGCGCAGGCTCAGGTTCTCCAAGGTGGCCTGAACCTCGTACAGTTCGGGCTCTTGCCACGGACCTTGCCAGACCATGTCGAGTAACCGCACCTGGCCGGTCACGGCTTGCCATTGCAGGCGCCGGTGAAGTTCGTCAGGCAGAGGCAAGCGCAAAGACAAATCACGCAACGCTTCCAGATCGAGCGCATCGGCAATCAGACGCCCTTGGGCGGCCTGAGGCCGTGAGGCCTGCGCAGGGGTGTAGGTCAAAGCCAAGTTGCCGCCTGGCCAATGCAAGCCTTGCGCGGTGACAAATGACAGTTGTTTTGTCGCCAACTCAAAACCGGTGGTCTTGAAGCGGACAGCCACTCGGCCAGACAAGCGCTCGAGGGCCAGGGGCGGGTGTTGGGCATCAAAGTGGACGTTCAGGTCCTTCAGGTCGGTGTCGGCTGCGCCCCCGGTCCATTGACCTTTTTCAAAGTCGTGCCACATCCGCAGCGCGCCTTGCCCCGATCGGATGTCTGCGCCCAGTTGGACGTGTTGCCGCAGTTGTGAGACATCCACCTGTGGAAAGTAGGCATAGACCTGGCCTGACCAATCGTCGAACAGTCCCGCATGGGTGGACAGCAAACCGCGTTTGAACTGGCCCATGCCCACAAAGCGTTCGCCCCAATCCTCAGGCGGGGTGGCGTCCAGACGGATGTCGTGCTGCCGTGATGCGTTGCGCAAGACCAAATCGACGTCGCGCAGGGCCAGCGTTTGAATGTCAGACCTTGGTCCATGGGTGTCGTGTGTCTCCCCAAAGTGGCGCAGGGCTGGCAGGGGCTGTTGCGCTCGCTCATCGGTCCAGCGCAAGGTGCCGTTGCGGATGAGCACTTCTTTTTGCGAGAACAACCAGTCGGCCGCAGCGCGCTCACCGCGAGGCGTTTGAGCCCAGTCGAGACCGGCGATTTGCCATTGCCCTGAAGCCGTCAAACGGATGTCGAGTTCGGGGGCGTCCAGCACCAATTGCTCCAAACGCAGCTGCAAAACAGATTGAATGCTGACGGCCACCATCACCCGGGGCAGACGCAGGGCCGTGCGGCCTTGCACATCCAGCAATTCGATGCGCCGCAATTCAAAGGACGGGGCCCACCCTGTTGATTGAGCAGACAACTCGCCGATGCGCACCGGCACCCCGAGGGTTTGTTGGGTCAAACGCTCCAGCCAGGGGCGGTAATCGGCGATTCGCGGCACAATCCACAAATGCAAAATGCCCCAGGCCATGCCCAGCAAAACACCCAGCACCAGCAAGACCCAACCCACGGTCACGAGGCTGCGATGAAGCCAAAGTTTCAGTCGGTGGGATGGGGGCAAGGACAGCACAAACGGTTGATTCGGAAAGTAAGCAGGAATTATGACCCGCAGTGAGCCTTTGGCCATCGTTCCGATCGCAAACGAACAGGCTTGCGGGGATTTGGCCTCGCATTCTCGTTTTGTGCAGCGCTTACAACGCCGTTATGCCGACTGGTTGCCGTTGTTGTCACCCGGTGAGCCGACGCGCAGCAGTTTGAACGCCGCCTACCAGGCGCTGGCGGCGAAAGGTTTGGACACATCTGCGGCTTTGCGGGTCCTGCGACAACTGACCCTGGAGCGCCTGGCCCAGCTGGACTGCTCGGGGCAGGCCGATCTGGCCACGGTCACACACGGCATGACCTGGCTGGCCGAGGTCACGCTTGACATCGCTTGGCGGCAGGTCATGGCCGATCTAGACGCCCTGCACGGCATCCCTGCCCAAGCCGATGGCCAACGCGCCGAGATGTGGATCGTGGGCATGGGCAAGCTGGGTGCCCGTGAGCTGAACGTCTCGAGCGACATCGACCTGATTTATGTCTATGGCGCAGACGGCCAGACACTGGGCAACAGCGAAGGCCGCAACAAGGTCTCATGCCAGGAATACTTCAGCCGCGCCGTCAAGCGCATGTACGCACTGATTGGGGAGACCACCGAGCATGGCTTTGTGTTTCGGGTCGATTTGGCGTTGCGACCCAATGGCAACTCGGGGCCCAGCGTGGTTTCCCTGGACGCGCTGGAAGAGTACTTGCTGGTACAAGGGCGCGAATGGGAACGTTTTGCCTGGATGAAAAGCCGGGTGGTGGCGCCCCGCAGTGCCATGGTCAACGGCTCGGCCCAGGCGTTGCGGGCGGTGGTGCTGCCTTTTGTGTTTCGCCGTTATCTGGACTACAACGTGTTCGAGTCGCTGCGCACGCTGCACCAGCAAATCCGTGACCACGCGGCCAAACGCAGTGCCGGACACCCCGAACGCGCCAACGATGTGAAGCTCTCGCGGGGCGGTATCCGTGAAATCGAATTCACCGTGCAATTGCTGCAGGTGGTGCGCGGCGGGCAATTTCCTGAATTGCGCACCCGCCCCACGCTCGACGCGCTGCAACGTGTGGCCAAAGCCGGCCTCATGCCCCAAGCCACGGCCGACGCCCTGAGCGCGGCTTATGTGTTTTTGCGTCAGGTGGAACACCGCATCCAGTACCTGGATGACCAGCAAACCCATGTGCTGCCCACCCGGGACGATGACCTGGACTGGATCGCGCAGACGCTGGGGCACGCCAGCACTTGCAGCTTTCTGAGCGCGCTGGACGCACACCGCGAAGGGGTGGCGCAAGAGTTTGACACCTTGCTGGGCGGCGACCGTGACTGCAAAACCTGCAACGGCAAGAACGGCACCGGCCGCGAGCACACCGAGCTGGATTCGGTGCTCACCGATTTCAAAGGCCCGGTGCGCGAACGCCTGTCGCAGTGGGCCGACAACCCGCGCGTGCTGGCCTTGCGCGACGATGCGCGTGGCCGGCTGATGCGTTTGCTGCAGCGCACCGCCCAATGGTTGGGCGAGGGCCGCATCAGCGAGGTGGCGGTGTTGCGCATGGCCGACTGGATAGAACCTCTGTTGCGCCGCGAAAGTTACCTGGCCCTGATGCTCGAGCGCCCCTCGGTTTACGAACGCCTGCTCCGTCTGCTGGGCGCAGCCAAGTGGCCTGCGCGGTATTTGTTGCGGCACCCGGGCGTCATCGACGAGCTGGCGGGAGGCAACCTGTTTGACAGCCGCTTTGACGCCGCCGAGTTTGAGGCGGAGCTGCAATCGCGCCTGGTGGCCTTGCAGCGCACGGGCGAAGACGATGAGGAAAGCCTGCTCAATTTGCTGCGCCGCGCCCACCACGCCGAGCAGTTCCGCACACTGGCCCGTGACGTGGAGGGCGTGCTCACGGTCGAACAAGTGGCCGACGACCTGAGCGCCTTGGCCGACGCCGTGCTGCGCGTGACCGCGCGCTGGTGCTGGCGTCGCCTGAAAACCCGCCACCGCGACGAACCGGCGATCGCCATCCTCGGTTACGGCAAATTGGGCGGCAAAGAGCTGGGATATGGCAGTGACCTGGACATCGTGTTTGTGTACGACGACGACGATGAACGCGCCCAGGAAATCTACGCCGCCTATGTGCGCAAAATGATCCACTGGATGACGGTGAAAACGGCAGAAGGTGATGTGTATGAAATCGACACCGCCTTGCGCCCCAACGGCAACTCGGGCTTGCTGGTGACCCGCTTTGAAGCCTACGCCGACTACCAGCAACAACGTGGCAGCAATACCGCTTGGACCTGGGAACACCAGGCCATGACCCGCGCCCGCTTCGTCATGGGCTTGCAGAGCCTGGCCCCCCGCTTTGATGCCGTGCGCCACACCGTCATCAGCGCACCGCGCGATGCCGCCAGCCTGAAGGCCGAGATCGTGGCCATGCGTGACAAAGTGCGCCAGGGCCACCCCGTCACAGCCGAACGCTTCGACGTGAAACACAGCCCCGGCGGCATGGTCGACGTCGAGTTTGCGGTGCAATACCTGGTGCTGCTGCACACCGCCGTCCATCCCGAGTTGGCCGACAACGTGGGCAACATCGCTTTGTTGCAACGGGCCGAAGCAGCGGGCCTGTTGCCCGCCTGCGTGGGTCAGGCTGCGGCCAACGCCTACCGAGAAATGCGCCGGCTCCAACACCAAGCTCGGCTGAACGAAGAGCCCACCCAAGTGGAACCGGCGAGCCTGACCGCTGAGCGCGAGGCGGTGCTGGCCTTGTGGCGGGGTGTGATGGCTTAGTCCCATTGTCTTCGTTGGGCCCATGACCGCACCCTTGGTGAATGCCAGCAGCGCTTGAAATTAACCCATTCGTATAAATACTTGATTTAAAAATACGAGAAAACAGTGCTTAATATTTGGTTGATGCCAAAATCCAAACTCTCTGAGCGCTCATCGCTCACATTTGGAGCGGGCCATGAAATCAAAACCGTCATTGTTTCAACGTCTACGCATGACCAGGTGGGCGGTTTGCAGCAGCTCTTGCGTGTGTGTATGGGCGCAAAGCACGGAACACGCGCTCACCACGTCTGCACAAGTGCAGGTGGCGGAAAAGTCGCTTGAATACCGGCAATTTGAAAAAGTCGAGATCACGGGGTCATCGATTGTTCGCAAAGAACAAACTCTGGCACTCCCCGTTCGGGTGATCACGCGCCAGGAAATCGAAAAAAAAGGGCACTTGTCGGTGACCCAGACCGTGCAGAGCCTGACCCAGGTGTTCAATGGTTTGGATTCGACACACAACAGCAAGCCGCTGGGGGGCTTCACCAATGGGGCCTTGCACGGCATGCCATCGGGTACCTTGGTGTTGCTCAACGGTCGAAGGCTGGCACCCTATGGAATCCAGAACGTCTCCGGAAATGAAGTGGCCCATGTGGACCTGGACAGTCTGCCTTTGGCCGCGGTTGAGCGGATCGAAGTCTTGAGCGATGGTGCTTCTTCTTTGTACGGAACAGATGCCATTGCAGGGGTGATCAATGTCATCACCCGCACGGACAGGCAAGGGGTAGAAATCACGGTGGATCACAGCCGCCCCCGAGCTGGCGTGGGTCAGGCCTTGCGCGGCAGCTTGAGTTGGGGGCATGGGCAGTTGCAACGAGACGGCTTCAGTTTGCGCGTGACGGCAGAAATCGATGATGAAAAGGCCATCGGTATGGCCGATCGACCTGCCGGCAGCCAAGGACGGGTGTTCTTTGAACACCAAGGCAAGGCCTACCACATCGACAGCCCCAAAGTCTCCCCCTTCACGGCGCCAGCGTTGCTGTATTCACCGTCTGCCCCCCACCACAAAATGTGGTCGTCGTTGTTCAAAGATGGGCACTGCACGCAGGGAAGTCTCAGTTATCAGGGGTTTTTGGGGGGCTGCAAAGTCAACTTGTTGCCCACCTATGGTTTGTATCCTGACAGTCAAAACAGCAAGCTGCACCTCAGTGGGGAGTACAGGCTTCACGCGGGGGCCACGCTGTTTGCCGAGGGGCTTTATGCACAGCAGAAAACAAACCTGGCAAGCAAGGACTGGACCGCCATCAGCGGGCGCATTGCCAACCAGGCGAGTGCAGTGGGGTACAGCGAAGCCGTGGCGCAAGGTTTGAACCCTGCCAATTTGCAGTATTTTTTCCAACCCGATTTGCCTGCATTGCAAACGACACGTGACAAAACTCAGTGGCGCGCGACGGTGGGTGTCAAAGGCAAAATAGAGCAGTGGCATTACCAGGCCAGCGTGTACAGCGCACAGTCACAGGTGATCGCGGGGGCCGAATATGGGGACATCGGCAGTCTGGGCTTGCAAAAATCCACACCCCTGCCGAGTGCTTGGGTGCTGCACCCTTTGGATGCGCAAAACCCGCTGACCCAGCAAATACTGGACACACGACAATGGCAAAAAGACCGTGAAGGTCAAACGCAATTGACCGCATTGGATGTCCGAGCCTCCAAAGCGGTTGGTGAGCGCCACGGCAAAGACGTGTTGTTGGGGCTTGGCGTTGAGGGGCGACAGGAAAGGGTCAACACCCGCTACCTGGAAGCATCGGCTGCGTTCCCCGTCTTCAGTGACCAGCGCCACGTCATGGCTGCCCATGGCGAACTTCAGATCCCTGTCGCGCGCAACTGGGATGTGATCACGTCCTTGCGCCATGATCAATACAGCGATATGGGCGGGACCACCAACGGCAAACTGGCAAGTCGCCTCTTGATCAACCCCCTTTGGGCGGTTCGTGGCTCTTGGGGCACAGGATTCAGAGTGCCGTCAGTGGGGCAAACAATGGCCTTGTCCGAGCCGTATGTGCACTCTGTTTTGAGCGGCTTGATGTGCACGCCCGATCTGATCGCGGCCACCCGGACGCTCACGCCGAGCGCCACGAGTACGGGCGTTTTCTGCCGAAACAACAATTTTTTGCGCGTCTATACCGACGGCAACCCTGATTTGAAACCGGAGACCTCTGAACAAATGACCTGGGGTCTGGCGCTGACGCCTTCGCGCAATTTCAGCATCAATGCAGATTACTGGCGAGTGCGGGTGAAAAACACACTGCAGTTCGAAAGCTCGGCCCAGGCCCTGGCCTATCCGCTTCAAAATGTGGGTCAATTCATCCCCAACCCCGAATTGATCCGAAACAATGGAGCGAACACGCGGTTCAACGACATTGCCCTGCTTTTGAAAATGCGCAATTTGGGCTCATCGGTCAAAGAAGGGGTGGATGTCGATGTGCGTTACAGAAAGCCAGGTGATTGGGGCAGATGGTTGTTGGGTTTGCAAGCCACTTACATGCTCAAGTCCAAAGAGCGCCAAAGTGAAACCACAGAGTGGACGTCAGACTTGGCCGCCTATTCCAGCACCTCCAATGGGGTCATACCCCGGTGGCGAAGCCAATGGACGCTGGGCCTGGAGCGCGCCGATGTGCAGTGGCAAATGGTGATTCACCACACGAGCGGATACCAAGACAAGGACATCACGGCAGTTCGGCTCGACACGGGTACGGGTGAACTCATCTCGGGCCGCAAAGTGCCGGGTTTTGTCACGGCCGATGTGATGGCTTTGTTCAAGTGGGGCACCAGCACCCAAATTCGCGCCGGCGTGGTCAATGTGATGAACCACACACCGCCCTTGTCGTTTTATTCCGCCAATGGACTGTCATGGGGCGTGAACAGCGACCAGGGAAGTTTGAGAGGCAGAACGGTGCAATTGGGTATGAGCCACAGGTTCTGAGTGGGCTTGATCGACCTCAGTCCCTCGGTCTGCAGGGACACAGCCGCCAGGCAAGCCATTTGCTTTCAAGGTTCAATTCAAGATGCATGCTGGACCGCTAAACTTGGCCCACGCCAACAAGGCGTGCAGTCAAGAGAAGTGTCATGAAAAAAAGCGTTGTCTGGGTGTGGGCTGGGGTTTTGTGGGGCTTGACTGGGGTCGCCCAAGCAGCCGATGACCGCCAGTCAGCCGCGGCCACCAAGCCATCACTGACGGTGAACGTGGTCACACCTCAAACGGCAAGCATGGCTCAAAAAATCAGCGCCAACGGCAGCCTCGCCGCTTGGCAAGAAGCCATCATCGGTGCAGAAGCCAATGGCCTGAAGATCACCGAGGTGCGGGTCAATGTGGGTGACCGGGTGCAGCGCGGCGATGTGTTGGCGGTTTTGCAGGCCGACACCCTGCGCGCCGAGTTGGCACAGGCTGAAGCGGCCTTGGCCGAAGCCACGGCCAGTGCGCAAGAAGCCAAAGCCCAATCCGACCGTGCCCGCAGCTTGCAGCAGCAGGGCTTTTTCAGCAACGCCCAATTGAGTCAGACTTTGGCCGCCGATGCGTCGGCGCAGGCGCGTGTGCAATCGGCGCGTGCCATGGTGCAGCTGCAATCCGTGCGCTTGTCGCAAACCCAGGTGCGTGCGCCCGACGGCGGCGTGATCTCGGCACGACAAGCCACCGTGGGCAGCGTGGTGGGGGCGGGCACCGAGTTGTTCCGATTGATTCGCCAGGGCCGCATCGAGTGGCGCGCTGAAGTGACGGCCGCTGAGATTGGCCGCATCCAGGTGGGCGCGCCGGTGCAAGTGAAGGCCGCCAGCGGCCAGCAGCTGCAAGGCAAGGTGCGCATGGTGGCGCCTTCGGTCGATGCGCAAACCCGCAACGCCATCGTGTATGTGGACTTGCCCGCCGCCACCGGCAGCGCCCGCGCCGGCATGTATGCCCAAGGCGAGATCGCGCTGGGCCAAAGCCAGGCGCTCACCGTGCCACAAAGTGCCGTGGTGGTGCGTGATGGTTTCAGCTACGTTTACACCGTCGGGCCTGATCAGAAAGTCAGCCAGCTCAAGGTGCAAACCGGACGCCAAAGCGGTGACCGTGTGGAGGTGACCAGCGGCCTGAAAGCCGATGCCCGTGTGGTGGCCAGCGGCGGTGCATTTTTGAACCACGGTGACACGGTGCGTGTGGTGGAAGCGCCGGCCGCTCAAGCTGCACCCGCTGCCTCCGCCAACAAATAAAGAGACGCCATGATCAACGTCTCTTCCTGGTCGATCCGCAACCCGATTCCGGCCGTCATGCTGTTTGTGCTGCTGACGGTGGCAGGCTTCATCGCCTTTGGTTCGATGAAGGTGCAAAACTTTCCCGATCTGGATGTGCCCACCATCTCGGTCACCGCCAGCCTGCCCGGTGTGGCGCCCTCGCAGCTCGAAACCGATGTGGCCCGCAAGCTCGAAAACGCGCTCGCGCCCTTGCAGGGCCTGAAGCACATCACCACCAAGGTGCAAGACGGCGTGGTGTCGATCACCGCCGAGTTCCGCATGGAAAAGCCCAGCCAAGAAGCCGTGGACGATGTGCGCTCGGCCATTCAGGGCGTGCGGGCTGACCTGCCCGGCGACCTGCGCGACCCGGTGGTGCAAAAGCTCAACCTGGCGGGCACGCCCGTGCTGGCCTACACCGTGCGCTCGGCGCGCATGGACGACGAGGCCTTGTCTTGGGTGGTCGACAAAGAAATCACCCGCAAGCTCTTGTCGCTGCGCGGTGTGGGCGCCGTCAACCGCGTGGGCGGCGTCACGCGCGAGGTGCGTGTCGCTTTGGATGTGAACCGTCTGCAGTCGCTGGGCATCACGGCAGCCGAGGTGTCGCGCCAGCTCAAGCAGGTGCAGCAAGAAGGCTCGGGTGGGCGCATGGCGCTGGGCGCGGGTGAGCAACCCGTGCGCACCCTGGCCACCGTCAAGACGGCGCAAGAAGTGGGGCAGATCGAGTTGGCCACCTCGCGTGGTGGGCGCGTGCGCTTAGACCAAGTGGCGACGGTGAGCGACACGCTGGCCGATGCGCGGTCTGCCGCATCACTCGACGGCAAGCCCGTGGTGGGCTTTGAGGTGGTGCGCAGCAAGGGCGAAAGCGAAGTGGCCGTGGGCCGCTTGGTGCGCCAAGCCTTGGCCGATTACCGATTGCAAAACCCCGACATCGAGATCACCGAAGCCTTTGACTTTGTGACCCCGGTGGAAGAGGAATACAGCGGCTCACTCGTCTTGCTGTACGAAGGCGCGATTTTGGCGGTGCTGGTGGTCTGGCTGTTTTTGCGCGACTGGCGGGCCACCTTTGTGTCGGCGGTGGCGTTGCCGCTGTCGGTCATCCCTGCTTTCATTGGCATGGCCTACCTGGGCTTTTCCATCAACGTGGTGACTTTGCTGGCGCTGTCTTTGGTGATTGGCGTGCTGGTGGACGACGCGATTGTGGAGGTGGAAAACATCGTGCGCCATTTGCGCATGGGCAAGTCGCCCTACCAGGCGGCCATGGAAGCGGCCGACGAAATTGGCCTGGCCGTGATCGCCACCACCTTTACCCTGATCGCGGTGTTTTTGCCCACGGCCTTCATGAGCGGTATTCCGGGCAAGTTCTTCAAGCAGTTTGGTTGGACGGCGTCGCTCGCGGTGTTCGCCTCGCTGGTGGTGGCCCGGGTGCTCACGCCCATGATGGCGGCTTACATTTTGAAGCCCATCGTCACGGCCGAGCGCGAGCCGGGCTGGCTCAAACGCTACATGGTCTGGGCCACTTGGTGCATGCGGCACCGCCTGGTCACCATGGTGCTGGCCACGCTGTTTTTCATCGGCTCCATCATGCTGGTGCCTTTGCTGCCCAAGGGCTTCATTCCGCCGGACGACAACTCGCAAACCCAGGTCTATGTGGAGCTGCCCCCGGGTTCGACTTTGGCGCAAACCCAAGCGAGTGCCGAACACGCCCGCACGCTGCTCATGACGGTGAACGATGTGCAAAGCGTCTACACCACGATCGGCGGCGGCAGCGCGGGCAGCGACCCGTTTGCCGGTGGCGGCGCGGCCGAAGTGCGCAAGGCCACCCTCACCATCCAGCTGACCGAGCGCGGCCAGCGGCCGCGCAAGCAGGCGATTGAAAACGACATCCGCACAGCGCTGCAAGCCTTGCCTGGCGTGCGCACCAAGGTGGGCTTGGGCGGCTCGGGCGAGAAATACGTGCTGGTGCTGACAGGCGAAGACCCGCAGGCCCTGCAAACCGCTGCCATGGCTGTCGAGCGTGATCTGCGCACCATTTCAGGCTTGGGGTCGATTGCGTCCACCGCCAGCCTGGTGCGCCCCGAGATCGCGGTGCGCCCCGACTTTGCCAAAGCTGCCGATTTGGGCGTGACCAGCGCCGCCATCAGCGACACCTTGCGCGTGGCCACGCTGGGCGACTACGACCAAGCATTGCCCAAGCTCAACCTGTCGGAACGCCAAGTGCCCATTGTCGTCAAACTGGGCGACGCATCTCGGCATGACCTGGCCACACTGGAGCGCCTGATGGTGCCCGGCAGCCGCGGCCCCGTCATGCTGGGCCAAGTCGCCAACATCGAGGTGGCGGGCGGCCCGGCCGTGATCGACCGTTATGACCGCCAGCGCAACATCAACTTTGAAATCGAACTCTCGGGCATGCCGCTGGGAGAAGTGACCCAAGCGGTGCAACAGCTGCCCGCCTTGCAAAGCCTGCCGCCGGGCGTGAAGATCGTCGAGGTGGGCGACGCGGAAGTCATGGGCGAACTCTTCGCCAGCTTTGGCCTGGCCATGACGATTGGCGTGTTGTGCATCTACATCGTGCTGGTGTTGCTGTTCAAGGGCTTTTTGCACCCCGTCACGATTTTGGCGGCGCTGCCGCTGTCGCTGGGTGGCGCATTCGTGGGTCTGCTGATCGCGCAAAAGAGTTTCTCCATGCCCTCGCTGATTGGCTTGATCATGCTGATGGGCATCGCCACCAAAAACTCGATCTTGCTGGTGGAATACGCGATTGAAGCACGACGCGGCCAACCCGCCGAGGGTGATCGCCCCGCTGTGCCTGGCATGAGCCGCTGGGACGCGATGCTGGACGCATGCCACAAGCGCGCTCGGCCGATTGTCATGACGACGATTGCCATGGGTGCAGGCATGCTGCCCATTGCGGTGGGCTGGGGCGCGGCCGACGCGAGCTTCCGCTCGCCGATGGCCGTTGCTGTGATCGGCGGCCTGCTCACCAGCACCGTGCTCAGCTTGCTGGTGATCCCGGTGGTGTTCACCTACCTCGACGATTTGGGCCAGTGGTCTGGCAAGCTGTTCAGAAAACTGACACAAACCAGGAGCAAAGCATGAGCAACAAAGTGGCGATGGTGGTGGGCGGCGGCAGTGGCATGGGCGCAGCGGCGGCCCGCAAGCTGGCGCAAGATGGCTTTCAGGTGGCGGTCATGTCCTCGTCCGGCAAGGGCGAGGCGCTTGGCCGGGCGTTGGGCGGCATCGGCTTGACCGGCTCGAACCAGTCGAGCGACGACCTGCAAAAGCTGGTCGACCAAACCATGGCGCGCTGGGGCCGCATCGACGTGCTGGTCAACAGCGCAGGCCACGGCCCCAAAGGCCCGGTGCTGGCGTTGACCGATGCGCAGTGGCACTTGGGGCTCGACATGTATTTCATGAATGTGGTGCGTGCCGTGCGTCTGGTGGCGCCCATCATGGTTCAGCAAAAAGCGGGTTCCATCGTCAACATCTCCACCGCCTGGGTGCTTGAGCCCAGCGCCATGTTCCCGACCTCGGCGGTGGCACGCGCGGGCTTGACCGCCTTCACCAAACTCTTTGCCGACGAGCACGCGGTGCACCAGGTGCGCATGAACAACGTGCTGCCCGGCTGGATCGACAGCCTGCCCGCCCAGGAACAGCGCCGCCAAAGTGTGCCCATGCAACGCTACGGCACCAGTGAAGAAGTGGCCGCCACGATTGCCTTTTTGGCCTCAGAAGGCGCGGCCTACATCACGGGCCAGAGCCTGCGCATCGATGGTGGGTTGATGCGCTCGGTCTAGGCGGTCACCCCAACACCGTTTGCGCCACCGCCAAATAGACCGGGATGCCCAGCACGATGTTCAGCGGAAAGGTCAGCCCCAAACTCAGCCCGAAATACAGCGCAGGCTTGGCTTCGGGCAAGGCGGTGCGCAGCACCGCGGGCACGGCAATGTAGGATGCGCTCGCGGCCAACACCATGAGCAAGGCCCCATCGCCAGCGCTCAGTTCCAAGACAACCGCCACGCCCAGAGCCAGTGCCGCATGCACGATGGGGCCGAGCACGGCATAGGCGATCAGCACGGGCGATTGGCCTTTGACCTGCGGCAAGTTGCGCGCGGCCATCAAACCCATGTCGAGCAGGAAAAAGGCCAGCATGCCCTTGAAGAGGTCCACCGAAAAGGGCGCCATCGCGGCCTTGCCGGATTCGCCTGTGATCAGGCCGATCAGCATGGCGCCCAGCAGCAGCAACTGCGCGCCATCGGTGAAGGACTCGTGCAGGATCTTGCCCACCGACGCACCCTGGGGAACGGCAGGTCCACCCAGAGCGGCCACGCCACCCGCTGGCAGAACCATGCCGGAAGTCTGTTTTTGACGCAGCGAATTGGCCAACACCACGGCCAGGATGATCGCGGGTGATTCCATCAAGGCCATGGCCGCAGCCATGTGTCCGCCGTAAGCCACGCCTTGGTTTTCCAGCGTCTGAACGGCCGTGACAAAAGTCACCGCGCTCACCGAGCCATAAGTGGCCGCCACGGCGGCCGCGTCAAAGCCCGACACACAGCGCCGCAGCACCGCGTAACCGATCAGCGGGATGACGATGGCCAACGCCACCGCAGCCGCCAGGCTGATGCCCACGCTGGCGGTCAGGCCCGATTGCGACAGCGCAAAGCCACCTTTGAGGCCCAGCGCCATCAACAGGTAAAGCGACAAAAAGCGGGAGATGGCGGGTGGGATTTCGAGGTTGGACTTGACGGTGCCCGCCAACACGCCAAAGATGAAAAAGAGGATGGCGGGGTCGATCAGATTTTGCATGTGGGTGTTCCTTGCGCAGATCATAGAAACAGACGGCATGCTTGTAAAATCGATTCTTCTGTTGTCAGCTATAGGTAAAAGTCTATGAATGTCAGCTTCCGGCAATTGCGCCTGTTTCTGGCTTTGGCCGAAACCGGCAGCGTCAGCGCTGCGGCCAAAGTGATGCACGTCACCCAGCCCACGGCCTCGATGCAACTCAAGGACATGGCTTTGGCCGTGGGCTTGCCGCTGTTTGAGATTGTGGGCAAACGGATTTACCTGACCGAGGTGGGTCAAGAGTTGGCCCAGACCGCCCGCGCCGTGGCCCAGAGCTGGGATGCCTTTGAACAAAACGTGGACGCGGCCAAGGGCTTGTCGCGCGGCAAGTTGCGCGTGGCGGTGGTCAGCACCGCCAAATATTTCATGCCGCATTTGATCGGCAGCTTTTGCAAGCAGCACCCGGCCATCGACGTGTCGCTGGAAATACTGAACCGCGATGGCGTGGTGCAGCGCTTGCGTGACAACCTGGACGACCTGTACATCATGTCCATGCCGCCCAAAGACATGGACCTGGGCGACGAGGCCTTCATGCCCAATCCGATCGTGGTGATCGCGCCCACATCCGACCCGCTGGCCAAACGCAGCGCTGTGCCTTTGCAAGAGTTGGCGCAGCGCCGCTTCATCTTCCGCGAGAAAGGGTCGGGCACGCGCATGGCGGGCGACCAGTTTTTCCGCCAGATGAAGTTTCGCCCTGATGTGCGGCTGGAGTTGGGCAGCAACGAGGCCATCAAGGAGTCGGTGGCCGGTGGCTTGGGTCTGGGTGTGGTCTCTGGCCACGCCTTGCACGGGCAGCAAAAGGAAAACGGGGTCAGCGTGATCGATGTGCAGGGCTTTCCCCTGACTTCGGCCTGGCACATCGTGTACCCGGCGGGCAAAAAACTGTCACCGCTGTCGCGGGCGTTCAAACACCATGTGCTGGCGCGAATCGGACGCAGCGGATGACGATCAAAAGGACAAGCGCAAGAAACCCATGGAACCGTTGTTGGGTGTGCCTGGCCCGATCATTGCGCTGTTCCAGGCATCAGATCAGTGCCTTTGCCAAGGCGCTACAAGATGCTCAAGCAGGCAGGCTGTCGAGGAAACTTTGCCGCTGCGAGAGTTTGTCGTAAAGCCTGTGCAGGTTCGGGTGGGGGGGGCGCCAATCGATGTGCGGGAAGCGAAAGTCCAGATAGCCCACAGCGCAGCACACGGCAATGTCGGACAAGCTCATGTGGTTGCCAGAACAAAAAGCCTTCTCGCCCAAGCCCGACCCCATGCCGCGCAAGGCGTGTTGGATTTTGTCCAGCTGACGCTCGATCCAGGCTTGGCTGCGTTGGCTGTCGTCTCGCCCGGTCCAGACCGTTTCCATGCGGGCCAACAAGGCGGCGTCCAGCAGCCCATCGGCCAAGGCTTCCCAGGTTTTGACTTCAGCGCGTTCGCGACCGCCACTGGGGATCAATTTGCCAACGGGGGACAAAGTGTCGAGGTATTCAACGATCACACGGGAGTCGAACACGGCCTCTCCGCCTTCCATGATCAGGCAGGGAACCTTGCCCAAGGGGTTGGATTCGTGGATGCGTGTCTGTGCAGACCAGACGTCTTCGCTGATGAACTGGTAATCCAGTTTTTTCTCGGCCAGGACAACGCGCACTTTGCGCACGTAAGGGCTGGTGATGGAGCCGATGAGTTTCATGTGTCCAGTGGTCGTGTAAAAGTTGAACTTGGATTCTAGGTGAACGGCGACGCTCAGAGGCCGGCCAACAGGGGCAAGGTGTCGTCTGGGGTGGAGGAAAAGCCCGCCAACTACAATTGGGGGATGAATTTTTCCCCCATTTCCGCCCTTTCGCCGCTGGACGGGCGTTATGCCAGCAAACTCCAGGCTTTGCGTCCGCTGATGAGCGAGCAAGGCTATATGCACCGGCGTGTGCAGGTGGAGATGGCCTGGTTCATTGCCTTGTCTGACGCGGGCTTTGCCGAGTTCAAACCGTTGACGCCGGGTGCACGCAGTTACCTCACCACCTTGGTGAAAAATTTTTCCGAAGCCGATGCCGTGGCCATCAAGGATTTCGAGAAGGTCACCAACCACGATGTGAAGGCGGTGGAGTACTGGATCAAGTCCAAGTTCAAGGACCGCCCTGAGTTGGAAAAAGTCGCCGAGTTTGTGCACTTTGCCTGCACCAGCGAAGACATCAACAACACCAGCCATGCCTTGCAGCTCAAGGGCGCAAGGGCACAGGTGATCCTGCCCGGACTGGATGGCTTGATCAGCAAGCTGCGCGAGATGGCCCATGCATTTGCCGAAGTGCCGATGCTCAGCCGCACCCATGGTCAGACCGCCAGCCCCACCACCGTGGGCAAAGAAATGGCCAACGTGCTGGCGCGCCTGAGCGGGGGCCGTGAAAAAATCGCGGCCGTCAAGCTCATGGGCAAGATGAACGGTGCCGTGGGCAATTACAACGCCCACCTGTCGGCCTGGCCCGACTTTGATTGGGAAGCCTTTGCCCAAAAGGTCATTGAAACGCCTGAACTGAGCGAAACCCAAAGCAGCCATTGGGGCTTGGGACTGACTTTTCAGCCCTACAGCATCCAGATCGAGCCACACGATTACATGGCCGAGTTGTTCGATGCCGTGGCCCGTACCAACACCATCTTGATCGACCTGTCGCGTGACATCTGGGGTTATGTGAGCCTGGGTTACTTCAGGCAGCGCCTGAAGGCGGGCGAGATTGGCTCCAGCACCATGCCGCACAAGGTCAACCCGATCGATTTTGAAAATGCCGAAGGCAATCTGGGCTTGGCCAATGCCCTGCTCAAGCACCTGAGCGAAAAACTCCCTGTCAGCCGTTGGCAGCGGGATCTGACCGATTCCACCGTGCTGCGCAACATGGGCGTGGCTTTGGGTTACACCGCGCTGGCGCATGCCTCGCTCATGACCGGTTTGAACAAGCTCGAATTGAACGAAGCAGCGCTGGCGGCTGACCTGGACGCTGCCTGGGAAGTGCTGGCCGAGCCGATCCAGACCGTGATGCGCCGTTATGGCGTGCAAGGCGCCTATGAAAAGCTCAAGGAAGCGACCCGCGGCAAGACCGTCACCGCTGCCGACCTGCATGGCCTGATTCGGGGCTTGGAGATCCCGCAAGCCGACAAGGACCGCCTGCTGGCCATGACGCCGGGCAGCTATGTGGGCAAAGCCGCAGAACTGGCGCGTCGCGTCTGAGGTTTCAACGAAGTCAGTTTTTTCTTCACTTGTCACCCCGGACTTGATCCGGGGTCCATCTTTCCCCGCCATGGATGCCGGATCCAGTCCGGCATGACCGATGCAGGCGCAAACTCAAGAACCCCATGGCCCTCAAATCCACCATCTACAAAACCAACCTGTCGATCGCTGACATCGACCACAGCTATTACGAAGACCACCAGCTGACCTTGGCGCGTCACCCCAGCGAGACCGACGAGCGCATGATGATCCGCCTGCTGGCGCTGGCCATCAACGCCTACAAGCTGCAAGCCGTTTGCAAGGGCGACGGCAAGCTGGTCTTTGGTGCGGGCTTGTCGGACCCGGACGATCCGGATGTGAGCCTGCGTGACTTCACGGGCCAGACCCGCATGTGGATCGAAGTGGGTCAGCCCGAAGACAAGCCCATCATGAAAGCCTGTCAGAAGTCCGATGAGGTGCTGTTGTATTGCTTCAACCATGCGGCCGAAGTCTGGTGGAAAGGCATCGAGACCAAGCTCACCCGCCTGGACAAGCTGCAGGTCTGGCGTGTGCCCACTGAGCGCTCACAAGAGCTGGCCCAGTTGGCCGAGCGCAGCATGCAGCTGCAGGCCACGGTGCAAGAAAGTGAAGTCACGTTCAGCAGCGACAAGGGCAGCGTGCACATCGAACTCATCCGTTGGAAATAAGCCCGTGGGAGCCGCACCTTGTGCGCGATTCCCCAATCCAAGACATGCCAAGTCGGTGCGAAGACGCCGACCAGCCAAGAGCCGATGCACCTCCCAGCGCAAGCAGGACCTACAGGTCCAGTTTGGTTTGCGCCTCTGACGCCACTTTGGCCAGATGGCGGTCTTCGGCAGCCCGTTCGGCGTATTTGTTGAAGCGCCAAGACGTGCCATCGGCGGTGATTCTTTGCCAGACGCCGCGCTTTTCGCCGGGGGTCATTTCGATCCAGAGTTGAACTTCGTCGAAGGTGCGGCCGCAACCCTTGCACCAATCATCGCCTTGGCTGGTCGAGCAAATCGCAATGCATGGGGTGTCCGGCGTGCTCTGGTACCAATCTTGCCAGGCCTGCGCAGCGGCCAGCGGCAGGCTGAACTCGTCGGCGTAATCTTGCTTGAAATACACCATCTGGCCATACACATCGGCCAATGCGCGCAGCTCGCGCGGCAAGCTGACCCCGTCAGGAGAGGGGTTCTTGATCCGCCAGTGGTTGATGGCGGCTTCGATGTCGGTGATGTGGATGCCGGCCATGGTCTTTGGAGCGTTGGACCGGCATCATAGCGGGTCAGGGGGCTTGCGGGTTCATGCGCATTCGGCTAGCCATGGTGCGGCCCAGTCCAATAACGCTCAACGCTCGGACTGCACCTCGCGCAACAGGGCTTGTGCTTGTCGCAAGCGGGTATCGACAATGGACGCTTCGATGTGATCACCTGCTTGCAATGGCTGCGTTTTACCCCGGTCTTGTGCAGCGCGGAATCGGTCAATGGCACCTTGCCAATCCATGCGCGCCATTTGTGCCTCTCCTTCGGCGCGCAGCGATGGCAAGGCTTGGCCCTGTGCTGCCAAGAGATGTGCCAAGGTGTTCCAGGCTTGCGCATCGAGGGGATAAGCCTGAACCTGTTCGCGCAACTGGCCCAACACGTTGACGCGCGCGGGCACCGCCTGCAGGTGCAACAAGGCTTGCGCGGTGGCGATCAGCTCTGGGCGTTCGAGTTTCGAGCCTTTGTTCGGGGAGGCCAACAGCCCAGGGACTGCATCCCATCGACCTTGTGCGGCGGCCAGTTCGGCGCGCAGCAATTTGGCCAAGCGGGCCGGTGCACTTTGGCCATCCACCAAGCGATCCAGGTTTTGCAAACTGCGCTCGGCTGCAGCAAAGTCCTTGAGCTGCACATGCGCCAAAGTGGCCCCGTACCAGACCCCGGCTTGGCTGGCCGTTGTGGCCTGCGGCAAGTTGACTTGGTTCGTTTGCGTGGCAGCGCGCCAGCCCTCGACATGGCCTTGAGACAAAACGCGCGCGCGCGCCGACAGCATGGCCTGTTCCACATCGGCCACTTTGGACGCCGCAGCCGGATTCAATTGCAAACGGGCCTGCATGTCGGCGATGCGCTCGGTCGTCAGCGGGTGGCTGCGCAAATAGGGAAAGGCACCGTTGTCGTTGAGGCCGGCCGCTTGTTGAAGTTTGCCGAACATGCCGACAAAGCCTTGGGGGTCAAAGCCGGCCTCGCTCATGACAGCATAGCCCACACGGTCGGCTTCGCGTTCCATGTCGCGCGAATAACTCAGTTGTGACTGGATGGCCGCCGCCTGCCCGCCCACGATCAGAGCTTGCGCGCCCTGGGCGCTTTTGCTGGCGGCCAACACACCCAAAATCAAAGAGCCAATGACCCAAGGGGTCATCTTGCCTTGCGCGCCCATCGAACGCGCAATGTGGCGTTGCGTGACGTGGCTCAATTCATGGGCCAGCACAGAAGCCAACTCGTCGTGCGTGCTCACCACCGCGATCAAGCCCAGGTGCACGCCCAGATAACCGCCGGGCAAAGCAAAGGCGTTCACATTGCGGTCGCGCCCCAGCAGGATGCGCCAGGCAAAGCGTTCTTGCAGCTCGGGCGACAGCTCGCCCCGTGCGGCGGCCGATTTGACCAGGGGCGCCCACAAGCGCTGGATGTACTCGTCCAGCACCGGGTCTTCCAGGTAATCCGGGTCGCGGTACAACTCGCGCGCAATGCGGTCACCCAGTTTGCGTTCGGCCGCCAAGGAGATGCCATCACCATCGCCCAAAGAGGGCAGTGCAGAGCCTTGCGGCCACGCAGCCTGAATACACAGGCTCGTTGCCAGCAGGGCCAAGATCAACCGGGTGCGCCGAAACTTGTTTTTCACAACAAAGGGTGTCCTATTCAATGGCCGTATGATGACCTGATAGCGTGAATTTTTTGTAAACGATGTGGACCTTCATTACCCATGACGACCTCCGATGTTCTGACCCATTTTGACGCCCAAGGGCAAGCCCACATGGTGGATGTGGGTGCGAAAGCGAGCACCCAGCGCACCGCTGTGGCCGCTGGGCGCATCAGCATGCTGCCCGCGACCCTGGCCTTGATTGAATCGGGTAGCGCCAAAAAAGGCGATGTGCTGGGCATTGCCCGCACTGCCGGCATCATGGGCGCCAAGAAAACCAGCGAACTGATCCCCTTGTGTCACCCGATTGGCTTGACGCATGTGGCGGTGGAGTTTGAAGTGTTGACCTCTGAATCGACGGTGCTCTGCAAAGCCACTGCCGAGACCGTGGGCCAGACCGGTGTAGAAATGGAAGCCCTGACCGCCGTGAACGTCGCCTTGCTCACCATTTACGACATGTGCAAAGCCGTGGACCGGGGCATGACCATCACCGATGTCAAGTTGCTGGAAAAGCATGGGGGTAAAAGCGGAACATACATGGCCGAGAAGTAGGCGCTGACTTGTTGGCGTTTTGGGGCCCGGTGCCAAGGCCCCCATGCTGCCCACATTGGTGTGGTCTTGCTGGACTTGAGCGCTGGCCGGCCAACTTGCTGTTGCGTCCACAATGGCACAGTTCTACAACAAAGACAGCTGAAGCGGACACCTGCCAAAAAAAGGACGGCATCAGATCATTTTTTCAGGCGTCAATTGGAAACACATTGATTCAACCAATCAACGCATTGTATTTTTGCAATCCATGAATCACGCCTTTTGTGAGTTTTTGAAAGAGTCACGAGCATTTTTGTGGTTTTGCAAAGTCTGGTGGATTTAATTTGATGCCATCATTGATAAAAAGGTTTTCTGAAATATTGACGGCACAACCTAGATCGGCAATTGAAAATGCTAATAGCTCTGACAGCTCTAAAAAAATGGACGACCAAATATAACCACTTGGTCTTATGAATCAAATATGATACTTTTCCTTCATTTTAATTACTTAACTTTTTATAATTTTATCCATGATGCCAATTTATCAACTCAAGAAGATTTTGTTTATTCTCAAAATTCAATTTAATAAGTCCAAAAAATATGTTGCGCGTTTCGAATGAAATTTTTTGCATTTGATTGACAACAGTGTTATTTTTCCATCTTTAAGAATATCAAAATCAAACCTCTTAAATCGCTCATAAATAATATTCAATATTTCGTCCAAAAATATAATTCGCCTTGCACAGCCTTGAGTTCGTGAGAATGAAGCCCGCGCTTTTTGGTTTTAGTCATTGGTAACCTCATTCTTTAGAAAGTGCCCCACTTAAACACAAATACCATATTTGGGGTTCACTTCACCTGCTCCTTGGCTGCAGTATCGGCCGCCCGCATTCTGGCCTCAGCAGCTAGTCGCCACTGCCGAACAGGCTCGCCGAAACGCTGCTCCAAAGTGACTATCATGGGCAACCAGCGGCGAGACAGATGTGCCTTGACGCTTGCCAGAGCTGGCCAAGACAAGCCTTGTGGGTCAACGGCATTGAGTCGTTTCGCTGCCATGGCGCGCACCTTCTCTGCAGGCATAGGGGGTATTCGCAGGAAGTCACAAATCTGGTTGACCCAATGTAAAGGTTCGCACTCGAGGTCTTCATGAAATAGGACTAGCAACTGGTCTTCAGGCAGTGCTCGTTCCCAGATGTCCAAGGTTCGGAGGTAGTTAGTACGTAGCTCGCAGTATGTGCTCTCGCAGACTTTTAGCAGTTGTGCCACATCTGGCTTTTTTACTCCAGAGCGGTGCAGTAAGTGCAATGCACTAGAGATGGTTCTGGTCACTGGATCGCGCAAGATGAAGATCACCTTAACATGAGGCATCACCTTGATGATTTCGGCAACCTTGTTTTCATCGAGCGTGGCATATGCGGGGGTGAAGTCGCATACAAGTTGCCCTGCGGGTGCCGCCTGCAAGCTGGCTGAATAGTTTTCCCACATGCCTGAGACGGGGAATGCGTGTCGCAATGCCATACGCACAGCTTGATCACGCTGGGGCGTTCCATCAGCGTAAGCATGTTTACTCAGAAGGGCCATCGCCTGGGTTTGTCTAAATTTTCCAATGACAGGGTCCGCGCCGTCCCAATCGAATTGGTGGAACTCCTTGATCCCCCATCGCCAGACGTTGGGGTGCGTTTGCAGGGCTGCGTACAGCCAGGTGGTTCCCGAGCGTTGTGCACCGATACACAGCACATCCGGCAGTCTTGGGGAGACTGACATCTGGTTGAGGCTGGGTACTGCATCGGCAAAGCGCAGCATGGTGTGGCTTGCGGATATAGGTTTGATTTCTCCACCCTGCTGGGATAAGCCGAACGCACACAGTGGTTCAGGGGCATTGAGCAAAATCCAGGTCCGATCCGGGCTGGTGCAGTTCAGTGGTAACGATTGACGCAGCGTCAGAACTGATTGGCTGCTGTAATGAAAATTCAGCGTTTTGTTAGTGACTGGCAGGTCCAGGCCGATCAGATAGAGGCCTGGCGCTGTCAGTGGATCGTTTAAATTGGGTAATTGTGTTTGCTCACCGACCAGTGAAGATGGGGTCTTGATCCACAAGATAACTTGCCGTGCGTTGGAAAAAAAATCAGGCAGCGGAGCTTCCTCGGGCCATGCCTTCACAAATTCGTATGCTCGACAATGGTCAAGTTGGGGTGAATTTGGAGCATCCCTCGGCGAAATGCGAAGGTGCCATATGGCTAGCTCCTGCGGGCAAACTGTGATGGGTTCTGTTTGGGCTAGGCGTTTGTTGAAATGCCAGTCACCAAGTGCGGGAAGCTTCTCATGAAATTCGCCTATATTGTGCAACATCCTACGACGAAACAGTAATGAAATCGGAGGGAACAGGTTGCGTGTCTTTAGATGTGCTGGCGTAATCTGTTCGAGTTTGGGTCCGAACGATGTGCGTTTTATGGTTTTGTAGCGTCCGTTGATCCATGCTTCCCTTACCAGCAAGCTGTGTGAAACGCCAGCCGTGGCATTTTGAGTGTCGAGCCACCCTGTCATTACCTCTAGATATTCAGGTCGCCATGAGTCGTCGTCGTCATGGATGGCGATGAAGTCGCTGTCCTGTGCGGCTATGCCAGCATTGCTTGCGGCCTCCATACCCAATTGGCTTGGCAGGTGCATGACGTTCAAACGGCCTTGAAACAAGTGCAAGTAAGGTTCGATTTCGGATTCAACAAGGCGAGTAGGTCCACCGTCATTGACGATTTGCAGGAACCAATTACGGTAAGTTTGGGCCAGTACGCTGCGCAATGCACGGGGCAACAAACCCAGACGCCAGCGTGTGCGCATGACGATCAGAACTTTGCCACGATCAGTAGGAACTCCAGTTGTTGCGGCTGTAGAAAAAATCTGGCTGTTCAGCGAGGATCGCAAGGGTGTTTCATCTTGGCGGTGATGCCACAGATCCTCCTCGATCAGTCCGGCACAGTTCGCTGCCATGGCCTCGGGGTCGAGCACACCGCAAAATGCCCCCATGCTAGCCAGCTGGGTCTGAGGTGAGCGCATGATGTCACGGTGTTCGAAGCGTGCATAAACTAGACCTATGCTGTCGCGCTCGATGGCCGATTGGTGTTCGAACCATATTTGGCAGGCCAGTTCATAGGGCATGCCCTGTCGTGCATGCAAGGAAGCCGCTACTTCATCACAGTCTCTGTAGACATGCAGTACCCGAAGCTCAACCTGGAGGTTGTCTGCTACGGTGGACCATAGTGGCAACAACAGGCTTGAGCGCGGGTCCTTGACCAGCCAGTGGCCATGATGTGACATTTCTTCGCGTGCAATCCCTGCAAACAGTTTGTGGACAGATTGTGCTTCAGGCCAATCGATCCACTTCGATGGCAAGGGGCCAGGCGAGCTGTGCCATTCCCGTCCCAGATCAGTCAGCAAATTTTCCTGTGCTTGCCAAACTATGCTGTGTTCCCAGTGCCCATTGGGATTGGCCGGGTCTGGCTTAATGTCGACTTGCTTGCCAAGATTCAGGCCCATGGCATGCATTTCACGGGCGACCATCGATGTGCCCGATCTGTGCATGCCAACTACCAGAATGATCATGTTTTTTCCTCGGGGCAGATGTATGAAGGGCTCAGCATGCTACTTCTGGGTTTTGACCTTGACTTGAAAATGCTACGAGTTGCTTGTTTCCAAGCAGGGCAAGTAGCTTATGTACTGTGCAGTACAGATGAGACCAACCAGCAACAGGATGAATGCAACAAAAAGGCCTAAAACGGTTGCAGCTGCGCCCAAGCCCATGCCCGGCCCGATGTAGGCGTAGGCTTGGATCGGAGTATTAGCCAAAAAAAGTGGCAAAAACCACAAAAAAATTCACCATTTGATAAAACTTTTAAACCCGCACTCTCTATTGTAATGCTCAAATAACGAAGCTTCTGTCAGTTAAGATACCGCGGCACCTCAAATTTTTCCCTTGTGATGAAGGGCCAAAATGCACTTTTATCAGGTCTGGAATGGTTGGTAAAAGACACCTTAATTGAATCCGCCTTTTAAATATACAGAATTCTTATTGAATTATCACCATAATTTGCCACGGCCAAAGATTTTCCTGAAGGTGAAACATCTATACCGTGAGGGAAGAAAACGTCATCACTGACCGTTCCAACAAATTGAATTTCCAAGGCGTCTGTATTGCACAAAAAATTCAATACTTGATCGTTGGCCTGATCCACGCAAATCAGATTAAAACAACTTCCTTCGCCGTTTGGTGAAACAATGCAGCAATCTTCGATGGAAACATATTTTTCATTGGCATATTCGAGTTCTGCAACAGGTAAATCTTCAAAAGTACCTTCTTGTTGGTCGAATTTATGAAGACTTATGAATGAAGTAGAGCTTTTTTCAGTATTTTCTTGCTTTACCACGACTCCGGAAATAAGGACAATGTAATCACCGTTGGGTGTTATGAGCACTGACTTTGGCCTCAGAGGAGACAATCTGCTGGTTTGTTGATAAGTTGTTTTGCCCGTGAGGACGTCAATGATTTCTACAAAACCGATCTTGCCTATTTCACTTGCAGCAAGGAATCGAGAGTCAGGCGAAAAGCAAAGCGAGTGATAGGTTCCTGTTCTAATATCCTTGGAATATTTAATCTCAAATCCATGGAGGCACTCAATGGAATGCACCGATATTCCTTTGTTTGCCGACATGGTATGGCTTATGGCCATCAGTTTTTTATTGGGTGATACCTTCACAATTTCTGGAAATGTGATTCCTTTTGTGGCTTCGTACAGAAGTGCAACAGAACTGTCAGGGGATTGATCGGAAATTTTATAAACCCGAAGGTGCTGGCCATACAGGTTGACAGTGACAAATGTCGTGTCAGAGAGCCATGCCACGCCTGAGCATGTTGCAAAACGCTTTCTATCGCCCACAGTGAACGCATCGTATTGAGTGTCTGATTTTGAGTGGGACCTTGAATCATCAATATGAACCTTGAGTGTATTCTTACTGCTGATGGTGTGGTTCACTTCTTGGTGGGTAACATGCTTTTTATCGACTTTATCTTTCACGTTTTCAATTGCACTTGTCACATTAGACGGGTTTATCCACCAAGATTGCCATTGCGTATTGCTGTATTGCAAGAGCAAATCACACATAAATGATGTTTGCGTACGATCGTCCTTTTTTACCGATCGCCATAAACTATCATCCTGATTTTCCTCTAAAGGAATCAACCATTTTTTATCTCGTTTCAATGAAATTAAAGAAAGGTTGGATTTTAATGCCTCTGCAGCCAAGTATAAATCTGCCATGTTGTGATGTTTCCAGTGCCGCGGATCGGGTTGAAAAACGCCCGAACAAAAAGCTGCAGTACCCGATCCGAGGAGATGAACCACCGTATCTTCGGGCAGTGCATTGGCGAAATGCAAACTGATCTGATCTTTGCGATAACTTGTATGCGGGGGGCGAAAAATTACACCATGAAAGCCGACGATAGATCGATGGCCATAAGTGCTCAGTGCAAACTTGATTCGGCTCACATAGTCGGGTGGGTAAAATATGTCATCGTCAAAAAATACGATGATTGCATCTGAAGAAAAATGTACAGGTGCAAGGAATCGATTGCAGGTATGTAAATTATCATCGTCAGTCGGTAAAAATGGACGGCACTTGTGATGGTTGATCAATTCAACAGGAATTTTCTTATATCCATCAAGGTAGATATAAAGAATGTCAACTTGTGCAAGTATCCCGGGTAGCATTTTCACAAAGGTGTGAATACGGGTTGGCATTGTTGCAATAGAGCCAACCACAGGCAGTTTGTCTGTTGATAAATTGCTGTTCATTTGATTTTTCTGTTTTGGCTTTGCTGCGACTGCAGGTGGATCACGGTCCCAGCCGTGTGATTATTTGTGCAGTTTACAAGCGGAACACGGTAAAGCCTTGTTGCGCTGTCGCTTGGCGGTTGTACAGGCTTTTAACGTCGGTGAGGACAGGTTGGTTGCCTTGGCAGAATTGGCGCAGTTCGGCGGCTGTGGTGGTCCGGTATTCGCGGTGGCCGACGGCGACGACGAGCGCGTCCACTGGGTGTTGAGGGCTGATCTGGCCGAGGGTGAGCCCGTATTTGTCATGCACTTCTTGTGCGTCGGCCCAAGGGTCGGCGACGACGACACTGGCGCCCCAAGCTTCAAATTCACGAACCATGTCTACGACTTTGCTGTTGCGTATGTCGGGGCAGTTCTCTTTGAAGGTAATTCCGAGCACGCCGATGCGGCAGCGCGGAACGTCCATGCCGTTTTGGAGCATGAGTTTGATGGTGTTGCGCGCAACGTATCGGGCCATGTTTTCGTTGATACGGCGACCTGCCAAGATGATTTGGGGCTTGTAACCCACTTCTTGGGCTTTGTGGGTGAGGTAGTACGGGTCCACGCCAATGCAGTGACCGCCGACCATGCCCGGTCTGAAGGGCATGAAGTTCCATTTACTGCCTGCAGCCTCGAGCACTTCAAGCGTATCGATCTGAAGCCGTTCGAAGATGAGAGAGAGTTCGTTGACAAAGGCGATGTTGAGGTCGCGCTGACTGTTTTCGATCACTTTGGCGGCTTCAGCCACTTTGATACTGCCTGCTTTGTAGGTGCCTGCGGTGATGATTTGCCCATAGAGTTGGTCGACCGCGTCAGCCACTTCAGGTGTGCTGCCGCTGGTGATTTTTTTGATGGTGGTCAGGGTGTTGATTTTGTCGCCGGGGTTGATCCGCTCAGGGCTGTACCCGCAAAAGAAATCCTGGTTGAACTTGAAGCCGCTGAACTTTTCCAGCACGGGCACGCACACTTCTTCTGTGGCACCAGGGTAGACGGTGGATTCGTAAATGACCACATCGCCCACCTTGAGGACTTTGCCCAGGGTTTCACTGGCTTTGATCAAGGACGTCATGTCAGGGTGGTTGGCCTGATCTACCGGGGTGGGTACGGTGACAATGAAAATTTGTGCGAGTTGCAGGTCTTGTCGGTCTGCGCTGTAGCGCAGGTGTGTTGCGGCCCTCAGCGCTTCGGGGCTGCATTCGAGTGTGTGGTCCTTGTCCGATTGCAGTTCGGCAATGCGCGCTGGGTTGATGTCAAAGCCGATGGTGTCACGGTATTTGCCAAATTCAACGGCCAAAGGCAAGCCGACATAACCCAAGCCAATGATGGCAATGGTTTTGTTTTGCAGATTCATGGGTGTGCGAATGAGAGCCGGCGCTTGAATGTGCCGCAGGAGATGTGCAGCGTTAGACCTTGTTGTGAACAAAACCTCTCAAGCTTTACACCTTGAACTGGGCCGCGGCTTGAAAGTCAATTTTGAGAGCCAGCCAGCCAAGCACAGCAGAAGCATTGACTTTTTGTCAAAGGTGTCCTTGATTTACCCGCTCTCGGGAAAAATGGGGTGGGTTTGACAGTGAAATGCACCACCCTGCGTTTGAAGGGATGAGGGTGGAAACTTGCGGGGTGTGCAAGAAGAGTTCTCGATCATGCAACAGGAAGTGGGGATTGTACGCACAGGTGGTCGGCACCAGGGAAGCCCCGAGCGACGTGATGATGCTGGAAAAGCATGGGGGTAAAAGCGGGAGCTTTGTAGTGAAGTCGTGAGCGGCAACAAATCGATTGCGGCGCCACCCATGGGTTGAAGCTTTGTCCCAATGCCGTCCCTGTTCAAGTTCAATTCGAGGGATCCATGTCCAAGCCAAAAGCCACTTTCAGCCATCTGCGGTGCGTTGCGGCCGTTTTTTCATCCCCAAGCCTTTGCGCCGCATCGATCACCTTGCGGATCACTTGGGGTTCGGGCGAGTAGTGCAGCAGCACCAAGCCGTTGGCGAGCATTGGGGCTGCATTTTCATCGGTGACTGGGGTGCTGGTGAATTCGGCAAACAGGGCGGTGGTGCGAAACAGCATGCTGCTTTTGGCCACGCCCATGGCCTCTCCTGACCAGAAGGCGGTGCGTTGATGTTCTGGAATGAAGATTTGCCGAACGCGCGAATAGTCCACCGCCGTGAAAGTGGCCACAGCCAGGAGGGTGGTGCCCAGCAGGGGTAAAACGCGCTGTTGGCCTGCCCAAGCAGGGGTTTGTGGCTTCAGCAAGAGCAGGATGCACAGCAAAACCGCCATTTGAAAGGGCCCGTACCACAGCGGAAACTCCAGCAGGCTGTGCAGGCCAATGACGGACAGAACGGTCCAGGCCAATTGATGCTGCGTCGCATGGGAACGCCAAGGTCGCATGCGCCCAATGGCCCAGATCACGCCCAGTAGGAGGACTGTGGCCGCGGGGACACCCAAGGCAAAGGCGAGGTGCAAAGGCCCGTTGTGGGCGTTGCCCAGAATTTCGCAAAAGCGTTCGCCCGAATAATTGGCGCTGTAATGCGCGTATTTGAGTTCGTTCCAGCCCCAACCCCACCACGGCTTTTGCGCGATCAATTCGATGACATTTCGCCACAACACTTTGCGGCTGCCACAGCCATCGTCATGGGCCAGACGCGCCAAGGCGCTGACCGCGTCCGCGCCGGAGTTCATGGACAGCGATTGCGGCAAAGCCCAAAGCGCAAGCATGTAAACGCCCAAAGCCCAAATGGCCAAACGCCGAGACAGCGAGCGCGCGCTCTGGCGGCTCAGGGATGCCCACCCGATGACCCATGCGCTCACCAGCAGCATTTGCAAGAGCCCTGTGCGCGAATTGGTGGCCGCGTTGCCTGTGGCGATGAGGGCCAGCATCCACAAAGCATGGGGACGTGACAAACCGTGCTGCGCCCACCACAGCACGGCCACGATGCCCATGGCCGTGAGGGTGGCCAACTGGTTGCGTTGTCGCAAGTTGGCTTGGGCCTCGCCCAAACCATTGAGGGCATGCACCCAGGGGCTCAAGGTTTCGGCCCAGCCGAAATACTGCAAAACGCCCATCGCGCTGCTGGCCAAGGCGGCAATGGCCCAAGATTGGGCAATGTCTTGGGCCCGCAGGGCTGAGCGAGAGACCATGAGGAGGCCCACGCATGACCAGGTGATCAGCAGTGGCACCACATTGGGCAAGGGGCTTGTGGCCCAGGGCTGTACCCAGGGCAGGACCAACAAGAAGCCCAGAAGGGGTGCCGCCCAAGGTGAGGACGGGCCGTCAGCCACGCGGTTCACGGCGGTTCCAAGTCAAACGCCCTGCGTTGCAGGGCGTTGGCGCAGGTTAAAGAGATCACGAAGCTTTGCAAGAAGCCGGCAAGTACTTCACCGGCAGACCATTGCTGGTGGCCGGCCCACAGCGCCAAGCGGCGATGGTTTTGCCACCATCGGTGTTGCCATTGATGGGTGTGTTGCCGGTTTGCAGGGGTGTCAAGGCCATGGCGTTAGCCGAGCTGCTGGTCGTGCCACGCAGGGCTTCATGCTGGCCCACCACGGTGATCACGCCATTGGCATCGACCGCGAGGCTGGCGACGTATTTGCTGGTCTGGCTGTCGCACGCTTTGGGCAGTGTGGTCGAAACGTTGGCATCGGATGCGGAGCTGACAGCCTCGTTGACCGCTGTTTTGCAACCGTTGGCGGCCAGCAGCATTTCCGAGACTTTGGCGCGGATGGTGTAGTCCTGGTAAGCCGGCAAGGCCAGCGCGCCCAATATGCCGATGACCGCGATCACGATCATCAGCTCAATCAATGTCAAACCTTGTTGCCTTTTTTGCATGGCATTGCCTCCTTGGTGAATGGAGAACCATGGTAATTCATAGAACCAAAGTTCGCCATCACGTATCCACGAAGACGGTGTTCAGGTCTGAGCAGTGCGGCGTGACTGGATGAATTTGCCCGTTGCCAACACCAACAATGCGCCCGCAATACCCAAACCATAACCCCAGGCTTTGTCCTGAGGGATGTAGCTGACCAAACCCGGATCGGTTTGGATCATGGTGCCCGCAATCCAGCCCAGGAGCATGCCACCAGCGGTGATGATCATCGGGAATCGGTCCATCAATTTCAGGACCAGCTGGCTGCCCCAGACGATGATCGGGATGCTGACCAGCAAGCCGAAGATGACCAAAGGCATTTGGTGGTCGGCATTGCCTGAGGTCTGGGCGGCACCGGCGATGGCGATCACGTTGTCCACACTCATCACCAAGTCCGCAATGATGACGGTCTTGACGGCGCCCCAGAGTTTGTCGCTGCCCTGGATGTTGCTGTGATCGTCTTCATCGGGGGTCAGCAGTTTCACGCCAATCCAGATGAGCAAGACGGCGCCCACAAATTTGAGGAAGGGGATCGCCAACAAAGTGAGTGCAAAGAAAATCAAGATGACGCGCAGCACGATGGCACCGGCCGTGCCCCACAGGATGCCCTTGGTGCGTTGGTGCTCAGGCAGTTGGCGGCAAGCCAGGGCAATCACCACGGCATTGTCGCCACCGAGCAGGATGTCGATCATGATGATCTGGCCGACGGCGAACCAGAAAGCAGGGGTCAGAAATTCTTCCACGGTATTCCTTTGACGTCGAAACGAGGCCGACGAATCTTGATTTCAGAAAACGAAAAGCCGGATTGTCCCGCGGGGCAACCGGCTTCGCTATTGTGGCAAACCACAGCCCCAAGCGGAGGGGGGGCTTGCCGCACAAGGGAAAACCCCGATTACTTCAGCTGGGCCTTGAGCAATTGGCCCAGTTCAGAGGGGTTGCGTGTGACGATGAAGCCGCACTCTTCCATGATGGCCAACTTGGCATCGGCCGTGTCGGCACCGCCAGAAATCAAAGCACCTGCGTGGCCCATGCGCTTGCCGGGAGGGGCAGTCACACCGGCGATGAAGCCCACCACCGGCTTCTTCATGTTGGCCTTGCACCACATGGCGGCTTCGGCTTCGTCTGGACCGCCAATTTCACCGATCATGATGACGGCGTCGGTGTCGGGATCGTCGTTGAAAGCCTTCATCACGTCGATGTGCTTCAAACCGTTGATCGGGTCGCCACCGATACCCACGGCGCTGGACTGGCCCAGACCCACTTCCGTCAACATCGCCACAGCTTCATAGGTCAAAGTGCCCGAACGGGACACCACGCCAATGCGGCCTTTGCGGTGGATGTGACCGGGCATGATGCCGATCTTGATTTCGTCGGGGGTGATCAGACCAGGGCAGTTGGGGCCCAGCAACAGTGTGCGCTTGCCGCCAGCGGCTTCTTTGGCCTTCATCTTGTTGCGCACGTCGAGCATGTCACGCACTGGAATGCCTTCGGTGATGCAAATCGCCATGTCCAAGTCGGCCTCTACAGCTTCCCAGATCGCAGCGGCCGCGCCTGCTGGGGGCACGTAGATCACGGACACGGTCGCACCGGTTTGGGTGGCAGCTTCCTTGACGGAGGCGTAAATGGGGATGTTGAAGATGGACTCGCCCGCCTTCTTGGGGTTCACACCCGCGACGAAGCAGTTCTTGCCGTTCGCGTATTCCTGGCATTTCTCAGTGTGGAACTGACCGGTTTTGCCGGTGATGCCTTGGGTGATGACTTTGGTGTCTTTGTTGATGTAGATGGACATGGGATTTCCTAATCAGTTGAGGACAGAGCTGAAGATCTGTCCCACAAAGTTAATCAGTTGAGGACAGAGCTGAAGATCTGTCCCACAAAGTTAATCAGTTGGGGACAGAGCTGAAGATCTGTCCCACAAAGTCATTTATTTAACGGCTGCAACAATGGCGGTCGCGGCTTCGGCCATGGTGTCGGCAGAGATGATCGGCAGACCGGACTCGGCCAACATCTTCTTGCCCAGCTCGTCGTTGGTGCCCTTCATGCGCACCACCAATGGCACGGACAGGTTCACGGCCTTGCAAGCGGTGATCACGCCGGTGGCGATGGTGTCGCACTTCATGATGCCGCCAAAGATGTTGACCAAAATGCCTTTGACATTCTTGTTGGCCAGCATGATCTTGAAAGCTTCGGTGACTTTCTCGGCTGTCGCGCCGCCGCCCACGTCCAAGAAGTTGGCAGGCTCGCCGCCAAACAACTTGATGGTGTCCATGGTGGCCATGGCCAAGCCAGCGCCGTTGACCAAGCAACCGATGTTGCCGTCCAGGCTGATGTAGGCCAGGTCGAACTTGGAAGCTTCGACTTCGGCTGGGTCTTCTTCGTCCAAATCGCGGTAAGCCACGATTTCGGGGTGACGGAACAAGGCGTTGGCGTCGAAGTTGAACTTCGCGTCCAGGGCCATGACGTTGCCTTTGCTGTCACGGTTCAGCGGGTTGATTTCCACCAACGAAGCGTCGGTGTCCATGTAGCACTGGTACAGCTTTTTGAAGATGTCCACAGCTTGGGCGGTGGAGTCAGCGGGCATGCCGATGGCGTCAGAGATCTTCTTGGCTTGGGCATCGCCCAGACCGGTCAGCGGATCGATGAACTCGGTGATGATTTTTTCGGGGGTGGCGTGGGCCACTTCCTCGATGTCCATGCCACCTTCGCTCGAAGCGATGAAAGCGATTTTTTGGGTGGCGCGGTCGGTGACCACGGACACGTAATATTCTTTGTGGATGTCGGCGCCGTCTTCGATGTACAGGCGACGCACTTTTTGGCCTTCGGGGCCGGTCTGGTGGGTCTTGAGTTGCATGCCCAGGATCTCTTCGGCCAAACGCTTGACATCATCCATGGTCTTGGCCACTTTGACGCCACCGCCCTTGCCGCGGCCACCCGCGTGGATCTGGGCCTTGACGACCCACACGGGGCCCCCCAGCTTTTGCGCGGCTTCAACGGCCTCTTGAACAGTGAAAGCCGGGATGCCGCGGGGAACGGGCACGCCGAATTGACGCAAGATTTCCTTGCCTTGGTACTCGTGAATCTTCATGAGGTCTTCTCTCAGAGGGGTGTAAATTCGACCGGTCCGCCGGGGTGCCCTGAATCAGGCAAAGTACGCCGGCAGGCGCTGGACACTGCAGCGTGCGACTGTATCATGCTGCTTTGCACCAATCTTGGGCCTTGCGTCTTACAGCGGCATGACGCAGAGCGCTTGTTTTCATGAGGAAAAACGCAAAAATGGCCAAAATTTTCATCGATGGTGAAGCGGGCACCACGGGCCTGCAGATCCGCGAGCGCTTGTCGCTGATGCCCCAGATTCAGCTGCTGAGCATCGATCCGGCCCGCCGCAAAGACCCCGAAGCCAAGCGAGAACTGATGGCGACCGCCGATCTGGTGGTGCTGTGTCTGCACGACGATGCCGCCATGGAGTCGGTGGCCATGATCGACAGTTTGGTCGGCAAAAAACCCCGCATCGTGGACGCCTCCACCGCGCACCGCTGTCACCCCGCATGGGTGTATGGCTTTCCGGAACTGGCTGCGGGCCAAAGCGAGGCTGTGATCGCTGCTGAGCGCGTGGCCAACCCCGGTTGCTACGCCACCGGTGCCATTGCTTTGTTGCGTCCTTTGGTCGATGCCGGCCTGATCCCCAGCGACTACCCGGTCTGCTTGCCTTCTGTCAGCGGCTATTCGGGCGGTGGCCGCGCCATGATCGAAGACTACGAAGCGGGCAAAGCACCCTTGCACGAAGCCTACGCCTTGGGCCTCCAGCACAAGCACATCCCTGAAATCATGCACTTCACAGGATTGACCTGCCGTCCGCTGTTTGTACCGGCAGTGGGCAACTTTCGCCAGGGCATGCTGGTGCAACTGCCTTTGCATCTGGACGCCCTGCCCGGCAAGCCCCAAGCCGCTGATTTGCAGCAAGCCTTGCGTACCCATTACGCGGCCAGCCAGGCGGCAGGTGGCTGGGTCAGTGTGGAGCCCGCAAGCGAGAACGGCAAGCTCGATGCCTTGGCGCTGAACGACACCAACAAGTTGGAGTTGCGCGTGTTTGCCAACGAAGATGCCCGCCACGCGGTGCTGATCGCCCGCTTGGACAACCTGGGCAAGGGTGCCAGCGGTGCGGCGGTGCAAAACATCCAGTTGATGTTGGGCCTTTGAGGGTGGCCTGAACCAGGCCGAGGTTCAATCCCTGTCGCCTTGGACGACCCGGCGGACCACTTCGGCAGCGAATCCCCGGGCGATCAAAAAGCGCATTTGTTTGGCCTGCTCACGGCCGTCGGCAGGCGGCTGACCGAATTTTTTGCGCCAGACCTCTTGGGCGCGCTGCCATTCGCTGTCGCGCAAAGCGTTCAGCGCATCGGCCACCGCTTCGCCAGACAAACCTTTGGTGGCCAACTCTTGCCGCACACGGGCCGCGCCCAGTTTCCCAGCACGGCGGTTGACCACCGACGCCACCACTCTTTGCGCGTTGATGTAATCCTTGGCCTCTAAAAAATCCAAAGCGGCGGCGAGCTCGCCGGGCGTTTCCTCGTACGGGGCCAACTTGCGCTCCAACTCCGTGCGTGAATGCTCACGTTGGCTCAAAAGCCGCAAGGCGCGGCCTTTGAGGGAGGGCTGAAACCCCAAACCCTTGCGGGGTTCGGGCAGGCGCTGTTCGTCGCTCATGCCTGCCTTGCCTTCAAGCCACAGGCTCTTTGGCCTCCTTGGCTTCTTTCGTGGCTTTGGCAGATTTCGTGGCCTTGGTCCCCGAGGCTTCCGACACGGCGAGCAAAGGAATGCCCAAAGACTCGCGCACTTTGTTTTCGATTTCGACGGACAGATTGGTGTTTTCGCGCAGGAACTCGCGGGCGTTGTCGCGGCCTTGGCCGATTTTTTCGCCTTGGTAGGCGTACCAAGCGCCAGATTTCTCGATGATCTTGGCCTCCACACCCATGTCGATCACTTCCCCCTCGCGGCTGATGCCTTCGCCAAACAGGATGTCGAACTCGGCCGTCTTGAAGGGAGGTGCGACTTTGTTTTTGACCACTTTGACCTTGGTCTCGTTGCCGATCGCGTCGTCCCCCTTCTTGATGGTGCCGGTGCGGCGGATGTCCAAACGCACCGAGGCGTAGAACTTGAGCGCGTTGCCGCCGGTGGTGGTTTCGGGGCTGCCGAACATGACACCGATCTTCATGCGGATCTGGTTGATGAAGATGACGGTGCAGTTGGTTTTTTTGATGGTGGCGGTCAGCTTGCGCAGGGCCTGGCTCATCAAACGCGCTTGCAGACCGGGCAGGCTGTCGCCCATGTCGCCTTCGAGTTCGGCTTTGGGTGTCAAGGCGGCCACCGAGTCGATCACGACCAGATCCACGGCGCCCGAGCGCACCAGGCTGTCCACGATCTCCAGCGCTTGCTCGCCGGTGTCGGGCTGACTGATCAACAAGTCTTGCAGGTTCACGCCCAGGTTTTGTGCGTACTGGATGTCCAGGGCGTGTTCGGCGTCCACAAAGGCGCATTGGCCACCGATTTTTTGCATCTCGGCAATCACTTGCAAGGTCAAGGTGGTTTTGCCGGACGACTCAGGTCCGTAGATTTCGATCACGCGGCCACGGGGCAGGCCGCCAACGCCCAAAGCGATGTCCAGACCCAGAGAGCCGGTGGAGACCACTTGGATGTCTTCGATCACTTCGCCTTCACCCAGGCGCATGATGGTGCCTTTGCCGAATTGTTTCTCGATCTGGGCCAGTGCGGCTTGCAGGGCCTTGCTTTTCTCGCTGTTCATCTCGCTCATGAAAATCTCCTTGAATATCAATGGTTTGGGGCATTCGCTCCCTTGAAAGCCCGCGCTTTACTGGATGCGTGAACAGTACTGTAAATCAACTGTATAAACGAGTAAAGACTGTTTAAAGTCAGTTTGCCTTACTATTTGAGGCATGACTGAATCAGCACCAAACGCCGCCAACGCACACGGCAACCCCGTCGATGACCGCTGGCGTCAAACCCACTTGGGGCGCTTGCTGGGCCACGCAATGCGCAGGTTCGACGAGCGCGTTTTGCAATTGATGGCGCACAACGAGGGTGTGCCATTGGCTTTGGCCAATTTAGCCGCACGCGATCAAATCAGCGCCGCCCATGTGCACATCACTCGGCATTTGGCGCTCGAAGGCTCGCGCTTGACCGATCTGGCGCAAGCGGCTGGCATGAGCAAACAAGCCATGGGCGATTTGGTGGACCAGTGCACCGCCTGGGGCTTGGTGCAAAGACAAAACGATTTGCAAGATGCGCGGGCCAAACGCGTGGTGTTCACCCCCGATGGATTGGCGTGGTTGCAGGCCTTCAAAGATGCGGTGTCTCAAGCTGAGACCGAGTTCAGGCAAGCCGTGGGCGCCGATGTGGCCACGGTGGTGGCTTTGGGCTTGGAGGCTTACGCGCATTGAAGCCGCCCCCATGCCAGCGCCCATGCGGCCCAAGCCCGTCCCAGCGCGGCTGAATGAACAGCCTTGAAGCAGACACTAAAATCAGAACGGCTGCACGGACACAAGCCGACAGGCCAGCATCGACAACAAAAAGGAGACAAGCATGCGAATTCTCATTGCCGAAGACGACCAAGTGCTGGCCGATGGCTTGTTGCGCACTTTGCGCAACGCAGGCGCGGCGGTTGACCATGTGGCCAGTGGCAGCGAGGCCGATGCCGCCCTCATGACCAACAACGAATTTGACCTGCTGATCCTGGATTTGGGGCTGCCCCGCCTGCATGGCCTGGAAGTGCTCAAGCGTTTGCGCGCCAGAGGTTCAGTGTTGCCGGTGTTGATTCTCACGGCCGCTGACAGCGTGGAAGAACGTGTCAAAGGGCTGGACTTTGGCGCTGACGATTACATGGCCAAGCCCTTCAGCTTGCAAGAACTCGAAGCCCGTGTGCGCGCCCTCACCCGCCGCGGCATGGGCGGTGCCACGTCGCAAATCAAGCACGGCCCTTTGGTCTACGACCAGTCCGGCCGCGTGGCCACGATCGACGGCAAGATGGTTGAGCTGTCAGCCCGCGAACTGGGTTTGCTCGAAGTGCTGCTGCAGCGCGCAGGCCGCTTGGTCAGCAAAGACCAGCTGGTCGAGCGCCTGTGCGAATGGGGCGAAGAGGTCAGCAACAATGCCATCGAGGTGTACATCCACCGCTTGCGCAAGAAAATCGAAAAAGGGCCGATCCGCATCGCCACGGTGCGGGGTCTGGGCTACTGCCTTGAGAAAATCCCGGGCTGAGCGTGTCCGGGGCCGTGCATCCACACTGCGGCACGCGTGCCCACTGAGCCATGAAGTCCAAGGGCTGGGGTGTCAATATCTTCAAGCGTGAGCAGCGCTCTTTGTTCGGGGAAATTCTCGACTGGATGCTGACCCCGCTGCTGCTTTTGTGGCCCATCAGCTTGGCCTTGACCTGGCTGGTGGCCCAAGGCCTGGCCAACAAGCCGTTTGACCGTGCCATGGTCTACAACGTGCAGGCCTTGGCGCAACAGGTCAAGCTGGGAGCCGACAAAAAAGTTCAATTCAACCTGCCTCAGCCTGCCAGCGAATTGCTGCGTGCCGATGAAACCGACTTGGTGTACTACCAGGTGCGCGGGGCCAACAACGAACATTTGAGCGGCGACCGAGATGTGCCTTTGCCCTCGGACGACGAAGACAAGGGAAGCAGTTACGAAGTGCGCATCCGTGACGACGAAATGCGCGGCATGGAAGTGCGTGTCGCCTACACCTGGATTCGCTTGGATGCCGATGGCAAGCGGCCGGCCCTGGTGCAAGTGGCCGAGACACGCGAAAAACGCTCGGTGCTGGCGGCCGAGATCATCAAGGGCGTGATGCTGCCGCAATTCGCTTTGTTGCCCTTGGCGGTGCTGTTGGTGTGGCTGGCTTTGGTGCGCGGCATCAAGCCGCTGTCGGAGCTGGAAGAGCGCATCCGCGCCCGCAAGCCCGATGATTTGAGCCCCCTGGACGACAAAGCGGTGCCCATGGAGGTGGCGCCACTGGTCTTGTCGGTGAATGACTTGCTGGAAAGACTGAAAGACTCCATCATGACGCAAAAGCGTTTTTTGGCCGACGCGGCACACCAGCTCAAAACACCATTGGCCGGTTTGCGCATGCAGGCCGATTTGGCGCAGCGCTCAGGCTCCAGCCAAGAAGAGCTGAAAAGATCACTCCAGCAAATTGGCCGCGGCAGCATGCAGGCCACGCACACGGTGAATCAACTGCTGTCTTTGGCCCGCGCGGAAGGGGGCGGAACCAGCGTACCGCAGCAAGCATGTGACATGGCCCGCATGGTCAGCGATGTGCTGCAAGACAGCCTGCCCAGCGCGATGGACAAGGGCTTGGATCTGGGCTACGAAGGTGTGCAGCCCGACTCGCCAGGGGTGAAGGTGATGGGTTATCCGATTTTGCTCAGGGAGATGGTGCGCAATTTGGTGGAGAACGCCATCAACTACACGCCCTCAACGGCAGATCGCCCAGGCGTGATCACGGTCCGTGTGCTGGTCGACCCCTACAGCAAGGTCTTGGTTTTGCAGGTTGAGGACAACGGACCTGGCATTCCCTTGGCAGAACGCGATTTGGTGTTTCAACCGTTTTACCGTGCTCTGGGAACCAATGTGGACGGCTCAGGACTGGGCTTGCCCATCGTGAGGGAAATTGCGCAACAACACGGCGCCAGCATCAGCATCGACGCCACATTTGAGCACCAGACGCCGCCTGGGGCCTGCTTCACGCTGCGTTTTCAGGGGTGAACTGGGGCTTGAGAGATCGCGCACAGGGTGCGGCTCCCACAAGTCAGCAGCGCCGCTGCGCCATCGGGCTTCGCAGGAGCAGCGCGGCAGCGCCATCGGGCTTTGTAGGAGCCGCACCCCGTGCGCGATCGCTTGATCAGGCGGTTTTGCCCATGTCGAGCTGCAGGCGTTCGCGTTCCATCACGCGAGCCACAGCAGGCTGCGCAGCCACTTTTTGCACAAAGGCCCACAGATCGGGATGCTCTGTGGGTGGGATGCCAGCGATCGTGCCCCAGCGGGTCAGGGTCAGGCTGTAGGCGTCCAGCACACCAAACTGAGGCCCGCTCAACCAGGCGTGGCCTTTGGCCTCAGCCGCATTCACCAAAGCCTGCAATTCGCCCAACATGCCCCGGAACAACTGTGTGTTGTAAGGCTTGAGCGCTGCTTGTACGTCGGGCAAGTTTGAAAATTTTTGCGGCATGAAGATGTGGGTGAAGGTCGGGTGCACCGTGTTGTTCATCCAGGCCAGTGTGGAGATGGCCTGGGCACGGGCCAGGGGCTCGGTGGGCAAGAAGCCCGCCTGCGGAAAGAGCTGGTCCAGGTGAAGCACGATCGCCACGATCTGGCTGACGACCTGACCGTTGTTGACCAGCACCGGCACTTGGCCGCGTGGGTTGATGGCTTTGTAGGCCTCGCTGTTTTGTTCGCCTTTGTGCAGCTTGACCATGTGCGGCTCAAACTCGGCGCCGCTCATCTCGAGCAGCACATGGGGCACAAAAGAACAGGCGCCAGGGGCGAAATACAGGGTCAGGCTCATAGGCTCTCCGCGAAAGGGTTAATGGTTTGCTGGTTTGGCCGGCAAGGCCTCGGGTGTATTGCCCGCAGGCGCGGCAGCCGCTTCAGAAGCGGGCACAGCAGGCGCAGACAAGGCAGGCGCAGGCTCAGAGGCCGCCTGGCCTGGCAGTGTGAACAGCAAGTCCTCGGGCTTGATTTGCTGCCGCAAGCGCTCTGGCTCGCGTTGCACATGGGGGCCCCAGCCCCAGCGGGCAAAGGCGTCCCATTGCCATGCCAGAGCGATGGCATTGAGCAGCAGCAACAGGGCTATCCACCCGCGGATTTTCATGCTGGGTCCTCGACAAAGGGGCGCACGCTGACTTCGGAACTGTGGATGTCCACCACGCCAGCATCGGTCTGCAATCGTAGCGCACCGCTGGCGCTGACACCCAGAGAAGTGCCCTGCAGCCCATCGCTGGTGTGCACGCGCCGGCCTTTGAGCACGTCTCGCGCTTCAAAGCGTTCACGCAGGGGGGCAAAGCCGGTGGTTTCAAAAGCCAAAAGAGTCTGGATCAAGGGCGCCGCAATGCGCCCCAGCGCCGCAGCGCCGCTCACATCAGGCCAACATTCGGTCAAGGCCGCAGGCGGGGTGTTCAGGCCATCGGCCGGGCGCGGGCGGAGGTTCAGGCCCACACCGATCACCACTTGGCTGCGCCCAGCCATGCTGGCCGCCTCCACCAGAATGCCGCCGAGTTTGCGTTCTTGCAGCCACAAATCGTTGGGCCATTTCAGGCCCACATCGGGGTGCAGGCTTTCGGCCAGGCTCAGACCTACAGCCAAGGACAGACCTGACCAGTCTTGGGGGGCGATGGGCAGGCTGAGCGAGAAGGTCAGGGAATCGCCTGGCTGGCTTTGCCACACGCGGCCCATGCGGCCACGGCCTGCAGTTTGGCGCTCAGCCACCAGCAGCGTGGGTTCGTGTTGGCCATCGCGGGCACGGCGCATCAGTTCGCTGTTGCTGGAGTCGATCTCGGGCAGGATCTCGACAGTGAAGCCGGGCAGCAGCGGGTGGACCTGCTCCCAGATGGCTTCGGCAGGCCAGGTGTGGGGGCTCATCGGTGTGCCAGGCACTCAGCCCTTTTTGGAGGGCTTCTTGAGCTTGTCTGTGGGTTTCTTTTTGGCCTTGGTTTTCGGATCGGACTTGGGCTTGACCTTGACCTCGACTTTGGACTCGGCCTTCACCTTGGACTTGGATTGAGATTTGGCTTTGGCTTTGGCATCCGACTTGACCTTGTCCTTGGATGGGCTTTTGGTTTTTTTTTGCCCCGGAATCTTGGGCGTGTCGTCGCGGTCTTTGGGTGACAGCAGCGTGCCGCGGCAGTTCTTGGCACCGCACCAGCAGGGGTATTCGGCCAAAAGTTTTTTGGTGTAGGGCTCGTCGATGATCAGGCCGTAGTCGTAATTCAGCTCTTCACCGGCTTGGATGTTGCGCAGCGCTTTGATGAAAACGCGCTCATTGTCTTCGTCGGCTTCGCAGTTGGGCTGGCAACTGTGGTTGATCCAGCGTGACGAGTTGCCACCGTGCAGCGCATCGATCACCCGGTCTTCGTTGACATGGAAATAAAAGGTGTGGTTCGGGTCCTTGGGGTCGTGTGGGTGGCGGTCTTGCGCCTCGTCCCAGCTGATGACCTCGCCCACGTACTCCATCAGGATCTCGCCTTCGGCCAGGTCTTGCAGCGCAAAAACGCCCTTGCCGTGTACACCGGAGCGGCGCACCTGGATGCGCTTGCCGGCTCGCTTCGGGGTGGAGGGGCTGGGGGAGAAAACGGGTGTTTTGGCCACGGCGTCAAAAATTTGTTATGGTGAATTCATGTGGGCGCCTGCGTGAGCGCGTGCCCGGGCGCGTGCGCACACGCGAGACAACGGATTGTAATGACATGAAGACACTGGTAATTGCAGAGAAGCCTTCGGTGGCCCAAGACATCGTGAAAGCTTTGACCCCGACCTCGGGCAAGTTCGAGAAACACGACGACCATTTCGAGAACGACACCTTTGTCGTGACCAGCGCGGTGGGCCACTTGGTGGAGATCCAGGCCCCCGAGCAATACGACGTGAAACGCGGCAAGTGGAGCTTTGCCAATTTGCCGGTCATTCCGCCGCACTTTGACCTGAAACCCGTCGACAAGACCAAGAGCCGTTTGAGCGCTGTGGTCAAGCAGGCCAAGCGCAAGGACGTGAGCGCCCTCATCAACGCCTGTGACGCGGGCCGCGAGGGGGAACTGATCTTCCGCCTGATCGAACAGTACGCAGGCGGCGCCAAACCGCTGAACAAGCCCGTCAAACGCCTGTGGCTGCAGTCCATGACGCCGCAAGCCATTCGCGACGGCTTTGACAGCCTGCGCAGCGAACAACAAATGCAGGGCCTGGCCGACGCCGCCCGCAGCCGCTCCGAGGCCGATTGGCTGGTGGGCATCAACGGCACCCGCGCCATGACCGCCTTCAACTCGCGTGACGGTGGCTTCTTCTTGACCACCGTGGGCCGGGTGCAGACCCCAACGCTGGCCGTGGTGGTCGAGCGCGAAGAACAAATCCGCAAGTTCGTCAGCCGTGACTACTGGGAAATCCACGCCGAGTTCGCAGCCGCTGCAGGCACGTATCCGGGCAAGTGGTTCGACCCCGCTTGGAAAAAAGAAGAAGACGCCGAGAAAAAAGCCGACCGCAAATGGACCGCCGCCGAGGCGCAAGCCATTGTTCAGGCTGTGCGCGGTAAAACCGCCAGCGTGACCGAAGAGGCCACACCCACCACCCAAGCCAGCCCCGGCCTGTTTGACTTGACCAGCCTGCAGCGCGAGGCCAACGGCAAGTTCGGCTTTTCGGCCAAAACCACGCTGGCGCTGGCCCAAAGCCTGTACGAGCGCCACAAGGCCCTGACCTACCCGCGTACCGACTCGCGCCACCTGCCCGAAGACTATGTGCCCGTGGCCAAACAAACCTTCGAGATGCTGGCCGACAGCGGCATGCGCCACCTGGCCCCGCACGCGCTCACGGCCCTCAACAACAACTACGTGCGCAAGATCCCGCGTGTGTTCGACAACAAAAAGGTCTCGGACCACTTCGCCATCATCCCCACACTGCAAGCGCCCAGCGGTCTGTCCGAGGCCGAGCAAAAGCTGTACGACCTGGTGGTGCGCCGCTTCATGGCGGTGTTTTTCCCCAGTGCCGAATACCAAGTCACCACCCGCATCAGCGTGGCCGCTGGTCACAGCTTCAAGACTGTGGGCAAGGTCTTGGTCAAACCGGGTTGGCTGGCGATTTACGGCAAGGAAGCCGCCCAAGAAGTGGAAGACGCCAAAGACGGCGACAAGGGCCAGAACCTGGTGCCGGTGCAATCGGGCGAACAGGTCGGTGTGGACTCGGTCGAGGCCAAGGGCCTGAAAACCCGTCCGCCGGCACGCTATTCAGAAGCCACGCTGCTGGGCGCCATGGAAGGCGCGGGCAAGATGGTGGACGACGACGAACTGCGCGAAGCCATGCAGGAAAAAGGTTTGGGCACGCCTGCTACCCGCGCCGCCACCATCGAAGGCCTGATCAACGAGAAATACATGCTGCGCGAAGGCCGCGAGATGATCCCGACGGCCAAGGCCTTCCAGCTCATGACGCTGCTGCGCGGCCTGCAGGTTGAAGAACTGTCCAAGCCCGAATTGACGGGCGAATGGGAATACAAACTCGCCCAAATGGAGCAAGGCAAATTGAGCCGCGCCACCTTCATGGCCGAGATCGCGGCCATGACCGAGCACATCGTCAAGAAAGCCAAAGAGTACGACCGCGACACCGTGCCCGGTGACTACGCCACCGTCACCACGCCTTGCCCCACCTGCGGGGGTGTGGTCAAGGAAAACTACCGCCGGTACACCTGCACAGGGGCCGATGGCGCCAGCGAAGGCTGCGGTTTTTCGTTTGGCAAGACGCCCGCAGGCCGCACCTTCGAGCCTGCCGAAGTCGAGCAGTTCATGCGCGACAAAAAGATTGGCCCACTGGACGGTTTCCGCTCCAAAGCCGGCTGGCCCTTTGTGGCCGAGATGGCGCTCAAGTACAACGAAGAAGACAAGAACTGGAAGCTCGAGTTCGACTTTGGTGACGACAAGAAAAACGAAGAGAGCGGCGAGATTGTCGAGTTCACCGACGAGTCGCTGGGCGTCTGCCCCAAATGTGGCAGCGCTGTGCACGAGCACGGCAGCAACTACGTGTGCAGCAAAGCCGTGCCGACGAACGAGCAACCCACACCGAGTTGCGACTTCAAGACCGGCAAGATCATCTTGCAGCAAGTGGTGGAGCGCGAGCAAGTCGTCAAGCTTTTGGCCGCTGGCAAGACCGACCTGCTCGACAAGTTCATCAGCAACCGCACCCGCCGCCCCTTCAAGGCCATGCTGGCCTGGAGCCCCGAAGAGGGCAAAGTGAGCTTTGAGTTTGAGCAGCGCGAAGGCGGCAAGAAATACCCGCCGCGCAAGACCGCTGCCAAAAAGACGCCGTTTGGCAAACCCGCTGCCAAAAAGACTGCCGCCAAGACCGCCAAGGCCCCAGCCGCCAAAAAAGCCGCCAAGCCCGCAGCAGAAAAAGTCCCACGCAAAGCCGCCGTCGGCACCTTGAAGCCCAGCGCCTCACTGGCCGCCGTGATTGGCGAAGGCACCTACGCCCGCACCGAGGTGGTCAAGAAAATCTGGGACTACATCAAGGAAAAAGGCCTGCAAGACCCCGCAGACAAACGCTCCATCAAAGCCGACGGCAAACTCAAGGAAGTCTTCGGCAAAGACCAAGCCACCATGTTTGAACTGGCGGGGATCATTGGCAAGCATTTGAGCTGAACCTCGGTTCACCGAGGCTGCGTGCATTGGGCCCACCAGGTTTTGAGGCCTTGCGGACCACGGGGCCTTGAAGGCTGTGCGGTCGTTGAGCTCAATGAGCTTGTGAGCTTGTAGGGGCCCAACCGTGCTGGGCGATTGCTCGCAAACCACCGCATCCTGTCATCGCCCAGCACAGCGGGTTTCCTGCAAAACTTCCACTGGCAGGCGCTGAACTTGTTCGGCGATGGGTGGGCTGTCAGGCGACCCATGCGTGGTCTTTTCTGCGAAGAGGCCACTCACGCATTGAAGTTCAACGCCAGCCCCGCCACCGGCCAGTCGTCCACCGCAATCAGTCGCCCTGTGCCCGACAGGGTGATGTAGGCGGTGCGGTGGCCCGGGCCGCCAAAGCAGATGTTGGTGGTGTAGGGGTCGGGCAGGGGCAGGTGTTGCACGCTTTGGCCGTCGGGGCTGACGGTGGAGATGCCGCCGTGCAGCAAGGTGGCCACGCAGATGTTGCCTTGGGCATCCACGGCCATGGAGTCAAAGCGTTGGTAGTGGCCGCCGGGTGATGCGGTCACCATGCGTGCGCCCTGCGGCGATGGCCAGGGGTCTTTGTGCACCTGGCCGGGGGCGGTGACGTCAAAGGCCCACACGCGGGCACCTTCGGTTTCGGCGTAGTAGAGCGTTTGGCCATCGGGCGACAGGGCAATGCCGTTGGGCGTCATGGCCGGTCTGGCCACGGCGTGGACGCCCGCGCCGTTGGGTTGTGCATAGTACACGCCGCCCCGGTCCATGTCGTGGTGGCGCACTTTGCCCAGGTCGGTGAAATAAAAGCCCCCATGGGCGTCAAACACCAGGTCGTTCGGGCCGCGCAGGCCGATGCCGTCCACCTGTTCGTACAGGCGCTCAAATGTGCCGGTGTTGAGGTTGACGCGCTCGATCCGCCCGCCCGAATAATCGTGCGCTTGGGCAATGGGGCGCAGGCAGTTGCCCGGGTCGCGTGTCCACTCAAAACCGCCGTTGTTGCAGATGTACACCGCACCATCGGGGCCGATGGCCGCGCCGTTGGGGCCCGCTCCCAAGTCGGCCACCACTTGCACGCGCCCCTGAGCCGTCACGCGGGTGAGTGTGCCGCGTGCAATTTCGACCAAGAGCACCGAGCCGTCGTCCATGGCCACGGGCCCCTCGGGGAATTGCAGTCCTGTGGCCAGTTCGCGGATTTTCATGGGTCACCTTGTTGGGTTGGAACCCCCAATGTAATGACAGCAAAGCCTGTATCAAGCGGGGATTCCCTAGGAAGTTGGCTGGCCATGGCACATGGGCCGTGCACAGGCGACAGAAGGCGGTGGCGCCTTCTTTGAAAATGGCCTTTCTTTTCAGCTGCACACAAGAGGCCATATGCAACACATCGGATTTGTCGACGCTTCGGCTTGGATGGGCCCTGGCAGCGAGATGCTGCCCTCGCTGGTCAAGGCGCAGGCCCAGCCCAAGCAGATCAAGATCGGTCAGCCTTGAGCGATTCGATCCTGAGCCCTGAACAAACCGCCAGGGCCTTGCCCTACAGTGCCTTGGCGCAAGAGATCGCGGCTTTGCTGCAAGACCCCACGGTGGCCGTGCCGCCGCGCATCGTGCAGGCCTTGCAGGGCGGTGGCAGTTTGTTTGTCATGCCTGCGGCCGATGCGCAGGTGGCGATCACCAAACTCATCAGCTTCGTCCCGGACAATGCCGAGCGCGGCTTGCCCACCATCCAGGGCGATATCGTGGTGTTCGATGTGCAAACCGGTCGGCGTGTGGCCTTGCTCGATGGCCCCACCGTCACGGCGCGCCGCACCGCCGCCGTGTCTTTGCTGGCGGCCCAACAGCTGGCGCCGCGCCGCGATGGACCGATGCTGATCGTGGGTGCCGGGGTGCAGGGCCGATCGCATCTGGAGGCGTTTCACCAAGGCTTGGGTGTGCAGGAATTTTGGGTGGCCTCGCGCAGCCCAGCCAGTGCCGATGCGCTGGTGGCGCATGCCCACAGCATGGGCCTTCAGGCGCGGCGTGTGGATGAGCCCAACGCCGCATTGGCCGATTGCCCGCTGGTGGTCAGCACCACGCCCGCTCAGCAAGTGGTGTTGACCGCACGGCCCCGCAGCGATGCTTTTGTGGCCGCCGTGGGGGCCTTCACCCCCCGCATGGTCGAGTGGTCGGCCCAGGTTTGCCAAGACCTGGCCCGTACCGGCACTTTGGTGGTGGACACCCGCGATGCCGACCACGAAGCCGGCGATTTGCTGCAGGCGGGCATCGATGTCAGCGCCTTACCGAGCTTGGCCGATGTGCTGGGCCAGACTGCGGCTTGGCAAAGAGCGCACCGGCTTGCGCTTGGCCCGGTGTTTTTCAAAAGCTGCGGCTGGGGCGGCTGGGATTTGGCGGCGGCCCGTTGCGTGGCGCGAGGAGGCGCTTGACAAGGCTGATCGGGCCTGTTGCCAGGGGTCCTTGGGCTGGATGCCACCGCTGTTGGATGTCGCTTTGCCCTCAGAGGGTGCACGGTTGGGATCCCGGAACTGGCATCGTTGCAGATGCTTCGCGCACGGGCTGCTCGCACACGGTATGAACCCTTAGGCGCAACGCCCGGCGGCGAACCATGGCGCGGCCATGCCCTGGAGGAGCAGCGCCCTGCGCGCGATGCGCCAGTGGTGTGCCGGTGTCTCCTGTACCGCACACACGCAGCTCAGCGGCCAAGCACCCGCACCATCTCCAAGCATTTGTTCGAATACCCCCACTCGTTGTCGTACCAGGCCACCACCTTGATGAAGGTGCTGTCCAGCGCCATGCCTGCATCGGCGTCGAACACGCTGGTACACACCTCGCCCCTGAAGTCGGTCGACACCACCTTGTCGCTCGTGTAGCCCAGCACGCCCTTCAAAGCGCCTTCACTTTGCGCCTTCATCTCTGCGCAAATGTCGGCATAGGTCGCGGGGGTGTTCAGCTCGGCTGTGAGGTCCACCACCGACACGTCCGAGGTGGGCACGCGAAAAGCCATGCCCGTCAGCTTGCCCTGCATGGCCGGGATCACCACGCCCACCGCCTTGGCCGCGCCCGTGCTGCTGGGGATGATGTTTTCCAAAATGCCGCGGCCGCCGCGCCAGTCCTTGTTGCTCGGGCTGTCCACGGTTTTTTGGGTGGCCGTGGCCGCGTGCACGGTGGTCATCAGCCCGCGCTTGATGCCCCATTTGTCGTGCAGCACTTTGGTGATGGGGGCCAGCGCATTGGTGGTGCAACTGGCGTTGCTGATGATGGCTTGCCCAGCATAAGACCGATGGTTGACGCCAAACACAAACATGGGCGTGTCGTCTTTGGACGGCGCGGACATCAGCACCTTCTTCGCTCCTGCGGCCAGGTGCTGGCCTGCGCTGTCTTGGTCCAGAAACAGCCCGGTGGCTTCGATCACCACATTGGCGCCAACCTCGTTCCACTTCAGCTTGGCCGGGTCACGCGCTTGCGTCAGGCGAATGCGCTGGCCGTTCACCACCAGGGAGTTGCCCTCCACGGCGATGCTGCCTTTGAAGCGGCCATGCACGCTGTCGTATTGCAGCAGGTAGGCCAGGTACTCAGGTTCGAGCAAATCGTTGATGCCGACGATCTCGATGTCCTTGAAATTCTGCACGGCGGCGCGCAGCACCATGCGGCCGATGCGGCCAAAGCCGTTGATGCCGATTTTTGAGGTCACGAAAGTCTCCCTTGGGTTGTGTGGGCGATGCACACCCCAAGCAGGCGGGCCGAGCCTGTAACCATCCTATGCGAGTTTGTGAAACTTTATTGCATCGGCCAGCCTATCCGGTGGTTTGTTCTGCTTGTGTAACTCTTGCATGGCCATGCCGCGCCTGCTGTTTTTCGGTGTGCAGGGCAACAGACGGCTGGCGCGGCAGGCTCAAAAATGTTCGCGTGGACCAGGTGCACCTGGTTCACGCCCCTGCGTTTTTCTCATTTTTTGAAAGCCCTCTCCATGTCATTCGAAAACAAAACACCCGCCACATCCACGCCCACAACCGCCATGCTCAAACCAGAGCAGCACCACACCAAAGTTGCCGAGCACCTGGAGTCGGCCGCCAAGTCCCACAAAGAAGTGGCCAAATTGATCGGCGCGAACGACCACGCCGGCGCACAGGCCCATGCCAAAGTGGCACAAGAGCATTGGACACAAGCGCAAACGCACGCAGATGCTGCCAAAAAAGCGATGCCGGCTGCCAAGTAACTGGCCTGGCAGGTGTTGAGCCGCCAGCCCCACCCGGGCTTGGCGGCTTTTCTTTGGATGGGCGCATTGGAATGGGCCAATTGGGAGGGGGTTGGCGTGGCCGTCACCTGCGGCGCAGCGGGTCTGCGCGGTCCTGATAGAGTTCAAACGCTGGATGGCGGCCGCACCTTTCAGCCGCAAGCCCTCACTGGAGTGACCCCCCCATGAACGCCCCCATTGCACAGCATTCAGACCGTCCCTTGGCCCCCATGTCCCCCCAAGAGTGGCAGGCCCGCATCGACTTGGCGGCTTGCTACCGGCTGGTGGCTCACCACGGCTGGACCGACCTGATTTACACCCACATTTCGCTCAGGGTGCCGGGCACCGCGCATTACCTGATCAACCCTTTTGGCTGGTCATTTGACGAGATCACGGCGTCGAGTCTGGTCAAAATTGACAGCGAGGGCCAAAAGGTCGACGACAGCCCACACGGTGTGCACCGCGCCGGTTTTGTGATCCACAGCGCCATCCACACGGCACGCGACGATGCCCATTGCGTGCTGCACCTGCACACCCGCGCCGGCATGGCGATTTCCATGCTCAAGTGCGGTTTGTTGCCATTGAGCCAGCACGCCATGCTGTTCCACGGCAAGGTGGCTTATCACGAGTCGGAAGGCTTGGCTGTGAACCTGCAAGAGCGTGAGCGCCTGGCCAGCGATCTGGGCGACAAAATGGTCATGGTTTTGCGCAACCATGGCACGCTGGTGGTGGGCACCACCGTGGCCGAAGCCTTCAGCAGCATGTGGCACCTCGAAAAAGCCTGCCAGGCGCAGCTCGACGCCATGGCCTGCGGGCAAGCGCTGAACTTTCCGCCAGATGGGGTGGCCGAGCAAATCAGCCGTTTGGGTTTCAACAAAGCGGCCTTGCGCGAATACCCGCAAGGCCGAAGCCCCTTGGGATGGAAAGAATGGCCGGCCATGCTGCGTTTGGCGGACAAGGTTTCGCCCGGTTACGCACAGTAGCGGGGGCTGTTTGGTCAAAGGCCGTCGCCCTGTGGAGCGCAGCGTTGCGCTCTGGCAAGCGGGACAGCCCCAAAGCCTTTATGCAGGAACACCAAGCGGGTGCCATTCCCGATGCCGTTTGGGGCTTGGACAGGGACAAACAGGGCTGGAGACCACGCCATGACTTTTCAAACCACCGAGCCGCCTTTTCGCTTTCGCCAGGGCACACGCCCTTTGCTGATTTCCCTGCCGCATGTGGGCACGCATGTGCCGCCCGCATTGGAGGCACGCTTGAGCGACGAAGCGCGGCGCGTGCCCGACACCGACTGGCATCTGGAGCGTTTGTACGACTTTGCCGACGCGCTGGGGGCCTCGGTGCTGGTGGCCACGCATTCGCGCTTTGTGATCGACCTGAACCGCCCGCCCGATGACGCCAGCCTCTATCCCGGGCAAAGCGTCACCGGCCTGTGCCCGGTGGACATGTTCGATGACCAGCCGCTGTACCGCGAGCCGAGCGACGTGCCGGGCGTAGCCGAGATGGCCCAGCGCCGCGAAGCCATCTGGGCACCCTACCACGCGCAACTTGCGCAAGCGCTGGCCCGCATGAAGGCCCAGCACGGCGTGGCCGCTTTGTGGGACGCGCATTCGATCCGCTCGGTGGTGCCGCGGTTTTTTGAGGGGCGCTTGCCCGATCTGAACCTGGGCACGGCGGACGGTGCCAGCTGCTCGCCTGCGCTGGCCGAGCAACTGCTGGCGATTGGCCAATCGGCCCCGGGCTATTCGGCCGTGCTCAACGGCCGCTTCAAGGGCGGGCACATCACCCGCGCGTACGGCAAGCCAGCCCAAGGCATCCACGCGGTGCAGCTGGAGATGACGCAATGCACCTACATGCAGGAAAGCGGGCCCTTTGCTTACTTGCCCGATGTGGCCGCGGGGGTGCAGCCGCATGTGCGGCGCATGCTGGAGGCCGTGTTGGCGTTTGTAGAACAGTGAGCCCTCGGCACAACGCTCAGCCCCAGCGTTGGGTCAATTTGGCCCGAGCCGACGTTTGCAGGTTGACCCTGGCCAAGTCACCGCCACAGTGGGCCATCACGCGGGGGTCCATCCACGCAAACCACAGGGGCGGCAGATAAGCCACGCTGATCATGGTGGCGTAACCTGCGGGCAGTTGAGGTGCGCTGGCGAAATGCCGCAGGGCTTGGTAACGCCGACGGGGGTGGGCGTGGTGGTCGGAATGCCTTTGCAGGTGGTAGAGCAACAAGTTCCCCACCAAATGGTTGCTGTTCCACGAATGCTCGGGCTCGCAGCGCACATAGCGGCCGCTGGTGTCCTTTTGTCTGAGCAAACCGTAGTGCTCCACATAGTTCACCACCTCCAGCATCGAGGCGGCGTACACCGCCTGCAACAGCAGAAACGGCAACACCACCCAGCCCAGCCACACCACCAGTGCACCCAACAGCAGCAGCGTCAGACTCCAAGCCTGCAGGTTGTGGTTTTGGGGGTGCCAAACGCTGTGGCCTTGAAGCTTCAAGCGCTCTCGCTCCAGTGCCCAAGCCGATTGCCAGCTGCCCCACACCGAGCGCGGCAAGAAGGCCCAAAAGCTCTCGCCCATGCGGGCGCTGGCGGGATCTTCCGGGGTGGCCACGCGCAGGTGATGGCCCCGGTTGTGCTCTACAAAAAAGTGGCCATAGGCACTGGGCGCCAAAGCGATCTTGGACAGCCACCGGTCCAAGCTTTCTTTTTTGTGGCCCAACTCATGCGCGGTGCCAATGCCAATCCCGTTGATGGCGCCCACCGTCAAAACCATGGCGATGTAGCCCAACCAAGACAGCGGCTGAGTGGCCGCGATCCAGGCGCCCAACACCGTGCCGATCATTTGCAGGGGCACATAGGCCCACACCATGGCGCGGTAAAACAGGTCTTGGTCGAGTTGCGCCACCGCGGACTCGGGGGGGTTGCTGAAGTCCTCGCCCAACACCCGGTCGAGCACCGGCAACAAGACATGGATCACCACTGGGGCCAGCAGCATGCACCCCCATTGACCTGTCCAGACGAAAGCCAGCAAGGAGCTGGTGAACGCCAGCGGAATGGCGGGGCTGAGCAGCCACCACCAGCGCTTGTCTTGCCAAGCTTGTTCGAGTTCGACGGCAGGGCTGCTCATGGGCATGGTTTGTCTCCAATTGTTCTGCCATTGTGAAGGGTGTTTGCGCCAAGGAGATGTTGCCATGGCGAGGGGCTGGTTGGGGAAAAACCCGATGCACACAAGACAGGCCAAGGCACGCTACAGCCCTTATATTGGCCACACATAATATTTGGACGGGGGGAATCATGGACTTTGACTACGTGATCGTGGGCGGTGGCTCGGCCGGTTGTGTGCTGGCCAGCCGACTCAGCGAAGACCCTGCCGTGCAGGTGGCCCTGATCGAGGCCGGGCCGCCCGACACCAGTGCTTTGGTCCATTGCCCTGCGGGAATCGCGCTCATGGCCCGCACCGAAATCGTCTCGCAAGGCCTGAACACCGTGCCGCAACCCGGCTTGAATGGCCGCATCGGTTTTCAGCCGCGTGGCCGCACCTTGGGGGGCTCCAGCTCGACCAATGCGATGGCTTACATCCGTGGTCAAGCCGTGGATTACGACACCTGGGCACAGATGGGTTGCACGGGCTGGTCATGGGCCGAGGTCTTCCCCTACTTTCTGAAGGCCGAGCACAACGAGCGCATCCACAACGAATGGCATGCTCAGAACGGCCCCTTGAACGTGGCCGATCTGCAAAGCCCCAATGCGTTCGCCAAGCGCTTTGTGGAGGCGGGCGTGCAAGCGGGGTTGACGCGCACCAGCGACTTCAATGGCCCCACACAAGAAGGCGTGGGCCTGTACCAAGTCACGCAGAAGGCGGGTGAGCGTTTCAGCGCCGCCAAGGCCTACCTCACGCCCAACTTGGGCCGCCCCAATTTGCATGTCATGACCGGTGTCACCGTGGACCGCATTGGCTTGGTGGATGGCGTGGCGCGGCAGGTGCACACCTTGCAGGGTGGTAAGGCACAGACCCTGACCGCCCGGCGCGAAATCATTGTGAGTGCAGGCGCTTTCCACTCGCCCGCCATCCTCATGCGCTCAGGCATTGGGCCAGCCGCGCATTTGCAAAGCCTGGGCATCGAGGTGCTGCGCGATTTGCCCGGCGTGGGCGAAAACCTGCACGACCACCCCGACGCGGTGCTGGTGGCCGATGCGCCGGGGCACACCGACTTGATCGGCGTCTCGCCCAAAGGCGCGTGGCAGACCTTGCAAGCCCTGTGGGCCTGGCGGCAACACCGCAAGGGGCCGCTCACCACCAATTTCGCTGAAGGCGGTGCCTTTTACAAAAGCCGACCCGAAGAGGCGCACCCGGACATTCAGCTGCACTTTGTGGTGGCCAAACTGGTGGACCATGGCCGCCAGTTGACGCTGGGGCATGGTTACTCTTTGCACGTGTGTTTGTTGCAACCGGACAGCCGTGGCCGCGTGCAACTGGCCGACCGCAACCCGCACAGCGCCCCGCTGATCGACCCGCAATTTTTGAGCGACCCGCGCGACCTGCAGCGCTTGCGCGACGGGGTTCGCCAAGCCCAAAACATCTTGTCCCAACCCGCCTTGGCCGCGTATGGCCAAGAGTGGGCAGCGTCTGCCGATGCGCGCAGCGACGAACAACTCGACCACTGGATTCGCCAACACGCCGACACGGTCTACCACCCGGTGGGCACCTGCCGCATGGGCCAAGACAACATGGCGGTGGTGGACGCGCAACTGCGCGTCCACGGTGTGCCGGGCCTGCGTGTGGTTGACGCCTCGGTCATGCCGCGCATCGTGAGCGGCAACACCAATGCGCCGACGATCATGATGGCGGAGAAGGCGGCGGATTGGATTCGGGCAACGCATTGATGCTTTGCGGCAGGCCGCGGTTGGGTGCGAAGCTTGGTTTTATGTTGTTCGTTGTGATGGCGCGCCCTTGAAAAGCATTGAGCGCACAGGAACTGGTGAGAGACACCAGCTCACGTCGGCTTGCACGCGGATGCCAATCTGGTGATTGGCGTCATAGATGGCAAGCATTGGTCGGCAGTCATCACCTACCGAGGCCCCAACATCCGATTGATATCAGTGCTTCGCGCACGCACAGAAGAGGTGGCACTTTATGAAAGCTAAAAAGTTCGAGCAACAGTTTGATGATGGCGTCGACATCACGGCTTCTTTGGACTTGTCCAAAGCCAGGCGCGTGCAGCAAGCGCAGAGACGGGTGAATGTTGATTTTCCAAAGTGGATGGTTGACTCGCTGGATCGCGAAGCCAGCAAACTGGGAGTGACGAGGCAGTCTGTGATCAAGGTCTGGCTGGCCGAGCGCCTTCAGGCGACGAATTCTCATGTGCCGTTACAACGGACGCCCAAAGTTGCGACGCACCGCTGAATTTCGCCTCGCGGCCGGCAACTCCTCCGGGGCACCCGCATCCCCGCCACCACTGCATACAAGCAAAAAGCGCCCGAAGGCGCTATGAACAATGTCCCATGGCATCGCCAGGTATCGCCGCAAGGGCGATGTGGCAAAGCGAAGCGCCTCTGAGCCCTGGCGGGGATACCTGGCGATGCCTGCCCGACAAGAAACAGATCACTTCTTCTTGTTGACAACCCGCACCATCTCCAGGCACTGCTTGGCGTAGCCCCATTCGTTGTCGTACCAGGCCACGATCTTGACGAAGGTCTTGTCCAGCGCAATGCCGGCGGTCGCGTCGAACACGCTGGCGCAGGGCTCGCCGCGGAAGTCGGTGGACACCACTTTTTCGTCGGTGTAACCCAGCACGCCCTTCAGGGCACCTTCGCTTTGCGCTTTCATTTCGGCGCAGATGTCGGCATAGCTGGCGTCGCTGCCCAGTTCCACGGTCAAGTCAATGACCGACACATCCGACGTGGGCACGCGGAACGCCATGCCGGTGATCTTGCCCTTGATCTCGGGGATCACCACGCCCACGGCCTTGGCCGCGCCGGTGCTGCTGGGGATGATGTTTTCGAGGATGCCGCGGCCACCGCGCCAGTCTTTGCGCGACGAGCCGTCCACGGTCATCTGGCTGGCGGTGGCGGCGTGCACGGTGGTCATCAGACCGCGCTTGATGCCCCACTTGTCGTGCAGCACTTTGACCACGGGGGCCAGGCAGTTGGTGGTGCATGACGCGTTCGACACGATGGCTTCGCCCGCGTATTGTTGGTGGTTGACCCCGTACACGAACATCGGCACAGTGTCTTTGGACGGCGCCGAGATCACCACCTTTTTGGCGCCAGCGACGATGTGCATCTGGCTGGTGGGCTCGGTAAGGTAGTGGCCGGTGCATTCCAGCACGGTGTGCACGCCCATCTCGCCCCAGCGCAGGTTGTGCGCATCGCGCTCGTGCGAGAGTTTGATTTTTTTGCCGTTGACGATCAGGGTGTCGTCGGTGAAGTCCACCGTGCCATCGAAGCGGCCGTGCACGCTGTCGTACTTGAGCATGTAAGCCAAATAATCGGCGGGCTTGGGGTCGTTGATGCCGACGATCTGGATGTCGTCGTAGCCGTGTTTCAGCGCGGCGCGCAGGGCCAAACGGCCGATGCGGCCGAATCCGTTGATACCCAACTTGATGGTCATGGTGAGAGCCTCGGGAGAAAGTTACTAAACGGTTACGTAACCGGATTTGAAATCAAAACCCTTGCATGGACCTGATCCCTGAACGTGACTTCAGCGCCCACAGGCGCCGAAGCGGTTCATCCGGCGGGCCTGAATCAGGCCTTGAGCAGCGCAGCGTGGACGGTGTCGGCCACGTTCTCGGCGGTGAAGCCGAAGTGTTTGAACAGCACTGGCGCTGGTGCCGACTCGCCGTAGGTGTCGATGCCGACCACGGCGGCGCAGCCGTATTTCCACCACCCGTCGGTGGAGCCCATCTCGACCGCCACGCGGGGCAGGCCTTTGGGCAGCACGCTTTGTTTGTAGTCGCTGTCTTGACGGTCGAACACATTGGTGCTGGGCATGGAGACCACGCGCACACCGATCTTGCGTTGGGCCAGCAGCTTTTGCGCGGCCAGGGCCAGTTGCACTTCAGAGCCGGTGGCGATGATCACGCCGTGGGTCTTCTTGATGCCAACGTGTTCGGGCTCGGACAGCACATACGCGCCACGGCTGATGTCGCCCAGATCGCTCTTGGGCGAGTAAGCCAGGTTCTGGCGGCTGAGCAGCAAAGCCGATGGGCGGTGGGCGTTTTGCAGGGCCACAGCCCAGGCCACAGTGGTTTCGGCCGTGTCGGCTGGACGCCACACGTCCAAGCCGGGGATCAGGCGCAGGCTGGCGGCGTGCTCGATGGACTGGTGGGTCGGGCCGTCTTCGCCCAGACCGATGGAGTCGTGGGTGAAAACATGGATGATGCGCTGCTTCATCAGCGCGGCCATGCGGATGGCGTTGCGCGAGTAATCAGAGAAAGTGAGGAAGGTGCCGCCGTAGGGGATGTAGCCACCGTGCAGGGCCACGCCGTTCATGATGGCGGCCATGCCGAATTCGCGCACGCCGTAGTTGATGTGGCGGCCGATCTTGGAGGCCCCTTCGGTAGCCGAGCCGTCAGCTGTCTTGACCACGTCACCGGCCAAGTCCACGCGGAAAGCAGGCGTGCTCTTGGTGTTGGTCAGGTTGGAGCCCGTGAGGTCGGCGGAGCCGCCCAGCATTTCGGGCAGGGCAGCGGTGAAGGCTTCGAGGGCCAACTGGCTGGCCTTGCGGCTGGCCACGGTCTCGCCCTTGGTGTGGGCTGCGATGACGGCGTCAAACGCCACCTGGTTGAAGTTCTTGGGCAAGTCGCCCTTCATGCGGCGCAGGAATTCTTTGGCCTCAGCAGGGAAGGCGGCTTTGTACGCGGCAAAGGCGGTGTTCCAAGCAGCTTCGCGGGCAGCGCCGGCGGCTTTGGCGTCCCAGTCGGCATAGACCGCTTTGGGGATCTTGAAGGGCTCGGCTGTCCAGCCCAGGGCTTCGCGGGTGAGTTGGATTTCTTCAGCGCCCAAAGGTTCGCCGTGGGCTTTGGAGGTGCCCGCACGGTTGGGCGAGCCCTTGCCGATGGCGGTTTTGCAGACGATCAGGGTGGGTTTGTCAGCGCTGTGTTTGGCACTGGCAATTGCAGCGGACACGGCCGCGGCGTCATGGCCGTCCACGGCATCGATCACGTTCCAGCCGCAGGCGGCAAAGCGCTGGGGCGTGTTGTCGATGAACCAGGGGGCGACTTGGCCGTCGATCGAGATGCCGTTGTCGTCGTACAGGGCAATCAGTTTGTTCAGCTTCCAGGCACCGGCCAGGGCCACGGCTTCGTGGCTGATGCCCTCCATCAGGCAGCCGTCACCCAAGAACACATAAGTGTGGTGATCCACGATCTTGTGGTCGGCTTGGTTGAACTCGGCGGCCAGCAGCTTTTCGGCCAGGGCCATGCCCACGGCGTTGGTGATGCCTTGGCCCAGCGGGCCGGTGGTGGTTTCCACACCGGGCGTCACGCCCACTTCGGGGTGGCCTGCGGTTTTGCTGTGCAGGGTGCGGAAGTTCTTCAGCTCTTCGATCGGCAGCTTGTAGCCGGTCAGGTGCAGCACCGAATAGATCAGCATGGAGCCGTGGCCATTGGACAGCACAAAGCGGTCGCGGTTGGCCCAGTGGGGGTTTTTGGGGTTGTGTTGCAGGTGATCGCCCCAAAGTGCCACGGCCATGTCGGCCATGCCCATGGGCGCACCGGGGTGACCGGAGTTGGCTTGTTGAACGGCGTCCATTGCGAGGGCGCGGATGGCGTTCGCCATTTGTTGCTGGTTTGCCATGTGGGCAGCTCCGGGGAAAAGTATGCTGGTAAACCCGAGATTTTAGCGGCTGTCAGCCTGCTGGCTTTGTCGCTTGTCTTTTGCGGGAGGCCGTCTGCAGTGGGGTTTCAGGGCTGCGATTCTTTTTGCTGGCGTGCCAGCACGTAACGGCGCATGGCGATGGCCGGGGCATCGGCGGCCACGGAAAACTCGTACAAGTCTTCAGGGGGCGTGCTGGCCAGAGCCCGTTCCTGCAGCGCCAGGCCATCCACATCTTCCTGAAATGCCACGAACAACTGGTCGTGCATGAAGCGGGTGGTCTGTGGATCGTCTTGCGAAAAGTCGCGCCCGTGCACGATGAAGTAGTGCGTGCTGGTGGCCGTCTCAGGGGTGGGCATGTGGGCGGTGCGGATGCGAAACTCGGGACGCACGTTTTCGGGCCCATTTTCCGGCAGGTGGCAATCGTAAAAAGTGACCGACACCTCGTGCAGCCCCAGGCTGCGAAACTCGGAGCGCACGATGCGGGCTGCTTGGCCTTGGCCCGTCAAACCGGTCGGGATGCCCCACACGGGCGGCAAGGTGGTCGGCACCACCTTGCGCAGCAAGGCGAATTGACCCTCGCCGATCTCGCTTTCAAATGCGGCTTTGGCGTAATCGGGGGTGCCAAAGCTCTTGGCATGCAAAAAGCTCAGGTGCGTCAGGTCCAGCAGGTTCTCGTGCAGGCGCACGTAATTGGCCTGCAAGCTCAGATAACCCTGTGAACGCTCCCAATGGGCATCTTCCATCCAGTCTTGGGGCGGCAATTTGGACAGGTCAGCCTGTTCGGCCTCACCCATCCAAATCCAAACCACAGCACCTCGCTCGTGGGTGCGGTAGGCCCGGATGCCCACGTTTTTCGGGCAGCTGGCTTGCGAGGGCACTTCGATGCAGTTGCCCTCGGTGTTGAAGCGCAGACCGTGGTAGCCGCACACGATGGTGTCTTGCTCCAGCGTTCCGGCCGACAGTGGCATGGAGCGGTGCGGGCAACGGTCTTCCAGGGCCACCACTCGGCCGTCGGTCGCCCGGTAAATCACCAGGCGACGACCCAGCAGCGTGCGCGCCAGCAACCGGTGTTTGACTTCTTCCCCGAAGGCGGCCACGTACCAGTCGTTCATGACAAAGGGGGTGTGGCGGTCGGCCATGCGTTGTGAGGCGTTCTGTGCAGCCGCGATGACGGCAGGCAGGGGACGTGTCATGGGATTCCATTCCTTTGAGACCAGACGCAGGACTGGGTGCGGGTCTGGGTGCAGGCAAGCAGTTTAGAGTGAGTCTTGGGCCTTGTTCTGTCCCGTGAGCGCCTCAAAGCATGGCAACATCGTGCGATGTCGATTTCAACATTTGCACACCCGCCCACGTTTGGCGCGGCGCCTGCCCAAGCCATGGTTCTTGCCGCTGGGCGCGGTGAACGCATGCGTCCCTTGACCGATGTGACCCCCAAGCCCTTGCTGAGCGTGCGTGGCCAGCCCCTGATGCAGTGGCCTATGCAGGCGCTGGCCCGGGGTGGCTTTGTTCGCCAATTGGTCAATACCGCATGGTTGGGCGAGCAGATTCCCGCGTATTTCGGTGAGCGCATCACCTGGCCTGGCTTGCCTGAGGTACAGATCAGTTATTCGCACGAAGGGCAAGACTTTGGCCAAGCGCTGGAGACGGCCGGTGGCATTGTGCGTGCCTTGCCGCAGCTGGACACGGTGTTTTGGGTGGTGGCGGGTGATGTGTTTGCGCCTGATTTTGTGTTCAGCCACCAAGCCGTGCAGCGCTTTGCCGCCAGCAGCCTGCTGGCCCACCTGTGGCTGGTACCCAACCCCGATCACAACCCGGGTGGTGATTTTGGCTTGTCGGCTTCGGGCCAGGTGCTCAACTTGCCCAAGGGCGCACCCTGCCGCGACCTCACCTTCAGCACCATCGCCTTGTACAAAAAAGCTTTTTTTGCCGACAGCGGTCTGCCAGAAGGCAACCCGCAAGGCGCTGCGCTGGCGCTCGCGCCCTTGCTGCGCAGCGCGATGGACCGGGGGCTGGTGTCGGGTGAGCGCTACTTGGGGGACTGGACCGATGTCGGCACGCGCCAGCGGCTGGCGGCGTTGAACGGCGGCCATTGATCTGGCCTTGATGTCCTGAGCAAATGGCCCAAAAGGCATCCGGTGTGGGAGCGGGACCCCGTGCGCGACGGTGAGCGGTTTGCACAAAATCGCGCACGGGGTGTGGCTCCTACAATGTGCCCATGAGCTCTCACACGATTTACGCCCAACGCCGTGCCCGCCTCGCAGCCCAACTCGGTGCGGGTGGCATTGCCATCGTCCCCACCGCGCCTGAGCGCCAGCGCAACCGCGACAGCGATTTTCTGTACCGGCACGACAGCTATTTCTATTACCTGACGGGCTTCACCGAACCCCATGCCACCTTGGTGGTCACGGCCGAAGGAGAGAGCACGCTGTTTTGCCAGCCCAAAGACATGGAGCGCGAAGTTTGGGACGGCATCCGCTTGGGCCCGGATGCCGCCCCCGCCGCTTTGGCGGTGAGCCGGGCCTTGTCGTCGGCCGAATTGGCTGTGCAGATGCCCAAACTGCTGGAAAACCGCAGCACCGTTTGGTACCCCTTTGCCATCCATACAGGTCTTGAAGGTCTGGTGGCCGGTTGGCTGCAGTCGGTGCGGGCGCGGGTGCGTTACGGCGCTTTGTGCCCCGAGCAGCAACGCGACCTGTGCAGCCTGCTCGACGAGATGCGCTTGGTGAAAGACGCGCACGAACAGGACATCCTGCGACAGGCCTGTCAAATCAGCGCCCGCGCCCACATCCGCGCCATGCAGCGCAGCGCCGCCATGCTGCGCGCAGGGCAAGTCGTGCACGAATACCATCTGGACGCCGAGCTGCTGCACGAATTTCGCCAGCATGGCTCGCAGTATCCGGCTTACGGCTCCATCGTGGCGGGCGGGGCCAATGCGTGTGTGCTGCACTACCGCGCCGATGCGGCTTTGATCCAAGACGGCGACTTGGTGTTGATTGACGCGGGTTGCGAGCTGGATGGGTATGCCAGCGACATCACACGGACCTTCCCGGCCAACGGAAAATTCACCGGACCGCAACGCACCTTGTACGACCTGGTGCTGGCCTCGCAAGATGCCGCCGTGGCCGCCACCCAGGCAGGTGCGCGTTTTGTCGCCCCGCATGAAGCCGCCGTGGCCGTGCTGGCGCAAGGCCTGCTCGATGTCGGCTTGCTCGACAAAAACAAGGTCGGCAACGCGCAAGACGTGATTGCCAACCGCAGTTATTTCCCCTTTTACATGCACCGCACAGGCCACTGGCTGGGCATGGACGTGCATGATTGCGGCAGCTACGTGGAGCCCTCACAGGTGGGCCACATCAGCGAACGCAAAGACCCGTTGAGTGGCGAACTCATCAAGGACCGCCCCAGCCGCATCCTGCAGCCGGGCATGGTGCTGACCATTGAGCCGGGCCTGTATGTGCGGCCTGCACCCGGTGTGCCCGAGCCCTTCCACAACATCGGCATCCGCATCGAAGACGATGCCATCGTGACCGCGACGGGGTGCGAACTGATCTCGCGGGGCGTGCCGGTGAAGGCCGACGAGATCGAAGCCTTGATGCGGGGCTGAAGCAGCCATGCTGCCGAGTTCGCCGCCTGTTTGTTCAGGCACGCTGCGCGCCATCCAGACTGGGCGGGTTCGCCCTTTGAGGGTGAGCGGACGCAAAATGGTGTCGGCCATTGGCAAGACCGCAGTTTCTGGCCCGATCGCGGTCGGCGTCTTGGGCCTGGCGGGTGATGAGCAGGCCGATTTGTCGGTGCATGGCGGCTTGAGCAAAGCGGTGTACGCCTTGCCGTCGGAGCATCTGGCGTGGTGGCAGGCGCAGCGCCAAACCCGCGGGGCCACGATGTTTGAAGAAACCTTGGCGCCGGGTTTTTTGGGTGAAAACCTCAGCTTGCAAGGCCTGCTCGAAAAAGACCTGTTCATTGGCGACCGCCTCGACTTTGGTGACGTGGTCTTGCGTGTGACCCAGCCGCGTGAGCCCTGCGGCAAATTCAATGCCGTCATGGGCTATGCCCTGGCCGCCAAAGACATGGTGCAAAGCGGGCGTTGTGGTTTCTATTTGGCGGTGGAGCAAACCGGCTTTCTGCATGCCGGGGCCACATGCCAAGTGCTGGCGGGCTCACGCTCTGTCCGCGTGAGCGAGGCTTTGCAGCACAAAGCCTGGAAACATCTGCGCTGATCACCCCCATTTGTGTGCAAAAGTCAAAAGCCAACTCACTGGCGCAGGGCAAGCACTGCGCTCAAAGGCCTGCATCCCGGGTCTACAATGAACTACCGCCCGACTGTCGCCCTGTGCGTGGACAAATTCCTTGCCACGCGCCTTGGCTGCTGAACCCCGGCAGCCCTGACAGCACACCCTTCAACGGAGCCCAAGCCCATGACCAACAAGGTCCAAACCGAAGAAAAACGCGCCCAATTGCGCCAAGCCGCCCTCGAGTACCACGAGTTCCCCACCCCCGGCAAAATCGCCATGGCCCCCACCAAGCAGTTGGTCAACCAGCACGACTTGGCGCTGGCCTACTCGCCCGGCGTGGCGGCCCCTTGCGAAGAAATCGTCAAAGACCCCGCCAATGCCTTCAAGTACACCAGCCGGGGCAACCTGGTGGGCGTGGTGACCAACGGCACGGCCGTGCTGGGCCTGGGTGACATCGGCCCGCTGGCCAGCAAACCGGTCATGGAAGGCAAGGGCGTCTTGTTCAAGAAGTTCTCGGGCATTGACGTGTTCGACATCGAGATCAATGAAAAAGACCCGGACAAGCTGGTCGAAATCATCGCCTCGTTGGAGCCGACGTTTGGCGGCATCAACCTGGAAGACATCAAGGCGCCGGACTGCTTCTACATCGAGCGCAAACTGCGCGAACGCATGAAGATCCCGGTCTTTCACGATGACCAACACGGCACCGCCATCGTGGTGGGTGCGGCCATCCTGAACGGTCTCAAAGTCGTGGGCAAGGACCCCAAAGAGATCAAGCTGGTCACTTCGGGCGCGGGCGCAGCGGCCCTGGCTTGTTTGGGCCTGCTGGTCAAGTTGGGCATCCCGCGTGAAAACATCTGGGTCACCGATCTGGCCGGCGTGGTGTACGAAGGCCGTACCGAGCTGATGGACGAAGACAAGATCCAATTCGTGCAAAAAACCGATCAACGGACTTTGGCCGAGGTCATCGAGGGCGCTGACGTGTTCCTGGGGCTGTCGGCTGGCGGCGTGCTCAAGCCAGACATGGTCAAGAAGATGGCCGCCAAGCCCTTGATCTTTGCGCTGGCCAATCCCAACCCCGAGATCGATCCTGCGGACGTCAAAGCGGTGCGCGACGATGCCATCATGGCCACAGGCCGGACCGACTACCCCAACCAGGTCAACAACGTTCTGTGCTTTCCTTATATTTTCCGGGGTGCCCTGGATTGCGGCGCCACCACCATCACGCTGGAGATGGAGATTGCCGCTGTTTATGCCATTTCTGAACTGGCCCAGGCCGAACAAAGCGAAGTGGTGGCCGCTGCCTACGCCGGTGAGCCTTTGGTTTTTGGTCCCGATTACCTGATTCCCAAGCCCTTCGATCCGCGATTGATGATCAAAATTGCCCCGGCGGTGGCCCAAGCGGCCTTTGACTCGGGTGTGGCTTCGCGCCCGATCAAGGACATGGATGCTTACCGCGAAAGCCTGCAAGGTTTTGTGTACGCATCAGGCACCATGATGAAACCCATTTTCACGGCCGCCAAACGTGCCTTGAAGAAACGCGTCGCCTACAGCGAGGGCGAAGAAGAACGCGTGCTGCGTGCCGCCCAAATTGTGGTCGATGAGGGCATTGCCCGCCCCACCTTGATCGGCCGACCCGGCGTGATCGCCGAGCGCATCGAGAAATTTGGTCTGCGCCTCAAAGAGGAACTGGATTACGACATCGTGAACGTCGAAGACGATCACCGCTACCGCGATTTTTGGCAGACCTACCACCGCATGACCGAGCGCAAGGGCATCACCCAGCAGATGGCCAAAATCGAGATGCGCCGCCGTTTGTCGCTCATTGGTGCCATGTTGCTGCACAAAGGCGACGTGGACGGCATGATTTGTGGCACATGGGGCACCAACCCCATGCATTTGAGCTACATCGACCAAGTGATTGGCAAGCGCAAGGGCGTCAACACCTTTGCCTGCATGAACGGTTTGATGCTGCCCGGTCGCCAGTTGTTCATGGTGGACACCCATGTCAACTACGACCCCACGGCCGAAGAGTTGGCCGAAATCACCGTGATGGCAGCCGAAGAAATGCGCCGTTTCGGCATCCAGCCCAAAGCGGCCTTGCTCTCGCACTCCAACTTTGGCTCCTCCAACCAGCCCAGCGCAGTCAAAATGCGCCGGGTCCTCGATTTGCTTCGCAGCCATGCGCCTTGGCTGGACGTCGACGGCGAAATGCATGGCGATGTCGCTCTCGATGCGGTTGCTCGCCAAGCGATCATGCCCAACAGCACTTTGATTGGTGACGCCAATTTGCTGGTCTTGCCCAACATTGACGCGGCCAACATCGCTTACAACCTGCTCAAAACGGCTGCGGGCGGCAACATCGCGGTGGGCCCCGTTCTGCTGGGGGCCTCCAAGCCGGTTCACATCTTGACGCCCAGCACCACTGTGCGCCGGATTGTGAACATGACGGCCCTCACGGTGGCAGACGCCAACGCAGCCCGCTGAGGGCTGGCCATCGGGAAAGTCCACACTTCCAAGGCCTTTGCCTTGGAAGTGTGGGTGGTTAACGCGGCAAGTGCTTGCATTTTTATGACAATTGCATCACACTAGCGCCTTCGAGTTTTCGGGTTAACCCGGAGCTCTTGAAAGGTGTTTCATGAAGGCAACGTTCCAAAACCACGGCTGGCCGAGCGGGTTGACCGCCCTCGCCGCAGTGATTTTGATGGCATGCACTTTTTCGGTGCAGTCCAAAACGTCGACCGATGCGGCCGTTCCGCCCACCATGGGGCTGTCTGAGTTGCCGCGAGAAGGCCAAGCGACTTACCAACTCATCCGACAGGGTGGTCCTTTTCCTTACGAAAAGGACGGGGTTGTTTTTGGTAACCGTGAGCGTTTGTTGCCCCGCCAAGACCGGGGCTACTACCGTGAATACACCGTCAAGACCCCGGGATCGCGAGACCGTGGTGCCCGACGCATTGTGTGTGGGGGACAGGAGGCGCGTCATCCGCGTGCCTGTTATTACACACAAGACCATTACGCGAGCTTTCGCGAAATTGTCGACAAAAACTGATTATTAAGAGAAAGACCAACGGAGATGGACATGCCGATTCGCCAGGACCAGGAGACGCCGCTCAAAGGCGTCCGGTCCAACATCGTGCAGTCGATCCGCGCTTACCGCGTGAGCGACTTGCAAGAGGCCGCCCAAGGCCTGGGCCACCATTTTTTGTATGCCAACCTGGCGCAAGCCCAGAGCAAACAAGACGTGCTGGACCTCATTGGTGCGCAATTCACACTGCCTTCGCACTTCGGCAAAAACTTTGATGCCTTGTACGACTGCATGACCGACCCTTTGCACAAGTCGGGTCCACAGCCGGGTTTCATTGTGGTGCTGGAGCAGATTCCGGCCCACGTCAAGTTCGACAAAGAAGCCCGTGAGCAATTGCTGGACATCTTCCGCGACACTGCCGATTACTGGGGGGACAGGAAGATACCCTTCCGATGCTTCTATTCTTTTCTGTAGCCCGTTCTGCGCAAAACAGCCAAGCAGGACGGGCGATGGAGGCACAAACCGAAAACGCCATGGTGGCCGAAGCGGTCGACGAAGGTGAAAAGATGCCGACCGACAAGTTGGTCGATGTGTCACCCTTGGCGCTGCGCATGAGCAGCCCATTCAACGCAGGTTACTGGCTGGCAGCCGCCTGATGTTCTGAATCCCTGAATGGGACCGAGAATGACAAAAGCCCCGCACTGCGGGGCTTTTTCATGGCCTTGCAGCGTCCTTCGTCATCCCGGCCCCCGAGCCGGGATCCACGATTTTCAGCTGGGCAGACAAAACAGCCATGGACCTGCATCCAGTGCGGCGTGACAGATCTTTTTCGGTGTTCAGACCGCCTGCGCCAAGGCCACGTACTCGGCCACCGGCACCTCTTCGGCACGCCGCTGCAGATCAAAATGGCCCCCAAAGCCTTTTTCTTCCAGCCATTTGCCCAAGGTGTTGCGCAAAATCTTGCGGCGCTGGCTGAAGGCCACCTGGACCAAGGTCTCCATGGTTTTGAGATGCACCAGCGGGGGCTGGGCCAAGGGCACCATGCGCACCACGGCGCTGTCCACGCGGGGTGGCGGATCAAAGCTTTCGGGCGGTACGAACAGCACATTGGCCATGTCGTAGCGCCACTGCAGCATCACCGACAAGCGGCTGTAGTCGGAAGTGGCGGGCTTGGCCACTATCCGGTCGATGACTTCTTTTTGCAGCATGAAGTGCTGGTCTTCGATCACCGCCACATGGTCCAGCAAATGGAAAAGAATGGGTGTGGAGATGTTGTAGGGCAAGTTGCCGACGACGCGAATCTTGGCGGTTTTGACCGTGCAGCTTTGGGCATTCAGCATCGCTTGGGACAAGGCCGTGAAATCGACCTTGAGCACATCGGATTCCACCACGCTCAGTTGCTCGTGCAGGCGCAATCGCAGGGCCAGATCCCGGTCCAGCTCGACCACGGTCAGGTGGCCCAAACGCTCGACCAAGGGTTGCGTCAAGGCCGCCAAGCCCGGACCGATCTCGACCATGGGCTGACCCGCTTGTGGCTGGATGGCGTCCACGATGGCATCGATGATGCCGTGGTCGGTCAAGAAATGCTGGCCGAAACGTTTGCGGGCAATGTGTTTCATTGAGGCGGTTCGCGCATTTCGACATAGGCGCGACCCCGCACATCTTCCACCCAAGTCTGATAAGCCTCATCGAGTTTTTTCTCGCGCAGCGCATTGCGGGCCAAGGTGCGTTGTTCGGTTTCAGACAAAGGGGCATTTCGACGGTCCGTGACTTCGATCAGGTGCACACCAAAGCGCGACACCAGCGGCTCGCCCACTTGGCCGGGACCCAGTCGGTTCATGAGCTGCTCGAATTCGGGGACAAACATGCCGGGATTGGCCCAACCCAAATCACCCCCTTGCACAGCGCTGCCGTCCTGCGAGAGTTGACGGGCCAGGCTTGCAAAATCGGCTTTCCCCGAAACAATGTTTTGGCGCAGCACGTTCAACTGGGCCACGACCTGGGCTTGCGGCATTTGCGCGGTGGGGCGCAACAAAATGTGGCGTGCACGGGTTTGCGTGACCATCAAGGTGGCCGGGCCTTGTCGCCGATCGAGGACTTTGAGGATGTGGAAGCCCGCCCCCGAGCGGACCAGGGACGATGTGCCGCCCACCCGCAGGTTGCGCGTGGTGTCCAAGAACAGTTCGGGGTAACGGTCTGCCGCACGCAAACCCATTTCGCCGCCATTGGCGCCCTTGTCCGCAGCCTCGCTGAAGTTGCGGGCCAAGCTGGCAAAGTTTTCGCCGCTGCGGGCGCGGCGTGCCACATCTTCGGCGCGCTCCTGCAGCAACTTGACTTGCGCTTCTGTGCTGTTTTCAGGCACGGCAATCAAAATCATGGCCAAGTTGAGCTCGGTCTGCGCTTGCCCGCCCTGGGCCTGAATTTGCTCTTGCAGATAGCGCTCGATCTCCAGATCGTTCACGCGGATGCGTGCGTCCACTTCGCGCTCACGAACACGGGCCAGCATCAGCTGATCGCGCAGCTGATCGCGGTAGGTTTTGGGTGACAAGCCCTCTTGGGCAATCCGCTTGCGCATGTCGTCCAACGTCAATTGGTTGTTGGCCGCAACGTTGTTTTCCGCTTGGTCAATGGCGTCCTCATCGATCTTGATGCCAATGTCGCGCGCTTGCTGCAGCTGCGCTTTTTCATTGATCAGTTGTTCCAAGGCTTGGCGGTTCAGTTGCGCGGCGTCTGCCATGGCCGGATCCCCTCGGGGCGCATCGCGCGACATGCGCCGGCGCAGGGCTTGCACCTCCTGGTTGGTGATGGGCTCTGAGTTGACCACCGCCACAATGAAGTCAGCTTGTCGGGGGCGGGTGCTTTGTGCGCTGGCGTTGCCCACGCCCAGCAGGACGACCCCGGTCAACAAACAGGCCAGTCCAGCGCCGCGGACAGAAAGGGGAAAATCATTCATAAGACTGGAATCGGCTCGGTTGTGCTGTGCTGTCGCGCAGGTATTGGTAGTTGGTGATGTTGTTGCGCAGGGTTTGCAGTGGGCTCGAGCCCACGCGGGCCAAGCCCACGAACTCCATTTGAAAAAGCAAGCGGGTGCTGGAGCTGCTCAAGGTGCTTTGCAAGCGTTCAAAAACAATGCGACCCAGCCAGCAACCGGCATCGTATTCCAAGCCGATCAAGGTGTCCACGATGCGCTTTTCACTCAAGCTGAAGTTCACGCGCCCCACGCTGTACCAGCGGTCGGGACCCAGGCCTTGACCGCGGGTCCGGCTCCAAGCCGACTCGGTTTCGCGGTCAGCACCCCCCCACAGGTCGTTGATGGGCCATTGCCACCCGATGTCCACCTGTTCGCTCACGCCTTTGTTGAGCCGATAAGCCGTGTTGAAAACGCGGTAGGGCGTGGGGTTGTAACGGCTTTGCAAAGTGGTGCGGCTGACGCTGTTGGTCTGGGAGCTCAGTTGCACGGTGGCGTCACCCGCCCAGCGCTGGTTCCAGCGCACACCGGCGCCCAGCAACACATCGCTCAAGCCGGCAGAAACGGTGGACTGGCCAGGCAAGACCACCTGCTGTTGGTCAAAGCGGATCCGCTGCGCAAGTCCCAACTTGACCAACTCGGCACCAGAGCTGGCATCGAACATGCGACTGGTCACGCCCAGAGTCAAGGAGTTGTTGTCGATCAGGCGGTCCTGGCCGACGTAGGGGTTTTCGCTGTAAATGGTCGACAGGTTGAAATCGGCAGCCCCGCTGTCGTAGATCGGAAAGAGGCTCTGGTCCCGAAAGGGCGTGCGTGCATACAGCGCCCGGGGCTCCAGGGTCTGCAAAATGTTTTGGCCGAACCACCGGGTCTCGCGCTCAAACACCAAACCCGAGTCCACACTGAAGGTGGGCAGCACCCGGTTGAGTGCACTCTCACCGCTGCTGGGCAAGGGATTGTCGAGTTGGTAGCGCGTGGCATGCCATTGGACCTTGGGGGTCACAAAGCCCCAAGGGCGGATCCATGGGCGACTGACTTGGGCTTGCACATAGCTGCGCTCGCCGTTGCGCAAACTGGCCAAGGTGCTGGGGCTCACGCTGGGGATGCGCGAGTAATCGGCTTCAAAGCGGGTGGTGTCGCCCACGATGGACCAATCCAGGCCCTCGGCGTTCCATTGGCCGTAGCGCAGGGTGATCTGCGGGGCACGGTCATAAGGCGGGGTGATCGCGCCCGTCTCCACCTGCAGGGTTTGCCAGCGCTGGACTTGGGCGCTCATGCTGAAGTTGCCCCGTGCCCAGTTCAGTGCCCCCGTGGAGGGCAGCAAGCGCTGTGTCAAAGCCAAACCCGCACGCGGAAAGTCACGCCAGTAGTTGTCATCGCTGACCCGGTTCACCGTCAGGCCGACGCCGACCCGGCCGATCGGCTCCAGCCCGGTATCGAGGCTGCCGGTGTGCTGGGTCGACAAGCCCCAGCGGGAGGCTTGGCGAAGTTTGTCCGTGGCCATCAGGTTCAGGCGCGCCAGGCCGTTGTAATCCGGCTCCAAGTAGCGAAACTCGCTGTTGACGGAGACCCCGCGTTTGCTCATCAATTGGGTGGTGATGGTCGCATCGCGGTTCGGTGCAATGTCCAGGTAATAAGGCAGGGACATGTTCAGACCGTTGACCGTGTCCACGCCCACCAAGGTGGGCAGAAAACCAGATTTGCGTTCGTCGGTCATGGCGAAGCTGACCGAGGGCGCGCTCATCACCGGCACATCGTGAAAACGCAACTGCACGCCCTCGGCTTGAACGGTGGATTCCTCTTCATCGATGGTCATTTGTGTGGCTTTGACCAACCATTCAGGCAGCCACTCCGGGCCCGGTGTGCGGCGGCAGGTGGTGTAGCGGGCTTGGTGGATGATCTGGCGCTTCTCGTCGACGAACACCACATGGGACGCATTGCCATAACCGCCGTTGCGGTAAAGCTCAAAGTTCGGTTGATCAAACGTCCCTTGAAAGCTGTCCACCTGCAGGCGAACGCTGGGGCCTTCAAACAGGCTGCCATCGCGGCTCACGCGCACATGGCCTGTGGCGTTCACGATGTCACGCGACTGGTCGTAAACCAAGCGATCGGCCTGGATCGACAAGCCGGGGCGGCGCAAAGTGGCTTGGCCTTCAATGACCAGGTCCATGTCCGGGCGGGCCGTGATCTGAGCGCCATCCACAAAGATGGCGCCTTCACCGAGTTGGCGTTTGGAGATTTTTTCTTCCAGCAGGGGGCTGGTGCGCAGCGTCAAGCCCGTCGATTGCGCCTGTGCCAGGCTGCCTAGGGCCCACAACACAGCAATGGCCACCCCGCTCAAAGCGGGGGGGGCAACAGGCGCCAGTGGCCATGGGGGTGATGCAGGGAAGGTGGACACAAATCAAGAAGGGGGAAAGGCGAAATCACCAGCGGCATGTCCAAGGGCAAGGGTGCTGGCTTTGTAAAATGGGATTATCCATGAGCCACCCTCCCTCCCCTCCCTCTTCCCCCGCCGCGACTTCTGAAGTCCGTTGGGCCGATCCGTCCCGACAAGCTTTGTTCGAGGCTTGGATGGGCAACACCGCAACCGTCCACGGCCTGCTGCCCGCCACCTTGCGCATCGCCTCGGCCGATGCGAGTTTTCGCCGCTATCTGCGCGTTGACACACTGAGCGGCGACAGCCGCATCGTGATGGACGCGCCGCCGGACAAGGAAAACTCGCAACCGTTTGTAAAAATTGCCGCCCTGATGAAAGAGGCGGGGCTGCGTGCACCTGAGGTGCTCGACTGGCACGAAGTCCATGGCTTCATGCTCTTGAACGATCTGGGCAGTGCCACCATGATGTCGGCCATCGATCCCGAACGCCCGCAGGCCAACCACGGTCTGTACATGCAGGCGGTGGACGTGCTGATCCAGTGGCAGTTGGCCTCGCGACCGGGTGTTTTGCCCCCTTATGACGCGACGCTGCTGCAACGAGAACTGAGCTTGTTCCCCGATTGGTACCTGGCCCAGCACAAAGGCGTGCAGTTGCAAGGGCAGGACAAAGAAACCTTGGACAAGGCTTTTGCCCTGATCGTGCAGCGCAACCTGGCTGCGCCCTGTGTGTATGTGCACCGCGACTACATGCCGCGCAACCTGATGATGCCTTTTCAGAGCGAACAGCTGGGCGTGCTGGATTTCCAAGACGCGGTGTACGGCCCGGTCACCTACGACATCGCCAGCCTGATGCGCGACGCCTTCCTGAGCTGGGACGAAGACTTTGTGCTCGACATCACCATCCGCTATTGGGAAAAGGCCCGCAAAGCTGGGTTGATGGATTTTGAAGATTGGCACAGTGACTTCGGCGCTTTTTACCGCGCCGTCGAATGGATGGGCTTGCAGCGCCACCTCAAGGTGGCCGGTATTTTTGCGCGCCTGACCTTGCGCGACGGCAAGCCCCAATACCTGGCCGATGCGCCGCGATTCATCCACTACATCCGCAAGGCCTGTGACCGCTACCGCGAACTGGGGCCACTCCTCAAAGTGATCGACGAGATCGAGGGCACCACACCGCTGGTCGGATTTGCCTACGGGCGCATGTGAGCATGCCGCGCTTTTACTGCCCTGCCCCCTTGCAAACCGGTCTGGCCTTGAGCTTGCCGGCAGGTGCGGCGCGCCATGTGCAGGTCTTGCGCATGCAACCCGGCGACAGCATCACCTTGTTCAACGGCGAAGGCGGTGAATTTGACGCCACCGTGACCCGCATGGGCCGCAGCGATGTCGAGGTGGAAGTGGGTGCGCACCACCCGGTGGAGCGCGAAGCCTTGCGCGCCGTGCATTTGCTGGCCGGGATCACCGCCAACGAGCGCATGGACTGGTTGGTCGAAAAAGCCACCGAGTTGGGTGTGGCCAGCATCACGCCGCTGATGGCTGAGCGCAGCGTCCTCAAACTCAAGGGCGAGCGCGCTGACAAAAAGCGGGCCCATTGGCAAGCGGTGGCGGTGGCCGCTGCCGAACAATGTGGCCGCAACCGTGTGCCCGTGGTCCACGCCGCGGTGAGCTTGACCGAGTGGCTCAAAAAAGCCCCGACCGGACAGCGCTGGGTTTTGTCTTTGTCAGCAGGCACACAGCCCCTGTCGCAAATGCCCCAGGCCGAACCGGTGACCGTGCTCAGTGGCCCTGAGGGCGGACTGAGCCCCACAGAAGAAGCGTTGGCCTTGGCGGGCGGGTTTGCACCGGTCAGTTTGGGGCCCCGCGTGTTGCGGGCGGAGACCGCCCCTTTGGCGGTGTTGGCTTTGTCCGCCTGAGCCCCGTCGCTCGGGGCGCAGGTTTTTCGGCGACACGCTGGCCCCAGCGCCAGGCCATACACTGTTCGGCATGAACGCCAATTTGATCCTTCTCACCCTGTGCCAGGGCATCTTCTTCACGAACAACGTCACCTTCATCGCCATCAATGGTCTGGTGGGGCTGTCCATGGCCCCGCTGGGCTGGATGGCGACTTTGCCCGTCATGGGCTATGTGGTGGGCGGCGCTTTGTCCACCGGCTTGGTGGCCAAGACCCAGTCGCGGTTTGGGCGGCGCATCTCGTTTCAGCTGGGTTTGGTGGTGGCGATCTTCTCGGCCTTGCTGGCCGCATATGCGGCCTGGAGCCACAACTTCTGGCTCTTGGTGTGTGCCACGGTGATCGCGGGTTACTACAGCGCCAATGGCCAGCTGTACCGCTTTGCCGCTGCGGAGTTGTCGGTGGAAAGTTTCCGCGAAAAAGCCGTGTCGCTGGTCATGGCCGGCGGTCTGATGGGGGCCATCGTCGGCCCCAATTTGGCGTCGCGCACCAAGGACATCGTGGCAACGCCTTTCATGGGCGCGTACCTCGCGCTGGCCTTGGTGGCGGTCCTCGGCCTGGTGGTCATCAGTTTCATTCGGTTCCCTGCGGTGCCAGTCAAAAAGGTCGGGGATGCGCAGGGGCGAGCTTTGTCCGTCATCATGCGCCAGCCCATCTTCATCGTGGCCGCGGCCACCGCGGCTTTGAGCTATGGCGTGATGAACCTGCTCATGGCCGCCACGCCCTTGGCCATGCAGGTGTGTGGCTTTGCCTTCAGCGATGCCGCATGGGTGCTGGAGTGGCACGTCATCGGCATGTTCGCGCCGGGGTTTTTCACGGGGCACTTGATCAAACGCTTCGGCACTTTGACCATCATGGGGGTGGGTGTGCTGCTCAATTTTGTCTGCATCGCGGTGGCTTTGTCGGGGGTGCAGTTGCACCAATTCCTGATCGCCTTGTTCTTGCTGGGCTTGGGTTGGAACTTTCTGTTCACCGGCAGCACCACCTTGGCCATGCGGGCCTGGCGTCCTGAAGAGAAAGACCGCGCGCAGGCGGCCATCAATTTTTGTGTGTTCGCCACCATGGCGCTCACCTCGTTTGCTTCGGGTGCGCTGGTCACCACCGGTGGCTGGACCTGGTTGAACGTGGGCTCTTTGGTGCCGGTGGCTTTGGCCGGACTGGCGCTGGTTTGGCTTGCCTTCAAGCAGCGAAGCGATCGTCCAGCCAGCGCTTGAGCACCGTGAACACCTGCTGGCGCTGGGTGTCGTTGAAGATCTCGTGGTACATGGGCGCAAAGCAGTGCGCGTGCACCATCGATGCCGGCGCCCTGGCGGCAAAGGCCGCGCTGGCATCGGGATCCACCAGCCGGTCTTGTCCTGCATAAATCAACAGGGTGGGCACGCGCCACTGCCCAGCCAAAGCCAGGGTTTTGCGCCCTTCATGGTAGATCCAGGCGCCCAGCCGGGTGGAGATGCGGTCGTGCACCAGAGGATCGAGCGTGTAGCGCTGCACCGTTGTTGCATCGCGTGCGATCAGCTGGGGGTTGAGCCCGTTGCGCACGCACAGGTGGGGCCAGTATTTGGGCAAGGTGGCCAGCAGCAGTTTTTGAAACGGGTTGATTCGGGTGCCCAAGGCGGGTGAAGACAGGATCACCGCGTCCACATAGCGCAGTTGTTCGGCCACGGCCCGGGCCACCACCAGGCCGCCCATGCTGTGGCCCAACAAAATCAGCGGGGCATCTTGCGCTCCGGGGCGTTCGCGAACGTGGTCGATCACTGTGGCCAGGTCTTGCAAGAGGCCGTCTTCGGTCTGCAGCGTGCCGCGCACACCCTCGGAGTGGCCGTGGCCCTGGTGGTCGTAGCCGCAGACCGCAAAGCCCCATTGGCGCAACCGATCGGCCACGTGGCTGTAGCGCCCGGTGTGTTCACCCAAGCCATGGACCAGCAGCACCGTGCCCCGAACAGGTCCCAAAGGCAGGGGCCAGTCGTACACGGCCAGCTGGCCGGCCTGCCCTGACACGCTGGAGCGCTTGACGAGTTTCATGGCATGCGGGCGATGACTTCGGCCACCGCAGCGGTCAGCTTCTGGGCATAGGGCACGTGCAGAAATTCGTTGGGCCCGTGCGCATTGCTCTTGGGGCCCAGCACGCCACAGACCATCATCTGCGCTTTGGGAAAGCCCGCGCTCAACATGTTCATGAGCGGGATGGTGCCGCCTTGCCCGATGTAGCCCACCGAGGCGCCAAAGTGCGCCTGGCTGGCATGGTTCAGCGCTTGCTCAAACCAGGGCTGTGTGTCGGGCGCGTTCCAGCCGGTGGCACCGCCGCCCGATTCAAAGGTGACTTGGGCTTGGTAGGGTGCATTGTCTTCGAGCAAAGTCTTGAGCGCTTGCACCGCAGTGGCCGCATCGACCAGTGGGGGCAAGCGCAGGCTGAGTTTGAAGGCGGTGTAGGGCCGCAGCACATTGCCGGCATCTTTGAGGGCTGGAAAGCCGTCGGCCCCCGTCACACTCAAGGTGGGTGCCCAGGTGCGGTTGAGCAAGGCCTGCACCGGGTCGGTGGTGGTGGGCAAGGCAAAGCTGGTGGCGCCGCCGCAATCGTAGTGCGCCCAAGGAAAGCGCTTGTGGAGTTCGTCGCCCAAAATGGCGGCCGTGGCTTGTGCTTGCGCCATGCGCTCGGCGGGCACCTCACAGTGAAAGCTTGGTGGCAACAAGCGGCCGGTGGCGCTGTCTTCCAGTCGATCGAGCACCTGGCGCATGATGCGAAAGCTGGACGGCACCACGCCCGAAGCATCGCCCGAATGGATGCCCTCGGTCAGGATCTGCACCTTGAGCGTGCCGCTGGCCATGCCGCGCAAACTTGTGGTGAGCCACAGTTGGTCGTAGTTGCCCGCGCCGCTGTCCAGACAAATCACCAGACCCACATCGCCCAGGCGTGTGCGCAGCGCGTCCACATAGGGCAACAGGTCGTAAGAGCCGGACTCTTCGCAGGTCTCGATCAGGCCGACGATGCGCGGGTGCGTTGTCTTTTGGCTTTTCAGCGCTTGCAGCGCCGTGATGCTGGCGTACACCGCGTATCCGTCGTCTGCGCCGCCCCGGCCATAGAGCTTGCCGTCTTCATAAACAGGGGTCCATGGCCCCAGATCGTTGCGCTAACCGGTGAACTCGGGCTGCTTGTCCAGGTGGCCGTACATCAGCACGGTCTGGTCCGAGCCCTCGCTGGCCGGGCGTGTGGCGGCCACTTCAAAAAACAGCACCGGCGTGCGACCGGGCAAGCGGATGACTTCCAGCGTCAGGCCTTCGATCTTTTGCGCCAGCACCCAATCGGCGGCTTGGCGCACCACGCTGTCGATGTGGCCGTGTGCGGCCCAGTCGGCGTCAAAAGCAGGCGACTTGGCCGGCACCTCGATGTAGCGCTTGAGCTCTGGCAAGATGGCACTGTCCCAAGCTTGGGTCACTTCGCGCAAGGCTTGTGCGCTGTTGAGGTGGCTGGCGGGCATTTCTCGGTGCAGGGGGGCGTTCATGGATTCCTCCAAAAGGGGCCTCATGTGGGGCCACACAAGTACCCAGGGAAGAAATGACTTTACACCCTGACCGATTCCCAAGCCCTGCCATCGGCTTCGATGGCAGAATCGTTCCCCCAATGTGCAATGCGCAGGAGACCCCAAGATGGACCCCAAATCCCAGGCCAATCCCAGCTTGTACTTGTTTGAAAAATTCGAGGCCGGTGTGATTCACCTGGATGCGCAGCGCAATGTGCTGGCCATGAACGACTTTGCCCGCCGGGTCTTGCCGGTGGACGAAAAACAGCCCTTCAACAAACTCGTCACCTCGTTCCACCCCGAGCGCTCCAAAGCCAAAGTCAAGTTTTTGCTGGACGAGGCCTCGGGCTGCCCCATGGCCAATGCGGCGCCCATGACCATGATCATCAACATCCCCGAACAGGTGCTGCTGATCAAGGTCAGCCGTTTGGGCGATGCCAAAGGCGACACCACCGGATTTGCCTTGGTGTTTTACGACGTCACCCAGGTGGTCAGCCAGGAACGGCCCGCTGCCGAGCCATCCGCCAAAAACATGCGTTTGTCACGCATCCCGATGGTGGCCGATCAAAAAGTCTCGTTTGTCGACACCGCCGATGTGCTCTGCCTGGAGTCACAAGCCCACTGCACCCGCGTGCTCACGCGGGAGGGCTATCACTTTTGCAACCTGAGCATTGGCGATTTGGCCATGCGTCTGGACCCGGCACAGTTCATGCGGGTGCACCGCTGTTTCATTGTCAATTTGCAGGCCGTGCAGTCCCTGGGGCGGGAGGGCAGCAAAACCCACATCCTGCTCAAAGGCAAAAACAACCAACCCGTGCCTGTCTCACGGGGCGAAATCGCCCGTTTGCGCGAGGCGCTGGGTTTGGCCTGAAACTGCACAAGCCTCGGCGTGGGCCTGCCCCGTGGCGCCCATGGGACTAAACCAAGGGTATTCACTGATCCTCTGGGTGCCTAGGACAAACCCTGATTGCGGCAATGAAAAACCATGATCCGTGCATTTCGTGTCTCTATCCGTGCGTTTCGTGCATTAAATTGACCGATCAAGGGCGTTTTGGGTTAAAGCCTGACTCTTCAGTGGGAATTCAAGCTTGGCAAATACTCCGAGGTTGTTTTTAACAAGACTCTGGAGACCTTTGATGATTCCACCGCGTTTTGAATACCACGCGCCCAAAACCGTGGGCGAAGCCGTGGCCTTGCTGGGCCAATTGGGCTCTGAGGCCAAGCTGCTGGCGGGCGGCCACAGCCTGCTGCCCATGATGAAGCTGCGCTTTGCCCAGCCCGAGCACCTGATCGACATCAACCGCATCCCCGAGCTCAAGGGCATCCGCGAAGAAGGCGGCACGGTGGTGATTGGGGCCATGACGGTTGAAAACGACCTGATCCGCTCGCCCATCTTGCAAGCCAAAGTGCCTTTGCTGTGCGAAGCGGCCAAGCTGATCGCCGACCCGCAGGTGCGCAACCGCGGCACGATCGGTGGCGACATCGCCCACGGCGACCCGGGCAACGACCACCCCGCACTGTCGATCGCCATCGACGCGTCCTTTGTGCTCGAAGGCCCGAACGGCCGCCGCACGGTGGCTGCGAACGGCTTTTTCCTGGGCACTTACATGACCCAGCTCGAAGAGAACGAAGTCATGTGCGAAATCCGCGTGCCGGCATTTGCCCAGGGCACGGGCTACGCTTATGAAAAGCTCAAGCGCAAAACCGGTGACTGGGCCACAGCCGGTTGCGCCGTGGTCATCCGCAAAAACGGCGACCAGGTCAGCCATGTGCGCATCGCGCTGACCAACGTGGCGCCCACAGCGCTGCACGCCGAAGCCGCTGAAGCCGCTTTGTTGAACAAGCCTTTCAACGCCGCCAACGTGCAAGCCGCAGCGGCCGCTGCCATCGCGATTTGCGACCCCGCAGAAGACCTGCGTGGCGACATCGAATACAAAACCGCCATGGCCGGAGAAATGGTCAAACGCGCCCTCCACAAAGCCTGGGCGCTGTGCGCTTAAATTTCAGGAATACACCATGACTAAAAAACTCATCACCGTCTCCGTCAATGGCAAGAAAGAAGAAAAAGCCGTTGAGCCGCGCACCCTGCTGATCCACTTCCTGCGCGAAGAACTGAACCTGACCGGCGCGCACATTGGCTGTGAAACCAGCCACTGCGGTGTCTGTACGGTGGACATCGATGGTCAATCGGTCAAGTCGTGCACGCACCTGGCGGTGCAGTGCGACGGTTCCGAAGTGCTCACCGTCGAAGGCCTGGCCAACAAAGGTGTGTTGCACGCCGTGCAAGAAGGTTTTTACAAAGAACACGGTTTGCAATGCGGTTTCTGCACCCCCGGCATGCTGATGCGCGCTTACCGCTTCTTGCAAGAGAACCCCAGCCCGACCGAAGACGAAATTCGCCACGGCATGGCCGGCAACCTCTGCCGCTGCACGGGTTACCAAAACATCATCAAAGCCGTCCAGTACGCCGCCAAAAAATTGCAAGAGCCCGTCGCGGCTTGAAGCACACCCCCATTTGATCGGAGACACACATGAACGCACCGGTACTTTCCGTTGAAGCCCGCGAACTTGCGCTGGCTGGCATGGGCGCTTCGCGCCTGCGCAAAGAAGACGCCCGCTTTATCCAAGGCAAGGGCAATTACGTGGACGACATCAAGATGCCCGGCATGCTGCACATGGACATCGTGCGCTCGCCGATTGCCCACGGCCGCATAGTCAAAATCAACAAGGAAGCTGCGCTCGCCATCCCCGGCGTGCACGCTGTGCTGACGGCTGACGACTTGAAGCCTTTGAAACTGCACTGGATGCCTACCTTGGCGGGTGACGTGGCCGCTGTGCTGGCCGACGAGAAGGTGCACTTCCAGATGCAGGAAGTGGCCATTGTGATTGCCGACGACCGCTACATCGCCGCCGACGCGGTGGAAGCCGTGGAAGTCGAGTACGAAGAACTGCCCGTGGTGATGGATCCTTATGCGGCACTGCAACCTGGTGCCCCCGTCATTCGTGACGACTTGGCGGGCAAAACCGAAGGCGCCCACGGCAAGCGTGACCACCACAACCACATCTTCACCTGGGATGCGGGTGACAAATCGGCCGCCGATGCCGCTTTTGACAAGGCCGAAGTGACCGTGTCCCAGCACATGCACTACCCCCGCGTGCACCCCTGCCCCTTGGAGACCTGCGGCTGCGTGGCCTCGTTCGACCCGATCAAGGGCGACCTGACCACCTTCATCACCAGCCAAGCGCCCCATGTGGTGCGCACCGTGGTGTCCATGCTGTCGGGCATCCCCGAATCCAAAGTGCGCATCGTCAGCCCCGACATCGGTGGCGGCTTTGGCAACAAGGTCGGCATCTACCCCGGTTATGTGTGCGCCATCGTCGCGTCCATCGTGCTGGGCCGTCCCGTGAAGTGGGTCGAAGACCGCATCGAAAACATCTCGTCCACCGCCTTTGCCCGTGACTACCACATGGATGGCGAGTTGGCCGCGACCGCCGACGGCAAGATCACTGGCTTGCGCGTGAATGTGGTGGCCGACCACGGTGCGTTTGACGCCTGTGCCGATCCGACCAAGTTTCCGGCCGGCATGTTCCACATCGTCTCGGGCAGCTACGACATTCCTGCCGCGCACGCCAGCGTCAAAGGTGTGTACACCAACAAGGCCCCCGGTGGTGTGGCGTACCGCTGCTCCTTCCGTGTGACCGAGGCGGTGTACCTGATCGAGCGCATGGTCGACGTGCTGGCGCAAAAGCTGGGCATGGACAAGGCCGAGATCCGCGCCAAGAACTTCGTCAAGAAGGAGCAGTTCCCCTACACCAGCGCCTTCGGTTTTGAATACGACTCGGGCGACTACCAGACCGCACTCGACAAAGTGCTCGAAGCCGTGGACTACAAAGGCTTGCGTGCCGAACAAGCGGCCAAACGCGCCGACCCCAACAGCCCCACGCTGATGGGCATTGGCTTGGTCACCTTCACCGAGGTGGTGGGTGCCGGTCCGTCCAAGATGTGCGACATCCTGGGTGTGGGCATGTTCGACTCCTGCGAAATTCGCATCCACCCCACCGGCAGCGCGATTGCCCGCATGGGCACGATCACGCAAGGTCAGGGCCACCAGACGACGTATGCGCAGATCATCGCGACCGAGTTGGGGATTCCGTCTGAAGTGATTCAGGTCGAAGAAGGCGACACCAGCACTGCGCCTTATGGCCTGGGCACTTACGGTTCGCGCTCCACGCCTGTGGCCGGTGCCGCCATTGCCTTGGCTGCCCGCAAGATCCACGCCAAGGCCCGCAAGATCGCCGCCCACATGCTCGAAGTCAACGAAAACGACCTCGACTGGGAAGTGGACCGCTTCAAGGTCAAGGGCGACGACAGCAAGTTCAAAACCATGGCCGATGTGGCGTGGCAGGCCTACCACCAGCCACCCGATGGCTTGGAGCCAGGCTTGGAAGCCGTGCACTACTACGACCCACCGAACTTCACCTTCCCCTTCGGCATCTACCTGTGTGTGGTGGACATCGACCGAGCGACGGGCGAGACCAAAATCCGCCGCTTTTATGCGCTGGACGATTGCGGCACCCGCATCAACCCGATGATCATCGACGGCCAGATCCACGGCGGTCTGACCGAAGGTTTTGCCGTGGCCATGGGCCAGCAAATGCCTTTTGATGCACAGGGCAACCTGCTGGGCAACACACTGATGGACTACTTCTTGCCCACCTTCGTGGAAACCCCGCACTGGGAAACCGACCACACCGTGACGCCTTCGCCACACCACCCCCTGGGTGCCAAGGGCGTGGCCGAGTCGCCTCACGTCGGCTCGATCCCCACCTTCACTTCTGCCGTGGTCGATGCTTTCTCTCACCTGGGTGTCACGCACCTGGACATGCCGCACAACGCTTTCCGCACCTGGAAAGCCCTGCGTGCAAATGGCGCAGCCTTGTAATCAGGAAAGAAAATGGAAGTCAAACTCGACAAACAATACCCGCTCGATGTGGACGCCGCACGGGCGTGGGCCTTGCTCACCGACCTGAAGGCCACGGCCAACTGCATGCCCGGTGCCGAAATCACCGAGCAGCTGTCCGAGACCTCGTTCAAGGGCGGCGTCAAGGTCAAGGTCGGCCCGGCGGTCGCGCAGTTTGGCGGCACCGTGGACGTGGTCGAAGCCGTGCCCGCTGAACGCAAGATGGTCTTGCGCGGCAAGGGTGCCGACAAGGGCGGCTCGTCCGCTTCGATGGACCTGACCGCGATCATCACCGCCGACCCGGCCAACCCCGCACATTGCGTGCTGAATGGCCAAGCGGCCGTGATCGTGAATGGCAAGTTCGCGCAGTTCGGCGGCCGCATGATGGTGCAGGTGTCCGACATGCTGCTGGCCCAGTTGGTGGAGAACTTCCGCCAGACCGCGCTGACCTTGCCCGCGGCTGAAGGCTCGCCTGCGGCTGCGGCACCGGCTGCTGCATCGGCTGGCGACGCCGCTGCGCCCAAAGCACCCGTGGTGGCCCGCGAGATCAACGGCTTGGCCATCTTCTGGGCTTTGGTCAAAAGCTGGGTGGGTGGCTTGTTCGGCAAGAAAGCCTGAGCATGACCACGCCAGGCCTGTCCGCACAGCCGGCTGCCGAGGAGCGCTTGCTGCGCGAGCGGCTGCAGCGTGCGGGCTATCTGGCCGATGCCGACCTGGCCACCACCGTGTGGCTGGCGTCTGTTTTGCAGCGCCCGCTCTTGCTTGAAGGCGACGCGGGCGTGGGCAAGACCGCGTTGGCCACAGCCTTGGCGCAATCGCAAAATGCCGTGCTGGTGCGCTTGCAGTGCTTTGAAGGCTTGGATTTGGCGCAAGCCGCTTACGAGTGGAATTACGGCCGTCAGCTGATGGCCATCCGCATGGGCGAATCGGACAAAGACGCGGCTGGCCGTGTGCGCGAGTCCGATGTGTTCAGCCGCGAGTATTTGTTGGAGCGCCCCTTGCTGCGCGCCATCAGCCAGCCAAGCCCTTGCGTGCTGCTGATCGATGAGATCGACCGCGCCGACGAAGCCTTTGAGGCCTTTTTGCTCGAAGTGCTGGCCGACTACCAGATCACCGTGCCCGAGATCGGCACCATCCGCGCCACACACATCCCGCAGGTGATTTTGACCAGCAACGGCACACGCGAGTTGTCGGACGCGTTGCGCCGCCGCTGCCTGTACCACTATCTTGATTACCCGACGCTGGCGCGAGAGATCGCCATCGTCAAAGCCGCTTTGCCCGAGGCCGACACCCGGCTGGTGGAAGACGCGGTGCAGTTCGTGCAGCGCCTGCGCCGCGAAGACCTGGCCAAGATCCCCGGCATCGCCGAAACCCTGGACTGGGTGAAGGCCCTTTTTCAGATGCGCCACACCCACCTGCCCGAAGACATGTCGGCGGTGCTGGGCACTTTGGGCTGCTTGCTCAAGACCCGCGAGGACCGCTTTGTGATGGGCACGGACCGCTTGCGCCAATTGGTGGAAGGCAGGCGCACCGTGGGCGTGGCCGAAAACAACACAGAGCAGGCCAAGGCCGCGGCATGAGCACCGTCGCCACCTCGACCGCCCAGAGCGCTGCCCCGCCTTCTGAGCGTCTGGCGGGTTTCGCCGCGCTGCTGCGCGACCACGGCCTCACCGTGGGGGTGGCCGAACAACAGGCCATGCTGCAAGCGGCCTTGCATTTTGGCCCCATGCAAGAAAAACCCCTCCAGGCCGCTTGGCGTGCCATCGCCTGCCACAGCCACCGCGAATGGCAGCTGTGGCCCGATGTGTACGAGCGTTTTTGGCACCCCGAAAAACTGCGCGGTGGCGTCAAGGTCAGCGGCCAGACCCGACCCAGCCGCAACCTGCGCCAAAGTGTGCAAGCCCTGCACGAGCAGATGGACGCAGCGCAGCCACCGAACACCCGGCCCGGCGGCCAGCATGCCGCGGCCCAAACCGCAGGTGATTCGGCATCAAGCCAGCAGGACGAACAGGACAGCGGCACACCCCGCGCCCAGGGCGGTGCCAGCCGCACCGAAGCCCTGCACCAGCGCGATGGCCAGATGTGGATGCCGCAGGAACTCAGCGCCCTGCAACAACTGGCACGCCAGATCACCGCCAAATTGCAGCCCCGCCCCACCCGCCGTTGGCGCGTGGCCCCGCGCGGTCAGCGCCTTGATCTGCGCCAGACCCTGCGCCGCAGCGTGGCTTGGGGGGGTGAGCTGATGCAACCGGCCTGGAAAGTCCAACGCGTGGAGCCGCCGCGCCTGTTCATCCTGGCCGATGTGAGCCGATCGATGGAATCGCACGCCGCGCTGTTCTTGCGCGTGGCCCGTGCTTTTGCTTTGGAGGCCGATGCCCGGGTGTTTGTGTTCCACACCCGCTTGGCCGAAGTCACGCCCTACATGCACCGCGACACCCCTGCCATTCAGGAAAAAGTCAACGCCGTGACGGCGGGCTTTGGCGGCGGCACCCGCATCGCCGCCAGCTTGCAGGAATTTGTCCGCCAGCATGCCCGCGCCCAGCTCAACCGGGGCGCCCGCGTGTGGGTGTTCTCGGACGGCTTTGACACCGATGGCCCCGAGTTGCTCGATGCCGCCTTGCAGGCAGTGCGCGCACGCGGTGCCCGCATCACTTGGTTTCACCCCACGCGCCAGGTGCCCGCAGCGGGTGCCTTGCAGCGCGCACGCAGCCGCATCGAGCGTTTTGTGCCGCTGGCCAGCCTGGCCGATTTGGCCGCTGCGCGACACGTTTTGCATTGAATTTGAGCCTTGAAGGAGTCCCCCATGAACCGCAACGAATGGATCAGCCAAGCCGTCCGCCTGCAAAGCGCGGACCAGCCGTTTGCCTTGGTCACGGTCTTGAGCGCCCAGGCCCCCACCTCGGGCAGGGCGGGCGACAAAGCGGTGGTCACGCCGGACGGTCAGATCCACGGCTGGATCGGGGGCGGCTGCGCCCAGCCCGCCGTCATCAAGACCGTGCGCCGCGCTTTGCTGGACGGCCAGCCACGGAAAATCCGCATTTCCCCATCCGACGAAAGCGCTGAGCGCGACTTGGGCGATGTGCTCGAGTTCGGCATGGCTTGCCATTCGGGCGGCACGCTGGAGTTGTTCATTGACCCGGTCATGCCCTCGGCCACCCTCACGGTGGTGGGTGACTCGCCTGTGGCGCGCGCGCTGGTCAGCCTGGCCCCCCGTGTGGGTTTGCGGGTGGCGGTGGTGGCGCACGGCGCGCAGGCCGCAGATTTTCCGGATGCCGACACCGTGTTGGAGAGCGATGAAGCCTCGGAAGTGAGCGCCCGTTTGGCATCGCCCTTTGTGGTGGTGGCCACGCAAGGCCGCCGTGATGTGCAGGGCCTCAAAGCCGCGTTGGCCTTGCAGCCGCAAGGCCTGTGGTTTGTGGCCAGTGCGCGCAAGGCAGGGGTGCTGCTGGAGAGCCTGGTCGCGAGTGGCGAAGACCCGGCGGCGGTGGCCCGCATCGTGGCGCCGGCGGGTGAGTTCATTGGGGCGCAAACCCCTGAAGAAATTGCCTTGTCGGTGCTGACCTCGGTGGTGGCGGCGCGGCGCGGTCGCGAACCCCAAGCCGCCTCGCCGGCCGCTGCTACTTTTTCGGCTTCGGCTGCGCCGGTTCAGTCTCGCGCCTCGGCGCAGGCTTTGGTGGCCATACCTGAGGCGGCCAGCACTTGCTGCGGCAGTGCCCAAAAAGCCGGGGCTGCCGAGCCCTTGCCGACCTTGGCCACTGTGGCCCCCGTGGCTGTCCTGGCCAAACCTTCTTGCTGCGGAGGCTGAACATGGCTTGCATTCTCAAAGGTGGCGGCGGCTTGTACAGCCGCGTGGCGGTGGGCGCGGTCTTGTTGGCTGCGGGTTCTGGTTCGCGCATGGGCCATCGCCCCAAAAGCCTGTTGGAGTTGGGTGGCGTGCCCTTGATCCGTCGCCAGCTGATCGCCTTGTCAGGCGCCGGGGTGGACGAGGTGGTGGTGGTGCTGGGCCATTTCGCCGAGCGCATCGAAGAGGCGGTCAAAGAGTTCCCGGTCACCCTGGTCCGCAACCTGGACCCCGATGCGGGTCAAACCTCTTCATTGCGTCTGGGCCTGCAAGCCTTGTCGCCCAAACTCGATGCGGTGCTGGTGGCTTTGGCCGATCAGCCGCTGATCAACTCGCAAGACATCAATGACCTGATCGGGGCCTACAAAAAGCGCCCGACGGGCACACAGGTGGTGCAGCCCACGGTGAATGGCTTGCCGGGCAACCCGGTGATGTTCAGCACCGAAGTGCGCGAGCAAATTTTGGCAGGCGATGCGCATGTGGGTTGCCGCCAGTGGCAGTCGGCCCACCCCGAACAAGTCCATCCCTGGGCCACGACCAACCACCGTTACCTCACCGATGTGGACACGCTCGAAGACATCGAGGCTCTGGCCGCACGCACCGGACACCGGCTCAAGTGGCCGGTCGATTTGGCTGTGACGGCTTGAGCCGCACGGCAACGCCATGCTCCAGCCCAACCCGCTCCACCCGTTGTGGCACACGCCCATTGGCGTGCACCGCTTTGCGCCAGCCGAAGCGGTCAACGCCGTGTTGGTGCGGGTGTTTCAGACCATGCGCGCCACCGACCCGGCCGTGTCGGGTGAGCCCAAAGCCTTTTACGCCAGCCGCGACGACTTGTTGCAGCGCATCCGCTTGGCCGAATGGGACCAGTTGGTGCGCTTCATCGTCGACAGCGTGCGCCAAACCGTGGTGCTGGCCAACCAGGGGGCGTGGCCCGAGGCCAAGCCGGGCTTTCAAATCGCGCTGCGCGGTATCTGGTTTCAGGTCTCCAGCCAAGGCAGCCACCACGATGTGCACACCCATGGCAACTGTTCGTGGTCGGGCGTGTATTGCCTGCAGGTCGACCCGCCTGAGCAGCGCAGCCAGCACCCGGTGCTGGGCGCCGCCAACGGCGTGACGCGTTTTTACGGCCCGCACTTCAACCGCCTGGGCGGCGCGGCCATGGATTTTGGCAATGCCTATTTGCAAAACGCCCACCTCGACATCGAACCGGTGCCGGGTCAGTTGGTGGTCTTTCCTTCGTGGCTGGCGCACCAGGCCATGCCCTACCATGGCACAGCCGACCGGGTGATCGTGTCCTTCAACGTCAGCGTGCATGCGGCGGGCGGCTCGGACCAACTGCATGGCTACGCGCATGTCTGACGCCCCCGTCGCCTTGCGCCCCCTCCCCAAACCGCTCACCCATGCACGGGAAGTGGCCCATTGGCTGGTGCTTTTGCTCGGCTGGCTGTGGCTGGGAGAGCAAGGCATGCATTGGGGGTGGTCCTGGGCCAGCGGCGTCTTGGCGGTGGCCTTGTGGTGGGCGGTGCGCTTGCTGTGCCGCGGCAGTGCCTGGGCCTTGCGTTGCGGGCCCTGGGCTGTTGGGTTGTTGGGCTTGTTGACGGTGGGTGGCGTCTGTGGGCTCCAAAGTCCCATGGCCCAGCCTTGGGCGCACGGCGTGCTCTTGGGCTTGGCGGCCGTGTGGGGGCTGTGGAGTGCCCTGATCGAAACACGCAGCCAAGTCAGCACTTTTGAACTCGCGCCCGTGGCCTGGCACCCTGTGTTGGCTGCGGCGCTGGTGGCATATTGCTGGCAGTGGCCGGATGGGGCGCCTTTCGCAGAGACAGGGGTCATGCTCTTGCTGGCCGTGTGTGCCGGTGTTTTGTATGCGCATGATCGTTGCCCGGCCAGTGGCACACCCGCTTGCCGTGGACCGCGAGCGGGCCTGCAGACCCTGCTGGCCCCTTCGGCCATGGGCTTGATGATGGGCACCCTGTGGCTGGGCAATGCTTGGTGCGCCAGCTTGGGTTGGCGCATTGAACAGATGGTCAGTGCCCACCTGGCCCTGATGGCGGTTTTGCCCACCTTGGCGGCTTGGGCGATGCGTGGTGCCGTGCCATCGCCTGCATCTGCCGTGCGCCAAGTCAGTGCCAGCCTGTCTTTGCTGGCATTGGGCGCCTTGATGCTGCTGGGCAACAGCCCTGTTCACGGGGTTTTGGTGATGCTCTTGCCTTCACTGGCATGGGCGGTGCATTGTTGCCGTCAGCGTTCATCGGGGGTGCTTGTGCACAGCCTGGCACCTTGGATGACACGCAGTTTGTCGCTGCTTCTGGGGCCGCTTTTGTTGGTGGCGGTCGGGGCCGCGAGCCCACTGCAAGGGCCATGGGCCATGCAGTCCGCCATGGCGCTGCTGGGTGTGTTGGCGGCAGGGCAGCTGGTGGTACTGTGCTTGCGCAAACAGGGTTTGCACTTACCATTTTCTGCGACTTGAAAGCACGCGGCCCGCTATGATATTTACGTGAACAGAGACAACAAAAACCATGAACAGCATTGACATTGACGTGATCCGCACCGCCCTGGCGTGGCAAAGCCGGGGCCACCGCGTGGTGATGGGCACGGTGGTGCGCACCTGGGGCTCGGCCCCCCGGCCGCCTGGCTCGCTCATGGTCATCCGGGATGACGGCCAAGTGGCCGGCTCGGTCTCGGGCGGTTGCATCGAAGACGATTTGATCCGGCGCGTGGCCGCGGGCGAGTTGGCCCAGCGCTTGCCCGACACCACCACCTATGGCCAGACGGCCGAAGAAGTGCGCCGCTTTGGCTTGCCCTGCGGTGGCTCGGTGCAAGTGGTGCTGGAGCCTTTGTCGGCCCATTCGCAGCTGCGCGAATTGCTGGTGCTGATCGAACAACACCAGCGTGTCGAGCGGTGCCTGGACATGGCCACCGGCCTGGTGCGCATGGGCGTCGCCACCGAGGGCGACAAGCTGCAGTTTGACGGCCAAAGCCTGACCACCGTGCACGGCCCGCGCCTGCGTTTGCTGATCATCGGCGGCGGTCAGTTGTCCCGCTATCTGGCCGCCATGGCCGTGATGCTGGACTACCAAGTCACCGTGTGCGAGCCCCGCGCTGAATACCACGAGGGCTGGGAAGCCATGGCGGGCGTGACCTTGTCCACCCAAATGCCCGACGACCTGGTGCTGGCCATGCAGCTGGACCACAACAGCGCCGTGGTGGCGGTGACGCACGACCCCAAACTCGACGACCTGGCTTTGATGGAGGCGCTGCACACCCCCGCTTTTTATGTGGGCGCATTGGGCTCGCTGCACAACAACGCGCAACGGCGCAAGCGCCTGCTGGACTTTGACGTGAGCGAAGCCGAAGTGCGCCAACTGCATGGCCCTGTCGGCCTGAACCTGGGCGCCTTGACGCCCCCCGAAATTGCGCTGAGCATCGTGGCCGAAATGACCGCTTTGCGCCGGGGCACCGATTTGAGCCAGGCGCTCAGCAATTGGGAAGGCTCCAAGACGGTGTGCGCCACGAGCGTTTGAGGTCAGCGTCAGATCGCGCACGGGCTGCTGCGCCCACTGTTCGGCCCACACGACTCGGTGTCGCATCTAGGTAGCAGCCGCGCCCTGCGCGCGATGGGCGAGGCAAACGCCCTGTTCAACGGCATGGAAAAGGGCAAGCGCACCTCAAGCGCGAACCACGTCCACGATCAGCTTGACAGAAATAAGCAACAAGCCCACTTGCACCGCATTGAAGAACCAGTTGTCGGCGATTTTGCGTGTGAGGTAGGCGCCCGCCACCGTACCCACCAAGGCAAACGGGATGAGCACCAGGGCCCCCATCAGCTCGGGGGCGCCATAGGGCTGCAGCGCGTGGTAGGGCCCCAGCTTGGCCAGGTTGATCACGGCAAAAAACAAGGTCGAAGTGCCCGCAAACACCAGCTTGGGCAGTTTTTGGGGCAAAAGGTAAACCTGAAACGGCGGACCACCCGCATGCGAGATGAAGCTGGTGAATCCCGACAAACCACCCCACAGCAGACCTTGGCCCCAGCGCGCAGGGCGCGGCGCTTGCTCGGTATGGCGCTTGCGCCAGGCGTTGAGCACAAAGCCCACACCCAAGAGGCCGATCATCATTTTCACGGCCATGTCCGACACCACCGAAGCGGTGAGCCAGCCCACCAGCACACCGCCCACGCCCGCAGGAATGAGGATTTTCAGGTTGGTGGCGCTGAAGTTTTTGCGGTACAGCCACAGCCCGACCATGTCGGAGATGATGTAAATCGGCAGCAGCAGCACCACCGCTTTGACCGGGGACATGAACAGCGAAAGAATGGGCACAGACAACATGCCCACCGTGGGCAAGCCGCCTTTGGACAGGCCCACCATGGCCGCCGCCAAGCCTGCCCAGATCAGGTAATTTGAATCGGCCATGTCCCATCAAGCCCTGCGCTGTGCCCGGCACCGATCGCATCTGCGTGCGCATGTTTGCGTGCTCATAAATAAGCACTCGCCCAAGCCAGGCCGCGCGAGGTGCCGCCTGCCGAGGCATCGGCCGGGTTGTACTCGCAGCCGATCCAGCCGTCCCAGCCGCATTCGGCCGACACGCGGTCGATGACCTGGAAGACATGCGCCCAGTTCACTTCGCCTGTGCCCGGCTCGTGGCGGTCAGGCACTTCGGCGATCTGGAAATGCCCGACCCGGCCTGTGGGCAAATACTGGGCAATCTTGGCGCTCAAGTCGCCTTCCACGATCTGGCAGTGGAACAGGTCCATCTGCACCTTCACGTTGGCCGCAGCCACGGCTTGCACGATGCGGTGTGCGTGGTCTTGTCGGTTGAGGTGAAAGCCCGGCACGCTGCGCGTGTTGATGGGCTCGATCAGCACATCGCGCCCGGCTTTGGCCGCTTCGGCGCCGGCCCATTGCAAGTTCGAGATGAGGGTGGCGTCCGCGGCCTGCGCGCTGGCACCATCCGAGCGCAAACCGACCATGGCGTGGATGCGTGGGCAGTTCAGGGCGTCGGCATAGACCAGGGCTTGCGCAAAGCCGGCGCGGAACTCGGCCTCGCGCCCGGGCACACTGGCCGTGCCGCGGCTGCCTGTTTCCCAAACCTTGGCAAAGCTGTCTGTATCGACGCCGCCAGGGGGGGCGTTGAACAGGACCTGCTGCAAGCCGTTGGCCTTCAAGCGGGCGGCCAGCTCTTGCGCGGGGAAGGCGTAAGGAAACAAATACTCCACGGCCTTGAAACCGTCCTTGGCCGCGGCTTCAAAGCGGTCCAGAAACGGCAGGTCGGGGTACATCATGGAGAGGTTGGCGGCAAAGCGGGGCATGGGGTTCTTTCAACTGAAAAATTTTTTAAAAGGTGTGGGGGCAGCACCCTGCGCGCGATGCTTGCATGGTGTGGGAGCAGCACCCCGTGCGCGATGTCTGGACAAGCGATGAATCGCGCACAGGGTGCTGCTCCCACACAGAAATTTTTTCGCGCACGGGGTGCTGCTTCCACATTGAGAAACGGTCACCACCTTGCACCAAAAACTTGGCGCAGCTCGTCCAGGTCGGTGGCCGGCAGGGGCGGGGTGTGGGCTTGCAGCAGCATGAGCCGCGCGGTTTCTTCCAGCTCTTCAAGCGTGGCCATGGCGGCTGCAGGGCTGTCGTGCCAAACATTGGGCCCCAGGCGCGGCAGCATCACGGCGCGTATCGGTGCAGCCTGAGCCGCGTAGTGGCGGATCAGCGTGGCCACTTCTTGCGCCGCCTCGGGGCTGCCCGGGCGGTGGTAAGGCACCAGTGGCACATGACCGACTTTCATCACAAAGTAGGGTGTGATGGGCGCCAGCAACTCGGGCCCTTGGGCGTTGAGGCTCAGCGCCACGCAATGCGTGCTGTGGGTGTGGATCACGCAGCGCGTGTCGGCATCGCTCTCGCACGCAGCGGCGTAAATCTGTCGGTGCATGGCGATGGTCTTGCTGCCCTTGTCGCCACTGACGTGCTGGCCGTGCAGGTCCAGCTTGGCCAATCGCATGGGGTCCAAAAATCCCAGGCAGGCATCGGTGGGCGTGATCAAAAAGCCATCGTCCAAACGCACGCTGATGTTGCCTGCGGTGGCATGCACGTAGCCGCGTTCAAACAGGCTGCGGCCGACGCGGCAAATCTCTTCGCGGGCTTGGTTTTCATTCATCGCTGAGGTCCGTCAAACAGGGCTTCATTGTAGGAGCCGCACCCCGTGCGAAATTCAGTGTGCGATTCGGTGTATGACTCATAGGCTTGCGCCGCTCCAGCCATCGCGCACGGGGTGCGGCTCCCACGGAGTCAAAAATTGGATCGCGCACGGGGTGCTGCTCCTGCTTTTCAGTGCAAAGTGTCAAAGGCTTTGCTGAAGAAGTCTTCGGTGCCAAAGTTGCCTGACTTGAGTGTGATGTGCACGCCGCCCTTGGCCGCTGTGGTGGTCGAAGTCGCATGGCACCACGGCACGCCCGGGTCGATTTGTGGACCAATTTGCAGCTGCGTGATGCAAAGCGCCTGCACACAAGCGCCCGAGGTTTCGCCACCGGCCACCACCAGTTGCTGCACGCCCAGGTCCACCAGCCCACGGGCCACAGCAGCCAGCGCGTGCTCGACCAAAGCGCCGGCTTCGGCCACACCCAGCTGGGACTGAACGGCTTTGACGGCATCGGGCTCAGCGGTCGAATACACAAGCACCGGGCCATCCTTCAAGCGTGGCGCGGCCCAAGCCAGCATTTGCGCCACCACGGCATCGCTTTGGCCGTTCATCAAACTGGCGGGGTCGATGGCCATCGCAGGCCGTCCGGTGGCTTTGAAGTGCGCCACTTGCGCGTTGGTGGCCAAGGAGCAGCTGCCCGAGACCACGGCTTGCAAGCCACGGGCCGCAGGCAATTGGCTGGCTTGCAGCGAAGGTTTCAGGCCAAAATTGCCCGGCAAGCCAATGGCCACGCCCGAGCCTGCAGTCAGCAACTTCATGTCTTTCAAAGCCGGGCCCAACAGCAGCAAATCGGCGTTGCTGGTCGCGTCCACCACGGCCACACCCACGCCCTCTGCGCGCAGGGCGGCCATGCGTTCGCGGATGGCGGTTTCGCCTTGCGCCACAGTTTTGTAGTCGATCAAACCCACGAGGCGCTTCGTTTGCGCTTGCATCACGCGCACCAGGTTGGCATCCCGCATGGGCGTGAGCGGGTGGTTTTGCATGCCGCTTTCATTGAGCAACACGTTGCCTGCAAACAGGTAGCCCTTGAACACCGTGCGGCCGTTGTCCGGAAAGGCCGGGGTTGCGATGGTGAAGTCGCAGCCCAGCGCGTCCATCAGCGCCTCGGTCACGGGGCCGATATTGCCTTCGGGGGTGCTGTCAAAGGTCGAGCAGTATTTGAAATAGATCTGCTCTGCGCCTTGCGCTTGCAGCCACTGCAAGGCCTCCAGCGATTGCGCGATGGCCTGTGCAGCCGGGAGGGTGCGCGATTTGAGCGCCACCACCACCGCATCCACCTCCGCCGCCAAGGGCGCATCGGGCACGCCAATCGTTTGCACCACCCGCATGCCCGAACGGACCAGGTTGTTGGCCAGGTCCGTGGCCCCCGTGAAGTCGTCTGCAATGCAAGCCAGTTTCAGTGTTTTCGTCTTCATCTTGTTCCCATCACCGTTGTAGGAGCCGCACCCTGTGCGCGATCGCATCCCGTCGCTCTCTCTGCGCTGGAAGAGCCGCACCCTGTGCGCGATGGAGGTGGACCACCGGCCTGTGCTCCGCGCCAAGAGCGCAAGGCCCTCGGATTCAGTTGGCCGATTTGGGCAGCTCAATGCCCGGGAAAATCTTGATCACCGCGCTGTCGTCTTCCTTGGCAAAGCCCGCCGTGCTGGCCTGCATGAACATCTGGTGCGCGGTGCTCGACAGCGGCAGCGGGAACTTGCTGGCACGCGCCATGTCGAGCACCAAGCCCAAGTCCTTCACAAAAATGTCCACGGCCGACAACGGTGTGTAGTCTGCCGCCAGCACATGGGCCATGCGGTTTTCAAACATCCAGCTGTTGCCCGCGCTGTTCGTGATCACCTCGTACAAAGCGGCGGCATCCACGCCTTCGCGCAAGCCCAGCGCCATGGCTTCGGCCGCAGCCGCAATGTGAACGCCCGCCAGCAGCTGGTTGATGATTTTGACCTTGCTGCCCGCGCCCGCGCTGTCGCCCAGCTTGTAGACCTTGGCGGCCATGGCGTTCAAAAACGGCTCGGCCAGGGCGTAGGCCTCGGGTTTGGCGGCGGTCATCATGGTCATCTGGCCGGAGGCCGCTTTGGCGGCACCGCCCGAAATCGGCGCGTCCACATACTGCAGGCCCATGGCTTCCAGGCGCGTTTCCAAAGCCACCGACCAGTTCGGGTCGACGGTGGAGCACATCACAAACACGCTGCCGGGTTTCATGCTGGCGGCACAACCGGGCAGGCCATTGGGTGGGGGCCCATCGCCAAACAGCACGGCTTCGGTTTGCGCGGCATTGACCACCACCGAGATGATCACGTCGCACGCGGCCCCCAAGGAAGCCAAGGTGTCGTGTGCTGTGCCACCCGCTTGTGTGAAGGCCTCGGCCACCTCGCGGCGCACATCAAACACCTGCACCGTGTGCCCGGCACGGCGCAGCGATGCGGCCATGCCCGAGCCCATGGCTCCCAAACCGATCAATCCAACAGTGGTCATTTGAAATTCCTGGGCTGAAATCCGGGTCAGCCTCCCGATACGGGTGATTTATCAGGTCATCATACAAATTTGTCGGTGTTTGGGCATTGGGGATTGTCCCGACGAGGGCTGGTGCTGCTTGCAGACCCCCTGAAACAAGCGTCATTGATCCTGAAGAAAAGATCGGGGGAGGTGATCGCTGCCTTCCGGGGAGATCCCTTGGACCGCTCTGCCCCGGCCAGGGCCCCCGACACTGTCTGCCCCGTATGTGGCCGAGCCCAACATCCGGATCGACCTTCGCCGCGCAGCGGCGCACACCCAAGCCACCTTGTTTGGCGGATTGCTCGGAGCTGAAACCGCGGCCGGCGCAAGCGACTGGGCAGGGGCAGGCAGCCTTCAGCCGCGCGCCAGGCGCGTGAGCGCTTGGCGCAGCGATTGACCGGCCGCGACACCCAGCACGCGGGCGTGCTCATTGACGTGCGAGACCACGCCGTGGTCCCACATGTCCTGGGCATCGCCGATCCGAGCGCTGGTGTGCGACACGGTCCCCCCCGCCACGCCACGGGCCTGCAGCATGGCGAGCGCGGCGATGCCGGCATCGTCCTTGCCGACGCCGGCATCGTTGAAAAAGGCAGCCTTCAGCGGCACCTCGAGCGCGAACTCACCCGAGCTGGCGCCACCGTGGGACGCCGAAACGACCAGGGCGCCCACATCCTCGGGCGTGACCTTGGTGATCGAATCCATGAGGACGACGCGTCCGCCGTCCCCGCTCGCCACTTCTTTCTTCAGCATGAAATTCCTTCTTTGGGTTGCAAACGATTCTGGCGGGGGTCAGCCGGCGAACCAGCGCGCGGGAACGGTGACCAGCGGCGGGAACAGCACAAGCAAGAACAACACGGCGAGTTCGGCCAACATGAACGGCCAAACCCCACGGGTGACTTGGCCGATCGAAATCTGGGTGACGCCAGCCACCACGTTCAGGACCGTGCCGACCGGCGGCGTGATCAGGCCGATGGCATTGTTGATCATGAACAGGACGCCGAAATAGATCGGGTCGATGCCGGCCGCTTTGACCAGCGGCATCAGCACGGGCGTCAGGATGAGGATGGTCGGCGTCATGTCCATGGCGGTGCCCACCACGATCACCAGCGCCATCATGGCCAGCAGCAAGAGCGTCGGGTTGCCCAGCAGCGGCTGGAACATCGCCACCAGCTTGGCCGGCAGGTCGGCCACTGTGATCAGCCAGGCCGAGACCAAGGCGCACGCCACCAGGAACATGACCACGGCGGTGATCTTGGCGGCCGTCACGAACAGCGAATAGATGGCGGACAGCTTCAGTTCGCGGTAGACGAACACGGCGATGATGAAGGAATAGACCGCCGCCACGACGCCCGCTTCGGTCGGCGTGAAAATGCCGAATTTGAGGCCAAAGATGATGATGAAGGGCAGCATCAGGGCCCATAAGCCTTCCCGGATGGCACGCAGCATCTCGCCGGGCGCGCGGCGCGGCGGCGGCGCCACGTCTTCCTTGCGCGCCAGCCACCACCAGGTCGCCATCAGCGCGAGGGCCAGGTAGATGCCGGGCATGATGCCCGCGAGGAACAATTTGGTGATCGACAGGTTCGCGGCGACGCCAAAGATGACAAAACCGATCGAGGGCGGAATGATGGGTCCAATGATGCCAGCGGCAGCCACCAGGCCCGCCGAGCGCGACTTGTCGTGTCCCGCCTGCACCATCATTGGCACCAGCAGGGTGGCCAGCGCGGCCGCGTCTGCCAGTGCCGAGCCGGACAGCGCCGACAGCACGCAAGCGGCCATCACCGTGACGTAGCCCAAGCCGCCCCGCACATGCCCGACCGCCGCCAGAGCCACGGCGACGATGCGCCTGGACAGGCCGCCGACGTTCATGATTTCACCCGCCAGCATGAAGAAGGGAACCGCCATCAAGGGAAAACTGTCGGCGCCGTTGATCACGCTCTGCGCAATGATCTGCGCGTCGAACATGTCCAGATGCCACATCAGGGCCATGCCGGAAACCAGCAAGGCGTAAGCGATCGGCATGCCGAGCAGCATCGCGCCCAGCAGAGAAAAGAAGAAGATGGCAACGGGCATGGTGGCTCGCGATCAGGTTTTCGTGGGCTGCAGGGGGGGCATCGGTGGCGCCGTCGGTGTGGGTTGACGCAGCGTCTCTTCAAGTTCTTCGAGTTCCTCCGATTCCCTGACCATCACGAGCTCATCGTCCGAAACGGCACCGATGAGAACCCGGTAAAGGTCCCACAAGAGAATCGCGCCGGCCGACACGCCGTAGATGATGCCGATCCCATAAAAGATGCCCAGAGACAGCCCGGAAGAAGGCGCCGTGCTGGTCAGGTTGATCTGGGTCTGCACCCAGCTGCCCTTGAGCAGCAACCAGGTGGCCCACAGCATGAGCAGGTGGCTGGCCACCAGACAGACTTTCTTGCCGGCTGGGGGCAGCCTCTTGACCACGCCATCCATGCCCAGGTGCGCGTGTTCGCGCATCGCGACCACGGCGCCGAGAAAGACGAGATAGACAAAGAGCCAGCGCGACAGCTCCTCGCTCAGCGTGATGCCCGTGTTGAACACGTAGCGCAGCACGACGTTGCTGAAGACCAGCACCACCATCAGCAAGAGGCACAAAGCGATCGTTGCCTTCAGCGCCCGGAAATAGTAGTCCACCAGTTTGGCCATGTTGTTGTCTTCTCGTGCGTGCAGGGTGGGGTGTTTCGTCAGGCCTCGACGTCGGTGATGAAGCGGATGCTCTGCCTGATCGCCTCCGGCTCGAACACCTTTTTCCAGTCGGGCGCGAAAATCTCCTTTTTGGCCCGCTCAACGGCCCGGTTCGCGGCATCTGACATCCGCACGCCTGGCAGCTGGTCGAACAGGATCGCGAGTTCCACGTTCAGGTGGCCAAGGATGAAATCGTGCGCGACCTCCTTGGGTACGCCGCGGCGCACCGCTTCGTCCGTCGCCTCGCGAATCACGGTCAGGCAGGTCGCGCAAACGGTTTCCGACAGCACAGGCTCGAGAATGGCCATCTGCTCGACCGTCGCCCGGTGCGAGCGCATCACCGGCGCATACATCCGCTTCGCCACATCCTCTGCGAGGTCGAAGTGCGCATCCGGACCGCGCAGCAACGCGCAGACGATGGCCTGCTTGGCCTTCAGGCCGCCGAAATGGTCCCGCTTGGCTTGCAGCTCGGTCTCGTCGTTGAAAATCGGCGGATGGCACGGGTGGGCGACAAAAATCGTCAGGTCTTCTCGCGCCGGCAACTCGCCAGCGAAGGGTGCCGCGGCGTCGAGCGCGATCAAGATGGCGCCCGGCTTGAACTGGTCCGCCAGCTGCGCAGTGGCCCTGCCGATGACGTTGTCCGGAATGGCCAGTACCACCACATCAGCCTTGGGAATCACCGAATCAGCGGGGGCACAGCTGATGCCCAGTTCCTTGAGTCGGGCACGGCCGGCCTCGCTCACCTCGACATGTGACACCTCGTAGGGCGCGCCGCGCAGATTGGAGGAGCAGCGGTAGCCCATCTTGCCGCCTGCCCCGAGCACAACGATTGTCGTCATTCAAAACTCCTTGTTGATTGGAAAACCGGCATCACTTCGCCGCTGCGCGGTGCTTTGCGAGTTCGCCGAGGACCTGCTTGACCACGTCCTCGCCCAGATTCCGGGTGTACTTGTCGTACACGGGTTTGAGCGTCTCGCGCTAGCGGGTCCGCTCGGCCGCGCTGATTTCAGTGAACACCATGCCCTTGGCCTTGAGGTCTGCCAGCAGTTTGGGGTCCTGCTCACGGCTGAAGCGACGCTCGAAATCGCGCGCGGCATTGCAGGATTCCTGCATGATCGTTCGCTCCGCGCCGCTCAGCTGGTCCCAGAACCTCTTGCCAACCAGCACGACGGCCGCGCCGTAAATATGGCCGGTGGAACTGAGGTATTTCTGTACTTCGAAAAACTTGTTGCCGTGAATGTTGCTGTAAGGCGTTTCCTGGCCGTCGATCGCTTTCGATTCGAGGGCGGTGAACACTTCGGTGAAAGGCATCGGCGTGGCGTTCGCGCCGAGTGTGTTGAACACGTCGATGAAGACCGGGTTCTGGATGGTGCGGATCTTCAGGCCCTTGAAGTCTTCCGCAGTGGCCACCGCACGGCGGCTGTTGGTCAGGTGGCGGAAGCCGTTCTCGAAATAGCACAGGCCGATGAGGTTCTTTTCAGGCAGCTTGTCCAGCAGCTTGCGACCGGTCGGTCCGTCCAGCACCAGATCGGCCTCTCGCCAGTCGTTGAAAAGGAATGGCAGGTCGTAGACGCCGAACTCCTTGACCACTGATGCGGTGGCGGCGGTCGATACCAGGGCCATCTCCAGCACGCCGCCCTGGGCCGCAGAGATCGATTGCAGCTCGGCGCCGAGTTGGCCGTCCGGGTAACCGCGCATCTTGATCTTGCCGCCGGTCTTCTGGGCCAGCAGCTCGGCGAATCTCTCGATGCCGACTTGGAACGGATGGTCCTTGGGCACGACGTGGCTGACCTTGATGTTGCGTTCCTTGATGTCGGCGCTCGGCTGTTGGGCAGCGAGTGCCAGCGGCAGGGCTGCAGCCAGAGCGGCGATGCGGCGTTTGTTCCAGATTTTCATTTCAGTCTCCTTTTGGGGTTGGTGGTCAGTGCGGGGTTGCGTTGCGCCTTCGGGGCGATCTCAGGGCCGGCCAAGCCGGGCAGTTTGGAAAAAATCGATGTCGCCCATCTGTCCGCCTTTCAAGGCGACCTCTAGGCCGTCCAGCCCGGACTCACCCGAGACCAGGCGGCACAAGGGGGCGCCGGGCGAGAGCCGGGCCGCGACCAGCAGGGCCTCGGGCGCAAGCGCTTTAACGATCTGGCTGGACGTGTCGCCACCGGACAGCAGCAGACGCTCCACCGCAACGGTGCGCAGCACCTCGCGCGCGATCTGTCCCAGCCGCTGGCCCAGCAGGCGTCCACCTTCATGGCGGGCGCGTTCACGGGACATGCCTTGCGCCTCGAGCGCCACCAGCGCGGCCTCGATGCGCGGGTCGTGGGCGCCGCGCGCGGTGTGCAGGATCACGCTGTGGCCGTGTTTGAGCTGCAGCGCCGCGGCCGCGACAAGCTGGTCGGCCGTGGCGGACCAGCGCCGCTCATCCAGCAAGGCGGCGGCATCGGCCGACAGTTCGCTAAATCCGGCAGCAATGGCCGCGTCGATCTGTTGCGCACTCAGCGCCGAAGCGCTCGCGGAAATAGCCAGAACGCGTTCGACCCGACGAAAGCGCGAATAGTCGAGCACCGCCGTGGGCAGCAGTCCTGCCTCGCGCCACCATTGCGTCAGCGCATATTCGACACCTGAGGGACCGACGACGAACAACGGAGCCGCCTTGGCAGCGTGTTGCGAGAGCAGCCGTCCCACGCTGGTGGCATGGGCCGTCGATGTGCTGTCGAACACCACACCATCGGGGTTCGTGGTCAGCAGGGACTGCAGGTGCGCGGCCGCGGCCTCGTGGCCCGCTTCGAGTTGCGGGAAGCTGAAATTCGCCAGCGCGAGCGGTGCCTGCATGCCGATGTGTCGGCGCAGTTCGCTTTCGGTCATCGGCGTCACCGGGTGAGCGCTCATGATCGGGTGCCGGTCGATCCGATGCACTTGGTCGTCGGTGGCCGAGCGCGCGAACAGGTGGCCAAAAGCGCAGTAGCGCCGCAACGACGGTGTGCCGCCGACCACCGGAATGAAACCGGGGCCGAAGCTGCGGCGGGCGATCTGCATGGCGCGACCGATACTGCCGACGCCCGGCGAGCTGTCGAAGGTGGAGCAAACCTTGTAGTGCACGATCGGCGCGAGGCTGCGTGCCAGCGCGTCGAACACCGGTGGCAGCGCCTGGTCCATCTCCAGCGGCGACATGGCCCGGCTGTCGCCCGCCACGCCGAACGCGTCCAGCGGCCCGGCGTTTCGCAGCGCCGCTGGCGTGGGCGGCTCCAGGAACAAGGCCGTGCGCAGGCCGGCGAACGCCAGCACCTCCAGCGCGTCGGTCGAGCCAGTGAAGTCGTCACCGTAAAAAGCCAGCTTCAAACTCATGCCAGGCCCCCGAACTTGGCGAGGGCCGAGCGCAATGCCGGCCGCTCGAGCGCGTAAACGTCCAGTGGCACGCCCGCGATCGCGGCCTCCCAGGCCTCGCGCATGCTGGCGACGCCGGCGGAGACGCCACCGGGATGGCTGACAATGCCGCCCCCGGCCAGGTGCATCAGGTCGGTGCTTCCCAGCGCGGAGAACAACTCGGGCGCATGGCCCGCCCATTGGCCGGATGAGAACACTGGCATCACTGGGGCGGTTCCGGCGAACGGCGTGAGGCAGCCTTTGGCGGCCTCAATCACCACGGCGTCCGTCTCAGAAAATTTGCTGCGCAGGCCGCCGACATGCAGCTGGTCAATGCCGGCGAGCCGCCACAGTTTTTGGTAGGCCCCAAAGGAGAAGCCCAGCTGCGGGTGGCGGGTCATGGCACCCCAGCCGTTGCGGTGGGCATGGATCGGCAATTCGCTGTGCCGGCGCAGGTGCTGCATGGCGGCGAATCCGACCCAGTTGATGCTCACCATGACGCAGGTGCCACCGGCGCGCAGCACCTGGTCGTGCCGATCGCGCAACTCGTCGATGCTGCCGGTGATGTTGATCGCGTACATGGGCATGCGTCCAAGCCGGTCGGCGTGCCGGTGCAACACCGGTATCACGGCGGCCAGGCGCTGCTCGAACGGCGCGTACGAGGGGTCGGCCAGCAACTCGTCGTCCTTGATGAAGTCGATGCCGCCGGCCAGCAGCGTGTCCACCAATGTCGCGGTCTGTTCGGCGGTCAAGCCAATGCTCGGCTTGATGATGGTGCCGATCATCGGCCGGCCAAAGACGCCCGCCTTGGCCCGGGTGCCGGCCATGCCGAACTTCGGGCCGTCGAAGCGCTTCACGTAATCCGCGGGCAGGTCCACGTCGAGCAGCCGGACACCTGTCAGGTCGCCCAGTTCGAACAGGTTGCCGGCCACCGTGGCCAGCAGGGTCGGCAGGTTCGCGCCGACGTTGTCGACGGGAAAGGCAATCTCGATCTCGCCGCGGTGGTACACGCCACCGTGGTTGCGCCGCTCCACCAGCGCGCTGTGCAACGAGGGCTCCAGCACCGGAGGCTGCGGATCGACCCGCGTCACCCGCGCCCGCGCGCGGCGCTTGAGGTCGTCCGTTTCGCCGGGCACAGCCAGGAAGGTGCCGGAGGACTGCTCGCCGGCGATGGTTTCGGCGGCTTTTTGCAGAGGGTCCGGGCTTTCCACGAAATAGCGTGCCCTGAATTCCTTGCGTTGTTCGCCGATTGTGTCCAGCATCACCACGTTCGCCTGTTCCTTTCTGTGACCGTCAGGCCCAATGCCCACGGTTTCGAGGGTTTGACTGTGCGCGTGCGCACGGCCACAGACAAACGATTTAAAGTGTGTTGCTTGTGATAAAAAGTCACACCATGACCACCCCGCGGCCCTCCTTCAATGCCCTGCGCGCCTTTGAGGCCACTGCGCGGCTGCGCAGCATGACCGCCGCGGCCGATGAGTTGTCGGTGACCCATGGCGCGGTGAGCCGGCATGTCCGGTCGTTGGAGGAGTTGCTGGGTGTCGTGCTGCTCACGCGCGGCGCGCATTCCACCGACCCCACCCTCGAGGGTGCGCGCTTGGCCGAAGGCGTGGCGGCCGCCATGAACCTCATGCAGGTCACGCTCGAGCAGCTGAAACCGGGCCCGCTGACTTTGTCCTGTTCCGCCTCGATCCTCACCCACTGGCTCATTCCGCGGCTGGCGCGCTTTCACCAGAAGCATCCCGAAGTGGCACTGCAATTCAATGTGAACTTCGGCCCGGTCGACGTGGTGCGGGAGAACATCGGCATCGCGATCCGCAACACCATGATCACACCGCCCGACGACGTGGTGGTGCGCGAACTGGTGACGGAATGGGTGGGACCGGTGTGTTCGCCGGACTACATGCGCAGCGTGCCCTTGCGCAAGCCCGGTGACTTGGCCAATGCACGGCTGCTCAGCACCAAGACCCGTCCGGCTGCCTGGAGCGAATGGGCTGCCGCCGCGGGCATCGAGGCCACGGCGTTCGAGGTGCGCGAGCGCTTCGACCATTTCAACGTGCTGATCCAGGCGGCCGCCTGCGACCTGGGGATCGCGCCTGTGCCACGCATGCTGGTACTCGAAGACCTGCGGTCCGGCAAGTTGGTGGCCCCCTTCGGCTTCGCACCGGGTCCCCACAAGCTGGCACTTTGGCTGGCGCCGCATGTGCGCTCCCGACCGGAAACCCAGGCACTGGCGCAATGGCTCACCGAAGAGTTGAAGGAAACAGCCGGCGGCTCCGCCGACGGCCTGCGCTGATCGCGCCGCCTCCCGGCAGCTCAAACTGCGCGATCGGGCGCCAGTTAAGTGGTGATGGCGCCGTGTGACGCATCGGACACCAAGCGGGCGTATTTGGCGAGCACCCCACTGGCCGCGCGCGAGGGTGCAGGCCGCCATGCGGACAACCGTGACTGCAGGACCTCGGGCGCGAGCTCGACGTCGAGGCGACGCGCCGCCACATCGATCACCAGCATATCGCCGTCCTGCAGGACCGCGATCGGGCCGCCGTCGGCGGCTTCGGGGACGATGTGACCGATCACGAAGCCGTGTGTGGCACCGGAGAAGCGGCCATCGGTGACCAGCGCGACGGTTTCGCCGAGGCCCGCCCCCTGCAGGGCGCCGGTGACCAGTTGCATTTCGCGCATGCCGGGACCGCCTTTGGGGCCCTCGTAGCGCAAAACGAGCACGTCGTTGGGGCGGATCGTCCCGTCCTTGATGGCCTGGAACGCGTCCTCCTCGCGCTCGTAGACGCGGGCTGGGCCCCGATGGGCAGTCTTGGCCTGTCCTGACAGCTTGATGACGCAGCCGCCAGGCGCGAGATTGCCGCGCAGGATCCCCAGGCCGCCCTGCGGCTTGATCGGGTCCGCCAGGGGGCGGATCACGCGCTGACCGGCCTGCTCGACCGCGCGCTCGATTTCCTCGTCCAAGGTCAGGCCGGTCACGGTGCGCTGCCCGCTGTGCAGCAGCCCGGCTTGCACCAGGCGCTTGCCCACCACCGCCATGCCGCCGGCTTCGTACATCTCCACGGCGGTATAGCTCCCCCAGGGCCGCAGGTCGGCCAGGACCGGTGTGCGGCGCGAGATCCGGTCGAAGTCGTCGATGACGAGGTCGACGCCGAATTCGCTTGCCATGGCCAGCAGGTGGAGCACCGCATTGGTCGAACCGCCGGTCGCCATCACGCCAGCAATCGCATTTTCGAAACTTTGCCGCGTGGCCAGCGATCGGGGCGTGACGCCGCGCTGCAGCAAGTCCATCACCAGCTGTCCGCACTGCAGAGCCACCTGCGCCTTGGGCGCGTCCGGGGCCGGGATGCCGTTGAATCCCATCGGCGAGATGCCGAGCATTTCGCAGGCGGTGGCCATGGTGTTGGCCGTGAACTGACCGCCGCAGGCGCCGGGGCCGGGGCAGGCGTGGTCTTCGACGTCCTTGAATTCCTGGATGGAAATGCGGCCTGCATTGAAGGCGCCGACGGCCTCATAGACGTCCTGGATGGTCAGTTTGCGACCGCCGAACATGCCGCCCGGGGACTTGCATTCGCCTGAATGGATGGAGCCGCTGTACAACAGCAGTCCGGGGATATCCAGCCGGCCGAGCGCCATGGCCATGGCCGGAATGGTCTTGTCGCAGCCCGCAATCACGACCAGGGCATCGAACATGTGACCGCGCGCCACCAGCTCCACCGAGTCGGCGATGACCTCGCGGCTGACCAGCGAGGTTTTCATGCCTTCGGAGCCGGTGGTGATGGCGTCGTTGATGGCGATGGTGTTGACCTCGATCGGCGTGCCGCCCGCCGCCCGGATGCCGGCCATGACCTGCTGCGCGAGTTCGCGGTGGTTCCAGTTGCACGGCATCGTGCCGATCCAGCAGTGCGCGACGCCGACCTGGGGCCGCGACAGGTCGGCGTCGGTGAAACCGACCGCTTTCATCATCGAGCGTGCCACGGCCCGGTCGGGACCGTCGAACAGCGCCCGGCTCATGTGCCGGGGATCGGGAGCGGCTTGTGTCATGTCGCTCTCATGGGGTGCCGCAGCAGAAACTGCTCGATCTGCGCCAGGGTCTGCTCGGGCGCTTCCTCTGGAACGAAATGGCCGCAGTCGAGCGCCTGGCCCGTGACATCGGCGGCGACTTCGCGCCAGTCGGCCAGGCAATCGAACAGCGCAGCAATCACGCCCTGAGCCCCCCACAGGGCGAGCACGGGCATCTGAAGCTTGCGCCCGCGGTCGGCGCGGTCGTGCTCCAGGTCGATGCTGCCGGCCGCCCGGTAATCCTCGCAGCTGGCGTGGATGGCCGCCGGGTCGGCGAAGCAGCGCACGTACTCGGCCACCGCCTCGCCAGCGAATTTGCTCAAGTCCGGCTCGTCTCGGCCGACTCGGCCCAGGATGTTGAAAGGCACTCGGCCGGCCAGCATCTCCTCGGGCAGGGGCGACGGCTGCAGCATCAGGAACCAGTGGTAGTAGGCCTTGGCGAAAGCCATGTCGGTGCGCTCGAACATCTTCAGCGTCGGCGAGATGTCCAGCACCGCCATCGTCTGCACCCGCTCCCCGTGGTCGGCGGCCAGGCGATGGGCGACGCGGCCGCCGCGGTCATGCCCGACCAGGTGGAATCGGGGAAAGCCCAGGGTCGCCATCAGTTCCACCATGTCGAGCGCCATGGCCCGCTTGGCGTAGTTGGCGTGATCTTCCAGCCCGGCGGGCTTGGAGGAATCTCCGTAGCCTCGCAGGTCGGGGCAGACCACCGTGTAGCTGCGTGCCAGCGCCGGTGCGATCCGGTGCCAGCAGGCATGCGTCTGCGGATAGCCGTGCAACAGCAGCACGGGCTCGCCTTGCCCTGCCTTCACGCAGTTGATCTCCGCGCCGCTGGTCTGCACACGGAGGCGCTCGAATCCTGGAAAGAGGCTCATGGGACCACTTCTCCGGCGCAGTGGCCGCGGCGCAGCCGCTCGCGCACCTGCGATGCGTTCGCCAGCCCGCCTCCGGCCTGCTCGATGTGCCTGCGCGCCTGCTGCAACAGGCTGAGGTTGTCAGTCGCGCAGCCCATGGGCGCATCTTCCAGACCCACCCGCACGTGACCGCCCCGCTCCACCGCGGCGCCGATCAGTGCGCCGAGCTCGACCCCGAGACCTGCGACCATCCAGGGCGCGCCGGGCTGCTCCAGCTCGAGCAGGCGCAAGTAGGCATCGAGCGCCCAATCGGTCGGCGGAAAGCCGAAGGCGATCTGCTGGGAGAACATCAGGCGGTAGATTGGCACCGGGGCGCCGGGGTAGGCGCGGTGCAAAGCAGCACCCAGGCGCATGAAACCAGGCTCGTAGATGGCATAGGAAGGGGTGATGCCATGTTCCTGCGCCAGCGCCAGCCCGTACCGAATATGCGCCTCCGGGTTGGCGTAGACAAAACCCTCCTTGCCCTGCGCCATATCGGCGTAATGGCTGATGTTGGTGGAGCCCGGGTCGACGACCGACCATTCGATCAGCCCGGCCCGCACCAGCTTGTCGACGGCGCCGAAGCGCTGCGCCGGCGCCAAGGCAGAAGGCGCGTCGGCGCTGCCCGCGAACGGCAGGGTGCCGTAGCAGATGACGTCGGCCTTGGCGCGGATACGTTCGATGATGGGCGCGTAGATCTCGTAGTCATCGCGCTGCCGGCCGCTGGCGGGGTCGTAGGCGTGGAAGTGGATGATCGACGCGCCTTCACTGGCGCAGGCGAGCGCGGCTTCGACGATCTCGTTGGCGCTCACCGGGATGTTTGGCTGGCGCGCCCTGGACCATGGTCCGTTGAGTGCGACTTCGAGCCAGATGGGTTGTTTCATGTGTTTCTCCTGCGGGAAGCTGTCTGCGTGGGCGGTCGGGGTTCATTTCCGTAATGTTTGTTCGCCCGCAACAGATGCGCTGTAACCGCCCGGGCAGCACCTTCAGCATCGTTGGCGGCGATGCACTTGAACAGCTTCACGTGTTCGGCGAGGGTGGTGGATTCGGCACCGGGGGCGCGCACCGCTTCATGGTGGAACTGTTCGAGCCACTGCAGCATGGCCTGGGACACCGCCATGTAGATCGGGTTTCCCGACATCGCGGCAATGCCGTGGTGAAACGCCATGTCGGTTTCGAGGAACCGCGCCGGCTCGTCGAGGCTGGCGCGGTGCTCCTCCAGCAGCAGGCGCAGCCGCTCGACCTGTTCCGGGGTGGCGCGTTGCGCCGCGGCCCGCGCCATGGCCACTTCGAACTGCAACCGGGCTTCTTTCAGGTGCTCCAGCAGAGCGCTGGAACCGGACAGCAGGTGCATGGCCGACGCCGAGATCTGCTCGATCAACGAATCTGCCGACAGCGCCAGCACCCGAGCGCCTTCGCCGTGCACGATGGCGACCAGCCCCATCCGCTCCAGCGCCTGCAGCGCCTCCCGCACGGCTGGGCGCCCAACGCCAAAGGCCTGCATCAGCTCGCGCTCGGAGGGCAGGAGGGATCCGGCCGGGGCCTCGCCCGAGCGGATGCGCACGAGCAGGCGGTCCAGCACCTCGTGCGACAGCTTGCGGCGGGCGATCGGCGACGCCTCGGGCCCCGCCCCTTGTTGACGCGCTTCCAATTTGGTAACATAATCATCAGTCATGTAGTGATCATACCAGTAGACATGAAGCTTCGCAACCCTGAAACAACCTCAACTTTCACACAGGAGACAACCATGCAACGACGTTCCCTCATACAGGCCGCCACCGTCGGCGCCGCCCTTGCCGCGCCCGCCGTGGTGCGCGCCCAGCCCCAGGTCAGATGGCGTCTGGCCTCGAGCTGGCCCAAGACCCTCGATACCATTTACGGGGGGGCTGTCTCCGTGGCCAAGCGGGTAAGCGCGGCCACCAACGGCAAGTTCGAAATCAGTGTCGCAGGGCCTGGCGAGCTGGTGCCTGCCTTGCAGGTGGCCGACGCCGTCCAGAACGGCGGCGTGGAATGCGCGCACACGGCATCGGTCTTCTTTTTCGGCAAGGACCCCACGTTCGCGCTGGACGGCCAGATTCCCTTTGGCATGACCTCCCGCCAGATGACGGCCTGGATGTATGCGGGCGGCGGGCTGCAGCTGCTGCGCGAGTTCTACCGTGACTACAACATCGTCAACTTTGCATGCGGCAACACGGGAACGCAGATGGGCGGCTGGTTCCGCAAGGAGATCAAAAGCCTGGCCGACATGAAGGGACTCAAATTCCGGATCGGCGGCTTCGGCGGCGTGGTGCTGCAGCGTCTGGGCGTGGTCCCGCAAAGCATAGCCGGAGGTGAAATTTACAACGGGCTGGAGAAAAAAATCATCGACGCCGCTGAATTCGTGGGACCTTACGACGACGAGAAGCTGGGGTTCTACAAGATCGCCAAGTTCTATCACTACCCGAGCTATTGGGACCCTTGCGGCCAGATCACCATGTACGTCAATGCAAAGGCATGGGAGGCTTTGCCCAAGGATTACCAGGAAATTTTCGAGCTCGCCTGCAGCGACGCGCACGTCGAGATGCAGGCCAAATACGATGCCCGTAACCCCGATGCTCTGCGGCGGCTGGTCGGCGCGGGTGTGCAGTTCAAGCCGTTCCCAAAGGATGTCGGCGCTGCCGCCTGGAAAGCCACCAACGAGCTTTATGCCGAGCTCTCCGCGACCAACGATAAGTGGAGAAAAATCTACGCCAGCTTTGAGAAGTTCCGTGACGACCAGATCCTTTGGTCGCGCTTCGCCGAGGGCAGCTTCGAGAGCATGATGAACTCGATGAAGAGCTCGGCCACAAAGAGGTAAGGCCACCCGGGTGAATCCGCTGACGCAAGTCCGCCTTCGTCAGCGGTCACGCCACACGCAGGCAAGGTCTTTGGCCTGTTGACGCCGACCAAACACTGACCCTGTGGGGGGTCAATATTGGCCAAGCGTCAACACACTGTTGCCCTGCCCGCATGAACATGCATCAGTGGCCCCTCTTCGTGTGGCTGGTCGTTTAGAAATGGGTCGAAATGTGGTGACTGACTTTACGGAAAATCCATTTGAATGAATTTTTTCACAACACATTTCATTCCGTTTTGAAAATATCCATAACAAAATGAACATTAAACCCCCAGTTAATGGGCTCCTATCAACCAATAACATTATTATTTTCTTCAAGCAAAGAGCAAGTTAACTCTCTTACAATGCAAAAAATTTCTGGCTAGCCATTGGAATATTTCGCTTTAAGAGAACAGACCATGAATCAAAACAAGCTTGAAAACAAAAACATTGAAAAACCACAAAAAACACGCCAAAAGCAAAACTCAATGCAGGCATTGTTGTCGCCATTTTGATTTTTTGTTTTGTGGTGTCTCTTTTTTACGGCGCCTCGTTTTACAAGTCAGAGACCGAAAAGTCGGTCAATTCAACCAACGCGCGCTCCAAACAGTTCGAGGTCGTTTTCAACGAATTGCTCAAGGCGCGCTTTCGCGCCATGGGCATCGCTGCAGACGTAGACTTCCCTAAACGGTAGACAACCTGAAAATAGAGACTTCCGCTGTTTTGAAGGAAAGAGCGATGAGGAAGTCGAAATTGACGGAAAGCCAAATATTGGCGATCCTGGGCGAAGGTGAAGCAGGCTTGGCTGTAGCTGAGGTGTGCCGCAAACACGGCATCAGTACAGCGACCTACTGCCAATAGAAATGCAAATATGCTGGCATGTCAGCCAATGAGCGCAAGCGGGTCAAGGAGCTGCAAGCCGAGAACAGCCGTCTCAAACGGATGTATGCGGATCTGGCTTTGGAGAACGCTGCCATCAAGGATGTGTTGTCGCGAAAGTTGTAACGCCGACAGCCAAGCGTTGTGCAGTGGAGTGCATGGTGTCTGAGCACTGCATCTCTCGCAACAAAGCTTGTCAGATCGTGGGGTTCTCGCGGTCGGCGTTGTACAAACCCACGGTGGATTGGGCGGCCAAGGATGCGCCAGTGATTGCCGCACTCAATGAGATGGTGAGTAAGCGCAGTCGCTGGGGCTTTTGGAAATGCTTTCATCGACTCAGGGAAGATGGACATGAATGGAACCACAAGAAGGTTCATCGCGTGTACTGCGCAATGAAGCTCAATCTGCAACGCAAAGCCAAGAAGCGGGTGATCACGCGAGAGCGCCAGCCATTGGGCACTGCGATGGAACTTAACAGCATCTGGGCACTCGACTTCATGCGAGACACGATGTACGACGGCAAGCCGTTTAGAACGCTCAATGTGATTGATGAGGGTAACCGTGAAGCCTTGCGAATTGAATGTGGGACATCCATTCCATCAGGACGATTGGTTCGGGTGATGGATCAGCTCATTGAGGTCTACGGCAAGCCACAAGCCATACGGATGGACAATGGGCCGGAAATGACATCACAGGGTTTTATGGACTGGGCTGAGCGGCACGGTGTGAAGTTGTTATTCATACAGCCTGGCAAGCCCAACCAGAATGCGTTCATTGAACGATTTAACAAGAGTTTCCGCGTGGAAGTTCTGGATGCCAACTTGTTTAACTCCATCTCGGAGGTGCAAATGGCTGCAGATGAGTGGTTGATGGACTACAACGAATATCGACCACACGAGTCCCTGGGGGATGTGCCGCCTGTGGCATTCCTACCAAGGGTGTTTGAACGGAATGACTCTAGTTTCAAACTGTCCACTTGACAGGGAAGTCTACGA
>JAIXRJ010000013.1 GCA_027485235.1 Comamonadaceae bacterium
ACGGTCACCGTCACAAAGGAGCCCTCTTCGGCCGTGCCCGACAGCGTGGGCGCGTTGTTCGCCGTCACAAAGTCGTCCGTCAAGATGCCCGTGTCGTTCCCCTCGGTGTCGCCAAAGGCATTGAATTCCGGTGCTTCAGGGGCGCTTGCGTCCACTGTGAAGCTCACCTCCGCATCGATCGGCGCGCTGACATTGCCCGCCAGGTCGATCACGGTGATCTGCGGGGTCCACTCGCCTTCGGGCAAATCGTCTTCGATTTGAACCGTCCAGGTGCCATTACTCTCCACCGTGGCCGTGTAAACCAGGGTCCCATCGGCCATCACATCGACCACCACGGTGGCACCAGCTTCTGCCGTGCCTTGCAGCATGGGCTGCAGATTGGCCGTGAGGCCGTCGGTTTCGTCGATGCCGGTGTCGTTGTCTTCGTCGTGCACCAGTTCGACCGTGGCTTCTTCGGGTGCCTGGCGGTCGATGACGATGGGGGCACCGGTGGTGCGGGTGATGTTGCCCGCGCCGTCCATGACCGTGATGTAAGGGACATAGGTGTGGCTTTCACCCTCTGCGCCCAAGGGCTGCGTGACCTGTACCGACCATTCACCGTCCACCGCCGTGGTGGGAGCAAATTTGACCGGGTCGAGTTCACCATCAGGCCCTGTGCCGCGCAGGGTGACAAAGACCAGCAAATCGCCCGTGGCGCTTTCCGAGCTGACGGTGCCGATGATGCGTGGCATGGGGAACATGGTGATGCCGTCGGCAGTGTCTGCACCCGTGTCCAAACTGGTGAGCTCGAATGTGATGTCTGCAGCCAACAAAGCAGCTGAATCGGTGTACGGGTCTGTTAAGACAGAGACATCAAAACCCGCTTCTTCGATCAAGGCCAAAAGCTCTTCATCTGAGCTGGGGTCCACATCGGCCAACAAGACTTCGCTGCTTTCCGGCTTGGTGGTGACGATGGTGAACATGGCGCCATAGCCTGCTTCTTGGCTGACGTTGCCCGCCTTGTCTGTGACCGTGACCTCGGGGAAATATTCACCGTCATCGAGCGCTTTGGTGGCAACGATGCGCCAATGGCCGTTTTCGTCGGCGCGGGCCGAGCCGATGTCTTCGAGACCATCGCTCAGGGTGACCAATGCGCCTGCCTCGGCTTGCCCCACAAAAACAGGCAGGTTGACGTTGGTCACGTTGTCCTGCATGAAGCTGTCGCTCTCAGGCGCCAAAGTGGCGATTTGCTCGGGCGTGGCCGACTCGTCAAAGACAAAGGCTTGGTTGTCCACTGTGAATGACGGCATGTCGGCTTCGGCCAAATTGCCTGCAGCGTCGACGATGCGAATACGCGGCGTGTTGGCTCCAGACCTCAGGTCTGCCACGGCAATACTGGCTTGCCAAACCCCATTGGCATCTGGCAAGACGTTGTGGCTTTTCTGACCCAAGGTCAGGGTCACGGTCGCACCTGCTTCGGGCGCTTGGTTCAGTGTGAACAGCACGCTGCTGGCACCTTGCGAACTGAAAACGCGGTCTGTGCTGTCGGGGTCCTGGACATCACCACCCACGGCCGTGATGGCATAGCCTTGGGGCGCTGTGGCTTCGGTGTCCAGCGTGAAGCTCAGGCGAGCGAGATCAGACTCAAGCGCCAAACCTGGGTAGTGCGCGCGAACACGCAAGTCGTATTGGCCATCTGGCAGGACGCCTTGCAAGGCGTTGAAAAGGCCCCCCTCTGGAATGACCAGGAAGTCATCGCCGTTGAGGCTGTACTCGAGTTGGGCCTGGAATGTTTGGCTGCCCACCACAATGGCCGGGTTGCTGACCTGGCTCAGTGTGATTTGCGGGTTGCTGGTGATGCGGTCGCTGTTCGATGTGCCCGTGTCGTCCAGCAAGCTCAATTGGGGCGATGCCGCTTCTTGGCTGACCCAGGTGAAGCTCAATTCATCGCTTTGGGTGCTGGCCAAACCCGCCTGACGCACCTTGACTTGGATGGTTTGCACGCCCTCTGTGGGCGTCAACTGGCTTGGGTCAAACGCAATCCATGGGCCACCATCGATGGACATCTCGATGCCCTCTTGTTTGCCCGAGTTGTAACCAAAAATGTCCAACTTGGCATCGGTGGTGATGCGGTCGTTCTGGGTGGCGCTGTCGGTGCCTGTGTCATTTTGCAAGGCCACCGAGAGCTTCGCTGCGCTCAGTTGCACCGCGCTCAAGTTGGCTGCCGATGCGGCGCCAAGTGTTGCCATGTCTTGCACAATGGTTTCGGTCAGCGCGGCGCGCTCCCCGACCGTGAGTTGCGACAACTGATCGGCCAGAAGGCCATTCACAAAAACGTCGTCCTTGACCAAATCGTCCCAGTTGTCGGCGTCTTTGACTTCTTTGGCCAGCGAGGTGAAAAACTGCTCTGCATCGGGCATTTGGCTGGCCAACTGCACGATCTGCGCACCGGCTTTGCGCAGGGCCAGTGCGTCATTGCTGCCCGCGTTGGCAGCGGCCATGGGGTCGTAAGTGCTGAGGTTCAGTTCAGGGGACAAGCCCAACAGTTGCTTGACGGCCATTTCGGCTGCGGCCAGGTTGGGGGCCGCGCCGCTGTCCAGCAGCGCGCTCACCAAGGTGGTCACGGGCGTGACGACGCTGGAGGCGCTGAGGCCATTGGAGAAGGCGATTTTCAGATCCAGGGTGTTGGCCAAGCCTGTGTCGGTGTTGGTGCCGCCCACGGCGATCAACACGCCCGAACCCCTCAAGGGTTCTGACAAGACCAATTGGCCATTGGCATCGGTCGTGCCCACCAAGTTCTTCTCGTCTATTTCGTCGCGGTACACCTTGGCGCCGGCGATCAGGCCGTCTTGCACCGTCAGTTTGAGCGTGTTGTCTGGGCCGTTGTTGCTGCTGGTTTTGCTGGAGCCCCCACCCAAACCCCCCACCAAAAGACCGCCTAAAAGTGCGGCGCCAGACCAGATGCTGCCCAGACCCGATTTGGCCGAGGGCGCGCTGGACGCCACCCCCCAGTCGATGTTTTTCATGCCGCTGTTGGCCCCTGCCGCGTCGCTGGCGGTGCGGGCACCGTCGCTAGCTGCAGCTTGCGCCAAAAGCACATCAGGCCCTTGTGCAACAGGCGTCCAGGCCATGGCTGTGCTGTCCAGAACGGCTGCGGCATCGGCTTCGAATTGTTCTTGCGCTTGCGCCTGGTCTTGGTCTTGGTCTTGGTCTTGCTTTTTCGGGCGCAGGCTGTTGACTTTGAGTGCAAGGATTTCGGGCCCCACTTTGTCATTGCGCGCAACGGCTGCGGCAGACCCTTTTGCAAGCACCGGGTTCACGCCGTTGAGCACAGTTTTGACGGATTGGTTGGCGCTGGGAGATTTGTCAAAAGTAGTCATATCGGCATTCAATCAAAGTGGGTTGCTAAAGCGATGTGCAATGTCACGGAATTGACAGAAATACTAAAACTGTCATGTGACACAGACACGACCTGGACATGACATGTGCATGACAGTGCATCCGCAATGACTTTGCAGCAGCACCTGGCTTTGCAGGAGCAGCACCTGGCTTTGTAGGAGCAGCACCCCGTGCGCGATTCCCAGCAAACCCTGAGCCCATCGCGCGCAGGGCGCGGCGCCTACGACCTCTCTCTTGCGGGAGCAGCACCCCGTGCGCGAGGTGTCATGGCCGATTCGGTCTGGGCAGCGCTTATTGCTTGATGAAGTGGCGCAGGAACATGCGTGTGTCCGATGCGTTTTTGCCGACGAAACTGAAGCCCCCCTTGCCCAGCGTGGGGTCCGGTATGAAGTAACCGGTGGAGGTCGTACCTAAGTCAAAATTTTCATCGCATTCGTTTCTGAACTCAATGCTGACGGGCACGCTGAAACTCGTCACAAAGCCTTGCCGGTTGAGCACTTGCCCATCTCTGTTGATGGCAATTTGACCTGTCGCACACAGAGTGACTTTGTCGTCGGCCAAGGTCTTGGACAAACTGAACACGCCTTGGGCCGTGATCCTCCAGTCTTTTTCGCCGGGCGCTGCATCTTTTTCACGGTAAGTGCCAGCCAAGTTGGCGATCAGCAGGGGCCTGTCAGACAAGACCGCTGCACTCAGCTGCGTCGGGGCCAATGACTCGAATAAGAAAGTGTTGGCCCAATCGTTGGTGACGGTCAGACTGCCAGGCGCTGTGAAGTTGGCCGTCAGATCCATCCGATCGGCACAGGGTGGGCGGCAGGGCTGCGTCGTTTGATGAGTCATGGATGTGACTGCATACAAGGGCAGGCTGTCGCTGGTACGCGCCATGGTCCCGGTGAATCGGCGAAGGCGATTGGGCGTGTTGGACAGGGCATAGCCCCAGAGCTCACTGGTGTCGGTGATGACCACCACTTGACGGGTGTTCTCATCAAGCACTTGCGTGTAAACACCGGCAATCGGGTTGCGTGCTACGGTGATGCTCACGGGTGCTGAGACGCTGTTGAGCCCGCCGGAATCGGTCACGGTCAAACGAAAGATGTAGGGCTCGTCAAAGGCATCCACCACCAAGGTGGGCGATCGGCTGGTGGGGTTGACAATGGCGGCGCTGCTGGATTTGGGACGGGAGGCAATGGTCCAGTTGTACGTCAGATTGTCGGAGTTGGCATCGGCACTGCCTTCGGCCGACAGCGTGATGACGGAATTGAATTCGTTGAAGCTGGCCGAGCCAAATGCATAGGGCGCCACGGTGACGCCGTCGACCCTCATCTGTGCAGTAGACAAGGACAGCACCGTGCCCAAGTTGGGCATCACTATTTGCGCTTTGGCGGCTTCAGCCGTTAAAGCACTGAGGTAAGTTTCCGCCTCAAAAGCATCAGAGACGCGATTGGCTGCATCCAGCTTGGTGCTGCTGAGCTTGATACCGTTCGAGATATTGCCATCCTCGTCGAGCATGTGGAGCAGGACGCTGAGGTTTTGAATCGCTGTGGCGTTGGGGTTGCGCGTGCCCAAAATGTCAAAGTGGGTCAAGGGCAGCGGTGCACTCAACTTGATTTTGTAAGGGGTCAAGGTTTGATTGCCCACTTTGAAAGTGACCGTTTCACCTGGCTGGTACTTGAATTGCCCGCGGGGGCCTGTGGTGCCCGATTGGGTTTCGGTGCTGTAGGTCAAGCCTTCCACGAAACCGCCCGCCATGTACACATAAGCATCTTTGACGGTTGCTGCTGGTGTGTCGGATCCCCCACCACCACAACCGGCGAGCACGCTAAGGCCCATGAATGTGAAAAAACCAAGGAGTTTATGGATGAACATGCTGGAGTGCGGTGTAAGTGGGATGCATGGGCGCATGAAGTCAATGCTGAGTTTTTCAAAAATTTGTCACTTACTGTCAATCTTGACGATTTGAGATGACAAATTGATGAATTCACTATGACTACCAATACCTACACAAGCAGCATGCGATGAGCAGAAGCAGCACCTGACCTGGCAGGAGGAGCACCCAGCTTAGGTGGAGCAGCACCCCGTGCGCGATTGCCGGTGCACCCCAAGCCCCATCTCGCGCAGGGGCGCGGCGCCTGCGACGGACCATCTGTGTAGGAGCAGCACCCCGTGCGCGATTGCCGCTGCACCCCATGCCCCATCGCGCGCAGGGCGCGGCTCCTGCGACGGACCATCTGTGTAGGAGCAGCACCCCGTGCGCGATTGCCGCTGCACCCCAAGCCCCATCGCTCGCAGGGCGCGGCTTCTGCGACGGACCATCTGTGTAGGAGCAGCACCCCGTGCGCGATTCCCAGCACACCCCATACCCCATCGCGCGCAGGGCGCGGCTCCCACGCAGATACGCAAAGCGCGCAGGGCGCGGCGCCTACAGCTTGCGATGGCGTTTGCGCCAGAGGATCCGGCACATGGGCCACATGCCCAGCAAGAGCATGAGCGCCAGCAAGAACATGATGCTCAGCAAGGACACTTGCAGGGCCAGCATGGCCGAGTAGGCGCCCAGCAGCACCAGCACGCTCAGGTTTTCATTGAAGCCTTGCACGGCAATGGAGCGACCCGGGCTGAGCACTTGACGGCCGCGGTGTTGCAGCAAGGCGTTCATGGGCACCAGCAGCATGCCGCCGGCCGCCCCGGCACACAGCAGCAGGGGGATGGCCAGCGCGAGGTGTGTGGTCATGGCCACGATGGGCAACAAAATGGCCAGACTCAAGCCCCAGGGCAGGGCTTGTTTGGCCGAGTGCAGTTTGAAAATCCGCCCTGCCAGCCAGGCCCCCAAGACCACACCCACCGCCACCAGGGCTTGCAAATAAGCGCCTTGCTGCAAAGGCAGGCCCAATGATTCTTGCGCCCACGCCAGCACCGCAAACTGCATGACCGCGCCCACGCCCCAATACAAGGTGGTCACATACAAAGAAATGCCGCCCAAGCGGTCTTTCCACAAGAGGAGGTTGTTGTGCCAAAAGTGCCGCCAGTGCAGCGCCTGCCAGCGCAGCGGCACCATCACCTGCCCGACACTCAGGTGCTTGAGTTGGGCATTGAGGATGCTGGCCGCCAGGTAAATGCCCCCGACCACGGCGCACGCGTTCCAGGTGTCGGTGCGCATGAACAAGCCTGACAAAAATTGGTGCACGGGTGTAGTGGCCCCCACCGCTTGCGACCAGCCCACCAAAGCCCCCCCCAGCGCAATGCCCAGCACCACCGACATGACCACCGACACTTCGAGCCAGGCGTTGGCACGCACCAGCAAGGAGGGCGGCACCGTTTCGGTGACCAAGCCGTATTTGGCCGGGGCATACACGGCGGCGGCCAAGCCGATCACGGCAAAGGCCAAAACAGGGTGCATGCCGGTGAGCATGAAGACCAGACCGACGACTTTGAGCCCGTTCATCCAGGCCATGACACGGCCCTTGGGGAAGGCGTCTGAGAAGGGCCCCACCACCGAGGCCAGCAAGACATAGGACAGGTTGAGCGAGAACTTCAAAAAGGGCGCCCACCATCCGGCGTAGCCTTGCTCGGTCAAAATGAAAATGCCCAAGATCAGCAGCGCGTTGTCTGCCAGGCCCGAAGCAAACTGGGCAGCGATCAGGAAATAAAAGCCTCGGGGCATGCGCACGGCGACCTTGGATTCAAAAGCCCCGCGCATGTGCCGCCTTGCCACTCAAGCAGGCGTGGTCGCAACCACGGCGGCCAGGGACAGGGCGTTGCGGCGCCCAAGCCCGTGGTGGGCGATGTCTATTGCTGGCAGGGCTTCGATTTTGTCTTCGTCCTTGTGCAGGCACACGACCTTGAAGCCCCAGTCCGACAGACAAGCCCCCGTCACCAAACCCACGTCAGCAGAACCCATGACTGTCACACGCATTGCTCAATCTCCAGATTGGGCTGGATCATGCGTGCAATTCATGAAACATCGAAGTCAAAAGAAAGTCACTCGCGTGAAATGACGGGCATTTCAGGCGACGCGTTCTCAGTTTCGACCAAACGCGAGGCAGGAAAAACCAAGGAAAACCGAGAGCCCTTGCCCACTTGGCTGTCGATGCGCAGTTCGCCGCCGTGGCGTTGCGCCACATGTTTGGCGATGGCCAGGCCCAGGCCTGTGCCCCCCGTGCCCCTGGAGCGGCTGCGGTCGACCCGGTAAAAGCGCTCAGACAAACGCGGCAGATGCTCGGCTGCGATACCGGGCCCGGTGTCGGTCACGGCGAAAGTCACCTGGTCGGCATCGCGCAACCAGCTGAGCTCAATCTTGCCGCCAGCCGGGGTGTAACGCACGGCATTGCTGACCAAATTGGAAACGGCACTGATCAATTCGGACCTGGCACCTGAAAAGGCCCAAGCCGGCACCTCTGAGAAAGTGAAGTCGTGTACGGGCGTGCGCTCATCACCCTCTTGCCCGGACAAAACAGCCGACAAAGCCATCGCATCGGACTGGATGTGGGCCATGAACTCCGGGAGGTCAATGGTGTTGTGCTGGCGCGGGGGCAGGCCCCCTTCCAGTTGCGACAAGGTCAACAGGTCGGCCACCAGTGACTGCATGCGCTCGGCCTGCACAGACATCATCTGCAAATAGCGTTGACGCTCGCTGTCTTCCAGTGGAATGGCCTGCAGGGTCTCGATGAATCCGCTCATCACCGTCAGGGGTGTGCGGATTTCGTGCGACACATTGGCCACAAAATCACGGCGCATGGCATCGGCTTGTGCCAAGGTGGTGATGTCACGCGTGAGCAGCAACTGGCGGCCCTCACCATAAGCGTGCAGGTGCACCGACAACTTGATGTTTCTGGACAAGGTGGCCGCGCGGCCGTCAATGGTCACCTCCTCGTGGTGCCTGTCCTGCGCATAGTATTTGGAAAAGACGGGGTCGCGCACCAAATGCACGATGTGCTGCAGATGGTCTCGGTGAATGTCCAAGCCCAGGTGGGCCGACGCTGTGCCGTTGCACCACTCGATGCGCCCTTCAGAGTCGAGCAAGATCACCCCATTGGGGGATGCCTGAATGGCTTGCAAAAAGTCCCTGAGCCTTTGCTCCAGTTCCGCCGTGGCTTTTTCGCGCTGCTTCAAAAGCCGCTGAATGCGGTGGCCGATCTCCAGCCAAACCCCCGACCATTTCAGGGGATGGTCCAGACCCGTGCTGCGCAGCCAGCGCTCCAAGCGCTGGCTGCGCCAAGCCGACAGACCAAAGTTGAAGGTGGCGACGCAAAACGCCAAGAACAAAGCACCTGACCAACCCGACCACAAGCCGCCCACAAAAGCAGCCAACATGACCCAAAAAACAAACTCAAACAGGATGGCCAGCATCAACGCGAACCGTGGTCAAGCGTCCGGGTTCGATGTCAAACGGTAACCCGCGCCGCGCACGGTCTCGACCAAAGCGCCCGCATCACCCAGCGATTCGCGCAGGCGTTTGACGTGGACATCCACCGTGCGCTCTTCGATGAAGACGTGATCGCCCCAAATCTTGTCCAGCAACATGCCGCGAGTGTGCACGCGCTCGGGATAACGCATGAAGTATTGCAAGAGTTTGAATTCGGTAGGCCCCACCTTCAGGGGTTTGTCTTGCCAGCTCACGCGGTAGGTGTCTGAATCGAGTTGCAGATCGGCCACTTTGAGCAGGCCGCCCACAGACTCGGGCACCCTGCGGCGCAACACAGCGCGGATGCGCGCCAACAGTTCACGCGGTGAGAAAGGTTTGACGATGTAGTCGTCAGCGCCCGCATCGAGCCCCGCCACGCGGTCGGCCTCGTCGCCTCGGGCCGTGATCATCAAAATGGGAACGCTTTTGGTGCGGGCGGCTGAACGCCATTTGCGCGCCAAGGCCAAGCCACTCTCGCCCGGCAGCATCCAGTCGAGCAAGATGACATCGGGCAAGATCTCGTCGAGTTCACGTTGCGCAGACTCGGCATCCATGGCCCACACCGGTTGGAAACCGTTGTGCCGCAGGTTGACCGAAATGAGCTCCGCAATCGGCGACTCGTCTTCGACAATCAGAATTCGCGGCAGGCTTCTCATTTGACGACTTGCTCAACGTCCGACAAAGCGGTGTGCCGCACATCGGCACCCTTGACCACATAGATCACAAATTCAGCAATGTTCTTGGCGTGGTCGCCAATGCGCTCGATCGCCTTGGCCACAAACAGCAAGTCCAGGCTGGCCGAAATGGTGCGCGGGTCTTCCATCATGTAGGTGATGAGCTTGCGCACAAAGCCGTTGAACTCGGCATCGATCAGGTCGTCTTCTTTCAAAATCACCAAGGCGGTGGTCACGTCCAGACGCGCAAAAGCGTCCAAAGACTTGCGCAGCAAACCCGAGGCCAAGTCGGAGGCGATGCGCAGCTCGGACGATGGCAAATTGCGGGGGCTGCCTTGCTGCAAAATTTGTTTGACCATGCGGGCGATGCGCTCGGCTTCGTCGCCGGCGCGCTCCAGGTTGCCGGTGATCTTGGAGATCGCCATCAGCAAGCGCAAATCGCGTGCGGTGGGCTGGCGCAAAGCGATGATCGAGGCCAACTCGGCATCGATCTCGACCTCCATGGTGTTGACTTCTCTTTCTGTGGCAATCACCTGGTCGGCCACTTCGGCATTGAACTGGGCCAGGGCATAGACCGCGTGGCGGGTTTGCGATTCGACCAGACCACCCAACTCCAACACGCGCGAGGACACCTTGGTCAGGTCGGCGTCGAATTGACTTGATATGTGTTTGTCCATGGGGTGCTCCTGATCAGCCGAAACGGCCGGTGATGTAGTCTTCGGTTTCCTGGCGAGCGGGCTTCATGAAGATTTGCTCGGTTTGACCGAACTCCATCAACTCGCCCAGGTACATGTAGGCGGTGAAGTCCGAAACGCGTGCCGCTTGCTGCATATTGTGCGTGACGATGGCCACGGTGTAGTCTTTCTTCAACTCGCTCACCAGCTCTTCGACCTTGGCGGTGGAGATCGGGTCCAGGGCCGAGGTGGGCTCGTCCAGCAAGATGACTTTGGGCTTGACGGCCACGGTGCGGGCAATACACAGGCGCTGCTGCTGGCCACCCGAGAGCGACAGGCCACTTTGGCCCAGTTTGTCTTTGACTTCGTTCCAGATGGCGGCCTTGGTCAGGGCCGACTCAACACGCTCGTCCATGTCCGAGCGGCTGAGGTTTTCATACAGTCGCACACCAAAAGCGATGTTGTCGTAGATCGACATCGGAAACGGTGTGGGCTTTTGGAACACCATGCCGATTTGGGCACGCAGCAAATTCAGGTCCTGGCCCTTGTCCAGGATGTTCTGGCCGTAAAAGTTGATCTGGCCCTCAGCCCGCTGGCCGGGGTAGAGGCTGTACATGCGGTTGAGCGTGCGCAACAAGGTGGACTTGCCACAGCCCGAGGGGCCAATGAAAGCCGTCACGCGGTGCTCGGCAATGTTGAGGTTGACGTTTTTCAGGCCCTTGAATTTGCCGTAGTAAAAGTCGAGGTTGCGCACTTCAATGGCGTTTTGGGTCGGTGTTTTGTCAGGCATGTGGGTTCCTGTGAGAGCGAAAAATTGTTTGGAATGGGGATTTCAAATCTGCATCAAACAGATGTTTTTTCCCTGAAAAAGACGCGGGCCAAGATGTTGAGCAACAACACCGCCAAGGTGACCAGCAAAGCGCCCCCCCAAGCCAAACGGATCCAGTTGTCGTAAGGGCTCATGGCGAACTGGTAAATCACCACGGGCAAGTTGGCCATGGGCTTGCTCATGTCGGTGCTGAAAAACTGGTTGTTCAAAGCAGTGAACAGCAGGGGTGCGGTTTCGCCACTGATGCGGGCAATGGCCAACAACAGGCCCGTGATCACACCGCTTTTGGCAGCTCGCAAAGTCACCGACAAGGACACTTTCCAGCGGGGTGCGCCCAGGGCAAACGCGGCTTCGCGCAAGCTGCCGGGCACCAATCGCAACATGTTTTCGGTGGTACGCATGACCACAGGCACGGCGATCAAGGACAACGCCACGCTGCCGGCATAACCCGAAAAGCGGCCCAAGGTGGCCACCAAGATGGCATAGACAAACAAGCCGATCACAATCGACGGGGCAGACAACATGATGTCGGTCACAAAGCGCGTCAACTCAGCGGTTTTGCTGCGGTCACCGTATTCGGTCAGGTAAATGCCGGCCAAAATCCCCACCGGTGTGGCGACCAAAACCGACAAACCCACCATCATCAAACTGCCCACGATGGCATTGCGCAAACCACCGCCCTCCGTGCCGGGTGCGGGTGTATCTTTGGTCAGCATGTCCCAATCCAGGGCGGCCAGGCCGTTGGAAAAAAGCACCAGCAAAATCCACAGCAACACCGCGATGCCCAAAGCCATCGCCACCATGGAAGTGGCCATACCCAAAGAATTGGCGATCCGGCGGCGGCGGTAAAGCCCTTGATCCATGTTCACAGCCATATCAGAACCCCTTGGCTTTTTCAGCCCGATTGATCATCCACTTGGCCAGGGCCAAGACCACAAAGGTGATCACAAACAGCAAGAAGCCGAGTGCAAACAATGAAGACATGTGGAAATCCGCCGCTTCGCCAAACTCGTTGGCCAAGGTCGATGCGATCGATGTGCCCGGTGAGAACAGCGAAGTGGGCATGCGGTTGGCATTGCCAATCACAAAAGTCACCGCCATCGTTTCGCCCAAGGCGCGACCCAAGCCCAGCATGATGCCGCCGATCACCCCTTTCTGGGTGTAAGGCAACACGATCCCGCGCACGACCTCCCAGGTGGTGCAACCCAAGCCATAGGCCGACTCGCGCAAGATGGGGGGGGTGATTTCAAACACATCGCGCATCACGGCCGCCACAAAAGGCAAGACCATGAACGCCAAAACAATGCCTGCGGACAAAATGCCCATGCCGTTGGGCGCGCCGCCAAACAAGAAACCGATCAAAGGCATGCCGCTCAACAAGTCGCGCACAGGCACTTGAATGTAGTCGGCAAACAAGGGCGCAAAAACAAACAGGCCGAACATGCCGTAAATGATGGAGGGCACGGCAGCCAACAATTCAATGGCGGTGCCCAAAGGGCGGCGCAACCAGACCGGGCAGGTTTCGGTCAAAAAGACCGCAATGCCAAAAGCCAGGGGCACGGCAATCAACAAGGCAATGCCCGCGCTGGACAAGGTGCCCACGATGGCAAAAGCCGCACCAAACTGCTCGTTGTTCACGTCCCACTCTGCATACCAGAGAAAGGGCACACCAAATTTGGCAAAGGTGGGCCAGGCATTGACAAATAAAGAAATGATGATGCCCGCCAATGCCCCCAGCACGATCAAGGAGAACAGTTGGGTGGATCTGTGAAACAAAACATCTTGAAACCGTTGGCGCTTGGCCACGGCCAGCATCTGGCTGCTGTCTTGTGCGGTAGAGAGGGGAGTTTGCATGCGGGAGTCCATCCAACAATAACCATCAAATCAACAGAAAATCCGTCGGTTGAACGCGATGTCAACCGACGGATCACTGTTTTAAAGCACCAGAATTACTTCTGAATTTGTGACCAAACTTTGGAACGAATGTCGTTGGTCAGGCTGTCAGGCAAGGCCACGTAGTCCAGATCAGCGGCCATTTTCTTGCCGTTCTTGAAGGACCAATCGAAGAACTTGAGCGCTTCGTTGGAGGCGGCTTTGTCAGCGGGGTTCTTGTACATGACGATGAATGAAGCCGTGCTGATGGGCCAGCTGGAGGCGCCTTTGGCGTTCACCATGGACACGCCCATGCCAGGCACGCTGAACCAGTCGGCGCTGGCGGCAGCAGCAGCAAATGTCAGGTCATCGGGGGCAACATATCGGCCATCGGCGTTTTGCATTTGCATGAAGGTCATGTTGTTCTTTTTCACGTAGGCGTATTCCACGTAACCGATCGAGCCTTTGACGCGGTTGACGTTGGCCGCCACACCTTCATTGCCCTTGCCACCCACAGAAGTCGCTGCTGGCCACTTGATGGTGGCGTTTTTGCCAGGACCGTCGGCCCACTCTTTGCTCACGGCGCTCAGGTAGTCGGTGAAGTTGAAGGTGGTACCGGAGCCGTCAGCGCGGTGCACCACGGTGATGGTTTCGTTGGGCAGGTTCTTGCCAGGGTTCAAGGCAGCGAATTTGGGGTCGTTCCACTTGCTGATCTTGCCCAAGAACATCTCGGCCAAGATGGGGCCTGTCACGCGCAACTCACCGGGCTTGAAGCCGTCCAAGTTGACGATCGGCACAGTGCCACCAATGATCATGGGGAACTGGACCATACCGTCTTTGTCCAAATCAGCGCCAGAAATAGGCGCGTCTGTGGCACCGAAAGTCACGGTCTTGGCGCGGATCTGGCGAATGCCACCGGAAGAGCCGATCGACTGGTAGTTCAGGCCCACGTTGGTGGCTGCTTTGTAGGCTTCAGCCCACTTGGCATACACGGGGAATGGGAAAGTGGCGCCAGCGCCGGTGATGTCAGAGGCAAAACTGGCCACTGCGACAGCGCTCAGGCCAATGGCCGCGATCAACGATTTCATTTTCAACATGTTCACTCCTGTTTAGGGTTCACAAAAAACAGCAAAAACCGAACCCGGTTCTTGCCGATTATCGAATTCCCAATTTAAGGCTCAATTGTGACAAGAACATGTCAGAAAAAAAACCGGTGTGTTTCAACTAACAGAAGCCGAGTGCCCGACCGCCCATGATGACCTAGCGTCCACCCCCCTGGTGGGAATGCTCCGGAGCCTTCATGGCCTTTTCTGATGTCCAACACCTGCGCATGCTGACTTTTTCCGATCCGACAGACCTCATTCCCCTGTCCGTGGCCTTAGGGATTGGCCTCTTGGTGGGCACAGAAAGAGAACGCCGCAAAGGCATGGGGCTGCAACGCCAGTCGGCCGGCATCCGCACCTTCACCGGTGCCGCGATGCTGGGCTTTGCCGCGCAAAGCTTGTCCACCCCATGGCTGGTGAGTGCGGCCTTGCTGGCCCTGGTGGCGCTGAACATGGGTGCTGACCAACTCTCACGGCGGCGCGACCCGGACTTGACCTCTGGAGTGGCCCTGCTGCTGACCTGCTTGTTGGGGGCGCTGGCACGGCCATCGCCCGAATTGGCGGCCGTCATGGGCATTGCCTTGGCGGCCATCCTGGCCGCTCGCGAGGGGATGCACCGGTTCGTGCACCAAGTCATCACCGAGCAGGAACTCAAGGACGTGATCGTTTTCTTGGCCGCGGCCATGATTTTTTTACCTTTGAGCCCAAACCGTTACACGGGGCCGTTTCAGGCCATCAACCCCCACCAGTTGGCCCGCTTCGTGGTCGCGGTCATGAGCATCAGCGCCCTGGGCTACATGGCCAAAAGGACGCTGGGCATGCGGGCGGGCATGGCCCTGACGGGTTTTGCAGGCGGGTTCATCTCCAGCACGGCCACCATCTTGGCCATGGGACAGGCCGCAAGGCGCGAGCCCGCACTGCTGACTGCCGCCGCGATGGGGGCGGTCCTGTCCACGGTCTCCACCATGGTGCAACTCGGACTTTTGATCGCCATCATGCTCCCTGCTGTTTTGTTGCCCATGGCCTGGCCCATCGGCTTGGGCTGCGGCACCGCAGGCCTGTATGCCTTGTGGCTGTTCAAAACCCACCCTTCCGGTTTGGTGCCGCCCCAGCTGGACCTGAAGGGCCATGCCTTCGAGCACAAAACCACCCTCTTGCTCAGCTTGGCGGTTTTGAGCATCACGGTCTTGACCGCTGCCTTGAACCAGTGGATGGGCGATGTGGGCGCCCTCTTGGCCAGCATGATGGCGGGCTTGGTGGATGCGCATTCCAGCGTGGCCTCCATGAGCAGCCTGGTCCACAAAGAGCAGTCCTCACTGGCACAGGCTCAACTGGGCATTTTGTTGGCTGTGACCACCAACACCATCAGCAAAGCGGCTGTCGCCATCGGGTCCGGTGGGTGGGCATTTGCGACCTTGATCCTGCCCGGACTGGTGCTGGTGATCGCAGCGGTGTGGCTGGGGGCATGGCTGGGGCACTTGGCCGGCGTGCCTTTCGGTTGGGCTTGAAGGGAACCGCCATGAACATCATCCATTGGTCTGACTGGCGCGTGCCCGATGGCAAGCCGCTGGATTTATCCAGCCTACCGACCTTGCCTGACCCGCGCAGCGAGGCACAAAACGGGCTGTGGCCCGCACGCATGAACGCGTTGGCGGTGCAGCTCAACGGTTTGCAGTCCATGCTTTATGCCTGCAAGACCCGTGGCTTGCTGCTGGTCCTCCAAGGCATGGACACCGCCGGCAAAGACGGCTGCATTCGCAGCGTTTTTGCGCACATCAGCCCATTGGGCGTCAGGGCCGAAGCGTTCGGCGTGCCCCAAGCGCTGGAAAAAAGGCATGATTTTTTGTGGCGCATTCATGCCAAAACGCCCGCCTTGGGGGAGATGGTGATCTTCAACCGCAGCCACTACGAAGACGTGCTGGTGCCCAAGGTGCAAGGCAAGATCAATAGGCCCCTGTGCGAAGAGCGCTACCACCACATCCGCCACTTTGAGTCTCTTCTCCACGACAGCGGTGTCAGCGTTGTCAAATGCTATTTGCACATCTCCAAAGATGAGCAAAAAAAACGCCTCCAAGCCAGGCTCGATGATCCCCTGAAACACTGGAAAGTGCAGGCTTCCGACTTTGAAGATCGGCAGCACTGGCGTCAGTACATGCACGCCTACGAAAGCGCCCTGCAATCGACCAGCAGCGACGAGTCGCCTTGGTATGTGGTGCCGGCAGACTCCAAAGCCTACCGGGATTTGTTCGTGGCCGAGCTCTTGGTCCACACCCTCCAAGGCCTGTCACTAACCCTGCCCAGCCCCCCACTGGACCTGGCCCATTTCAAACTGCGCTGAACCATGTCCGCCCTCAAACCGACCGCCGCCACCAGGACACGTCGGCGTGGGCGCGGCTGGATCAAGCCCGATTTGAAAAGCCTGTTGCTGGACTCCTTGAATGAAACCCGAACGCAGTTGGGGGCGTGGGTCCTGCAGCACCAATCCGACACGCTGCACTTGGCAAGGGTGGCATGGCGACGCCAAAAATGCTTGCTCAAGTTTTACCAACCCTTGTTGCCCAAGCCCCCGCTGCACGGCCGGGCCGCACTTCAGACGGTTTGGCGCCTCACGGGGCAATTGCGCAATCTGGATGTGGCACTGGAAAGCACCTTGCCCAGATGGCAACTGTCCCACCCTGAATCGGTCGGCTCTGCTTGGGTGACCTTGCTGCGCGGTCTGAGGCAAGAGCGCTTGCGCCTGCGCCACGCCTTGACTTTGGCGCTCCAAACTCCGGCCGTGCACGCGGCATTCCAACACCAGCAACGCTGGACCCAGCAGATGGACGCAGTCCCGCAGCAAAGGCCGGACAAGTTGTTCAAGCCTTGGGCCCTGCACAGGTTGGAACGCTTGCGCCGCAAAATCCGAGCCCATCGACGGCCGATTCAGCCGGAGCGGCAGCACCAAGGCCGTCTCTTGCTGAAGCAAGAGCGCTACGCCCTGGAAAGCTTGCTGGACCAAGGCCAAAGCAAAAAGCTGGAAAAAAGATGGCAGCGCTGTCGTCAGCAGCAAAGTGCACAAGGCCAAGCGCAAGACCTGCAAATGGCGTTGAATTTGATCGCCGAATTTGGCCGCAGCCCGGCGCTGACACGGGCATGGTCAGTGGCGATGTGAGGCCCGATGCTGGAGATAAATTCGTTTTGTCATCATTCCTTCAAATATCCGTCACATAATTTAAGCCACGCCTGACACCGATCCCGCCATGAAAAACAAGTCTCTCTTCGCCGCCATTGACCTTGGCTCCAACAGCTTTCGTCTGGAGATCGGGCAATTGGAGTCGGGGCATTTGCGGCGCGTGGAATACATCAAGGAAACCGTTCGGCAAGGCAGCGGGCTCGATGCTGAACGTAACCTCAGTCAAGAAGCCATGCAACGCGGCTGGGACTGCCTGGCGCGCTTTGCCGAGCGGATCGCCAGCTTTGAGCCCAGTCAGGTGCGGGCTGTGGCGACACAGACGATGCGCGAAGCCCACAACCGTGAGGTCTTCCTGAGCAAAGCCAAAGACATTTTGGGTTTTCCGATCGAAGTCATCACCGGCCGCGAAGAAGCCCGCCTGATTTACCTGGGTGTGTCACACCTCTTGCCCCAATCCACAGAGCGTCGGCTGGTTGTGGACATCGGTGGCCGCTCCACAGAGTTGATCCTCGGGCAAAACGCACAAGCCCAGACCTTGGAGTCTTACCGCGTGGGCAGCGTGGCTTGGTCGATGCGGTATTTTCCGGATGGACAGTGGACCAACTCGGCATTCAAAGCCGCTGAAATTGCGGCCAAGGCCGTTTTGGACGAGGCGCAAATGCAGTACCCGCGCCAGAGTTGGGACACCTGCTATGGCTCATCGGGCACGGTGGGCGCGGTGGCCGATGTGCTGGCCTTGGCCGGCTGGCCCGAGGGTTTGATCACGCGTGGTGGGCTCGACTGGCTCAAAGACAAATTGCTCAAGGCGCAAAAACCCGAATACATCAAAGTCGAGGGCATCAAGGAAGACCGCCGACCGGTCATCGGGGGCGGGCTGGCCGTCTTGCGGGCCGTTTTTGATCTGCTGCAAATTGATGAAATGGTGGCCGCTCAAGGCGCTCTGCGCCATGGCGCCTTGTTCGACCTGATCGACCGTGAAAGCCCACAAGCCGATGTGCGCTCAAGCATGGTGGATTGGCTCACACAGCGTTTTGGCGCCGACCTCTTGCAGGCCGAACGCGTCTCGCGCACCGCACAAACACTGTTGAGCCGCATGCTGGGCAAAGACGGCGATGCAACGCAAACAACACGTCATTTGCGCAAGGTGCATTGGGCGGCGCAGTTGCACGAAGTGGGCATGCGCATCTCTCACAGCGATTACCACAAACACGGGGCTTACATCCTGGACAACACCGACTTGCCAGGCTTCACGATCGACGAATTGCACCGCCTGAGCCAGCTGGTGCTTGGGCACCGTGGAAAGATCCGCAAGCTCGATGCGCCTTTGCAGGACCCGGTGTTTGTCCAACAGCTCATGGCCTTGCGCATGAGCGTGATCCTTTGCCACGCCCGCCGCGACCCGGACACCACGCCGATCGAACTGAGCGTGGATGGCGCAAGGCAAACGGCCAGGCTCAAACTGGGCACGTCATGGGCCGAACAATGGCCGCAATCGGCTCATTTGCTGAGCGAAGAAAGCGTCGCTTGGTTCAAAACAGGCTGGGAACTCAAGGTGCAAATCCTTTGAGGAAATCGGTGATCAAAAGATCGGTGTGGGCCTTGCTTGATTTTCCTACAGCATCGGCTTAAACTGTATGCACCGTTTTTAAAAGGAGATCACATGACAGCAACCTCAACAAGCAACCAGCCCGCTGCACCTAACACCATTGCCAGCAAGGCCGTGAACCCAGGCCCTCAGGCTGCGGCCAAAGCGCCCGCCAAAAAAGCCCGCACCGCTTCTCCAAAAGCCAAGCCCAAAGCCAGCCAACACTCACCGCAAGCAGCTTCCAAGGCCGCACCCGCCAAATCGCCAAGCCCAGCACCTCGCAAGGCTGCCAGCAAGGCGGCGCCGACCGAAGCCACCGTGAGCCCGTCTCAAGCGGCCAAAGCCAAAGCGGTCAAAGATAAAAAACAGAAAGTCGTGCGCGACAGCTTCACCATCCCCAAAACCGAATTCACCCAAATTGCCGACATGAAAAAACGCGCCATGTCTCTGGGCGTCGAGATCAAGAAGAGCGAGTTGATCCGCGCCGGACTGCAGGTCATTTCGGGGCTGCCAGATGCCAGCTTCAAGAAAGCCTTGGCCGCCATCCCGACTGTGAAGACGGGCCGACCCAGCAAAGCTTGAGGGTTTACAGGCGATCAGGCACGGTGACCGACACGATCACCGTCTGCAGGACGCCCTCACGTTGACGGCTGCGCAACCACCAGACGGCGCCCTTGCGGATGGGGCATTCACCCTCCCCCATCTGCAACAAGCGTGCCGCCAATGCCCCCAGCGTCGGCTGGTGCCCCACCAACACCACCGGGTATTTGGCCTCTGGCCAACCGGCCGCTTCCAGCAAGTCGTCCACCGTTGCGCCGGGCGACAAGGCATCGCGCAATTTGTAGCGGCGTCCCAAAGCACGCACCGTTTGCTCGGTACGCACCGCTGGGCTGCTGAACACCCGAACGCCCGCAGGCAGCTGGCGGTCAAGCCAAACAGCCATGCGTGCAGCTTGCTTTTCGCCACGGGTGGTCAAGGCCCTTTGCAGATCGTCCTGCCCTGGCTCGGCTTCGTGGGCTTCAGCGTGTCGCCACAAGATCAAGTCCATGAACTTCACTCCCCAGTGTTTTCACTGTAACGTGCCATCAAAGCATTTTGTGCCCCATGCCCCAAGGTGTTCATGCCCACACGGTGGTAACGACCGTCGGGACCCAAGTCCCAGGCATCTTTGCTGTCGTGTAAATAAGCCAGCAAGCATTCATCGATGATGCGTTGGCGCAAGATGGGGTCATCGACTGGCCATGCCAGTTCTATGCGACGCATCATGTTGCGATTCATCCAGTCGGCGCTTGACAAGTACAGGGATTCCGTCTCACCAGCGCGGAAATAGAACACACGCGAGTGCTCGAGAAAGCGGCCAATCACCGAGCGAACCCGGATGTTTTCACTCACACCCGGCACGCCTGCAGGCAGCATGCATGCGCCACGCACGATCAGATCAATTCTGGCGCCTTGTTGGCCCGCAGCCAGCAAGGCTTCGATCAGGGGGATATCGGTCAGCGCATTCATCTTCAAGACAATGCGGCCACCCCGCCCCGCCTGTGCAGCCGCTCCCGCTGCTCGAATGCGCGAAAGCATGTCGGCGTGCAAGGTGAACGGTGCCACCAGCAAACGCTTCATCTTGGGCAGACGACTTTGGCTGGCCAAGTGGCCGAAAAGCTGGTCCATGTCGGCGGTGATGCCAGCGTCGGCTGTGAGGTAACTGATGTCGGTGTAAAGCTTGGCCGTGCGCGGGTTGTAATTGCCCGTCGACAAGTGCCCATAGCGTCGCAAAAGGCGGCCTTCCCGGCGCGTGATCAAGAGCATTTTGGCGTGGGTCTTCAGACCCACCACACCATAAACCACCTGGGCGCCGATCGACTCGAGTTGTTCGGCCCAGTTGATGTTCGCAGCTTCGTCAAAACGGGCTTTGAGCTCGACCACCGCCGTGACTTCTTTGCCTTGGCGCACGGCCTCACACAACAAATCCATCATGGCCGAGTCACTGCCCGTGCGGTAAATCGTCTGCTTGATGGCCAGCACATGGGGGTCAAAGACCGCCTCGCGCAAGAACGCCAGCACACCATCAAAACTCTCAAAGGGTTGGTGGAAAAGCACATCACCTTGTCGCAGTCGGGCCAAGATGGCGCCCTGACTGGGCAACTGCACCGGGAAACTCGACTTGTAAGGCGGAAACAGCAACTGAGGTGCCTGGGCCAGATCAATCAATTGCATCAAACGCACCAGGTTCACCGGTCCATTGACACGGAATACCGACAACTCGGGCAACTGAAACTCCTTGCGCAAGAATTCGGCCAGTCTGAGCGAGCAATCGGAAGAGACCTCCAGCCGAACCGACTGGCCGTAGTTGCGGTGCTGCAGACCCTCGCGCAGTGCGGTGCGCAAATTGCCGATATCGTCTTCGTCAACGGCCAAATCCGAGTGACGCGTGACCCGGAACTGAGAGAACTGTCCCACCTCGCGACCCGGAAAAAGTTCACCCAAGTGCGCTCGGATCACACTCGACAAGAGCACAAAAGAAGTGGCCCCATCACACCATTTGGCGGGCAAGGGAATCAATCGGGGCAAGACCCGTGGCACCTTGACGATGGCGATCTCGTTGGTTCGACCGAATGCGTCCTTGCCAGACAACTGCACAATGAAGTTCAAGGACTTGTTGGCCACTTTGGGAAAGGGATGCGCGGGATCAAGTCCCACCGGCACCAACAGGGGCTGCACTTCGCGCCGGAAATAGCTGCTCACCCAACGGCGCTGCTCGGCATTGCGATCGCCATGCGAAAGCAGCCGAAAACCCTGACGCTCCAATGCAGGTAAAAGGTCATTGTTGTACAGCGCATATTGGCTCGCCACCATGCCATTGGCGTGTTCAGAAATGGCCGCCAAACTTTCCTGCGAATAAGGACCGCTGCGCAAACCTTGCAATGCCCCCATCACATGGGGCTCGGCACGCACTTCAAAAAACTCGTCGAGGTTGGACGAAACAATGCACAAATAACGCAAGCGTTCCAGCACAGGCACATCGGGCCGGTGCGCCCAATCGAGCACCCGCTCGTTGAAGGCGAGAATGCTCAGGTCCCGGTCGAGCAAGGGACTGCTCACTTTATCGCTCAAATTGGCCGGGGATTCAGTGCGCATGTGTTTAATTCCAACTCATTGAAGTACTGATTCTAAGAAAAAATCAAATCAAATCGTTGCCGATCATGCGAAAGCCTTTTAATTGACGAAGGCAACAAGACCCTCATCGCGGCCTGCAAGCCGCTGACCCGTCACTGGGTTTGCAGATGCCCTGCGTCAGTCACCCAGGCCCGTTTCAGGCGAAAGCTTGTGATGCCTGCAGTTCACGCACCGTCACCGCTTCACCCGAGGCCCAATGGATGATTTCCAAGCGACCGTCCATGTGCTCGACCAGGGCGGTTCGGCTTTCAACCCAATCCCCATCGTTGCAATACAACATGCCATTGATCTCGCGGATCTCGGCATGGTGAATATGGCCACACACAACACCGTTGAAGCCGCGCCGCTTGGCCTCGTTGGAAACAGCCACTTCAAAGTCGCTGATGAAGTTCACGGCCTTCTTGACCTTGAGCTTCAAATAGGCCGACAAAGACCAATACCCCAAACCCATGCGCGCACGCCAGCTGTTGAGGTGACGGTTGAGCCTCAAGGTCAACTCATACAGCCAGTCCCCAACATAAGCAAGCCACTTGGCGCACTGAATCACACCATCAAAATGGTCACCGTGAACCACCCACAACTTCATCCCTGTCGCGGTGGTGTGTACCGTGTCATGCACCACCTCCACACCACCGAATGCGTGACCCACAAAGTGCCGTGCGAACTCATCGTGGTTACCCGGCACAAAAATCACCCGGCACCCTTTGCGTGCACGGCGAAGCAGTTTTTGAACCACATCGTTGTGGCTTTGCGGCCAAAACCAACGGCGGCGCAACTGCCAACCGTCCACGATGTCGCCCACCAGGTACAGCGTGTCGCTGCGGTGGTGTTTCAAAAAATCGAGCAAGGCCTCGGCTTGGAAGCCGGGTGTGCCAATGTGGAGATCTGAAATGAAAATCGCCCGCAAACGCGGGCGGTCTGAGGTCGAATCGTCGTCTTCGGTTGCCGCAGCCGCAGCCGCGTGCACGCCGTCCGCGGCCTGGTCGGGGGGTCTCGCGGCCAAGGAAGCTGCCTCAAAAAACGCGGGGGCTTGCAAGTTCTCGATCGGCACTTGCATCAAACGCTCCCAGAGAAATGGCGGCGATAACGTGCCGGAATGTCGGCTGTTTGCATCATCATGGGCAAATCGGCCGTGTTGAAATCTGGATCCCATGCGGGAGCGCCCAAGACTTTGGCTCCCAGCCGCAAGTAACCTTTGATCAGCGCCGGTGGCTCAATGGACAAATCGTGCTCCAAGGCATCGACAGGCAAGGCCAAACGCGGGCGCACATGGTATTGGATGGGGGCCATGTGCGTCTCGCGCAACTGGTGCCAAATGCTGGCAGCCACATTGCCTGAGACCACGCCGTTGTGCAGCATCGGGATACTGGCACACCCAATCATCACATCCAGCCGGTTGCGCTCCATGAATTCGAACAAGGCTCCCCACAAGGCCATGATCACCCCGCCTTGGCGGTGGTCGGCATGCACACAGCTGCGGCCCAGTTCAACCATGCGGCTGCGGATACCGCGCAAACGGGTCAAATCAAACTCGGTGTCGCTATAGGTGCTGCCCGCACGTTTGGCCTGCTCGGGTGTCAAAACGCGGTAGGTGCCGATCACTTGACCTGTTTCAGATTCACGCACCAGCAAATGCTCGCAGTAGTCGTCGAACAAATCGATGTCGTGACCGTCCAACTTGGTGGACAATCGGGCACCCATTTCGTTGCCAAAAATATCAAACCTCAGTCGTTGTGCTTCGCGAACTTCGTCTTGATGTTTTGCCCAACTGACTTCAATCGCGCTTTTGGCACGGCGAGGCAGGAAATCCACAACAGGGTTGGACGGCGCCGGATGAAGTGACCCCCTGGGCAAATTCGTCGGCGACAGTGCGAAAGTGGGGTTTGGCAACTCTTTCATGAGGACACTCCATGTGATCTTTGTGTCAATCATCCAATGCGGTCATGACATCAAAAAGAAAATGGCATGAATTTTTCATGACACATCAAGCGGGTGCTGGCTTTGCCCGTGAGCTCGACCCCAAGGTGAATCCATGCGATGAAAGATGGCTTAAAACGTTGGGCCCATTGGAGCCACGGATAATCCGCACCCTGAACGACGTTCAATCAGAGGTGACACCTTTCTTCAAGACGCATGTCCAAGACCACCAACGCCCTCTGGGGCGGCATCTTCTTTTCTTTGGCCGCCGGCATGATGTGGGGCTTGGTGTTTGTCGGCCCGCTGATGCTGCCCGAATACCCTGCCGCGCTGCACACCTTTGGCCGCTATCTGGCTTTTGGCCTGATCGCCCTGCCCTTGGCCCTTGTCGACCGGGCTGAAATCAAACGCCTGACCCGCGCCGACTGGCTCGCCGCGCTCAAGCTGGCCACCATTGGCAACGTGCTTTATTACCTGTTTTTGTCCAGCGCCATCCAGCGTGCGGGTGGCGCGCTGCCCACCATGCTCATCGGCACGCTGCCGGTGGTGATTGCGGTCGCAGCCAACTTGCTCAACCACCAGCGCGACGGGCGTTTTCCGTGGCTGAAACTGGCTCCGCAATTGGCGCTGATTTTGTTGGGCATCGCGTGTGTCAACCAGGTGGAGTGGACCGCTCTGCTGGAAAACCCACATGCCGACACCGACCGCTACATCACCGGGGCCGCACTGGCCGTAGGTGCAGTGGTCTGTTGGACCTGGTACCCCCTGAAAAACGCCGACTGGCTGCGCGGCCACCCCGAGCGCAACCCACGCGTGTGGGCCACCGCGCAAGGCCTGGCCACGTTGCCGCTGGCCTTGCTGGGCTATGTCGCGTTTTGGCTTTGGGCCGCTGCCACGCACAACCCGCTGCCCATGCCCTTGGGGCCGCGCCCCCTCGAATTCATGGGCCTCATGATGGCGATTGCGCTGTTCGCCTCGTGGCTGGGCACCCTGTGCTGGAACGCCGCCAGCCAACGCTTGCCCACCGCCTTGGCGGGCCAACTCATCGTGTTCGAAACCCTGGCCGCATTGGCCTACGCCTTCTGGCTGCGTGGCCAGTGGCCCGAACCGCTGACGCTGGCAGGCATTGCGCTGCTGGTGGCGGGGGTGATCGGCGGGGTGCGCGTCAAAGCGGTGTGATGTAAAAAAACGCAGCCGCCCAGTCCCCCAAGCGCTGCGTTTTTTGTTGCAAGCCCTATCGGGCCTGCCCCTTAATACACCGGCTGATGCTGCTTCAAGCTGTCAATCACTTCCGCCGTCAGCACAAAGCCCGCCCCGTACTTTGCGGCCAGTTCTGCACAGCGTTTGGCAAACGCTTCCAAGCCTTGGCCATAGATGAACTGCAGCGCGCCGCCGGTCCAGGCCGGAAAGCCAATGCCGAAAATAGAGCCGATGTTGCCGTCGTGCACCGAGGTCAGCACGCCTTCTTGCAGGCAGCGGGCGGTCTCCACGGCTTGGCGGTACAGCAGGCGGTCTTTGATGTCTTGCTGGCTGTAGACCACGTCGGCTTTTTCAAAGCGGGTTTTCAGTTCAGGCCACAGCACTTTCTTTTGGCCAGCGGGGTAGTCGTAAAAACCACCGCCTGCGGCGCGGCCGGGGCGCTTGAGTTCTTTGACCATGCGCTCGACCAACAGCTCGCCGGGCGTGGCGGTGTGGGTTTTGCCTTCTTTGGCAAAGTCTTCCCGGGTTTGGTCCAGCACATGCACCGACAACGACAGCGCCGTTTCGTCCAGCACGGCCAGTGGGCCCACTGGCATGCCCACTTGCATGGCCAAGTTTTCAATCACGGGAGCGGGGATGCCCTCGCCCAGCATGGCCGCGCCTTCCATCACAAAGGTGCCAAAGGTGCGGCTGGTGTAAAAACCGCGTGAGTCGTTCACCACAATCGGCAGCTTGCCCAGCGCCTGCACGTAGTCATAAGCACGGGCGATGGTCTCGTCGTCGGTCTGCGCGCCTCGAATGACCTCCACCAGCTGCATCTTGTCGACAGGGCTGAAAAAGTGGATGCCGACGAATTTGTGGGCGTTGGCACTGGCCGTGGCCAAGCCGCTGATGGGCAAGGTGGAGGTGTTGCTGGCAAAGAAGCCGCCTTCGGCCAACATCGGCTCGGCCTCTTGCGTGACGCGGGCCTTGAGTTCGCGGTTTTCAAACACGGCCTCGATGATCAGGTCGCAACCTTTCAGGTCTGCGGCACTGGTGGTGGGCTGGATCAGTGACAACAAAGCCGCTTGTTTGTCTGCTGTCATGCGGCCGTTGTCCACGCGCTTTTGCGTGAGCTTGTGGCTGTAGGCCTTGCCTTTTTCGGCGGCATCCACGCTTACGTCTTTGAGCACAGTGGCGATGCCTTTGCTGGCTTGTGCGTACGCGATGCCCGATCCCATCATGCCCGCGCCCAAAATGCCCACTTTTTGCGGCTTGTAGCGCGGCGCAGCCTTGGGTCGGCTTTGGCCGCCCTTGATGCTGTTCATGTTGAAGAAGAAGGTGTTGATCATGTTGCGCGCCACCTGGCTGGTCATGA
>JAIXRJ010000048.1 GCA_027485235.1 Comamonadaceae bacterium
GGTGGGCGGCGAGTGGTCGGTGACGGTGGACGAGTTGGCCGATGGGCAGTACACGCCCGAGGTGGTGGCGGTGGACGCGGCGGGCAACGCCAGCGGGGTGGTGTTTGGCGAGACGTTCAAGGTGGACACCGAGATGAGCGAAGCGCCCACATTGGCAGATTTCTCGGCCTATGCCGACAATGACACGGGTGTGAGCCAGGCGGACCGCATCACCAACAACGTGGCACCGGTGTTCGAAGGTCAAGCCGAAGCACTGGCCTTCGTCACCCTGAGCGTCCAACAATGGGATGGCATCAGTGTTTGGCAGCTGGTTCAAGAGCTGGAGCCTGTGCAGGCCGATGACAGTGGTTTTTGGACAGCGTCGCTGTCTGACGATTTGCTGGACGGCGTTTACCGAGCCGTCATCAAAGCTGCCGATGAGGCAGGCAATGCAAGCCAAGAAGTGGTGGGCCAAACTTTCACGGTCGATACCGTGGCGCCTGTCTTGCCCTTGCAGCTCAAGCCGCACATTGTGTCCATCAACACAGCAATGGGCTATGTGCCCGATGCCGGTGCGGGTGTGTATGTGGTGTCGATGGAAGACGCCACAGGCACCTTGCCTGAGGGCTTGACCATTGACGAAGACAGCTACCAACTGACGGGTCTGACCGAGGTGGCTGGATTCACTTGGCTCAGCGCCATCCTGGCGGATGCGGCGGGCAACGAAGCGGCGCTGCCGGTGTATCAGCCCTTGATTTTTGTGAGCGACATTCCACCTAACCCCAGCACAAAAACCATCAACCACACCAGCGCTGCTGCCGCCAAGCTTTACCAAGGCACCAGCGGTGACGACACGGGCTTTTCCTTGTTCAAAGCACCAGGTGATGTCTTGTTGACCAAAGAAGGCGATGACCTGGTCACGGTTTCCAATGCCGACGGTCTGGGTTTTGCTTATGTGGACGGTGGCGCAGGCACGGACACCATGCGGTTCACAGTGGCTGACATGGCATTGGACTTTTCGCAGTTCAACAATCCGGATACAGGCCAGTTGCTGAAAGACTTTGAAATTTTCCAGTTCACCGGGAGGGATGCCAGCGTGAGCATCAGCGCCCAGGACATTTTTGGTCTGTCCAGCCAGGTGTTCGGTTCCAGCCACGTTTACAGCTTGCGCATCGATGGTGCCAGTGGTGACCAATCGGCCAGCGTCACAGACTTAGACCCCCTCACCAAAATCGTGGTCGACCGCGATGGCTTTGAGGAAGAATTCAACGAAACCTTTGATGCGACGGGCAGCCAAGACAACTCAGGCAGGTACCACAAGTACACGGGTTTCTTCACAGATGAACTGGAAATTGACCGCTTTGCAACACTGCTCATCGACAAGAGCTTTGTGGTCTAAAGGGTGCTGTGGTGTTGAAACAAATCGCCCATCGTTGTCTGTTGCTGATGGTCTTGGCTTCTTGGGGTGCCCAGGCCCAAGTCAGCAGCGACCCGCTGATGGAATATGGCGGGATTGTTAGCCGCCAAGTCACCACCAGTTTCGGCCAGTTGTTTCACTCTAAATTTGTCGAACTTTGGAATACAAAAGAAGGTTTCGACAAATTTAACATTGTTGTCAAAGAGCGACCTTATCCTCGGGGCGGTTCCGAAATTTTGGTCATTTCCGACGATGCCGTTTTGTTCCGCCGAGGCTTGCCCCGCGATTGGCGCACTCTGTTGGCCATGAGCGCCGAAGCCGTGGACATTTCATTTGCCCGCGTGTCCGAAATTGAAGTGGACCGCTTGCTTTTCAAAGACCCTGACCTGGCCCAATCGGGCTGGTAAACCACAGCCCCTGCACAAAAGCGCTTTATGAAAAAAATACCTTTCAGCCACTGGCTGACCCCCCTGCTCTTGAGCGTGTTGTCTTTGAGCGCAGATGCGTCAGAGTTGCGTTATGTCCCGGTCAACCCCACTTTTGGCGGCAGTCCGCTCAACTCGGCAGGCCTGCAAGCCAACGCCAATGCGATCAACGACTACAAAGCCCCGGCGAAGCCGCCACAGACATCGCTGGAAAGGTTCACCGCCAACATTGAGTCTGCCATCATCAGCAGGCTGCAATCCACCGCGATCAACAGTTTGTTCGATGCCAAAGGCAACTTCAACCCCGAGATGGGCACCAACGTCAGGGCGGGTAATTTTCAGATCCAAATCACCACCGACCCGGCCACCGGCGGGCTCACCCTGGTGACCACCGACATCACCAGCGGGCAAGCCACGTCGATCAACATCAACGCCCTCGGGGGCCTGCAATGAGCCGTTTCAAAAGTCCAAGCCCTTCGCGTGCATGGACGCGTTTGGCCGCAGCCAGTGTGGTCTTGTTGACGGGTTGCAGCCAAATTCCTTTGTCGCCGCCCAGCGTGGTGCCGCCAGCGACCAGCCGTTCCGACGCGGTGCTCACGCCCGGCAACCGCATCACGCGCGAGCTGGTGCGCCTGCCAGACCCCAGATACCGCATTCCGGTGGGTGTCTATGCCTTTCGCGACATGTCCGGTCAGTTCAAGCCGCAGCCTGACAGCAACTTGTCGAACGCTGTGACCCAAGGGGCCGGTGCCTTGCTGGTCAAGGCCCTGCTTGACTCCAATTGGTTTATCCCCATTGAACGCGAAGGCCTGCAAAACCTCTTGACCGAGCGACGCATTGCCCGCGCCATCGAATCGCCCGGCGACCAAAACCGTGCGCCCGCCAACTACCCGCAACTTTTGCCAGCTTGGTTCATCATTGAAGGCGGCATCACCGGCTACGAGCAAAACGTGCGCACCGGGGGCGAAGGCGCCAACTTGCTGGGCATTGGGGCCGACATCAAATACCAAATCGACCAGGTCACCGTCAACCTGCGCAGTGTGGATGTGCGCTCGGGCCAGGTGATCAACAGCGTGCTGGTCACCAAAACCATTTACTCACATTCTTTCAACGGCAGCATTTACCGTTATGTGGCCTACAAGCAATTGCTGCAGGCTGAGGGTGGTTTCAGTTCCAACGAACCCAGCCAATTGGCCGTCAAAGAAGCCATCGAGAGCGCTGTGATCCACCTCATCGTTCAGGGCGCACGCGACAAAGCCTGGTTCTTGCGCAACGAGTCGGACTGGGCCCACCCCACGGTGCAGGCTTACTTGCGTGAGGCCGATGGTGTGTTGTTGGGGGCAGACAACGCCAACCAACCCATCCAAACTGCCCGTCCGGGCACAGTGATGGTTTTGCCTACACCGCAGCCACAGTCAGCGTTACGCCCTGCACCTGCTGCAACGGCACCGGCCGCCCAGAACCGAACTGCACCGCCTGCCCCTCCAGCCATACCCACTCCAGCGCCAACCGCTCCAGCGCCGACCGCTCCAGCGCCGACCGCACCCGCGCCGACCGCACCCGCGATAACCGCACCAGCGCCGACCGCACCCGCGATAACAGCACCACCGATACCGACACCAACTGTGCCCTCAGTAGGCGCGCCAGACGAGTCTGCCAAAGAGACCCCCAAAAAGGCCAAGCGCGACAAAAAAGCCCTCGGCAGCAGCGAAGCCGATACAGCCAAAGCCAAATCCAAAGACGATGCAGCCAAAGACGATGCAGCCAAAGCCAAGGCCGATGTAGCCAAAGCCAAAGCCAAAGCCAAAGCCGAGGCAGCCAAAGCCAAAGCCGATGCAGCCCAAGACGATGCACCCCAGCGCGCCAACCCGGTCGACAAACCCTTGGCACCTGCCAGCGTGCCCCCTTTGTTGCCCAACAGCGTCGAGCCGCCCGAAACTCCCCCGATGCCCAGCTTGCCACCGGCCAGCGAAGAGGGCGACAAGCTCATGTCCAATCCGCTGCCCCTCAACGTGAGCCAGGCCGCAGGTGCTGGCACCGTCAAAAAACGTGACAGAGCGCGGTGAGTTTTGTGGCAATCGATTGCCGGCAAATAGTCCATTCGGACTGCTCAAAATTGGTGGTTTTGTCAAAACTCTTTTCCACAATCGGTATCACTTCATCAATGGAAATTCCATTGTCAACCGGTGAAGGCTTTAACCCAAATTTCATTCATTTCAAGGAATAAACATGAATTTCAAGAAAATCGCGCTGGTTGTGGCCATGGCCTCCTCTTTCAGTGCCCACGCTTACTTAGATGACCTGACCGCAATTGTTTCTGAGAAAGGTTTTGTTGCTGCTCAAGAAATTTCTGAAGCCTCCGATACGGCTTACGGTGACTTTTTGACTGCGGAAACAGAAGCCAATCAAGCTTATGTTTTGCAAGAAGACAACGGTGCCACAACTGCTGTGGGTGGTGGTGTTGCATATGTGAGTCAAACTGATGGTTTTAACTACGCTATTGTGTTGCAAAGCGGTGCAAGCGGCTTGACCTATGTGAAACAAACTGGTGGCGGTTCTGAGTTGAACAAAGCCATGGTTGTCCAAATCGACACAGGTACGGCTGCTCGCACGATCGACGTGACAGAGTTGGAAATTGATGATGCTGGCGAGACATTGGCAGCGGCTGAGATCGCAACACGTGAGTTGTCTCTTGTCGGTAACGTTGCTTTGATTGATCAAACGGGTGGCGATGCTCTCAACACTGCAGTGATCTACCAGAATGGTACGAAAAATTTCGCTGCAATTGTGCAAGTGGCTAACGCTGAGAACAATGCCTTCATTGGCCAGTTCGGCACAGGCATGGTTGCTTACGTGGTCCAGAAGTAATGTGTTTTTCATCAAGCCTGAACTTGTCGAAAGTTCGGGCTTGATTTAATGAAAAGCAAACAAAAAAACTGGGGCTGAAATGAAAGTTCTGACAGGTTTAGTGCTTGTTTTGAGCTTGTCGAGTGCGATGGCACAGACAGCTTTTGATTTAGACCTGAGCTCCTTTGAAGACATCGCTTCGGGCTCTTATGATCTTGACCGTCAGACCTCCGGTGGTGCTGCGGTTGACAGCAACGTAGCGGGTATATTCCAAATTGGCACCAACAACATTGATTTGGGCAGTGTGGCTGAGATTCATCAAACAGGTGGACTTGGTAACCGGGCCATGATTTGGCAGTCTGGTTACAACCATTCAGCTTTGATCCAACAAACCGAAGGTGAGAACAACACAGCCCGACTGGCCCAAGTGGGTTCGGGTCACTATGCGAATTTGATTCAGACAGATGGCTCGAACAATGTGATGACGGTGCAAATGTTGGGACAAAACGCGCGCATCGAGGCATCGCAAGTCGATGCAACAGACAGCGTTTTGACTGTCATTATGAATTCGGGTTCCCAACTTATGATCACTCAGACGGGATCAGGTAATTTATTTTCTACAAGCTTGGGCCCCAATGTTTCATTGACCGTGACGCAAACGGGTCAGTGACCTTGATGCGGCTTATGAGAATTTTTTTACTGAATTTTTCAGCGATCCTTGGTGGGGTCGCTTTTTCGTTGGCGCAGGCCCAAACGGTTGTGCCCCCTGCTGCTGTCAGCTTTGAAGCGGGTTTGCAGGCTGCCCAGTCGGGTGATGCGCTGCAAGCGCTGCGGCATTTTCAGGTGCTGGCGGCGCAGGGGCACGATGCGGCTCAGTACAACTTGGGGCTGATGTATTTGAATGGTTTGGGTGTGCCTGTGAATGCTGCGCAAGCGCGGTATTGGTTGGGGCAATCGGCGGCGCAGGGGTATGTGAAGGCCAAGGGTTTGCTGGAGAAGTTGCCTTAACGCGGGTGGTAATTGTCCGAGGGGAATCGCGCGCGGGGCGCGGCTCCTACGGGGGGGCCGCTTTGTGGGAGCAGCACCCTGTGCGCGATTGCCGGTGCACCACAAAACCCATCGCGCTCAGGGCGCGGCTCCTACAGGGGAATATCGCGCGCGGGGCGCGGCTCCTACAAAAAACAGTGCGACAGCTACTGAGTTTATTGTTGATATTGATGTTTTTGTCATTTAGTTTTCGCACGAACCCTTCAAACTGAGCCACATTGATTCACTGAACGGTGGCCATGCAGCGCTGCCGACTGTCTGAACGCATGAGCAGCAAAATTTTGATTGTGGAAGACGAGCCCAGCATCCAAGAGTTGTTGCGCGTCAACTTGTCGCGTGCGGGTTATGACATTTTTCAGGCCGAGCATGTGGCCGCAGCGCTCAAAATGTTGGAGCGCTTGGAACCCGATTTGGTGCTGGTGGACTGGAACATGCCGGGCCAGTCGGGGCTGGAGTTTGTCAAAACCTTGCGCAGCCGAGAGCAAAACCGTTTGCCCATCATCATGGTGTCGGCGCGCAGCAGCGAAGAAGACAAACTCTTGGCCTTTGAAGCCGGGGTGGACGACTTTGTGGGCAAGCCCTTTCATGCACGCGAGTTGCTGGCCAGGGTCAAATCCAAAATTCGCCGCTTCAACACCGAAGCGGCTGCCCAAGATTGCATCGAAATCGACGGCCTGGCCGTCTACCCCGCCAAGCAAGTGGCCACGGTGCAGGGCGTGCGCATTGATTTGCAAAAAGACGAATTGGCCTTGCTGTCGACCTTGATGGCCAAACCGCAACAGGTGTTTACAAGGGACAAATTGCTGGACATCTTGCACGGCCCGCACAGCGATGTGTCGGACCGCAACATCGACACCGTGGTCATGCGCCTGCGTCGCAAGCTCGACAAGGCCGGCCACCCGACTTGCCTGGAGACGGTGCGCTCCATGGGTTATCGCTTCAACCCTTCGGCGGCCAATGACGCCGACACCTTGGCCTAAACCATGTCCTTGGTGCTGTCAGAACGCACGCTGGAGTATTTTGGCGAAGCCATCGCCTCCTGCCAAAGCGTGGCCAATTTGTCCGATTTGTTCATGTGGTCGCAAGGCCCTTTGTGGGCCTATTTGCCGCACGACGTGATGCTCTTCAGTGTGGCCGACAGCCAATCGCAATGGCTGATGTCGGACTGTTTGCACAGCCAGCCGCTGAAAGGGCAAACGGTCAATTCGCTGATCGACAGCCACCACGGCTTGCTGGCGCTTTTGATTCAGGAAAGCCGCAAGCTGGGCATGCGCAATTTGTTCATCGACGCCCAAGGGCGCAGCGATCAACCCATTGCGCCAGAACTGGGCAAGTCGGTGGTGGCCCTGAAGTTGGGTGGCTTGTGGTTTGCCGACACCGGCGCATTGCCGGGTTTTCACCGCGTCAGCTTTGCCTTGATCGGGGCGCAACTGCCCGAGTTGGCGCAACAGCAATGGGGCTGGATTGCGCCGTCCATCCAAGCCGCACTGGCCCGGGTTGCTGCGGGTCAAAGCGCTGCGGAGACCCCATTGCCGGACGAGCCATCTGAGGCACAAGTCTTGACCGCTCGGCAGACGGAAATCATGAAATGGGTGCGTCAGGGCAAGACCAACCACGAAATCGGCGCCATCATGGACATCAGCCCTTTTACCGTCAAAAACCACCTGCAAAAAATCTTCCAACGCCTGAAGGTCAACAACCGCGTGCAGGCTGTGTCACAAAAGTAGGCGCGTGTGTTTAAGTAGAGACCCCTTGGTGTGGGAGCTGCTTCTTGTGGGAGCTGCTTCTTATGGGAGCTGCTTCTTGTGGGAGCTGCTTCTTGTGGGAGCTGCTTCTTGTGGGAGCCGCTTGTTGTGGGAGCCGCTTGTTGTGGGAGCAGCGCCCTGCGCGCGATGTGTTCGTGGTCTGCTGGCAAATCGCGCACAGGGTGCAGCTCCCACAAATACAGGGTGCATCGCGCACAGGGTGCGGCTCCCACAAATACAGGGTGCATCGCGCACAGGGTGCGGCTCCCACAAATACAGGGAGCCATCGCGCACGGGGTGCGGCTCCTACAAAGACAGCTCCCACAAAACGCCCCAGTGGGAGCAGCGCCCTGCGCGCGATGGCCTGCGGGGGCACCATGCACGCTCAAACCCAAACCGCATCCCAATGCGGATACAAACCGGTTCTCTCCACCAAGCCCGCCCGCACCGGATTGGCCACGACATACCGTGCCAAAGCCTGCAGGTCTTCTTCTCGGCGCACGGCATGGTCGTAAAAGCCCCGCTGCCACACCGGCAAGCCCAGCCGGTGCGTGTTGACCGACTTGACATCGCGCACGCAGCGGGCCAATTGCGCGCCCTCTTGCAGTTGCATGAGCCAATGCAGGTGATCGGGCATGACCACAAAGGCCAACGTGGTGGCGCGTTTCAAGTCGCTTTCGGTTTTGAGGGTTTGGACCAGCGTGCGCGCAGCGGCTAAGTCCTTGAAAAATGGTTGCCGGTTGAGGGTGACCACCGTGACCATGTAAACCTGCGCCGCCTGCGAAAAGCGGCCTGAACGCAAGCGGTGCGAATGCGGCTGTGGCTGTGGCTGTGGCTGTGGCTGTGGCTGTGGCTGTGGCTGTGGCTGTGGCTGTGGCTGTGGCTGTGTGTAGTCCATTTTTTGGCTCTCCCCTGGAGGGGCAGGTTAGCCAAAAGCGGGTTCTCTGTGAAGCCCTCACGGGGGAAATCGCGCACGGCGTGCTGCTCCTACAAAACCAAGAGCTGCTCCCCTGTAGGAGCCGCGCCCTGCGCGCGATAGGGCCTACGCCCCACCGGTAAATCGCGCACGGGGTGCTGCTCCCACAAAGTCAGAGGCTGTTCCCCTGTAGGAGCAGCGCCCTGCGCGCGATAAAAGCGCGATAAACGCAACGCGCCTTATGACACCTCCCCGCTTCCACATAGTCCGCTTGGACTAGTCGCTAACGCTCAAAAACCGCAAAGCTGTAAAAAACAAAAACCAAAATAAGAAGGTGACATCAGAGCAGGAATGAAGGTTGACCATTTCAGTGATGGGCGTCATGTGCACCGCTAGGCTTTGGCTGCGCGGACCTGAAAAATTCTCAACTCTTTTCTTAGAGGTATATATGAACATGAAAATGAAGATGATCGCCGCCGCTGCCGTGGCTGTGACTGGTACTGCCGCTTTTGCTGATTGCAAAACAACTGACATGCAAGATGCCGTTTTGATGTTGGCCAATTGCTCTCCTGAAACCACGTTTTATGGCGCCGGTGCAACGGCCATGAAAGGTGCGATCCAATCCGTTTTGACGACCGATGGCGTGGTTTTCGACAAGTCAAGGCCATTTGTGACCATCACAACAGCTGCCTCTTCTGATATGTATGCCTACTACGGCTTCAGCAAGGCAACAGGCAAGCGTTTGGCCGTGATCATCAACGGCAAGAACGGTTCCATGGCCGGTGTTAACCAGTTGTTGAGCAAATTGAAATACGGCTCCATTGAGAACAATGCTGACCAGGAAGAATACAAGACCATCAAGTTGGTGACAGCTGCTGAGCAAAAAATCGGCACCGCGATGGCATTGACAACAGACTACACAGTCAGCGGTACGCCTACAGCCCTCGCCGCCACAGTTGTTCTGGCTAACAACACGAATCGTTTGAATGACTTCAAGGGTGCCTGGGGTATGGACAAGCAGAAAGTTGCCCACATGGCATTTTCTGACGTCCGTCCATCCGAAGCCTCGCCTGGTCAAGTCGCCAAGTGGGCTCCAGCTTCTTTCCCAAGCACAACCATTGCCATGCAAGGCTTTGGTGTGTTGGTGAACAACAATTTGTACACTGCACTGATCCAGCGTGAAGTCCGCGAAGGCCGTCTCACAGCGACAGCTTGCCCCACTTCAACACAAACTGAAATCGATGCCACCATCCTCTTGGCCGCATGCCAGCCAAGCGTTTCGCGTGCGGACATGACTGCTTTGCTCACGGGCAAGGCCCCTTCAGCTGATTCTTTCCTGAGAACAACAGGTGAGACAAAGATTTTGAAACTGAACCGCCGTCCAGCGACTTCGGGCACACAGGCTGCGACTCAAATCCAGTTTGCAGGTCAGTACAACTATGTGGGTAAAACGCCTATTGCTGGCGTGGCTTCGTTTAGCGAACTCATGGCCGGCTCAGAAACTACGGCTGCTGCCGCCAACTTCAACGCTGATGCCAAAATGACCGTCCAGACACACAGCGGTACCTCCGCTTTGATTTCTGCCGTGACTAACGATACGGCCGATTACTCGATTGGTGTGGCCTCATTGGAAAACGCGGCTGCATCCAAATTGGGCGCTTCCGGTGGTGCTGCTGCCACGCCTGATCTGCAAAAAGCTCGTTGGGTCAAAATTGACAACATCAGCCCTAACTTCAAAGCTGATGGCTCTGTGGACGCCAAACAGCGTGTTGGCTTGCAAAACGGTTACAGCTTCGCCTTTGAGTTCCAGACCCTCAAGTCGGCTGCTTTGGCTGGTGACTACCTGGCCATCTACAACGCGATCGTTGCTGGTTTGAAGGCTCCTGCTGCCAATTTGACTGGTATTGGTTACATCAAGGGTACTGACTACCCAGCATTCGCCAGCACTACGGAAGAAGGTACTCACAAAACGACCTTCGTTCGCAACGGTAACAACTACTTCCCATTGAGCAAGTAATTGTTCGAGGGTGAGTCAAGGCCTGTGCAATGCAGGCCTGTGCCTTCCAAAACAGCCCTTCGGGGCTGTTTTTTTTGGTCGATATTTATGTTGTTATTGAAGAAATTATCAGTTTTGTCAAATGATTGCCACAGTGGGTGTGTCCAATGAGGGCATGGCAACACAGCGACTTTTCAGAAGAATTTTCATGCTCAGGGTTTCACGTCAATTTGGCCAAGCGGTCGGGCTGGTTTTGGCTTTGGTGCTCGGCTGGGGTGCCCCCGTCGGCGCGCAAGCGCAGCCGCGCTTTGACATCCTCGAATACGAGGTGCTGGGCAACAGTTTGTTGCCCGACGCGACCATTGAACAAGCCGTCACGCCCTTTTTGGGCGAGGGCCGCGCGCTGGGCGATGTGGATGCCGCCCGCGCGGCCCTGTTGCAGCGCTACCAAGATGCCGGTTACTTGTCGGTGCAGGTGCTGATCCCCGAGCAAAAAGTGGACGGCGGTGTGGTGCGCTTGCAGGTGGTGGAAGCGCCTGTGGGCGATGTGCGTGTGCTGGGGGCCCAGTTCAACGCGCCCAGTCGGATTGCGGCCGAGCTGCCTGCGGCCAAGGTGGGCAGTGTGCCCAATTTTGCACAGCTGCAAACCCAATTGGCCGAGATCAACCGCCGGGCCGACGTCAAGGTCTCGCCCGTGCTGAAAGCCGGGCGCGCGCCGGGTACGGTGGATGTGCAGCTGGATGTGGACGACCAGTCGGCCGTGCACGGCAGTGTCGAGCTGAACAACCGCCAGAGTCTGAACACTTCGCCCACACGCTTGGCAGCGGCTTTGCGCTACGACGACTTGTGGGCCCGTGGTCACAGCGTGGGCCTGAACCTTCAGACCACCCCCGAAGACACACGGCAGGTGCGCAGCCTGTCGGCCAATTACAGCTGGCCCACTGGCCCACAGGGCGAGGCCTTCAGCGCCTATGTGGCCAGCTCGCGCAGCAACATGAATGTGCGCATCACCCAGGGCGATATGGGCGTGGTGGGCAACACCGACATTGTGGGTTTGCGCTACAGCCTGCCCTTGGCCAGCCCGGCGGGCGTGCTGCAAACCGCATCCTTCAGCCTGGACCACCGCCAGATGCGTGGCACCACCCAACTGCTGGGGACCGAATCTGCGCAAGTGCCCATCACCTATGTGCCGCTGGGCCTGTCTTACCGTTGGGTGGGGCTGCAGCATGCGCCGCAGCCCATGGTGGTGGACGTGAGCACGTTGCTGGGGGCGCGCGGCGCACTGGGCAACAGCGATGCGGCTTTCAACGCCAAGCGCGCCGGTGCATCGGCCAGCTTTGCAGCCTTGCGCTGGGGCTGGCAGTGGAGCACGGCCCTGGGCAAATCGGGCTTGGCCACCAAATGGAATGGCCAGCTGGCCACCGGGCCGCTGATGAGCGGCGAGCAGTTGTTTGCAGGCGGTGTGGACTCGGTGCGTGGTTACCTGGAAAACGAACGCGTGGCTGACCAAGGCACCAGCCTGTCTGTGGAATGGACCAGCCCCTGGACGCGCGAAACGATTGGAGGCCGCGCTTGGCGCTGGCAGGCCTTGGGTTTCACCGAGGCCAGTTGGTTGCAGACCTTGCAACCGGCCTTGGGCCAATGGGCCCAAACCGGTTTGTGGGGGGTGGGCGCTGGCATGCGCATGCAGGGACCCCGCGGTGTGGGCCTGAGCGTGGACGCCGCGCAAGCCCTGCGCGATGGCGATGCAGCAGGGGGCGGTACGCGCCGTGGTCAGCGGCGTTTGCATGCCCGCATGTTGTTGGAGTTTTGAGCGATGTCCCGTTTTGCTGTGCCCTGTTTGGTTTTACGCCCCACCGTGTTGGCCTTGTTGGCAGCGGGCTGTTTGTCGGCATCGCTGGTGCATGCGCAGACCTTGCCCGCAGGCACTTTGCCCGTACCGGCGGTCAACTGGCTGCAAAAAGGCCAGCGGCCAGACTATGTGGTCAACGGCAATGCCGCGCAGGTCAACCTCAAGGGCCCGGCCACGGTGCTCAACTGGAACAGCCTGGACGTAGGCAAAGACGCCCGCTTGACCTTCAACATGGTCAACAACACCGACCGGGTGATGAACAACGTGACCGGCGGTGCCATCAACAACCGCACCACGATCGACGGCATGCTCAAGTCCAACGGGCAGGTCTACATCGTCAACCCCAATGGCATCGTGTTCAGCAAGACGGCCACGGTGGATGTGAACGCGCTGGTGGCCAGCAGCTTAAAGATCGACGACCAGAGTTTTATGGACGGTTTGTTGTCGCCCTCGGTGCAAGCGCAAATGCAAGCCGATGCCACATTGGGCCGCTTGCCCGGTGCGGTGGTGGTGCAGGGCGTCCAAGAAGGCGGTGTGTTGCAGCAAGCGGCCATCACAGCGGCCAAAAACGGTTTCATTGTGTTGGCAGCCCCCACGGTCAGCAACGCGGGCAAGCTGAGCGCGCCCGATGGCCAAGTGGCCTTGGCGGCGGGCACACGGGTGTTTTTGGCAGCGCCCAGCAGCGCGGCCATGCGGGGTTTTTTGGTGGAGGTGGGCAGCCAAGACCTGGCCGCGCTGGCCGGGCAGCAAGATTTCAAACCTAGCGCCAGTAACGAGGCCTTAGGCAGTGTGAACGTGCAGCACGGCAATGCCACCCTGGTGGGCCGCATGGTCAACCAACTCGGCTTGGTGTCGGCCAACACCTCGGTCAGCTTGAATGGTTCGATCTATTTGAAGGCGCAACACAACGCCATCAAACGAAGCACTGAATCTGCCGCTGAGGCGCAAGTGGGTGGCCAATTGCTGCTGGGTGCAGGCAGCCAGAACCTGATCACGCCCGACCTGCAAGACACCGCTACCGCCACCAAGAGCGCTGGCTACAAGGTGTCTGAGGTGCAGTTGGCCGGGCAAAGCATCGTGCTCGAATCGGGCAGCTTGGTGCGAGCCGCCGGGGGAACTGTGAGCGTGTTGGCCAAAGACAATCCGGCTTCGAGCGTGGCTGTGGCCAATGCCAGCCGTGTGGTGATGCTGCCGGGCAGCGAGATCGATGTCTCGGGCAGTGCCGGTGTGCAAAAGGCGATGGAGAGCCACGTCATCACCGCCGAGCTGCGCGGTGGCGAGCTGGCCGACAACTTGCTCCTGCGCAATTCGAGCTTGCGCGGGCAAAAGGTGAACCTGGACCTGCGCAAAGCCAGCACGGTCACGGTGGCCAATGTGCAAGGTTATGTGGACCAGCAAGCGGTCACGGTGGGTGAGTTCACGGCCACCGGTGGTGCGGTGAACATCAGCGCTGAAGGTCAGGTGCAGTTGCAAGCGGGCAGCCAGGTGAATGTGTCGGGCGGCTCGCTCGACTACCAAGCGGGTCATGTGAACACCACCAAGCTGAGTTTGGGCGGCAGGTTGTACGACTTTGAGACAGCACCGGCCAATTTGGCCTACACCGGCTTGGTGAATCTGGGCAACAGCTCCAGCAATTTTGAGGCGGGTTACCGCCAGGGCATGAATGCGGGCAGCGTGTCGGTAACCGCGCCCCAGTTGGCGCTGGAGGGCACTTTGCAAGGGCAGGTGTCACCGGGCGCTAACCAACGTAACTTGGCTGCAGCGGACGCACCCAAGGGCGCAGCTTTGACACTGGGCGTGACGGACTTTGTGGGTCGCGATGACCGTCCGTTTTTGCTGAACAAGGCCGATGGGATGAATGCCCTGGACCTGCAGGGCTTGGCCAAGGACCAAGGCTTTCGCAGCTTCAACCTGAGTCTGCAAGGGCCGGTGGCGGTGCAGACCGATTTGAATTTGCCCGCCCAGACGCAAGTGAGGGTGAGTACACCGGGTGATGTGCAGTGGGCGGCCTCGGTCAGCTCGCCGGGTGGTTCGGTCATGGCCTCGGGTTTGAGTGTGACCGTGGCACCCGCCGTGCGTTTTGATTTGGCCGGCCGCTGGGTGAATGATGCGGCTGGGGTCGCGCAGGGCGATGGCCTGAGTGCTGCTTTGCCGGCCTATGCCATCAAAGGCGGCAGCCTCAGTTTGAGTGGCAACCGGGTGAGCCTGGGTGACAAGGTGGCGGTGGACGTGTCGGGTGGCGCCTGGATGGGCAGCAACGGCAAAGTGACGGCGGGCGATGCGGGCAGCATCAGCCTGGCTTCCCGATCGGGCTTGAACACGCTGGACACGGCTTTGCATTTGGGCGATGGCCTAGAGCTGACCGGTTATGGCCTCAAGTCGGGTGGCAGGTTGTCCTTGACTGGCCGCCATGTGTGGGTGGGGCTGGACGCGGATGCGGCGCGTTCCGCACAAGCGGCGGGCGACTTGGCACTGAGCCCTGAATTCCTCAAGCAAGGCGGCTTTGCGGCGCTGAGCTTGACGGCCAATGGCAATCTGACCGTGCTGCCGGGCACGCAACTGGCCATGGGCCCTGAGCAATGGCAGTTGCCGCTGGACGCGGTGCAAAAAACTTCTTCGGCCATGAGCGATGTGGCCAGCTTGGCACATCTGCCTTTGGCGGGTGCCAGTGGTGTGTCCGTGCGGGCGGGCAGCAGCTTGAGCCTGCGTGCCAGCAGCGCCAACCTGAGCGAAGCCGAGCAGGCTTTGGGCCGTGTGCTGGTGGGCGCAGGCGTGCTGCTGGCGCTGGACCCGGGTGCCGAGGCCAGCAAGCCCTCGGTGTTGAATCTGTCGGCCACCAATGGGGTGACGGTGGACGGGCGCTTGCAAGTACCGGCCGGCCAGGTCAATGTGTCGCTGGACTTAACTTTGGTGCCCAGCGCAATTCTTGTCTCCAAGGACGCCCGCATCGACGTGTCGGGCTCTGCTGCCCGTGTGTGGGTGGACGGGACAGGCTTGGCCACGGGCGAAGTGCTGGACGCCGGCAGCATCCGCATCAACGGCAACACGGGCACGGTGCGTCTGGATGGCGGCTCGGTCTTGGCTGTGAATGGCGGCAAAACCGAGCGGGCGGTGCAGTTCAAGAGCCTGGGTGTGTTGACAGACCCCCAAGTGGTCTACAGCAACGCGGGCACGGTGGACATTCGCAGCAACCAAGGTGCTTGGCTGGGCAGCACGTTGCAGGCCCATACAGGCGGCACGGCCCAAGGCGGCGCATTGAGTGTGACCCTGGACAGCCCCGTGGCGCAAGCCCAAGGGGAGCCGGATCGGGTGGTGCAACTGGTCAATGCTTTGCCGGGCATGCCTGTCGATGTGAACGGCAAGGCCTATGTGCCGGTGCGTGATTTGTCTGCAAGCGGTGTCACACGCTTGGCCGTGAAAAGCCAAAACCAGATCGCGCTGGGCGATGGTTTGAATCTGGCCATGGCGTCTTCGCTGACTCTGGATGCCCCGCAATTGGTGGCGGCTGCCGGTGCGCAGTCGGCCAGCCTGTTTGCCCCTTATGTGAGCTTGGGCAATCACGATGCGCGTTACCAAGGCAACGCAGGCTTGGCCGCAGACGGGACCGCCAGCTTGACGGTGCAGGCCACCACGCTGGACTTGCAAGGCCAAACGAGCACGCGAGGTTTTGGTCAGGTGAACCTGCAGGCCATCGGCGACATCCGCTTGGTGGGCCTGAGCCCAGACGATGTGAGCGCACCGGGGGCCGCTGCTTTGACAGGGCGGCTGGACACAGGCCATGCCCTGAATCTGCAGGCACAGCAAATTTACCCCAGCACCTTGACGCAATTTGAGCTGGTGCTGCAGGCCGATGCGCAGGCCAGCCGAGTCAGCATGTCAGGCCAGACGGGCAGTGCCAGCCCGGTCTTGTCGGCCGCCGGTGTGGTCACGGTGCGGGCCGACCAGATCGAGCAAGGTGGGCGCTTGATGGCGCCACAAGGTCAAATCCGACTGCTCGCCAACGAGTCGGTGGTGTTCACACCCGGCAGTGTGACCTCGGTGGCCGGCAACGCGGCCACGCCTGTGCTGTTGGGTCGCATGACCAATGGCACGGACTGGACTTACACCCTGGCCAACACCAAAGAACTGAAGCTGACCAGCAGCTATGCGCCCAATGCCGCGCTGGGCGAGCTGCGTTTGCCCAGCAAATCCATTGCGGTGCAAGCGCCTGTGGTGCAGCAGCAAGCGGGGGCCGTACTGGACTTGAGCGGTGGGGGCCAAGTCAAGACCTATGACTTTTTACCGGGCCCCGGTGGCTCGCGCGACATTTTGCAAAATGCTTTTGCGGTCTTGCCGGGCTTGAACGCGCCGGTCGCACCGCTCGATGTGTATGAAGGCACAGCCGGTTTGCGTGTGGGCGATCAGGTTTATTTGTCTGGCATGCCCGGTTTGATGGCGGGTCACTACACCTTGCTGCCCGGTCACTACGCTTTGTTGCCCGGCGGCTTTGCGGTACAGGCCCAAGCCGGTTTGCGTGACATGAGCGCTGGCAGCAATGTGAAAAACCTGGACGGGTCTTACACCGTGTCGGGCTACCGAAGCAACAGCACCGATGGGCGCGGCGATACTCGCTCGTCCGGCTTCAGGGTTTTGCCCGCCGACGTGATTGCCAAGAGCAGCGAGTTCAAGCATTACAGCGCGGACGATTTCTTCCAGGCCGAGGCCGTGCGCAAAGGCGTGAGCGACCCTGCCTTGCCTGCCGATGCGGGTCATTTGAGCATTCAGGTGCTGGCGGCACAAAGCGCACAAATGGCTTCTTCACTCAGCTTGCAAGGCGAGACCCGTTTGGGCGCGGCCCAAGGCCAGCGTGGCACGGCCGATGTGTCGGCCGCCAACTTGGAGGTGGTCAGCTACAAAGCCAACCATGGCGGCAACAACCCGGGCCAAAGCGTGCAAGTGTTGGCCAGCGAGTTGGTGGCCTTGGGGGCCGAGAGTGTGCTCTTGGGTGGTCAGCGCACTTGGGCAGCAGATGGGGTGCATGTGCAGGCCAGCGCCGACACGCTGCGATTGAACAACAGCGCGCAGGCCCTGCAGGGCCCCGAGTGGTTGCTGGCGGCTCGCAACAGCCTGGAAGTGACGGGGCTGGCGCAGGTGCAAGCCACGGGCGCAGTGAGCCACTCGGTACAACCCTTGTGGTTGGATGCTACCGACGGTCGGCAAGATGGTGCCTTGGTGGCGCTGAGTGCGGCCAAAGGCCTGACCGTGACCCGCGAGGACGGCTTGCCCGCAGCGCAAGGGCGCGTGGATCTGGCCAGCGGTGCCCTCTTGGGCGCGACCGGTTCGGCCTGGTTGGATGCGGCGGTGGGCATGCGTTTGCAAGGCGGTTTGAATTTGAGCCGGGGTGCTGATTTGGGCCTGAGTGCGCCGCAGATCACACTGGGCGACAGCGCCCCCGATGTGGCCGGTGTGGCCAGCCTGAAAGGCGCCAACCTGGCCATGCTGAACCGCTTGGACAGTTTGACTTTGCGCAGCGATGGCGGCATTGGGGTGTACGGCAAGGGGTCTGATGGTGTGACGGTGGGCACCGGGTCATTGAAACGTTTGACGGTCAGTGCCCCTGCGCTGGAAGGCCATGGCCAGAGCTTGACGCTGAACGCCGATGTGGTGACCTTGGCGGGTGCTGCGTCTGGCGAAACGCTTGACCCCAAGCCCATGGCCGGGAGTCTGACCGTGAATGCCCAACAAGTGCTGCTGGGTGCAGGCCGTCTGGATGTTTTGGGTTTTGATCAAGTGAAACTGAGTTCGCAGGGCGATGTGGTGGCCACAGCAACGGACGGCAGTTTGCAGTCGACGGGCGCGGTGACCGTATCGGCCTCGCGTTTGGCCACGCTGGACGGCGCGGCGGCGGTGCTGACGGCCGGCGGTGATTTGACGCTGCAGGGCAATGACCGTGCAGCGTCTGTCGAGGCCTTGGGCTTGGGCGGTGCCTGGACTTTGCAGGGGCGCAATGTGGCCATTGACACACTGGTGTCGGCCCCCTCGGGCCGCGTTGTGGTGCAGGCATCGGGTGCGGCCACCACGGGCGTGACGGTGGGTACGGTGGGCAAGGGCCAACTGGATGTGCGCGGGGTGACCCAAAATTTTGGCACCGGCCATGCCTACACACCGGGAGGCTCTGTGGTGCTGGACGGTGGTGCGGCAGCGGTGACGCTGGGGGCACAGTCGGTGGTGGATCTGAGCGCCCAAGGGGCCGATGCGGGCAGCTTGCAAGTGACGGCGGTCAACACGCAAAACGGTGCCTTCAACATGCTCGGGCAATTGAAGGGCGCGGCCGAAACTGCCGCGGACAGTGGGCTGGCCCGTGCGCCTTTGCAGGGCAGTTTCAGCCTGGATGTGGGGCGCATTGAAAATGCGGCGGCCTTTGACGGCTTGAACGACAAATTGAATGCGGCGGGCATGACCGCCTTGCGTGAAGTGCGTGTGCGCCGGGGCGATGTGACGCTGAGCGCCAGCGGGCGCATGCAGGCGCATGAAATTTCGGTGGCGGTAGACCGGGGCAACTTGACGGTGGCCGGTGAGCTGGATGCCCGTGGTACCCAAGGCGGACGGATGGCGTTGTATGCCAGCCAGGCGCAGGCTTCGGGCAACCAAGGCCAATTGACATTGGCCGCGACAGCCTTGTTGCGTGCGAATGCGACCCAGGCGGCGTTGACCGATGCGGGCTCAACAGGCGACGGTGGTGTGGTGGTGTTGGGCGTGTCCAATGCGGACGGCTTGGCACCGACAGCCACCGACAAAGGTGCGAGCATTTCCCTGCAAGCGGGCTCGAAGATCGATGTGTCGGGCCTTGGGGCTGGACAAAACGGCACAGTGACCCTCCGCGCGCCCCGCACGGCCAACGGCAGCGATGTGGCGGTGGCGCAATTCAAGACCACCGTGACGGGCAGCCGCGACACGGTCATCGAGGCGGTCAAGACTTACCAGCTGAGCGGCAGCAAAAACACCATCACCGAGTTGGCCGATTCAGACAGCAATTTGAATGCGGGCAGTGCCGGCAAGATGGCTGGGGACGCCACCCGCTTCATGCGGGGGCGTACGGGCGTGCTGGCACGTTTGCAGGTCCCCGGTGGTCTGCGTTTGACCCCGGGCATCGAGGTGCGCTCTGCCGGTGATTTGACGGTGTCGGTCAACGAGCAGGCCATCAATGTGTCTGAGCGAGGCTGGGATCTGAACACTTGGCGCATGGAGGGCGAGGCCGGTACCTTGACTTTGCGTGCGCAGGGCGATTTGACTGTGCGGGGTTCAATCAGCGATGGTTTTGTGAACAATGGCTTGGCCATGCCGCTTTGGTCACTGGACAGCTTGCCCCAATCCTGGAATTTGCGATTGGTGGGGGGCGCAGATGTGTCGGCTGCCAAACCGACACAGACGGTGCAGGGTTCAGGCGATGTGTCGCTGCTTTATGCCCGGTCGGTGCTCGAAGAAGAAGTGCCGGTGGCCTTGGTGCGCACAGGCACGGGCAGCATCGACGTGGCGGCGGGCCGCAGCGTGGTGTTGGGCTCGGCGGTCTGGCGTGACCCGGATGGTGATACAACGCTGGACCGCAGCTATGGTGCCGCTGTTTACACCGCCGGTCATGCGCGCGATTTGACGGGCAGTGGCTTTGCCTTGCCACAAAACGAACGCAATTCGGTGTACGGCGAGAATTCGCTGACACCCGCCGCATTTGGCCACCAAGGTGGCGCGATTCGCATCGAGGCTGGGCAAGATGTGCAAGGCGCTGTGGTGCCGCAGTTGGTCAACGATTGGTTGTTCCGACAGGGCAACAGCCGTTTGGCGGCCGATGGGGTGACGCGGGTGTTTGACGGTGCGAACACCGCCTGGTGGGCGCGCCCTGACTATTTGGGCACGGGCATTGCCACCTTGGCTGGCGGTGATGTGCAGATCCGTGCAGGTGGCTCGGTGCAAGACGTGCTGGCCAGTGTGGCCACCAATGCGTACATGACGGCCGGGCCAGATGGCGTGGTGGAGGCCAGCCGCTTGGTGGAGCAAGGCGGTGGCGATTTGCAGGTGCAGGCGGGCCTAAATATCTTGGGCGGTCAGTTCTACGCCCAAAAGGGCAGATTGACGCTGCGTGCCGGGCAAAACATTGCAGCCGGTGGCATCAAAGGATTTGACTTGATGGCGCCCGAACAGCTGGACGCCAATGGGGATGCGGTGGATGTGTACACCGCCCTCCAGCCCGTGCTGGCTTTGGGTGTTGGCACGGCGGATGTGACGGCCGGGCGCAGTGTGGGCATCGAGGCCATTTACAACCCGACGCTGGCACGGCAGAACCTGAGCAACCTGAAAGAGGCCACGCAGTCGAGTGCCTTCATGAGTTATGGCGCCAGCAGTGGTGTGCGCATGACGGCCGTGGGCGGCGGTGTGACGCTGAGCAACAACGGCTTGTTGTTGGCCAACTTGAGCGCTGAATTGCCCAGTTATGACGCTGTGGGTCAGTTGCTCAATCCGATGTATGTGTTGGCGCCAGGCCAAGTCAAAGCGGTGGCTTTGGGCGGCGATGTGCGGGTGCAAGACGGCATGGGTCTGGCCGCAGCGGCCATGGGCCAACTGGACTTGATGGCCAAGGGCTCGGTGAGTCTGGCCGCTTATGGCCCCTTGTACAGCGGTGTGGTGATGTTGGACAATGACCCGTCGGCGGTGTCTGTGCCCACAGCGCCCGTGGTGATGGATTTGCCGCAGATGAATTTGCTGGTGGGGCGGCGCAACAACACCCTCGCCGGTCACATGCCCGGACAGTTGCATGCGGAAGACACTCAAGTGGTGCGCATTGTGGCACTGGATGGCGATGTGATGGCGGTGGCGCCACCCGCGACGGACCGTTCGTATCAAGCCACTCTGTTGTCATTGCCCAAAAAAGCCGAGATTTTGGCGGGGCGCGATGTGCAAAACCTGGGATTTGCGGTGCAACACAACCGCAGCAGCGACGCCACTTGGGTCAAGGCCGGGCGCGATGTGGTGGACAGCACCGACCCGGACAAGGCAAACCCGGTCAAGCACACCGTGACGGGACCGGGTCTGTTGGGTCTGGTGGCAGGGCGCGACATCGACTTGGGCAACAGCCAGGGTGTGGTGACACGGGGCAACTTGGACAATGCCTATTTGCCCGAAGGTGGCGCGGCGATCATGGCCCTGGCCGGTGCCCGTTTGCCCACTGCAGACGCGACGGCCACTCCTGCTGCTCTCGAGAAAAAATCGTCCGCCTTTGTGGGCGATGTGGTGGAGGCGGCCAAAGATGGCTTGGCGGCCTTTGACCAGGCGATTGCCGAACGTTATGCCGTCAACACCCTCAAGGGCGGCAATATATTGGTGTTTGGCAGCCAGTTCAAAACCGAGCAGGGCGGGTCTTTGGACTTGATCGCCCCCAAAGGTTCTGTGATTGCGGGATTGGTGAATATTCCACCTTATTTAAGCAAGGCTGCATCTGAGAACGGCATCTTCACGGTGCGGGGCGGTGAGATTCGGGTGCTGGTGGGGCAGGACTTCATCGTGAACCAAGGCCGCGTCTTCACGCTCGGTGGCGGCGACATCACCATGGTTTCGCAGTACGGCAACATCGACGCGGGCCGGGGCAGCAAGACGGCGTCGTCGGCGCCGCCGCCGCTCTTGACCACCGATGCCAGTGGCAACACCAAGATCGATATTTCGGGCTCCATTTCGGGCTCGGGCATCGCGACGCTCCAAACCTCGGACAAACAAGCGGCCAGTGACGTGGTGGCGTTGGCGCCGCGAGGCATTTTTGACGCGGGCGATGCGGGTGTGCGCTCGACCGGCAAGGTGCAGATCGATGCGGCCGTGGTGCTGAACTCGGGCAATATTACTGCGACCGGCGGTGTTGCAGGCGCGGTGGTGGTGGACAGCGGCGCAGCGCCTGCGCCAGCGGCTGCCAGCAACACGACCGCTGCGCCGGAAGCCTCGCGTGCCGCTGCGGCCACCGCCGCGCAGAGCCTGACTTTGTCGGTGGATGTGTTGGGCTATGGCACAGAAGCTGCGACCGATGAAGACGGCGACGACGGCGACGACAGCGATGGCAAGAAGAAAAAGAATAGCAGTGGCAACAAAGGCAATGAACCGGGTGCTGCGGCAAGCAACAAAGCGCCAGGCTGATGGGCGCCAAGATGAATTTTTTGAATGCAACTTTTGGGTGGTGAACAGATATGAAATTACTGAAATTGGGCATTTCGGCCTTGGTGGCCTCGGTTTTGCTGCTGCCTTTGCTGGCCAGCGCAGACGATTGGCAGCATGGCAAAAAACTGGTCTTTGACACGAGCGCCACGGGCGTAGAGGTCGACCAAGATGTGAATGTGTTGCCGGTGCTGGTGCGCTTGCACAGCGGCAACTTCAACTTCTCGGAAGCCAAGCCCGATGGCTCGGATTTGCGCTTTTTTGCGGCCGACAACAAGACGCCCTTGGCTTACCACATTGAAAAATTTGACGCGGCCAACGAGTTGGCCGTGGTGTGGGTGAAGTTGCCCAAGCTCAAGGCCAAGTCAACAGGTGATTCGCTGATGCTGCGCTGGGGCAATAAAAACGCCAAGGCGGCCGATGACAGCAAGGCGGTTTACGACGAGGCGCAGGTGCTGGTGCTGAATTTCTCGGAAGAAGGCGGTGTGAAAGACGCCACAGGCAACGCCAACCACGCCAAAGAGGCCACGGGTGTGGCGGTGGCCAATGGCCCGATGGGCGGCGCCATGGCTTTCAACGGCGCGGCGCGTGTGGTGGTGCCGGCATCGGCCAGTTTGTCGCTCAAGCCTTCGACCGGCTGGACGGTGACGGCCTGGGTCAAGCCCGACAGCTTGGACAAAGCCAGTTTGCTGAGCATGGGGGCTTTGAGTGTGGACCTGGCCGCTGGTGTGCCCACCGTGCGTTTTGGCAGTGCAGTGGCCGCCGCCACGGGCAAACTGCAAGCGGGCATTTGGCAGCATTTGGCGGTGGTGTACGCCGGTGGCAAGGCGCAGTTCTTTGTGGACGGCAATGCGGCGGGTGAAGCGGCCTTGGCCATGACGGACACCGCTGGCGATGTGGTGTTGGGCAATGGTTTGCGCGGCGAACTGGACGCGGTGACGCTGGCCAATGTGCCGCGCTCGGCGGCTTACATCAAGGCGTTTGCGGCCAGCCAGGTGGCCGACAGCCTGATGCTGGGTTTTGATGCCGGCGCAGCCGCTGAGGCCGAGGTGGCGTATTTTGCGATCTTGATCGGCGCCGTGACGATCGACGGCTGGGTGGTGATTGCCTTGCTGGGCGTGATGCTGATCTTGAGCATTTGGGTGATGTACGACAAGACGGTGATGCTGTCGCGCTATGTCAAATCGAATGCGGCATTTTTGGCCTATTACAAAGAGCATGCGGTGCAAATGTTGCAGCCGGGCAGTGCCGAAGGCGCGGCTTTGAAAAGCATGGCGGCTGTGAAAAACTCGCCTTTGCTCGAAGCCTTTGAGCTGGGCATGCAAGAGATTGCGCTGCGTTTCAAGATGCAAGACGACAAAGGCCAGGCCCACGGTTTGAGTGCATCGGCGGTGGACTCGGTCCGCGCCACGCTGGACGCCATGATGCTGCGCGTGAGCCAGCGTTTGAACAAGGGCATCGTGTTGCTGACGATTTCGATTTCGGGCGGCCCCTTCCTGGGCCTCCTGGGCACGGTGGTGGGTGTGATGATCACCTTTGCCGCCATTGCGGCGGCGGGTGACGTGAACGTGAACGCGATTGCCCCGGGCATTGCGGCGGCGCTGGTGGCCACGGTGGCGGGCTTGGCGGTGGCGATTCCGGCGCTGTTTGCCTACAACTGGTTTGCCATCCAGATCAAGAACATCAGCTCGGACCTGGCGGTTTTCTGCGACGAGTTTCTGACCCGTTCGGCTGAACTGCACAACGATTAAGACAAGGCTTTGCTGTGCAAGTTCAAGAAGAAAACGCGCCCTACGACGACATCAACGTCACGCCGATGCTGGATCTGGCGTACGTGCTTTTGGTGATTTTCATCATCATGACCACGGCGTCGGTGCAGGGCGTGAAGGTGGATTTGCCCAAGACCAAGGTGATCGACAACCTGGCCAAAAAAGGTGTGAAAGCGGTGACGATTTCGCAGGCGGGTGACATGTATTTGGACACTTACCCGGTCAATGCCGAGCAATTGGAGCAGCGCTTGAGCGAGATGAAGCGGGCCAACCCGGAGCAGTCGATCGTGGTCAAGGGCGATGCCCGCACGCAGTATGCCAAGGTGATGCAGGTGTTGGAAATCTTAAAAAGGGTGGACATCACCGACATTGGACTGGCCACGGGCCGGGCCAAATGAGGCAGGGCAAATCATGAAAGCACAAACCGAAACCAAACCCTACGACACGATCAACGTCACGCCGATGTTGGACTTGGCCTATGTGCTTTTGGTGATTTTCATCATCATGACCACCGCTTCGGTGCAGGGCCTGAAGATCAATTTGCCCAAGCCCAGCAACAAGCCGAGCACGGTGCAAAAAGAGGTTCGGATCATCCAGATCTTGCCCAACGGCAGCTTGCTGCTGAACGGCGCGCCGATCACCTTGCCTGAGCTGAGCACCCGTTTGGCGGCCGCTGTGGCCAAAGACCCGGACGCACCCATCATGGTCAAGGGCGACCCGCAAGCGCATTACGAAAAGGTGATGGAGATCGTGGACTTGGCGGCCGAACTGAAGATCAGCAACGTGGGCTTGGTGACGGCCCGGATTGGAACCTAAGGTGAACATCTCGCGTCGCAACATGGGCTTGATCGCAGCAGGGGCTGCGGTGCTGGCATTGATGGCTTGGGGGGTGTATTCCTTTGTCTCCAAGGTCGAAGACAAGCCGCGCAAGGCACCCAAGATCAGCCTGATCCCGACCACGCCACCGCCGCCACCACCGCCGCCCAAAGAAGAGAAAAAGCCGGAGCCGCCGAAAGACCTGAACAAGCCGCCGCCGATGGAGCAGCCCAAAATGGCGCCACCGGCACCCTCGGCCGATTTGAAGATGGATGGCCCTGCAGGCGATGGCCCGAGCGCGTTTTCGGCCGGCAAGATCACCAGCGAAGATTTGTCGAATGTGGGCAAAGGCCCTGCCACATCGGGGGGTGGGAGTGCGTTCAATGCCTTCAGCTTTTACGCCAATCTGATCAAGGGCGAGTTGCAGCGCCAACTGACGCGCAACAAGGATTTGCGCGAGATGGCCTACAAGGCCGAGGTGCAGGTGTGGGTGAACCGGGACGGCAGCATCGGCCGTTTTGAGCTGATCAAAGGCACGGACGACAAAGAGCTGGATGCTTTGCTGACCAAAGCCATTGCATCGGCCACGGCGTTCAGCGCTGGCCCGCCCGAGAAAATGCCGCAGCCGATCCGTTTGCGTATTTCCACGGGCCGCTGATGGGCTGCCCAGACTTGAATGAAACAAGGAATGTGATCATGAAAAAGACTGTTTTGAATTTGAAAATGTCGGCCCTGGCTGTGGCGCTGGGCGCAGCCTTGAGCCCTGTGGTGCAGGCGCAAACGGCTGCTGAAGAGTTGCAGCAGTTGCGCGCGACCACACAAGCGCTGATCAACACCTTGGTGGAGAGTGGTTTACTGACCCGCGAGAAGGCCGCCGCCATGATGCGCCAAGTCCAGCCGAACGCGGCCAGCGCGCCAAAACCGGCAGCAGCGGGCGCAGCGGCTGCGCCCGAAACAGGCGCTGATGGCAAGCGTGTGGTGCGTGTGCCTTTTGTGCCCGAGTCGGTGCGTCGGGAAATGCGCGAGCAGATCAAGGGCGAGGTGCTGAGCCAAGCCAAGACCGAGCGCTGGGGTCAGCCCGATGCTTACCCGGATTGGCTGAGTCGACTCAGCTTTGAGGGGGATTTTCGAGCGCGGGCTGAAACGGTCAGCTTGGGCCAAGACAACACCGCGCCGGGCAATGGTTTTCGCGGGGGTGAATACACCCGCGCCGCTGACCTGGCCCTGAACAACACCGGTGGTTTGCCCAATGGCAACACCCAGGAAGACTTCGACCGCACACGGGTGCGTGCCCGTTTCGGTGTGGTGGCCAAGGTCAACGAGCAGGTCACGTCGGGTGTGCGTTTGACCACGGGCAGCAGCACAGGCAGCCCCACGTCGACCAACCAGACCATGGGGCAGTCGTTCAACAAATACGCGGTGGTGCTGGACCGTGCCTACGTGCAGGTCAAGCCCAACGCCTCTTGGGGCGTGACGGCTGGGCGCATGGCCAATCCGTTTTATTCGACCGACTTGGTGTACGCCGAAGACCTGGGTTTTGAGGGCTTTGCGGTGGCCGCTCAGCACAAGTGGATCGGCGGGGATGGTTTTGCCTCGGCCGGTTATTTCCCCCTGACCGAGAACAGGCCGGGCACCAGCGCTTCGCGCAGCATGGTGGGCGTGCAGATGGGCAATGCCTTCAAGATGGGCAACCGCGATGAGCTCAAGCTGGGTCTGGGTCTGTACACCTACCAAGGCATCACGGCTTCGCGCGAAACAGAAGAGGCGCGTTTGACGCGGCCGGACTACGCGGTCCGTTATGAGTACAGCAGCGCTTTGCGTCAACGGGGCAACACCTTGTTCCGGGTCAATTCTCAGCTGGACACAGCCACCAACTTAGGCCTGGCGTCTGAATTCAAGATCTTGAACTTGACCACCTCTTTGAGCCTGAACCATTTGCTGGGCCAGCCGGTGGTGTTGACGGCTGACTTTGTGAAGAACCTGGGCTTTGACACGAAGAAGATCCAGGCGCGTACCGGTTTCGCGTTGGCCGACGGCAAGGATGCGGGCTACATGCTGCGCACCGCCTTTGGTCCAGCGCAGGTGCACCACCAGGGTCAGTGGAATGCTTCGCTGGCTTACCGCTACCTGGGCAGCGATGCGGTGCTGGATGCCTTCACCAACTCGGACTTTGGTTTGGGCGGCACCAACAACAAGGGCTGGATTTTGCAGACCAGCTACGGCTTGTACAAAAACACCTGGGTGTCGGCCCGTTGGTTGTCGGCCAACCAGATCGATCCGTTTGCACCGGGCAGCACCACCAAGTTTTCCAGCGACATCTTGCAGCTGGATTTGAACGCCCGTTTTTGAGGTGAGATGAGATGCGCACACTTACGAACTTTTGCTTGGCCAGTTTGATGCTCTTGTCCACGGCCGCCATGGCGGTCGATGACAAAGCGGCCAGTGAAAAAGCCGCCAAGGCCTTGCAACGTGCTCAGCAGAAGGCGCAGTCGCTGGAGCAAGAGAAAAACCGTTTGACAGCCGAAAAAACGCAGGTGCAAGACGACTTGAAGAAGGCCCAAGGTGATGCCTCGCGCCTGAAGTCGGCATCGGCTGCCAAATTGAGTGCGGTGCAAAAAGAAGTGGCCGCTTTGCAGGAGGACAAACAGCGTTTGAGCGAGGAGCTGGCCAAGCTCAAGGCGCAAGCCTTGGAGCAGCAAAACACGGCGGCGGCCCAGGCGCGTCTGCAGCAAGGCAATTTGCAGGTGTCGCAAGACAATTTGCTGACCAAGTCCAAGCAGTTGGTGCAGTGTGAGAACAACAACGCGGGGCTGTACCAGATCAACACCGATTTGCTGTCGCGCTATGAGCAGGCTTACAAGTCGGCTTATCTGCTCAAAGGCGGGGTGTTCACGCAGCTGGGCATGGTCAAGCTGGAAAACGACAACGACCAAGAGCGTGAAAAGCTCAAGAGCTTGCGCTTGACCGATCGGGCTCCCTGACGGTTGGCAGGGCGTGTTCCACGCCCATCGCGCGCGGGGCGAAGCTCCCACAAAGCCCCTCTATCGCGCGCGGGGCGCAGCTCCCACACAGATGGGTATCGCGCGCGGGGCGCAGCTCCCACAAAGTCCCTTTATCGCGCGCGGGGCGCGGCTCCCACAAAGCCTGAGCCTTGTGTTGTAGGAGCAGCACCCTGTGCGCGATTGCTCGTGAACCGTCAACGTCGAAAAGGCCAGCTCAGGTAAGTGACAAATTTCACAATATTGTCACTGTTCGTGCATATATTGATGATTTTGAGCGGTCCTTGGGTGCGGCTTGTCTGCGCTGGCTGCTCGTTTTTCTAAACGCCCGTGGGTGCTTGCGCAGCTTCGGGCTGAAAGCCAGAAACTCACATGCTTGCCCAACGCATTGCGCCGCCTTGTTTGCAAGGCCGTGGTTTGAACCCTTTACGACGCGAAGCGGGTTTCACGCTGCTGGAATTGCTGGTGGTGATCGTCATCATCGGCATGTTGGCGTCGTATGTGGGCCCCAAGTATTTTGCGCAACTGGGCAAGTCGGAGGCCACCACGGCCAAAGCCCAGATTGAAGCCTTGGCCAAGGCCGTGGACACCTTTCGCTTGGATGTGGGGCGCTACCCGAGCAATGACGAGGGTTTGGCGGCTTTGACCACGCAGCCCGATTCGGCCAAGGGCTGGAACGGCCCGTACCTGAAAAAAGGCGTGCCGCCGGACCCGTGGGGCCGCAAATACATGTACACCTTCCCAGTGGGCAATGGCGATTTTCAGATCCAGTCTTTGGGCAAGGATGGCCAGCGCGGCGGCTCGGCTGAAGACGCTGACATCACCAACTGAGTCTGGCTTTGAAGTTCCGCGCCCGGGTGATCAATGCGCAGCAGCTGATTGTGGATCAGGTGTTGGAGGCGCACGATCTGGAGCGCGCACGGGACCAACTCACGCAATTGGGTTTGCGGGCAATTTCGATCCAAGCTGAAAGCTCAGGGGCGCTGAACTGGCAGCGCTGGCTGGGCGTGGGCCGGGTGGATTTCTCGGTGCTGCTCTTCAGCCAGGAGCTGCTGGCGCTGCTCAATGCCGGCTTGGGCATTGTGGAGTCGACCGAGGCCTTGAGCGAGAAAGAAACCGACGCAGCCCGCAGGCAAGTGTTTGAGAAGTTGCTGCACGATTTGCGCTCGGGCAAACGCTTTTCGGTGGCCTTGCAAGCGCAAGAGGCGGTGTTTCCGGTGCTCTACATCGGGGTGGTGCGCGCAGCCGAGGGCACCAGCGATTTGCCGCAGGCTTTGCAGCGTTATGTGGACTACCAAAAGCGGCTGGAGGCTGTGCGCAGCAAGGTGATCAGCGCCTCGATTTACCCGGGCATTTTGATCAGCGTGGGCTTGTTGGTGAGTTTGTTTTTGATGGTGTACGTGGTGCCCAAATTTGCCGAGGTGTACCAGGGGGCCGGGCGCGAGCTGCCGTTCATGTCGGCGCTGATGCTGTCCTGGGGGCGCTTTGCGGCCGAGCACACCTCTTGGTTGTTGCTGGCCTTGGCAGGTGTGGCGGGCAGCTTGGTTTGGCTGTGGCAGCGCATTCGGAAAAACGGCGGTTGGGTGGTGATTTTGGCCAGGCTGCCGCAGATTGGCGAGCGGGTGCGCATCTACGAGTTGTCGCGCCTGTACATGACCATGGGCATGTTGCTCCAAGGCGGTATTGCCTTGGTCAAGGCCATGGAGGTGGTGGCCAGCGTGGTGTCGCTGGATGTGCAAAACAAGTTGGCCAGAGCCCGGCACGACATCGAGTCGGGCGTGTCTTTGTCGGCGGCTTTTGAGTCGGCGACTTTGACCACGCCGATCTCGCAACGCTTGCTGATGGTGGGTGAGCGCACGGGCGATTTGGGCAAGATGCTCACGCAGTCGGCGCTTTTTTACGACGAAGAAATCACCCAGTGGATTGACCGTTTCATGCGCAGCTTTGAGCCTTTGTTGATGACGGCCATCGGTTTGGTCGTGGGGGTGATTGTGATTTTGTTGTACATGCCAATTTTTGATTTGGCAGGGAGCTTTTGATGGGCATGCCCGCACCCGCCAACACAACGCAGGACCTGCAGAATTTGAGCGCTTGGCGTGCCAGCGCTTTGGCGGCGGGGCGCGCGCTGGTGGACGAAGTGGCGGCGCAAACGCGGCTGGCGCCACGGCAGGCCCTGGGCTGGATGGCCGCGCAGTTTGACTACCCGGTGATGGAGACGGCGCAGATGCTGGCGCTGTCGGATGCGTTTGATGTGCTGCCCTTGACCAAGGCGATCAAGCGCAAAGGGATTGTCTTGCGCGATGAAAACCGCTTGTGGGCGGTGATCAGCGACCCGCTGGACCTGGCCTTGCAAAGCTGGATGGAGCGCTGTGCGGGCGGGGCGGTGCAGTACGCATTGGCCTTGCCGGAAGACATCTTGGCGTACTTGTCGCGCAAGGAGGAGGGCGCACGCGCGACCGATGGCATGGGCATCGAAGGCGGCAGTTATGCCCGCGAGAGCAAGCCTGCGGCCGTCTTGTCATTGGCGGGATTGAGCGAGTCGGCCAGCCCGGCGGTGCGGCTGGTCAACTCGGTGCTGTACGACGCGCTGAAGGTGACGGCGTCGGACATCCACATCGAGTCCACGCCGGGGGGCATGGAGGTGAAGTTCCGCATTGACGGGGTGCTGGACCATGCGCTGAGTGTGGCCGGCGTGGAGACCGCAGAGCATGTGATCTCGCGCTTGAAGGTGTTGGCCGAGCTGGACATTGCCGAGCGGCGCATTCCGCAAGACGGCAGTTTCACGGTGGATTCGGGCGGCCGAGACATTGACATGCGTTTGTCGGTGATGCCCAGCATCCACGGCGAAGACGCGGTGATCCGCGTGCTGGACAAGCGGGCCATGATCGAGTCTTATGGCGCTTTGACGCTGGAGGCACTGGGTTTTGACGAAGCGGCATTGGTGACTTTGCGGCGCTTGGCGTCTGAGCCCTATGGCATGTTGTTGGTGACCGGCCCCACCGGCTCGGGCAAGACCACCACCTTGTACGGGGCGCTGACCGAAATCCACGACGGCAAGAGCAAGATCATCACGATCGAAGACCCGGTGGAGTACCAGTTGCCCGGCATCTTGCAGATCCCGGTGAATGAGAAAAAGGGGCTGACGTTCGCCAAGGGTTTGCGCTCGATTTTGCGGCACGACCCGGACAAGATCATGGTGGGCGAGATCCGCGACAACGAGACGGCCGAGATCGCGGTGCAGTCGGCTTTGACCGGCCACCTGGTGCTGACCACGGTGCACGCCAACAACGTGTTCGATGTGCTGGGGCGCTTCACCCACATGGGCATTGACCCCTATTCTTTTGTTTCGGCGCTCAACGGCATTTGGGCGCAGCGCTTGCTGCGCTGCAATTGTCCGCGCTGCGCTGTGGCTTATGTGCCCAGCGCGCAAGAGCTGGATTTGCTGCGCATCGCCCCTGAGGATGTGCCGAGCTGGCAGTTTCGCGCCGGCACAGGCTGTGGTGACTGCCGGGGCACAGGCTACAAAGGCCGACGGGCGATTGCCGAGGTCTTGTTGCTCACAGACGAGATCCGCGAGTTGATCATTGACCGCGCGCCGATCCGCGCCATCAAGGAGCAGGCGCGCAGGACGGGCACGCGCACGCTGCGCGAAGCGGCCATGGCCATGGCGCAGCGCGGTGAAACCACCTTGGCTGAAGTGGGCAGGGTGACCTTGAATGCTTGATCTGTTCAAAACCCGCTGGGAGTTGGTGTTGTCGGCCAGCGCCTTTCGTTGGGTGAGTCGGCCGGCCTGGGGCCCCGGGCCTGCGCAATGCGTGGCGCAGATGGACTTGGACAGTCCCTTGCAAGGCGCCGATCGCCTGGCGGCTTTGGCTTCTTTTTTGGCCTCGCCGCCTGTGCGGTTTCGGCCCGTGCGGGTCAGCCTGGACGACAGCTGGTTGTATGCGGCGCAGGTGGCCCCTTTGCAAAATGCCGAGCGTTGGCAAGATGTGCAGGCCTACACGGCCATGCGTTTGCAAGAGGTGTTTGAGCTGACGCAGCCCCTGAAGGTGGTGATGGCGCCGCTGCAAGACGCGCCTTATTGGGCTTGTGCGGTGCTGCAATCGGATCTGCAGGCGCTGCGCGACTTGCTGAGGGCGCAGCGCTTGGCCTTGGCCTCGTGTGTGCCGCAGTGGTCGGTGGTCTGGAACCATGTGGCAGGCCAGCTGCCCGAGGACGAAGCGGTCTTGCTGGTGCAGCCGCAGGGCAGCCATTTGGTCTTGTCACGGCAAGGCGAGGTGTGTGCGGTCAGGCATTGGCCATTGGTTTTGAACAATTTGCCGCCTGGGCAGTGTGAGGACTTGCTGGCGCAGGCGTTCAGGCGGCAGGGCCTGGCCATGCCCGAACGCCTGGGCTGGATGGGCACCGGGGCACTGCCGCAAGTGCAGGGTTTGCAATGGCACCGACTGGGCGATGTGGCGGATGTGCTCGGCGTGTGGAGGGTGCAGCCATGAAACAACTGGACTTGGATTTTGCCGAGCGCGGTGTGGTGTTTTGGCTGTACCGCGCGGGGTGGCGTTTGTGGCTGCTGCTCTTGCTGGCCGCTTTGGCGCTGCTGGTGGGCTGGGGGCAGTGGCGTGCGGCCGAGCACGATGGCTTGCGCCTGGACCAAGAGCGTGCGCAGTTGCTCAAGACGCAGGCCCGCCAGGCCCCGCGTGTGGCCGTGGCACCCAAGCTGACGCCCGAGCAGTTCAAGGCTTCGCAGCTGGTCATTCGGCAGCTGAACCAGCCTTGGATGGACTTGCTGGAAACGCTGGAGACCACGCGCAAGGGCCGGGTGGCTTTGCTGGAGCTGCGCTTGGATTCGGCCAATGACCGCATCCGGGGTGTGGCGGAGGCCAAAAATGCGCAAGAGATGTTGCGCTTTTTGTCGCAAATGAAGGCGCAGCCTTTGTTGACTTCGGTCGAGCTGAGCGTGCACCAGATGAGCCAGACCGATCCGAACAAGCCTTACCGTTTCGAGTTTTCTGCCCATTGGCAGCCAGAGGAGGGCGCGCGATGAAGTCGCCTGCCGTTCAGCGCGTGGCCATGGAGCGCGCCTTGTATTCGGTCAACCCTTTGTGGTTTTTGATGGGCGCTGTGTGCCTGGCCGCCATGGTGGTTTGGTGGGGCTTGTTGCCCAAGGCCCAGCGGCAATGGGCTGCGCAAAACCAGGACTTGCAGACTTTGCGCCAACAAATGGCCCAAGCGCCGGTGCTGACGGCTGTGGATGCGGCCCCTGCCACTGAGCCGGGCTTGGCGTTTCAGTCGCTGCTGGGTGAGTTGGCGGAGGTCGAGTCGCATGTGGGCACTTTGCTGAGCTTGTCGCAAACGCTGGAGATGCCGGCGGTGACGGGTGAGTACAAGCTCAGTTGCGAGGCGGCCACGCGTTTGTGCCGCTACCGGGTGCGCTTGCCCTTGGTGGGCTCGTATTTGCAAATTCGGACCTTTGTCGAGCAAAGCTTGTTGGAACTGCCTTTTGCCAGTCTGGACGAGTTGAGTTTGCGGCGCGAGGGCGTGGCTTCGGGTGAACTGGAGGCGAGCTTGACCATGACCTTGCACCTGGCCTATCCCGCGCAGGGCCTGAAGCTGGGCAAGGAGGGCGCGCCATGAGCTTGCGGACATGGCTGTTGCTCTTGGCCTTGGGCGTGACGGTGGGCTTGTCGGTGCTGGGGCCCGATGAAGAGGGGGATGGCTTGGCCGAGGCGGTGGTCCGCCCGGCAAGCAAGGCCGGCGTGTCTGCCCGGGGGGCGGACCAGCGGGCCGGGTCCGAGACGGCTTTGACCGCGCTCAAGCCACGGGCAGCACCTTACAAATCCGTGGATGAGGCTTTGGCCACTGAATTGGCAGAGAAAGAGCCGCCGATTTTTCATGCGCAATCGTGGAACCCGCCGCCGCCCAAAGTGGTGGCCAAAGTGGAGCCACCCAAAGCGCCGCCTTGGCCGTATGCGTACCTGGGCCAACAGTCCTCGCAGGGGGAGTGGTGGGTGTATTTGACCTTGGGGGAAGAGACGCGGGTCGTGAAAAAAGACCAGGTGCTGGATGGCAAGTACCGCATTGACCGCATAGAACCCCCGCTTTTGTCCGTGACGTATTTGCCTTTGAACGAGGTGCAGACCGTGAACATTGGAGCATTCAAATGAGCAAATTTTTGGTTTTGGCCTTGGGCCGGCATGGGCGCACGGGCTTGCTCTTGGGCGCATGGCTCGGGGTTCTGAGCCTTTCGGGTTGTGCGGGTTACGCACAATTCAACGAAGGCAAGCGCTTGTTGCAGGACAACCAAATTTCAGAGGGCTTGGGCCAATTGCAAGAGGCGGTACAAAAGAACCCGTCCAACACCGAGTTCAAGCTGGTGTACCGCACGGCCAAAGAGCGCGCCATGCAGGGCTTGCTTCGCCAAGGTGAGCGCCTGCTCAAGGCCGGGCGCCTGGAGGCGGCCGAACAGGTGTTCAAGCAGGCGCAGGCAATGGATGTGGCCAACGGTGTGGCCCAACAGGGTCTGGACCAAGTGGCGATTCAAAAAGGGTTGGCGCTCAAGTTGCAAAACTTGCGTGTGGCCAAGCAGTCCGGTGACTGGTCGCAGGTGCGGGCTTTGGCCAAAAGCCTGTTGTTGCAACAGCCCGATCACACCGAGGCTCTGAGCGCCCACCAAGAGGCCACCTTGAAACTGGCACCCCCGGCCCCAGAGGATGTGTTGGGGGCGGCCTTTCGCAAGCCCGCCAGTCTGGAGTTCCGCGAAGCGCCTTTGCGCCAAATTTTTGACGCCTTGTCCCGCTCTTCGGGCTTGAACTTCATTTTCGACAAGGAGCTGAACAAGCCGGATTTGAAGGCCTCGATCACTTTGCGCGATGGCACCGTGGAGACGGCTTTGACCTTGTTGCTGACGGCCAATCAGTTGGACATGCAGGTGTCCAATGCGAACACGGTGTTGATTTTTCCGGCCACGGTGGCCAAGTTGAAGGATTACCAAGAGCTGACGGTGCGCATGTTCCCGATGGCCTATGCCGATGCAAAGTTTGTGGCCGCGGCGATCAAGACTTTGTTCAAAGGGCGTGAGCCGGTGGTGGATGACAAGCTGAACTTGCTGGTGGTGCGCGATACGCCTGCCGCCATCAAGGTGATGGAGAAGTTGGTGCGCTTGTACGACGTGCCCGAAGCGGAAGTCATGCTGGAGATGGAGATTTTGGAGGTCAGCCGAAGCAAGTTGTTGCAGCTGGGCGTGGGCTGGCCAGAGAGTCTGAGCTTGACGCCTTTGGCGGGTGAGGGCGCCACCAGTTTGACTTTGAGGGGTTTGCGCAATCTGAACAACGACACCACGGGTGCGCAATTGGGCAACCTGACCTTGAATTTGGGGGAGCAAAACGACAACGTGAATGTGTTGGCGAATCCGCGCATCCGGGTGGTCAACAAAGAGAAGGCCAAGGTCATGATCGGTGACCGCGTGCCGGTGGTGACCGTGACCACTTCGCCCACGGGCGGGTTTGCCGAGAATGTGACCTATGTGGATGTGGGTTTGAAGCTGGATGTGGAGCCTGTGATTTACCGGGGCAGTGACATCAGCATCAAGGTGTCGATGGAAGTCAGCACGATTTCGGGCTCGCAGACCACCAAATTGGGCACGGTGGCGTATTCGTTTGGCACACGCAATGCCACCACCACCTTGCGTTTGAAGGATGGTGAAACACAGGTCTTGGCCGGTTTGATCAGCGATGAAGACCGTGACTCGGTCAAGAAAATTCCGGGTGCGGGGGAATTGCCGGTGTTTGGGAAACTGTTCGGCGCCAACCGCGACCAGTCCAAAAAGACAGAGATCATTTTGTCCATCACACCGCGCTTGGTGCGCCATTCGATTTTGCGCGACAACGTGGAGTTGGAGTTCCCAAGCGGGCCCGAGTCGCGTTTGAGGCAGGAGGGCTCGTCGTCGGCGGGGTCTTCGGCGCCCACCCCCACTTCTTCGCCAGCTGCTTCATCAACTGCGGCGTCAGCTTCTGCCCCAGCCACTGCCCCAGCCACTGCCCCCAGAAGGCTTGCACCCGCTGCACCTGTTGGTGTGGGAACGAGCAGTCTGACCCTGTCGCCCATGGGTGAGAAGGCTGCGGACGCCAATGAGGGCAAGGACGATGCGCCTTGAAAGGACGCTGCGCCTTGGGAGCGCGCGAGGATTCACCCTCATTGAATTGTTGGTGACCTTGGCCATCATCGCCACCTTGTCTTTTTTGGTGGTGCCGGTGGTGCAGGTGACGGTTCAGCGATCGAAAGAGGTCGAGTTGCGTTCGGCGCTCAAGGAGATCCGGCAGGCGATCGATGCCTACAAACAAGCGAGTGAAGCGGGCGAAATCGTGGAGCCTTCGGGCGAAATTTCTGGCTACCCGCCCAATTTGGATGTGTTGGCCGATGGCGTGAAGTTTCGCGATGAGAAAGCCAAAGGCAAAAAGTATTTTTTGCGCAAATTACCGCGCGATCCCATGAACGCCAATGCCGAGTTGTCAGCTGCAGACACTTGGGGCAAGCGCAGTTATGAAAGCGAAGCGGCAGAGCCGCGTGAAGGTGCCGATGTCTACGATGTGTTTTCGCTGTCCAGCAAAACGGGTTTGAACGGCATTGCCTACAGAGAGTGGTGATGTGAAAAATTTGAACAAAACCCTGCGCAAAAAATCCGGTGGCTTCACGCTGATCGAATTGTTGGTGGTGTTGGCCATCATCTCGATGTTGTTGACCTTGGCCGTGCCTCGGTTTTTTTCGAGCGTGGACACGGCCAAAGAAACCATCTTGGTGGAAAACCTGCGTTTGACGCGTGAGACGCTGGACAAGTTTTACTCGGATGTTGGGCGTTACCCGGATTCACTGGACGAGTTGGTGCAAAGCCAATATTTGAAGGATTTGCCGAACGATCCGATTCTCGATAGCCGCACCGCCTGGGTGATCGTGCCGCCAAAAGAGGGCATCAAGGGCAAGGTGTTCGATGTGCGCAGTGCCGCGCCAGGTAAAAACCGCTTGGGCGTGAGCTTTGATCAGTTATGAAAAGCAGGCAGTGTGGCTACGCTTTTTTGATGCTGCTGTTGGCCTTGGCGGTCACGAGCTTGGTGGTCGCATCGCAAATGCAGCTGGGCCTGTTTGGTCAGCGGCGGCAGGCTGAGTTGCAATTGCTGGCGGCGGGCACGCGGATGGAGGCGGCCTTGGCCAGCTACGCCAGACTGGGGCAGGGCGGGCGGCCAACGATGCCCTCGCGCCTGGAAGATTTGCTGCGCGATCCACGTTTTCCAAAGCTGGTGGTTCGCCATTTGCGACAGATCGAAGTGGACCCCATGACGGGTAAAAAGGAATGGGGCCTGGTGTGGTCCCAAGATGGCAAAGGCATCGTGGGCATTCACAGTTTGTCAGAACAGAAACCCTTGATGACGGTTTTTGGACCTGATCACGTCCAGTTCAAAGACTTGCCACGTTATGCCGACTGGGTTTTTGGCCAGATGCCTTGACCGGTGCAGAGACTTCAGTGCTCGTAGGCCTTGATGTGTGAGGCATCAATTGTCTCGCGGAAGATGTGCTCCACCTGGTCCGCAATGGCATGCCAGTCGAGATTGGCCACGCTGCTGGCGGTGAATGGCCGGGCTTTTTCGAGTGTGTGTTTGTCTTTGCAAATGTCGAGCGCCTTGAGGACGTAGCGTTGTGCATCCTCGCCGTGGATCAGCCATCCGTTTTGACCTTCCATGACCCATTCACCGGCGGCTGCGCAATCAAAGGCCAGCACAGGCGTGCCACAGGCCAAGGATTCCAGCGTGACGTTGCCAAAGGTTTCGGTCAAACTGGGAAACAAAAACAGGTCCGAGCTGGCATAGACGCTGGCCAGTTCTGTGTGGCTGCACATGCCTGTGAAGATCGCGTCGGGGCATTTGCTTTGCAGGTGAGCGCGGTAGGGTCCGTCGCCTGCGAACACCAATTTGACCTTTCCCCCGCTTTGCAGGAGGCTGAGGTAGGTGTTGACGATCAAGTCGAGGTTTTTTTCAGCGGCCAAGCGACCGACAGACAGCAGCACGGTGTCTTCGGCACTTGCGCCCCAGCTTTCGCGCAGGGACGGGCTGCGCTGGCCCGGGTGAAACAATTGGGTGTCGACACCGCGTGCAATGACGCGAAGATTTTGAAAACCCGAGGCTTCAAGCTGCACTTTGAGCGACTGGGTGGGCACCATGGTGCAGGCGGTTCGGTTGTGGAATTTTCGCAAATAGGCCACGATGGGTTTGCTCAACCAACCCACGCCGTAATGTTTGCTGTAACTGTGAAAGTTGGTCCGGAAGTCGGAGGTGACCGGCAGTCTGAGCAGGGTGGCCGCTTGCAAGGCAGACCACCCCAGCGGCCCTTCTGTGGCGATGTGCACCAGGTCGGGCCGTTTTTGTGTCCAGGCTTTGATCAGGGCTTTCTTGCTGGGCAGACCGAGTTTGAGCTGGGGGTATTTGGGAATGGGCAAGCCGCGCAGCAACAATTCGGTCCATCCGAGTTTGTCGTTGCCGATGTCGTACTTGTCTTGACGCGGGCGAATGAGTTGGATGGCGTGGTCCTTGATCCGCAAATGCTGGACCAATTTGGACAAGGTGAGGGCGACGCCATTGACTTCGGGCGGCCATGTTTCGGTCACTACAGCAATGCGCAGTGGCTTTTGCACGGGTTCAAAATTTTCAACCCAGATGGCGTCTTGATCGTTTTGTGACATGGTCTGAATGTTGAGCGCGTCGTTTAACAAAATGATGACAAATGACACTTTTTTGCAATTTATATTTCCAAGACATGTCGCTTTGATGTGTCACTGAATTTTCACAATTTTTCTCCATGATCGGCAGACCGATTAATTTTGAGAGGATGACGTGAAAGATTTTTTCAATGAGCTGCGAACTCAGCGTTGGGATGACCACCGTTATTACCACCACTGCCGCATCAACCAGTCTCTGCACTTCCTCAGTGCCGTGAGTTTTGTGGTGGCCTATGGCATGTTGTTCATCGATCCCGCGGTGGCCGCTTTGATCGCTTGGCTGGTGTCGATGACTTCGCGTCAGTCAGGTCACTTTTTCTTTGAGCCCCTGGGTTATGACCATGTCAACCAAGCCACGCAAGATCACAAGGAAGAGATCAAGGTGGGCTACAACTTGCGCCGCAAAGTGGTGTTGCTCAGCGCCTGGGCCTTGCTGCCTTTGGCCATTTACCTGAGCCCAGGCTTGTTTGGCTTGCTGCCCGCTCACGATGACTTCGCTGGCTTCTTGCATGCCGTGGGTTATGCCTGGCTGTACCTGGGTGCGGCGGCTTTGTTGTTCCGCACCACACATTTGTTCTTCCTCAAAGATGTACAAACAGGCCTGGTGTGGATGACCAAGATCTTGACGGATCCATTCCATGACATTTATCTGTACCACAAAGCGCCTTATCAGTTGCTCAAGGGTCAGCGCTTTGAGCATGTCGAGATGCGCGCTTCGCTTTGAAGTGCACCTGAACTGAAGCCTTCACAAGCCAAAACGTCAGGGCGAAAGCCCTGACGTTTTTTTATCTCAGCGGAACAGGGTTTCTTTCAGGATTTGGCGACGGATGGTTTTGTTGCTCATCTCTGGCGTGTTCCACCACCAGCCATCTTGCTGCATGTGCTGACAAGCTTGAACAAATTTTTGCAGCACGGCTTCAAAGGCGGCATCGTCGTAGTTGAGGCTGAAAATCAAACGACCTGTGCCCACCCAACTCAGCGCCAAACCATGCAGCCTCAGGTAATACTGCAGCATCCAGTTGTAGCGATTGGGCTGCGTGTAAAACAGTGTCCAGACGCTGGACATGTTGGCCGCTTGCAAAGCAATGCCATTCGCTTTCATCGTCGCGTTGAAGTGCTGGGCGCGGGCATTCCAGGTTTCGTCCAGCCCCTCATAGATGGCCTTGATTTCGGGTGTCTCCAGTTGGTCCAGAAAAGCCGACATCGCGCCCATGACGGCCGGGTGCGCATTGAATGTGCCGCGGGCAAAGCAGATGTCCGCAGGGCGCTTGGCGTCAAAACGGCTCATCCACTGCTTTTTGCCGCAGACCACGCCGACAGGAAAGCCGCCGCCCAAAGTTTTGCCATAGGTGACCATGTCGGCCTGCACGCCAAAGTAGGCTTGCGCACCCCCTGCGGCCAGTCTAAAGCCCAGAAACACCTCGTCAAAGATCAGCACGATGCCGCGCTCGGTGCAGACTTTGCGCAGTTTGTGCAGCCAGTCGGTGTAAGCCTGGCGGTCGTAAGCGGCGCGTCGGCTGCTGTCGACCAGGGTCGAGTCGCCCGGAGCGTTGGCATTGGGGTGCAAGGCCTGCAAGGGGTTGACCAGTACACAGGCAATGTCTTTGCGGGTGCGCAACACATCCAGGCTGCGCTCGTTCATGTCACTCAGGGTGTAGGTCTCGCGGGGAGGCATGGGGTTGCCGGGACCGGGTTGCACGTCCTCCCACCAGCCATGGTAGGCGCCACAAAAGCGCACGATGTTTTTGCGCCGGGTGTGGTAGCGCGCCAGGCGCACCGCTTGCATGACCGCTTCGGTGCCCGACATGTGGAAAGACACCTCGTCCATGCCCGAGAGGGCTTTGAGCCGCTCGGCGTTGCCGGCCACACAAGGGTGGTAAGAGCCCAAAACGGGGCCGAGGGCCTGTGTTTTGGCCAAGCCTTCGGCCATGGTTTTTTTGTAGAAGTCCGCACCGAACACGTTCACGCCGTAAGAGCCGGTCAAGTCGTAGAAGACCTCGCCGTCCAGATCGGTGACTTGAACGCCTTGGGCCGATTGCAAAAAGGAGCCGACTTTCAGATGTTCGCGCACCAGCGGACTGAACTGAAACGGCACGCGGTAAGCGGCAATGAATTGCATGTCCGAGATGTTCTCGCGCGCTTGCGCGGTGGCCTCAATGCTCAAACGGTGGCGTGTTTGCAGTGTTTGAGCCAACTCAAAAAATGCCGCACGGCGCGTGGCCTGAACCGATTGGGGCGCTCCGTCGCAGCCAAAAAATGTGCTGTCGTCGTAGCTGTAACCGGGCAACCAGCGTGCCAAGCGTTTGGCCATGCGCGAATGCCCCGCCAAAGAGCGGTGCTTGGCGCGCGACAATTGCACGCGTTGCCGAAGGGTGGGGGCCAGTGCCGCGAGTGCGCCCAAAGTGATCCATGTGGAGTTCATGGTGGATGTCCTTGTGTCAGTGAAATTTCTTTTTATTCAATTTGAATGACAAACGTATGAAGATTCAAAAACATTTCCAGAAATGGTTGTTGCAAGAAGACCTGAACTTTTTGTTGACCAACCGCATTCCACGCATCACCTTGACGCGGTTCATGGGGTGGTGGAGCCAAATCCGCAACCCCTGGGTCGCCAAAGGGTCCATCGCGGTTTGGCGCTTGTTCACCGATCTGGACTTGAGCGAGGCGCGGCAAAAAGAATTCGAAAGCATGCATGCGTGCTTCACCCGGGAGTTGTTGCCGGGGGCCAGGCCGGTCAATTTGGATGCGTCGGTGTTGACCTCACCTTGTGATGCCATCATTGGCGCTTGTGGTGAGATTCGCCAGGGGCAGGTTTTTCAGGCCAAAGGCTTTCCTTACAGCTTGCCTTCTTTGCTGGGTGAATCGGCGATGGGGCAGAAGTGGCCCGCGTTGCTGGAGGGGGGCAAGTTTGTGACCATGCGCCTGACCAGCAGCATGTACCACCGCTTTCATGCGCCGATGGACGCGCAGCTGGCGCATGTGACTTACATCTCGGGTGACACCTGGAACGTCAATCCGATCGCCTTGAAGCGTGTGCGGGAGCTGTTTTGCAAAAACGAGCGGGCTTTGTTGCACATGAAACTGGGCGATGGCACGCCCATGCTGTTGGTGCCTGTGGCGGCGGTGCTGGTGGCCAGCATGCGCTTTCATGCGCTCGATGTCTTGCTCAACTTGCGTTACAAGGGCCCCAATGAAATCCCATGTGATGCGCATTACAGCAAGGGGCAGGAGATGGGCTGGTTCGAGCACGGCTCAACGATTTTGCTGTTTGTGCCGCCAGGTTTTGAGTGGGTGGACGGTGTGGGCACCGGCCACCCCATCCGCATGGGTCAAGCCCTCTTGAAGAAGACATGACCCTTGCGGGCCGGTCGTTTCAGTATTTCTCTGGAACGATCATGTCTTGTGGCACGGGGTGGCGGATGTAGTCCGGGTTGCGCACGCGACCGGGCAGGTTGACTGGGGTGTGCTCGATCTCGTGGTAGGGCACTTGGCCCAGCAGGTGGTCGATGCAGTTGAGCCGGGCTTTTTTCTTGTCCACGGCTTGCACCACCCACCAGGGGGCCTCGGGGATGTGGGTGCGCTCGATCATGGTTTCCTTGGCGCGTGTGTAGTCTTCCCAGCGGCGGCGGCTTTCCAGGTCCATGGGGCTCAATTTCCATTGTTTGAGCGGATCGTGGATGCGGCCCAGAAAACGCGCATGTTGTTCGTCGTCGGTGATTGAGAACCAGTATTTCACCAACTGGATGCCGCTGCGGATCAGCATCTTTTCAAATTCGGGCACGGAGCGGAAAAACTCTTCGTATTCTTCGTCCTTGCAAAAGCCCATCACGCGCTCCACGCCCGCTCGGTTGTACCAGCTGCGGTCAAAAAGCACGATTTCACCCGCGGCAGGCAGGTGCGCGATGTAGCGTTGGAAATACCATTGGGTCTTTTCGCGGTCGTTGGGTGCGGGCAAGGCAGCCACGCGGCAAACGCGGGGATTGAGGCGCTGGGTGATGCGTTTGATCACGCCGCCTTTGCCTGCCGCATCGCGGCCTTCAAACAAGATCACCATGCGGTGGCCGGTTTTGACGACCCAGTCTTGCAGCATGACCAGCTCGGACTGCAGGCGCAGCAATTCGCGGAAATATTGCACGCGGGCATGGGCGCTCTCGTTTGTGCCGTCGCCGCCTTCCAAAAGTCGGTCATCGAGCTCCATTTCCAGTTCTTCGTCGAGGCTGTCGAGCAAGTCTTCGCGCAATTGGCGCATTTGTTCTTCGTTGATTTGCGTGTTCTGGGGGGTCATGGTGGTTTCGCCTAGTGAAATCAGTCGTTGAAATCTGCCACGCCGCAGTGAAAGCTTGATGACAAAGGGTTTTTTCTTTCTGGATTTTGGCCGAACCCGCCAGGACTGCCAGCCAGGCCTGGGGTCACACAGGTCCAGTGGCACAGGACAGATATGGGGCAGTGCAAAGGCAAATAGGCGGGTCATTGGCCTTGCGTTGCAAGGGTGGTAAGGTGAATTGGCGTGAAAGAAGTTTTCGTCTCGATCGGCTGCCGTGCAGTGGGCCTGGACCTGAACTTCGCCATGCCAAAGCCTGCGCATCGCAGGTCGAGTTTGAAAGGACGATCATGGGCGACAACATCGGCGATTTTGTCCAACGCATTCAGGCGCTGGAAGCTCAAATTGAACAAGAATTTCAGCAGCGGCGAGCGCAATTGAAGGCGGATTTTGAAAACCGCAAAGTTCAGTTCGAAGCCGAGGTCCTGGCGCAGCAGGGGCGATTTAAACAAGGGATTCTGAAATACCTGGCCAGTTCCGATTGGCGGCATGTTCTCACCGTGCCCTTCATTTACCCGGTCCTGTTGCCCATGCTGCTGCTGGATGCGTTTGTGACGCTTTACCAATGGGTGTGTTTCCCGCTTTACCGCATGCCGCGCGTCCGGCGCGCTGATTATTTTGTTTTTGACCGTACCCATTTGGCTTATTTGAATGTGCTGGAGAAGATCAATTGCGCCTATTGTTCGTATGGCAACGGATTGATCGCTTATGCCCGTGAAGTCGTGGGTTTGACCGAGCAGTTTTGGTGTCCGATCAAACATGCCCGTCGCGTCCTGCACGCGCATCCCCTTTACAGCCATTTCGTGGATTACGGCGATGCGCAAAATTACCGGGATCAGCTGGCGTTGTTGCGGCAAAAAATCCAACACCTGCAAGACCAGGCCCAGGAGGCCCCGGCGGTGTCGCAGCCTGGACAGCCTGAACCCGCGGCCCTCAATACAGTGCGCACCATGAGAACCTTTCAAACCTTGGCCGATCTGGCCGCTTGCGTTGGCCAGGACATTGCCATCACCGAATGGGTGGAGATCACTCAGGAACAGGTCAACCAGTTTGCACAAGCCACGGGCGATCACCAATGGATCCATGTGGATGTGGCGCGGGCCCAAAGTGGTCCGTTTGGTGGACCCATTGCACATGGGTTTTTGACCCTTTCTTTGCTGCCGCAGTTTTTCGACAAGACCGTCCATGTGATCGAAAAAAGCATGGGCGTGAACTATGGGCTCAACAAAGTTCGGTTCATGGCCCCGGTGCCTGTGGGCAGCCGTTTGCGTGGGCATTTGCATCTGCACTCGGCCACGCCCATCGAGGGTGGTTTGCAGCTTCAGTGGAACGTGACGGTGCAGCGCGAGGGCAGCGACAAGCCAGTGTGCGTGGCCGAGTCCTTGACGCGCATTTACGCCTGAAGAGTGGTCGCTGCGGCTTGGCTGCTGGCACCTTCAAAATGGTTTTGACGCCAGGCTTCAAACACCGTCACCGCCACGGCATTGGACAGGTTCAGGCTACGCTGGCCTTCTCGCATGGGGAGCTTGATGCGCTGCTTCAGCGGGAATGTGGCTCGCAACTCGGGTGACAGGCCGCGCGTTTCAGCGCCAAACACCAGCCAGTCGCCGGCCTGAAAATGGACCGTGTGTGCCCCGCGGCTGCCATGTGTGGTCAGGGCGAACATGCGGTCTGCGGCGGGTTGCTCTTGGACCAGAAAGGCCCCCCAGTTCTGGTGGCGGCGCAATGCCGCGTATTCGTGGTAATCGAGGCCGGCACGGCGCATGTGTTTGTCGTCCATTGAAAAGCCCAAGGGCTCGATCAAATGCAAGGTGCAGCCGGTGTTCGCCGCCAAGCGGATGACATTGCCCGTGTTGGGGGGGATTTCGGGTTCGACCAAGACGATGTGAAACATGCACCCTATTGTGCCTTGCGGTGGCTGGTCAAGGCGAGTCGTTCTCGGTGCGGGCCAGCACCACGGCACTGATGTGACGGGCACCGGCTTTCCGCAGAACTTGGGCGGCGGTGTGCAGCGATGCGCCGCTGGTCATCACGTCGTCGATCAGCACCAGCCTTTTTCCCGCCACCTGTGCCACACACAAGGGGTCCACCGCAAAAGTGCCATTCAAATTGGCCAGTCGCTCGGCTCTGGGCAAGGTGCGCTGAGCCGGGGTGTCGCGGGTGCGCAGCAACCATTGGGCTTGCGTTTTGCCGGGTGAGAGCTGGCGCGCCAGCAACAAAGCTTGGTTGTAGCCACGCTCGGCCAGTCTCAGGGTCGACAAAGGGATGGGCAGCACGCAGTCAGCCGCAGCCAAGGCGTCTTCCACCCACGGAGCGTTCTGCATCAAGCTGGCCATGGGCGCTGCCCAGCCGGTTTGCCCATGAAATTTCAGTTGTGCGATCAGATCAACCCATGGCCATGCGTAGGCGGTGGCCGCGAGGCACATGTCCAACGGAGGGGGTGTTCGGATGCAGACGCTGCACCGCGTTTGGCCCAAGCCGGCCAAATGAGGCCAATTCAAGGGCAATGCGCATGTGCTGCAGCGCGCACGGGGCTGGGCAAAATGCGCAATGCAGTCTTCGCACAAAGAGGCATGGGGCCACCGTCGACAAACAGCGCAACGGCTGGGCAAGAAACGCCAGATGCCACCAGGCCGCTGAAAGACCGGTGTCGCCGTCTTTTTGAACAGATTGGGCCGCATGAAGTCAATATACTGCCGCCATCCGCCTGTCCGCAAGTGCACTGAACCATCAGATCCAGCGCGTTCAGCCACCACAACTTGCTTGCTTCGGTCATGCCTACACCTGAACGTCCCCCATCGCTGGATCCTGTTGCTGCTGCCCGTTGGGCCGCGCAGGGTGGGGCCTTGACCGCATCGCCATGGCTCCATGAAGAGGTGGCTTCGCGCATGCAGGAGCGCCTCGATTTCATCAAATTACAGCCCCGGCAATGGGCGCATTGGGAGCCCTTACGGGGTGGGCTGAGTGCGCACAAGGCTTTGCAGCAACGTTATCCCCAAGCCGATGTGTGGCTGGTCAGTGCCCAGCCGACCGAGGCCCAAGCGGTTCTGGAAAGGGTCCAGCCCGCTTGGTGGCAGCCTGCCCGCTGGACGGGTCCCCGTGTCCAAAACGCGCTGCCATCCGATGGCGCGGTTCAGATGGTCTGGGCCAATATGCAGTTGCACGCTTCGGCGCATCCACAGACATTGCTGGAGCGTTGGCACCGGGCTTTGTCCACCGACGGTTTTTTGATGTTTTCATGTTTTGGGCCGGACACATTGCTGGAACTTCGAAGCCTTTATGCCCAGTTGGGCTGGCCTCCGCCGGCTCACGAGTTCACCGACATGCACGATTGGGGCGACATGTTGGTCCAGGCGGGCTTTGCCGAGCCGGTCATGGACATGGAGCGGATCACCTTGACTTATGAAACGCCCGAGCGTCTGCTGGTGGAACTGCGGGAGTTGGGGCGCAATCTGAATGTGACACGGTTTGCAGGTTTGCGCGGCAGATCTTGGCATGGCCAGTTGATCGATGCCTTGAGGCTGCTGGCGCGTCCTCAAGAAGGCGGGCGCCTGTCCTTGAGTTTTGAAATTGTCTATGGCCATGCCCTGAAGCCGCAGCCGCGCATGGCCTTGTCTGCCCAAACCGAAATTGGCCTGGATCAAATGCGTCAAATGCTGCGACGACCTGCCAACAAGCTTTGACAATTGTCAAAATCCCTTTTCAACTCGGTTAAAATCTGAGGCTGTTTTCAAAGTACGGCCTTCCAGAGGCGTTAAGTTATTGAAAGTTGACGCGTGTCAAATTCGACATATCAGTTTGCACAGGTGTCTGGGCCCTCCATCGATTGGCGGCTTCGGCGCAATTGTTCGGTAACACCATCCCAATTAGGGTGGTTTTACACCTCGCTGTGTGCGGTCTCTTTGGCGATTGGCTTATTCTTCTGGCTGCAGGGGGCTTCGCTGGTGCTGGTGTTCGCGGGCTTGGAACTCTTGTTGGTGGGTGCAGCCTTTTTGGTCTATGCCCGCCATGCGACCGATGGCGAGTGGATTTCTTTGCAGGGGCCTCATTTGGTGGTTGAGCTGGAAACCGCTGGCCGTAAAGAGCGTGCCGAGTTTGAGCGTCAATGGGTCAGGGTCGAGCCCAAATCGGGCGACCTCAGCCTGATCGAGTTGTCAGGCCAGGGTCGAACGATCGAGGTGGGGCGTTTTGTGCGTCCAGAATTGCGCCAAGTGTTGGCGCGAGAAATCAGAAAGGCATTGCGTTCGGCGTGATGCCTGGTGGCCAACGGGGCTTAGCCCGGTGGGTCTGAGGTGTGAATTCAACAGTGTCTTGGAAGTTAGTAAGAAACATGAAGAATTTTTCCAACCAATTGGCTTCGTTGCTGTCCCGCGCGAGCATTTTTGCCGGCACATGGGTGGCTACTGCAGCCCACGCCGTGAACGACTTGCCGGGTGGCCCAGCGGTCAATCAGCTCAACTTGCATCCTGCCGCTACCAAAATTGCCGAAGAGCAGCAATGGCTGCACTGGTTCATGTTGATCATTTGCACGGTGATTTTCGTTGCCGTGTTCGCGGTCATGTTTTATTCCATCTGGAAGCACCGCAAGTCGGTCGGCCACAAGCCAGCCAAATTCACGGAGTCCATCACGGTGGAGGTGGTTTGGACGGCAGTGCCTTTCCTGATCGTGATCTTGATGGCTTTGCCTGCGACCAAGGTGCTGGTGGCTCAAAAAGACACCACCAACGCCGATCTGACCATCAAGGCCACGGGTTACCAGTGGAAGTGGGGTTACGACTACATCAAGGGCGAGGGCGAAGGTCTGAGCTACATCTCGACCTTGGATTCCGGTCAGCGTGCCATGTCCAATGCGGGCAAGCCCGAAGGCGACAACTACCTGCTCAAGGTGGACAACCCTTTGGTCGTGCCTGTGGGTCAAAAAGTGCGGGTGATCACCACGGCCAACGATGTGATCCACGCATTTGCAGTGCCCGCTTTTGGCATCAAACAAGATGCGATTCCGGGTTTTGTGCGTGACACTTGGTTCCGTGCTGAAAAAACCGGTGACTTTTACGGCCAGTGCCAAGAATTGTGCGGCAAAGAGCACGCTTACATGCCCATCCATGTGAAAGTGTTGTCGGCCGAAGACTATGCCGCTTGGGTTCTGGCTGAGAAGAAAAAGCAAGCGGCCAAAGCCGATGATCCGGCCAAAGTTTGGGCTTTGGACGATTTGTCCAAGCGTGGTGAAAAAGTTTATGCGGCCAATTGCGCGGCTTGCCACCAAGCCACTGGCCAGGCAGCAGGGGCGATCAAAGCGCTTGACGGCTCCGGTGTTGTTTTGAATGCAGACAAATCCAAGCAAATTGCTGTCTTGCTGAACGGTCAAAACAACGGTGCCATGCCAGCATGGAAGCAGTTGTCCGACACCGAAATCGCCGCTGTGATCACCTACACCAAAAACAACTGGTCGAACAAGACCGGTCAAATCGTGCAACCGGCTGAAGTTTTGGCCGCACGCAAATAAGCCCTACCGTATTCAAATCAAAGGAAATCAAGATGAGTGCCGTTCTCGACCATCACGATCACGCCCATGACGACCACGGTCACGCGCCAGCGGGCTGGCGTCGTTGGGTGTATGCCACCAACCACAAAGACATCGGTACGCTGTACCTCTTGTTCAGCTTCGCCATGCTCATGGTGGGCGGCGTTCTGGCGCTGGGCATCCGCGCCGAGTTGTTCCAGCCAGGCCTGCAGATTGTCAACCCCGAGTTGTTCAACCAGTTCACCACCATGCACGGCATCATCATGGTTTTCGGTGCCATCATGCCCGCGTTCGTGGGTTTTGCGAACTGGATGTTGCCTTTGCAAATTGGCGCATCTGACATGGCTTTCGCCCGCATGAACAACTTCAGCTTCTGGCTGATGATTCCTGCCGCTTTGATGCTGGTGGGCTCCTTCTTCATGCCAGGTGGCGCACCCGCTGCAGGCTGGACCATGTACGCGCCCTTGACTCTGCAGATGGGTCCGTCCATGGACGCGGCCATTTTTGCCCTGCACATCTTGGGTGCATCGTCCATCATGGGTTCGATCAACATCATCGTGACCATTCTGAACATGCGCGCCCCGGGCATGACCTTGATGAAAATGCCCATGTTCGCCTGGACTTGGCTGATCACCGCTTACTTGCTGATTGCCGTGATGCCCGTGTTGGCTGGTGCGATCACCATGACCCTGACAGACCGCCATTTCGGCACGAGTTTCTTCAACCCCGCGGGTGGTGGTGACCCGGTCATGTACCAGCACATTTTCTGGTTCTTCGGTCACCCTGAGGTGTACATCATGATTTTGCCGGCCTTTGGCATCATCAGCCAGATCGTGCCTGCTTTCTCGCGCAAGAAATTGTTTGGCTACGCTTCGATGGTCTACGCGACATCGTCGATCGCTATTTTGTCCTTCATCGTGTGGGCGCACCACATGTTCACGACCGGCATGCCGGTGACAGGCCAGCTGTTCTTCATGTATGCCACGATGCTGATCGCTGTGCCGACGGCTGTGAAGATCTTCAACTGGATCGCGACCATGTGGCGCGGCTCCATGACGTTTGAAACCCCGATGCTGTTTGCGGTGGGCTTCATCTTCGTGTTCACCATGGGTGGATTCACAGGCTTGATCCTGGCCATGGCCCCGATTGACATCCAGCTGCAGGACACTTACTACGTGGTGGCGCATTTCCACTACGTCTTGGTGGCCGGTTCCTTGTTTGCTTTGTTTGCGGGTTTTTATTACTGGGTGCCCAAGTGGACCGGCGTGATGTACAACGAGACACGCGGCAAGATCCACTTCTGGTGGTCCTTGATCTCGTTCAACGTGACCTTCTTCCCAATGCACTTTTTGGGCCTGGCCGGCATGCCACGTCGTTACGCCGACTACCCGATGCAATTCACCGACTTCAACATGATCGCCTCGGTGGGCGGCTTCTTGTTCGGCTTTGCACAGGTTTACTTCTTCTTGTTCGTGGTCTTGCCGACCATGCGCGGTCAAGGTGAAAAAGCTTCTCAGAAACCATGGGAAGCCTCTGAAGGTCTGGAGTGGGAAGTGCCTTCACCTGCACCTTTCCACACCTTTGAGAACCCGCCCAAGTTGGACGCGACAGCCACCCGCGTGATTGGGTGATGGGCATGGCCATGACACCTGAACAAAGAAAAAACAATGTGCGCCTGGGCCTGATCTTGGCCTCGGTGGCATGCGTTGTCTTGGCTGGTTTTGTGGCCAAGATGATGCTCTTGAGCGCCTGAAAGACCCGTGATGTATCTGCGTGGTCAAAATCTGAAGATGGTGGGCAAGCTGGCGGTCGTGACCGCAGGCATGTTCTGCTTCGGTTACGCCTTGGTGCCCATCTACAAGGCGATTTGCGAAATGACGGGGATCAACATCCTGTCGATCGCTGAAACGCAGATTCCCGGCAATGCCAAGGCGGGCAAAGCGGCCGACGTGCTGCGCAACAGCCAGGTGGACACCAGCCGTACCATCACCGTGGAGTTCGACGCCAATGTGCGCGGCCCGTGGCAGTTCAAACCTGAAAAACGCTCGATGCAGGTTCACCCCGGTGAACTCAGCACCGTGATGTACGAATTCCAGAACGTGCAAAACCGCCGCATGGCGGCCCAAGCCATCCCCAGCTACGCACCCCAACAGGCTGCCAGCCATTTCAACAAGCTCGAATGTTTCTGTTTCAACCAGTACACACTCGAGCCGGGCGAAAAAAAGTCCTGGCCCGTGGCCTTTGTGATCGACCCCAAGTTGTCCAAAGATGTGACCACCATCACGCTGTCGTACACCTTCTTTGAAGTGGGAGGCAAGACACCAGCGGCACCAACAGCGCCCGTGGCGGCGGCTGTGCAGACCTTGCCGGTGAAAACAGGATGGGGCTCATGAGCACGCCTGTTCGCAAAACCCGCTGGCTGCGGACCATTCAGGCGGTGTTGTGGTCCTTCGTTGGGCTTCGTAAAAATTCCGAGTACCAGCAAGACATTGAAAAGCTCAACCCCTTCCACATCATCGGTGTGGCCATTGTTGCGGCAATGTTGTTTGTTTTTGGGCTGATCGCCCTGGTCCATTGGGTGGTCGTCCAACCGACTGGCCTTTGACCGCAACAGTTTGATTTCGAATAAGACAGAGCAGGAGTTCCCATGAGTTCAGCAGCACACGGCACCACGCCTTATTACTACGTCCCACACGCGTCGCGTCACCCGGTCATGGCGGCCATTGGCTTGTTTTTCCTGATTTTGGGCGCTGGTCAATGGATCAACGGTGCCGAATGGGGCATGTATTGCTTGTTCTTCGGTATGGCTTGGTGGTTGATCGTTTTGTACCAGTGGTTTTCTGAAGCCGTTCAAGAAAGCGAAGGCGGTCTGTATGGTCGCAAGATCGACCTGTCTTACCGCTGGAGCATGACCTGGTTCATCTTCTCCGAAGTCATGTTCTTTGGTGCTTTCTTCACCGCACTCTGGTGGGCCCGTGCGCATTCGATTCCTGCCTTGGGCAGTTTGGAAAACGCCTTGCTTTGGCCTGATTTCAAAGCTGCATGGCCGAGCATGGTGGCCGGGGCCACCACCTCACCGGCCGGCTTTGTCGAGCCCTTTCAAACCATGGGTCCATTTTGGCTGCCCACCATCAACACCGCTTTGTTGTTGACATCGGGCGTGACCTTGACCGTTGCTCACCATGCCCTGCAGGTGGGTGACCGCAGCAAGACCATCAAGTTCATGTGGATGACCGTGTTGCTGGGCGTCACCTTCCTGTTCGTACAGGGTTACGAATATGCCCACGCCTGGGGCGACTTGAACCTCAAGTTATCTTCTGGCATCTATGGTTCCACGTTTTACATGTTGACGGGCTTCCACGGTTTCCACGTTTTTGTGGGCATGTTGATGCTCTTGTTCATCACCTTGCGTTTGCAAAAGGGCCACTTCAGCAAAGACCGTCACTTTGGTTTCGAGGGTGCGGCTTGGTACTGGCACTTTGTGGACGTGGTATGGCTGGGCTTGTATGTCTTGGTTTATTGGATGTGAGTGGGCCACATCCCTCGCAAAAAGCGCCTCAGGGCGCTTTTTTACCGTGAGAACTGCTTGTCAAGATAAAAAGCCCCCCTTTGGGGAGCGGTGATTGAAACTTGAGGAGGGGCTTCCAAGTCCCCGTTCAAGCTCAAGCGCCCGGTGGAATGCCTGTGGGCTGGATCCAGCCCAACTTCCAGGACACCAGAACGCAGATGAAGAGGACAATCGAGAACCCGACCCGAAAGGCGAGGGCGGTGGCCATATTGCCTTTTTTGGGGGCTTGACCCTCCGCAGGGGGGGGGCTGCCCCGCATCATGTAAAACAAAGCCGAGCCCAAGCTCAACACAATGCCAATGAAGGCGATGACAACCAGTATTTTCATGAGCAGATTATCCGATGACTGACAAAACCCCACCTTGGCAAAGATGGTTGGTGTTGGGCGCAGCGGCTTTGGGTGTGGCCATCACTTTTTCGCTGGGCCTGTGGCAGCTGGGTCGCGCTGCAGAAAAAACCGCCTTGCAAAACGCCAAGCAAGAGCAAGCTGACCAATTGGTTTTGGATGGCCGCAGTCTGGGTACGGCAGCCCATGACGCCGCACAGCGCCAGACTTTGATTCACCGGCGCATGATGATCAAAGGACAATGGTTGCCTGAGCACACGGTGTTTCTGGACAACCGGCAGATGAACGCAAAACCCGGCTTTTTTGCACTGACCCCATTGCAGCTGGAGGGCACAGGCACGGTGATCTTGGTGCAGCGCGGATGGGCGCCAAGGTCATTCACCGACCGAGCGGCCTTGCCTGCGGTGCAAACCCCTGCGGGCCAGGTCGAGGTGCCTGGCCATTTGGCCCCATGGCCGTCAAGGCTCTATGACTTTGGCGGGACCGAGACAGGCCCGATACGGCAAAATCTGGATTTGGTGGCTTACCGGCAAGCAACGGGTTTGCGCGTGCTCGAAGTCACTTTGTTGCAGTCCGGCCCCGCTTCCGAGGGCTTGCTGCGTGAATGGCCCTTGGTGGCCAGTGGTGTCGCAAAGCACCACGGATACGCTTTTCAGTGGTTTGGCCTGAGTGGCCTGATCGCCCTACTTTATGTCTGGTTTCAAATTGTCCAACCCCGTCGAAAAAAACGAACAGCCTGACAGCCCCTTGGCCATGACCGTGCACGAGATGCCCCGCCCAGGCGATGTGGTGCAGGCCGATGCGCAGCGCACGCGCATGGGCCGCTGGAAGATGATCGCCATGCTCTTGGTTTGTGCTTCACCCGTGATTGCCTCTTATTTCACTTATTACGTTGTGAGGCCTGAGGGGCGCCGCAATTACGGTGAGCTCATCCAGCCGCAAAAAGACTTGCCTCTGCTCAGTGCCACCAATCTCCAAGGCGAATCGTTGCCCTTGCTCAGCCTGAAAGGCCAGTGGTTGTTGGTGAGTGTGGGCTCGGGTGCTTGCCCTGAGCGGTGCCAGCAAAATTTGTACTTTCAGCGTCAGCTGCGTGAAATTTTGGGCCGTGAAAAAGACCGTCTGGACAGGGTCTGGTTGATCACGGACGACGCGCCAGTACCTGAAACTTTGTTGCCTGCGTTGAACATGGCGCATGTTTTGCGCCTGGATGCGAAGTCCGTGCAAAGCTGGATCGCCCCTGCGAAAGACCAGCAGCTCGAAGACCATTTGTACGTGATCGATCCCATGGGCAATTTCATGATGCGCTTTCCCGCCCACATGGATGTGCCCGGCGCCTCCAAAGCCAAGCGCGATTTGGAGCGTTTGCTCAAGGCCTCGTCGTCTTGGGACCAGGCGGGGCGCTGAGGTATGACCGAAGTGGATCTCTACAATTTAGCCCCCGTTTTCCAGCTGATGGCGGTGGGCGTGGCGGTGGCGGCTTTGCCTCTGGCCTGGTGGTTTTGGCGTCAACGCAGCGCCACCCCAGCCGGCCGTTTGAAGGCCTTGACCCTGATCACTTTGTTCCTGACCTTTGACTTGGTCTTGTTCGGAGCGTTCACCCGCTTGACCGACTCTGGCCTGGGCTGCCCGGACTGGCCAGGTTGTTATGGCAGCGCCACACCCATTGGGGCTCAGGTCGAAATCACGGCAGCCCAGACCGTCATGCCCTCCGGCCCGGTCACACACGGCAAGGCGTGGATCGAGATGGTTCACCGCTACCTGGCCACTGGCGTGGGGGTTTTGATTTTGAGCTTGGCGGGCATGACCTGGTGGCAGCGACGGCAAAACCAGGTGCTCAGCCCCTGGTGGCCGACCTTCACCTTGGTGTGGGTTTGCCTGCAAGGTGCGTTTGGAGCGCTCACGGTCACCATGAAGCTGTTTCCGGCCATCGTGACCTTGCACCTGATGTTTGGCATCGGTTTGCTGGCTTTGTTGATGGCCCAAGCCGTGCGTTATGACGGGGCGAATTCGCGGCCTTTGCCTGCCGCCTTGCGCACTGGCTTGTGGTTCGGTTTTGGCCTGCTGTGGCTCCAAATTGCTTTGGGCGGTTGGGTCAGTACCAACTACGCGGTGTTGGCTTGCCCGGACTTTCCGACTTGCCATGGCCAGTGGCTGCCCGAGATGAACTGGCAAGGTTTCCGTGTTTGGCGTGAGTTGGGCTACACGCCCGAGGGCGACTTGTTGCCTTTCAAAGCCTTGTCTTCCATTCACTTTGTGCACCGATCGGCGGCTTGGCTGGTGCTCGGTGTGCTGGTGTGGTTGGGCTGGCGCTTGCGTCAACAACTGGGCTTGGAGGCCGCAGGACAATGGTTGTTGGGTTTGTCGGCCCTGCAATTCATCACGGGTCTGAGCAATGTGGTGCTGGGCTGGCCCTTGCTGGCAGCGGTCATGCACACGGGCGGAGCTGCAGCCATGGTGGTGACCTTGACTTGGGCCTTGAGCATGAGTCGCGCCGATAATCCCCGCTCACCCCCCACTTTCAAAAAGTCTCCCACATGACCGCCGTCACAGCCCCGCTGCCCCACTCTGCCTGGCGTCAATATTACGCATTGACCAAGCCCCGTGTGGTGCAGTTGATCGTTTTTTGTGCGCTGATCGGCATGGTGCTGGCCGTGCCCGGCGTGCCGAGTTTGACCGAGTTGAAGTTGGGTTTGTGGTCCTGCGTCGGCATCTGGCTGGTGTCGGGGGCTGCGGCGGCCTTCAACTGCCTGGTTGAAAAAACCATCGATGCCAAAATGAAACGCACCGCTTGGCGGCCCACCGCCAAAGGCGAACTGAGCGACCGCCAGGCCTTGGTCTTTTCAGCCATCTTGTGCGCCTTGGGGTCGGCTGTGCTGTATGTGTTCGTCAACCCTCTCACGATGTGGCTCACCTTTGCCACCTTTGTGGGGTATGCCATTGTTTACACTGTGATCCTCAAACCGCTCACGCCGCAAAACATCGTGATTGGCGGTGCCAGTGGTGCCATGCCGCCGGTACTGGGTTGGGCGGCCATGACCGGACAAGTCGGACCTGAGGCGCTGATTTTGTTCCTGATTATCTTTTTGTGGACTCCGCCGCACTTTTGGGCACTGGCACTGTACCGGGTGGAGGACTACCGCAAGTCAGGCCTGCCCATGTTGCCTGTGACGCACGGCAACGCATTCACACGCTTGCAAATTTTGCTTTACACCATCGTGTTGACGGCGGCTTGCCTGATGCCCTTTGTGTACGGCATGAGCTCATGGCTTTACTTGGTGGTGGCGGTGGTGCTGAGCATCGGCTTCATGGCTTACGCGGTGGCTCTGTACCGTGCTTACTCGGACGAGTTGGCCCGCAAGACCTTTCGTTTTTCCTTGATTCACCTGAGCGCCTTGTTTGCCGCTTTGCTGCTCGACCACTATCTTTTTTAAGGCCAAAGTCATGCTGCAGCGCAGAGTTGTTTCGAGATCCTTTTTGGCTTTGGGCATGGTCAGCGCTTTGGCGGTCTTGTCCGGTTGTGGCCAAGACAAACCCGCATTTCGGGGGGTGGACATCACCGGTGCCGAATACGCCCAAGGCTTTGAGCTGAGCGACCAAAATGGCCAAGTGCGGACCCTGAAAGACTTTGCGGGCAAGACCGTGGTGGTGTTTTTTGGTTTTACCCAATGCCCGGATGTGTGCCCGACCGCCTTGCAGGAAATGGCCCAGGCCAAACAGTTGTTGGGTGCCGATGGGGCCAAGCTGCAAGGCATCTTCATCACCGTAGACCCTGAGCGCGACACGCCCGAATTGCTCAAAGCCTATGTGGCTAACTTTGGATCGGATTTTGTGGCCCTGCGCCCGACGGCCGAGCAGCTGCCCAAAGTGACCAAAGACTTCAAGATCTATTACAAAAAGGTCGAGGGCAAAACCCCCACCAGCTACACCATGGACCACTCGGCCGGCAGTTTCACCTTCGATCCGAAAGGCCGCATCCGCTTGTACAACCGCCACGCCAGCGGTGCCGAGACGCTGGCCGCCGACGTGAAGATTTTGCTCAGTGGCCAGTGATGCCCGGCCGCACGGCCAGGGCCTGAACACACAGCTTCTGGGTTGTCAGTTCAACTCGATCTTCTGGCTGCGGATGATGTCACCCAAAGCTTTCGTGTCAGACTGAATCCGGTTGCGCAAGCCCTCGGGCGAGGAGCCCACCACCTGCCAGCCTTGCTGGAACAAACGGGTCCGCATCTCGGGCGCACGCACGATCTCGCTGACCACGGCCGACAGCTGGGTGGCCACTGCCGCGGGCATGGATGCCGGGGCGGCCACCGCGTTCCAAATTTCGAGTTGGTAGTCTTTCACGCCGATTTCGGACAGGCTGGGCACCTCGGCGGCTACCGGGCTGCGCCCGGTGCTCGAAGCCCCAATGGCCCGCAGCTTGCCGCCGCGCACCTGTGCGGCCGACAGCGCTGGTGGCAGCAAAGCCAGCTGAACCTGTCCACCCAGCATGGCGGTGATGATTTGGGGGTTACCAGGGTAAGGCACATGCACGGGCGCAATGCCGGCCTTGGTTTTGAGCAACTCCATGCCCAGGTGCGCCACGGTGCCGACACCGGGCGATGCGTAGCTGAGTTGCTTGCCTGCCTTTTGAGCTTGGCTCAACCACTCGGCAGCGGTTTGGCCCGGGGCATCGGCAGGCACAGTCAGCACCAGAGGCGCCTTACCGATCAGGCTGATGGGGGCGAGGTCTTTGAGGGGGTCATAAGGCACCTTGGGGTTCAGGATGCGGGCAATCGTCATGTTGCCGTTGATCATCAGGCCCAAGGTATGGCCGTCGGTGGACTTGGCCACGAAGTCGGCGGCGATGTTGCCGCCCGCGCCCACCTTGTTCTCCACGATCACGTTTTGGCCCAAAGCCTTAGACAAAGGCTCGGACAAGGCGCGGGCGGTCAAGTCGGGGCTGGAGCCGGCCGGGAAGCCCACCACCAGGCGCACGGTTTGCGAGGGCCAGCTGGCGTTGGCCGGTGGCTTGGCCCATGACGGGGTCAGTCCCAAAGCCAAAGCACCAACAAGCGTTTGGGCCAAATGGCGGCGAGAAAAACAAGCGGGCAAGCGAGCAACCATGACGGAGACTTTCAAAACAAAATCAGCCCTGACTTTAGCGCAACGCGGGCAAAAAAATACCCGGTCACAACCGGGTATCCGAGTCAGAGGCAGCCCACAGGCCCTTTGTTCAGGCGAACTCGACCAAGGCCTTTTTCATTTTCTTCATGGCAGCCACTTCGATCTGGCGGATGCGCTCGGCGCTCACACCGTACTCGTGCGCCAGGTCGTGCAGCGTCATGCCGCCCGAGCCGTTGTCGTTCACCTTGAGCCAGCGCTCCTCCACGATGCGGCGGCTGCGCTCGTCCAGCACATTCAGGGCGCTGGCCAGACCGTCGCTGGCCATCACGTCGCGCTGGTGCGCTTCAATCATGGCGGTGGGCTCGTGGTTCGCATCGGCCAAGTAGGCGATGGGGCCAAAGGCCTGCTCGCCATCGTCCGACGGAGCCGGGTCCAGCAGCACGTCGCCGCCGGACATGCGCATTTCCATCTCACGCACCTCCTCGCATTTGACGTTCAGGCTGTGCGCCATCGCGTCGACCTGCTCGGGTGTCAGGGTGTCGCGGTGCGTGCCTTCGTCGGCATCGGCCTTGTAACCCTGCTTCATCGAGCGCAGGTTGAAGAACAGCTTGCGCTGGGCCTTGGTGGTGGCCACCTTGACCATGCGCCAGTTTTTCAGGATGTACTCGTGGATTTCGGCCTTGATCCAGTGCAGCGCGTAGCTCACCAGGCGCACGCCTTGGTCGGGGTCAAAGCGCTTCACGGCTTTCATCAATCCGACGTTGCCCTCCTGGATCAGGTCGCCGTGGGGCAGACCATAGCCCAGGTACTGGCGTGACACGGATACCACCAATCGCAGGTGCGACAGCACCAGCTTGCGGGCGGCTTCGAGGTCGTCGTTGGCTTTGAGTTGGCGGGCGGCTGCTTGCTCCTCCTCAAGTGAGAGCATGGGCATGCGGTTGACCGCAGAGATGTACGCGTCCAGATGACCCAGCGAGGGCACAACAGCCCAAGGGTTGCTCAACATCATCGCGGTGGCCGGGGAAATGGTTTGAGTGTTCATACCAGAACTCCTTTCAATCCCTCCATATTAGCACTCTCCATGTGCGAGTGCTAAAACCCGGAACACATCGCCCGTGTGCAGCTGTAACTGCCAGGGCGTTCATAGGCTTCAGCTCAGCAGGGCCTGCGCGAACTCACTGGCGTCAAAAGTTTCAAGATCTTCCAATTTTTCGCCCACGCCGATGAAATACACCGGGATGGGTTTTTCGCGGGCGATGGCGCACAAAACGCCACCCTTGGCGGTGCCGTCCAGCTTGGTCACGATCAGGCCCGTCAGGCCCAGGGTGTCGTCAAAGGCCTTGACTTGGGCCAGTGCGTTTTGACCGGTGTTGCCGTCGATCACCAGCAAGACCTCGTGCGGCGCGGTGGCCTCGGCTTTTTGCACCACACGCTTGATCTTTTTCAGCTCGAGCATCAGGTGTTGCTGGGTAGGCAGACGGCCTGCAGTGTCCACCAGCACCACATCGCGGCCGCGCGCGCGCCCCGCCGTGACCGCATCGAAGCTCACCGCAGCGGGGTCCCCGCCTTCTTGGCTGATGATTTCCACCGTGTTGCGATCGGCCCAGACGGTCAGTTGTTCACGCGCTGCCGCACGGAAAGTATCGGCTGCGGCGAGCAAGACGCTCAGGCCGCTGTCAGCCAAGTGTTTGGTGAGCTTGCCGATGGAGGTGGTTTTACCCGCCCCGTTGACGCCAGCGACCATGATCACCGTAGGGTGGTGGGCGCCAATTTCGAGGGGCTTTTGCAAGACCCGCAGCAAGTCGGTGATGGCCTCGGCCAACAGGCCTTTGACTTGGGCGGGCTCGGTGGCTTTGGCCTCCTTGACCCGGCGCTTCAAGTCTTGCAGAAGGTGTTCGGTCGCTTTGACGCCGGTGTCGGCCATCAGCAAGGCAGTTTCAAGCTCTTCGTAGAGATCGTCGTCGATGCGTGTGCCCGTGAACACCGTGGCGATGTTGGCGCCGGTCTTGCGCAGACCGTTTCTCAGGCGGTCCAGCCAGCCCTGACGTTCTGGCGGGGCCGGCGCAGGCAAAGATGCTGGCGAGCTGCCGTTGGGGGTTTTTTCGGGTAATGAGGCGGATTGCGCCTGTTCTGGCGGGGATTTTTTGCGGAAGAAACTGAACATGGTGTGGATTTCAAGGATCATGCATTCTATGAAACCGAACTTGCTCTTGGGAATTTCTTGTCTGACCGTGCTCTTGTGCGCGCCAGTGGCCACTTGGGCGCAGGCCACTCTAGCGCCTGCAGTCCCTGTGGCCTCCGGTGTCGCCGATACCCTCCTAGCCGCCAAGCCCGCTCAGGTCAAGCCGGGCGCACAGGTACACACCTACACGCTGGCCAATGGCATGACCCTGTGGGTCAAACCCGACCGACGCGCGCCTACGGCCGTGCACATGGTCTGGGTGCGGGTGGGCTCCATGGACGAGGTGGACGGCACCAGCGGTGTGGCCCATGTGCTGGAGCACATGCTGTTCAAGGGGACTCCCAGCTTGGCAGCGGGCGAGTTTTCCCGCCGTGTGGCGGCCTTGGGCGGGCGCGAAAACGCGTTCACCTCCAAGGATTACACGGGCTATTACCAGCAAATCCCCGCTCACCAGTTGGAGGCGGTGATGCGGCTGGAGTCGGACCGTTTTGCCAACAACCAGTGGCCCGATTCGGAATTTGCCAAAGAGCTGGAAGTGGTCAAGGAAGAGCGCCGTTTGCGCACCGAAGACAACCCCCGGGCCTTGTTGCACGAAATGCTGGCGGCGACGGCTTTGACCGCCTCCCCTTATCGCCGCCCCATTGTGGGCTGGATGAGCGATCTGGAGGCCATGACCGCGCAAGACGCGCGCGATTTTTACCGGCGTTGGTATGCGCCCGGCAATGCTGTGGTGGTCGTGGCAGGTGACGTGGACCCGGTGCAGGTCAAAGCTTTGGCCGATCGGTATTACGGTGCGATCCCCATGCGCACCGTGGCCGATCGCAAGCCCCAGCAAGAGCCGGCACAGCAAGGTTTGCGCCGCTTTGAATTCAAAGCCCCGGCCGAGCAGTCTTATGTGGCGCTGGCCTTCAAAGTGCCCCGCTTGGCCAGTTTGAAGCCCTTGCCAGAGCACGACGATGCGCTCGCCCTGACCGTGCTGGCTGCGGTGCTGGATGGCTACAGCGGTGCGCGTCTGGAGCGCGCCTTGACCCAGGGTGAACGGCGGCTCGCCGACAACGTGGGTGCTTACAACGGTTTGATGGGGCGAGGGCCGCAATTTTTCTACCTGGAAGGGGTGCCGGCCAAAGGCCAGAGCACCGAGGCGCTGGAAGCCGCCTTGCGCGCCCAAGTGCAAAAAGTGGCCACCGAGGGCGTGACCGAAAGTGAACTTCAGCGCGTGAAGACCCAGTGGGTCGCCAGCGAAATCTACAAACTCGACTCGGTCTTCAACCAGGCCCGCGAGCTGGGGGTGGCCTGGACGCTGGGTTTGCCGCCTGACCATGGCGCGCAATTGATGGCGCGGCTGCGCCAGGTCACGGCTGCGCAGGTGCAGGGGGTGGCGCAAAAGTACTTCGGTGACGACAGCCTCACCGTGGCGGTTTTGCGACCGCAGCCCCTGTCGGGACAAGTCAAACGCCAACCCGCTGCCGGTGCACGGCACTGACAGGAGCGGTCATGAAAGTCAAGAACATGTTTCGTCAAATCTGTGCAGGTGCTGCTTTTTGGATGGCCGCTTGGGCACAAGCGGCTTTGCCCATCCAGCACTGGACCCAGCCCAGCGGGGCCCGCGTCTATCTGGTGGAAAGCCATGCCATCCCGATGGTCGATGTGCAAATCGACCTGGACGCCGGCAGTCGGCGTGATCCGGCCGCCCAAATGGGCCTGGCATCGGTCATGGCCGGACAAATCTCCAGCGGCCTGCGCGCGGACCCCAAAGGCGCGGGCCCTTATCCACAGGCCATGGATGAAAACCAGCTGGGTGAAGCCTGGGCCGATCTGGGGGCCAGCTTTGGCGCCGGGGCCAGCGCAGACCGCTTGAGCTTTTCCTTGCGCAGCCTGAGCTTTCCCGACCTGCTGGACAAGGCGGTGGCCTTGGCTGCACGTCAAATGGCGCATCCCGCCTTTCCGGAGGCGGTTTGGGCGCGTGACCGTGAACGTCTGTCGGCCGCCATTCGCGAGTCTTTGACAAAACCGGGCACAGTGGTGCAAAACACCTACGCTCAGGCGGTCTATGGCAACCACCCCTATGGGTACAAAACCACGCCCGAATCTTTGTCACGCATTGGCGCCGCCGATCTGAAAGCCTTGCACCCCCGAGCTTTGCGCACCTGCAATGCGTCGGTCAGCGTGGTGGGTGATTTGACGCGCCCTCAGGCAGACGCGCTGGTCAAGCGCTTGCTGGCCTTGTGGCCGGCCATGGCGGCTTGCCAGGACATGCCACCGGTGGCTGAAGTGATGCCTTTGAAAGCGGCACAAGCGCTCCGTGTGCCTTTCGATTCTGCGCAGGCCCATGTGCTGATGGGCCAACCGGGCTACAAGCGCAACGACCCGGATTTCTTCGCTTTGCTGGTGGGCAACCATATTTTGGGTGGCGGAGGCTTTGTGTCGCGCCTGACAGAGCAAGTGCGCGAAAAGCGGGGCTTGAGCTACAGCGTGAACAGTTATTTCGCGCCGGCTTTGCATGCAGGCGCCTTCACCGTGGGTTTGCAAACCCGCCCTGACCAGGCTGCGCAGGCCACGGCGGTGGCGCAAGAGGTGGTGCGCACTTTCGTCCAGGACGGCCCCACCCAAGTCGAGTTGCAAGCGGCCAAATCCAACCTGATCGGGGGCTTTGCCTTGCGCATCGACAGCAACCGCAAGCTGCTCGACAACGTGTCCAACATCGCGTGGAACCGCTTGCCGCTGAACTACCTGGACAACTGGACCGCGCAGGTCGAGCGCGTGAGCGCCGACGATGTGCGCCGCGCCATGGCTCGTGTGTTGCAGCCCGATCGCATGGTCACAGTGGTGCTGGGCGCGCAACCCTGACCTTCAGCTGTGCCCGATCCGTGGGCGGCTTGCAAAACACATGCGCTTACAACTGGCCCGGCACTGTCGTCGTCAGGGCGCAGACGGGCCGCGTTGTAGTGACAAGTTCAGCAATGTGTTGGACTTAAAACTCAAAGAAGGACTCTTCTCATGAACAAGCTGCTCGCCACCCTGATCGCCGGTTTCTTCGCTGCCGGTGCATTTGCCCAAGCCCCCGCCGCGCCTGCGACAGCCGCTGCACCCGCGGCCGCCAAAGCACCGGCTGCCAAGGCTGAAACGAAAGATGCGAAGGCAGAAGCCAAAACCCAAGCCAAGGCTGTGAAAACCGAAAAGACAAGGGCCCCTAAGGCCGAGGCCAAAGCGGTCAAATCGACTGCTGAAACCAAGGCAGCACCTGCGGCAGAAAAAATGGCCGACAAAGCCCCTGCCAAGGCAGACGTCAAGATGCCTCAAGGCAAGTGATGAGCGGCGGCCGGACACCTTGTCCGGCTCGGTTCACACCACAAGAAGCCAGCATGCGTGCTGGCTTCTTTGTTTTAAGGCGCTGTTGGACCCTGCCCTGATGGCGCCAGGACCGCAGGCGCGCCTTTACACTTGCAGACCATGTCCTCATCCCATTCCAAGCGCGCATTGAACGAAAGTGCCGCGCGCCATGCCGCCTCCAAAAAGCCTCACAACCCGACGCCTAAAGGCCCGCCCGCGCATGAAGTGCGCATCATCGGTGGTCAATGGCGCCGCACGCGCCTGAAGGTGATCGACAAACCCGGTCTGCGCCCCACGCCCGACCGCGTGCGCGAAACCTTGTTCAACTGGCTGGGTCAGGACCTGAGCGACTGGCGCTGTGTGGATGCTTTTGCAGGCACGGGGGCTTTGGGCCTAGAGGCCGCTTCACGCGGGGCATCGCACGTGCTGATGCTCGAGCAAGACCCCGTGCTGGTCAGCGCTTTGCAAGCCCATGTGCTGCGCCTGCAAGCGGTCATGGTCAACGTGCAGCGCGGCGATGCGATCTCGGCCTTGCAGCGTTTGCCTGCGGGCAGTGTGGACCTGGTTTTCATTGACCCCCCATTTGATGGGCCGTGGTTTGAGTCGGCTCTCCAAGCCGCTGCAGCGGCCGTGCCGGTGGGCGGTTGGGTGTACCTGGAAGCGCCCGTGGCCTGGACCGATGACGCCCTGGGCGTTTGGGGCCTGAAAGTCGAACGCCACCTCAAGGCTGGTGCCGTGCACGCCCATTTGCTGCAACGCATCGCATAATTTCCGCACACTGAACCGAGGACTCCCCATGAAACGCCCCGTGATCGCTGTTTACTCTGGCACCTTCGACCCGCTCACGCTGGGCCATGAAGATGTGGTGCGCCGTGCGGCCCACATGTTCGACCAAGTCATCGTCGCGGTGGCCACCGCCCACCACAAGAAAACCCTGTTCACCCTGGACGAACGCTTGCACCAGGTGCAGTCAGCTTTGCGCGATTGCCCCAACGTGCAAGCTTTGCCTTTTGATGGTTTGATGGTGGATTGTGTGCGGGCGCACAACGCGCAGGTCATTGTGCGGGGTCTGCGCTCGGTGACCGATTACGACTACGAAACCCAGATGTCCGGCATGAACCGCCACCTGGCCCCCGATGTGGACACGGTGTTCTTGCACACCAGCGCCCAGGTGCAACACATCAGCAGCACCTTGGTGCGTGAAATCGCCAAGCTCGGTGGGGATGTGTCCGGCTTGGTGTCAAAGCCGGTGCTCAGTGCGCTGGAATTCAAACTCTCCAAGCCGGACTGAAGGCGGAATCAGCGGGGCCTTGGTTCAATCTTCTGCGCCTTCCACCAAAAAACGCACGCGTTTTTGGCCTTGCCATTCGTCGGCCTCCAGCCGATACGCCAAGGTCACTTTGGACGGCAGGGTTTCGGTGCGGCCAAACCAGATGCCTTCCACCGGCTGACCTTGGTGCTTCATCTTGAGCGACAGGTGTTTTTCGCCCACCAGGCGCTGAGACACCACTTCGATCTCTTCGCAAAACACGGGCGGCGCGAAGCCCTGGCCCCAGACCTCGTGGTTGAGCATGTCCACCAGATCGACGCGCCGGTACTCGGCAGGCAGGGGGCCATCGGTTTCCAGTCGGCGTTGCAGCGTGGCGGCGTCCAGCCACTCCATGGCCACCTGGTTCAGCGTTTCTTCAAACGCATCGAGGTGTTCTTCGGCGATGGTGCAGCCTGCGGCCATGGCGTGGCCACCAAAGCGCAGCAGCACGCCCGGCGCACGTTTGGCCACCAGGTCGAGCGCGTCGCGCAAATGAAAACCGGCAATTGAGCGGCCTGAGCCCTTGAGTTCGTGCTCCTTGCCGGGCGCACTGCTGGCGGCAAACACAAAGGTGGGGCGGTGCAACTTGTCTTTGATGCGCGAGGCCACGATGCCCACCACGCCTTCGTGAAAGTCCGGGTCGAACACACAAATGGCCGGGGGCGGTTCGTCACCTTCGTCAAACAGCGACTCGGCCATCTCCATGGCCATCTCGCGCATATCGCCCTCGATCACGCGGCGCTCACGGTTGATCGCGTCCAGCTGTTTGGCCAGCTCGTCGGCGCGGCCTGTGTCGTCGGTCAGCAAGCATTCAATGCCCAGGGTCATGTCGGCCAGGCGGCCTGCGGCGTTGATGCGTGGGCCCAGGGCAAAGCCAAAGTCAAAGGTGCTGGCTTTGGCCGCCTCGCGTCCGGCCGCACGAAACAGCGCCGACATGCCTGGCGGCAAGGCACCCGCCCGGACGCGGCGCAGGCCTTGGGCCACCAGGCGGCGGTTGTTGGCGTCGAGCTTGACCACGTCGGCCACCGTGCCCAAGGCCACCAAAGGCAGAAGGGCGTCCAGCCTCGGCTGGCTGCTGGCGTCAAACACCCCCCGCTGGCGCAGCTCGGCGCGCAAAGCCAAGAGCACATAAAACATCACGCCCACACCGGCAATCGATTTGCTGACAAAGCTGCAGCCGGGCTGGTTGGGGTTCACGATGACCTCGGCCGTGGGCAGTTCGCTGCCGGGCAAATGGTGGTCGGTGACCAGCACCTGCAAGCCCAGGGCCTGCGCGGTCTGCACACCCGCCACGCTGGCGATGCCGTTGTCCACCGTGATCAGCACATCGGCGCCTTGGGCCTTGACCCGCTCGGCAATCGGCGGTGTGAGGCCATAGCCGTCCACCACCCGGTCGGGCACCAGGTAATCCACGTTCTGCGCCCCCAGCATGCGCAAGCCGCGCACGGCCACGGCGCAGGCGGTCGCGCCGTCGCAGTCGTAGTCGGCCACGATGCACAGGCGCTTGTTGTCCGCCATGGCATCGGCCAACAGCCGGGCCGCTTCTGCCGTGCCGTGCATGCCCGAGGGGGGCAGCAGCAGGTTCAGTGCATCGTCGAGTTCGTCTTTGGATTGCACGCCTCGGGCGGCATACAGGCGAGCCAACAGGGGGTGGATGCCGGCTTGTTCCAGCGCCCAGGCGCTGCGGGGCGGGACATCGCGGGTGAGTAAATTCATGGGGCGGTTCAGGTGGGAGTGATGGCTTGTTCAGGCGCGGACAAGCGATTGCAGAGCTGCTGCAGCCGAAGCGGGTTTGAACAGCCGTTTGAGCAGTTGGGAGATTGGCTGCTGCCATGCGGCTGGCGCAGGGGTGTAAGTGTGGGCCGTGTGTTCGCTGCACAGGCTGAGCGTGCCTTGGCCAGTGGTTTTGACACATTGAAGCAAGTCGGCCACGTCGCCGGCATCCAGTTGCTGCCAAGCTTGCCGCCAAGCTTGCGACTGGCCGTGCAAGGCGCTCGCTCGCAAGGCCATGGAAACGGTGACCGGCGGGTCCATCGGCGAACCAGAAGACGGCAGCCCCGAGTCGGGGTTTGTTTCGGTCAGCACACCCGCACCGTGCAGCCAAAAGGCGTTCACGCTGTGTTGTCTGCGGGCGTCGCGGGCGTCGTTGACCGGGTGCTTGTAGAGCAGCATCTGCATCTCGCTTTGCAAGCGTTGCAGCGGCCGGGCGGCGGGGTGGTCGGGCAGCCAGTCTTTGACGTTTTGGCCGATCACCCGGTCGAGCGAAGCGGTGGGCACATCGGCCAACATGGCCCCCTGCGCATGCCACATCAAGGCGCTGTGCCAAGTCACCTGCAAGCCGTCTTCTTGTAAAAACGGTTGCATGGCCTGCAGCAATTGCTGGGATTCATCGTCCGACAGGTGCAAATGCTCTGGGTCGGCCATGCGGACTTGGTCCATGCCGATTAGCCAGTGGCAGGGTGTCATCCAGGCTTGGGGCGTGGCGCTGGATTGACCTTGTTGCGCATGCTGCCAAGCGGCCCAGGGCAGGGCGGTTGCTTCTGGCATCCCGCCCAGGGCCCGGGCTTGCAGGAGTTCGTGAGGCAGGTGCAGCGGTGTGGTTTCAGGGTCTTGCAGCACCTGCTGGCGCTGCAGCAGCCTCAGCAAGCTTTGCAAATTCGGCAGTTGCAAACCAGCCCACACCTCGGGGCTTTGGAGCTTGTGGCTGGCTGCGTAGGGAATGATCAGGTGCATGGGCCAGATTGTCGCAGGCCCCCCAATGTCTCGGGTCTTTGCTTGAGACTTTCTCGGGTCAGCGGGTGCGCCTCCAGAGCAAGCCTGGCTTCAAGCCCAGTCGTCCCCAGCGTCCCCACCTTCCCAAGAGGCATCCCCTGCATCGTCAGCCAAAGCCTGGGGCGAGACCAAACCCGGTAAAGCTTCATCGTTGGCCTGGCTCAGAGGCGAAGCGGGGCTGGGCTCGTTTGAGGGCTTGTTGTGCCCCATGAGGCTTTGCACGCCTTGAAACAACAAACCACCGGCCACCACGCCCGCTGCCGTGGTGGCCATTTGGGCCATCATGCCGCCACCCCAAGCGCTGGCGGGGGCCTGTGCAGCCACGGCTGTTGGGCGTGTGGCCGCAGGCAAGCTGGAGGCAAAATGGGCCGCGGGTGTGTTGGCTGGCAAGGCTTGCGCGGGTGTTTCTGCCCCACGACCCCAGGCTTGTGCGCCCGACATCCATGATCCATTGGCGCTTGGCGTTGGCTTGGCCTGGGCCGCTTGCAACTGGGTCAACTGGGCCGACTGCTGGGCGATTTGCGCCTCCAATTGCGCAATGCGGCTTTGGGCTGCATCCAGTGCGAAACCCAAGCCCATGGCCCGTTGCACCAGCACATAGGGGGCATCGGCTTGGGCCCTGAATGCATCGCTGATGAGGCTGTCTGCCGTGGGGTCTTTGGGGTCGGCGCGGGTCTGGCTCAAAGCGTTCAAAAACAGTTGTAACTGGTCACGTTCGGTGGCGTTCATGGGAACCCTTTTTGGCAATGGATGCTTCATTATGGGTAAACACAGTGAGGAAGGTGCAGGCTGGATTTGAATCCGCTGATTCACGAGGGCATGTCGCTGTCGACGGAATGGGTCTGCGCTCGCGATGGGGCTGTCATCCAAACGACCCAGGCGCTGAGCTTCAAATGCACAATGACACCCAACTCAAAAAACCGGAGAGAAGATGAAAGAGACCCCGTATGCCTGGGTGGTGGTGTGGGCCACCTTTGTGTGCCTGGCCGTGATCTTTGGGGTGTCGTATTCGTTTGCGGCATTTTTTGAATCGTTCGCCGTTGAGTTCGCGGCGCAGCGGGCCGATGTGTCCTGGATTTTTGGCCTGTCGGGCTTTGTTTATTTTGTGCTGGGTGCAGGCGGCGGCGTGCTGGCCGACCGTTTTGGCCCGCGCATCGTGTGCTCGGCGGGCATGGCGCTCATTGCGCTGGGCTTGCTGGCCACCAGCTTGGCCACGACTTTGCTGGCGGTGTACCTGAGTTACGGCTTGCTGGTGGGCTTGGGCATTGCCTTGGTTTACACCCCGTCGATTGCCAGCGTGCAGCCCTGGTTCACCACCCGGCGCGGCTTGGCCGGGGGCATTGCCAGCTCGGGTGTGGGTGCAGGCACCTTGTTGGTGCCGCTGCTGGTGGCCATGGCCATTGGCCCCATGCCCTGGCGCGAGGCGATGCAGGTCCTGGCGCTGAGCGTGTTGGTGCTGGGTTTGTTGGCGGCGGCCTTGCTGCGGCGCGCACCTGCGGCACCGGCAACGGCTTCGGGTGGCCCGGGTGCAGGCGGCTCGGCCACGGGCCTGAGTTTGCGCGAGACCTTGCGCAGCCCCACGTTTCGTTGGCTCTACCTGGCCACGGTGTTGGCCTCGCCCGTCATGTTCATCCCGTTCGCGCACGTGTCGGCTTCGGCCCGCGATTTGGGCCTGAGCGAAGCGCTGGCGGTGGGTTTGGTGGGCTTGATTGGCGTGGGCAGCCTCGTCGGGCGCTTTGCCATTGGCTTGGTGGCGGACCGGCTGGGGCGGGCCCAAACCCTGGTGCTGATGCAGCTGTCCATGGGCGCTTCGTATGTGCTGTGGGCTTTGGCCGGTGGCCATGCGCTGCTGGCTTTGTTTGCCCTGTGGTTTGGCCTGAGTTACGGCAGCATTGTGTCGCTGTTGCCCGCCATTTGCATGGATTACTTTGGCGGCAAATCGGTGGCCAGCGTGGTGGGCACGCTCTACAGCGGCGCGGCCTTGGGCAACTTGCTGGGCCCGGTGCTGGCGGGCGCCGCATTCGATTGGAACGGCCATTATTTGGGCGTGATGGCGGTGTGTGGCGTGCTGTCGCTGTGCGCCACCTGGGCCTCGCACCAGATGAAGCGCAGCGGCTTGGCGCTGTATTGAACGGAAAGAAAGACGGGCATGCACAACGATTTGCACGCGCTGCGGCGCATCCTCAAAACCTGCCACACCATCGCTGTCGTGGGCCTGTCGGCTGAGTGGCACCGGCCGAGCTATTTCGCGGCCAAGTACATGCAGTCGCATGGCTTCAAGATCGTGCCCGTGAACCCGCGCTATGCGGGCGGCGAGATCCTCGGTGAATCCTGTCACGCCAGCTTGGGCGATATCCCTTTCAAGGTGGACATGGTCGATATCTTTCGCCGCGCCGAAGACGTGTTGCCGATTGCCGAGCAAGCGGTGCAGATCGGCGCGCGTTGCCTGTGGCAACAACTGGGTGTGGCCAACCCCGAGGCCGATGCCTTGGCCCGGCAGGCGGGCATGGATTCGGTGAGCAACCGCTGCGTGAAGATCGAACATGCCCGGCTGTTTGGTGGCCTCAACTGGGTGGGCGTGAACACCGGGATCATCTCGGCGAGGCGGCTGGTGTGAAACAAGCCATCGCCCACGGGGGTGGGCTCCTACAAATTCAAGCCAATTTTCCATACCGAACACCATGACCGACCGCCAATTCCATCCCGAGACCCTGGCCATCCACGCCGGGCAGATTCCCGATGCGGCCACCGGCGCACGCGCCTTGCCCATTTACCAAACCAGCAGCTTTGTGTTTGACAGCGCCGAGCACGCGGCATCGCTGTTCAACCTGCAGACCTTTGGCAATGTGTATTCGCGCCTGAGCAACCCCACGGTGGCGGTGCTCGAAGA
>JAIXRJ010000032.1 GCA_027485235.1 Comamonadaceae bacterium
CTTGCAGACCACGCCCCATCGCCCCGAGGGTGGGGCTCCCACAAAGGCAAATAGGCATCGCCCACAGGGGCGATATTTGTAGGAGCGACGCCCTCGTCGCGAAAACCCTCGCAGACCACCGCCCCTCGCCCCGAGGGCAGGGCTCTCACAAAATCCGTGCCTTGCCTGTTGCGCCAGACTTCAACGGGCCGGGTCAATCCATCTGGATCAGGCCATCCACCACCTGGATGGTCTTGTCGCAGCGCTGGCCCAGCTGTGGGTTGTGGGTGACCAGCAGCACGGTGGTGCCCTGCTCTTGGTTGATGCGGCGCAGCAGCGCAAACACCGCATCGGCGCTTTGGGTGTCCAAGTTGCCCGTGGGTTCATCGGCCAAGAGCAAAGCCGGGTTCATGGCCAAGGCCCGCGCCAAAGACACGCGCTGCTGCTGCCCGCCACTCATGTTGTTGGCCATGTTGTTTTTCCAGGGCGTCAGGCCCACGCTCTCCAGCAGGGCCTCGGCCCGCTCGCGCATCTCGGGGTTCGGAAAACCGGCCGCGCCCAGCATGGGCATCATCACGTTCTCGAGCGCGGTGAAGGCCGAGATCAGGTGGTGGTACTGGAACACAAAACCAATGTGGTGCCCGCGCAAACGCGTCAGGGCCTGATCAGCCAGCAGCGTGGTTTCTTCGCCCGCCATTTGCAACAAACCCGAGGTCGGCCGGTCCAGCAAACCAATGATGTTGAGCAAGGTGCTTTTGCCCGAGCCCGAGGGCCCCATCACCGCGCAAAAGTCACCCCTGTTCAGCGTCAAGTCGATGCCGTGTAGCACCTCGGTCTCGATGCCGGTGCCCACGTTGAAGGCCTTGCGCACGCCCTGCAGGCCCACCACCACATCCGAGCTAGCCATGGATGGCCTCCACCGGGTCCAACCGGGCCGCCCGCAAAGCCGGTGCATAAGCAGCCGCCAGGCCCGTGAGCGTGGCCAAGCCCAGCGCCACCGCAAACAGCACCGGGTCCAGCACCAGCGGAAACAGCGACGTGCCATCGGCATTCAAGGCCAGGCGCTGCCACAGTACCAGCCCCAAAGCACCCACCACGCAGCCCAACACCGCACCACCCCAGCCCAGCAAACCCCCTTGCAGCAAAAACACACGCAGCACCTGACCGCGTGAAATGCCCATGGCCCGCAGGATGCCGATCTCGCGCGACTTTTGCACCACAGACACCACCAGCACACTGGCAATGCCAAAGGCCACCGACAAGCCCACAAAAAACCGGATCGCCGTGTTGGCTGTGCTTTGTGCACTCACCGCCGCAAAAAACTGAGCCCCCGTCTTGATCCAGCTGTCGGCCTGCACCCCGGTCACCGCCTGAATGCGCTGGGCGACGACTTCGGCCGCGTACACATCGCGCACGGTGACTTCGATGCTGGTCACCCCGCCCAACAAACCCAGCAGACTTTGCGCGGTGCGCAGCGCCACAAAGGTGCTGCGCTGGTTGGCCCCCTTGTTGCCGAGGTCAAACACGCCGCTGATGGTCAAGCTGGTGGCCTCGCCTGCGGCATTGGCCACACGCAGCTTGTCCCCCACATCCACGCCCAGGTCACTGGCCAAATCGGTGCCGATCAGCATGTCCTGCCCCGTCAAGCGCGCCGTGCCCCGCACGATTTTGTCGGGCAGCTTGACGATCTGGAAATACCCCTCGGGCTCCACCCCCGTCAGGCTGATGGCACGGCTGGCACTGCCGCGCACCGCCAGCGCCGAACCGCCGACCACAGGCGAGACCATGCGCACATCGGGCATGTCGCGCACAGTGGTGAGCAAGGATTGCCATTGGTCCATCGACTTGAGCCTTTGCAAAGGCGGCTGCACGATGGCGGCATTCACTTCGCCGGGCATGACCCCGTTCAAAGTGCGCGTGACCTCTTTGGGGGGCAACAGCTGAATGTGCGCCTGCCCCGACAAAACCCGCGCAATGAAGTTGCTCTGCAAGCCCGCCATCAGCGCTGACATGAACACGATCACGCCCACCCCAATGGCCACGCCGACCAAAATGAACACCGTCTGCATCCGGCCTTCGCGCAAAAAACGGATCGCCACAATCCACTCAAACGGCACCCAGGGCTTGAACATGCTGCGGCCCGATCAAGGTTGAACACGCACGCGCTGGCCTTCGCGCAAAGCAGTGGGCGATGTGACCACAGCATCGCCCTCACGCAGGCCCTCCAGCACCTCCACCCACGCACCACCGCGCAAGCCCAGCCGCACCGGGCGACGCACCGCATGGCCCGCCTGCACCAGCCAGACCCAAGGCGAGGCCCCGCTGATCTCGTTGACACGGGCCACCTGCAGCGCCAACACCTGTGGTTGGCGTGCCACCACCAAGTCCACCGACACGGTCATGTCCTGCTTGAGGTCCTTCTGGGGCTCCAGCACTTCCAGCTTGATTTCTACCGCGCCGGTCTGGGCATTGATACCGGGGTTGATGTAGGCCACTTGGGCCTTGAATGGCTGCTGCGGGTAGGCATCGGCCGAGGCCAGCGCCTGCTGCCCAAGCGCCATCAGGCGCAGGTTCCTTTCATCGATCTGCACCACCAACTGCATGGCCCCTTCAGGCGACAAAGTCATCAAGACCTTGCCCGCCTGGACCACATCGCCCACCTCCACGTTGCGGCCAATGAGCTGCCCACTCGCAGGGGCCTGGATGACCGCATAGCGGGCCTTGGCGTTGACAATTTCTGCATTGGCCTGAGCCTCAAGCACCGCCCCTAGGGCCAGGCTGTGCTCAGCGCCACCGGCCCGGGTTGACGTCACTTGTTGTTGAGCGGCCTGCGCTTGGGCATCGGCCAGTGCCAAAGCCTTGCGCGACTCGTCCAGCGCCGCCTGCCCAATGAAGCCTTGCTCAAACAACGCCTGATTGCGCTGCCAACTGGCCCGCGCCGTGTCCAAACTGGCCTGTGCCTGGCGCAGCGTTTGATGCACCACTGGCCCCTGCAACTCATTCATCTGCCGCAGCCGGTTTTGCGCCTGCAGCACGGCCTGCTGGGCCTGACGCCGGGCAGACTGCAGCTCGGTGCCGACCAATTCAACCAGCACATCGCCCGCCTTCACCACTTGCCCTTCGGTCACCGGCACACGCGCCACGGTACCGGTGATCTGCGCGCCGATGTTCACCCGGTGCGGTGTCTCGACGCGGCCACTGGCCACGACGGTTTGCAGCACATCACGGCGCTGCACCGCCTCAGTCTGCACCTGAGGCCCCACCCACCAGCGCAACATGGCAGCGCCAATAAACAGGGCCAGCACGCCCCACAACAATTTAACGCCATGTTGGCGAATCCAGGTCCAAACAGCATTCATACGGGCCATTGTGGGGATCGGTGCGGTGCACGCCCATGATGCAGGTCAAGATCGGTCCATCTGCAGGCTGTGTGTCAGGCAACTGAGCAACAATGAGGACTGTGTGCGCTCTCTACCCTTCTTATCCCCATGAAAAAAATACTGCTTTTGGGTTCTGGTGAACTCGGCAAAGAATTCGTCATCAGCGCCAAGCGCCTGGGCTGCCATGTGATGGCCTGCGACAGCTATGCCGGTGCGCCCGCCATGCAAGTGGCCGACGAGTTTTGTGTCTTCAGCATGCTCGACGAAGCCCCGCTGCGCGCCGCCATCGCCAAATACCAGCCCGATTTGATCGTGCCCGAGATCGAAGCCATCCGCACCGAAGTGCTGCTCGACGTGGAAAAACAAGGCTTTGAGGTCATCCCCAGTGCCCGCGCCGCCAACCTGACCATGAACCGCGACCGCATCCGCGATGTGGCGGTGGGTCTGGGTGTGCGCACCGCCCAATTCGGTTACGCCGATTCGGCCGCCGAGCTGCTGGCCAAAGCCACCGACATCGGTTTCCCGGTCGTCATCAAGCCGGTCATGAGTTCATCGGGCAAAGGCCAAAGCGTGGCCAAGACGGCCGACGATGTGCAAGCCAGTTGGGACTACGCCTGCGCCGGCATGCGCGGCGACCGCCAAAAAGTCATCGTCGAGGAATTCATTCACTTTGACTATGAAATCACTTTGCTCACCGTGCGCCAGCGCCATGGCCCCACCCTCTTTTGCCCGCCCATTGGCCATGTGCAAGAACGCGGCGATTACCAATACAGCTGGCAGCCCCAAGGCATGAAAACCGAGCACCTGCTCGCAGCGCAGCAAATGGCCGAAAAAGTCACCACCGACTTGGGCGGCGCAGGCCTGTTTGGTGTGGAGTTTTTTGTCACGCCCACCGAAGTGATCTTCAGCGAACTGAGCCCCCGCCCGCACGACACCGGCATGGTGACGCTCATCAGCCAGAACCTGAGCGAATTCGATTTGCACGCCCGCGCCATTTTGGGCCTGCCGATTCCTCTGATCGAATGCGTGGAAGGTGCCAGCGCCGTGGTGCTGGCCGACAAGGAAGGCACACACCCGAACTTCACCGGCGTTGAAGCGGCGCTCAGTGAGCCCGGTGTGGACGTGCGTTTGTTTGGCAAACCCACCACACGGCCGTACCGCCGCATGGCGGTGGCCCTGGCCAAAGGCCCCAACGCGCTGCAACGGGCGCGCGAGGCGGCCAGCAAAATCTCCGTGGTGGTTTGACGATCATGTCCAACACCATCCTCATCACCGGCGGCGCGGGCTACATCGGCTCGCACACAGCGGTTGAACTCCTGAACGCGGGCCACCGCGTGGTGATCATGGACAACCTGGTCAACAGCAGCATCGAGGTGCTGGCTCGCATCCAGGCACTGGCCAGTGGCCATGTGAGCTTTGTGCAGGCCGATGTGCGCGATGGCGCGGCCCTCGACCAAATCTTCAAAGACCACCCCATCGAAGGCGTTATCCACTTTGCCGGTCTCAAAGCCGTGGGCGAATCCGTGGCGCATCCGCTGCGTTACTTTGACAACAACATCGGCAGCACCCTGGCCCTGTTGCAAGCCATGGACCGTGCAGACGTTCGCCGCATCGTTTTCAGCTCATCGGCCACGGTGTATGGCGACCCCGAGCAAGTGCCCATCACTGAAACCAGCCCCTTGCGCGTAACCAACCCCTATGGACGCACCAAGCTCATGTGCGAAGACATCCTGCGCGACCTGCAAGTGTCTGACCCCCGTTGGCATGTAGCCATCCTGCGTTACTTCAATCCCGTGGGGGCGCACATCAGCGGCAGCATCGGCGAACACCCCAACGGCATCCCCAACAACTTGATGCCCTTCATCACCCAGGTGGCGGTGGGGCAACGCGAGTTTTTGAGCATTTTTGGCCAGGACTACCCCACGCCCGATGGCACAGGCGTGCGCGACTACATCCATGTGGTCGACCTGGCCTTGGGGCATTTGGCAGCGCTGAACTACCTGCACAACCAGCAAGCGAGCATCACCGTCAACCTGGGCACCGGGCGCGGCGTGAGCGTGAAAGAACTGGCCGAGACCTTTGCCCGCGTAACAGGTGTGCCTGTGCCCTACCAGTTTGCGCCGCGCCGCCCCGGTGACGTGGCCGCCTGCTACGCCGACACCCGCCTGGCCCAGCAAGCCCTGGGCTGGCAGGCCCAACTGGGGGTGGAACGCATGTGCCAAGACGCATGGCGCTGGCAATCGCAAAATCCAAAGGGCTATTGAAGGCCGAGGTGGCGGTTTGCGGTCCTTGCAGTCAAACACGCACGTTTTGCGCCACAGTGCAGGCGCCTGGAGCTGTTCGAATGGTGGCAAAACCGCCTTGCGCCTGGCTTGTCCCCGAACAGGGCATGGGGTGCTGGCAGGGATTCAGGCGAATTTGTCAGCCTGGTCCCAAAGATGGGCCGCCGCATCTTTGGCTGCCAATTGCGGCAGGCCAAGCATGGGCCACTCGATGCCAAGGGTGGGATCGTCCCAGCGCAAGCTGCGCTCGTGGGCCGGGTACCAGTAATCGGTGGTTTTGTACAAAAATTCAGCCGTTTCGCTCAGCACCACAAAACCATGGGCAAAACCTGGAGGCACCCACAGTTGCTGGTGTTTGTCTGCGTCCAGATACACCCCCACCCATTGGCCCAGGGTGGCCGAGCTTTGGCGCAAATCCACCGCCACATCAAAAACCCGGCCTTGCACCACACGCACCAGTTTGCCCTGGGGGTTTTGAATCTGGTAGTGCAAACCGCGCAAAACGCCTTGCGCCGACTTGCTGTGGTTGTCCTGGACAAAAGGCAGTTGGACGCCGGTTTTTTCAGCGAAGTCGCGCTGATTGAAGGATTCGAAGAAAAACCCACGCGCGTCGCCAAACACCTGGGGCTCCAGGATCAAAACTTCGGTCAAGGCCGTGGGGGTGACGGTGTAAGGCATGTCATGGGGTGGGGTGGGCCAGAGGTTTGAGCGCCGGCATGGGATTTTTAAACACGCAGGTCACGGCCCAAGCGGCCGACCTGCGTGGCATTCACTTGATCAAATTCAACAAATACTGACCGTAGCCATTTTTGGCCAGTGGTGCCGCCAGTTTTTGCACGGCCGCCGCATCGATCCACTTCTGTGTCAATGCAATTTCCTCGGGGCAAGCCACCATCAGGCCTTGGCGCTTTTGCAGCGTGGCAATGAAACCTGCAGCTTCCAGCAGACTGTCGTGCGTACCGGTGTCCAGCCAGGCATAGCCTCGGCCCATGATTTCGACGTTGAGCTGGTTCAGTTCAAGGTAGCGCTTGTTCACATCGGTGATTTCCAACTCGCCACGCGGTGAAGGCTGGATGTCGGCGGCGATGTCGCACACCTGGTTGTCGTAAAAATACAAACCCGTCACCGCATAGTTGCTTTTGGGTGTCTTGGGCTTTTCTTCGATGCTCAGCGCTCGTTGCTGCTGGTCAAAATCGACCACCCCATAACGCTCGGGATCGTGAACGTGGTACGCAAACACGCTGGCACCATGGGTGCGTTCGTTGGCGCTGGCCAAAAGCTTCACCAAATCATGGCCGTAATAAATGTTGTCCCCCAGCACCAGCGCACTCAGGTCCTGGGCCACAAAGTCCTTGCCAATGATGAAGGCTTGAGCCAGACCATCGGGACTGGGCTGCACCGCATACTGGATGTTCATGCCCCACTGGCTGCCGTCACCGAGCAACTCGGTAAACCGCGGCGTGTCTTGGGGGGTGCTGATCAAGAGCACATCGCGAATGCCCGCCAACATGAGCGTGGTGAGCGGGTAGTACACCATGGGCTTGTCGTACACCGGCATGAGCTGCTTGCTCACCGCTTGGGTCACGGGGTACAGACGGGTGCCAGAGCCGCCTGCGAGGATGATGCCTTTTCGTTTAATCATGCTTTATTTTATAGGAATGCCCCGTTCTGACCGGCTGGCAATCTTCATGCTTGCGCCACTTTTCCACAACTTTCTCAAGACATCACATTTTTGATGCGGCCCGATGAAATATGAATGGCCTGTGTTGTTTTCCCTCCTTTGTCATCCCGGGCGAAGACCCGGGATCCAGCTTTGAGCACTGTCTTTTGCAAAGACCTGTAGTGCATTCTGGATCCCGGCTCAAGGCCGGGATGACAAAGAAAAATTAAAACTTGACCGAGCCGAATCAATAAAACCTTTTGAAATAAAGAATTTTACTTTTAGCACATTGAAGAATATAATCGGAAACTTCTGGTGATGTGACCGGTTTGACACCCTGCCATTTTCCCAGTCATTCTCTTTTTCGATTCACATCGAACTGCACGTCCTGCTGAGCTGCAAGACCTGTATTTTTCTCAACAGCTCTCAGCAAACCCCCGGATGGTTTGCCATTTGTTTGATTTTGATTTCTCAGCTGACTCCCCGCACAGGCACAACCGTCGCTTTGCCGCCGACATCCCCTTTCAATTTGAGCCACAGCCGCAAGCCCACACGCTGCCCTTCCCGGCATGTGTTTGCAGTCCTTCAAGGCCTGGATTTCAAGCCCGACGAGGCCCCCAAACCCTGTGCTTCGACCCAACAGGCGGCACGTCGGGTCCTTGACCTGACACGCGACTGGCTGCAAACAAGCCCAAGCACCCCATAAATGTGCCCATGCCGCAAGGCATGGCACTTTTCCTGGCGGAATCTTCCAAGAAACCGCTTTTTCCCTGCATGCCGTTTTGTCCTCAAAACTGGCATGCCACCTCTCTGAAAGGCTCAACCATGAGCAGCAAAATTTACGTGGGCAACTTGCCTTACACCATCGACGACGCCAGCTTGCGTCAAAATTTTTCCGAGTTTGGCGGCGTGTTGTCGGCCAAAGTCATGATGGACCGTGACACCGGCCGCTCCAAAGGCTTTGCTTTCGTTGAAATGTCCAGCGCTGAAGAGGCTCAATCGGCCATCACAGGCCTGAACGGCATGTCGGTCGGTGGTCGTTCCATTGTGGTGAACATCTCCAAGCCCAAAGAGCCCAGCACAGGCTACGGCAGCGGTTACCGCGACAACCGCAACTGATTTTTTTCAGATGCGAAAAAAAGCCGCTGTACAGCGGCTTTTTTTTGGCCTGAATGCTGGCGGCTGTCAGTGGTTCGCGCTGAACTGCAAGGCCGCCAAGCTGGCATACAAACCGCCTTTGGCCTGCAACTCGGTGTGGGTGCCTTGCTCCATCAGGCGTCCACGCTCAAGCACCCAGATCACATCGGCGCGCTGCACCGTGGCCAATCGGTGAGCAATCACCAAGGTGGTGCGCCCGACCATGGCTTTGTCCAGGGCCGCTTGCACCATTTTTTCGCTTTGCGCATCGAGCGCACTGGTGGCTTCATCCAACAGCAAGAGCGGCGGGTTTTTCAGGATGGCACGCGCAATCGCGATGCGCTGGCGTTGCCCGCCCGACAAGCGCACGCCCCGGTCGCCCAGATAGGTGTCAAAACCCTCGGGCAGTTCGCGGATGAATTCCCGCGCGTAAGCCGCTTCGGCTGCGGCATGCACCTCGTCCAGGCTGGCCTCTGGCCTGCCATAGCGGATGTTGTCGATCACCGTGCCCGAAAAAATAACCGGCTCCTGCGGCACGATGGCCATGCGGTGACGCAGGTCGTGCAAGTCCATTTGGTCGATCGGCACACCATCGAGCACGATGCGGCCCGACTGCGGATCGTGAAAGCGCATGAGCAGATCGAACAAGGTGGTTTTGCCTGCGCCACTGGGGCCCACCACGGCCACGGTCTGGCCTGCCTGAATCTGGCCACTGAGCTGATCCAGCGCCCATGTGTCGGGGCGTGAGGGGTAGTGAAAACGCACCGACTCCAGCTGCACAGAGGAGCCGCCTTGGGGCCAGGGCGCTTGTTGTGCTTGGGGAGCCGACTTGAGGTTGGACTCGTTGTGCAGCAACTCCATCAAACGCTCTGTTGCGCCCGCTGCGCGCAGCAAGTCACCGTACACCTCGCCCAGCACCGCAAAAGCACTGGCCAGCAAGATGACGTAGAACACTGTTTCGCCCAACTGACCCGCAGTGCTGGTGCCTGCGCGCACAGCCAACGTGCCCATGTACAAGCCCCAGAGCAAAACCGCGCTGGAAGCCATGATGATGAAGCCCACCAGCACGGCGCGTGCACGGATGCGCCCCAGCGCTGTGCCCAAGGCGCGTTGGGTGGAGTCGATGAAGCGCTCGGTTTCGCGGCCTTCGGCGGTGTAGCTTTGCACCACACTGATGGCGTTCAGCACCTCAGAAGCGATGGCGCTCGAATCGGCCACACGGTCTTGGTTGGCACGCGACAAGCGCCGAACACGTCGCCCCAGATACACACTGGGGAAAATCACCGCCGCCAACACGGCCACCACTTGGAGCATGAGCACCGGGTTGGTCCACACCAGCATGATCAGCGCCCCCGCCCCCATGACCAGATTGCGCAGGCCCATGGAAAAAGAAGAACCCACCACAGTTTGCACCAAAGTGGTGTCATTGGTCAGGCGCGAGAGCACCTCGCCCGACTGGGTGGTCTCAAAAAAGTCCGGACTTTGCTTGAGCACATGGCCGTACACCGCATTGCGCAAGTCACCCGTGATGCGCTCGCCCAGCCAGCTCACGGTGTAGTAACGCCCCGAAGAAAAAACGGCCAATGCCACTGCCACAACAAACAACTGCAAAAAATTGCCCGACAACTGCTCAGCCGTGGCCCCATTGGCCAAACCCTGGTCGATCAATTGACGAAGCACCCACGGAAAAGCCAATGTGGTCGCGGCAGCCAACAACAAAAACAAAGCGGCAAAGCCCATGGCCAAGCGGTAGGGCTTGAAAAACGGGGCCAAGCCCGAGAGGGATTTGGGAGATGTAGCCATGGACAATCAAAAAAATCAATGCAAAAAGAAGGCACAAAACAGCCCAACTAGCATAACGGCAAACCAAGCTACCAAAAGGGGGATCCCCAGAGCCAAGGCGGCAGGTCTTCTCAGCACTGACGGCCAGAGCCATCAGCGCAAAGCATGGCTTACAGATCGATCACCACATTGCCCACTGTTTGTCCCGCTTCGACCGTGCGGTGCGCCAAAGCGACCTGGTTGAGCGCAAAGCGCGCGCCAATACAGTGCTGCAACTGCTGGGCAGACAGCATCGCCGACAAGCGCGCCACAGCCCCTTGCCGATCGGCTGCGGTCAAGTCGTACACCAGGAAAAATTTGACCCCCATCGACTGGTACAACCAAGGCCGAAACGGCAGTGGAACCGACAGCGCGTTGGAGCCATAACACACCACTTGCCCGTGCGCAGTCAATGCGCCCTCGCTGGCCCAAGCCGCTGTTGTCGAAAAATCCATGTCAATGATCACATCGGCACCACGGCCCTGGGTGAGGGCTTTCACGCGCTCGGGCACCGGCTCGGTTTTGTAAAAAATCGCCTCTTGCATGCCTGCCGCTTGGGCGTGCGCCGCCTTGGCCTCGGAGCCGACGGTGCCGATCACACGACCGCCAGCCTGCGTCACCATTTGCGTGATGTAGTGGCCCACGGCCGATGAGGCCCCGGTGACCAAGACCGTTTGCCCACGCAGATCACCGCTCAAACGCTCGGCCAAAATCACCGCCTGCACGGCGGTCAGACCGGGTATACCCATACACGCCCCGGCGGCAAAATCGACACTGTCGGGCAAACTCACCGCTTGTGCGGCGGGCAAAGCGATGTAATCGGCGCAAGTCCCCCAAGCGCGCTGCCACTGACCATTCCATATCCAGACGCGCTCTCCAACGCGCGAGGCGGGCACACCGGCCCCCACCGCTTCGATCACGCCTGCCCCGTCGCTGTGCGGCACGATCAAAGGGTCACCCACAGGGCGGGCACGGCGCGACTTGACGTCCGACGGATTCACGCCGGAAGTGGCCAAGCGCACCAGCACCTCACCGGCTTGCGCATTGGGTTTGGGCAAATCGCCCAGCACCATCACATCTTGGGCTTCGCCGTTGCGGCTGTACCAGGCTGCTTTCATGAAAAATCTCCTTGATGGATTAACAATGTTTGCTCAGTCCAGACCGTCCCACAAGAGCTTGCACCCCGTGATGAACATGCCCAGACATTTTATTTCTCACGGATTAAAGCCACTGTCATGTGCGCATCTCACCCGCTTGGATGCAAAAACCCTGCAGCGCAAGAACCTATTGCACACAAGCAACGCTTCAACTGAGCAAGTGACCCCACAATCTCAATCCTGCCAACTTAGTATTTGGAAACCCATGACCCGCTCCGGCTTGAATGTTCTCGGTGGCGAATTGATGCCCTGCTCATATGACCCGCTCACGGGTTATTTCAGGGATGGTTGCTGCAACACCAGCAACGAAGATGTGGGTACCCATGTGATTTGTGCCAAAGTCACCCAGTCATTTTTGGATTTCTCCAAAACCAGAGGCAACGACTTGATGACGCCTCGACCATCACACCGCTTTGCTGGCCTGAAAGCGGGAGACCGGTGGTGTCTTTGCGCCCTGAGATGGTTGGAAGCTTTTCAAGCGGGAGTGGCTCCCTATGTTGTGCTGGAAAGCACCCACCAAAAAGCCTTGCAATACGTGACCCTGGACCAGCTGCAAGAGTTTGCCTGGGTCCCGCATTGACAACTCACATCATCATGCTGAGCTGAAACACCGAGTTCGGCGCACGGGGCATGACCGGGGCAGGAAGTGGTTTGAGTCTGAACTGGCCCATCATCGAAGTCACGCGCGCATCAGGCGGCATGAAAGGCACGGCCACATCCGAAAGGCTTTGGGCTTGCAGCAAGGACTGCATGGTGATTTGGATATCGGATTCGAGGTTTTTCATGGGGTGATCCCCTTCTGGGTAAAGCGCGTCGAAGCTGTGCACTTCTTCAAAATGCTTGACCACATCCCACAAGCTGATGTCTTCAGGATTGCCCCGGATCTGGTAGCCGCCCCCTGGACCACGGTGGGCACGGATCAAGCCGGCTTCACGCAGCTCTTTCAAAATCGATTCAGTGTATGAAGACGACAAAGACAAGCCGCTGGCGATCTCTTCCGTGGTCACTGGTTTGACCACTGAACGCGACGTGATGAACACAGCAATATCAAGGGCTTTGACTGTTTTCTTGAGGATCATGGCGTTCTCCGTTAATGATGAGATATTCTATGACCACTCAGTCACAAAACAACCAATAATTTTCAAATCATTTGAAATTAGCCAAAAATGACTTATTTGATATTCATAAGATGGGGTCATTGGCCCGGTGCCGCGCCGCAAACCCCACATTGCCCAGCGCACCTGATCAGCGCTGACAGCACATGAAACGCCATGTGGGTGCTGTGCTGATCGTCCTCACCAGTTTGTTGGTGATCGACACCCATGTGGATTGGGTTCAGCAAGACGGCCGCGGCTTGCTGGAGGTGAATGGCTTGCGCTTGGATGTGCGCGGATGGGCGGCAGATCAGGTGCTGCAATGGCGTCGCCATTGCACCGCCGTTCACACCTTGCCAACACAAGACCCTGGCGCCCTTGCGGTGATCAATGCAATCCGCCAACACAGCCTGCCCGATTCGCAAAGTGCACGCGCTTTGCAATTGCAGCAATGGGGAGAATGGACTGTGGCAGATGTGGTCTTTGACACCCTCAATCCCAGTCTGGTGGTGTTGCGCCTGAAAGCCGGTCAATGGCAGGTTCAAGACCAAGCGGTGTGGAGCGGATCGACCGCCCCTTGGCACAGCGGTGACCTGGTGCGCCGCTACCTGCGCCAACAAGCACCCGATCTGCCTTCTGAATTGCTGTCATGTGTGACCGTCGATTCAGCGCGATACGGCACCGGGCCTGGCGGGCTGGGACCGAGGTCTTCCATCCAGGACGCCAAGCCATGACTTACCGGGTGGTTTGGTTCAAACGCGACCTGCGCCTGCATGACCATGCCGCATTGACGCACGCTGCAGCCATTGGGCCGGTGCTGTGCCTGTACATCGTCGAGCCGGATCTGTGGGCGCAGCCCGATGCCGCCTTGCAGCACTTTGAATTTGTGCGCGAATCTCTGACTGAGTTGGACCAAGAACTGCGCTCACTGGGCGGCCGCTTGCAGGTGCGCATGGGGCCTGCAGTGCAGGTGCTGGCCGCGCTGCATGCACAGGCGCCCTTTGCCCAATTGCTGGCGCACCAAGAAACCGGCAACGCCTTCACCTACGAGCGCGACCTGCAAGTGGGCGCTTGGTGCCGCAGTGCAGGCGTGGGCTGGACCGAGTTTGCGCAGTTTGGTGTGGTGCGCCGCCTCAAAAGCCGCAACACCTGGCAAGCCCGCTGGGAAGCGCACATGGCCGCGCCCCAAGCAGCATTGCCCCGTTTGCACTTTTTTCATGCGCCTGAAAATGCAGGCTCCGATGCGATGACACCGCCAAGCGGCCTGCAGCACAACCCACCCGAACGCCAACGCGGGGGCCGTCGCTGGGGGCTCGACACCTTGCACAGTTTTTTGGATGCACGGGCGCTGGGTTACCGTGGCGGCATCTCTTCGCCACTGTCTTCGCCCACCGCGTGTTCGCGCATATCGGCCTACTTGGCCTATGGCTGCATCAGCATGCGCGAAGTGGTGCAAAGCACCCGCGCTGCGCTTGACGCTTTGCCGCCACAGGCCAGCAGGCACCGCGCAGGCTTGACGGGCTTTGTCAGCCGTTTGTATTGGCATTGCCACTTCATCCAAAAGCTCGAAAGCGAGCCCGAAATCGAGTGGCGCAACATGCATCGGGGTTACGACGGCCTGCGCGAAGACGGCTGGAACGACACGCACTTTGCCGCCCTGACCTCGGCCCGCACCGGTTGGCCCATGGTGGACGCCTGTGTGGTCATGCTCTACCAAACCGGTTGGCTCAACTTTCGCATGCGGGCCATGCTGGTGTCGGTGGCGGCTTACCCGATGTGGCTGGACTGGCGGCCCGTGGGCCATTGGCTGGCCACGCAGTTTCTCGACTACGAACCCGGCATCCACTGGAGCCAGCTGCAAATGCAGTCGGGCACCACCGGCATCAACACCACACGGGTTTACAACCCGATCAAACAAGCGCAAGACCACGACCCCAAAGGCATCTTTGTGCGCCGCTGGCTGCCGCACATGCGGCGTGTGCCCGACACCTGGTTGTTCGAGCCTTGGCTCATGCCCCCTGAGGTGCAACGCCACTGCGGCCTGACGGTGGGCAGCGGGCCTGATGCCGACATTCCCCTGCCGGTGGTGGACTTGGCCGAGGCCACACGCACATCCAAAGCCGCGCTGCACGCCCGGCGTGCCGAACCCGGCGTGAAAGCGGGCAAAAAAGCCATCGTTGACAAACACGCCTCGCGCAAACATGGCACGGGCCAGCAACGCGACGTGTTCACCCGCGACAGCGACACCCCCAAGACCGGCCGCCGCAAGTCGGCCAAGTCCTCTTCAAACAACACACCACCCAGCTCACAGCTGGGCTTTGACTTTTAAGCCATGCGCACCACGATTTTCTGGTTTCGAAACGACTTGCGCCTGCACGACCAACGCGCCCTGAAACAAGCGATTGAGCACGCCCAAACCCATCAACAAGCCCTGCTGATGATTTATGTGCACGAATCTGCGCAAGACGAAACCGCCGCCTGGGGCTTTCGCCGCATGGGCGCGCACCGCAGGCGTTTTGTAGCCGACACGCTGCAAGACCTGCAAAACTCGCTGATGACTTTGGGCCAGCGCCTGATGTTGCTGCACGGCCGCGTGGCCGAAGTGCTGCCCGACTGCGCACGTTGGGTACAAGCCGACACCGTGTTTTGCGAAGACATTGCCGCGCCCGAAGAAGAAGCGCAGGTGCAAGCCCTGATCAACGCGGGCCTTAACGTCAAAACCCTGTGGCAGTCCAGCCTGATCGAGCCTGACGCCCTGCCCTTTGCGGCCGAAGACATGCCGCAGGTCTTCACCGAGTTTCGCCAGCGCATCGAATCCAAGGGGCTCAAACCTTTGGCACCCTTGCCTGCACTCACCCAGCTGCCTGCGCCTCCAGGTGAGCCCACGAGCGCATGGGCCAGCTTTCCCGGCTGGACAGAAGACGCATTCAAGCTGCTGCAAGCCCACACCGAAGACGACGCGCACACGCGGTCCAACTTCCCGTACACCCAAGCGCAGTGCCGAGGCGGCGAAACCAGCGCTTTGGCCCACCTGCAAAGCTACCTTACGCCGCCATGGCCCGACCGCTACAAGCAAACCCGCAACGGCCTGCAAGGCCAGCACACCAGCAGCCACTGGTCGCCCTGGTTGGCCACGGGCGCGGTGTCGGCTCGCCGCATTTGGGCCGAGCTCCAAGCCTACGAACAAACACACGGCAGCAACGACGGGACCTATTGGCTGTGGTTTGAGCTTTTGTGGCGCGACAACTTCCGCATGCTGCACCTGCAACACGGCCCGCAACTCTATGCTGCGCGCGGCTTGTCCAACTTGCCCAAGCCCTCGCATTACCCCAAAGATTTTCAGCGCTGGTGCCAAGGCCAAACCGGCGAGCCCATCGTGGACGCGGGCATGCGCGAACTGGCGGCCACGGGCTTTACCTCGAACCGCATGCGCCAGATCGTGGCGAGCTTTTTGGTGCATGACCTGTCTTGTGACTGGCGGGCAGGTGCCGCCTGGTTCGAATCGCAATTGGTGGACTTCGATGTCAGCAGCAACCAAGGCAACTGGCTGTACGTCAGCGGGCGCGGCACCGACCCGCGTGTCGGCAGGCGCTTCAACCCCACCAAACAAGCCCAAGACCACGACCCACAAGGTCGGTTTCAAAAGGCCTGGCTTTCAAACTGCTGATCCAGCCCTTTCAAGTTTGAAGTGAAAGGCCTGTCTTGGGCACAGCGGTCAGCGATGCATTCTGAGTGCGAGCCCCACCGCCTGGGCGATGGGTGGTGGTCTGCGAGGCTTCATCGCGGCAAGGGCGCAAGGGCGCAAGGATAATGCCCAGCATGACATTTCTCACCGCTTACTGCACCCTTGGTCACCACCCGATCAGAGCCACAACATGCTGAGCGGTGTTTTGTTCGCTTTGGCCGCGGGTCTCATGTGGGGCCTGGTGTTTGTCGGTCCCCTGATGCTGCCCGAATACCCCGCTGCGCTGCACACCTTTGGCCGGTATCTGGCCTTTGGCCTCATCGCCCTGCCGCTCGCATTCATGGACCGCGCAGAAATCAAACGCCTGACACGCGCCGACTGGTTGGCAGCGCTCAAATTGGCAGCGATTGGCAACGTGCTTTATTACCTGTTTTTGGCCAGTGCCATACAGCGCGCAGGCGGCGCACTGCCCACCATGGTCATCGGCACGCTGCCTGTGGTGATCGCCGTGGCGGCCAACCTGCTCAACCACCAGCGTGACGGGCGCTTTCCGTGGCTCAAATTGACCCCGCCTTTGGCGCTGATTTTGTTGGGCATTGCCTGCGTCAACCATGTTGAGTGGACTGCCCTGCTGCAAAACCCACAGGCCGACACGGGCCGTTACATCACCGGGGCCGCTTTGGCCGTGGGCGCAGTGGCCTGCTGGACTTGGTACCCCCTGAAAAATGCCGACTGGCTGCGCGGCCACCCCGAGCGCAACCCCCGCGTGTGGGCCACGGCGCAAGGCATTGCCACCTTACCGCTGGCCCTGCTGGGTTACGCCGCCTACTGGCTTTGGGCCATCGCCTCACATGACCCACTGCCCATGCCGCTCGGGCCTCGCCCGCTGGAGTTTGTCGGCCTCATGGTGGCCATCGGCTTGTTCGCCTCGTGGCTGGGCACCTTGTGTTGGAACGCCGCCAGCCAACGCCTGCCCACAGCCCTGGCCGGTCAACTCATCGTGTTCGAAACCCTGTCAGCCCTGGCCTACGCCTTTTGGCTGCGCGGCCAGTGGCCCGAGCCGCTGACGCTGGCCGGCATTGCCTTGCTGGTGGTGGGGGTCATGGGTGGGGTCAGGGTGAAAGCAAAAACCGCCTAACCCAAGCCAAGCTCAAAGCCCTGGCCACGCGATCGAAGACCTCCAGGTCAGTCCGACCCGCACACAACCCGTTTGGCAAGCCCGATTGACTGGGCGAGCGCAATGGGGACAAATCACCCGCTTGCGTTCGCTGCAGCACTGAAGTCAATCGGCAAGCCGTGCGTCAATGGTTTCTTTTGTCACCTCAAGGAACCGCCATGACCCAACACCCCACCCTGCGCGTTGCGCTCTTGTGCATGAGACTGCTGGCCGCATCCGCCACTCAAGCCCAAACCATGAGCAAGCCCGACTACAAAGCGGGTAAAACACGCATCAGCGAAACCTACAAGACCGACAAAGCCGAATGCAAAAAACTGTCAGACAACGCCGAAGACATTTGCAAAGAAGAAGCCAAAGGCAAAGAAAAAGTGGCCCAAGAAAAATGCGACGACTTCGCAGGCAATGCCAAAAATGTGTGCAGGCAAGAAGCCAAATCAGCCGAGCAAAAAGCCCTGGCCGACGCCAAGATGGGCAAAGACATTGGCGAAGCCAAAAAAGACGCTGCCTCTGAAAATATGGACGCCAACTACAAAGTGGCCCATGAAAAATGCGACAACCTCGCAGGCGACACCAAGGCCAGCTGCGTGGCTGCCGCCAAAGCCAAGTTTGGCAAGAACTGATGGTTCAACACCTCAACGGCACCCAAAGGCGCCGTTGTTTCAAAGACCATCACCCGCCCGGCAGGTTCAAACCAAGGCCTGCTTCGCGGCCACACGCGCCCGCGCCGTGTGCAGTTTTTTGTAGCTGTCGAGCAGGCGCTGGTGCCGGTCCAGGGTTTCGAGCTGGAGGCTGGTGGGCGTGAGGCCATAAAAACGCACGCTGCCGTCCACCGAGCCGATGGCCGCATCCATGCGCTCATCGCCAAACATGCGCCTGAAATTCACCACGTAGTCTTCCAAGGCCAAGTCCTCGTCCAGCGTCACTTCCAACACCACGTTCAAAGCTTGGTAAAACAAGCGGCGCTCTACGGTGTTGTCGTTGTATTGCAAGAAAGCGCCCACCAGTTCGTGGGCCTCTTCCAGTTGCTGCAAAGCCAGGTGGATCAAAAGCTTGAGCTCCATCACCGTCAGCTGGCCCCACACCGTGTTGTCGTCGAACTCGATGCCGACCAGTGTGGCGATGTCGAGGTAATCGTCCAGCTCGTTGTTCTCCAATCGGTCCAACAAGGCCTCCAGAGCCTCGTCGTCCAAACGGTGCAAGTTGAGCACATCGGCGCGGAACAAGAGCGCTTTGTTGGTGTTGTCCCAAATCAGGTCATCGACCGGGTACACCTCGGAATAGCCCGGCACCAGGATGCGACAAGCCGTGGCGCCCAGTTGGTCGTGCACCGCCACATAGGCCTCTTTGCCCATGGCCTGCAAAATGCCAAACAGCGTGGCGGCCTCTTGGGCAGTGGCTTCATCGCCCTCCCCGGCAAAGTCCCATTCCACAAACTCATGGTCGGCTTTGGCGCTGAAAAACCGCCACGACACGATGCCGCTGGAGTCGATGAAGTGCTCCACAAAGTTGTTGGGCTCGGTCACCGCGTTGCTGGTGAAGGTGGGCGCGGGCAGGTCATTCAGGCCCTCAAAACTGCGGCCCTGCAGCAGCTCGGTCAGGCTGCGCTCCAGCGCCACCACTAGGCGGGGGTGTGCGCCAAAGGACGCGAACACACCGCCGGTGCGCGGGTTCATCAGGGTCACGCACATCACCGGGTAGACCCCGCCCAGCGACGCGTCTTTGACCAAGACCGGGAAGCCCTGCGCTTCCAAGGCCTCAATGCCGGCCACGATGCCGGGGTACTTGGCCAAAACGGCCGTTGGCACGTCGGGCAAAGCCATTTCGCCTTCCAAAATTTCGCGCTTGACGGCCCGCTCAAAAATTTCTGACAAGCACTGCACCTGCGCTTCAACCAAGGTGTTGCCTGCGCTCATGCCGTTGCTCACGAACAGGTTTTCCACCAGGTTGGAGGGGAAGTACACCACCTCACCGTCGGACTGGCGCACATAAGGCAGCGCACAAATACCGCGCTCGGTGTTACCCGAGTTGGTGTCAAACAGGTGCGAGGCACGCAGCTCGCCATCGGGGTTGTAGATGGGCAAACAATGCGCGTCTAACAAGCCTTTGGGAAGCGCGTCGCGCTTACCGGGCTGGAACCAGCGCTCCCGAGGGTCGTGTACAAAGTCGGCCTGTGCGATGTCTTCGCCAAAAAACACGCCCGCGTAAAAGTGGTTGTTGTTCAGCCGCTCGATGTATTCACCCAGCGCCGAGGCCAAGGCGCTTTCTTTGGTGGAGCCCTTGCCGTTGGTGAAGCACATGGGCGAATGCGCATCGCGAATGTGCAGTGACCACACATTGGGCACCAAGTTGCGCCAGGACGCGATCTCGATCTTGATGCCCAAGTTTGCCAACACCGCCGTCATGTTGGCGATGGTCTGCTCCAGCGGCAAGTCCTTGCCCGCAATAAAGGTCTGCGCTTGCGCATCGGGGTTCAGTGTGAGCAAGGCCTGCGCGTCGGCGTCCAGGTTGTCCACCGCTTCAACGATGAAAGTGGGGCCCGCTTGAATCGCCTTTTTGACCGTGCAGCGGTCGATGGACCGCAAGATACCTTGGCGGTCTTTGTCGGACATGTCAGCCGGCAACTCCACCTGAATTTTGATGGTCTGCAGATAGCGGTTGTCGGGGTCCACGATGTTGTTTTGCGACAGGCGGATGTGCTCGGTGGAGATGTTGCGCGTCTCGCAATACAGCTTCACAAAATACGCTGCGCACAAAGCCGACGACGCCAAAAAATAATCGAACGGCCCCGGCGCTGAGCCATCGCCCTTGTAACGAATGGGCTGATCGGCCAGCACGGTGAAGTCGTCAAACTTGGCCTCCAGGCGCAGTTTGTCGAGAAAGTTGACTTTGATTTCCATGCTGTGGTTCCAAAAAAAAATGCGCCCACAGTGGGGCGACTGGTGCGTGTCATTGAACGGCCAAGGCCGAAGACGAAGCGCCGGCGTCTCAACCCCAGAGTTTTTTGACCCGAGCGTCCCGCCCACAACTCAATCGGTAGTAGTTGTAGCGCAGTTCGTTCTTCTTGTAGTAATCCTGGTGGTAGTCCTCGGCCAAATAAAACGCAGAACTTGGTGCCAGTTCGGTGTGAATGGTGGTGAAGCGGCCGCTGCTGATCAGGGCGTCACGGCTGGCCTCGGCGATGGTGCGTTCCGTTTCATTTTGCCAATAGATGCCGCTGCGGTAATGGGCGCCCACGTCACAAAACTGCTGGTCTTTGACGGTCGGGTCGATGTGCCGCCAAAAGTAGTCGACCAATTGCGCGTAACTCACTTGGCTGGGGTCGTACAGCACCCTCACCGCCTCGGTGTGGCCCGTGTTGCCGGCACTGACTTGCACGTAAGTGGGATTGGGCGTTTTGCCAGCGGTGTAGCCCGAATCTACAGCCACAACACCGACCAATTTTTCAAAGTCTGCCTCTATGCACCAGAAACAGCCACCGGCAAACAAGGCGTAAGCCATGGGCTTGCCATTGACCACGGGTGCAGCCTCTACCCCGGTGGGTGTGGCCTGGGCAGCGGGTGCTTGATCCGCGCTGGGCGTGAGACTGGGCGAGCAAGCGGCCAGCAAAAGCGCGACAGCGGTCAGCGCCATGGCGAACCAAGGCAGGGGACTCACAACAGGGGGTCTGTTCATCATCACGTCCTCAAAGCGGGGAGCGTTTGGCCTTCTGGCACAAACGCCAACGCCACGCCGTTGTTGCAAAAGCGCTTGCCCGTGGGCTTGGGCCCGTCATCAAACACATGACCGTGGTGCCCACCACAGCGCGAACAGTGGTATTCAGTACGCGGGTAGATGAGCTTGAAATCGGTGGTGGTACCCAAAGCATTGGGCAAGCCTTGGAAAAAACTGGGCCAACCCGTGCCGCTCTCGTATTTGTGTGCCGCGCTGAACAAGGGCAAGTTGCAGGCCACACACACAAAGGTGCCAGGCCGCTTCTCGGCATTCAGCGGGCTGCTGCCCGGGCGCTCGGTGCCATGTTCAAACAGCACCTCATACGCACTCGGCGAGACCAACTTGCGCCACTCGGCTTTGGTTTTTTTGAGGGGAAAGGTGGCCGCTGCCGCACGCATGGGCAGGGTGACGCTGGCCAACCAGGCCCAAAAAAGTTGAAATGTGTTGCGTCGCTTCATGGGAATACCTTATGGGTGGATGAAACACGGGGTTTCATCACTCGATTCGTGCAGAAATGGCGGAAAGTTACAGCGCCATCCGCATAGAAGCTTGATTGTCCTGTTTTTTTCGCTGTAAGCGCTGATGCCAGAACGCGGCGAATGGCCGCATCCCTGAATTGCCAACCATCAGCGTTTCAAATCCCTGTAAAAATTCTCATGCGGCCCCAAGGCTTCCAAATAGATCAGACGCACGGTGTCTTCACGGGTGTAGCCAAGCAGGTAAAGCTGGCCTTGTCTGCGAAACTTGTACACCCAGAGCTGTTCCAGGTCGCCTTTTTTGGGCTCGCCCACATCAGGATTTTCGGCCACCGTCTCCACCGCCGCGTCGGTATCGGCGATCAGACTGATTTGGGTCAGTTTTTTGTACACGCGGGCAAAGCGCCGCGTTTGCTGCACCTGCCAACTCATGCCTGGGAGCTGGCGCGGCTGCGAGGCACAAAAGCTGCGCTGTCTTCTCGCGGCTCGGCAAGACTCATCAAGCTTTCGGCAATGAAAGATGCAGGCAAATCGGGGTTGTCAAGAGCGGCACGTCCCACTTTGGCCCAGAACTCAACCTGCCCCTGCACGGTGCGAAATTCCGCCTTGGCGGCCACGCGGGCTGCGCCGACCAAAGACTCGTCAATGCGCATGGAAACGGTGGTCATGGTGTGCCCTTCTTGGTTAACCACAATTGTAGTCAAATACGCATGCCGTTGCATGGGAATTCTTTTAAAAGCGCATGAACGATCCCAAGAGATGCCATACCTCTCGGGCCACTCTCTCAATACACTGGCTGATGCTGCTTCAAGCTCGCAATCACTTCCGCCGTCAGCACAAAGCCCGCGCCATACTTAGCCGCCAGTTCAGCACAGCGCTTGGCAAACGCATCCACACCCTGCCCATAGATGAACTGCAAGGCGCCACCTGTCCAAGCCGGAAAGCCGATGCCGAAGATCGAGCCGATGTTGCCGTCGTGCACCGAGGTCAGCACGCCTTCTTGCAGGCAGCGGGCGGTCTCCACGGCTTGGCGGTACAGCAGGCGGTCTTTGATGTCTTGCTGGTTATAGGCCACGTCGGCTTTTTCAAAGCGGGTTTTAAGTTCAGGCCACAGCACTTTTTTCTGCCCAGCGGGGTAGTCGTAAAAACCACCGCCTGCGGCGCGGCCGGGGCGCTTGAGTTCTTTGACCATGCGCTCAACAAACAGCTCGCCGGGCGTGGCGGTGTGGGTTTTGCCTTCTTTGGCAAAGTCTTCACGGGTTTGGTCCAGCACATGCACCGACAGCGACAGCGCTGTTTCGTCCAGCACCGCCAGCGGGCCGACGGGCATGCCCACTTGCATGGCCAGGTTTTCGATCACGGGAGCGGGGATGCCCTCGCCCAGCATGGCCGCGCCTTCCATCACAAAGGTGCCAAAGGTGCGGCTGGTGTAAAAGCCGCGCGAGTCGTTCACCACAATCGGCAGCTTGCCCAGCGCCTGCACATAGTCGTACGCACGGGCGATGGTTTCGTCGTCGGTCTGCGCGCCGCGAATGATCTCCACCAGCTGCATCTTGTCGACGGGGCTGAAGAAGTGGATGCCCACGAATTTCTCGGGCTTGGCGCTGGCCGTGGCCAGGCCGCTGATGGGCAAGGTGGAGGTGTTGCTGGCAAAGAAGCCACTGAACTCGGGTGTTTGGGCCAGCATCGGCTCGGCCTCTTGCGTGACGCGGGCCTTGAGTTCGCGGTTTTCAAACACGGCCTCGATGATCAGGTCGCAGCCTTTGAGGTCTGCGGCGCTGGCCGTGGGCTGGATCAATGACAACAAAGCCGCTTGTTTGTCCGCAGTCATGCGGCCGCTGTCCACGCGCTTTTGCGTGAGCTTGTGGCTATAGGCCTTGCCTTTTTCAGCAGCTTCAACGCTCACGTCTTTGAGCACCGAGGCGATGCCCCGGCTGGCTTGTGAATAGGCAATGCCCGAGCCCATCATGCCCGCACCCAAAATGCCCACCTTTTGGGGCTTGTAGCGCGGCACATCTTTGGGGCGGCTTTGGCCGCCTTTGATGCTGTTCATGTTGAAGAAGAAGGTGTTGATCATGTTGCGCGCCACCTGGCTGGTCATCAGACCTGCGAGGTATCGGCTTTCAATGCGCATGGCGGTGTCAAAGTCCACCATCGCGCCTTCGACCATGGCGGCCAGCGCCGCTTCGGGTGCGGGGTAGAGGCCGCGTGTTTTTTGCTTGAGCACGGCCGGGGCCACGCTCAACATGCCTGCGATCTTGGGGTTGCTCGGCGTGCCGCCGGGCATTTTGTAGTCCTTGCGGTCCCACAGGTGCTGGGCCGCTTCGGGCTGGCCTTGGCTTGCCGCGATGTGGGCCAAAGCGCGAGGGCGCAGCTGGTCGTCGCTGGCCACAATCTCGTGCACCAAGCCCAGCTTTTGAGCTTCTTCGGGGCCAAAGAGTTTGCTCTCCAGCACATAGGGCTGCGCGGCCAGCAGGCCCAGTTGGCGCGTCATTTTGGTGATGCCGCCGCCACCAGGAATCAGGCCCAGCGTGACTTCGGGCAGACCGAATTGCGTTTTGGGGTTGGCCGTGGCGATGCGGTGGTGGCCGATCAAAGCCACTTCCCAGCCACCGCCCAGCGCCGTGCCATTGAGGCAGCTGACCACCGGCACGCCCAGCGTCTCGATGGTGCGAAAAGCTTTCTTGATGCCTTCAATCTCCACAAAGACACGCGGGCCGTCCGAGGCTTGTGAGCGCATCACGGCTTTGAGGTCGGCCCCTGCAAAAAAGGTGGACTTGGCCGAGGCCAAGATGATCCCTTTCAAAGACGCCTTGTCTTTGGCCACTTGCTCGGCCGCCTGGGTCAGGTCGGCCTGCCATTGCAGACACATGGTGTTGACCGGCGAGCCCTGCTCGTCAAAGGTGATGGTGGCGATGCCGTCCGCCAGTTCGTAGCGCAGTGTTTTCAAAATCATTTTGATGCCTCCCGAATCAAACGCGTTCAACGATGGTGGCAATGCCCATGCCGCCGCCCACACACAAAGTGGCCAAGCCGTAGCGCAGTTGGCGGCGGTGCAGCTCGTCAATCAGGATGCCCAAAATCATCGCACCCGTGGCCCCCAGCGGGTGGCCCATGGCGATCGCGCCACCGTTGACGTTGACCTTGTCGTGCGGCACGCCCATCTCTTGCATGAACTTCATGGGCACGGCGGCAAAGGCTTCGTTCACCTCGAACAAATCGATCTGGTCAATCGTCAGCCCCGCCTTGGCCAGCGCCTTGCGGGCGGCGGGCATGGGGCCTGTGAGCATGATGGTCGGGTCAGCGCCCGACAAGGCCACCGACACGATGCGGGCACGCGGCGTGAGACCGTGGGTTTTCCCTGCGGCCTCTGACCCGATCAGCACAGCCGCTGCACCGTCCACGATGCCCGAGGAGTTGCCCGCGTGGTGCACATGGTGGATGCGCTCGACCTGCGGGTAGCGCTGCAAAGCCACCGCGTCAAAGCCCATCGCGCCCAGTTGTTCAAACGAAGCTTTGAGGCCGCCCAGCGTTTCCACCGTGGTGCTGGGCTTGATGAATTCGTCTTGCGCCAGGATGACCTGGCCGAGCTTGTCTTTGACCGGCACGACCGAGCCATCGAAGTAACCCGCGGCACGCGCGGCCGTGGCGCGCTTTTGCGATTCAACTGCAAAGGCATCCACATCGTGGCGGCTGAAGCCGCTCATGGTGGCGATCAAATCAGCGCCGATCCCTTGGGGTACAAACAGCGTGGCGCTGTTGGTTTCGGGGTCTTGCGCCCAAGCACCACCGTCAGCGCCAATTGACACGCGGCTCATGCTCTCAAGACCACCGGCCACGACCAGGTCTTCCCAGCCGCTGCGCACTTTCATGGCGGCCATGTTGACCGCTTCCAGGCCCGAGGCGCAAAAGCGGTTGAGTTGCACGCCCGAGCAGCGCCAGTCCCAGCCCGCTGCCAGCGCCGCCACCTTGGGGATCACCGAGCCCTGCTCGCCAATCGGCGAGACCACGCCCATGACCACGTCGTCCACCGCAGCGGTGTCGAACTGGTTGCGGCTTTGCAGCTCGCGCAACACGCCTGAGAGCAAGCTGATCGGCTTGACTTCGTGCAGGCTGCCGTCTTTTTTTCCCTTGCCACGCGGTGTGCGTATGGCGTCATAAACAAATGCTTCGCTCATGCTGTCTCCTGGGGGTCATCAGGGGGTTTGCCCTGTGTTGCGGGGGTTTTCAATCAGTATAGACTTTTGCCAAGCAAACGCTTTGTATAAATATTCACTCTTCAGTCCAACAGGTGACAGCCATGATCGAACGCACCCTTTTTACCGCCGACCACGAAGCCTTCCGCGACAGCTTTCGCCGTTTCATGGACAAGGAAATCGCCCCCCACCACGACGCTTGGGAAGAACAAGGCTTCGTGGACCGCGCGGTGTGGGACAAAGCCGGTGAGAACGGCTTTTTGTGCATGACCCTGCCCGAGGCTTATGGCGGCTCGGATGCCGACAAGCTGTATTCGGTGGTGCAGATGGAAGAACTCTCACGCGCAGGCTTCACTGGCATCGGCTACGGCCTGCACAACGAGATCGTGGCGCCTTACCTGCTGCATTACGGCACCGAAGCGCAAAAGCAAAAGTACCTGCCCAAGCTGGCCACTGGCGAGATGGTGGGCGCGATCGCCATGAGCGAACCCGCTGCGGGCTCGGACCTGCAAGGCGTCAAAACCACCGCTATGCTGCAGGCCGATGGCACTTATCTCATCAACGGCAGCAAGACCTTCATCACCAACGGCTGGCACGCCGACTTGGTCATCCTCGTGGCCAAGACCGACCCGGCCGCAGGCGCCAAAGGCACCAGCTTGTTTTTGATCGAGCGCGGCATGCCCGGCTTTGAAAAAGGCAAGCGCTTGAAGAAGCTGGGCCTCAAGGCGCAAGACACGTCCGAGCTGTTTTTTGACAACGTCAAGGTCAGCGCCGACCAACTGCTGGGCGGCACGGCCATGCAGGGCAAGGGCTTTATTTGCCTGATGGAGCAACTGCCTTGGGAACGCCTGCAAATCGCGATTGGCGGCATTGCGGCGGCGCAAGCAGCCATTGACTGGACGGTGCAGTACGTGAAAGACCGCAAGGTCTTTGGCCAAGCCGTGGGCAATTACCAAAACACCCGCTACACCTTGGCCGAGCTGCAGACCGAGGTGCAGGTGGCGCGTGTGTTTGTGGACAAATGCAGCGAACTGTTGCTGCAAGACAAACTCGACACCGCCACGGCCAGCATGGCCAAGTACTGGTGTACCGACCTGCAATGCAAGGTGATGGACGAATGCGTCCAGCTGCATGGCGGCTACGGCTACATGTGGGAATACCCCATCACCCGCGCCTACGCCGATGCCCGCGTGCAACGCATCTACGGCGGCACCAACGAGATCATGAAAGAAGTGATCTCGCGCAGCATGGGTTTGGCGGGGCGCTGAGCACATGGTTGCGTTGGCCGAGCCCAAACGCGCACGCGGACGGCCGCGCAAAACCGAGGGCGAGCGCGACGACGGCAACCGGCGCCAAGCCTTGATCTCAGCTGCCGCGCAACTTTTCCACCGCAAGGGTTACGACGCGACCAGCACCCGCGAGATTGCGGCGCTGGTGGGCATGCAGCCGGGCTCGCCGTTTTATCACTTCGGCAACAAACAAGACCTGTTGCTGGCGGTGATGGTCGAAGGCATGAAGCAAGCCAGCCAACGGCAAGCGGCAGCCTGCACGGGTCTGGCCGGAGACCAGCCGCCACGCGAACAATTGCGCGCCCTGATCCGCAACCAGTTCGATGTGCTGCTGGGGCCTGACAGTGATTTCATTCCTGTGATGCTGTACGAATGGCGGTCCCTGAGTGCCGAGCAGCGCCAGACCATCACGCAAATCAAGGACGACTACGAAGCCGCCTGGACGCCCGTGTTGCAAGCGCTGCACGCCAGCGGGCAGTTGCAAGCCCCGGTGCAGCTGGCACGTTTGATGATTTTTGGCGCGCTCAACTGGGCGGTGCAGTGGTACCAAGCGCCCGCCCCCACAACACTGAAAAGATCCCCACGCGCATCGCTGGACGAGTTGACCGATGCCGCCCTGGCCCTGTTTTTAAGAGACCCCACATGAACACTGCCACACCTTATCAATCCGTCTTTGCACCCGGCCTGCTGCGGGAACAGGTCATCCTGGTCACCGGCGGCGGCTCGGGTATTGACCGCTGCACCGCGCACGAATTGGCCAGCTTGGGCGCGCATGTGGTGCTGGTGGGCCGCAACCCCGACAAGCTGACCGCCACCGCGCAAGAGATCACGGGTGACGGTGGGCAAGCCACTTGGCACAGCTGCGACATCCGGCGCGAGGACGATGTGAAAGCCATGGTGGCGCAGGTGGTGCAGCAGCAAGGGCGGATCCACGGACTGGTCAACAACGCGGGCGGGCAATACATCTCGCCGCTGGCCAAGACCAGCGCCAAAGGCTGGCAAGCGGTGATCGACACCAATCTCACGGGCGGCTTTCTGGTGGCGCGTGAGTGCTTCAACCAAAGCATGCAACAGCACGGCGGCGCGGTGGTCAACATCGTGGCCGACATGTGGGGCTCGATGCCGGGCATGGGCCACAGCGGCGCAGCGCGCGCGGGCATGGTCAGCTTCACCGAAACCGCTGCGCTCGAATGGGCTGCACAAGGCGTGCGTGTGAACGCCGTGGCACCGGGCTACATCGCCAGCAGCGGCATGGACCATTACCCGCCCGAGGCGGGTCCGATGCTGCGCGAAATGCGCAGCACAGTGCCGCAAGGCCGCTTTGGCACCGAAGCCGAGACCTCGGCCGCCATTGTGTTTTTGCTGTCACCCGCGGCTAGTTTCATCAGCGGCACCGTACTGCGCGTGGACGGTGCCCGCCCGCAAATGCGCATGGGCTGGCAGCAATCTGTGGCCAAGCCCGATGTGCAAGAACGCGATGCCGTCAAACCCTTTGACGGCTTTCACCGCGCCGTGACCCCCAAGGTATTCCAATGACTTTCGAATCGACCTGGAACCCGCACAGCCCCGTGGCCCAACAGCGGCGCGAAGCTGCACTGGCCCGCTTGGCGCAGTGGCGTGCCCTGCAAGACCGCGCAGCGCTGGCCTCGGCACAATCCAAACCGGTGTTTGACAAACGTGGGCAACTGCTGCCGCGTGAACGCGTGGCCTTGCTGCTGGACCCCGGCGCACCCTTCTTACCGCTGTGTGCCCTGGCGGGCTTCATGCAAGACACGCCTGACCCGGCCAAGTCGGTGCCGGGCGGCGGCATGATCGCGGGCATTGGCTTCATCAGTGGTGTGCGCTGCATGGTGGTGGCGAGTGATTCGGGCATCGAGGCCGGGGCGATACAGGCGCGGGGCCTGGAAAAGATCTTGCGCGTGCAAGAACTCGCCCTCGAAAACAAGTTGCCTTTTGTGCACCTGGTCGAAAGCGCCGGGGCCAACCTGATGCAATACAAGGTCGAGGGCTTTGTGTTGGGGGGCAGCTTGTTTCGCAACCTGGCGCGCCTGTCGGCGGCGGGCCTGCCGGTGCTCACCGTGCAGCATGGCTCGGGCACCGCAGGCGGGGCCTACATGCCTGGGCTGAGTGACACCGTGATCATGGTGCGCGGCCGCTCACGCGCCTTTCTGGCGGGGCCGCCTTTGCTCAAAGCCGCCACAGGCGAAGTGGCGACCGAAGAAGAACTGGGCGGGGCCGAGATGCACACCAGCGTGTCGGGCTTGGGCGAATACCTGTGCGAAGACGACCGCCACGCGCTGGGCACGGCCCGCGATGTGGTGGCGCGTTGGGACTGGGCAGCACACAGCACGCAGCGCAATGACAACAACACGTTCAAGCCCCCGCGCCTGGACGCCGAAGAGCTGCTGGGCCTGATGCCCGCCCACCACCGCGAACCCATCGACATGCGCGAAGTCATCTTGCGACTGGTGGACGACTCTGATTTTCTGGAATTCAAACCGCTGTTTGGCGCAGCCACTGTGTGCGCGCAGGCCCGCATCGGCGGTCATGCGGTGGGCATCATCAGCAACAACGGGCCGATTGATGTGGCCGGGGCCAACAAGGCCACGCACTTCATCCAGTGGATGTGCCAGCTGGGCCACCCCATTGTCTATTTGCAAAACACCACCGGCTACATGGTGGGCAAAGACAGCGAACAAGGCGGCATGATCAAGCACGGCTCCAAAATGATCCAGGCCGTGACCAGCGCCACCGTGCCGCAGATCACCCTCCAGTGCGGCGCCTCGTTTGGTGCGGGCAATTACGGCATGTGCGGGCGAGGTTATGCACCGCGCTTTTTGTTCAGCTGGCCCGGCGCCAAGACGGCGGTGATGGGCGGCGAGCAAGCCGCCCGCACCATGCAGATCGTGGCCGAAGCCGGCATGGCCCGCAAAGGCATCACGCCCGACCCCGAAAAAATGCAGGCCCAGTTCGACAAGATCGTGGCCCTGTTTGAAGCACAAGCCGATGCGTTTTACACCAGCGGCCTGGTGCTGGACGACGGCGTGATCGACCCGCGCGACACCCGCAGCGTGTTGAGCTTTTGCCTCGACACCTGTGCCGAGAGCGCAGCCCGCCAACCCCGCGCCACCACCTTTGGTGTGGCACGGATGTAAAAAATCAACCCCCACGGAGACACACCATGCAATACACCCACGAACACCGCGAGATCCAGAACACGCTCAAGCGTTTCATCGAAGCCGAGATCAACCCCCATGTGGACGAGTGGGAAGCGGCCGAGATTTTCCCGGCGCACGAGGTCTTCAAAAAAATGGGCAATCTGGGCCTCTTGGGCCTGACCAAGCCCGAGGCCTATGGCGGCGCGGGGCTGGACTATTCGTACAGCATGGCCATGGCCGAGGCGCTGGGCCACATCGATTGCGGTGGCATTCCCATGGCCATTGGTGTGCAGACCGACATGGCCACGCCCGCCTTGGCGCGCTTTGGCAGCGACGAGTTGCGTGCACAGTTTTTGGCCCCGGCGATTGCGGGCGACATGGTGGGCTGCATCGGCGTGAGCGAGCCGGGTGCGGGCAGCGATGTGGCGGGCATCAAAACCGTGGCACGCAAGGACGGCGACGACTACGTGATCACTGGCCAGAAGATGTGGATCACCAACAGCCTGCAGGCCGACTGGATGTGCATGCTGGTCAACACCGGCGAAGGCCCCATCCATAAAAACAAGAGCCTGGTCATGGTGCCCATGCGCGAAAACGGCAAGCTGCTGCCTGGCATCGAGGTGGGCAAGAAGATCAAAAAGATCGGCATGAACAGCAGCGACACCGGGCTGATTTATTTTGACGAAGTGCGCGTGCCCCAGCGCTACCGCATCGGGGCCGAGGGCCAGGGCTTCATCTACCAAATGCAGCAATTCCAGGAAGAGCGCCTGTGGTGCGCGGCCAGCACGTTGCAGTCGCTGACCAATTGCATTCAATGGACAGTGGAGTGGGCGCAAGAGCGCAAGCTGTTTGGCAGCACACTGGCCGACCAGCAGTGGGTGCAGTTCAAGCTGGCCGAACTCAAGGCCGACATCGAATGCCTGCGCGCCCTGACCTACCAAGCCTGCGAGCACTACATTGCCGGTGAAGACGTGACCGAGTGGGCCACCATGGCCAAGCTCAAAGCGGGCCGCCTCAACCGCACCGTGCCCGACACCTGCCTGCAGTTCTGGGGTGGCATGGGTTTCACTTGGGAGAACAAAGTCTCGCGCATGTACCGCGACGGCCGTCTGGCCTCGATTGGCGGCGGGGCCGACGAGGTCATGTTGGGCATCCTGGCCAAGATGATGGGCATTGCCAAGCGGCCACAAGCATGAGCAGCGCTTTGTTGATCGAACGCCAGGGCGCGGTCGAGACCTGGACGATGAACGACCCGGCCACCCGCAACGCTTTGAGCGACGCCGTGGTGGACGGCTTGCTGCAAGCCTCTGCGCGTGCAGCACAAGATGCCACGCTGCGCATGGTGGTGCTGACTGGCGCAGGCGGTGCGTTTTGCGCGGGTGGCAGCTTGGGTGGCTTTGCCAGCCTGATTGGCCAGCCTTTGCAAGCTGGCCAAACCGACCCGCTGCTGGCCATGAACCGTGGCTTTGGCGACTTGCTGCACGCTCTCTCTGCCCTGCCCCAGTTGCTGGTGTGCCGGGTGGATGGCGCGGCCATGGGCGGCGGTTTTGGCCTGGTGTGCTGCGCCGACCATGTGGTGGCCACAGCGCGATCGGTCTTGGGCACGCCTGAAGTCACGCTGGGCCTGCCGCCTGCGCAGATTGCGCCATTTGTGTGGCAACGCTTAGGCGAAAGCGCCGCACGCCAGTGCCTGCTGCAAGGCCTGAGCTACACCGCTGAACAAGCGCTGCAGGTGGGCTTGGTGAACGAAGTGATCGAAGAGGACAGCAACGAAGCTTGGCAAACAACGCTGACGCGCCTCATGCGCGCTGCACCCGGCGCGGTGGCCAGCACCAAACAACTATTGCGGCAGCTGCGCGGCCCGGTGCCGGATTTGCGGGATGCTGCTGCACTAGCTTTTGCACAAGGCCTGCGCAGCGACGAGGCCGCACAAGGTCTGGCCGCGTTTGCGCGCAGGCAGCCTGCGCCCTGGACACTCTCTGGCAAGGACCCTGCATGACCACCAGCTTGTCTACCACTTTGCCCCATAACGTCACCCGCCTGCTGATCGCCAACCGGGGCGAGATCGCGCGCCGCGTGATCCGCACCGCCCGCCACATGGGCATCCAGACGGTGGCCGTTTATTCAGACGCCGACCGCGATGCGCTGCATGTGCACGAAGCCGATACCGCCGTTGAATTGGGCGGCACGCTGTCCGCTGACTCGTATTTGCGCATCGACAAACTGTTGGCAGCCGCCAAGGCCACCGGGGCCGATGCGGTGCACCCCGGTTATGGTTTTTTGAGCGAGAACGCCGAATTTGCGCAAGCGGTGATCGACGCGGGCCTGACCTGGGTCGGGCCACCGCCTGAGGCCATTCGCGCGTTGGGCAGCAAGTCGGCCGCCAAAGCATTGGCCCTGAAACACGGCGTACCTTGTCTGCCGGGCTACTTTGGCGAAGACCAAAGCGATGCCACCTTCACCGCACAAGCCGAGCAGCTGGGCTTGCCGCTGATGGTGAAGGCCGTGGCCGGAGGTGGCGGGCGCGGCATGCGCCTCGTGACCGACATGGCGCAACTGCTGCCCGCACTGCAAAGCGCCCGCTCTGAAGCTTTGGCCGGGTTTGGCAACGGCGACTTGCTGATGGAACGCGCCTTGCTGCGCCCCCGCCACATCGAGGTGCAAATCATGTCCGACATGCACGGCCACTGCATCCACCTGGGTGAGCGCGACTGCTCGGTGCAGCGGCGGCATCAAAAAATCATCGAAGAATCCCCCAGCCCTGCGGTGGATGCTGCACTCCGCGCGCAACTGGGGCAAGCGGCCATCGCGCTCGCGCAATCGGCGGGCTATGTGGGCGCGGGCACAGTGGAGTTTTTGCTGGACGAAGCCCAAAACGACAAGCCGTTCTATTTGATGGAGATGAACACCCGCTTGCAGGTGGAGCATCCGGTGACCGAAATGCTGACGGGGCTGGACTTGGTGGCCTGGCAGCTGCGCATCGCACGCGGCGAGCCGCTGCCGCTGGCGCAAGCCGATGTGCAGCTGCAAGGCCACGCGATCGAAGTGCGCTTGTGCGCCGAAGACGCGCACTTCACGCCGCAAACCGGCACGGTGCAGGCCTTCTCCGCGCCAGAGGGCTTGCGCTTTGACCATGCGCTGCATGTGGGTGCGGTGGTCACGCCGCACTACGATTCGATGCTGGGCAAGCTGATCGCGCACGCGCCCACCCGCGCTGAAGCCATCGACCGCCTGCGCACAGGCCTGGACCAGACAGCCTTGCTGGGCCTGCCCACCAACCGCGCTTTTCTGGCCGCATGCTTGCAACACCCCACTTTTGCAGCAGGTGAGGCTTTGATTCCGTTTTTGGCCGAGCAAGCCGACACCGTTTGCGAACGCCTGCAAGCCACGGACGATGCACGCAGTGTGGCCATGCTGGCTGTGCTCTACGCACACCAAACGCCCGCCGCAACCATGCCCAGCCCCTTCATGCGGCCTGTACGCATGGGCCTGGGTGAGGAGGTCTTGTCGCTGAACTTGCAGGAACTGGGACAAGGGCAAGTGCGCGTCCAAATGGGCAACACCACACACCAGGCACGCCTACAACGCAGCGGCGATCAACTGCACATCGCGCTGAACGGCCAACTCTGGCAAGCCCGCGCAGTGGCCTGCACTGGAGCGGTCCTGCGCTGGCATGTGCAACTGCAAGGCTCTGAATGTGTGGAGCTGTGGCTCAGCGACCACAGCCACAACGCGCCCAGCACAGGGGCGAGCGCCCAAGCGGCGCAGTCACTGCGCGCCCCCTTCAACGGCAAGCTGATCGCGCTGCATGTGCAAGAAGGTCAGCAGGTCCAACAAGGGGATGCCGTGCTGGTGATCGAGTCAATGAAGCTCGAACACATTTTGTGCGCTCCACGCGATGCGGCGGTGCACAGCATTTCGGCCAGCGTGGGCCAACAAGTGGGCCCCGGCCAGGTGCTGGTGCAATGGAAGGACGCCGCATGAACACCGCCGATGTCAACGCTGAATTAACAGCCGTCTTCACAAATGAAGATCTGCAAAGCTTGCAAGCCACGGTGGAGCGCTTTGCCCAACAAGCCATCGCCCCGCATGTGCCCGCTTGGGAAGAAGCCGGTCAATTTGACCGGTCGCTTTACACCCAAGCCGCCGAGCTGGGCCTGCTGGGCCTGGGCTACCCCGAACACCTGGGGGGCACGCCCGCACCCTGGCGTGCGCGCAACCTGCTGTCGCAAACGCTGGCGCGCCACAGCGGCAGCGGCGGCGTGATGGCCAGCCTGTTTTCACACAACATTGGCTTGCCGCCCGTGATGGCGCATGGCAGCGCCGAGTTGCAAGCCGAAGTGGTGCCGCCCGTGCTGCGCGGCGAGCGCATCGCGGCACTGGCCATCACCGAGCCCGGCGGCGGCTCGGACGTGGCCAGCCTGCGCACCACCGCCCGCGCCGACGGGGCCGACTATGTGATCGACGGCGAAAAAGTCTTCATCACCTCGGGCCTGCGCGCCGACTGGATCACCCTGGCCGTGCGCACCGACCCAGCCAGCAAAGGGGCCACCGGTATCTCGATGGTCGTGGTACCCGGCGACACGCCCGGCATCTCGCGCACACGCCTGCACAAAATGGGCTGGCACAGCTCGGACACGGCGCAGCTGCACTTTGAAGGCGTGCGCGTGCCCCAGCGTTACCGCCTGGGCGAAGAGAGCGCGGGTTTCAAGATGATCATGGGCAACTTCAACGGCGAGCGACTGGCCATGTCGGCCATGGCACTGGGCTTTGCCCAGGCTTGTTTTGACGAAGCGCTGGACTGGGCACGCCAGCGCCAGACCTTTGGCGCGGCCCTGATCGAGCGGCAGGCGATTCGCCACAAGTTGATGGACATGCAGATGCGCATCTCGTCCACACAAGCCTGGGTCGATGCCGTGACGCAGCAAGCCGATGCAGGCCAAACCGGTGCCGAGTGGGTGGCGCAGGTCTGCTTGCTGAAAAACCACGCCACCCAAACCATGCAGTTTTGCGCCGATGCCGCCGTGCAGCTGCTGGGCGGCATGGGCTACATGCGCGGCACCGTGAGCGAGCGGGTGTACCGCGAAGTCAAGGTGATGATGATCGGCGGCGGGGCCGAAGAGATCATGAAAGAGCTGGCGGCCAAGCAGCTGGGGATTTGAGGCATGACGCCGATCACGCGCATGGACTAAACCATGCGTGGAAGTCAGGCCGGTCTGGGCTGGCTCGGCGGCAACTCGGCGCGCAGCGCAAAAGCCATTTGCAGCAAGCCCGCCAACAGCCCCACCAGCACGCCCACTTGCACCGCCCGGTTGTACGAGCCCATGGCATCGAACACCAAACCGCCCCCCAAGGCCCCCATGAAACTGCCCAGCTGGTGGCTCATGAAAGCGATGCCGCCGAGCATGGCTTGCCAGCGCAGGCCAAAGGTTTCGCCGATGTAGCCGGTGACCAGAGGGGCCACACCCAGCCACAAAAAGCCCATGATGGCGGCGAACACCAGCGTGTTCTCAGGCGTTGGCACCGACAGGAAATACCAAGCCAAACCGAATGAGCGCAACACATAAATGCCGCCCAACAACAGCAGCTTGTTGTAACGCCCACCCGCCCAACCAAAAAACAAGCTGCCCAAGACGTTGAAGCCACCAATCATGCCCAGCGCTTGGGCGCTGAGCATCGGGTCCATGCCGCACAAATCGAGGTAGGACGGCAAATGCGTGGTCAAAAACACCAACTGCATGCCGCAGACAAAATAGGCCAGCGTCATCACCGCAAAAGGCGGGTGTTTCAAGGCAAACCGGGCCATGTCGGGGGCATTGTCTTTTTCCCCCACGGGGGAAGGCGGCGGCGGCAAGGCGTCCACCCGCCCGGCATACCAGGCGGCGGGCAAGATGATCAGGGCCATGACGACAAAACCACCCACGCCCACGCGCCAACCGTGCGCCTGCGACAACAACTGCCCGATGGGCGCCGCCATCAAAGCACCCAAAGAACCCGCGGCGGACACGATGCCCAGCACCGTGCTGCGCAAGGCAGGTGACACCGGCCGCGAAGCCACGGCCATCGCGATGGCCGAACCGTTGCAGGCCATGGCCGCGCCAATGGCCACCCCAGCCCCCAGGATCACACCCAACAGGCCTTGTGCCAGGCACAGCAAAGTCATGCCCAAGATGTAGAGCACCGCACCCGTCATCATGAGGGGCCGATAACCGATGCGCACGGCCAAAGCCCCGGCAAAGGGCTGCAAAAACCCCCAGGCCAGGTTTTGCACCGCAATGGCCAGCGTGAACTGAGACACCGAAATACCGATGTCTTGGGTCAAGGCTGGCATGAACACACCCAGGCTTTGCCGCAAGCCCATGCTGACCGACAACATCAGCGCAGCGCCGATCAAAATGGGCAAGCCCGGGCGCAGTGCGGTCAAGAGGTTCATGGTGTGCTTCGGTTGTGCTGGTCAGACTTTAAACACGCCCACCCCATTGCGCTGGCTTTTGCGCGACAGGCCACACGCAGCGCTGACCAGGGCTGCCTGCTGTGAAGGTCAGATCTGGCATGACTTCAAGCATTCAATTCACCCCGAAAAAGAAGATAATCGTCAATCCATCCTCCTGGAAATTCTGACCATGCGCACCACCTTCAACTACAAGCACTTGTATTACTTTTGGGTCGTGGCCAAGGAGGGTGGCATCACCCGGGCGGCCGACAAGCTCGACATGGCGGTGCAAACCGTGAGCGCCCAGGTGCGGGAACTGGAGCGGTCCCTGGGCTACGCCTTGCTCAAACCCGCCGGACGCGGTCTGGTGCTGACCGATGCCGGGCTGGCGGCCATGCAACAAGCCGACCAGATTTTTCAGTTGGGCGAAAACCTTCCCGCGATGGTGCGCGACGCGGTGAGCTCACCCACCGTACGGCTGGCTGCAGGCATCTCGGACGGCTTGCCCAAACTGGTGGTGCGCCGCCTGATGCAGCCCGTGATGGGCGAGCCGCATCTGCGCTTGCTGTGCCACGAGGGTGAATTCGACGAGCTGCTCGGCGATCTGGCGCTGCACCGCTTGGACGTGGTGCTGTCCGACCGGCCCGCGCCTGGCAACGCCAACATCAAGCTCTACAACCACGCGCTGGGCACGTCCCCAGTCTCATGGTACGGGACGGCAGCGCTGGTCAAGTCGGCCCAAAAGAGTTTCCCGGCCAGCCTGGCCGAGGTGCCGGTGCTGCTGCCCACCGGCCATACCGCCGTGCGCACCCGACTGGACCACTGGTTTGAACAGCGCGGCATCCGCCCGCGCATCGTGGGCGAGTTCGAAGACAGCGCCTTGCTCAAGACCTTTGGCGAAAGTGGCATGGGCGTTTTTCCGGCTGCTGATTGGGTGCACGACGAGCTGCTCGCGCACAAGGACGTGCAGCGGCTGGGGCCCTGCGACGGTGTGAAGGAAAACTTTTTCGCGATCGGCACCGAAAAGAAAGTGCAGCACCCGCTGGTACAGCGGCTCTTGCAGGCCAGCGAGGCGGCCGCTTGAAAAACCGCAGGCTCTGGCGCTGAAGTTTCAGTTGCGGCGGCTTTCAAAGTAAAAAAGTCCCCAAGGATTGTGGCCTTGGAGGCTTTTCAAGAAAGCAGCGCGTCAGGCTTTGGCCGAGCGCACACTCAGCAGCATGGTGGCCGCCAAGATGCCAACCACCACACCCAGCGAGATGCCCACCGGGATCTTGAAGACATCGATCAAACACATCTTGGTGCCGATGAACACCAGGATGACCGCCAAACCATAGTTGAGCAGGTGGAACTTGTTGGCCACCGACGCCAGCAAGAAGTACATGGCCCGCAAACCCAGGATCGCGAACACGTTGCTGGTCAGCACAATGAAGGGGTCCGAGGTGATCGCGAAAATCGCCGGGATCGAATCCACCGCAAAGATCACATCGGTCAAGGCGATCAGGCAGATCACCATGAACAAGGGGGTGGCGATCTTTTTGCCGTTTTCCACCGTCCAGAATTTTTCACCATCGTAGTTTTTGCTGACGGGCAACAGTTTGCGCAGCAGCTTGAGCGCTGGGTTGTCGTCCAGATCAGGCTCTTTGCCTGCAGCCCACCACATCTTCACCCCCGTCAGAATCAAGAAGGCACCGAACACATAGAGCACCCAATGGAACTCGGCCAGCAACCAGCCACCCACCAGAATCATCAAGGTGCGCAAAACAATGGCCCCGATGATGCCGATCATCAGCACACGCTTTTGGAACTGGGTCGGGACGGCGAAGTAGGTGAAGATCATGAGGAAGACAAAGATGTTGTCCACCGCGAGTGATTTCTCAATCAGGTAACCCGTCAGAAATTCCAGCGACTTGGTGTTCGCCAACTCCACCGAACCGGTGGTGTCCTTGATGGCCCACCAGAACAAACCGTTGAACAGAAAGCTCAGCGCAATCCAGATCAGCGACCAGTTGAGCGCCTCCTTGACACCGATGTCATGGGCCCCCTGCTTTTGGAGCACCACAAAATCCACAAACAGCGAGACCAAAACGATGGCCACAAAAGTGGCCCACAACCAAAGGGGGGCAACGGTTTCCATAAAGACCTTTCAAATCCGATAAGACTTATTCAAAGCGGCGGGTCGACACGCATGTCAACAACCATCTGTTGAAAGGTTTGAAGTCTAGGGTAAAAGGCGCAATTTTTTGCTGAGTTATTTGCCTTTTTTGTTCGTAAAAAATAGAGTGTTTGACTGAAATAATCTGTTCCAAAAGTTCTTTGACACCCAAAAAAAACCGCCAGACCCTGGCGGGCACTGGCGGTTGCTTGGATGCAGCAGGCGCTGCAGGCTTTACTTTTTGTCGCTGAAATAGGCCGAGGTCACTTTCCAGCGGCCGTCGGTGATTTGCGACATGCGCGAGGCGTTGCTGCCCAATCGCTTGGTGGCGGTGAAGGTCATCTCGCCAGTGCCGAAGATATCGGGTGGGATCACCATGGTGTCCATGGCTTTGATGATACTCTCGGTGGTCACGTTGGCGCCAGATTTTTCCACCGCGCGCAAGAACGCGTCAATGGCGTTGTAACCGTAGACCGAGAACACGGTCGGGTCTTCGTTGAACTTGGTCTTGTATTTGTTGGCCCAGAAACGGATGGGCTGTGCGGCCTCGTCCAGATAGGGGTGCTGGGTTGACATGGTGGAATAAAAGCCATTCATGGCGGGGCCACCCAACTTGTGGATCAAGTCGGTGTACGACGCGCTCGAACCCAGGAAGGTGGGGTTGAAGCCCAGGCGACGCGCTGTGGCGATGCCGCCAATGGTTTCGCGGATGATGGTGCCCATGACCACGAAGTCGCACTTGGACGAGGCCAGTTTTTGCATCTGCGATGCAAAATCGGTCGCGCCACGCTTGTAGGTGGTGACTTCAGCAAACTGCATGCCCATGCTTTTCAGGCCTTCTTCGGCACCGCGGAACACTTCCAGACCAAATTCATCGTCCTGGTGCATCGCACAGATTTGCTTGGCGTTCTTTTCTTTCACCAAGATCGGCACACCCAAACGCATCTGGTCGTAGTAGGTTGCGGCAAACGAGTACTTGAGCTTGTGGAAGGGCTCGTACATTTCACGCGCAGCCGTGACCGGGAAGAAGTTGATCACGTTCTTCTGGAACTGCACCGGCATGGCGGCCATGTTTTGCGCCGTGCCGATGTGGCCAATCATGGCGAAGATCTTGTCCTGGTTGACCAGCTTTTGCGCGGCCAGAACGGCGCGGCGTGGGTCATAGGCCGAGTCTTCGACCAGCAGCTTGAACTTGCGGCCATTGATGCCGCCTTGCTCATTGGCTTCGTCCACGCGCAGCATCATGCCCAAGCGCACTTGCTTGCCAAAGCCGGCCAGTGGGCCGGACAAGTCCTGGATGGAGCCGAGCGTGATTTCGTTTTTGGACACGCCTTGCGTCTGGGCCATGGCCGCGCCAGCGGTCAGGGCCATCGCAGCAGCGACGAGGCTGAGTTTGAGTTTCATGGTGCAGGTCTCCGGTTGTGGTGAGGGTGGTGGTGATGAGGATGGTTGTACTGGACATCGAATCAACGGTACATCGCTTCGATCTGGAGCGTGTATTTTTTCTCGACCAATTTGCGCTTGAGCTTCATGGTGGGGGTCAGTTCTTCGTCTTCGGCGCTCAGTTGCGTATCGAGCAACCAGAATTTCTTGATCTGCTCGACACGGGCAAACTTCTTGTTGACACGGTCCACTTCGGCCTGGATCAGTTCCTGCACCTCGGCACTGTGCGTCAAGCTGGCGTAGTTGGAGAAAGGCACATCGTTGTCCTGTGCGTATTTCTCCACGTTTTCTTGGTCAATCATGATGATCACCGTCAAATAAGGACGCTTGTCGCCGATGACCACCGCATCGGTGACGTAGGGCGAGAATTTCAATTCGTTTTCCAATTCGCTCGGCGTGATATTTTTGCCACCAGCCGTGATGATGATGTCTTTCATGCGATCGGTGATGCGGAAAAACCCTTCCTCGTCCACCACACCCACGTCGCCCGTGTGCAGCCAGCCATCGGCATCGATGGTCTCGGCGGTTTTTTCGGGCAGGTTCAGGTAACCCATGAACACATTCGGGCCGCGCACCAAAATCTCGCCCGTCACAGGGTCCAGACGCATCTCGTTGTACTCGGCCGCCGGGCCAATGGAGCCGGGCTTGATGCGGTCGGCAGGCACGCCCGTCGAGGCACCGCAGGTCTCGGTCATGCCCCAGACCTCCAGCATGGGCAAGCCCAGCGCCAAATACCAACGCACCAAATCTGGGGAAATGGGGGCCGCACCCGTGACCAAAAAGCGCGCGCGGTGGATGCCGATCATCTTGCGCACATTGTTCAACGCCAACAAGCGGGCCACATGAAAGCTGAGCTTCAGGCTGCTGGGCACCGGCTTGTGCGCCAGCACCAGGTCGGCCACCCGATGGCCCACGCCAATCGCCCAGCCGTATGTGGCTTGCTGCAGGCCACCGGCTTCCTTGAGCGCGATCATCACGCCCGAGTAAAATTTTTCCCACACACGGGGCACCGCGGTGAACACGGTGGGTGCGATTTCACGCACGTTTTCCGGCACGGTTTCGGGGTTCTCGACAAAGTTGAGTTTGGCCCCGGTGTACATCGAAAAATACTCACCCCCCATGCGCTCGGCGATGTGGCACAGCGGCAAAAAGCACATGCACTCGTCGCGCTCGTCGCGGGCTATCAAGGTGTTGTAGCCGCGCACGGTGTAGACCAGACCGTGGTGGCTGTGCATGCCGCCTTTGGGCTTGCCGGTGGTGCCCGAGGTATAGACCAAAATGGCCAGCTCTTCGGGCTTGCAGGCTGCGCTGCGCTGCATGAGCATGTCAGGGTGGCTTTGGGCGTGTTCGCGGCCCAGGGCTTGCAGCTGCTTCAGGCTGATGACCTGCGGGTCATGGAAGTCGCGCAGACCCTCCATGTCGAACACCACGATCTTTTGCAACAAGGTCAAGGTGTCGCGCACGGCCAGGGCCTTGTCGAGCTGCTCGTCGTCTTCGACAAACAGCACGCGGGTGCTGGAGTCTTCGCACAGGTAATGCACTTGCTCGGCCGCGTCGGTCGGGTAGATGCCGTTGGACACGCCACCGGCGCTCAACACGGCCAAGTCGCACAGCACCCACTCGATGTTGGTGTTGGCCAGGATGGAGGCGGTGTGCCGGGCTTCAAAGCCCAGGGCCATCAGGCCGTGGCCGATTTCGCGCACGGCCTGGGCGGTTTCGTTCCAGGTCCAGCTGCGCCAGATGCCCAAGTCTTTTTGGCGCATCCAGACATTGGGGCCGCGCGCAGCGACCGCGTTCCAGAAAATGGCGGGGATGGTCTCGCCCGCCATGACGACGTTTTTTTGCGGCGCAATGCCGGAGGTGTCCCAGAGTTGGCTCATGTTTTATCTCCAGGTTTTCTTCTTTTTCCAACGGCGGTCGGCGCGCACGCCCTCTTCTTTGAGCCCTAAGTAGAACTCCTTGATGTCCTCTTTTTCACGCAAGCGGGCGCAGGTGTCTTCCATCACGATGCGGCCGTTTTCCAGCACATAACCGTAGTCCGAGGCGTTGAGCGCCATGTTGGCGTTTTGCTCGACCAGCAAGATGGTGGTGCCGCGCTC
>JAIXRJ010000033.1 GCA_027485235.1 Comamonadaceae bacterium
CGCGCCTTGTTGGCCTCTGGCATCCGTTTGGACTCTGCGCTGTACCAACTCAGCGGCAAGGACACCATCGTGTCTTACACCTCGGACATTGGCAACAGCTTCAACAAGAACGCAGGCAAAACGCGCAGCCGGGGCTTGGAGTTGAGCTTGAATCAGGATCTGCGTGGATGGGGCGGGGAGTGGGACTGGCGCGTCGGTGCGACCTGGGCCGAACACACCTTTGTGTCTTACCGTGTGAGCGACAAAGTGGGTGCGATCGAAGACTATTCGGGCAAAGACATGCCGCAGGCTCCCAAGCACGCCATCACGGCCCAAGTCGGTTGGAAATTCACACCGGCATCGCGCGTGGCCTTGGGACTGGTCAAGCAAGGCAGCTACTGGATGAACAACGCCAACACCGTGCGTTACGCGGGCCACACGCTGCTCAACCTGACAGCCAGCCACAAGTTGGGCGATGGCTGGGAGGTTTGGGGCCAAGTGCGCAACCTGACCGACAAGCTGTATTCGGACAACGCGTCCAGCAACTACAAAAGCGGCGCTTACACCCCCAACACACAAAATACCTACGCCGCAGGTGCGCCACGCAGCGTCATGTTGGGCTTGACCAAATCTTTTGGTCAACGCTGACAGGTGTCCAGGCTTGCGGTGCACCGTTGAATGTGACATCGCAAGTCTGATTTGCAAACCGCTCTCTTTTGTGAGAACCCCATGAACATCTTGAACCGTTGGTGCGCCTTGTCGATTTTGGCCGTGGCCAACTTGTGCGCCTTGCCACCCGCTGGGGCACAAAACACCGCCAAAGAAGCCGCCAAGCCTGCTGCATCTTCACAGTATGCCCGTCACCAACGCCCGCAGTTGGCCACGGGCGCAGCCATTGCCCCTGATGGCCGCTTGTGGGTGGTGGGTCTGAATGCGCAAGCACAACTCTTTGTGCAAAGCACGCCCTTGGACGGCGCTGTGCAGTGGAGCGAAGCGCGCATCCTGAACACTGGTTCCGACCCGATTGCGGCCGATGGCGAAAGCCGTCCCAAGATCGTGTTTGGTCCGAACGGCTGGGCGGTGATCAGTTACACCATGCCGTTGGCCAAACCCTACACGGGTTTCATCCGCATGCTGCGCAGCAGCGATGGCGGGCAAACTTTCAGTGCGCCCTTCACGGTGCATCAGGATCGGCAAGAAATCACCCACCGCTTTGATTCGGTGGCCTTTGATGGGCAAGGTGTGTTGCACACGCTGTGGGTGGACAAGCGCGACCAGCCGCCCAAAGGCTCGGCGCAAAAGTACGCGGGGGCTGCCATTTACCGTAATGAATCCAAGGACGGCGGCCAGACGTTTGGCCCCGACACCAAAGTGGCCGACCACTCGTGCGAGTGCTGCCGCATCGGCCTGGCACGCAACCCGCAGGGCCAGCTGCAAGCGACCTGGCGGCATGTGTTTGAGGGTGGCATTCGCGACCATGCTTTTGCCAGCGTAGGTGCCCCAGCAAACCGCATCACCCGCAGCACGCACGACGACTGGCAGATCAATGCTTGCCCACACCATGGGCCTGGTTTGGCGCTCAATGCAGGCGGCCATCAAACGGGTTACCACACGGTCTGGTTTGGCATCCGCAAAGTGAATGGGCAAGACCAAGCGGCTGTGCGCTATGCCCGTCTGAATGCGCAAGGCGAGCCCTTGCCCGAGACCCTGCGCGTGTTGCCCGATGCGCGGGCCGAGCATGCCGATGTGCTGGCCGATGAGCAAAACGTGGCCGTGGTCTGGCGCAGCAGCGAAGGCGCGCAGACCACACTCAAAGCCTGGCTGTCCAACGATGGCGGGCAAAATTTCACCCTCAAAACCTTGGGCCAAGCCACGGGTTACAACGACCACCCGCGCCTGGCCCAAAGTGGCGCGCGCATGGTGGTGGTTTGGCGCAACACACAGGAGACGCAAGTTCATGACATCCGTTTTTAAAAACACGGCTCTGGCCATCTGCACAGCCGTGCTCGGCCTGGGTGCCCCGCCGGCTTGGGCACAAGCTCACCATCACGCTCAGCAGCACGCACACCCTCAGGCGCAAGCCACGGCCGCAGCCCCCGCCCCCGCCCCCGCCCAGCGCACTGTGCTGCCATTTGATGAAAGCAGCTGGGCACATGCCTTGCAATACGGTCCACGCCCTGCGGCTTATTTGTTCACCACCTCGTATTGCAGCACCTGCCCTGCCGCTTTTGCGGTGTTGCATGACGCGGTGAAAAACCGGGCGGCCAAACCCCCCTTGAACGCGGTCATGATGGACGTTTCGGGGCCGCAGGCGCTGCGCCACGCCAGGCACTTCAAAGGCATGACGCAGATGTACGCCTTTGATGGTTTTGAGCCCGCGATCCGCCAAGCCGTCGACCCCCATTGGCCCAATGTCACGCCGTACGTGGTCTTGGTCGACCGCAAGGGGCAGACACAACGGGTCATTGGCCCCCCCCCGCCCGAGATGCTCCGGCGCTGGCTGGCCGCCAGCTGAACATCACCCTCCGCCGGTTTGATAGATCATTACCTCATTAAGAAATAGAAAAACAGTCGTTTGAGTTTTGAGCCCACACTTCCAGAATCCAGCGCATCAGCTTTTTGATGTGAATTTCTGGAGTGACCTCATGACCACCCAACGCCCTTTTCTTCAATTCGCTGCACTTCTGACCTTGACCTTGTCGGGTCTGGCGGTGCAAGCCCAAGCCCCCGTGTCCTTGCTCAACGTCTCTTACGACCCCACCCGCGAGCTGTACGTCGAATTCAACAAAGCCTTTGCCGCGCACTGGAAAGCCAAGACCGGTCAAGACCTGAGCTTCAAGCAGTCGCACGGCGGCTCGGGCAAGCAGGCCCGCTCCATCATCGACGGGCTGGACGCCGATGTGGCCACGCTGGCGCTGGCCGGTGACACCGACGCCCTGCACAAAAACGGCAACCTGATCCCCAAAGACTGGCAAAAGCGCTTGCCGCACAACAGCTCGCCCTACACCTCGACCATCGTGCTGGTGGTGCGTGCGGGCAACCCCAAGGCTATCCGCGACTGGGACGACTTGGTCAAGCCCGGCATCAGCGTGATCACGCCCAATCCCAAAACATCGGGCGGTGCGCGCTGGAACTACCTGGCCGCTTGGGAATTTGCCAAACGCAAATACGGCAACGAAGCCAAAGCCAAAGACTTTGTGGCCGCGCTCTACAAAAACGTGCCCGTGCTCGACACCGGGGCCCGTGGCTCGTCCATCACCTTTGCGCAGCGCAACCAAGGCGATGTGTTCATCAGTTGGGAAAACGAAGCCAACCTGCTGGAAAAAGAATTCGGCAGCAAGATCGATGTGGTCTACCCGTCCATCAGCATGCTGGCCGAACCGGCCGTGACCGTGGTCGATAAAAACGTGGACAAGAAAGGCACCCGCGCCGTGGCGCAGGCCTATCTGGAATACCTCTACACCGACGAAGGCCAGGACATTGCGGGCAAAAACTTCTACCGCCCCATCTCGCCCAAAGCCCAAGCCAAATACGCCAAGCAGTTCCCCAAGCTGAATCTGTTCACCATTGAGCAGGCCTTTGGTGGCTGGGAAAAAGCCGACAAAGCCCACTTTGCCGATGGCGCCAGCTTTGACCAGATTTACACCAAGAAATGATCCGCCCTGTTGTGATTCAGGATGACACTGTCCAGCTCCGGCCACCTCACACAATGTTTGTCACGGCAAAGACTTGTCCATGTCGGAAGCTTCTGTTTGGCATTTGCCGATCAACGCTCAAGTAAGGGGTACTTCATGACGAACGAGATTCAAAACGATACCGAGCACGACGACCTGTTGGACGACGAATTTGTCAGCATTTCCCAGTGCCACGCTTTGGCGGCTCAACATTTTCTGGAAGCGGCCAAGCAGCACGGTTTGGCCGCCGAAGCCTACGATGCCGGCAACTTGTACGAAACCCACCGCCGTGGCTACTTGGCTTACCGCAACCAATTGCTGGCCACCCAGTACGCTGAAATGGCGGCGATCGACGAGGACGATGAAGAGTTTGACGACGAGAACTCAGAAGCCAACGGTCAGTGATGGGCCCTGAACCGAGGGCCGATGCGTCGGCCTTTGGGCTGAAGGACTGGGCCAGTGTCTGCCCCCGCACACACTGGTTTTTTTCTTGACCTTTGTGCAAAGGACGATCGTCTTGATGGATCCGGCCCTTGGAAGCCTTAACAGAGGCTGAGAACGCACATGGCATGTGCGGAACCCTGAACGCGCTGGGTTTGCCGTTTGCGTGAAATCGCGCACGGGGTGCTGCTCCCACGAAGCCAACACCCAAGCCTGTGTGAATGCGTCTCCTGCGAAGCCAACACCCAAGCCTGTGTGAATGCGTCTCCTGCGAAGCCAACACCCAATCCCAAGTGGGAGCTGCGCCTACGAATCCAACGCCAAACCCCAAGTGGGAGCTGCGCCCCGCGCGCGATGGGCCTGGCACACGCCCTGCCAACCAATCGCTTCACCAGCAATGTTGAATTCAGCGACAAAGAGGGCCGCATCTTTGAAATTCAAACACCATGGGGCCGGATCAATGAACCATCCTTGAAGGGGCATGGTCCGGCAAATGGGTTTCCATATGCTGCTATCCGTATAAGTAAACAACAAATGATTCGTTTGAGAGCAAAGGGAAGGCGACCACAATGCTTCCCTTGTGCTGAATTTGTAACCGATTGGACACCGCATGAAACAACTCTCCCGCATCACTTTGGCGACGGTTTTGGCCTTGTCGGGTCTGTCTGCCAGTGCCCAGACCTTGCTCAATGCGTCCTATGACGTGGCCCGCGAGTTCTACAAAGACTACAACGCCGCTTTTGTGGCGCACTACAAGAAGACCACAGGCAAGGACGTCAAGATTGACCAGGCCCACGGCGGCTCCAGTGCACAAGCCCGTGCGGTCAATGATGGTCTGGACGCGGATGTGGTGACCATGAACACCACCACCGATGTGGACTTTTTGGCGAGCAACGGCATCGTGGCCAAAGACTGGAACAAGCGTTTCCCGCAAAACGCATCGCCCACCACCTCGACCATGCTGTTCCTCACACGCAACGGCAACCCCAAAGGCATCAAGGACTGGGACGATTTGGTCAAGCCCGGCATCAAGGTGATCGTGGTCAATCCCAAAACCGGTGGCAACGGCCGCATGGCCTACCTGGCCGCTTGGGGTTATGTCAAGAAAAAGGGCGGCTCGGACGCCGATGCGGCGGAGTTTGTCAGCAAACTCTACAAAAACGTCCCGGTGCTGGCCAAGGGCGGGCGGGACGCCACCACCATCTTTTTGCAGCGCAACATTGGCGATGTGCTGGTGACTTTTGAGTCCGAAGCGGTGTCGGTGGACAACGAATTTGGTGCGGGCAAGGTCGATGCCGTGCACCCGTCCATCAGCATCGTGGCGGAAAATCCAGTGGCTGTGGTTGAGCGCACGGTTGCTAAAAAAGGCACGGCCGAAGTGGCCAAGGCTTATCTGGATTACCTTTATTCCGAAGAAGCCCAAGAGATTGCGGCCAAGCACGCTTTGCGCCCCCGCTCGCAAGCGGTGCTGAAAAAACACAGCAAGACCTTCAAGCCTTTGCAGTTGTTCACTGTGAACGAAGTCTTCGGCTCTTTCGCGGAAGCTCAAAAAGTGCATTTCAACGACGGCGGTCAGTTCGACAAGATCTACACCGTCAAATAAGTCCCCCTCATGACCGCATTGCCGATTGCGGCGCCTGCCAAAAGGCGAGCGCCAGCCAAAGTGTTGCCCGGGTTCAATTTGACCCTGGGCTTCACGATTTTTTACCTGAGCCTGATCGTGTTGATCCCCCTGTCGGCGCTTGTTTTCAAAACCTTCACCTTGAGCTGGGACCAGTTTGTCACGGCCGTCACGGGCCCACGGGTCATGGCGTCTTACCGGCTGACCTTTGGCGCTTCCTTGATCGCGGCGCTGGTGAACGTGTTTTTTGGTCTCTTGGTCGCGTGGGTGTTGGTGCGCTATGACTTTTTTGGCAAAAAAATTGTGGATGCCTTGGTCGATTTGCCCTTCGCCTTGCCCACCGCCGTGGCGGGCATATCGCTGACCGCGCTCTTGGCGGGCAATGGCTGGGTGGGGCAATATTTGGAACCGCTGGGCATCGAGCTGGCCTTCAACCCCAATGGCGTGGTGATTGCGCTGATCTTCATTGGCTTGCCCTTTGTGGTGCGCACGGTGCAGCCGGTGCTGGAAGACACTGAAAAAGAACTTGAAGAAGCGGCCACTTGTCTGGGGGCCACGCGTTGGCAAACTTTCAGCAGGGTGATTTTCCCCAGCATTGCGCCTGCATTGCTGACGGGTTTTGCCATGGCCTTTGCACGGGCCATTGGTGAATACGGCTCGGTCATTTTCATTGCCGGCAACATGCCCATGGTGTCCGAGATCACGCCGCTCATCATCATCGGCAAGCTGGAGCAGTACGACTACGCGGGCGCCACCGCCGTGGCCTTGGTGATGTTGGTCATCTCCTTCCTCTTGTTGTTGGTCATCAATGCCTTGCAAACCTGGCAACGTCGCCGTTCGGGTGCATCGTCATGAGCCAGTCACTCACCGCCAACAAGGTCCAAGCCGGCACCACCGAAGCCCGCTGGATTCGCCGCAGCCTGATTGGGCTGGCGCTGTTGTTCATGTTTCTGTTTCTGGTTTTGCCCTTGGCCGCGGTGTTCGCCGAAGCCTTGCGCAAGGGCTTGGGCGCTTACCTTGAGGCCCTCAAGGAGCCCGATGCCTGGTCGGCCATTCGCCTGACCTTGATCACCGCCGCCATTGCCGTGCCTTTGAACTTGGTGTTTGGCGTGGCGGCGGCCTGGGCCATTGCCAAGTACGAGTTCAAGGGCAAATCGCTGTTGACCACCTTGGTGGACCTGCCGTTTTCAGTCTCGCCCGTGGTGGCGGGTCTGATTTATGTGCTGATGTTTGGCGCCCAGGGTTGGTTCGGACCCTGGCTGCAGGCGAACGACATCCAGATCATCTTTGCTGTTCCGGGCATCGTGCTGGCCACCGTGTTTGTGACCTTTCCCTTCATCGCGCGCGAACTGATTCCACTCATGCAAGCGCAAGGCAGCGAAGAGGAACAAGCGGCCATCGTGTTGGGTGCCACGGGTTGGCAAACCTTTTGGCGGGTCACCTTGCCCAACATCAAATGGGGCTTGCTGTACGGCGTCATTTTGTGCAACGCCCGCGCCATGGGCGAGTTCGGTGCGGTCTCGGTGGTGTCGGGCCACATCCGGGGCCAAACCAACACCATGCCTTTGCATGTGGAAATTTTGTACAACGAGTACCAGTCGGTGGCGGCGTTTGCTGTGGCTTCTCTGTTGGCCTTGCTGGCCTTGGTGACTTTGGCGATCAAGTCGGTGATCGAATGGCGCCACGAACAAGAGATGAAAGCCGCGGCCGACACCCCGCCTGAGCGGCCACTGACATGACCCTGGTGGGAGCCGCGCCCCGTGCGCGATATGCCCCCAACGCGGCCAAGGGCTTGACCGGGGTGGGAGCCGCGTCCTGCCTGCGAAACGGTCAGGGATGCTGGGTCGCTCATCGCGCACAGGGTGCGGCTCCCACAAGTTGCGGCTCCCACAAGGTACAGATCCCGCAGACTTCCATTGAACAAAAGACTACGAGCAGAAAGACAGGCCATGAGCATCGAAATCCGCAACGTCCAAAAACAATTTGGCGACTTCACTGCGCTCAACAAGGTCAGCCTCGACATCGAGTCGGGTGAACTGGTTGCGCTGCTGGGCCCTTCGGGCTGCGGCAAAACCACGCTGCTGCGCATCATCGCGGGGCTGGAGACAGCCGACCAGGGCACCATCGCCTTCAGTGGCGAAGACACCACCCATGTGCATGTGCGCGAACGCCAAGTGGGCTTTGTGTTCCAGCACTACGCGCTGTTCCGCCACATGACGGTGTTCGAAAACGTGGCCTTTGGCCTGCGCGTCAAGCCGCGCAAAGAACGCCCCAGCGAATCCGACATCCAACGCAAGGTGCATGAGTTGCTGGGCTTGGTGCAGCTGGACTGGCTGGCCGACCGTTACCCCTCGCAGTTGTCGGGCGGTCAACGCCAACGCATCGCTTTGGCCCGCGCGCTGGCGGTCGAGCCCAAGGTGCTGCTGCTGGACGAGCCATTTGGCGCGCTGGACGCCAAGGTGCGCAAGGAGCTGCGCCGCTGGTTGCGCCGCCTGCACGACGAGCTGCATGTGACCAGCATCTTTGTCACACACGACCAGGAAGAGGCCCTGGAAGTGGCCGACCGCGTGGTGTTGATGAACAAAGGCAACATCGAGCAAATGGGCTCGCCCCAAGACGTCTGGGACCACCCGGCCAGCCCCTTTGTGTATGGCTTTTTGGGCGATGTGAACCTGTTCCACGGCCGTGCCCACGAAGGCGAAATGCTCATCGGTGCGGACCAGCACGCCATTCGTCTGGACAGCCCGGAACACGGCGCGGTGCAAGACGCCAAGGCCTTTGCCTATGTGCGCCCACACGATCTGGATGTGACGCGCTACACACCGGGTGCGTCGCACACCGGGATCGTGGCCAAACTGACCCGCGCCATTGTGGTGGGGCCTGTGGCCCGTTTGGAACTGGATCCGGTGGAAGCGGGCATGTTTGGCAAGGATGCGGTGATCGAGGCGCAGTTGTCGGCATCGCAATACCGCCAACAGGACTTCAAAGAAGGTGAGACCTTGGTGCTCACGCCGCGCAAGGCAAGGGTGTTTGTGGAGGGCTAAAAGGCGCTTCGGGTAAGCTTTGCAGAACACTTTCCAAGGAACTGCCATGAGCGAACCTTCTGCCTTCGGCTTTGGTCAATTTGTGCCCGGCTTTGACTTTTTGCAAAAACTGTCCAAGACGGCGGCGCAGGCTGTACCGGGTGCCAACCCGGGCACCCTCCCCGGCATGGCCAGTTGGGTCGCGCCCACCTTGAGCGTGGAAGACATTGACAAGCGCATCCAGGAGCTCAAGTCGGTGGTGTTTTGGCTGGAGCAAAACACCACCGCACTCAAGGCCACCATCCAGGCCATGGAGGTGCAAAAGATGACCTTGTCCACCTTGCAGGCCATGAATGTGAACATGGCGGATATGGCCAAGGCCTTCACGGCCCAAGCCCCTGCGGCTGCACCCGCGCCTCAAGCCGCTGCGCCAAAAGCCCCAGCCGAGCCTCAACCAGCTCAGCCAAAACCCATTCAGCCTGACACATCTTCTGCTGACGCAGCTTCGGTCAAGCCTGTCGTGGACCCGATGCAGTGGTGGGGTGCATTGACCCAACAGTTTCAAAACATTGCCGCCGCCGCCGTCAAAGACGTGGCCGCAGAAGCGATGAAGACGGGCATGCGGGCCAAGGCTGCCCGCACGTCAGCTGGCAGCGTTCAATCTCCCGCAGCCCCAAAAGCCACGGCCAAAAAGGCCACCGCCCAAAAAACCATCACGGCCACAAGCAAACCTGCAACCAATTCCGCACCCGCCAAGGTGGCCGCAAAGCGCAAAACACCATGAAGCTTTTCCCTTACGGTCACGCCACCCATCCCCAGTGGCGCATGGCTGCCGGTTTGGTGCTGGCTCAGCTGCAGGCCCAAATGAGCCTGCCCGACTACGCCAGCCAGCCCCGCTTGGGGCTGCTTTACATCACCGACCATTACGCACCCGAAGCACAAGCGCTGCTTGACCACCTGCGCCAGGCGCTGCCCGAGGTGCCCGACTGGGCCGGTACCGTGGGCATTGGCGTGGCGGTGAACAACGCCGAGTACTTTGACGAGCCCGCCATGGCGCTCATGCTGTGCGACCTGACGCCCGCGCAATACCGGGTGTTCTCGGGTGTCTCGCCTTTGCCTGCGGCTTGGGCCGATGCCGCTTTGGTGCATGCCGACCCGAACACGCCCGACCTGGCCGAGTTGATAGGGGAGATGGCTGAGCGCACGCAGCAAGGCTATTTGTTTGGGGGACTGAGCGCCAGCCGCACCCGCAGTGTGCAGTTTGCCCTGCGGGCCGAAGACGCGGGTGGGCCAGAGGTGCATGGCGGTGTGCTGGAAGGCGGTTTGAGCGGCGTGGCGTTCTCGCCTGAGGTGGCTTTGTTGTCACGCGTCACGCAAGGCTGTCAGCCGGTGGCGCCCGAGCGTGAGATCACCGAGGCCGAAGGCCATGTGGTGCTGAAGTTGGCCAACGAGCCTGCACTGGATGTGATGCTGGCCGATCTGGCCATCAGCCTGAGCGAACCGCAAAAAGCCATTGCCGTCGTTCGTTCCACCTTGGTCGGTTTGAGTGCGCCTGGTCAGTCGGGGGTGGGCCGAGCGGGCAACTTGGGCAGCGACGTGCGGGTGCGCCACATCATTGGCCTGGACCCCTTGCGCCAGGGGGTGGCCATTGCCGAGCACCTGGCGCCCGGCATGCTTTTGACCTTTTGCAAGCGCGACGTGCAAGCGGCCCGCGCCGATTTGGTACGGGTATGCGCCGAGATTCGCGAAGCGCTGGAGCCTGAGACGCTGTCCATCGAAGCCATCAACGCGCTGAGCGATGACCCGGTGCCCACGCTGCCCCAAGCTGGACAGCGCATCGCGGGCGCGGTGTACGTCAGTTGCACCGGGCGCGGCGGTCCGCATTTTGGTGGGCCGAGTGCCGAGTTGCAAATCATCCGGCACGCTTTGGGCGACGTGCCCCTGGTGGGCTTTTTTGCGGCAGGCGAGATCGCCCACAAGCAGTTGTATGGCTACACCGGGGTGTTGACGGTGTTCACGACCGATTGAGTCACAAGCGCCGAGAAAGATCCTTGCAGATCTGGCGTTTCATTCCATGACTTGCAGGGATAAGTTCCTCAGACGCCCCGGGCCCGATCCGTCTTGAACTGAGCGCGGAAGGCACTGAACTGCCCCGCGTCGAGCGACTCGCGCACTTCGTGCATCAGGTTCAGGTAGTAGTGCAGGTTGTGGATGGTGGTCAGCATGGGGCCGAGCATTTCGCCGCAGCGGTCCAGGTGGTGCATGTAAGCGCGGCTGAAACCGCCACGGCCACCTTGGTCCCAAGAAACACCTCCGCTGCCGGAGGGCGATCCTGTAGGACGGCCTGCGCACGCGTAGCAGGTGCAGCTGGTGTCCAGCGGCTGCGGGTCGTTTTTGTGGCGGGCGTTGCGCAGCTTCAGGTCGCCAAAGCGGGTGAACACGGTGCCGTTGCGAGCGTTGCGGGTGGGCATCACGCAGTCGAACATGTCCACACCATCGGCCACGCCTTGCACCAGGTCTTCGGGCGTGCCCACGCCCATCAGGTAGCGCGGTTTGTTCGCAGGCAGGCGGTGGGGCGTGTGCGCCATGATTTGCAGCATCAGGTCTTTGGGCTCGCCCACGCTCACGCCGCCCACGGCATAACCCGGAAAGTCCATCTCCACCAGCGCGTCGAGCGATTCCTGGCGCAAGTTTTCAAACATGCCGCCTTGTACGATGCCAAACAGCGCGTTCGGGTTTTCCAGCCTCGCAAATTCGTCTTTGCTGCGCACGGCCCAGCGCCGGCTCATCTCCATCGACTTGCGGGCCTCGGCCTCGGTGGTCAGGTGTCCCTTGGTCTCGTAGGGTGTGCACTCGTCCAGCTGCATCACGATGTCCGAGTTCAGGATGGTCTGGATCTGCATGCTCACTTCGGGCGACATGAACAGTTTGTCGCCGTTCACGGGGCTGGCAAAAGTGACGCCCTCTTCGGTGATCTTGCGCATGTCGCCCAGCGACCAGACCTGAAACCCGCCCGAGTCGGTCAGGATCGGTTTGTCCCATTTTTCAAAGGGGTGCAGGCCGCCAAAGCCTTGCATGATGTCCAGCCCCGGGCGCATCCACAGGTGAAAAGTGTTGCCCAAAATGATCTGCGCGCCCATCTCGTGCAGGCTGCGCGGCATCACGCCCTTGACGGTGCCATACGTCCCCACGGGCATGAAGATGGGGGTTTGCACCACACCATGGTTCAGGGTCAGTGTGCCGCGACGGGCATGGCTGGAGGGGTCGGTTTTGAGCAGGTCGAATTGGAGCATGGGCAGGCGTGATGGGCTTGAAGCAGAGGGCTGAATTGTAGGAGCGCGCCCCCGCATTCGCATTCGTTGCACGGGCCGATACCCTGGCTGATGCTCTGCGCGTGCCGCGTTTGGCGTGCAAAAACCACTTGGGCGCCTCGCCTGGGCGGGCTGCTGCAAAACCAAAGTCTTGGCCTGTGAAGCGCGCAGGGTTTGCGGGTTTTCCTGCCATTGACGGCCTGAACCCCCTTGGATGTAATGAATGGAATGCTCGCCAGACGAGCAGGCATCAACCATCACATTCTGGAGATTTTCATGAGCGATACCTATGTTTTGGTGCACGGCGCGTGGCACACCGGCGACTTGATGGAGCCCACGGCAGAACACATGCGTCAGCAGGGCCACACCGTGTATTGCCCCACCTTGATGGGCAATCGGGTGGGCGACGACCGCAGCCAAATCGGTCTGGAAGACGCGGCGCAATCGGTGTGTGATCATTTGCGCGCACACGATCTGAAGAACGTGCGCTTGGTGGGCCACAGCTACGGCGGCATGATCATCTCGCGCGTGGCCGATGTGATGCCCGAGCGCATTGCACGCTTGGTGTACGTGAACGCCTTTGTGCCCAATCCGGGCGAGTGCCTCAACGACATGGTGCCGCCCCATTTCAAAGAGCTGTTTGACGCCGTGGCCGCCGCCAGCAACAACGCGGTGATGCTGCCTTTCCCGGTCTGGCGCGAAGCCTTCATCAACGATGCCGACTTGGCGCTGGCCCAATCGGCTTTTGACCAGCTCAACCTGCAGCCCTACAAGACCTTCACCGACCCGATCTCGCTCAAAGCGCCGCTCGCCGCCTTGGAAATCGGCAAGTCTTATGTCAATTGCCGCCAAGACACCGCCATGCCGCACAGCATGCCTTGGCACCCACGTTTGTCAGAGCGCTTGGGCTTGTTTCGCCTCGTGGAGTGTCAGGGCAGCCACGAAATCTGGTTCACCGACCCGGCCACCATCGCCGATGCGGTCATCCGGGCGGGACGCGACTGAGCAGCATCGCATCCCCATAGCTGAAGAAACGGTAGCGCTGCGCCATCGCATGCCGATACAAGCCCATGATGTGCTCGTAGCCGGCAAAGGCGCTCACCAGCATCATCAGCGTGCTTTTGGGCAGGTGGAAGTTGGTGATCAGCCGGTCCACCGCTTGGAATTCGAACCCCGGTGTGATGAAGATTTGTGTGTCGCCGCTGGCTTGGCCGAACTTGGCCCATGACTCCAGCGTGCGCACGGTGGTTGTGCCCACGGCCACCACTTGGCCGCCCCGAGCCTTGCACTCGGCAATGGCCTGTTGAGTGGCCTCTGGCACTTCGTACCACTCGCTGTGCATGGTGTGCTCAGCGATGTTTTCGGTTTTCACGGGTTGAAAGGTGCCCGCGCCCACATGCAGCGTGACGCTGGCGCGCTGCACGCCTCGTGCGGCCAGCTGCGCCAACAGGGCTTCGTCAAAGTGCAGCGCCGCCGTGGGCGCGGCCACCGCGCCAGGCGCACGCGCAAACACGGTCTGGTAGCGCTGAGCGTCTTCTTCTGAATCGGTGTGGGTGATGTAGGGCGGCAGCGGCACATGGCCGTGCTTTTCCATCAAGGCATGCGGCTCGTCGCTCAGCTGCAGGTGAAACAGCGGGCCGTTTTCATCGGGCCAGCGACCGAGCAAGACGGCATCAAAACCGCCGTTCCGAGCGCCTCCTGCCAAGTACATCTTCCCGCCCAGCAGCGGCTTTTTGCTGACCTTCATGTGCGCCACCACCTGGTGACCGGGCAGCACACGCTCCATCAACAACTCCAGCTTGCCGCCCGAGGCCTTCTCGCCAAAAATGCGCGCCTTGACGACCTTGGTGTCGTTGAACACCAGCAGATCGCCGGCGTTGAGCAAGCCGGGCAGTTCATGAAAGATGCGGTCCACCACGGCGCTCGACGAGCCGTCCAGCAAGCGCGAGCCACTGCGATCGGGGGCAGGATGTTGCGCGATCAGTTCGGAGGGGAGTGCAAAGTCGAAATCGCTGAGGGTGAAGGAGCGGGATGCAGGTGTAGGCATGATTTTGGGCTTGACAGGCCCGTTTGAATTGAAAACAGCATGATTTTCTCACGCCGCTTGCTTGGGATACCTTGGCGGGCCAACCGCATCCGCGCGTGGAGGGGGTGATTCAAAGTATTTGCCAGGGCATTCACCGCGGGTGGCAAGGCAGTGTGCCAATGAATGCATTTGAGGTGTGTGATCCGATCAAGCACTTTCGTTCACGGGCGGTTGAACGCGGCCATCGGCCTGTTTATTCTTTGAAAGCTCTTGGATGGGCGGATTCAAGATCAAATCAACTTTTACAAAAATATTGATACATATTAACTTTTCGGGTGATCTGGCCCATTAAGTTATCAGTGTGGACACGAAAACTGAAACTGAAACAGAAGCTTTTGCGCAGCGTTTACGCCGTGCGCTGGAAGTTTCTGGGGTGCGCGCGTCACCAACGGTGGTCGCCAATGAGTTCAATCTTCGCTATTGGGGGCGCAGCATCACGCCACACACAGCGCGCAATTGGCTTTTGGGCAAATCCATCCCGACCCAAGACAAGTTGCGCGTCCTCTCGGATTGGCTTCAGGTCAGTCCGGATGAATTGCGTTTTGGACGCCCACTGGGACAAACCAAGGCGGTGCAGGGCGATTCATCGTTTGGTGCTTCGAGCTTGGCAGATCGTGAAATGCTCAGCCGTTATTTGGCGTTGTCCATCGCAGAACGGATAATCGTGCGAGATGTTGTAGAAGCCCTGTGTGTGGCGGCAACGGTCAAGAAAGCCAAATGAGCTTGTTTTTTTTGGATCTGGCCCTGTGAGGTTGGCAACTGCGCGGCGTCTTTGGCGCTTCGGTCACGCCTGTCTCCGTACCGACTGCCGTGCCCTCGTTTTCAAAGCCTGTCACACCGGCGTTTCTAAACCCTGCTGACTTGATCCGAGATCCATGACTCCCTGCCAGCCATTGCAAAGTGCAGCGCGTTAACTTCGATCCCGAGTCTTCGCCGGTGATGATGAAAAGGGGGCGGCGCGGCACACATCCAGACAAAGCCGCCTTCGGACAGTTTTGTTTTTGGCCATCATCCAAAGGCACAATGGTGACATGCCCCAGCCCGTGATCACGCCAAGCAAAACGATGTCAGCGCCCCAAAAGGCGCTGATCAAACTGGGCCTCAAGCGTGACATCGATCTGGCGCTGCACCTGCCATTGCGGTATGAAGACGAGACCCGCATCGTGAAGCTGCGCGATGCGCGGGAGGGCGACACGGCGCAGATCGAGGCCACGGTCACGGCGTGCGAGATCACGCAGCGCCCGCGCAGGCAGCTCTTGGTAACGGTGGATGACGGCTCAGACACCTGCGTGATGCGTTTTTTCAGTTTTTACCCTTCGCACCAAAAGGCGCTGGCGGTGGGCAACCGCATTCGGGCGCGGGGCGAGGTGAAAGGCGGCTTCATGGGGCTGACCATGATGCACCCCACGTTCAAGGCCGCAGGAGGCCACTTGGCCGAGGCACTGACGCCGGTGTATTCCACCGTGGCGGGGCTGGCCCAAGCCTACTTGCGCCGCGCCGTGATCACCGGCCTGGACCATGCCGACTTGAGCGAAACCATGCCCCCAGGTGTGCCCTGGCCCGACCCGCGTGGGGCTTGGACGCTGCGCGATGCGCTGCAGTTTTTGCACCACCCCACGCCCGATGTGTCGTTGGCCGCCCTGGAGGACCGCAGCCACCCGGCTTGGGTTCGCCTGAAGTGCGAGGAGTTGCTGGCGCAACAGTTGTCGCAGCTCACCGCCAAGCGCGAGCGCGATTTGTTGCGCGCCCCGGCTTTGAAGATGAAGCGCGGTGCTTTGCACGACCAGTTGCACAAAGCACTGCCCTTTGGCTTGACGAATGCCCAGCAGCGTGTGGGCCAAGAAATTGCCCAAGACCTGAGCCGCCCGGTGCCCATGCACCGTTTGCTGCAAGGCGATGTGGGCGCAGGCAAAACCGTGGTGGCGGCGCTGGCGGCCATGGTGGCGATCGACGCGGGTTGGCAATGCGCCTTGATGGCTCCGACCGAGATTTTGGCCACCCAGCACTTTGCAAAATTGGTGGGCTGGCTGGAGCCCCTGGGCGTGAAAGTGGCTTGGCTGATTGGCAGCCAGAAAAAGAAAGAGCGTGCCGCCATGCTGGCCCTGATCGAGTCCGGTGAGGCGGCGCTGGTGGTGGGCACACACGCCGTCATTCAAGAGCACGTCAAGTTCAAGTGCCTGGGGCTGGCGGTCATTGACGAGCAGCACCGCTTTGGCGTGGCCCAGCGCCTGGCCTTGCGCGGCAAGATGCAGGCAGAGGGCATGGAGCCGCACATGCTGATGATGACGGCCACGCCGATTCCGCGCACGCTGGCCATGAGCTATTACGCCGATTTGGATGTGTCGGTGATCGACGAGCTGCCGCCGGGGCGCACGCCCATCGTGACCCGCGTGGTGTCGGACCACCGCCGGGGCGAAGTGGTCTCGCGCATCGGCGCGCAGTTGCAAGAAGGGCGGCAGGTGTATTGGGTCTGCCCCTTGATTGAGGAAAGCGAAGCGCTGGACCTGAGCAACGCCACGCAAACCCACGCCGACCTGAGCGAGGCGCTGCCGGGTGTGATGGTGGGCCTGCTGCACTCGCGCATGCCGGTGGCCGAGAAAAAAGCGGTGATGGAACTCTTTACCGCAGGCGTGATGGGCGTGCTGGTCAGCACCACGGTGATCGAGGTGGGGGTGGACGTGCCCAATGCCTCGCTGATGGTGATTGAGCACGCCGAGCGTTTTGGCCTGTCTCAATTGCACCAGTTGCGCGGCCGGGTGGGGCGGGGTGCGGCGGCGTCGGCCTGTGTGTTGCTGTACGGCACGCCCGAAGGCGGCCGCCTGAGCGAGACCGCCCGCGAGCGGCTGCGGGCCATGGTCGAGACCAACGACGGGTTTGAGATCGCTCGGCGCGATTTGGAAATTCGCGGGCCGGGCGAGTTTTTGGGGGCGCGCCAGTCGGGTGCGCCCTTGCTGCGCTTTGCCGATCTGGAAACCGATGGGCATTTGCTGGACTGGGCGCGGGCTTTGGCTCCGCACATGCTGGACCAGCACGCCTTTTTGGCCGAACGCCACATTGGCCGCTGGCTGGGTGGGAAATCCGAGTACCTCAAGGCTTGATGTTCAAATACCGCACATGACCCTGACCGAACTCAAATACATCGTGGCCGTGGCCCGCGAAAAGCACTTTGGCAAAGCGGCCGAGGCCTGCTTCGTGTCGCAGCCCACGCTGTCTCTGGCGATCAAGAAGCTCGAGGAAGAGCTGGAAGTCAAGCTGTTCGAGCGCAGCGCCAGCGAGGTGTCTGTGACCCTGTTGGGCCAAGAGATCGTGCGCCAGGCGCAAAGCGTGCTGGAGCAGGCCGCCGAGATCAAGGAGATCGCCAAGCGCGGCAAAGACCCGCTGTCGGGCACCATGCGCCTGGGTGTGATCTACACCATCGGGCCGTATTTGCTGCCCGATCTGGTGCGCCAAATCATCACCGACATCCCGCAAATGCCGCTGATGCTGCAAGAGAACTTCACGGTGCGTTTGCTGGAGATGCTGCGCACGGGCGAGATCGACTGCGCCATCTTGGCCGAGCCTTTTCCCGAGTCGGGCCTGGCGTTGGCGCCTTTGTACGACGAGACCTTCATGGCGGCCCTGCCGCTGAACCACCCGCTGGCCAAAGAGGCGTTCATCACCCCCGATCAGCTGAAAAACGAGACCATGTTGCTGCTGGGCACAGGCCATTGTTTTCGCGACCATGTGCTGGAGGTGTGCCCCGAATTTGCACGCTACGCCAGCCAGACCGATGGCATTCGCAAGACTTTTGAAGGCTCTTCACTGGAGACCATCAAGCACATGGTGGCCGCGGGCATGGGCGTGACGCTGGTGCCGCGCCTGTCGGTGCCCGACCTCAAGCCCGTGCACAAGCGCTCGGGCGGTCGGCACGAGTCGCCCGTACGGTATTTGCCCATTGTGGACCCCGCAGGCGGCAAGCCCCCGACCCGTCGCGTGGTGTTGGCCTGGCGGCGCAGTTACACCCGGTATGAAGCGATCGCCGCCATGCGCAACGCGATTTACGCCTGCCCGCTGCCGGGCGTGACCCGCCTGTCCTGAGGTCTTCAACGGGCTGGGGATGTGTCATCCCAGACAAAGACCCGGGATCCATCTGCGATCTTGGATGCTTGCGGCGCGCGGGCAGGGCGGCAAAGAGGCTGCGCGCACAGATAATGCCCCCATGAACGACAAACTCATGCTTTATCTGGACCTGATCCGCTGGAACCGGCCTGCTGGGTGGTTGCTCTTGTTGTGGCCGTCTCTGGCGGCTTTGTGGGTGGCCGCCGGAGGCTTTCCGGGCTGGCACCTGATCGCGGTATTCACCTTGGGCACCATCCTCATGCGCAGCGCGGGTTGTTGCGTCAACGACGTGGCCGACCGCGACTTTGACAAGCATGTGAAACGCACAGCCAACCGTCCTGTGACCAGCGGCCGCATCGGCACCAAGGAAGCTTTGGGGGTGGGCGCCGTGCTGGCGCTGTGTGCGTTTGGCTTGGTGCTCACCACCAACCCAGCCACCATCGTGGCGTCTTTTGCCGCGTTGGCGGTGACGCTGGTTTACCCCTATGCCAAGCGTTATGTGGCCATGCCCCAGGCGGTGTTGGGTGTGGCGTTCAGCTTTGGCATCCCCATGGCCTTTGCCGCGGTGCAAGGCGAGGTGCCGCTCTTGGCCTGGGGCCTTTTGCTGGGCAACCTGTTTTGGGTGCTGGCCTACGACACCGAGTACGCCATGGTGGACCGTGAAGACGATTTGAAAATCGGCATGAAGACCTCGGCCATCACCCTCGGTGACCGGGATGTGCCTGCCATCATGGGCTTTTATGCCACTTATTTGCTGATCTGGGCGGGTTTGCTGAACGCCTTGCAGCAAGGCTTGTGGGTCTGGCTGGCTTGGGCGGTGTCGATCGCGCAGGTGATTTGGCATTATTTCTTGATCCGTCAGCGCAGCCGCGAAGGCTGCTTCCAAGCGTTCAGGCTGAACCACTGCTTGGGTTTCAGCGTGTTTGTCGGCGTGGTCCTGTCTGACCTGTAAGGGGTGAACACCCGGTTGACCCTGCAGGTGTCGACCTGCGTGACAAATGCCTCAGGCCTTGCCGTATTCGTCACCCAACTCGCGTGCCCGTTTTTCAGCGGCCTGCATGGCTTGCACAAATGAGGCTTTCACGCCTGATGCCTCCAGCGATGTGATGGCGGCGTAGGTGGTGCCCCCTTTGGAGGTGACGCGTTGGCGCAGCACTTCGGGCGACTCGGAGGACGCTGCTGCCAAGGACGAGGCACCCGAGAAAGTGGCCACGGCGAGTTGGTAGGCCTGCTCGGCGCTCAGGCCCATGCCCACGCCCGCTTGGGTCATGGCCTCAAGGAAATAAAACACATAGGCCGGGCCGGAGCCCGACAAGGCGGTCACAGCGTCCAGGTGAGATTCCTGCTGTACCCAAAGAAACTGCCCGGTGGTGCCCATGACTTGTTCGACCAGCGCTTTGTCAGCGGCAGTGACCGAGGGGCAAGCGAACAAGCCCGTGATGCCTTGGCCCACCAAAGCCGGTGTGTTGGGCATGCAGCGCACCACGCGATCGGTGCCGACCCAGCGGCAAATGCTGTCGGTGCGGATGCCTGCTGCCACCGACAAATGCAGTGCGCCTAGGGTGTGGGGCGTGACGGGTGTTGCGGCTTCGCTGAACACTTGTGGCTTGACGGCCCAGACGACCAAGTCAGCCTGAGCCAAAGTCGCGTCAGCGCTTTGCAGTGCGGTGATGCCACAGTCCTGCTGCAATTTGGCAGCGGTGTCGGCAAAGGGCTCGACCACCATGATTTGCGAGGCCTGCAAGCCTTGGCGGATCAGGCCACCGATGATGGCGCTGGCCATGTTGCCGCCGCCGATGAATGCGATGTGGGTTGAAGCTGTGCTCATGGGCTGTCTTTGGGTTGCTTGCTTGGAAAACGCCATGCGGGAATTGTCGCTGTTTATGCCCAGCACTTTGAGTTAGCCTTGCAGGCATGGACTACATCCTTTCAATTGACCAAGGCACCACCAGTTCTCGCGCGGTGGTGTTTGACCGGGCCGGTCAACCGGTGGCGATCGCGCAACGCGAATTCGCGCAACACTTTCCTCAGCCCGGCTGGGTCGAGCACAACGCGACGGAGATTTGGCAGACCCAGTTGGCCGTCATGCAAGAAGCCGTGCGCAAAGCGGGCATTTCGGCGGCGCAATTGCGAGCCATTGGCTTGACCAACCAACGCGAGACCACCGTGCTGTGGGATCGCAAAACCGGTGAGCCGGTGGGCCCTGCCATCGTTTGGCAAGACCGCAGAACCGTGGCCCATTGCGAAGCGATGCGGGCTGCCGGCTTGGCCGACGCCATCGCGCGCAAGACGGGCTTGGTGCTGGATGCGTATTTTTCCGGGACCAAGTTGGCTTGGTTGCTGGACCATGTGCCCGCAGCCCGAGCCCGCGCTGAGCGGGGTGAGTTGGCTTTTGGCACGGTGGACAGCTGGCTGGTCTGGAAGCTCACTGGCGGACGGGTCCACGCGACAGACCCGAGCAATGCTTCTCGGACCCTGCTTTTCAATTTAAAACAAGGCGCATGGGATGAGGAGTTGATGGCTTGGCTGCGTATCCCGGCAGCGGTGATGCCCCGTGTCATGCCCTCTTCAGGTTGGATAGCAGAAACCGATGCAAACTGTTTGGGTCGCAGCATTCCCATCGCCGGATGGGCCGGTGACCAGCAGGCGGCGCTTTTTGGGCAGGCTTGTTTTTTGCCGGGCATGGCCAAAAACACCTACGGCACAGGTTGCTTCATGCTGATGAACACGGGCAGTGCGCCGGTGGCCAGCCAGCACCGTCTGCTCAGCACGGTGGCGTGGCAGGGGCCTGTCACCCATGAGCAGCCAACAACTTATGCCCTGGAGGGCTCGGTGTTCATGGCGGGCGCCACCGTGCAATGGTTGCGCGACGGCTTGCAAGTGATTCAAAGTGCGTCCGAAGTGGAGGCCTTGGCGGCCAGCGTTCCTGACACGGGAGATGTTTTTTTGGTGCCCGCCTTTACTGGCTTGGGTGCACCCGATTGGGATGGACAAGCCCGTGGGACCTTGTTGGGCATGACCCGAGGGACGACCCGCGCGCACATCGCTCGTGCCGCACTGGAGGCCATTGCGCTGCAAACAGCCGACGTGTTCCATGCCATGAGCGCCGACAGCGGTTTGCAAGTCAAGGAATTGCGCGTCGATGGCGGTGCCAGCCAGAACAATTTGCTGATGCAATTACAAGCCGATGTGCTGGGGGTGCCGGTGGTGCGCAGCCAGGTGAGCGAGACCACGGCATTGGGTGCCGCGTATTTGGCGGGACTGGCCACTGGGTTTTGGGCTGGAGCGGATGAAATCTCCAAACAGTGGCGGCAAGATCGTCGATTTGAGCCGCAATGGACGGTTGGACAGCGCCATGAGCGACAAACCCGCTGGCGGCAAGCGGTGGCAAGGTCCAAGTTGTGGGCGATATGAGCCAATGAGGGGGCCAAAACACGTTCAAATGGGTCGTCAAGAAAAATCTTTGTTCGAATTGTTGACGAACCCAATTTTTTCTGCCAAAATAGCGGGCTTCGCTTTGCAAAAAGCTTAGACATCTGCCCAAACTGAAGTGCTGCGAGTGGTTCGCAGTGTGAAAGACGGGTCCAAGACTGATTCCTGTAAAGCGGCTCTGCTGCTTGGTAAGGGATACAAGTTGGGAACAAAGAAATGATCCAGACAGAAACTCGGTTGGATGTGGCCGACAACACCGGCGCCAAGTCCGTGCTGTGCATCAAGGTGCTCGGCGGGTCCAAGCGTCGCTATGCAAGTGTTGGCGACATCATCAAGGTGAGCATCAAGGAAGCCGCTCCGCGTGGCCGCGTCAAAAAAGGCGAGGTTTACAGCGCAGTGGTGGTTCGCACGGCCAAGGGCATTCGCCGTGGTGATGGTTCGCTTGTTAAATTTGATGGCAATGCAGCTGTTTTGCTGAATGCCAAGTTGGAGCCTATCGGCACCCGCATCTTCGGCCCGGTCACGCGTGAACTGCGTACCGAGAAGTTCATGAAGATCGTGTCCTTGGCCCCTGAAGTACTGTAAGGACGCGCCATGAACAAGATTCGCACCGGCGATGAAATCATCGTCATCACAGGACGGGACAAGGGTAAGCGCGGCAAAGTCACTGCCCGTGCCACCGATTCTCATGTGTTGATCGACGGTATCAACATCGTTAAAAAGCACGCCAAGCCAAACCCCATGAAGGGTACAACGGGCGGCATCATCGAAAAGGCCATGCCGATTCACCAATCCAATGTGGCGATTTTCAACGTTGCTACGGGCAAGGCCGATCGTGTGGGCATCAAATTGCAGGCTGACGGCAAGCGCGTTCGCGTTTACAAGTCCAGCGGCGAAGAAATCAAGGTGGCATGAGCATGGCACGTTTGCAACAAATCTTCCGCGAAAAAATCGCAGCTGACTTGACCGCCAAGTTTGGCTACAAGTCGCCCATGCAGGTGCCTCGCATCACCAAGATCACCTTGAACATGGGCGTGTCTGAAGCGGTCGCTGACAAAAAAGTCATGGACCACGCCGTGAGCGACTTGACCAAGATCGCCGGCCAAAAGCCTGTGGTGACCAAGGCCAAGAAAGCGATTGCCGGCTTCAAGATTCGTGAAATGCAGCCGATTGGTTGCATGGTCACACTGCGCGGCGTTCAGATGTATGAATTCCTGGATCGTTTCGTGACCGTGGCATTGCCCCGCGTGCGTGACTTCCGCGGTATTTCGGGTCGTGCGTTCGATGGCCGTGGCAACTACAACATCGGCGTCAAAGAGCAGATCATTTTCCCTGAGATTGAGTACGACAAGGTGGATGCCTTGCGCGGTCTCAACATCAGCATCACCACCACGGCCAAGTCTGACGAGGAGTGCAAAGCACTTCTGGCAGCTTTCCGCTTCCCCTTCAAGAACTGAGGTGTCACGTGGCTAAAGTAGCTTTGATCGAGCGCGAGCTCAAGCGTGAAAAATTGGCAGCCAAGTACGCAAAAAAATATGCGGAATTCAAAGCCATCGCCAATGATTTCAAGCGCAGCGATGAAGAGCGTGCAGCTGCCCGTTTGGGTTTGCAAAAGCTCCCGCGCAACGCCAACCCGACCCGCCAACGCAACCGCTGTGAAATCACCGGTCGCCCCCGCGGCACGTTCCGTCAATTTGGTTTGGGTCGCGCCAAGATCCGTGAATTAGCCTTTGCTGGCAACATTCCGGGCGTGACCAAGGCCAGCTGGTAATCGGCAGGAGAGAACAACATGAGCATGAGTGATCCTATTGCCGATCTGTTGACCCGCATCCGCAACGCACAAATGGTGGCCAAAGCCGCCGTGATGGTGCCTTCTTCCAAGGTGAAGGTGGCCATTGCTCAAGTGCTGAAAGATGAGGGCTACATTGACGGCTTCCAAGTCAAATCCGAAGATGGCAAAGCCACTCTCGAAATCGCCTTGAAATACTACGCAGGCCGTCCGGTCATCGAGCGCATTGAGCGTGTCAGCCGTCCTGGCCTTCGCGTTTACAAAGGCCGTGATGCCATTCCGCAAGTTCAAAACGGCTTGGGTGTGGCCATTGTCACCACACCTCAGGGCGTGATGACCGATCGCAAAGCGCGTGCAGCCGGCGTCGGCGGCGAAGTGCTCTGCTACGTCGCTTAAAGGGAGAAAAAGAATGTCCCGCGTAGGAAAAATGCCTGTGACCATCCCCGCTGGTGTGGATGTGTCCATTCAAAACGAGCAGATCAGTGTGAAAGGCACCGGGGGCCAATTGGCCATCGCTGCCAACAGCCTGGTCATGATCAACAACGAGGGCGGCAAGTTGAGTTTTTTGCCTGCCAACGATTCACGTGAAGCCAACGCCATGAGTGGCACCTTGCGACAGCTGGTGAACAACATGGTAACCGGCGTGACCAAGGGTTTCGAAAAGAAACTGAACCTGGTCGGTGTGGGCTACAAAGCCGCTGCCTCTGGTGCTAAGTTGAACTTGGCTGTTGGTTACTCACACCCTGTCAACATCGACATGCCTGCTGGCATCACGGTGGCCACGCCGACTGCGACCGAAATCGTGATCAAGGGTGCCGACCGCCAACGTGTTGGCCAAATCGCTGCTGAGATCCGTGCTGTTCGTCCTCCTGAGCCCTACAAAGGCAAAGGCATCCGTTATTCGGATGAGAAGATCACGATCAAAGAGACCAAGAAGAAATAAGGAGCTGCACCATGTTGACCAAGAAAGAGCAGCGTCTGCGTCGGGCACGCCAAACACGTATCCGCATTGCACAGCAAGGCGTGGCGCGTTTGACAGTGAACCGCACGAACTTGCACATCTACGCCAGTGTTATCTCTGGCTGCGGTACCAAAGTGTTGGCCAGCGCATCCACAGCCGAAGCGGAAGTGCGCACATCCCTGGGCGCTGCTGGCAAAGGCGGCAATGCCGCTGCAGCTTCAGTGATTGGCAAGCGCATTGCTGAAAAAGCAAAAGCTGCCGGCGTTGAGAAGGTCGCTTTCGACCGCGCAGGTTTCGCTTACCACGGTCGTGTCAAGGCTTTGGCCGAAGCAGCCCGTGAAGCCGGCCTGCAGTTCTAAACGGATCGGAGATACAAATGGCTAAATTCACAGCAAAACCACAGGCAGAAGGTCCAGAAGACGGCCTGCGCGAAAAAATGATTGCGGTCAACCGCGTCACCAAAGTGGTCAAGGGCGGCCGTATCCTCGGTTTCGCAGCATTGACCGTGGTCGGTGATGGCGACGGCAAAGTCGGCATGGGCAAGGGCAAATCGAAAGAAGTGCCTGTGGCCGTGCAAAAAGCGATGGAAGAGGCACGCCGCAACCTGAACAAAGTGGCGTTGAAAAACGGCACGATTCACCACGCGGTGTTCGGTCACCATGGCGCAGCCCGCGTGATGATGGCGCCAGCACCGAAAGGCACTGGCATCATCGCTGGCGGTCCCATGCGTGCGGTGTTCGAAGTGGTCGGCATCACCGATATCGTGGCCAAAAGCCATGGTTCATCCAACCCCTACAACATGGTTCGCGCCACCCTCGACGCCTTGTCTAACTGCACAACAGCTTCTAACGTCGCTGCCAAGCGTGGCAAGTCGGTTGAAGAGTTGTTCGTCTGAACTGGAGATCGAACATGTCTACACAAACTACCGTGAAAGTCCAATTGGTGCGCAGCCCGATTGGTACCAAGCAATCTCACCGCGACACAGTCCGCGGTTTGGGCTTGCGCAAAGTCAACAGCGTCCGCGATTTGCAGGATACCCCTGCGGTGCGCGGCATGATCAACAAGATCAGCTATCTGGTCAAAGTTCTCTGAGAGATATCTGATGGAACTCAACAGCATCAAACCCGCAGACGGCGCCAAACATGCACCTCGTCGCGTTGGCCGTGGCATCGGTTCTGGCCTGGGTAAAACCGCGGGCCGTGGTCACAAAGGTCAAAAATCCCGCTCCGGCGGTTATCACAAAGTGGGTTTCGAAGGCGGTCAAATGCCTTTGCAACGCCGTTTGCCCAAGCGTGGTTTCAAATCACATTTGCTGAAGTACAACGCAGAAATCACCTTGACCACACTGAGCAAGCTTGGTTTGGCTCAGGTGGATGTGTTGACATTGAAGCAGGCAGGGCTGGTACCACAGATCGCCAAAGTGGTCAAAGTGATCAAATCCGGTGAACTCAACCTGGCGGTCAGTCTGGCAGGTATTGGTGCGACTGCAGGTGCCAAAGCAGCGATTGAAGCTGCTGGTGGCGTCGTAGCCTGAATGTTGAAGGTCGAGACACATCGTGGCAACCAACGCTAATCAGATCGCCAAGTCGGGCAAGTTCGGGGACCTGCGTCGCCGACTGGTCTTCTTGCTGCTCGCGTTGGTCGTTTACCGTGCTGGCGCGCACATCCCTGTTCCCGGTATAGATCCTGAACAACTGAAGCAACTGTTCAACGGTCAACAAGGCGGGATTCTGAGCTTGTTCAACATGTTCTCAGGTGGTGCGCTGTCCCGGTTTACCGTGTTCGCTTTGGGCATCATGCCGTACATCTCCGCATCCATCGTGATGCAACTGCTGACCTATGTCCTTCCTGCATTTGAGCAGTTGAAGAAAGAGGGCGAGGCAGGTCGGCGCAAGATCACGCAATACACCCGTTTTGGTGCTTTGGGCTTGGCAGTCTTTCAGTCCTTGGGGATCGCCGTTGCTTTGGAAGCTTCCGCTGGCTTGGTGATCAGTCCAGGTTTAGGCTTCCGGATGACCGCTGTGGTCAGCTTGACCGCAGGAACCATGTTCTTGATGTGGTTGGGTGAGCAAATCACAGAGCGTGGCTTGGGCAATGGCATTTCGATTCTTATTTTTGCTGGCATTGCCGCAGGCTTGCCCAGTGCAATGGGTGGTTTGTTTGAGTTGGTCCGCACGGGTGCTATGAACCCCTTGGTGTCGATCCTGATCATCGCCGTGGTGGTCTTGGTGACCTATTTCGTGGTCTTCGTTGAACGCGGTCAGCGCAAAATTTTGGTGAATTACGCACGCCGTCAGGTTGGCAACAAGGTGTATGGTGGTCAATCTTCTCACCTGCCCCTCAAGCTGAACATGGCGGGGGTGATTCCACCGATCTTTGCTTCATCCATTATTTTGCTTCCCGCGACGGTGATCAACTGGTTCAGCGCCGGTGAAACCGAAAGTGTCGTGGTGAGGTTTTTCAAAGATGTGGCAAGTACGTTAACACCCGGACAGCCGATTTACGTGATGTTGTACGCCGCTGCGATCATTTTCTTCTGTTTTTTCTACACTGCTTTGGTCTTCAACAGCCGTGAAACGGCAGACAACTTGAAGAAAAGTGGTGCGTTTATACCCGGGATCCGTCCTGGAGACCAAACTGCTCGCTACATAGACAAAATCCTGTTGCGATTGACTTTGGCAGGTGCGATCTACATCACGTTTGTCTGTCTGCTCCCCGAGTTCTTGATTCTGAAATACAATGTTCCGTTTTACTTTGGCGGCACATCTTTGCTGATCATCGTGGTGGTCACCATGGATTTCATGGCCCAAGTTCAGAATTATTTGATGTCTCAACAGTATGAGTCGCTCTTGAAAAAGGCGAGTTTCAAGTCTTGAGTGCTGGCATGCTATTTCCCGCCCTGAATGCGGGACCACCTTCAAGGCTTGACTGCAAAGTCAGGCCAAACAGAGAGTTTTAGGAGAGAACCATGAGAGTTTCTGCTTCGGTAAAAAAAATTTGCCGTAACTGCAAAGTCATTCGCCGTAAAGGCGTTGTTCGTGTGATCTGCACAGATCCACGTCATAAGCAGCGTCAAGGCTGATTGAACTAGTTTTAGAGGACGAAAATGGCACGTATCGCTGGCATCAACATTCCGCCGCACAAACATGCTGAAATTGGCTTAACCGCCATTTTTGGTATTGGTCGCACCCGCGCACGCCAAATTTGCGAGGCCTGCGGCATCGCTTATTCCAAGAAGATCAAAGATCTGACGGATGGTGATTTGGAAAAAATTCGCGATCACATCGCTGTGTTCACCATTGAAGGTGATCTGCGACGCGAGACCACCATGAACATCAAGCGCTTGATGGACATCGGTTGCTACCGTGGTTTCCGCCACCGTCGCGGTTTGCCCATGCGCGGCCAGCGTACAAGGACCAATGCCCGCACCCGCAAGGGTCCGCGCAAGGGCGCAGCGGCTCTGAAGAAATAAGCAGAATTGAGAGACCATCATGGCTAAAGCACAATCAAACAGCGCAGCACAACGTGTACGCAAGAAAGTCCGCAAGAACATTGCCGACGGCATTGCACACGTGCACGCTTCGTTCAACAACACCATCATCACGATCACTGATCGACAAGGCAATGCATTGTCTTGGGCTTCGTCGGGTGGCCAAGGCTTCAAAGGTTCGCGCAAATCGACGCCTTTCGCGGCTCAGGTTGCTTCCGAAGTGGCTGGTCGCGCAGCGCAAGAACAAGGCATCAAGAACCTCGACGTCGAGATCAAGGGCCCAGGCCCAGGCCGTGAGTCATCGGTTCGTGCCTTGGGTGCATTGGGCATCCGCATCACTTCCATCTCGGACGTGACGCCTGTCCCGCACAACGGTTGCCGCCCTCAAAAGCGTCGTCGCATCTAATTTCAAACCAAGCCCACCGCCAGGCCATGCTTGCATCGCCTGGCTCCCGCGTTGTTAATGCGGCAGTTGTATAAAAGGAAAATCAAGTGGCACGCTACCTCGGCCCCAAGGCCAAACTTTCTCGCCGTGAAGGCACCGATTTGTTCCTCAAGAGCGCACGCCGCTCGATCGCGGACAAGTCCAAATTTGACACCAAGCCTGGCCAGCATGGCCGCACTTCGGGTCAGCGCACTTCAGATTACGGTTTGCAGTTGCGTGAAAAGCAAAAAGTCAAGCGCATGTATGGCGTGTTGGAGAAGCAATTCCGCCGTTACTTTGCTGAGGCCGATCGCCGCAAAGGCAATACGGGCTCGAATTTGTTGGGTTTGCTCGAATGCCGTTTGGACAATGTGGTTTACCGCATGGGTTTCGGCTCGACGCGCGCTGAAGCCCGTCAAATGGTTTCTCACAAAGCCATCATCGTCAACGGACAGTCCGTGAACATCCCCTCTTACTTGGTCAAGGCCGGTGATGTCATTGCTGTTCGGGAAAAGTCAAAGAAGCAAAACCGAGTGGTTGAAGCTTTGCAATTGGCATTGCAAGTGGGTCTTCCTGCTTGGGTCGAAGTCAACGCCGACAAGGCTGAAGGCACCTTCAAGAAGGTGCCTGATCGCGATGAATTCGCGGCTGACATCAACGAATCGTTGATCGTCGAACTGTACTCGCGTTAATTCTGAGTCGTTTCAATCGTTCCCGGGCAGCCTTGCATGGCCGCACCGGGTGCTCCATCAGCCTTACCGGTGTAACGTACCGAGGGTATTGAGAGGAAGTCTGAATGCAAACCAATCTGTTGAAACCCAAAGCCATCCAAGTCGAGCAATTGGCTGTCAACCGTGCCAAAGTCACGTTGGAGCCTTTCGAGCGTGGCTACGGCCATACCCTCGGTAACGCCTTGCGACGTGTTTTGTTGTCCTCGATGGTCGGTTATTCCGCTACAGAAGTCACCATCGCAGGGGTTGTCCACGAGTATTCGTCCATTGACGGTGTTCAAGAAGACGTGGTGAACATCTTGTTGAACCTCAAAGGTGTAGTGTTCAAATTGCACAACCGTGATGAGGTGACACTGAGCCTGCGCAAAGACGGTGAAGGCACTGTCACTGCAGCCGATATCCAGACGCCGCATGATGTCGAGATCATCAACCCTGAGCACATCATTGCCAACTTGTCGCATGGCGGCAAATTGGACATGCAAATCAAAGTTGAAAAAGGCCGCGGTTATGTGCCTGGTTCCATGCGTCGCTTTGCTGATGAGCCGACCAAAGCTTTAGGTCGTATTGTGTTGGACGCTTCTTTTTCACCAGTCAAACGCGTGAGTTACATCGTTGAAAGTGCGCGTGTTGAACAGCGTACCGATCTGGACAAACTGGTGATCGAGATTGAGACCAATGGTGCCATCACTGCAGAAGATGCTGTGCGCGCTTCGGCTAAGATTTTGGTTGAGCAGTTGGCTGTGTTTGCGCAATTGGAAGGCAGCGAGTTGTCCGCATTCGATGCACCAGCTCAGCGTGGTGGGGCTGGCAGTTTCGACCCGATTTTGTTGCGCCCAGTTGACGAACTTGAGCTCACTGTTCGTTCGGCCAATTGCCTCAAAGCAGAAAACATCTATTACATCGGTGATCTGATCCAGCGAACTGAAAATGAGCTGTTGAAGACGCCTAATTTGGGTCGCAAATCTCTCAACGAAATCAAGGAAGTTTTGGCTTCTCGTGGTTTGACTTTGGGGATGAAACTTGAAGCTTGGCCTCCAGCAGGTCTCGACAAGCGTTGATAAAAAGTTCCCGAATTCATTCGGGTTGTGCACGGGCAGTACCTGATACGGCTGCTTGTTTAATAAAGAAAGGAAAGCACCATGCGCCACGGACACGGTCTGCGTAAACTCAACCGCACCAGCGAACACCGCCTCGCGATGCTTCGCAACATGATGAACTCGCTCATTGAGCACGAAGTCATCAAAACCACATTGCCCAAGGCCAAAGAATTGCGCCGCGTGATCGAACCCATGATCACCTTGGCCAAAGAGGACAAACTGTCCAACAAGCGTTTGGCTTTCAACCGTCTGCGCGACCGCGACAGCGTCGTGAAACTTTTCGCCGATTTGGGCCCACGTTTTGCCAATCGTCCGGGTGGTTACACCCGTATCCTCAAAATGGGCTACCGCGTGGGTGACAATGCGCCAATGGCACTGGTTGAATTGGTCGATCGTGCGGATTCATCTGCCGAACAGGCTGCAGAATAAGCTATAATCACATTCTTACCGCGGGGTGGAGCAGTCTGGTAGCTCGTTGGGCTCATAACCCAAAGGTCGTTGGTTCAAATCCGGCCCCCGCAACCAATTTCAACGCGAGTTGATTTTCAAAAAAGCCCTCGTAAGAGGGCTTTTTTGTGCCCGACATTCATTGACTCAGGGCAGGCGCTTGTGCAGACCATCCAATGCGGCCATGGTTGTGGCCAATCGAATCTGCGCCCGGTCCCCTTGGAACAAACGCATTTCGGCATGCACTGTACCCGCAACACACCAAGCCAACCAAACCGTACCAACAGGTTTTTCGGCCGAGCCCCCAGCAGGCCCAGCAATTCCCGTGACGGCAACGGCCACTTGGGCTTTGGATCGATAGCATGTGCCCAAAGCCATGGCGCGTGCCACGGATTCGCTGACTGCCCCGTCACGCTCGATGAGGGCCCCAGGCACGCCCAGCATTTGAGTTTTGGCTTCGTTGGAATAGGTCACAAAACCACGGTCAAACCAAACGCTGGAACCCGCCAATTCAGTGCATTGGGCGGCGATCAAGCCACCGGTGCAACTTTCGGCAGTGGCCATCATCCACTTCAAGCCTAGCAGTCGCTCTGCCAAGTGGGGGACGATGGTGTTCACCACACCCACCTCCACAGGGCGATGACAACAAGGGTACATGCGGCGGCCACCAGATCATCAAAAATAATGCCCCATCCACCTCGCCACCCAAAACCCTTGAAAAGCTGATCTGCCCAGGCAACAGGCCCAGGCTTGACCGCATCAAAAAATCGAAAAAGGGCAAAGGCCGACAGTTGCCCCACAAACCCAGTGGGCATGACAAGCCAAAGGACGACCCACATGGCGATGAATTCGTCCCAAACGATCGCACCGGGGTCAGCTATGCCCATGTGCCGAGCGGTCACGGTGCAGGCCCACCAACCTATGGCGATGCTCGCCGCAATCAGAAAGCCTTGTTGCGAGGAAGACATAAAAACATCAATCAACAACCAAGCCACCCACGCCCAAAGTGTGCCAACGGTGCCTGGGGCTTTGGGGGCAAGTCCAGATCCAAAACCAAGCGCGATCATGTGTGCAGGGTGCGACAGCATAAAGCGCAGATCGACACTGGCATGGGACCCGAGGGTTGGCAGGTGCTTGTCGTTGTTCATGCGAAATGGTCAAAAGAAGGCAGATCAAGCGACATGGCCTGACCATGGACGTCGTGAACAGAGAGTTCTTCAGAAAGAGTGATCTGTCCTATTCGGGTGATCGGCGTGCCGGATGCCTTCGCGGCATCTTGCACCCCATACCGAAAGGATGAAGGTGCTGTAAAAACGAGTTCGTAATCGTCACCGCCTGACAGCACACAGTTCATCTTCAAAGCATCTGGACACAGCCAAAGCGAGTTCGATGCCAGCAAGCCTTGGGCTAGCGACCATTCGATGCGAGCCCCCACACGACTGGCCTTCAGAAGATGCCCCAAGTCGCCTAAAAGGCCGTCACTGATGTCCACCATGGCGGTGGCCATACAGCGTAATGCATGGCCCAAGGCGACACGCGGTGTCGGTGTTTCCATGCGTTGCCTGGCCAAATCGAACACCGATTGCGGAAGACTGATGTGGCCACGAAAAGCTTCGAGTGCCAAGCGCGCATCACCCAGGTGACCGCTGACATACACGTCATCACCGACCCGAGCGCCAGAGCGCAAAATGGCTTGAGAGTCTGGCACCTCACCAATGACGGTCATCGAAATGTTCAATGGGCCTTGAGTGGTGTCCCCGCCGATCAATTGGCATGCATGCGCATCTGCCAGCTCAAACAAGCCACGCGAAAAACCCGAAAGCCAAGCTTCATCAGCAGTGGGCAAAGCCAATGACAACAGAAAGAATTTAGGCGTCGCACCGCAGGCGGCCAGGTCGCTCAGATTCACGGCCAGTGCTTTGTGACCCAAGCGAGCAGGGTCAATCGTCGATAAAAAATGACGACCTTCTACGAGCATGTCGGTTGAAACAAGCAACTGGTGACCTGCTCGAGGCGTCCAGACCGCGCAATCATCACCAATGCCCACATCGGCCTGGTTCGCATTGCGCTTGAAAAACCGTTCTATCAGTTCAAATTCACCCATGGCGCAAGCTTAACCCGAAGGCGTTCCAACAGCAGGCCAGCTTCAAAGTTCAGTGCAAAGTGCGACCCAACGAACCCGAACCCGAGGATTCCAAAACAAAGGTATCTATGACGATGTCAAATCGATGGCCATCAGAAGCCACAAAGAAAAAACTGCCGTGCATCGACCCACTGGCAGTGCGCAAGCGACAGCCACTGCTGTATTGGAATGATTCTCCCGGTGACAAGAGGGGTTGCTGCCCGACAACACCAAGACCTTTGACTTCATCAACGTGCCCCAAGTCGTTTTGAATGACCCAATGCCTTGAGATCAATTGGGCGGGTACATCGCCTGTGTTGGTGACGGTCACGGTGTAGGCAAAGGCAAACAACTCATTTAAAGGCTGACTTTGCTCGTGCAGGTAGTGGGGCGACACATCAATTTGAAAGGTGTAAGAAGGCATGTGCAGATGTTAACTGCGACAATTCAGGCATGAAGAAGAACTACCGCATTGCCCCTTCCATCCTCTCGGCTGATTTCGCCCGCTTGGGCGCGGAAGTCAAAAGCGTCATTGAAGCTGGTGCGGACTGGATCCATTTCGACGTCATGGACAACCATTACGTGCCCAATCTCACCTTTGGGCCCATGATTTGCAAAGCCCTCAAGCCGCATGCCCAAACAGGAGCGGGTGTGGACGTGCCGATCGATGTGCACTTGATGGTTTCGCCTGTGGACACATTGGCAGCTTCCTTTGCCGATGCCGGCGCAGACCTCATCAGCTTTCACCCTGACGCCAGTGGACATGTGCACCGCAGCATTCAAGCCATCAAAAGCCAAGGTGTGAAAGCGGGCTTGGTGTTCAACCCGGCCGAACCGCTGGACGTGCTGAAGTGGACCCTTGATGAAATTGACCTGATCCTCATCATGAGCGTGAACCCCGGCTTTGGCGGTCAAAGTTTCATTGACTCCGCACTGCGCAAGATTGAACAAGCGCGCAAGTTGATAGATGCCAGCGGCCGAGACATACGACTGGAAGTCGATGGTGGCATCAAGACCGACAACATACGCCGTGTTGCCGATGCCGGGGCCGATACCTTTGTGGCGGGCAGTGCGATTTTTGGCAAGCCCAATTACAAAGCTGTGATCGACCAGATGCGCTTGGCTTTGGGCTAAATTGTGACCAATGCCATGCAAAATTCGTGGGATTTGCGTCAGATCGAAGCCGTCATTTTTGATCTGGACGGCACCTTGGTGCACACATTGGGTGATTTTACGATCGCCTTGAACCGCACCATGGCCGATCTGGCTTTGCCGCCTCTGCCAGAGGCCCTGGTTGGACAAACGATCGGCAAAGGCTCTGAGCATCTGATCCGCAGCTTGCTGGCGCATCAAATCACCCAGACCGAAGTCAAGGATGCAGCGCAAGCTTGTGCTGACTTGACGGTGGAGGCTTTGTTTGACCGCGCTTGGCAGCGTTACCAACACCACTATTTGGGCATCAACGGCCAATTCTCCCATGTGTACCCGGGTGTGCTCGATGCGCTCAAGTACTTCGCTTCCCAAGGCGTGCCGATGGCTTGCCTGACCAACAAGCCTTTGGCTTTTGCGCAAGCCTTGTTGAAAGACAAGTCACTGATGCACTTCTTTGGCCCCGTGTTTGGTGGCGACAGTTTTGAGCGCAAAAAACCCGACCCTTTGTCGATGTTAAAAACATGCGAAGCCTTGGGCAGTACCGCGGCGCGGACCTTGATGGTGGGCGATTCGAGCAACGATGCCCAAGCTGCGCATGCTGCCGGATGCCCGGTGGTGCTGGTGACCTATGGCTACAACCAAGGCCAGCCTGTTCAAGAAATACCCGCAGCAGCCTGGTTGGACACACTGGCCGATTTGCCGGCATGCATGAGGGGTGTATCGCGCGGAGACACTTGACGCGCGCGGCGGAAAAACCCCCGCTGGGGGACTACATTTTCAATATTGAATCAAGCCTGAAGCCTTTGCTACACTTCGCATACCATGTTCATCCATGCTCATATTCCCAGTGCAGTCAGCCTGCCGAGCCATTCCCACGCGGAAGGCCGGGGAGCCTGGCCCTGGCGTCGGCCAGTCTGACACCATCAATTGTGCGGCTTGCCCGCCACCCGCACCCGGCTTGAAATGAACATGGCCGGGCAATTGGATAAATGAAAAGCACCTCAAGTGAGGTCGCCGAGCCCTTTGGAGGCGGTAGCCTGTGATCACCGAACTTGAATTCAAAAGCCTGGCCAGTCAAGGCTACAACCGCATTCCACTCATGCTGGAAGCTTTTGCCGATTTGGAAACGCCCCTGTCGCTTTACCTGAAGCTGGCCCATACCAAGGACAACGGCAAATTCAGCTTTTTGCTCGAATCGGTGGTGGGTGGTGAGCGTTTTGGGCGCTACAGCTTCATTGGTTTGCCAGCCCGTACGCTGCTGCGCGCCAGCGGCTTTGGTGCGCAAGCCAAGACCGAAGTGGTGCGTGACGGCGCGGTCATCGAAACGGTCACGGGCAATCCGCTGGATTTCATTGAACAGTACCAAAAGCGTTTCAAAGTGGCCTTGAGACCCGGCCTGCCGCGCTTTTGCGGCGGCCTGGCAGGTTACTTTGGCTACGACGCCGTGCGCTACATCGAGAAAAAACTCGAAAAAACCTGCCCCCTCGACACCTTGGGTACCCCGGACATCTTGCTGCTTCAATGCGAAGAGCTGGCCGTCATCGACAACCTGTCAGGCAAGCTTTATTTGATCGTGTACGCCGATCCTGCCACAGCAGAGGCCTATGTGGTCGCCAAAAAACGCTTGCGCGACCTCAAAGAGCAGCTCAAGTACTCGGTCAGCGCGCCCGTGGTCAAAGCCAGTCAGTCTTACCCGGCAGAGCGGGACTTTGCCAAAGCCGATTACATCGCGGCGGTGGAAAAAGCCAAGGAGTTGATCGCAGGTGGCGACTTCATGCAGGTGCAAGTGGGGCAGCGGATCAAAAAGCGCTACACCGAGAGCCCGCTGTCGCTGTACAGAGCGTTGCGTTCGCTCAACCCCAGCCCCTACATGTATTTCTACAATTTTGGCGACTTCCATGTGGTCGGCGCCAGCCCTGAGATTTTGGTGCGCCAGGAGCAAACCAAAGAGGGCGCCAAAGTCATCATCCGACCCCTGGCGGGCACACGCCCACGCGGCGCAACGCCCGAAAAAGACAAGGCTGCCGAGGTCGAACTCATCAATGACCCGAAAGAGCGGGCCGAGCATGTGATGCTGATCGACCTGGCGCGCAATGACATTGGCCGCATTGCCAAGATCGGCTCGGTCAAGGTGACCGAGGCCTTTGTGGTCGAGCGTTACAGCCATGTGATGCACATTGTGAGCAACGTCGAAGGCGTGTTGAACGAAGGCATGAGCAATATGGACGTGCTCAAAGCCACGTTTCCGGCCGGAACCTTGACCGGAGCACCCAAAGTACACGCGATGGAACTGATCGACCAGTTCGAGCCTGTCAAGCGCGGCATTTATGGCGGCGCTTGTGGCTACATCAGTTATGCGGGCGACATGGACGTGGCCATTGCCATTCGCACTGCGATCATCAAAGATCAGACGCTGTATGTGCAGGCGGCCGCGGGCGTGGTGGCTGATTCGGTGCCTGAGATGGAATGGCGTGAAACCGAGCACAAGGCCCGTGCATTGCTGCGGGCCAGCGAGTTGGTCGAAGAAGGTCTGGAGTGATCATGGCGAAAAAAATCAAGCTCCTGATGGTCGACAACTACGACTCCTTCACTTTCAACATCGTCCAGTACTTCGGTGAACTGGGGGCCGAGGTCGAGGTGTTTCGCAACGACGAAATCACCCTCGAGGGCATTGCCGCGCGTCAACCCGATCGCTTGGTGATTTCGCCTGGTCCCTGCTCCCCAGCCGAGGCGGGCCTGTCGGTGGCAGCCATCCAGCACTTCGCGGGCCAAATGCCCATCCTGGGCGTGTGCCTGGGTCACCAAAGCATCGGTGCCGCTTTCGGTGGAAAAATCGTTCGGGCGCAAGCGCTGATGCATGGCAAAACCAGCGTCATCACCACCACACAGGAAGGCGTGTTTGCGGGTTTGCCGGAAAACTTCACCGTCAACCGCTACCACTCGCTGGCCATTGATCGGGTCAGTCGTCCCCCGTGTCTTAAAGTCACCGCTTGGACAGACGATGGCGAAATCATGGGCGTGCGCCACACCGAGTTGGACATCGAGGGCGTGCAGTTTCATCCCGAGTCCATCCTGACCGAGCATGGCCATGCCATGCTGAAAAACTTTCTCGTTCGGCCCTGAGTGCCACGTTCATTGAATTCCAGCAAGGACTCCTATGCCCATCACGCCTCAAGAAGCTTTGCAGCGCACCATCGAGCACCGTGAAATTTTCCACGACGAGATGCTCCACATCATGCGCATGGTCATGAATGGCGAGCTGTCGCCGGTGATGACCGCGGCCTTCATCACGGGCTTGCGTGTGAAAAAGGAAACGATTGGTGAAATCACGGCCGCCGCACAGGTGATGCGCGAGTTCTCCACCAAGGTGCATGTGGTCAATCCCGCAAATTTGGTGGACATTGTGGGCACCGGCGGGGACGGGGCGCACACCTTCAACATCTCGACCTGCGCCATGTTTGTGGCCGCCGCTGCAGGTGCCAAGACGGCCAAACATGGTGGTCGCAGCGTGAGCAGCAAATCGGGCAGCGCCGATGTGGTCGAAGCGCTCGGCATCCAGATGAACCTCACGCCAGAACAGATCGCGCGATCCATTGAGGAGGTGGGCATTGGCTTCATGTTCGCACCCAATCACCACCCCACCATGAAAAACGTGGCTCCGGTGCGCAAAGAGCTGGGCATACGCACCATTTTCAACATCTTGGGACCATTGACCAACCCGGCCGGGGCCCCCAACATTTTGATGGGCGTTTTCCACTCTGATCTGGTCGGTATTCAGGTGCGGGCCTTGCAACGTCTGGGCGCAGAGCATGCCTTGGTGGTTTACGGCCGCGACGGCATGGATGAGATCAGTCTGGGGGCTTCCACCTTGGTGGGGGAGCTCAAGAATGGTCAGATCACAGAGTATGAAATCCACCCTGAAGATTTTGGTTTGCCGATGGCGAGCAACCGGGCACTTCGGGTCGATACGCCAGAGCAGTCCTTGGCTGTTTTGCGCGGGGTGCTCGACAACCAGCCGGGCGCAGCAAAAGACATTGTGGTGCTCAACGCTGGGGCAGCTTTGTATGCAGCTCATGTGGCCTCCAGCATTGCAGAAGGTGTTGAGCGTGCCCGGGTGGCCATTGAGTCCGGTGCTGCCAAAGCCAAACTGGCGCAGTTTGTGGCCTTCAGTCAATCCCTTGCTTGATGTGGCGAAATGAGGTTTCTGGAAGGTTTTGGGCGTTTTGGTCTTGTTGGTTTGGGTGTTAACGGGTGCCGTGATGCACGGCGCCTTGGTTCGTATTTGGGTAAACGGCGCGGTCGCGTCTGATCGGAAAAAATCATGAGTGACATTCTGAATAAAATTATCTCAGTCAAACGCGAAGAGGTCGCCGCAGCCTTGCCTAAGAAATCTCTGGCCGCCATGCGCGCCGATGCCGAAAGCCGTGTGCTGACCCGCGATTTCGAGGGCGCAATGCGCGCCAAGTTGGCCGCAAGCCAAGCGGCGGTGATTGCCGAGGTCAAAAAGGCCAGTCCTTCCAAAGGGGTGCTGCGGGAAGCGTTTATGCCGGCAGACATCGCGCAAAGCTATGCCGAGCACGGCGCGGCGTGTTTGTCGGTGTTGACGGATAAACAGTTCTTTCAGGGCAGTGTGGACTACCTCAAACAAGCCCGGGCCAGTTGCGACTTGCCAGTGCTGCGCAAGGACTTCATGATCGATCCTTACCAGGTCTATGAAGCACGGGCCATGGGCGCGGATGCCATCTTGTTGATTGCGGCCTGCCTAGACGACGCCCAGATGGCCGACCTCGAGACGATGGCGCGCAGCTTGGACATGGCGGTGCTGGTGGAGGTCCACGACCGCGTTGAACTGGAACGGGCCTTGAAGCTCAAGACCCGCCTCGTGGGGATCAATAACCGCAACTTGCGTACTTTTGAAGTGTCCTTGCAAACCACCCTCGACATGTTGCCCCATGTGCCGGCGGACCGTTTGTTGGTCACTGAAAGTGGCATTTTGAATGCGGCCGACGTGAAGCGCATGCGCGAAGCCAACGTTCATGCCTTCTTGGTGGGGGAGGCCTTCATGCGCGCCGCCGATCCAGGCGAAGCTTTGGCCGCATTGTTTGCCTGAAGCGGTGTCACAACAAGGCGCGCTGTTTGAAGATGCGGCGTCGGCGGTGGGTCGCCTGACCGAGTGGCCGCCTGATCTGTCGGAGTTGACCCCTGAATGGCGGTCCTTGGTGGCTGTTTTTTTAAGCTCACCTGTTGGGCAAGATTTATCGAACCGCTTGGCTGAACGTTTGGCACAGGGCGCCGTGGTGTACCCGCCTGAGCCATTTCGGGCATTGGCTTTGACACCACTGAGCCAAGTGCGGGTGGTGATTTTGGGTCAGGACCCTTATCACGGTCCGGGCCAAGCCGAGGGCTTGTCGTTTTCTGTGCCCGCAGGCGTTCGCGTACCGCCCAGTCTGCGCAACATATTCAAGGAACTTCAGCAAAGTCTGGGTCCTTCGACTTCCCGAACCGGCTCATTGGTGGACTGGGCCAGGCAGGGCGTTTTGTTGCTCAACACCTGTTTGACGGTGGAAGATCGCCAGCCTGCCAGCCATGCGCGCTGGGGTTGGGAGGCATTGACCGATGCATTGGTTCAGGCGGTGGCAAGAAAAGGGCAAGCCGTCGTGTTCATGCTTTGGGGAGCCCATGCACAGGCCAAAAGTGAGTTGATTGCTCAAGTGGCGGACGCGGGATGGCATTTGGTCTTGACATCCAACCACCCCTCACCCTTGTCCGCGACACGTTTGCCCGTACCCTTTTTGGGTTCAAGACACTTTGTACTGGCGAATGACTTTTTGCAAGGACACGGTCAAAAACCGATCGTTTGGTGAGAATTTTGCGGTGACTTGCTGGGATCAAATAAAAGATGGCATAATATGAGACTCGCTTCTGGAGGGGTGCCCGAGTGGCTAAAGGGGGCAGACTGTAAATCTGTTGGCTTACGCCTACACTGGTTCGAATCCAGTCTCCTCCACCAGCAAACTGGCTCACGCCGGTTGACATGTTGAGCAATTGGAAAAGGTTTCCAAGCATTGGCGCTGCAGCCACTCATGCGGTGCCATCAGTGCGGGAGTAGTTCAATGGTAGAACCTTAGCCTTCCAAGCTAATGACACGGGTTCGATTCCCGTTTCCCGCTCCAGTCAATTGCTTGAGTTTGTCAAAGATTTTCGCCCTTGTGGCTCAGTGGTAGAGCACTCCCTTGGTAAGGGAGAGGTCGCGGGTCCGATTCCCGCCAAGGGCACCAGTTACGGGGCGTTCAGTGCAAGCTGAGTGCCCGTCTGTCTTTTTATTGATCACTACTTTTCGGAGTCGAAGAAATGGCCAAAGAAAAATTTGAACGGACCAAGCCCCACGTCAACGTGGGCACCATCGGTCACGTGGACCACGGCAAAACCACGCTGACAGCGGCCATCACCACGGTGTTGGCTCAAAAGTTCGGCGGTTC
>JAIXRJ010000017.1 GCA_027485235.1 Comamonadaceae bacterium
TTGCTTGACCACTTCGGGTTGCTTGACCACTTCGGGTTGCTTGACCACTTCGGGTTGCTTGACCACTTCGGGTTGCTTGACCACTTCGGGCTGCTTGACCACCTCGGGCTGTTTGACCACCTCGGGCTGTTTGACCACCTCGGGTTGCTTGACCACTTCGGGCTGCTTGACCACCTCGGGCTGTTTGACCACTTCGGGCTGTTTGACCACTTCGGGCTGTTTGACCACTTCGGGCTGCTTGACCACTTCGGGCTGCTTGACCACCTCAGGCTGTTTGACCACTTCGGGCTGCTTGAGCGAAGCCGTCGTTGGTGGCTCGCCAACACCAGGCACTGGCACCACCAAAGAGGGCGTCAAGCTGGCGGGCGCAGGCACTGAAGCAGGCTGCGGTGCAACAAGCGGCGGCGCCGCGATTGTGACTGCAGGTGATGGACTCACCGGGGCTTGCTTGGGCACGACGATCGGTGCTGTGGCTGGAGTGGGGGCTTTGGTGGTCGCAGACAACAAGGCCGCTGTCGGCCTGCTGCCTGGCAAAGGCTCGCCAGGGGAGGGTATGGTGATGACCCGTTTACGGTTTGCACGTCCAGAGTTGGAGATGCCATGCAGGCCTTCGATGAGCTTGTTGCACTGGGCGTAGGCCTCGGGTTTGAGGATCTGCGTGAGGAGCTCATACGTGGCCAGGTTGAGCATTTGCCGCAATGCGAATCCGACCGCTTCACGCCGCTGGGCACCAATGTCCAGACTCACCAAAGTGTCACCAAAAAAGCGTCCCACACCGAAGCCTGCGTCGGTGGCCACGATTTGTTTTTGCAATGGCACATTGGCCACGATGCGACCAGTACTGGTTTCGGTGATGGAGAGGTCCAAACCGACCAAGATGCGGTATTGACGATAGCGCGGCCCAACCCCCGCGATTTGAGTTTCAAAGCCACCGCCGGGAACGAAGTCGAGGCTGTTGATGCTGCCGGTGATGAAGAACACACTCGGCAATTGACCGTTGGTGTTGCGTACACCCCATCGGGCTTCAGACTCCATGACGCGTGGGTCACGGCGATTCAAGACCACGGCACCCGCCTGGAAAAGTGCAGATTGAACAATGTCGCCCGCGCCTTGGGTGATGTATTTGCCCGTCCCGCCTTCAGAGAGTTGCTCTTTTCCGGTGGCATCCAAAACGGCACCCACAGAAAAAGTCAGTCCTTGGTGAATTTTGTCGTCCAGGCAACTGATGGCCTGGTCAAAGGGGGTAACCAAATCTGAAATGGGCGGCCCCTGAACTTCTGGGATGTCTTCAGTCAGCGGAGCGTAGGAAGGACCTGATGCACAAGCGGCGAGAAGCAAACTGCACGCCAAGCCGATGGCTGACGCACGGCGGTTGGGGTAGCCACTCATCAAGGCTTTGCTCCGGATGAGTTGTCTGTCACGGTCGATCTGTTGATGTCGGTCAACCGCACCGCACCGTTCAGGTCGCCCGTGTTGCTGCTGGCCGATGTCAGCGAGACCGTGTTGTTGGCACCATCGAGATTGACGGTGTTGGTGCTTGAATCCAGGGAGCCCACGGTGTAGGTGCTGATCTGGGTCGAGTAGACGGTGGTTTTGCCCAAGCCGTCGTAGTATCCAGCGTCTTTTTTAGCGATCAAGTCGGCCTGCTGCATGTTCTGCACCTGACGGTTCGATGCACTGGATGGAAATGAGTAGGACCCATTCCAGTCACCTTTGGTTTGGGCCATCGCCTGGCCCATCAGGGGGCTCAGAGTGACAGCGATCAGAATTTTTTTAAGCATCAGAGTGTTCGGCTTGTGAGGTTCGAATATGACTAAAGTGACAAACGGTTGTGAAAACGTCTATTTGTTGATTTTATCGAATCGTAGTGTAGGGGAAAAAAACTGGAATTACACCCCCTAAGAGTTAGGCACGAGGTGCAGCCAAGATGTTCCCGCTCAGGACAGATGGAGAGGTCAAAGATCGCCCGATTGCGGGGTAAAAACCGCAGCACCCTCAGTGGCGGCTTGAGCCGTGCTGTGTGGAGGTCAGTCACATGAAGTTGAGACCTCGGTTTCGTTCTTCTGGGCAAGTTGCCCGCAGGAGTTCACCCCGGTTTCAGCTCGAGGTTAAAAGGATTGCAGGTAAGATCAGAAACTGCACTCGCCCAACAAGCAGCGGTTCTTTCATTGAATTCTTTAAAAATTTATGGCCAGCTTCGCTTATTTTTCAGTCGAATTTCAAAACCCAAGTAACGCTGTGCTTTTATTTTTTTAAACTCTTTGACTGACCCGCTGAAAACTCAGGCCAATCCCCATGCTCATTAATTTCGTACTTCCTGGTATCAGCAAGAATAAGGTTATCGGTGGATTCCGAGTGCATTATGAGTATGCCAATCGATTGGCTAATTTGGGCCACAAGGTCATTGTGTCGCACATGTTCTATGCAAAAAAACCATATCATTTGCAAAAGGTGCGTAATTTAATGGATGGAGATATCAGGCATCTGATTACATGGTTCGAGTTTTCCGAAAACGTCCATGTCACGACTATTTTTAACAATCGATTTATCAAGCCTTGCGATGTATTGGTCCTTACTTCATGGGAGACCGCTTTCGTTTTTGGAAACAGACACGATGTTGCATGGGTCACGGCGCAAATTGCGTATGATTACGAATTCTGGACAGATGCAAACCCACAGTTGAAGTTGCAAATGAAGCAGGCCTTTGCAAAGCCTGACGTCATGATTTCAACATCCACGGCGGTTGGTAAAATGTTGGCTGAATGTGGAAGAAGAATTGACGCCACAATAAATTGTGGAATACGATTTGAAGTATTCAATCTCAAAAATAATATCGAGCTCAGACGCAATAAAATTGGTATTTTGCTGCGTGACGATGAGAACAAAAGAGTTGCAGATGCGGTCAAGGCACTGGCGCATATAAAACTGAGCCGAGATGTTGAAGTTCTGGCTGCTGGAAAATGGTCAAAACCATTGCCTGACTGGATCACTCCCGTAGATACCTCCACGGATACTCAACTGAACGAATTTTACAATTCGATTGGTCTGTTTATTTTTCCCTCTGGGTCCGAAGGCTGGGGGTTGCCAGCTATGGAAGCACTGGCAGGTGGCGTTGCTGTGATCTCGTCCAGAAATGGTGGGGTTGAAGACTTTCTCAAGCATGAAATGAATTCATTGTTATACGAACCCGGAAACATTGCCGAATTGATTTCATCAATTGACCGCTTGCTGAACAACGATGACTTGAGGATTTCTCTTGCGAAAGAAGGTGAAAAGACCGCCAGGAAGTACGGGTGGGACGATGCTGTGCTTCAGTTGGAAAAGCTGATGATCAAAAGCCTCAACCACGCTGGAACTTGACAACACTGTGCAACAGACGAAAGAGAACTTGGGATGACAAAACCGAGATTCTTCACCTGCGTGCTCTGATGCGTCGCTTGGAAGTTGCCTCTTCAAGAAAGCGGCGCTGTACGGGGTCAAAAAGCCCAAGTGAAATACCGTTTCATGCCACCATGAATTTGGTTTCAGCCTTCTGTGTCGTGAGTCTAAGCTTAAGGGGGGCAGTGCCGATGCCATGAGCCGGTCATTTGAGGGCGCCGATGTTGGGCGCTGAAAAAATTAATGGGTGTGTAAATTGGGATATTTTTTCTTTTCGGCATCCACCATCAAGGAGGCAACCTCCAGCATGGATTTTTCAGCCCTCCAGCCGAGTTTATCCTGTGCTTTGCTGGGGTCTGCATAATTGGCTCTGATTTCGTTTTGCCGTACAAAAGTAAGGTCAGTCACGACGTGCTTTTGCCAATCAAGCCCAAAACGCGCAAAAACGGTCGCTACAAAATCCTGCAATTTGTAACTCTGCCCCGTGGCCACTACAAAATCTTCGGGAGAGTCCAGTTGCAGCATGCGCCACATGGCCTCCACATATTCCACTGCCCAGCCCCAATCCCTCACAATGGACAGATCGCCCATCACCAGTTTTTCTGTGCTGCCGGCGGCTATTTTGCAGGCCATATTCACCACTTTGCCTGTTACGAAACGAGGATGCCGAAATGGCGATTCATGATTGAATAATATGCCGGAGCAGGCGTATATGCCATAGGCCTCGCGGTAGTTGTCCACCTCCCAAAAGGCAGCCGATTTGGCAACAGCGTAGGGGCTTTTGGGACGAAATGGGGTTGATTCGTTTGACGGGATTTTTCCTGTGTCTCCAAAACATTCGCTAGAGCAAGCGTTGTAGAACTTGACGGATTTATTTACGAGTCGAATGGCCTCTAAAATATTCAGAGTGCCGAAACAGATGCTCTCCAGCGTTTCAACGGGTTGTTCAAAAGATAAACCCACAGAACTTTGACCTGCGAGGTTGTAAACCTCATCGGGTTGAGCCTTCATAAAGCATTGAAGCACACTGCGGAAGTCGTTCAGGGCCATGGACTCCAGCTTGACTTGAGACCGAATGCCTAACGATTCAAGGTTTGAAAAGGATGAAATCTGAGCATCCCTCGACGTTCCCCAAACTTCGTAACTTTTTGACAGCAATAACCGAGCCAAATAAGCCCCATCTTGACCCGAGATCCCGCAAATCAGCGCTTTTTTCATTTCTGAGCCCCATGTCAAGCGTGGTGAAAATCCATGAACAAGTCCCCAAAGCACATCACCGGCTCCTGTGCTCGGCGACAGCCATGGCCAGCTTGATCACCGCCATCGCCCATCAGATTTTCAGTTTTAAGGGCATGAAAGCATACCCGATAATGTGTTTTGAAGCCTGCCACAACGTGTCAGAGATCGTCCGTAGCATTCATCCCAATATTGGTTTTTGTGTGCTCGATCTTGCCAAATAAAAAAAGCCAGCTGAGCTGGCTTTTTACTTTGTGAAGCGACTGTCAGAACTTGAAGCCGATGGAGACGCCTGCTTTGAGCAGACTTGGCTTGTATGTTTCAGTAACGTCAGAATAGTAAGACTTGCTATTGAAATTAATTTTTTCAATCTCAACTGTTGCGTAAAGATCCTTGGCAATCATGAACTTGACGCCGGCACCCAAACCCAAGCCACGATGCTTTTTGTTGGCAGTATCAGCGCCTTCATCCTGTGCGGTGTAATCATAAGTATTCTGACCAGTTGCTTGTACGAAGCTTAATTTTGCATAGGTCAGAACAGCGTTATTGACGTAGTAACCTGGTTCGACAGATACGCCCCACACGTTTTTCAGCTTGAAGCTATCAGTCCAAACGCCACCGCTGGTGTCATTGAAACTGTTCAAAGAACCTGATTTATGAATTTGGGTTATCGAAATATCATTATAAATATTTTTAATACATCGTTAAATTTTTTTAAGAAAAATAAATATAATTTATTATTGAATAATAAAAAACATTAATTTTAATTAACGCATGGCTAGCCGAGATGATCAATCCCAAGCCTGTATGGGGGCTCTCAATCCCTTAGAGCGTCAACTCCTTGGGACGAGCCTGACCAAGCTGGGCCAAGGGGCATACCCTTTCTCAGCACGCAAGAGGGCCGTTTGGATTTGGATGCATCGCGGGTCTTTCGATCGCTTGTGTCGCTGGTTGAAGCGCGAACAGATGAAAAAGCGGATTTACCAAACAAGGGCAGAGGCCAGGTCAAAAATCTTCGATGACATCGAAGGTTTCACAATCGAGTGCGTCGTCACAAGCACCTCGATCAACTCAGTCCCTACGAGTTCGCGCGGCAGCGTCAAACTGCGCTGTGAAAACTGTCTAAAGATTTGGGGGAATGCCAGGCATTCGGGTCCTGGCTTAAAGAAATCTCGCTTGGCTGTGCGCGGATACATGCCCTTGATGGTCTAAGAAGCTGGTCTTGACCGCGATACATTAATGCTCATCAACGGTCAGCACGGAGAGCGCATGCCAAGCTTTAGAAGGTCCTCAGGCTTTGCTTCAAGAATTTCTTTAATTTGTATGTTCCCACTTGTGCTGGTCATGGCTTCAGGCCACTCCTTGTTAAGTGCTCAGACAACCGAGAAAATGGTAACCCTTGAAAGTCGGGAAAGCATCAAGATAAGTTATTGGTGGATGCCCAACCAGAATGCAAAAGCTACGGTTCTTCTCTTGTCAGGTGGCGAAGGTGGTATGGGTTACAAAGACGGCCAACCTCGAAACGGGAATTTCTTGATTCGTAGTCGAGAACTTTTTTACCGAAATGATTTGAATGTGGCAATTCTTGGTAACCCCACAGATAAGCCAAGACTGGATCATCAATGGCGTGTATCTGCGCAACACGCTCAGGATGTCTCAGCTGTTATCGACAGCATAAAGGGGATTTCAAAAGTTCCACTCTGGCTTGTTGGCACTTCGAACGGGACAATTTCAGCAACCGCTTTGGGAATTGCGCTGCAGGAGAAGGTGCAAGGACTTGTTTTAACGGCTTCCGTTTTGACTTGGAAAATACCGCAAGCTGTGCCAAGACAAGATGTTGGAAAAATTTCAGCACCAGTGCTTTTTTATCACCATAAAGAAGACTCGTGTGCGGGCACTTTAGCCTACGAACTAAAGGGAACTTTCGATCGATTTATCAATGCCAAGCAAAAAAAGATGATGGTCGTTACAGGGGGTGAAAATCCACAAGGTGATCCATGTCAAGCATTTCATTGGCATGGTTTCATCGGCATGGAAACTCAAGCGGTCAACGACATAGCTTCATGGATTGTTACTCAACACCCTTAAAGTTCTTCGCAGCCCAGACCTTCATAGCGCAGTCCAAAAAATCTACGCTGCAAATTTTGCTGGATTTGGAGATCTCGGTGTGAGATAGACTAGTCCAAGTTTTGATTGATTCTTTTAGATAGAGTTCGCATGAAATCCATTGAAAACTTTGTAGAAAGCTTGATTTTCAACAGCCGTTGGCTGTTGGCTCCCTTTTACCTGGGGCTGGTAGGCGGTATCGTGATGTTGTTGGTGAAGTTCACGCAAGAGCTTTTCCATGTCTTACCCCACATTTTTTCTTCCACTGAAACCGAAGTGGTGTTGGCGGTTCTGGCCTTGGTTGATCTTTCCTTGGTGGCCAATTTGCTCCTCATCGTCATCTTCAGCGGTTACGAGAATTTCGTCTCCAAGATCAACACGAAAGGGCATGAGGACCGGCCAGAGTGGATGGGCCAGGTGGATTTCGCCAGTTTGAAGATCAAAGTGATCGCCTCCATCGTGGCCATCTCGGCGATAGAGTTGCTCAAGAGTTTTGTGAATCTCAGCATCCTCCTTAAAACTGGCGGCGACACCCCCGCAATCTGGTCAGAGGCAGATCAAGCCGTAGACTTCCCTAAACGGTAGACAACCTGAAAATAGAGACTTCCGCTGTTTTGAAGGAAAGAGCGATGAGGAAGTCGAAATTGACGCAAAGCCAAGTATTGGCGATCCTGGGCAAAGGTGAAGCAGGCTTGGCTGTAGCAGAGGTGTGTCGCAAACACGGCATCAGTACAGCGACCTACTGCCAATAGAAATGCAAATACGCTGGCATGTCAGCCAATGAGCTCAAGCGGGTCAAGGAGCTGGAAGCCGAGAACAGTCGTCTCAGACGGATGTATGCGGATCTGGCTTTGGAGAACGCTGCCATCAAGGATGTGTTGTCGCGAAAGTTGTAACGCCGACAGCCAAGCGTTGTGCTGTGGAGTGCAGGGTGTCTGTGCACTGCATCTCTCGCAGCAAAGCTTGTCAGAACCAGAAAGCGTTCATTGAACGATTTAACAAGCGTTTGCGCGTGGAAGTTTTGGATGCCAACTTGTTCAACGCCATCTCGCAGGTGCAAATGGCAGCTGATGAGTGGTTGATGGACTACAACGAATATCGACCACACGAGTCCCCGAGGGATGTGCCGCCTGTGGCATTCCTACCAAGGGTGTTTGAACGGAATGTCTCTAGTTTTAAACTGTCCACTTGACAGGAAAGTCTACAAGGTCAGTCGTTGAAACCGCCATCTTTTAGTCCAAAGATTTTTAGCTCTGAAAAATGTAAATATGTTTCCTCTGGTGAAAAAACGGTCAGATATCTGGCCCGACATTGAACGAGTTGAGTGATACTGACAGCGTCGTTTAGGCTGAAAAAATCTTCATCAATCTTAACTGGTAAGCCTGTAAGCAAGTTCGGTTTTGGTGTACTGTGCGCGCAGTAAAATAGGCAGCGGGCGCGTTCTTTACATATGTCTGTCCTGTTTGAAATATGCAGTTCAAAAAGAAAATATTCCTCCCCTAGATCTACAGTGATGAACTCGTTGCGGCCCAGCTTAGTGTGAAAAAAGTAAGGGTGATTATTTGTGACGATTTTTTCCATTGGATTAGCAGCCCACGTGGAACTAAGGGAAAATTTACTGTTATGAGCGAGGTCTATCAGAGCAGCCGGCCTCGATGTGATCGGAGTTTGGGTCGATGCAGCATGTTGGGCCAGCCTGTGAAGATCAAGAACAGTATTTGAATTTGACTGAGTCTGTAATTTTTCTCTGGATTTGGCATCCTGCAATGTACGATTTAAATAGTCAACTTGGTCAGACAACATCTTAATTATCGACTCGGGTGCACGTTTTCCAGATTCAAGCCACTCTTCATCTAGAAATAATGGCGGATTGTCTACATTGTTCTGTGAAATATCAAGTGGATGAGGCAAAAGCGGTTTATAATAACCATTTTTATTTGCTTCAAGCCAGCGATCTTTTCTTAAAAAAGTTAATTCATGCACTCTCGGAATGTTGAGCTTTGATCCAGTTAAAATGACATCTCCACAGCAATTATTGGGGTGTGCATGCACGCACGTAAAGTTCTGATCTAATAGATTTAGTAGAGGACCTAGTTCCTTTTCAAATTTGGCTGGATCATTTACTGTATTTAAGCCATGCAATTCAATTACAATAATTCTGAATCGATTTAAAATGCTTGTGGGCGTGTTCAAAATATTGCGGTACTCAGCACCCTCTATGTCCATCTGAAGAAGCAAATCTTCGTTGGTGTCTGGCTCCAGTTCATTAACCCAATCAGCCAGCGAAATGCTGTCTTTGTCGCCGTTAACATCAAGCCATTTTTTCTTAAAAGTTTGCCCATTTAATAATGGTGTTTTAAATTTCTCTACATCGCTTGAAAAGTCGCACATGTGAGAAGTTATTCCGAAAATTTCAAATAGTTCGTCTTCAAAATTTTTAAAGTTATTAACTCCTGGGGAGAAGCAGGCTTTTATACCTTGGAGATCGTTCGGTAACAAATATGCGCCATCTTTATCACCCCCGATTTTAATTAAAGGGAATGGACATGGCTTTGGCCTGAGGGTTTCTATCGCATCTATTGCTGGATTACTTGCTGAAAAAAATTTATGGCTGCCATGATAGTAAGAAAATTCAGGCATTGAAGAGTAACTTTGGCTGTCGAATAGATATCTTAATACCTCACCCCAAAGAGGCAAATCGCCCCACCGATATATGAAAATATTTTTAGAATACTTGACTTTTTCAATAAATTTAAATAATGCATCATTGCTGCGCAGCTTATTTAAATTAAATCCAATAAGATTCGTGTAAGGTCCAGATGGGCGTTGTTTGGTGTTCGAGTCGTGCGATTTTTCTATGTTTTTATCAACGAATTCTGTCAATCCAATCGTGCAAAAATCGGAATCTTTGGGGTGCCAGTAACTATATACGCACACTTTTTGCTCTAAATGTGTGAACATTTCGTCGAGCGATGACATTATGAAGCAATCCTCATCAATTCGTATTATAAATTCATAGGTGGAGACATAATTAAAAAATTCATAAAACCAAAAGGCACACATGTGTCGATAACCCCAGCCGAAACCTTCAGTGCCAGGGAAAAATGTGACGCCATCAATAGGATCAAATGGTTGAATTGCAATATAAATTAATCGCAGCTTTGTTTTGCTTTGAATGTATTCTTGATGATTTGATGAAATATTTCCTTCGTGAAATATTAATAAATCAGCATCTCCTTGAAAATTTTTTTCAATTGATAAATTTCTCGCTATCAAATTATCATAACCACCAATCTCTGGGTAGCCTCTTGTTAGCACGACAATCGCTTTGGATTTTTGTTTTTTGTGTCTACGGATCATTGGTTTTCCTTAATTAATTATTTTATTTTTCGATGTTTCAAAAGTAATGAGTGAGTGATTCAAACGTGAATCGGAAGACTCTGGGTTTCAATCAATGAGGGTCATTGCCCAACTTGGGCCTAGCTAATGCATTAAAGACACTGTCGTCTATGCACACATGTGATCGTTGAATCTTACACATTTGAAAATTCAATTCCCAAAAAGAGAGTCAGCAGATGTCGTTTTACGCGACACCTGCAGTGTTGGCCAATGATCCGCCAAAGTAGACAGACTAGGGATGACTACCCTTGAAATGCTTGATGTGCTGATGCGTGTACTGTTTCAACGAGTAGCCAGAATTGTCGTGCTAAAGGACACGTTCACACCAGCCGGTCAGCTTTCTTTTCGCTCAAACCCATCCCTGCCGCCAAACGCTGTCACCTGATCGTGGCCTATGCTGCGTGCAACCTCCACAACCTTCTTTCTGACTTCACGCACGACGTTATCTACCCTGGTGCCTGGCGCATACATTTCTTCGAGAAACATGCGGGTGAATAGACCATTGGGGTTTTTGTCCCCTGGGCCAATTTTATCCAGCGCCTGTTGTCCAGAGCCTGCCGAGAAAATGATCATTTGTCCTGAGGCCGCCGTCGTTGGCGCTAGGCCGCGTCCGCCGATGGCGCGGCCTCGCTTGGGAAAAGGATTGTCCCGGCAAGCGTCGATGAGCGCGAGTGTGAACTTCGCGCTTTTCTCGCCCATATCATCAAGCAACCGCTGAAGTTGCATGGCCTCATCTTTCACCTGGTCTTCGGATTCGCCCTTGATGTCCGTGGGCAGAAGGTAGTTTGTACCCCCAAGCTGCAATCCATGCCCAGCATAAAAAAACAGCACCTCGTCACCGCTATTAACGCTTTCCTTGAACTGGCGAATGGTCGCCCGCATGCTCTTTTCAAATAAGTCCGTCCTAAGGGTGACGTGATAGCCGAGGTTGGACAGGCTTTTTGCCATTGCCTGTGCATCGGCGCGAGCGTTTTGCAATTTGGCGACAAATTCATAAGTGTCATTTCCGATGATCAGTGCCTTCTTGTGCGGTAGCGTCGCAATACGAATTGATTTGTCGATGGTGGGTTTCGCAGGTTCAACGTTCTCGACCTTTGTCTGCATTCGCTCCTTCTCCTTGCGCTCCAACTCCACCGTAATCTTTTGGCGTAATTCTTCCCCTAATTTGGCGCGATCCAAATCGCCGACGGTATCCGTAGTCGTATTCCTAGTTGTTAGTTTAAGGAATACCAACGGGACTGTTTTTCAGGGGGCTAACTCACCAAGCAATCACCTGAAGCGCCTTGGAAAACACCGCTTCGATTTCCACCTGTTCAATTGGGGAGGGGCAACTCGGGTTGAATCACCCGGCTGACCAAAAAGTGCTTTTGCTTGGTTGCTGATTTGTTCGCCGTCCATTTGGTCAAGAGCAGTTTTTGGGGTTATGGCCTTCATCGCTAACGGGGTGCTGCTCCTACACTCGTGCTTGAGGCTCAGCGCTTGCTGGCCATTTCCCGCGCCACCGCCTCGGCCAAATCAATCACCGCCATGGCGTATACCGACTCTATCGATTGAAACCCAGTGAATATGATCTGGAACTTTGCGAATTGAACAGTTGCACCAATACAGATCAAGAAATTCTGGTTAAAAGACTGCTGCGCAAAAATAAAATATCAACTTGCAATAAAGCCCCGGCGCCACCATGTTGTTCAGTTATTCGCAAAGGCGTAAATCCTATTTTCTTAAAATAATTCAGATAGTCGCCAATCTCAGGCGAGCCGATATTGTAGGGGCTAATGGGACACTCAGCCAGTATTAACTTGCACCCATCTATCAAGTTCCCCGCACCTTCTAAAATATCCAGTTCGGCACCTTGAACATCTAACTTTATGAAATCAGGTTGCGGCAACTTATTTTCCTGTACAACTTGTCCTAATGTTTTCGTCTCGACCAAATCATAATTTTCATCGCTATAGTGGCCAGTGTTTTCCTTGTAAAGCGAATCACCGGTGCCAACCTTTTTATAAAATTTAGCCGGCAATCCGTTGGACGATAAAACGCCAATAAAAACTCTCTCTCCTCGCGAATTAAGTTTATCTAAATGCTCTTTATTTGCTTCAAACAAATAAAAAGCAGCACCTTGAATTATTTTTTTGTGTTCTTTCGTCCAGCGTCCCTTGTGAGCGCCGATGTCAAATACCACCGAAATATCTATGCCATCGGCTATCAAGCTTCGGAGAAGAGACTGGTAATTCATGCGCTCAACGAACTTGTAAAACTTATTCACTTTGTATCCGATCTGCAGGGTTAAAAAAAATCAACTGTGGTGAGTCAATGTGAAAGCATCTGAATTTTTTCAAGAAAAAATTAACAGAACATTTCGCCTCCCTTTTGTGTTGAAGTTCTCGCCAAGCAATCGCCTGCAAAGCCTTGGAAATCACTGCCTCGGTTTCAACAATTTCAATCGGGTCGGTGGGTAGCTCAGGTTGGATCACCCGACTGACCAAGAAGTGCTTTTGCTTGGCCACAGGCTTGAACGCCGCCCACTTGGTTGGCAGTTTTTTGGGGGTTCAGCGGGGTCATGGCCTGGTTTGCACTGCCCGCGCCACCGCCTCGGCCAACTCAATCACCGCCATGGCGCAGCAACTGCTCTCTATTGCAGAGTTTGACTGCGAGCCTAGCGTTGAGAGTGTCCAAATCCGACAGCATTTCAATTTGATCAGCAGCCTTCGATGCCACTTCCAACCAGACATCGTTCAAACCCTGCCCCACGGTATAAATTACTTCAACGCCTTGCAGCGGAAGACCAATCTGAGAAATTTCCTCAAATACGCCAACCACCACAGCACGAGTTACTGTAGCGTGTCGCAGCATGGCAGATGCAGACTGCTGTGAACTCAATTCTTTAGCGGGCCACGACATGCCATTTGCCCAAACCCACTGGGGGCCGCTCGCACCCATGTCTAAAGAAGACACCAGGGGTAGTAATTGGGTTTGCCAAGTAAGCCATTCCGATTTCTGCATCAACACCATAAAGACAGGCACCCGACCAACATCCTTGTCAAAAAATGCCTTGGCTAACCAGTCAGGTGGACATTTGGGATCGTCTTCGTAGCCCTGTATTCCCGGAGTGACATTAAATTCAACAAAAGCTCCAGGTACTTCATGCCAATCACGGCTGATGTCAGGGGTGATGTAGTCCAATCCAACGGCGTTCAAGCCACTGGCGCAGGCGATGCTCTCAGCCAGCTTTTGCACGCTAGGGTGTACAAGATCTGTCAATATCGTTAGCTGGCCTCCCATTGAAATGTTCGGGACACTGCGCATCAGGATCGTCTCCCCTAACGGAGGAACACTGTTCAAATTAAAGCCCTGATTGGCCAAGTAATGGTGAAACATATCGTCTTCAACAACAGTGATCCGGTGCTGACTGCCTTGACTCTGTTCGTGACGGTGGTTATTGAGCTGATCAATGAGGGATCGTACAGTTGAAACCCCATCTCCAACAACAGATGACGCAGCGCGGGTCGTAGCAATAATCAGACGACCACCGATGACCAGCAATCGATGGTCTTTGCCTTGAATATGCTGCTCAACCATGATGGGTCCGTTTGAAAAACTGCGAGCATACGAAAATGCAGTGTCCAGCATTTCAGGGGATCGCACATCTGCTGTTACTCCTTTGCCACCACCTAGGTTGATGGGTTTAACCGCACACGGAAATCCGATCAGTTTTGCAGCTAAGGGCAGCTGATCATTTGTTTCTAGAAGTGTGTGTTTTGCTACCGGTGCCCCTATTGCAGATAAGAAAGCCTTGGAACTTACCTTATCTCGTGCCAAAAGCGCGCCAATCAGGCTGTCGGCATGAGTTGCAGTTTCAAGGAAAATTTTCCGCCTTGCTCCCCATCCTACTTGCCAAATTCTTTTTTCGCGAACCAGTGCCAAAACCGGAAGACAATGATCCTGGGCAGCCTTCATCACATAACGAATTTGGAAATCTGGGTGTTTTACACGTGTCTCCTTGAGGAAGGCCTCTCTCGCGGTCATGACTGAATCGATCTCGCTGGTTGACTTTCCTAAAGCTATAGCGGATTCCAGAGCCCATAACAGGGCTTGCCTACTGAGTCGCCAGTCGTGGTAGCCGAGCCATACTCGTACGCAGTTGTCAGCCAGTTCTTGTACTCCGACCTCTTGTATAAAGCCGCGGTAGGCATTCAGAATTGTTCTGGCATGTTGGGTTAAAAGCCAAGCAATATCCCCAAGATTGAGTGGATTTGTAAACAGGCGTTCTTCGACCACCAATGGCCAGTGCAAGTTTAAATGCTGGAGTCCAATTGACAGTTTTTTGAATGTAGTCTGTGCCGTTAGTTCCGGAACAAGAATTTTCAGCACAATGACCGGGTCTTGTGAAAAAGGATTGGGGCCTCGAAACACAGATTCCAAATTAACTTCGACTGTATTATTTGACATGGCGGATTCAAGTACGAACTGAAAGATGGTTTAACGAGGCGTGAAATACCTCGTGGGGCGTCTTGAACCCCAGCCGCTTTCTGGGCCGGTGATTCAATCTGTTTTCGATCATAGTCAACTCCTCATCGGTCACGGTTTCCATGTGCCGCTTCTTGGGAATGTATTGGCGCAATAGTCCGTTGAAGTTCTCGTTGCTGCCGCGCTGCCAGCTGCAATACGGATCGGCAAAGTAGGACTGGATGCCAAGGGCCTGATCGATGGCCTGGTGATCGGCAAACTCCTTGCCGTTGTCCACCGTCAACGTCTTCACCCGGGCGTTCAAGGGCAAGAGCCTGGCTTCAATGGCTCGGCCCACCAAATCAACCGACTTGTTGAGCACCTTGGCCAGTACAGCAAAGCCACTCTTGCGCTCTACCAATGTCACGATGGCTTGTTGGTGAGCCGCGCCAATGACGGTATCGCCTTCCCAGTGGCCCACTTGCTTGCGATCTTCAATGTGGCTTGGTCTCTCGCTGATCGGGCGGCGGTTCGGGATTTGCCCACGTCTGTCACGCCCGCAAAGGTGGCGCTTGCGCCGAGGCTTTTGACTGCGCAGGTGGGCGTGTAAACCACCGCCAGCGGCTTTGCTCGTATACACATGCAAATAGACGCTCTCGTGGCTGACCGCCACCTTGGCTGCAATCTGCTCGGGGCTCCATTGAATGCCCAGGTAGAAACCCACATCGGACCAGACTTTGGAATCTACACGGCGGGCATTACGGCTTCGCTGTGAGCGCTCAGACGCCTTGGCGCAGGCTTGTTCGGCGTGATAGCCACGCTGACCTCGACCAAGGCTGAGTTCTCGGCTGAGGTGCTTGTACATCTGGCAACTTGGACTTGGCGGTTTGAGTGGCCATGATGCCTTGACATCCTCAGCAACCCATTACCGGGTTCATCTTTGTTGTACCTCGTACTTGAATCCGCCTATTTTGACGGTATTGATTTGCGGGATTTAGACCGACAACTAAAATTAATGTCTTCTGAATAAGAAAGTACCAGCAATGAAATTCCCTGTTAGCAACGTACTTCGTTTTGGTGTAGCTGCCATGTTATGTGCAGTTCACGCCTTTGCGCATGCTTCAGATGTGTTTCCAAACACGAAATGGACTAAGGCGGTATCGGCCGATGCGTCTGGTTGGTCCTCACAAAAACTCAAAACCGCTGACAACTTCGCTCGAACGCTAAACACAGACGCTTACCTTGTCGTTCATGGTGGGCAAATAATCCATGAGTACGGAAACACCTCGAGAGCAACTAATTTACATTCGATTCGTAAAAGCGTACTTAGCGTATTGTTTGGGATTCACGTCGACCGCGGAGTAGTAGATCTCTCGAAGACGCTGCGCGAGCTGAACATCAACGATCGAAGCGAACTAACATCTGGCGAAAGAACAGCAACAGTTAAAGATCTTCTGCAGGCAAGATCTGGCATATATCACCCTGCTGCCTACGAGACGCGAGACATGGCTGCAAATAGACCAATTCGTGGAAGTAGCGCACCTGGTCAGCGTTTTTATTACAACAATTGGGATTTCAATGCGCTCGGTACTATTTTCAAACAGCTTTCTGGCAAAACTGTTTTCGAGGCCTTGCGAGATGATTTGGCTGGGCCCCTACAATTTCAGGATTTCAGCTACTTAGTCGACACGAAATTTCAATATGAGGGCATCTCACAACATCCCGCTTATGTCATTCGCCTCTCCGCGCGCGATCTTGCTCGAATTGGTCTCTTAATGGCGCGCAACGGCCGCTGGAATGAAAATCAGATCCTGTCTAAGGCATGGGTGGCGGAGAGTACCTCGTCATACTCGTCCCTAAGTGCTAGAACCGGTTATGGATATATGTGGTGGGTCGGTATCGGTGATCGCTTCTATTTGGCTAATTTTCCTGGCAAAGTATTTTCAGCTGAGGGATCACAAGGCCAGTTCATGATCGTCGACCCCTTACGTGACCTTGTGATTGTTCATAGAGTCAACAGCGACAACGACATAACTAGAAACGTGAATGGTAGGCAATTCGGACAGCTTCTTCAACTGATTTTAGATGCGCAGATTGATGCACCATAGCCGATTCGTCAACATCAACATACCCGGATATTCACAAGGCTACATACTTTGAAAGAATCGCGCCATGGGAAAGATATAAAACCGTTTTACCTGATGCGCTCGCACAAGCTCTATAAATGTAGGGTGAATACAGTGATTAGTAAATTTAACTATGTGAAAACTTCGTTAAATCATCAAAAATTTTACTGAAAGCACATTTTTTCAAACCTAACCCTGCCGCCAAACCTCATCGTCTTGCAGCTCTCGCCAAGCAATCACCTGAACAGTCTTGGAAAACACCGCTTCAATTTCCACCCGTTCAATCGGATCTGTGGGCAACTCGGGCTAGATCACCCGGTTGATCAAAAAGTGCTTTTATTTGGCGATGGGTTTCACCGCGTTCCATTAGCTCAGCAGAAGTTTTTTTTGGGTTTTAAACTTTTATCGCGCACGGGGTGCGGCTCCTACACCCGTGCTTGAAGCTCAGCGCTTGCTGGCCATCTCACCCGCCACCGCTTCGGCCAGCTCGATCACCGCCATGGCGTAGTAGCTGCTCCAGTTTTATGCATATGGACACAGTGTGTTTTCAGACCACCATAATGGGCAACCGAAATATGGCCACCTGAAAAGCAATACCTGCTTTGTTGGCAAACTCAATTGTCTTGTATTTCATCCCAACCAGACCTTGTGATTCGGGAAAACCCCGTCAAAACCTTGTTTTCTCAGAGAAAGAGAACTGGCTTTTCGCTGTTCTGTTTTTGCGTGGAAATGACAGGCATAGCTGTGATCCACAAAGGCTGCTTAGTGCAGCGAACTTGTCGGAGGGCTGTCGATGAAATTCACAATGCCCACTGCATCGATTTCGCTGAGTGCAAATTCAAGAGCTTCCTGATCGCTCTCAAATTCGCCGTCCCAAACGGTCGAATTGCGCTTGTCATCAACGACCTCAAGCGTCCAGCCCGTGTTGGGCATCCGGTAAATGCAAATCTCAACCCACCGATCTTGGTCTCGGTAGATTTGTTGCAAGCGGGAGTGGAAAAGGTCGTGTTCGTCCATAGCTGCAATTTACATCAATAAGGCGCTGGCGTGACGTTCAGTTTGATCGTAGGGCCAGGATCGCGCGGCAGCTGCACGTTGTATTGTTTGCCATTGAATTCGTATGTGACGTTGTAGCCCGTCACGCGATTTTCAAAGACGTTTTGATAACTGCAGTTTTGCACAGTTTGTGTCTGAGCTACTGGTGCACCTTCAATGTTGTTGCCCAAAATGCCACCACCGAAAATGCCAAGTGCTGTCGCTGCGGCTTTGCCGCTGCCACCGCCGATTTGATTGCCCAGCACGCCGCCTGCAATCGCGCCCATTGCAGCACCAGCGCCACTCTTGTTCTGTTGCACTGCCACTTGTTCTTGTGTGCAAACTTGACGTGGGACAGAGACTTGCTGAATGACTTGCACAGAGGAAATCACTCGCCCAACTTCTTGTGCCGAAGTCAGTGTGCCGATGCTCAGGAGTGCCAACGCGACTATTGATTTTTTCATTTTTGTGATTTTGGACATTAAAGCCGGATGATACAACTGGGCTGTGTGTCGTTGTGGGGTCAGTGGCAGCTGTCCGTTTAAGCGACACCTTCACTTGAAACAAGTTCCCATCAAACCCATCCCTGCCGCCAAACGCTGTCATCTTGCACTTCACGCCAGCCCATCACTCGCACCGCTTTGGAGAACACCGCTTCGCTTTTTACCTGCTCAATCGGGTCGGTGGGTAGCTCAGGTTGAATCACTCGGCGACCAGAAAGTGCTTTTGTTTGGCTGCTGATTTGACCACCGTCCATTTGCTCAGCAGCAGTTTTTTGGGGTTCAGAGGATTCACCGTGTGAGGCTCCATCTGGCCTTTCATTTTGTTGGACTCATTTGGCGGAATTAGTCAATCCTGCGGGACCCTTCATTCAGAGAGATCCTATGTACCGGCATGGCCCCCATTGATTGAACGGTTTCGCTGACAGCTTTGAGCACACGGGTGGACAAGGTGTCGAAAGACTTTTCAGCGCGATAGAACACCTGAGCGGTCATTTCTACCTTATCCGATTCGATCTCGGTGCAGATGACGCGAATAGGACGAGTCACGTCCACATCGGGGTCGCCGGTGAGTAATTCCGAGACGCGCAGGCTCACGCGCTCAATGACCAGTCCCAAGTCGGTGTTGGAACTGACTTCAAAAGGAATGGATACCCGTGTGAAGCCGCTCATCGTTGAGAAATTGCTGATGACGTTATGGAAAAGCAGTGAGTTGGGGATGAAGTGCACCTGATCGTCGCGGGATCGCATGCGAACGTTGCGCCAACCCAGTTCTTCAATCACACCATGCAGGGTTTGCTCTCGTGTCTTGAGCATGATCCAGTGGCCGATCTTCAATGTCTCTTCCATGTTCAAAGCAATACCACTGATCGAATCCAGAATCAGTTCACGAAGTGCCAGACCCACGACCGTCAACAGCACCGACGATGTCGCCAAAATCGGCAGAAAGTCACGCCCGAGCACATTGGTGTAGTAGGCCGCAAAAGCAGCAAAGAAAATCGTGGACGACGTGAGCGCATGAATGGTGCCCTGAACCAGGCGTCCACCTCTGCGACGGCGAATCACCCACCACAAAATGCAGTCCACCAAAAAAGCGCCAGAGATATGGTAGCCCAGCATGAAAGCGTTTCGTATCCACACTACCCAGCGTTGAGCCATTGACTCCAGCAAGGGGCTGCCAAAAAGCGACACCTCGGCCAGCAACAAGGCCCCGCTCAGCAGCAAAACTTGCAACACGCTGCTCCAGTGGTGAAGTCGTCCGCCATGCAGTCGGTGACGGCGAGCGAGAAAGCCTGCGACCAGCAAGGCAATGCCCATGCCCAAGGACAAGCTCCAATGGATGCTTCTTGCCAGGGTTGGCCCAAGCGTGGCCGTGGCCGAGTCCAGTTGAAGTTGGAGTTCGAGTTCTGAGTACTTCAATTGTCCAGAACGGGCGCGGGGATCACCCAAGCCCCGAACAGCGCGGTTTTCAACGGCCAACAAGGAGCGCACGGCCAGATAGCCCAGGCTTGGGGCAAGTACCCCATCGCGGTTGATCTGTTGGTGGACCTGGCTGTTGATCGTCACCGAATTGAAACTGGCGGAATCCACCACGAAACGGAGTTCACTGGCTTCTAAAGATCTATGGCGCAACGCCATGCTCAGTGTGATTTGTTCAAGAACCAAATCACGGGGCGTGGTTTTCAGAAGGAACTTGCCCTTGATCCGCATTCTTCTGTATTTTTCAAGCGGTGTATCGATCGATTCAACAACCTTGGTTTCAAGCGTGCCGTCGATTGCATTTGGAAAGATCACATCATCAGGAGAAAATGCCAGTAGGGATCGGAACCACACATCCAGGTCGGCGGTGTATTGGCCTTTTTCCAGGTCTATTGCTTCGATGCTGTTAAATCGCAGACCCGAAAAAACCACGGGGACAAAATCGTAGCGGCGGTCTTCGATGACCACGGAGGAGTTCTGATTGGCTCCTTGGGTGTCAAGTTGCGCAGGTTGTCCGCTGTATTGCAATAAGTAGGGCGTTGGCCGTTGGTCTTTGTAGACGATGAGCGCAGGTTGTGTGTCGCGCTGGTTGGTGGCGTCAAAAATTATCGGTCCGGTGAACGCAGATGTGGGCTGGCTGGCCACGCGCGAAGCTTGGAGGTGATCCCTCAAGGCTGAACGCCACTCCTCTGGTTCAAGCTTGCCATGCGGAGTTTTACCTGCAGCTTTTCGCATGTTGATGAAGTCAGCCAGCAGTGCTCCGGCATCGTAGCCATAGGCATAGGCCCAAGAGGGGTCTTTCCCGGTGCGCTGATGGTGACTGTCGGTTAAGTGTCTGCTGCGTTCTCCGCTGATGTCGGGCGAGAAGGGGGCGACAGCAAAAATGCCATTGGCATAAAAGCCTGGGGCCAATTGCTCCTTGGGAAAATCTTTGAATCGCTTGGCAAAGTCTGGCAAGGCCATGTCGCCAAAACCAACAATGCGGCCGGCGTGGTCAGCGTCTTTCAAAAGCTTGATCACTTGCACGGCCAGGGATGCTGGCAGGTCAATGAAGATCAGATCGAATGACGAAAGTTGACGGGCTTCCACCAGCAGGTCAGCTGCGCTGATGGCTTCATCGATGACTCGCATCTCAATCGTATCGACGTTCGAATCGCTGAAGCTGGCAGTGATACCGCTCCAATAGCCGCTGCTCATACCTTTGGGCTGCAGGAATGCCACGCGTTTAACCGGTCCCAATTTTTGCACGAGTCGTCCGGTCAGTTCTCCTTGGCGCTGCTGGTTGGGCTGCATGGTGAAGACCCATTTGGGGTCTTCCGCAGTTTTAGGTGGGGCAACGGGCACGATGACGGGCAACTCTCCCTCGGTTCCGGCTGCAACAAACGCGTCATAGCCCCGAACATTGCCAGGCCCGATCAAGGCCAGGGTTTGGAATCCTGCAGCAGCACTTTCAGCCAGAGCGGAAGAGGCTTCCGCTTGGCCTCTGTCATCTCTCACCACCAAACGGATATCTTTGGCTACACCCCCGGCCTCAACGGCCTCACGGAACCCCTTGGCCAGGTCTTCACCGACCAATTTGCCAGCGCCCGAAAAATCGGCCACAAAAACGACCTCAAGCGCTGCGGTTTCACCGGTATCCATCTCGGTTCGTCCTGGCCAGAAATCCTGGGGCCACACACCCAGCAATGCGCCCCCCAGGCTGCTCAAAATGACCAATCCTGCAGAAACCAGACGCAATCGCCTGATCCAAGTGGTGCCTGAGGAGCGTAGTGGTTTGAGCAAGAACAGCTGCTTCGACCAGCGCCAAGAGCCTGAAATGAGCCGGTTGAGGGGCGCAAAAATATTCATGTGTCAGCGACTAACTTGAGGCTGCGGATACGTAAAAGATTACAAAATTTATTTTACAAGGGGAATTTGATGAATTTAAGACAAATTTATGTCAATGAGCGAAAAATGACAATGCTTCCAAAACTGACAGAAGGTCATCTGATGAGAGAGGTCCGATATTGATAGGACCATGTGGTCACATGAGCTTGCATCAACCATTCAGCAAAGAGGAGTGCCTCATCCAGGGGAAGAAGAGCCAACTGTTTAAGTCAATCAGATGAGGTGTTTGTCTCCAGCAGGACTGGTGCCCAAAAGCCTTGAGCCTCAGGGGCCTGACTTTTTTTCCCGCGCCACCGCCTCGGCCAATGCAGTTGCCGTTACGTTCAAGACCCTGAAATAAAGCCAGTTGATGGTTACCCCCAAAGTCTGGTGGATGGTGCGCCAGCTAACTTTGCAGGGTCTGCAGACATGAGTGCGTCTGCCGCGCGGGCAAAGGCCCGAAAACGCAATGCAGGCAGCCCGAAAAACGGTAAACCGGTAGCCAATTGCTTGCTGGTTTCGCCATGTGAATACTCACGCATGAACTCACGCTGTGGTGTGGCTTATGCAGGCCTTCCCTAGGTGCTTTTTCACCGCAGGGTACCCTCAAGACCCAGCTATTTTTCAGAGTTTTTACAGGTTTTATTTGAAGTTTGGGCCACGCTTGAGTCTGCGGCTGATACCGTTTCAACCAACACATTGAAAGTCACACATGTCTTCGAAAAAAAACCAATTCACCCCAGAAGAAATCAAACAGTTGGCATTCTTGCGCCAACACCGAAGGGCGCATCGACGGCACCTGAACATGCCCCTAACAACTACGGAAGAACACATCGCCATAGATCCACCTACCCGAGGCCAGCGACTGGCCGATCGGGTGGCCTCCACCATCGGATCGTGGCGTTTCATTCTGATTCAAAGCACAACCATCACATGCTGGATCGCGGGCAACGTGCTGGTCGGACAAGGGGCTTGGGACCCCTACCCTTTCATCTTGCTGAATTTGCTGCTGTCGTTTCAAGCCGCCTACACCGCGCCCGCCATCATGATGAGCCAAAACCGCCCGTCCGAATTAGACCGCCGCCATGCGCAAAGTGACTACGAAATCAATGTCAAGGCCGAACTTGAAATCGAACTCTTGCACGAGAAAAATGACATTTTGAAAGAACAAGAATTGCTGGCACTCAGCCAAGCTGTGCGGGATTTGACGGAGCAGGTGCACTTGATGGCTGCGCGATTACCCAAAGTGTCTTGAAAGATCCAGACACCCCGGAACAGTCGGTCCTGTTTGCGCGCCTCGCCTCAAGGGGGCATCTTGATGATCAGCGCCGTTCTCCGGCCATAGACGTTCATGCCTGCGCCTACCAAGGCAAAGACCATCCATCACACCCCATTCCACAACCATCAAACCTAGCACAGTCGCCACACGCTTGTTCTGCATTTCACGCCAAGCGACGATTGGGTTGGCTTTGGAAAACACCGCTTCAATTTCAACCCGTTTAATCGGATCTGTGGGCAACTCGGGCTTGATCACCCGGTTGATCAAAAAGTGCTTTTATTTGGCTGCTGATTTGACCACCGTCCATTGGGTCACAAGCAGTTTTGGGGGATATGGCCTTCATCGCGCGCGGGGCGCGGCTCCTACACCCGTGCTTGAAGGCTCAACGCTTGTTGGCCATTTCACGCGCCACTGCTTCGGCCAAGTCGATCACCGCCATGGCGTAGTAGCTGCTCCAGTTGTAGCGGGTGATGGCGTAAAAGTTTTCGGTGCCGGCCACGTAGCTGGGCGCATTCGGGCCGTTGCGCAGCTCGATCAGGGCCAAGGGTCCTGGGTGTGCCAGGGCCGCGCCATTCAGGCCCGCGCCCTTGGCGGTGAAGTTGGCCACGTTGAAGGTGGGCAGGATGTCGGGTGCCAGCAGGCTGTCCATGTCGGATTGGGCGCTCAGGCTCACCGGGTAGTGCGTGGGCATGCCGGTGTGCCACTGGAAGGCCTTGAAGTAATTGGCCACCGAGCCGATCGCGTCGTCTGTGCTGCCAAACAGGTCAATGCGGCCGTCGCCATCAAAGTCGACGGCGTATTTGGCCCAGCTGGACGGCATGAACTGCGGCAGGCCCATGGCGCCGGCGTAACTGCCACGCACCGACAAGGGGTCTGAACCGCTGCGCGAACTGAGCAGTAAAAATTGCTCGAGTTCGGACCGAAAAAATGCCTGACGTTCCGTGGCCCTGGGGTGGGCCTGCGGAAAGTGAAAGGCCAGGGTGCCCAGCGCGTCCACCAATCGGAAGTTGCCGGTGTTTTGGCCATACAGGGTTTCCACGCCGATGATGCCGACCACCAAGGCGGCGGGTACCCCGTATTCCTTTTCGGCACGCGCCAGCGTGGCCTGGTGTTGGCGCCAAAACCTTGCACCGGCCTGGATGCGTATCGGTTCAATGAAGCGGGCCCGGTAAGCAGTCCAATTTTTGGCGGCTGGTGAGGGCGGTGGCAAGACCAGTTTTTCGACCAAGGGCAGGCGCTGGGCTTGTGCCAAGGTCTTTTGAAGCCAGGCACGGTCCAGTTGCAAGCGTTCGGCCGCGTCTTCAGCCCAAGCACGCACATGAACGTCATCGGTCAAGGCGCTGCCTGTGTGCTGAGCTGGGGGGGTGGGTTGGGCGGACTTGGCTTTCTTGAGGGGCTTGGCGGGCTTGGCCGCGCAGCGGTCCACATGGCGAGGGTGCCGTTCTGACTTGTGGGCCATCGCGGTGGGATGGACCAGAAATAGCAGCAGGGTCAAGAGGCTGGAAACAGACCCCCAAAAAGGTTTAGGGGTTTGGCGTTTCGATGGCGTTGTGTTCACAAGCATGCAGGCAGTTTAATCGCCACGGACCTTGATTTCTCCTTGGCTGGGCTCAGACAGCGCGTGATAAGCTGAGCCATCCCTTTGAAGAAATCAACCAAGCAACGGGCCCCAAGGGTCAAGCTTTGGCAGAAAGACAAGCCGTATGGGCGCGACAGGTTATTTCACTCACCCCCAATGCATGAAGCACGAGATGGGCCCTGGCCATCCCGAGTGCCCCGAAAGGCTGAGCGCGATCGAAGACCGCTTGTTGATCACCGGTCTGGACATGGCGCTGGAGCGCCGCGAGGCGGGTCCGGCGGCCTTGGCCGATCTCGAGTTGGCCCATGGGCGGATGCATGTGGCTGCCTTGCGCGGTTTGAGTGATGCTTTGTGCGATGACTGGCGTGCCGGAGGGCCGAGCCACATGGCGGTCGATGCCGACACCTCGATCAATGTCCACACCTGGGAGGCGGCTTTGCGCTCGGCGGGTGCCGCCCTCGATGCCACCGATGCGGTGATGGCGGGTGAGTTGGAGAATGCCTTTTGCGCCACCCGTCCGCCGGGGCACCACGCCTGCCGCGACAAGGCCATGGGCTTTTGCTTCTTCAACAACGTGGCCATTGCTGCCAAATATGCCTTGGAGCGCCATGGCCTCAAGCGGGTGGCGATTGTGGACTTTGACGTGCACCACGGCAATGGCACCGAAGACATCGTGGCCGGGGATGAGCGGATCTTGATGGTGAGTTTTTTTCAGCACCCCTTTTACCCGGAAGGGGGCTCGCAGTCGAAAGCGCCCAACTTGCTCAACTTGCCGGTGCCGGCCTATACCCGAGGGATGGACATCCGCGAGTTGGTGGACATGATGTGGATGCCGCGTCTGGAGGCGCACCGGCCCGAGCTGATTTTCATCAGCGCCGGTTTTGATGCCCACCGTGAAGACGACTTGGGCCAGATGGGCTTGGTGGAGCAGGATTACGCTTGGATCACCCAGCGCATCAAAGACTTGGCGCTGCGCCATGCCCAAGGCCGTATCGTCAGTTGCCTGGAGGGCGGCTACAACCTCAGCGCTTTAGCCCGCAGTGTGGAAGCGCATCTGCGTGTGCTGGCCGACGTTTGAAAATGGCTTGTTGCCACCCCGCACTCGATGCGGGAGCCATCTCCCAAGAGTTCAAAGCCATGGATACTGGCTCGAAGTCCGGAACGAACCTCGTGCCTGTGTGTACGGGTGAGTGCGTCTTGGGCACAATCCAAGCATGAACCATCCTTCCCCCCTCCATTCGAATGAACTGTTGCTGCACGAACGCGATGCCCGCGGCGTGCATCGGCTCACGCTCAACCATCCCAGCAGTTTCAACACTTTGGGCGAGGCCATGTTGCGGGCCCTGCAAAGCGCTTTCGACCAGATCGCACAAGACGAGCAGGCCCGCGTGGTGGTGTTGGGTGCGGCGGGCAAGGCTTTTTGCGCGGGGCACAACCTCAAGGAAATGCGGGCCCAGCCCGAACTGGCTTACTACCAAAAGCTGTTTGCCCAATGCACGCGCATGATGTTGTCGATCCAGAATTTACCGGTGCCCGTGATCGCGCGGGTGCAGGGCATCGCCACTGCAGCGGGTTGCCAATTGGTGGCGCAGTGCGACCTGGCGGTGGCCGCCGAGGGTGTGCAATTCGGCGTCAATGGCATCGATGTGGGCTTGTTTTGCGCCACGCCCAGTGTGCCCTTGGTGCGCAATATGCACCCCAAGCAGGCGATGGAGATGCTGCTCACCGGGGGCTTTATTTCGGCCGATGAGGCGTGCCAGCGCGGCTTGGTCAACCGCGTCTCGCCTTTGCAGGACTTGGACGCGCGTGTGGACGACATGGTCCATGCGATCCTGGCCAAACCCCGTGTGGCGGTGCAAATGGGCAAGCAGCTGTTTTACAAGCAACGCGAAATGGGCCTGGAAGCGGCCTACCAGTTGGCCGGTCAGACCATGGCCTGCAACATGGTGCACGCCGTGGCGCAAGAAGGTGTGCAGGCGTTCATCGACAAAAGGGCACCTGCATGGCGGGCTTGAAATCCTTGAACATTGCCGATCCCTCGGCTTGGTTGAGTGCCTTGGCGCGTGCCGAGTCGCTGCGAGTGTTGCTGGCGTTTGCGGTTTGCGTGCTGTGCGCTTGGGTCATCGTTTGGGGCATTCGCAAAAAATTCGCAGCACAGGACTTCTCGGTTTTGCTGGGCAAACGCTTGATTGACGGGGTTTTGTTTCCCACGTTTCTGCTGGGCTTGACCTTTGTGGCGCGCACCTTGATGACCGACGGCCAGCCGGCCCCGATGTTCGGCATCTTGTTGCCGGTGTGCATCTCGTTGGCGGTGATTCGCTTGGGGGTCAAAGTCTTGCAGGTGGCCTTTGACGAAGCACCGTTTGTCAAGGTGTTGGAGCGCACGATTTCCTGGGTGGCTTGGTTGGCGGTGGTGTTGTGGGTCACTGGCGTGCTGCCCTTGATTCTGGAGGAGTTGGATCAGATCCGCTGGAAGGTGGGCGGCTCCATGCTCTCCATGCGCACTTTGCTGGAAGGCGCTTTGACAGCGGGCTTGGTCTTGATCGTGACCCTTTGGATTTCTGCGGCCTTGGAGTCCCGCTTGCTCAAGTCGGCCACGGGCGGCGACTTGTCGCTGCGCAAGGTCATCAGCAACACGGTGCGGGCCTTGCTCATGTTTGTGGGCTTGCTGTTGGCATTGTCATCGGCGGGGATTGACCTGACGGCTTTGTCGGTGCTGGGCGGTGCGGTCGGTGTGGGCATTGGCTTTGGCTTGCAAAAGCTGGCTTCCAATTACGTCAGCGGCTTTGTGATCCTGGCCGAGCGCAGCATGCGCATTGGGGACATGGTGCTGGTGGATGGTTTTGAAGGCCGCATTGTGGACATCAAGGCGCGTTACACCGTGATCCGTGCCTTGAACGGCCGCGAAGCCATCGTGCCCAATGAGTTTTTGATCATCAACCGGGTGGAAAACCTCACCCAGATGGACCCCAAGCTGTCCCAGACGACCTTGGTGTTGGTGGCTTATGACAGCGATGTGGACTTGGTGCAGCGTCTCTTGATCGAAGCCTGCCAGAGCCAAGAGCGGGTGCTGAAAGACCCCGCCCCCAATGCCTTTTTGAGCCAATTTGGCGCGGACGGTCTGGAGTTCACCGTGAGCTACTGGATCGGTGACCCGGAAAACGGCCAACTGGCACTGCGCTCGACCATCAACACGCTGATTTTGGCCGCTTTGCGCGCGAACAAGATCGAGATCCCTTACCCGCAGCGGGTGATGCACAGGGTCAGTCCATCATCGACGGCAGCCACAAACTGATGACCGGGAAGGCCAGCAAGATGCCCAAAGTGATGATCAAGACCAGCACCATGGGCCAGACGCCTTTGAAGATGTTGGACAGGCCCACATGCGGCAACAAAGTGTTGAGCACAAACAGGTTCATGCCCACCGGGGGCGAGATCAAGCCAATCTGAATCACCATCACGATCAGCACGCCAAACCAGACCGGGTCAAACCCCAGTTGCACCACGATGGGGAAAAACAGGGGAATGGTCAGCAAGACCATGGTCAGCTCTTCCATCACCGTGCCCAGCAGCACATAGATCAGCATCATGGCGGCCACAACCATGATGGGTGACAGGCCCAGGCCAGTGATCCAATCTTTGAGCTCAAAAGGCAAGCTGGTGTAGTTGACGAAGTTGGCAAAGATGGTGGCGGCGATCAGCAAGGTGAACAGCATGGCCGTGGTGCGGGCCGATTCGATCAGCACTTGCAACAGGACTTCCCAGCTCAAGGCTTTGCGCGCCAAGGCGAACAGAAATGCCCCCATGGCCCCCATGCCCGCGCCCTCGGTTGCCGTGAAAAAGCCGCCATAAATGCCGCCCAACACCAGCACCACCAAAAGCAAAACGCCCCAGATGCCGCGCACGGCCTTCAGGCGCTCAGCCCAACTGAATTTTTCGCCTGCCGGGGCATGTTTGGGGTTATGCCAAGTCATGAGCATCACGGCCAGCATCATCAACAGAGCCGTCAAAATGCCGGGCAAAACGCCAGCAGCAAACAACTTGCCAATGTGGGTTTCTGTGATGATGCCGTAGATGACCAAGATGGTGGAGGGCGGGATCATGATGCCCAGGGTGCCGCCTGCAGCGATCACGCCGGTGGACATGGCATCGCTGTAGCCCATTTTTTTCATCGAAGGGTAGGCCACTTTGCTCATGGTGGCGGCTGTGGCGATGGACGAGCCGCAAATTGCGCCGAACCCCGCGCACGCGGCAATGGTGGCATGTGCCAAGCCTCCCTGGCGGTGCCCGATGAAGGTGTAGGCCGCGTGAAAAAGCTCATGAGCCAAACCGGCGCGGGCCACAAAGTTGCCCATCAAGATGAACAGGGGAATGACCGACAAGGTGTAGGCAAAGCCGGTTTCATGCACCACTTGGGCCGCACTCGCCATGGCGGGCATCCAGCCTCGGGTCAGGCCAATGCCCACGATGCCGACCAGGCCCATGGAAAACGCCAGAGGCATGCGCAGCAGCGCCAATACAAAAATGGCCAAAAATCCAAGCAAGGCTTCGGTCACAGGGTGCCCCCTTCGGATGCATCTTCAGCGGAAACGGTGGGCCAAAAAGCTTTGGCCACATGGACCAGTCCAGTCAGCCCGCACAGCACCCCCATGCCTTGAATGAAGGGCGCTTTGGCAATTTTGAGCTGGGCGGTGGTTTCGCCTGTGGCTGCGAATTCCCCACCTGTTTGCCACATCAAATACGCCAGGCCGAAAAGCAAGGCAGCGCAAGCCAGATGGATCAGGCCTTGCTGGATTTTCCTGACCAGAGTCGGCAGCAACACGTCCAGCGAGTCAAAGACCACATGTTCACCTTTGAGTGACACCAAGGGCAAGGCGCCAAAAATCACGACCACCATCAGCAACTCGGTCAACTCCAGAGAACCCGTGATGGATTGCGACAGAATTTTCCGGCCTGCGACATCCAGGAACGTCAGCACCATGATGGCGAACAAGGCCAAGCCAGCCAGAGTGCCACACAAAATATCGAGTGTTTTTTTCAACTTACTTCCCATAAAAAAGCGGTATTTGCTGATCGGCAAATACCGCTGGTGCGTGCCTCGACCTGGATCAATCACCCGGGACATGCCCGACCCTTGTTACTTTTGCAGTTTGGCAATTTCAGCACGGAATTCAGACAAAGTGCCAGATGGATCTTTCAGTCCTTTGGCTTTGGCAGCTTGCGCCCAATCGCGCTCGAGTTTGCTCACGCGGATGGTCACGCCGCTGACGAAGCCGGCGTCAGCCTTGATGACTTTCACGCCATTTTTCTGCATGTTGGTCAAAGCCAGGTCGTCCACGCGGTCCCAGGCTTTTCCGAAGCGACGGGCCACGGCTTCGCCAGACAAATCGTCGACCACTTTTTTATCAGCAGCCGAAAGGCTGTTGTATTTGGCCGGATTCATCATAAAGACGAAACTGGTGTTGTAGAGGCCGCCCGGGAACTGGGTGGCATATTTAATGATCTTGTCGATCTTGAAGGAGTCTGTGGACTCGGCCGGGAACAAAGTGCCGTCCATCACGCCACTCGACAGCAATTCATAAGATTCTGGAGCGGGCTTGAGCGTGACGTTCATGTCCAGCGTCTTGGAAATCTCGTTGACCATGCCGCCACCTACCCGGAACTTCAACCCCGTGAGGTCTTCTACGCGGGTGATGGGTTTTTTGGTGTTGAACACGATGCCTGGGCCGTGGGTGAAGTAGCCCAGAACCTTCACGCCTTGGTGCTCGGCGGTGAATTCGGGGTATTTGCTGGCAATGCGGTGGAACGCCACGGACAGGGGTTCAGCACGGTCGCCCAAAAATGGGAATTCGGCCATTTGCGACAGCACAAACCGTCCGGGTGTGTAACCGTGAACCGTGAAGGACACATCCACCAGACCGTTTTTCACCGCGTCAAATGTGCCGGGTGCAGGTGTGGCAGCGCGCGGCAAAATATTGCAACGGACGCGGTTGGATGTTTGGGCGGCCAAGTCATCGCACCATTCTTTTTGCGACATCGACAGACCGTGTGTAGGCGGTACCCAGCTTGAGACGGTCAAAACGGTTTGTGCTTGAGCCAAGCCAGTGAGGCTGGCAAGGGCTGCTGCAGCCAAGGAAATCAAAGTCTTTTTCATCCAATCGCTCCATTGATTTGGTTACAAAACATAATCGTAATATTGATCAATCGTTAAGAAAATCAACGTTAACCCTGATGTGTCAACCGATGGGTTGGTGAATTCCCGGGGGGAGGATAAGCAGGTGCTCAACAGGGTTTTCAAAAAACAGGTCTAAAATGCGAACGACCGTGCTTTTTTCTGCGATGTGAAGTGCTCTTTGTCGGTTTTGATGCACAATTGACGTTGACGTTACGTCAACCAAATCACAGCGTTCAAGGTGCTTGGGTTTTGATATCTATGGAGAAGCTTTCATGAAAATTCTGGTTCCCGTCAAGCGGGTGGTGGACTACAACGTCAAGGTCCGTGTCAAATCCGATGGTTCGGGCGTGGACATTGCCAACGTCAAGATGAGCATGAACCCCTTTGACGAGATCGCCGTCGAAGAAGCTGTGCGCTTGAAAGAAAAGGGTTTTGCCACTGAAGTCATCGCCGTCTCTTGCGGTGTGGCCCAGTGCCAGGAAACCCTGCGCACCGCCATGGCCATTGGCGCTGACCGCGGTATTTTGGTTGAGACACCTGCTGACATGGACCTGCAGCCTCTTGCCGTGGCCAAACTTCTGAAGGCCTTGGTCGACAAAGAGCAACCCGGCTTGATCATCCTGGGCAAACAAGCGATTGACGACGACTGCAACCAAACCGGCCAGATGCTGGCGGCGTTGGCCGATTTGCCCCAAGCCACCTTCGCCTCCAAGGTCGAGGTCGTGGACGGCAAAGCGCAAGTCACGCGCGAGATCGACGGTGGCCTGGAAGTGCTGTCCATCAGCCTGCCAGCGGTGATCACCACCGACCTGCGCCTGAACGAGCCGCGTTATGTGACGCTGCCCAACATCATGAAGGCCAAGAAAAAGCAACTCGACACCTTCAAGCCCGAAGACTTGGGTGTGGACGTGGCCCCCCGCATCAAGACCCTGAAAGTGACCGAGCCCGCCAAGCGCAGCGCCGGCATCAAGGTGCCCGATGTGGCCACGCTGGTGGACAAGCTCAAAAACGTGGCCAAGGTCATCTGACCATCCAAGGAAATCTCATGACTTCTCTCGTTATTGCCGAACACGATAACGCCTCGATCAAAGGCGCAACCCTGAACACCGTCACGGCTGCTGCCGCATGTGGGGGTGATGTGCATGTGCTCGTCGCGGGCCACAACGCCGCTGCCGCTGCCGCTGCTGCAGCCCAAATCGCTGGCGTGTCCAAAGTGATCCACGCCGACAGCGAAGCCTTGGCCCACAGCCTGGCCGAAAACGTGGCAGCCCAAGTGCTGGCCATCGCCAGCAACTACAGCCACATCTTGTTTCCTGCCACCGCGGCAGGCAAGAACGTGGCCCCCCGCGTGGCCGCCAAACTGGATGTCGGGCAGATCAGCGATGTCACGCAAGTCATCGCGCCCGACACCTTTGAGCGTCCGATTTATGCGGGCAACGCCATCGCCACTGTGCAAAGCACCGACGGCACCAAAGTCATCACCGTTCGCACCACCGGTTTTGACGCCGCAGCCGCAACGGGTGGCAGCGCAGTGGTAGAAGCCGCAGCAGCCCAGGCCGACAGTGGCAAGAGCAGTTTTACGCGCAGCGAAATCGCCAAGAACGACCGCCCTGAATTGACTGCTGCCAAGATCATCGTCTCGGGTGGCCGCGCTTTGGGCAGCTCGGAGAAGTTCAACGAAGTGATGACGCCTCTGGCCGACAAGCTGGGCGCCGCCATCGGTGCCAGCCGCGCTGCAGTAGACGCCGGTTACGCCGCCAACGACCTGCAAGTGGGCCAGACCGGCAAGATCGTGGCGCCTCAGTTGTATGTCGCTTGCGGCATCTCGGGCGCGATCCAGCACTTGGCCGGCATGAAGGATTCCAAGGTGATCGTCGCGATCAACAAGGACCCTGAAGCCCCGATCTTCAGTGTGGCCGATTTCGGCCTCGAAGCCGATTTGTTCGCCGCTGTGCCTGAGTTGACCAACGCACTGTGATGATTTGACGACAGCAAGAAAGGCCTCCGAGAGAGGTCTTTTTTGTACCCGACCCCCATTTCCTCGGACCTCCATCGGAGACAAGACATGAGCTACACCGCCCCCCTCAAGGACATGCTGTTCAACATCGAGCACCTGGCCCGCATCGACCAGATCGCGCAGATCCCCGGCTTTGAAGACGCCGGTCTGGAAACCGCGCAGGCGGTGCTGGAGGAGTGCGCCAAGCTCAACCAAGACGTGATCTCACCCCTGAACTGGGAAGGCGACAAGAACCCGTCCTTTCACAACGGCAGCGGCGTGACCACCACGCCCGGCTTTAAAGAGGCCTATCAGCAGTACGCCGAAGGCGGCTGGCAAGGCCTGCAGCACCCGGCCGACTTTGGTGGCCAAGGTTTGCCCAAAACCATTGGCGCGGCTTGCGGCGAAATGCTCAACTCGGCCAACATGGCTTTTGCACTGTGCCCCTTGCTCACCGATGGCGCGATCGAAGCACTGCTCACCGCAGGTTCCGATGAACTCAAAGCCACCTATTTGGAGAAATTGATCTCAGGCCAGTGGACCGGCACCATGAACCTGACCGAGCCGCAAGCCGGCTCGGACTTGGCCGCGGTGCGCACCCGCGCCGAACCCCAGCCCGATGGCACTTACAAAATCTTCGGCACCAAGATCTACATCACCTACGGTGAGCACGACATGGCCGAGAACATCGTGCACCTGGTGCTGGCCCGTGTGGTGGGCGCACCCGAAGGCGTCAAAGGCATCAGCCTGTTTGTGGTGCCTAAATTCATGGTCAATGGTGATGGCGCTTTGGGCGCGCGCAACGACGTGCACTGCGTGAGCATCGAGCACAAAATGGGCATCAAGGCCAGCCCCACAGCCGTACTGCAGTATGGCGACGGCACGGCGGCGAGCATTGCAGACAGCACCGGACCCGGCGCTGTGGGGTTCCTGGTCGGCCAAGAAAACCGTGGCCTCGAATACATGTTCATCATGATGAACGCCGCCCGCTACGCGGTGGGTGTGCAGGGCATCGCGATTGCCGAGCGCTCCTACCAGCGTGCCGTGCAATATGCCCGCGACCGCGTGCAAAGCCGCCCGGTGGACGGCAGCTTGCCTGCTGCGGGCCCCATCATTCACCACCCCGATGTGCGCCGCATGCTCATGACCATGCGCGCCTACACCGAAGGCTGCCGCGCCATGGCCGCCACGGCCGCTGCGGCCTACGACGCCTCGCACCACCACCCCGATGCCGAGGTGCGCAAACAAAACCTGGCGTTTTATGAATTCATGGTGCCGCTGGTCAAGGGTTACAGCACCGAGATGAGCCTGGAAGTCACCAGCTTGGGCGTACAGGTGCACGGCGGCATGGGCTTCATCGAAGAAACCGGTGCAGCGCAGTACTACCGCGACGCCAAGATCCTGACCATTTACGAAGGCACCACCGCCATCCAGGCCAACGACTTGGTCGGCCGCAAGACGGCCCGCGACGGGGGTCAGGCGGCCAAGGCTTTGGCTGGCCAAGTGGCCCAGACCGAGAGTGAACTGGCGGCCTCTGGCCATGCCGATGCACAGGCTGTGGCCAAACGCCTCAAAGCCGCCCGCGAAGCCTTTGTGGACGTGGTCGAATTTGTGGCCGGCAACACCAAGGCCCATCCCAACGACGTGTTTGCTGGCAGCGTGCCTTACCTGATGCTGGCCGGTAACCTGATGGCAGGCTGGCAAATGGGCCGCGCCTTGCTGGTGGCCCTCACACCCGAAGCACAAGCCCAGGATGCCGCCTTCATGGCCGCCAAAGTCACCACCGCGCGTTTCTACGCCGACCACATCTTGTCCAAGGCCCCCGGCATCCGCGACAGCATCGTCGAAGGCGCAGGCAGTGTGACCGAGATGGCGCTCGACGCTTTCTGAAATTGAATCCAACAATAATTTTGAGGAGACCCCATGTCTAAATTGCCACCCGTTCTGTCGAACCTGCCATTTCCCGCCATCGCATCGCCCTTGTTCATCATCAGCAACCCCAAGTTGGTGATCGAGCAGTGCAAGGCCGGCGTGGTGGGCTCCATGCCCGCCTTGAACGCCCGCCCAGCCGAGCAGCTGGAAGAGTGGCTGATTGAGATCACCGAAACGCTGGCCGCTTACAACAAGGCCAATCCGGACAAGCCGGCTGCGCCCTTTGCCATCAACCAGATCGTGCACAAGAGCAACGACCGGCTTGAACACGACATGGCCATGTGCGTCAAATACAAGGTGCCGATCATCATCACCTCGCTGGGGGCGCGCGAAGAAATCAACGAGGCCGCCCACATTTACGGCGGCGTGGTGCTGCACGACATCATCAACAACAAGCACGCGCACAAAGCGATCGAAAAAGGTGCGGACGGCCTGATCGCCGTGGCCGCGGGCGCAGGCGGCCATGCGGGCGTGAAAAGCCCGTTTGCCCTGATTCAGGAAATCCGCCAGTGGTTCGATGGCCCGGTGGCCTTGTCGGGCTCCATTGCCACGGGTGACGCGATTTTGGCCGCGCAGGCCATGGGCGCAGACTTTGCCTACATTGGTTCTGCGTTCATCGCGACCCATGAAGCGCGTGCTGCCGAAGACTACAAACAAGCCATTGTGGACTGCGACTCTGACGACATCGTCTTGAGCAATCTGTTCACCGGCGTGCATGGCAACTATCTGGCGCCGTCGATCCGCGCTGCAGGCTTGGACCCTGAGAATCTGCCCGAGTCCGACCCGAGCAAGATGAACTTTGGTGGCGACGCCAAAAAAGCCTGGAAAGACATCTGGGGCTGCGGCCAAGGCATTGGCGCGATCGATGCCGTGCAAAGCACGGCGGATCTGGTGGCCCAGTTCAAGGTGCAATACCAAGCTGCGCGCGCCCGCTTGGCGCTTTGACTTTGACCGGCGGCACTTCCCACCCTGATGCTTCGGTGCGTCCATCAGGGCGGGCTTGGCTCTTGGATCTGTTCAAGGCGGTGGGCTGCGTGCTCATCGTGTTGCACCACCTGGCCTTTTATGGCCCGATGTCGGACGCGGTGGTGCAGGTCCTGCCCGGCCTGATGGACTGGCTCTTTGACAAGGCGCGTCTGGCGGTACAGCTTTTTTTGGTGTGTGCCGGTTTTCTGACAGCAGCCAGCCTGGCCAAAGTTCAATGCTTGTCCTTGACCAATGGCATGTCCTTGCTCTGGCGACGTTACCTGCGACTGCTCATGCCCTTGCTGGGGGCACTGAGTGTGGTGGTTCTGGTGTCAGAGCTCATTCGTCCCCAGTTTGACCACCCGTCTTTGTCGGCTCCGCCCACTTGGGGGCAAGCTTGGGCGCATGTGGGTTTGTTGCAGCATGTGCTGGGCATAGAGGCTTTGTCGGCAGGCGTGTGGTACGTGGCCATGGATTTGCAGCTGTATGCAACGGCCGTTGGGGTGTCGGCCATCTCCTACTGGTTGAGCGGCAGGACCTCTGTCGCCGTGCCCTGGGTGTGGGAGCAGCGCATTTGGCTGCTGCTGGTGGCTGGATCGCTGGGTTGGTGGAGTGCCCAGCCGAATCTGGACAATTACGCGCTGTATTTTTACGGTGCCTATGGCTTGGGTTGGCTGGCTTACCAAAGTCGCGAACAGCGTTTGTCCACCTCAAGCCGCGTGCTGGTGTTGCTGATGGTGGGGGCTGCGGTTTGGCTGGACCCGCGCTGGCGTTTGTTCACCGGCGTGGCCGTGGCGGCCTTGCTGGCCGGCGCGCCTGCCGCTTGGCTGAGCGCACCGCTCAAGGCTTCGGTTTGGACCCGAACGGTCCAATGGCTATCCAAGATCTCTTATTCCGTTTTCGTGGTTCATTTTTCGGTGAGTTTGGCGGTCAATGCCTTCGTGACACAGTTTTGGCCAGGACAGTGGTGGCCCAATGGCTTGGGCATGCTGGCTTCATTGGCTTTGTCCTTGTGCGCCGGTGCTCTGGTGTTCACGCTGTTGGAGCAGGCTCGGAACACGCTCATGAGATGCCTGGTCGGTTTGGCGTGCTTCATGGCCAGCGTTGCGCTGGCCATGAACATCAGCAGTGGGGCGGGCTGAACTCAGACCCAGCCAAGGCACTCAGCCAGGACCTCAGGCGGCGGCTTTGACCTTCTCGCTGATGTAGGCCAACGCTTCTTCGACCTGATCGATCAGGATCAGGCACAAGTCGCCCTCTGACAAGCGGCTGAGCGCTTGGTCGATGGCATTGAACTCACCCTGAATGTCTTGCACATGGCTGGTTCTCTTGGCGCCTTGCAAACCTTCGCGCAGGAGCTTGAGCACCTCACCGTCGGCGCGGCCACGCTGGCAGGCGTCCTGAAAGAGCAGCACATCGTCGAAAGCTGCACCCAGAATCTCGGTTTGGTCCCGGATGTCCTGGTCACGCCGATCTCCCGCACCGCTGATCACCACCAAACGCTTCTTGGCAGGCATGTTGTCCACCGCCTGCACCAGGGCCTGAATGGCATCGGGGTTGTGGCCGTAATCGGCGATCAGTGTGGCGCCTTTGTAGTCGAAGACATTGAAGCGGCCCGGCACGCCTTGAACATCGCTGATGAAGGAGGCCAAGCCTTGTGCGATCGCATCCCAGGGCACATTCACGGCCCATGCCGCGCCTACCGCGGCCATCACGTTTTCGGTCTGGAAGCCAATCTGACCTTGGCGGGTCAGCGGCACATGGGCCAGCGGGATGCGGAAGATTTGTTTGCCCTTTTGGACGACCAAGGCGCCGTCTTCCGTGAAGACCACACGTTTGCCTTGGGCCCGGTGTGCGGCCAGCACAGGCTGGTGGGCATCCAGGGCAAAGAAGACCACGTCACCAGGGCAGTGGTTGGCCATGGGGACCACGGCCGGATCGGCGGCATTGAGCACGGCCGTCCCGCCAGGCTCTACGTTGAGCACAATCACCCGCTTGACCACCGACAAGTCTTCGAGCGTGGTGATGTAGTTCAGGCCCAGGTGGTCGCCTACGCCCAGGTTGGTGACGACAGCCACCTTACAGCGGTCAAAGCCCAGACCTTCGCGCAGCATGCCACCGCGAGCAGTTTCGAACACCGCGGCATCCACATCGGGGTGCATCAGCACGTTGCGGGCGCTGCGCGGTCCGCTGCAATCACCCGAGTCGGTTTGGCGGCCGTTGACGTACACGCCGTCGGTGTTGGTCATGCCCACACGCAAGCCTTGGGCTTTGAGCAGGTGCGCGATCAGCCGCACGGTGGTGGTTTTGCCATTGGTGCCGGTGACTGCGACCACAGGCACGCGCCCGGTGTCGCCATCGGGGTACATGTGGTCGATCACGGCTTTGCCCACGTCACGGCCTTTGCCGTAGGAGGGGCTGATGTGCATGCGCAGGCCGGGCGCCGCATTCACTTCGACGATGCCGCCGTTTTGTTCCTCCAGCGGGCGCATGACGGATTCGCAGACCACGTCCACACCGCAGATGTCCAAGCCCACCATTTGGGCCGCTTCGATCACGCGGGCGGCGACTTCGGGGTGCACATCGTCGGTCACATCTGTCGCGGTGCCACCGGTGGACAGGTTGGCGTTGTTGCGCAAGATCACGCGACTGCCTTTGGAGGGCACGGATTCAGGCACCAGACTTTGTTCATGCAAGCGCCCGATGGCGATGTCGTCAAAACGGATTTTTGTCAACGACGTGGAGTGTCCCGTGCCCCTTCGAGGGTCCGCATTGACCAGGTCGACGAGTTGGCGCACGGTGTGCTTGCCATCGCCCACCACCAAAGGCGGCTCACGTCGGGCGGCTGCGACCAGTTTGTTGCCTACCACCAGCAGGCGGTAGTCGTGGCCAGGCAGAAATTTTTCGACCATCACGGTGCCGTATCGCTCGGCCGTGGCGTAGGCCGCGTCGAATGCGGCGCGGTCGGTGATGTTGACGGACACGCCTTTGCCCTGGTTGCCGTCCTGGGGTTTGACGACCACCGGCAAGCCAAGCTCGAGGGCCAATGACCAGGCCTCGGCCAAGCTGTGGGCCGGACGCCCCATGGGCACTGGAACACCTGCGGCGTGCAGCAGACTTTTGGTCAAGTCTTTGTCCTGTGCTATGGCCTCGGCAATCGCGCTGGTGCTGTCGATCTCGGCGGCCTGGATGCGGCGCTGCTTGGCGCCCCAACCGAACTGCACCAGACTGCCATCGGTCAGGCGGCGTACCGGAATGCCCCGTGCCATGGCGGTGTCCACAATGGCCCCGGTGGAGGGGCCCATGCGCACGTCTTCGTCCAGTTCGTGCAGTTGGGCAATGGCCGCCTCCAAATCAAAACCAATCCCCGCGATCGCGGCTTGGCAAAGCTTTTCTGCCAGATCCAAAGCCAGTCGAGCCACGGCCTCTTCGGTGTACTGGACCACCACTTGGTAGACGCCCGGCTCGGGCGTGGGCGTGGTCCGACTGAACGAGACGGGGCAGCCCGCCTGCGTTTGCAAGCTCAAAGTCACTTTTTCAAGCGCGTGCGCCATCGCAATTTCGTCGCCAGGCCGGTGCCCATTGAATGGCCCCACCTCCGGGAAAATCCGCCGCAATTGCTGCTCGGTGGGGTGCATGGCATGGAGCCCTTGCTCAGCAGGCACGCAGTGGACAATGGCTTCAATGGCCGTGTGGCGGCTCCACAGGTTGGGGCCGCGCAAGGCGCGAATTCGGGACACTTCCATGGAGATGGGTTCCTGTTGTTCTTCTGGGATCGTTTCAGACAGCGTGGGCTTGGCCGTAGCTCTTGACGCCGGCACGGATCAGCTCAGGACTCAAATCCAGAGCCCAAGCGGCGCAGGCGGCCACCAAGATGTCGGATTGACTGAGGGTATCGGTCTTCAACAAGCGCGACACGGCAGGACGCAAGCTGGACAAGACGGCGTGCTCTTTGTGGCCCTCGGCCAAGATCAACTGACCGTCACGCCAAAACCCAGCGCGACCGCCTTGTGCGCGGTGCGCTTGCATGCGGGGGACTTCTTCATCTTGGGCATAAAAAATCACACCACCATCGCTGAATGGGGCCAAATCAGCCACGGCTTCATCGGCGGCATGGAGGATGGCGAAACCGCTGGCGAGTACCAAATCGATTTGGGTGCGCACGTAGTCCGGAATCTTTTCGTCCGGACCGGCATACAGGTCCTCCAGTGGCGCGGCCTTGGGCATGCGGGTGACGATGCCGACTTGGCAGCGGTCGTAAGGCAGGCCTTGGGTGAGCAGTCGGCGGGCATCGCTTTCAAATACCGCTGCCTGGACCGATCGGTTGACCAAAAGTCGCTCGGCCTGATCGAAGTCCATGGCCTTGTCCACCTGCAGGCAGCGCTGGTTCACGAACAGGCCATCGGCGCAGGCCAGACCGGTGTAAAAGCCTTTCAGATGCAACAGCCAGGCAATCAGTTTGGCGCTGCGGGTGGTGTCGCCATCGCCCATGAGACCCACCACCGGGATGCGACCGGTTTCGCCCGCAGGGATCAGGTGCTCTGCAATCGCTTGCCCCACAGGCCGAGCTTGCCCTTGGGCGGGGTTCAGGTGCATCAGCAAGCTGGGGCCCGCGTTGACCTCGACGATCACGCCATGTGTGCCCAAAGGCTGACGGATATCCGGAGTCACCACATCGACGCCTGCGATGTCCAAGCCCACTGTGCGAGCGGCCAGAACGGCCAGCGCCGCCACATCGGGGTGCACCACATCGGTCACGTCGGTGGTCATGTTGCCGGTGCGCTTGACGAGTACTTTGCGGTCTTTTTCTGGCACGCTGTCCTTGGACAGTCCTTGGCGCGCCAATTCCAGCATTTCGGGGCTGCCTTCTTTCAATTTGACCAACTCAAGCGGCACATTGCCATCTCTGCCACGGCGTGGGTCCACGTTGATTTGCAGTTCGATCAGTTCGCCCACGCTGTGCTGACCATCGCCTGTGACGCTGGCGCTCTCACCTTGACTCGCGGCCACCATGCGGTCGCCGATGACCAATAGACGGTGTTCGGAGCCTCGAACAAAGCGTTCAACAATGACTTCGCTGCCTTGTTCCAAGGCAATTGCATACGCTGCTTCCACGTCGGCTTGGGTGCTCAGGTCAAGTGAAACACCCCGCGAACGGTTGCCATCTAAGGGTTTGACGCAGACGGGCAGGCCGATCTCTTGTGCAGCAGCCCATGCGGCTGCGGGGCTGTCCACCACTTGGCCTTCAGGGACAGGGATGCCGCACATGGCCAGCAGGTTCTTGGTCAAGTCCTTGTCTTTGGAGATGCCCTCGGCGATGGCGCTGGTGCTGTCAGTCTCGGCTGTCCAGATGCGGCGCTGGTTGGCGCCATGACCGAGCTGGACCAAATTGCCGGCGTTCAAGCGGATGAAGGGAATGCGCCGCTCGTAAGCGGCTTCGACGATGCTGGCCGTGCTGGGGCCCACATACAGGGCGTCCACCAAATCGGTCAGCTGTGCGATGGCGGCAGGCACATCGTAAGGGGTGTCATGGATGGCGGCCAGAATCAGCTCTCGGCCCATTTCCAGCGATGTACGGCCCACGGTTTCGTGGTCGGTGCGGATGACCACTTTGTAAACGCCACGGGGTCCGGCTTCACGTGCTTTGCCAAAACCCATGGACATGCCAGCGCGGGTTTGCAGTTCCAAGCTCACGTGCTCCAGGATGTGACCCGCCCATGTGCCAGTGTCCAAACGTTGAAAAAAGCCGCCATACACCCCCGGTGTGCAGTAATGCTCGACCATCTGCGGCAACCAAGCTTTGAGTCGGTCGTTGAACCCGGGCAGCAAATTGGATGGAAAGTCTTCCAGCTCGCCAATGTCGATCAGGGCTTCCATCACCGGGCGGTAAGTCCAGATGTTGGGCCCGCGCAAATAGGTGATGCGCAGAAATTGGATGTCTTTGGCACTCATGAGCGAAGGAGGGGGCGAAGGGTGGAGCGATACAATGACCAACCGGTTAGGGCGAGGGCCAACGGCTTGTCGAGCAGCTCAGGTTTTGATGAATACATGGGCAGTTGTTGTTGCGGTCTTTGGCCAAATCAATGGTTCTTTTTTCTCGTTCCGCCAAAGTGGCGTTGCGGGCTCTTTGCGGTTCACCCTTCATGACGCCAACACTTTCTTCAGACTTGCCACGATCGGTGCTTTCGCAAGCATGGCAGGCCGAGGTTTCTTCGCATCTCCAGTCAGAAGAAAACGTTTCAGCTTGGGTGGAGGTTGACCTCGATGGCGAACTCACCTTTGCTAAAAATGTCATTATTTTGACCGATCGTCGAATTTTATCCCCCGGCCATGCACAAAATAGCTGGCTCAATTGGCCTTTAGAGCCCGATTTCAGGGTCAAAGTCAGTGATCACGCGGGTGTGGGGACCTTGGAGTTGAGCCATTCTGCGGGGCGGCTGGGGGTGTGGCGCTTTACGCTGGGTTTGCAATCGGGGGTGGCCCGCTGGGTCCACCAGTTCGAACAACAGATGGCCCAAATCTCAGGGGATGGTCGTCCTTTGCAAAGAACGCTGGTCGCGTCGCTCTGTCCGGTGTGCCAGGCGCCCATGCGCGAGGACGATGGCGAATGCCCCAGCTGCGGACGCGAAGACTTGGCGCCGCCATCGACTTGGACCCTGTTCAAACTCTGGCGTTTTGCCAAACCCTACAAACGTTCCTTGTTGGGCGGCTTTGTCTTGACCTTGGCCTCGACGGCGGCCACCTTGGTGCCGCCGTACCTGACCATGCCGCTGATGGACGACATCCTGATCCCCTACCAGAACGGCGCACCCATAGACCCGACGCTGGTGTCCCTGTACTTGTTGGGCCTGTTGGGCGCGGCCATGTTGGCCTGGGGACTGGGTTGGGCCAAAACCTACATCTTGGCGCTGGTATCCGAGCGCATTGGCGCGGACCTGCGCACCAGCACTTACGAGCATTTGCTCAAGCTCTCTTTGGAGTATTTTGGCGACCGCCGGACCGGCGACTTGATCGCCCGCATCGGCAACGAGACCGACCGCATCAACGTTTTCCTGTCGCTGCACCTGCTGGACTTTGCCACGGATGTGCTGATGATCTTGATGACGGCGATCATCCTGTTCACCATCAACCCAACCTTGGCTCTGGTGACTCTGCTGCCGCTGCCATTTATTGCTTGGCTGATCCATGTGGTGCGTGAGCGCTTGCGCACCGGCTTCGAAAAAATCGACCGCGTCTGGGCCGAAGTGACCAATGTACTGGCCGACACGATTCCCGGCATCCGCGTGGTCAAGGCTTTTGCCCAGGAAGACCGCGAAGCCACCCGATTCAAGGACGCCAACCGCCACAACCTGATGGTCAACGACCGCCTCAACCGCGTCTGGGCCTTGTTCTCGCCCACGGTCACGCTGATGACCGAAGTGGGTCTGCTGGTGGTCTGGGGCTTTGGCATCTGGCTGGTCTCGGACGACCAAATCACGGTGGGTGTGTTGACCGCGTTTCTGGCCTATATTGGCCGCTTTTATGGTCGGCTGGACACCATGAGCCGGATCGTCTCGCACACCCAAAAAGCCGCCTCGGGCGCCAAGCGCATCTTCGACATTCTGGACCACGTCTCCAGCGTGCCCGAGCCGGTGAACCCTTTACCGCTGCCGCCGGTGCAAGGCCGCATCACGGTGCGTGACGCTGGTTTTCGCTACGGCAACCGCGCCGTGATCCGCCAGCTCAACCTGGACATCCAGCCCGGTCAGATGATCGGCCTGGTGGGCCACAGCGGCTCGGGCAAAAGCACCCTGGTCAACCTGATCTGCCGCTTTTATGACCTGACCGAAGGCGCTATCGAGCTCGATGGCACCGACATCCGCCAACTCAAAATCGCTGATTACCGCAGCCAAATTGGCCTGGTCTTGCAAGAGCCTTTCTTGTTCTTCGGCACGATCGCCGACAACATCGCCTATGGCAAACCCGGAGCGAGCCGCGAAGACATCGTGGCCGCCGCCCGCGCAGCGCATGCCCATGAGTTCATCTTGCGCATGCCGCAGGGTTACGACTCGCTGGTGGGCGAGCGTGGTCAGGGCTTGTCGGGCGGTGAGCGTCAGCGGATCTCGATCGCTCGGGCCTTGCTGATCAACCCGCGCATTTTGATTTTGGATGAAGCCACCTCGGCGGTGGACACCGAGACCGAAAAAGAAATCCAGCGCGCCCTGGACAACCTGGTGCGCGGTCGCACCACGATTGCCATTGCGCACCGCTTGTCGACCTTGCGCAAAGCCGACCGCTTGGTGGTCATGGACAAAGGCGTGGTGGTCGAAGAAGGGACGCACGAGCAATTGATCCAAGCGCAGGGCGCTTACTGGCGCCTTTATGAAGCGCAGCAGCGCCAGGCCCAAGCCGAAGCGGTTTTGGGTGGCAGCACACACGAGCAACAGGTGATCGCATGAACGCATTTGACTTGCAACGCGATGCTTTTGGCCTCTGGGCCTTGGTGCTGTCCGATGGCACGCGCCATTCGCCGGTGACGGCCATCCGCGCCTACCCGATCACCGACCCTGATGGCGGCGTGTCCCTCTTGGATGCGCAAGGCCACGAATTGCTCTGGATCGACCAGTTGTCGCAATTGGCAAGCACTGCGCACAGCCAGGTCATGCAAGCCCTGACCGAACGCGAATTCTTACCTGTGATCGAAAAGCTCGAAGGCGTCAGCAGCTTTGCCACGCCCAGCACCTGGACCGTGCTGACCAACCGCGGCAGCACACAATTTTTGCTCAAAGGCGAGGAAGACATCCGCCGCCTGACCGGCACCGTGCTTTTGATCAATGACGCCGATGGCGTGCAGTACATGATCCGCGACTTGGCTGCCATGGACAAACACTCGCGCAAACTGCTCGACCGGTTCTTGTAAGGCTGAGCTTTCTGCTCAAACCGCCTTGGGACTTGATCGAGTCGCCATCCCCGAGCAAGCGGTAAGCCAGCAACTCACCCGCCGAAAAAGCCCTTGAGTTTGTCCGTCCAACCCTCGCCCGAAGGCTGGTGTTTGCCGCCGCCTTTTTGCAGCGATTCTTCAAACTCCTTGAGCAGCTTTTTCTGGTGCTCGGTGAGCTTGACCGGGGTCTCGACGGTGATGTGACAGTACAGATCGCCCGGGTAACTGCCGCGCACGCCCTTGATGCCTTTGCCGCGAATGCGGAACTGCTTGCCGGTTTGGGTGCCCTCGGGGATGTCAATGGCCGCTTTGCCGCCCAGTGTCGGCACTTCGATCTCGCCGCCCAGAGCAGCTTTGCTGAAGCTGATCGGCACGGCGCAATGCAGGTCGTCGCCGTCACGCTCAAAGATCGCGTGCTTTTTGAGGCGAATTTCGATGAACAAGTCGCCAGGCGGCCCACCATTGGTGCCGGGCTCGCCATTGCCGACGCTGCGGATGCGCATGCCGTCGTCGATGCCAGCGGGGATTTTGACTTCCAGTGTTTTTTGTTTCTTGACCTTGCCTTGGCCTTGGCAACTGCTGCAGGGCTCGGGAATGATTTTGCCCGTGCCTCGGCAGTGCGGGCAGGTTTGCTGAACGCTGAAAAAGCCCTGGCGCATTTGGACTTGGCCTTGCCCGTGGCAAGTTGAGCAAGTTTTGGCACTGGTGCCAGGTTTGGCGCCGCTGCCGTGGCAGGTGTCGCAGGCGTCCCAGCCGGGGATGCGCAATTGTGAGTCTTTGCCGTTGGCCGCTTCTTCCAATGTGATTTCCATGGCGTAACTCAGATCGGCGCCCCGGAAAACCTGGCGCCCCCCACCACGTCCACCGCGGCCTTGCCCGCCAAAGATGTCACCGAAGATGTCGCCAAACGCATCGCCGAAGCCTTGAGCCCCACCTGGGCCGCCGCGCATATTGGGGTCCACACCCGCATGACCGTATTGGTCATACGCGGCACGTTTTTCGGCGTCAGACAGCATCTCGTAGGCCTCTTTGCCCTCTTTGAATTTGGCTTCGGCGTCCTTGGCGGCTTCGCCCTGATTGCGGTCAGGGTGGAACTTCATCGCCAGCTTGCGATAAGCCTTTTTGATGTCTTCGTCCGAGGCGTTTTTGGCAACGCCCAGCACTTCATAATAATCTCTTTTGGCCATGTGCAATCAAACCGTTAGAACAAGAACGCCGCGAAGGTGATTCAGGGGACTGAACCAGCTTGCGCGGCGGGACTGCGGCAGCAGCCGCAGAAGGGAGGGGTGTCAGCCTTTTTTGACTTCCTTGACTTCGGCGTCCACCACATTGTCGTCCTGTGGCTTGGCTTGTTCGGCGCCTGCACCCGCAGCGGCTTGCTGCGCTTGCATCTCGGCGTAGACCTTTTCGCCCAATTTTTGGCTGGCCGTCATCAGGGCTTCGGTCTTGGCTTCGATGGCGTCTTTGTCTTCGCCTTTCAGAACCTCTTCCAAGTCCTTGGCGGCAGCTTCGATGGCTTCTTTTTCAGCCGCGTCAATTTTGTCGCCGTGCTCGGTCAGGCTCTTTTTGACGCTGTGCACCGCCGCTTCACCCGAGTTGCGGGCCTGCACCAGTTCGAGTTTTTTCTTGTCTTCGGCGGCGTTGAGCTCGGCGTCTTTCACCATTTGCTGGATTTCGGCTTCGGACAGACCGGAGTTGGCCTTGATGGTGATCTTGTTTTCCTTGCCCGTGCCTTTGTCCTTGGCGCCGACGTGCAAGATGCCGTTGGCGTCGATGTCAAAAGACACTTCAATTTGCGGCGTGCCACGCGATGCGGGTGGGATGCCTTCCAGGTTGAATTCGCCCAAGGCCTTGTTGCCGCTGGCAATTTCACGTTCGCCCTGGAACACCTTGATCGTCACGGCCGGCTGGTTGTCTTCCGCGGTCGAGAAGGTTTGTGCAAACTTGGTGGGAATGGTGGTGTTCTTGGTGATCATCTTGGTCATGATCCCGCCCATGGTCTCAATGCCCAAGGACAGTGGGGTCACGTCCAGCAGCAGTACGTCCTTGCGGTCGCCCGAGAGCACTTGGCCCTGAATGGCGGCGCCCACGGCCACGGCTTCGTCGGGGTTCACGTCCTTGCGGGGTTCCTGACCGAAGAATTCTTTGACTTTCTCTTGCACCTTGGGCATGCGGCTCATGCCGCCGACCAAGATCACGTCATGGATCTCGGAAACCGACACGCCAGCGTCCTTGATGGCCATGCGGCACGGGGCGATGGTGCGCTCGATCAGCTCTTCCACCAGCTGTTCCAGCTTGGCGCGTGTCAGCTTGACGTTCAAGTGCTTGGGGCCGGTCGCGTCGGCGGTGATGTAGGGCAGGTTGACGTCGGTCGAGGCCGAGCTGGACAGCTCGATCTTGGCTTTTTCAGCAGCTTCTTTGAGGCGCTGCAGGGCCAGCACGTCCTTGGCCAAATCGACACCGGATTCTTTCTTGAATTCACCGATGATGAAGTCGATGATGCGCTGGTCGAAGTCTTCGCCGCCCAGGAAGGTGTCACCGTTGGTGGACAACACTTCGAACTGCTTTTCGCCATCGACGTCGGCGATTTCGATGATGGACACGTCAAACGTGCCGCCGCCCAAGTCGTACACCGCGATCTTGCGGTCGCCCTTTTCCTGCTTGTCCAGGCCAAAGGCCAAGGCGGCAGCCGTGGGCTCGTTGATGATGCGTTTGACATCCAGACCTGCGATGCGGCCTGCGTCTTTGGTGGCCTGGCGTTGTGCATCGTTGAAATAGGCGGGCACCGTGATGACGGCCTCGGTGACTTCTTCGCCAAGGTAGTCTTCGGCGGTTTTCTTCATCTTGCGCAGGATTTCGGCGCTGATCTGAGGGGGGGCCATTTTCTGGCCTCGCACTTCCACCCAAGCATCGCCGTTGTCGGCTTTGGCAATGGTGTAAGGCATCATGTCGATGTCTTTTTGGACTTCTTTTTCGGCGAACTTGCGACCGATCAGCCGTTTGACCGCGTAGAGCGTGTTGCGGGGGTTGGTGACCGCTTGGCGCTTGGCCGATGCGCCCACCAGAATTTCGCCGTCTTCTTGGTAAGCAATGATCGACGGGGTGGTGCGAGCGCCTTCGGCGTTCTCGATCACTTTGGTCGTGTTGCCTTCCATGATGGCCACGCACGAGTTGGTGGTGCCCAGGTCAATACCGATGATTCTTCCCATGTTGATTCTCCAAAATTCAGTGAAAGTACAGATGGTCTGCAGATGGGGTGGGGGAGAAACTTTTCAAGTCCCCACATGCCCCAAAAGGTTTTGTGTGTTTTTTTTGACATGCCGGACTTGATCCGGCCTCCCTGTCTTATTTGGGTGCGGTGACCGTGACCAGCGCAGGGCGCAGCACACGTTCGGCGATCAGGTAGCCTTTTTGCAGCACGCCAACCACGGTGTTGGCTTCCTGATCGGCAGGCACCACGCTGATGGCTTGGTGTTGGTGTGGGTCGAATTTGGTGCCGGCAGTGGGCGCAATTTCGACCACTTTGTGACGATCCAGCGCACTTTTGAGCTGGCGCAAGGTGGCCTCAGAGCCTTCGCGGATTTGCTCCAAGCTGGCGTTGGGGATGGCCAAACCGGCCTCCAGGCTGTCCAGCACGGGCAACAGGCTGTCGGCAAAGCCTTCCACGGCAAACTTGCGGGCCTTGCTGATTTCCTCATCGGCCCGGCGACGGGCGTTTTGCACATCGGCTTGGGCGCGCAGGTATTGGTCCGCCAAATCGGTGTTTTGGGTTTTCAGCTTGGCCAGTTCGGCCAGCGCATCGGTCAAAGGGTCGGCAGGCAGGATGCCCGCTGCAGCGGCCAGTGCTTCGTCGCTCAAAGGTGTGTTTTCGGGGTTTGGAGTGGCTTCTGACATGAACAATGTCCGCAAAAATGAATGAACCCCGATCAAATAGGGGTTCAAGGTGGGGATTTCAAGAGGGGGATGATCGCCGCCATCGGCGGGCGCTCAGTTCAGCGCCAACAATTCCACATCAAATTTCAACGTGGCATTCGGAGGAATCACCCCTCCTGCGCCGCGCGCGCCGTAACCCAGCTCCGCTGGGATGATCAAGGTGCGCTGACCGCCCACTTTCATGCCGGCCACGCCTTCATCCCAGCCCTTGATGACCATGCCTGCGCCCAAACCGAACACAAAGGGGTCTCGGCGGTCGCGGCTCGAATCGAACTTGGCGCCTTGCTGGCCGTCCTGGAAGAGCCAGCCGGTGTAGTGCACGGTGACGTCTTGGCCTGCGGTGGCGGTGGCGCCCTCGCCCAGGACGGTGTCTTCGAATTGCAGGCCGGAGGGTGTGGTGTTCATGCTGAGCTTTCTGTGAATGCGGGGCGCCTCAAATGGCGGTGACACGGTGTGCGAAACCCAAAATTATGCCAGCAGGCCACGACGGGCCAGATCACGCACCAGGGCGCTGACGCCATAAGTCCAAGGGGGGGCTTTGTCCGAGGTGGTGATGGTGTTGGTCAAAGTACCCAGTGGGGGGGTGGACACGCTCACCACATCTCCCACCACATGGGTGAAGCCCTGGCCCGGGCCATGCCGGTCTTGCGTGGGCGCAAACATGGTGCCCAAAAACAGCATCATCCCGTCAGGGTACTGGTGACAAGGCCCCATGGCTTGGCCAGCCAAATCGAGTGGATCGCGGCTGATCTGGCGGAGTGAACTGCTGCCCTGCATGACAAAGCCCTCGGGTCCCTGAACCGTCAGGCTCAGCTCGCACTGGCGCACATCGTCGATGCCAAAGTCATCGTCGAACAGGCGGATGAAGGGACCGATCGCGCAGCTGGCGTTGTTGTCCTTGGCTTTGCCCAGCAAAAGGGCGCTGCGGCCTTCAAAGTCGCGCAGATTCACGTCGTTGCCCAAACTGGCACCGACCACCTCGCCACGCGAGTTGACGGCCAGCACCACTTCGGGCTCGGGGTTGTTCCATTGGCTGCCGGGGTGGATGCCCGCCAGAGCGCCCGTGCCAATGGCGCTCATGGGCTGCGACTTGGTGAAAATCTCGGCGTCCGGGCCAATGCCCACCTCCAGGTATTGCGACCACATGCCCTGGGCCAGCAGCACCTCTTTGAGCTTGGCCGACTCGGGCGAGCCGGGTTTGACACTGCGCAGGTTGTCGCCAATCACCGCCACCACCGCCTGGCGCACGGCTTCGGCCTGGCTGGCGTCGCCTCGGGCTTGCTCTTCAATCACACGCTCGAGCATGCTGGCCACAAAGGTCACGCCGGCCGCCTTGATGGCCTGCAGATCGCACGGGGCCATGAGCCAGGGCTTTGAGGGATCACGCTGGGGTTCTTGTGAATTGCTCAGGGCGTCGGAGGTCTGTGCCAGCACCGGCGCTTGGCCAGAAGCGATGAACTGGCGCACTTGGGTGGCGACTTGCGGTAACTCGAGCAGTTGGCTGCTGGTGGGGGCCAGGGCAGACAAATCGAACACCAGATCTGCGTGGATGCCGACCAGGGTGGCGCCCAGGCCAGGTTGCCATAAACGGCCAATCAGGCAGGCTTTTGCAGGGTCGGTGGGCAAAGCAGGGTGGTTCATGACGAGGGACTAAAGTGGATGGAGTTCAAAAGAGCATGCCAGAGACGTGTGCTGCCTGCTGTCACGCAAGAGCGCTTGCAAGGAAAGCATCGCTCGCTGACCAGGAAGCAATTTGTTGCAAGCATGTGCTTTGCATCACGGACCGCCGGAGGTGATCGCGTTAAATTCATGCGTCTTCAAACAAAGGATTTTCCACATGGCACTTTCAACACCTCTCCAACTTACCGGTACGGTGGTTTGTGGCTTGGCCATTTTGTTGACGGGATGCGCCACGGCCACTCCCGAGCAAAAAGGCGCAGGGACCGGCGCGCTGATCGGTGCGGTCGCCGGCCAGGTGCTGGGCCGTGATTCGAAGTCTTCGGCCATCGGTGCCGGCTTGGGCGCTTTGGGCGGCTACATCTGGTCCAAGAACATGGAAGACAAAAAGCGCGCCATGGAGCAGGCCACCGCCGGCACAGGCACCGTCGTGACGCAAACGGCCGACAACCAGTTGAAGCTGAGCATTCCCAATGACATCTCGTTTGCCACCGGACGCCATGACATCCAGCCTCGCCTGATGCCCATCCTGGACCAGTTTGCGCAAGGTTTGAACCAGCAAGCGTCCGTGGAAGTGAAGATCATCGGCCATACCGACAACACAGGCAGCGATGCGATCAACAACCCCCTGTCGGTCAACCGTGCGCAAAGTGCGCGTGACTATTTGGTGTCGCGCGGCGTCAGCATGAACAGGATAGCGATCGATGGCCGCGGTGCGCGTGAGCCGATGGCCGACAACAACAGCGATGCAGGCCGGGCGCGCAACCGCCGCATTGACATCTTCCTGGCGGAACGGGCAACAGGCCGTTGATACAAGACTTGGAGACATGGACCCCCGATCAAGTCGGAGGTGAGAACGCCGTGTGGGGATGGCGATCCAAATTGGGCCCCCAGGTTGATGGCAGTCATGCCCGCGAAAGCAGGTGGCCATGTTCGAGACCCTGACACTCACAGGTATATTTTTTGCAGCAAGGTCAGCAGCGTTTTGCGCTGCGCCGGCGTGAGTTTGGCGGTTTTTTCGATTTCCAGCTCGGTGGCCGTTTGTTCGGCTTGAACCATGAGTCCTTGGCCTTTGGGAGTGGCGTGCAAGCCCACGGCACGCCCATCGTGCGGGTGGGGTTTGCGTTCAATCAGGCCGCGCGCTTCCAGCGACTGGATCAAGCCCACCAGGTTGGGGGGCAGCAAGTTCAAAGCCGAGCACAGCTGGCGTGAAGTCACGCCGGGGTTGTGCAGGATGGTGGACAGCACGGAGAAGTCCACAGGCTTGAGGCCGTAGGGCGACAGCCTTTCCAGAAACAACTCGATGATGCTCAGTGCCGCGCGTCTGGCGTTGTAGCCCATCAAGCTTTGCAGGTAGGCGGTGTCCACCTTCTCGACCGCGGCCAGCGTGCCTTCAGGCTTGGCGGCATCAGACGCACGCACGGCTTTGGCCCGCGGCTTTTGGCTTGCGGCGGCACGCACCAAGTCCTGCGGCTGGACTGGGGAGTCAGACGCCAAGCGATCAGAGCGCGTGCGCTGTGTCTGGTTCATCATGAAACCGATGTGCTTGATCAGCAGCCCCCGGGACACCCATGTCAGTCCCGAGCACTGGTTCAGGTCTGCCGAATTCTCGACGGTTGCGCATGCGGGTCTCCTCCAAAGGGGGGGAAGGTCGAATGGGATCCATCAGCTGCACAAAGCCTTGATGTCCTCGGGCACAGGGATGGCTTTGATGCGGTCAGGGTCTTCGGGGTGTTTGATGCAAAAGGCGCGCACTTCGGTGCCTTCGCAGATCACCGTGTCGCCGCGCGTGACCACATGCTTGTGCACAAACACTTTGTCTCGCCACTCCTGCACACTGGTGTGCACCTGAAGGGTTTCGCCATAGGTGGCGGGGCGGATGAATTTGGTGTGAATTTCCAGCAGCGGGGTACCCACGATGCCGCGCGTCTTGACCAGCTCGCGCCAAGGCGGGATGCCGCACTGCATGAAAAAGTGGAGTGACGACGCGTCCATCCACCTGGAGAAGTTGGGAAAGAACACGATGCCTGCGGGGTCGCAGTCGCCGAACACCACTTGCAGTTCGTAAACAACCGTTTTGTTCATGGTTCCGCTCAACGAGGCGCCATGCGCAGGGCACCGTCCAAGCGAATCACTTCGCCGTTCAGGTGGTCGTTGTGCACGATGTGGCAGGCCAACTCGGCAAATTCGCTGGGCTTGCCCAAACGTGCGGGGAAGGGGATGCTGGCGGCCAGGGATTGCTGGATTGGCTCGGGCAAGCTCGCCAGCAGGGGTGTCTTGAACAGGCCAGGGGCGATGGTGCACACGCGGATGCCGTGCTGCGCCAGGTCGCGCGCCATCGGCAGTGTCATGCCCACCACACCGGCCTTGGAGGCGCTGTAGGCCTGTTGACCCACTTGGCCATCAAAGGCGGCAACCGAGGCGGTGAAGACCATCACGCCACGCGCACCATCCGCCATGGGGTCGAGTTGGGCGCAGGCCTCGGCAAACAAACGCGCCGCGTTGTAAGTGCCGATCAGGTTGACGTTGATCACCTTGGCAAACTCCTCCAGCGGCGCGGCCTTGCCGTCTTTGCCGACCACGCGCTTGGCGGTGCCGATGCCGGCAATTTGCATCAGGATGCGCGCAGGTCCGTGCGCGGCGGCGGCGGTGGCAAGGGCTTGGGCCATGCTGTCCGGGTCTGAGACGTTGCAATACACCGCCACGGCGCAGCCGTTTCCATATTGCGCGCTGATGTCTTGGGCCACGCGCTTGGCGTTGTCCATGTTGAGGTCGAGCACCGCGACCTGGGCGCCCAGGCGGGCCAGTTCGCGGGCTGTGGCTTCGCCCAGCCCCGAGCCACCGCCGGTGACCAGTGCCGCTTGTCCTTGGATCTTCATGTCAGTACCTTTCTCTTGTAGGCGGATGCGGTTTTGTCATGCCCGCGTTCGCGGGTATGACCAGCGAGTGATTCACGTTTGGGGTTTGACGATGCCGTGCAGCGTATCGGCGTGCAGCGCTTCTACGGTGTCGGCGCGGTGTTTCAGCACTGCGCGTTGGTTGATCGAACCCTTGTCTGTGATTTCACCCTTGTCAATGGTGGGAGGCTCGCTCAGCAGGCACAGGCGGGCAATGCGGTTGGCACTGCCGGTGCTGGTTTGAGCCAGCAGGTTGACGATGTCCTGGAACTTGGCCAACACAGGTGAAGCGGCCAACACATCGGACATCGGCGCTTGAGTGCCCAGTCCGCTCAAGGCACGCACAGCCGGTGTGGGAAAGATCATGGCACCGACTTCTTTCAAATTGATGCCGGTGAGCACCGCATCCTGAATGTAGGGCGCGCCCGCTGCAATGATCTTGGCACGCAGCGGTCCCACACTCACAAAAGTGCCCGTGGCCAGCTTGAAGTCTTCGGCAATTCGTCCGTCAAATTTCAAGCCCAAGTGCACATTGTTCTTGTCGATCCATTGGACCGCGTCGCCGGTCTTGAAAAAGCCTTCCTCGTCAAACGCACCCGCTGTTTCTTCAGGGTTGCGCCAGTAGCCTGGGGTGATGTTGGGGCCGCGGTAGCGCACTTCGGTTTTGCCATCGGTGTCCACCAGCTTGAGCTCAAGGCCCGGCGTGGGCACGCCCAGATCGCCCGCTTGCACCAAGGGATTGGTCACAAAGATGCCAAAGGGGCCGGATTCGGTCATCCCAAGACCCGTGCCCATGACGATGCGCTCGCCCACTTCACGTTCTTGGCTGGCGTACAGGCTTTCCCAGATGGGCTGGGCCAAAGTGGCACCGGCATAAAAGAACATCTGCAATCGCGAAAGCAGCGTTTTGCGCAGCTGGTCGTCGGTTTGCATGGCGTTGGCAATCGCTTCAAAACCCGTGGGTACATTGAAGTAAACCGTGGGTGCGATCTCGCGCAGATTGCGCAGGGTCTCGTGCATCAAAGCGGGCGTGGGCTTGCCATCGTCAATGTAGAGCGTGCCGCCGTGGAACACGGTCATGCCAAAGTTGTGGTTGCCGCCAAAGGTGTGGTTCCAAGGCAGCCAGTCGACCAGTACCAATTCTTGGTCAGCCAAAACGGGCATGGATTGCGCCATTTGTTGTTGGTTGGCGCACCACAAACGGTTGGTGTTGATGACGGCCTTGGGCATCTTGGTCGAGCCGCTGGTGAACAAAAACTTGGCGATGGTGTCGGGGCCAGTAGCGGCCATGGCGGCATCTACCGCAGGCGTAGCGGTGGTGGCGCACAGGCTGTCAAAAGCGGTGACCCTGCGGCCAGGCACCTCGCCTTCGACCATGACGACTTCCATGTCGTTGGCCACCGTGGCGGCTATGGCATTGGCGTAACGGGCGTCGGATGCGAAGACCAGGCCAGGCGTCACGGTTTTCAGCACATGCTTGAGCTTGTCGTAGTCCACGCTGACCAGCGAGTAGGGCGGCGAAGTGGGCACATGGGGCACGCCCGCCACCAGGCATCCCAAAGCCAACAGGCCATGCTCCAAGCTGTTTTCGCTCAGGATGACGACGGGACGTTCTGCGCTGAGGCCTCGGTTGATCAGGCCTTGCGCAATGCTGCGCGCTGTTTTCCACGCCTGGTCGTAAGTGATGTGTCGCCATTCACCCAGCGTGCCATCGGCATTTTTCACGCGCCGAGCCATGAAAGTTTGGTGGGGCTTGGTGAGCGCCCAGTGTTGCAGCCGGTCGGTCAGGCGGTCCGGAAAGGCTTGCAGGTCTTGATCGGCCTTGAGGTACTGGGTGCCTGGCACGCCACCTTGCAGCGTGACGCGGGTCACGCCAAATTTGAGTGGGCGAAATTGAGGGGCGTTCATGTTCTTGTCCGGTTCAGCTTTTTTGAACTTTCGCGGCCTTGCCTTCCAAAAAGGCGCGCACACGGGCTTTGGCTTCGGGTGCAGCTTGGGCAATCGAGGCCATCAGCGCTTCGGTGAACAAGCCGTGGTCTGCGGGTTGCTCGGCAATGCGGGGCAGGGCGTGTGTCAGGGCAAAGTTGGTCAGGGGTGCGTTGGTCGCAATGCGCTTGGCCAGTTCGATGGCCTTGGCCAATGCGGTCCCGGTGGGCACCAGGTACTGTGCCAAGCCCACGCGCTCACCCTCTTGCGCGTCGTAGACGCGGCCAGTCAGCATCATGTCGGTCATGCGGGCCGCGCCGATCAGCTTGGGCACACGCACCGAGCCACCGCCGCCCACAAAGATGCCGCGTGTGCCCTCGGGCAGCGCGTAAAAAGTGCTCTCGTCGGCCACGCGGATGTGCGAGGCAGCGGCCAGCTCCAAGCCGCCGCCCACCACCGCGCCATGCAAAGCGGCCACCACGGGCACCCGCCCTTGCTCGACCGCGTTCAAGGCCACATGCCAGCCGCGTGAATGGTGAATGCCCTCGCCGGCATCGCGCTCCTTGAGTTCGGACAAATCCAGACCCGCACAAAAGTGATCGCCTTCGCCGTGGATCACGGCAGCACAGGCCTCAGGGGGCAGGTTTTGGAACACATCGCGCAGAGCTTCGATCAGGGCATCGGACAAGGCGTTGCGTTTGGCAGGGCGGCACAGGCGCACCACGGCGACGGCGCCTTGCATTTCCAAAGCAACACCATGGGCGGCTGCGCGTTCAAGAACGGGGTGCGGGGTGTTTGTCATCGCAAGGGCTTTCGGGAGACTTGACCCGAGAGGCCAAGAAGGTTATTATTGATAATCATATTGTGCTGAACCAGCAGCGTCCTTAGGCTTGGTGCTTTCCCTAGGTGGCCGATGTGCTGACCGGTTTTAGTCTTGCCTGCGACGCGGTCTGTGCCCGTCTTCGGCTATGGTTTATCCCATCGAAGCGGAGAGAGAAAATCATGAACCACCAAGACCTGATCGCCATCGACATCCACACGCACGCCGAAGTGAGCTGCTGGAACCCGTTTGACAACTACGGCGAGGAGTACGACCGCGCCGCCGACAAGTTCTTTGGCAGCAATCGCCGCCCGACCATCGACGAGACTGTGGCCTATTACAGAGAGCGCAAGATCGGCCTGGTCATGTTCACGGTGGACAGTGAATCGCAGCTGGGCCGCCGTCGCATTCCCAACGAAGAAATTGCCAAAGCTGCGCGTGACAACAGCGACATGATGATCGCTTTTGCCAGCATCGACCCGCACAAAGGCAAGATGGGTGCGCGTGAGGCGGAGCGCCTGATCAAGGAAGAAGGGATCAAGGGTTTTAAGTTCCACCCCACGGTGCAGGGTTACCACCCTTACGACAAGATGGCCTGGCCGATTTACGACGTGATCAACGAACACAAGTTGCCCGCGATCTTTCACACCGGACACAGTGGCATTGGCTCGGGCATGCGTTGCGGCGGCGGTTTGCGCTTGGCCTACAGCAACCCCATGCACCTCGATGATGTGGCGATCGACTGGCCCGACATGCAGATCGTCATGGCGCACCCCAGCTTCCCGTGGCAAGACGAGGCGTTGAGTGTGGCCACGCACAAGCCCAATGTCTGGCTTGACCTGTCGGGCTGGAGCCCCAAATACTTTCCCAAGCAGTTGGTGCAGTACGCCAACACCTTGCTGAAAGACCGCGTTTTGTTTGGCAGCGATTACCCGCTGATCACGCCTGAGCGTTGGATGAAAGACTTCGAGGTGGCGGGCTTCAAGCCCGAGGTGATGCCCGGCATCTTGAAAGACAACGCGGTGCGTTTGCTGGGTCTGGACAAAGCGGCTTGAACGACAGCCAGTTTTGCCAGTGCCTTGTTTCTTTTCAGGGGCATGTGCTCAGGATTTTGCGCCAGGGCCCCACGGCGTGAGTTTGACAGCGGCAACAGTGACCAGGCCGTAGAGCACCATGGCCCATGCGACCAAGGTGTAAAAGTGGCCGGCAGTGCCTTGGTGGAGCGACAGCCAATAGCCTGCACCTGCCACCAAAACCAGCCTCACCGTTCCGGCCAGCACAGGCCCGATGACTTGCCCAGCACCTTGGGAAGCGAAATACAGGGTCAGGCCAAGGCCAAAGAAGGGAAAGGCCGGGCCAGCGGTCACCAGGTATTGCCGTGCAAAGTCCAGAACCAGGGGGTCTTGCGTGAACAGCTTTGACCAAAGATCAGGCGCCCAAGTGACCACTGCACCGATCACGCCCAGATTGAAGGCGGATACGCCGCCTGCCACCCAAGCCACGCGCCGTGCACGGGCCGGCTTGCCTGCCCCCATGGCCATGCCGACCATAGGCACTGAAGCCACACCAATGCCAAAGGCGATCGGGATCAAGAGAAATTCCAGCCGCTGGCCGATGCCGTAACCGGCCAGGGCCTCGGTGCCCAGTTGCGCCAGCATGCCGGTGAAAATCAAAATGGCCAGCACCGACTGCACCGGGGACAGGCAGGCGACAGCCCCCACCTTGAGGATGTCGGCAAACATGTTGCGCTGCAACTTGAAGCCTCGCATTTGCAGGCTCAGCCGCCCCTGTCCACTCATCAGGTACCACAGAAAATACGCCACGCCCGCAGCCGTGGCGATGATGTGCCCCCAGGCCACGCCCACCATGCCCATGGCAGTCACCGGACCTGCGCCCAGAGACAACACGCCGCCCAGCACGATTTGCAAAACGGCGGTGGCCACCAGTGCGACCGAGGGCACACGCATATTGCCGGTGCCGCGCACAACAGAGGCCAGGGTGTTGATCAACCAGACCAGCACTGCGCCGGCAAACAGCACCGTGGCGTAACGCACGGCCTCGTGCAACACGGTGTCCCGACCGCCCAGCAGGCTGTAAAAGCTGGGGCCCCAGATCAGGAAGATGGCGCTGTATAGCAGGCCCGCGCCCAAGCCGATCACCAAGGCGTGTTGCAGCAAGGTCTGGGCACGCGGCAAGTCTGAAGCACCCAAGGCGCGGCTGATGGACGCCGAAACGCCGCCGCCCATGGCGCCTGCAGACATCATCTGGGTGAGCATGGCAAATGGAAACACCAGTGCCATGGCCGCCAGCGGAGCGGTGCCCAGACGGCCCACATAGTAGGTCTCGGCAATGCCCACCAGCACCGTCATGACCATGGCCAGCACATTCGGGGCGGCCAGTCGCAGCAAGGTCGGCAGGATCGGGCCGTTCAGCATGCGCTGCAAATCGTGGTGGGGTGTACTCATGAATGCATCTTGTCAGCTGACACCGCCAAAGCGGTGAGCTTAGGTGACAGGGTCTTGTGCTTGCGGGCTTTGCTGCAATGGGGGCATCGGCCAGTTCAGCAGCTCGGCCAAGCGGCAGACGACCCAGCGTGCCTCCAGCGCAGAGACCACCGAGGGTTCGGCCAGCAGACCTTGTTCACATTGCTGCAGCACCAGTTCTTCGGTGATGCCCAGTGTGAACTGCAGGGTGGCCGCTTGCTCGGTCAGCAAGTTGGCCAGGTCCTCACACAGCTCGTAGCGCTCGGCCATCTCGCCTTGGCCGATGCTGGGCTTGATTTTGCCGAGCGGCACGTACAGCGCCATGAAGCTCTGGGGCCAATAGATCTGGTTGCCGTCGCTCATGCCTGCATCAGTCTTTGGGGACGAATTCGGTTTTCCGCTGCAGGGGGCCACGGCCGTCGATCTGGCCATCTTTGGGCTGGCCATCGATGGGCTGGGCGCAACTGAGGCAGATCAGCGGCTGTCCCGCTTGACAGTTGCGTTCATGGTGGCATTGAGGGCAGGGGGGCAAATCGCGCATGGGGTTCCTTCGGGCTGGAGGTTACCCCATGCGGCATGGGATTCAGCCGTGGGGCGTGGCTTTCACAAACGCGCCGCCTTGGAAAATGGCGGCTGGGTCCTGGCTGTCGATGCTTTGTTGGCGTGCTTCCACGGCAGGACGGAACACGTCGGACGAATCCAAAGGGCGGTAGCCGATGTGTTTGGCATGGGTGTTGTCCCACCAGGTGGTTTGGTTGTCCGACATGCCGTAAACGATGCTGTGGCCCACGATGGGGGCAGTCAGGGCTGCCACGACCAAGCGCTCCAGGTCGTCGAAGCTCAGCCAGGTGGCCAGCATGCGGCGGTCTTTGGGCTCGGCATAGGAGGAGCCAATGCGCAGGCTCACGGTCTCGATGCCCCAGCGGTCCCAATACAGCTGGGCCAGGTCTTCGCCAAAGGCTTTGGACAGGCCGTAAAAGCCGTCGGGTTTGGGTGGCATGCGGGTGTTGACGACATCGTCTTGGCGGTAAAACCCGGTCACATGGTTGGAGCTGGCGAACACGATGCGCTTGACGCCTTGCAGGCGTGCGGCTTCATACAGGTTGACCATGCCCACGATGTTGCCCGCCAAGATGGGGTCCCAAGGCTGTTCGGTTGAGACGCCGCCCATGTGCACCACGGCGCTGACACCGTCGAGCAGGGCCATCATCTGGTCTTTGTCTTCGAGGGAGGCGAGTTGGACTTCCTCTCCGGCCGTTGCAGGGGGCAAGTCGCGGCGGTGGCTCACGCGCAGCACATCACAATAGGCTTTCAGGCGAGGGCGCAACACTTGCCCCAGATTGCCGCCCGCGCCCGTGAGCAGCAAGCGAGGGAAACGAATGGTCGAGGCGGGGTTGGTCAGCATGTCTTGTCCAGAGTTCAGGATTTGAAACGGCCAGCCAAGGCGGTGGCGCTGTCGCGCAGCACGTTTTGGTCGGCGCCCACGGCCACAAAGAGGCAACCTTGCTCCACATAGTGCTTGGCCAGCGCTTCGTCACCCGTGAGGATGCCCGCCGCTTTGCCACAGGCCTTGATGCGGGCAATGGACTCGTCAATGACTTTCAGCACATCGGGGTGCTTGGGGTTGCCCAGGTGGCCCAGCGCCGCCGACAAATCGCCGGGGCCGATGAACACGCCGTCCACACCGTCCACATTGGCAATGGCTTCGATGTTTTGCAGGCCCAGCACGGTTTCGACTTGCAGCAACATGCAAATTTCTTCACTGCTGTGCTGTGCGTAGCCCTTGACGCGGCCGTAGTGGCTGGCGCGGGGCGCACCGGCATAGCCGCGCACACCGTGAGGCGGGTAGCGGGTGTAAGACACCGCTTGACGCGCTTCTTCTTCGGTTTGGATGTAGGGCACCAGCAGGCTTTGCACGCCCACATCGAGCAGGCGCTTGAAGGTCACCATGTCGTTCCACGGTGGGCGCACGATGGGCGTGGTGGGGCTGCCCTTCATGGCTTGCAATTGCGCCACGATTTCCGTCAGGTCGTTGGGCGAGTGCTCCATGTCCAGCAGCAGCCAGTCAAAGCCGCAGTGCGCCAGGATCTCGGTGCTGATGTTGCTGCACAGGTGCGACCACAGACCGATCTGCTTTTGGCCTGATTGGATCGCGTGTTTGAAATGGTTGATGGGCATGTCCATGGTGTGTTCCTCAGACGGTTGGCGTGGGGCTGATCTGGAAGTTGGCGGCGATCTCGAGGGCGCGCACGATGCCCGAGTGGTCCCAGCCTGCGCCGCCGTTGGCCACGCAGCTGCTCATCAGCTGCTGGGTGCTGGCGGTGTTGGGCAGGCTCAGGCCCATGGCCTTGGCGCCTTCGAGCGCCAGGTTCAGGTCTTTCTGGTGCAACTCGATGCGGAAACCCGGGTTGAAAGTGCGCTTGATCATGCGCTCGCCATGCAGCTCCAGAATGCGGCTGGTGGCCAAGCCGCCCATCAGGGCTTGGCGCACTTTGGCCGGGTCGGCCCCGGCCTTGGCGGCAAACAGCAGCGCTTCGCCCACGGCCTCGATGTTGAGCGCCACGATGATCTGGTTGGCCACCTTGCAGGTCTGGCCACTGCCGTTGTCGCCGATCAAGGTGATGTTCTTGCCCATCAGCGCAAACAGGGGTTGCACTTTGTGGAAGGTGGCTTCCGAGCCGCCGACCATGATGGTCAGGCTGGCCGCTTTGGCACCCACTTCGCCGCCCGAGACGGGCGCGTCCAGGTAATCGCAGCCCAGGGCATTGATCTTGGCTGCGAACTCCTTGGTGGCGATGGGCGAGATGGAGCTCATGTCCACCACGGTCTTGCCTGCACTGAGACCTTGTGCAACACCCTTGTCGCCAAACAGCACATCGGCCACATGCGGGGTGTCGGGCACCATGGTGAAAATGGTGTCGGCTTTTTGCGCGACCTCTGCAGGGCTGGCGCAGGCTTTTGCCCCTTGAGCGATCACGCCCGCAGGCACGCCGCTGCGCGAAAAGGCAAAAACCTCGTGGCCACCGGCCAGCAAATGTCCGGCCATGGGTGCACCCATGATGCCCAAGCCAATGAATCCGAGTTTCATGTATTTCCTTTTAGGTGAATGGCCTGCGTGCTCAGCGCACCATGCAAGGCGCCTTGTTGTTGAACTTCCAGCCGGGGATCAGGTACTGCATGGCGATGGCGTCATCGCGCGCGCCCAAGCCGTGCTGTTGGTAAAGCTGGTTGGCTTTCATCACCGCGTCCATGTCCACCTCGATGCCCAAGCCGGGTTTGGCGGGCACATCGACGTAGCCGTCTTTGATTTGCAGCGGGTCTTGGGTGAGGAACTGGCCGTCTTGCCAGATCCAGTGGGTGTCAATGGCGGTGACTTTGCCGGGGGCCGCTGCCGCACATTGGGTGAACATGGCCAAAGAAATGTCGAAGTGGTTGTTGGAGTGCGAACCCCAGGTCAGGTCGTACATCTGGCACAGCTGCGCCACGCGCACCGAGCCTTGCAGCGTCCAGAAGTGCGGGTCGGCCAGCGGGATGTCGACCGACTGCAGTTGGATGCTGTGGGCCATTTCGCGCCAGTCGGTGGCCACCATGTTGGTGGCGGTCAGCAAGCCTGTGGCGCGGCGGAATTCGGCCATGACCTCGCGGCCCGAGAACACGCCTTCTGCGCCGCAGGGATCTTCGGCATAGGCCATGGTGCTGCGGTGATCGCGCAACAAACGAATCGCGTCTTTGAGCAGCCAGCCGCCGTTCGGGTCGAGCGTGATGCGGGCCTTGGGGAAGCGCTCGTGCAGGGCGACCACGGCTTCGACTTCTTCCTCGCCGCGCAGCACGCCGCCCTTGAGTTTGAAGTCCTGAAAGCCGTAGCGGGCTTGTGCCGCTTCGGCCAGGCGCACCACGGCGTCGGCGGTCATGGCTTTTTCGTGGCGCAGGCGCAGCCAGTCGTCGGCCTGATCGGGCTCGCTCTTGTACGCCAGGTCGGATTGCTGGCGGTCGCCCACATAAAACAAGTAGCCCAGCATTTGCACACGGCTGCGCTGTTGGCCTTCGCCCAGCAGAGCGCACACAGGCACATTCAGGTGTTGGCCCAGCAGGTCGAGCAGGGCGCTTTCCACGGCGGTGACGGCGTGGATGGTCGTGCGCAGGTCAAAGGTTTGTTGGCCCCGGCCACCGCTGTCGCGGTCGGCAAACTGCTGGCGCATGGCGCTGAGCACGCGGTTGTACTGGCCAATGGGCAGGCCTTCGACCAGGGGGCGGGCGTCTTCCAGGGTTTGGCGGATTTTTTCGCCACCGGGCACTTCGCCCAGGCCGGTGTGGCCCGACGAGTCGGTCAGGATGACGATGTTGCGGGTGAAGAAGGGGCCGTGGGCACCGCTGAGGTTCATCAGCATGTCGTCGTGGCCCGCTACAGGGATCACCTGCATGCGCGTGACAACAGGGGTGGGGGGGGGCTGAGACATGGGTGAATTGGCTGTTGATTTGACAGACATCGTACAACTCAAACCCGCATTGGGTGATGCGTGTTAACCCTTGGCGCGGGTGTCAGTGGTGACTCGAAGCGCCTTTTTTGTGTCGGTCGCGGCTGTTGGACAGGTGGGTGCGCATGGCGGCGCGGGCCGATTCGGCGTCTTGTGCGGCAATCGCATTCAAGATGTTTTCATGCTCCTGGTGCACCCGCCGCAAATAGGCCAACCGGGTCGCATCGACAACGGGGGCGGACTCGAGTCGGGCGCGCGGGATGGACTGCGCCCCGAGCGAATTCATCATGTCGGCGAAGTGGTTGTTTTGCGTGGCGCGGGCGATTTCGTGGTGAAACTGAAAGTCGGCGGCAATGGCATCGCGGCCTTCTTCGATGGCCCCAGAAAACGCGTTCATGGCATCTTGCATCACGCTCAAATTGGCTTCGGTGCGGCGCACAGCGGCCAGTGCTGAGGCTTCGGTCTCGATGCTGATGCGCAATTCGAGCAGGGCGATCACATCGTGCAGGGTACTCAGCTGGCTGGGGTTGATGCGAAAAGACGGAGACTCCGATGGCGTCAGTACAAAGGTGCCGATGCCGTGCCGCGTCTCGACCAGGCCGGCTGCTTGCAGCTTGGAAATCGCTTCTCGCACCACCGTGCGGCTCACGCCAAAGCGTTCCATGATGGCTGCTTCGGTCGGCAGTTTTTGGCCGCTGCTCAGGGTGCCGTTTTGGATTTGAGCGCTCAGCTGATCGACCAATTCATAGGTCAGGCTGCGTGATTTGCGTTTTTCTGGATCGGCTTGCGGGGTCTTCATCGGGTAAATACGCATTCCAGTTTGGACGGAGGGCTTTCACAATTAACTTGTACGACAACTGATCACATCAGGCATTTGGCCGAATGTAGCAGAACACCGCAGACCATGGCCACTTTTTCATGAACGCATACCGAACCATTGCAGACACCTCCGACCGCGTGGGCGAATCCCCTGTTTGGGATGTGCGCGCCCAGCGTTTGTGGTGGGTGGACATCGAGGGCGCCTGCATCCGCAGCACCGTTTTGGGCGCCGCCGATGCTGTGCAGTCCTGGCACATGCCTGAGCGCGTAGGCTGCATCGCGCTCACGGCGGTGCAGGGTCAATTGATCGCCGCCATGGAAACCGGTATCGCCAACGTCACCCTGCAAGAAGGCGGGCAAGTGGGCATCGATTGGCTGGCCCACATCCAACATCCTGCCCCCGGCATGCGCTTCAACGATGGGCGATGCGACGCCAGTGGCCGCCTGTGGGTGGGCACCATGGTGATGGACATGTCTTTGGCTTGCGACTTGGGCGGTCTGTATTGCTTGGATGAGCGGGGCCTGACGGGTCCGCACGTCACCGGTTTGCTCACCCCCAATGGCTTGGGGCTCAGCCCCGATGGACGCACCTTGTATTTGTCGGACTCGCACCCCAAGGTACAAAAAATTTGGGCCTTTGATTTGGAGGCCACGAGCGGCACTTTGACGAACCGCCGTTTGTTTGTGGACATGAACGACTGGCCTGGCCGACCCGATGGCGCGGCGGTCGATGCGCAAGGGCATTACTGGATCTGTGGCAACGACGCCGGCCAGATCCACGCCTTTGACGCGCAAGGCCAATGGTGTCAATCGCTCACGGTGCCCATGCCCAAGCCGTCGATGTGTGCCTTCGGTGGCGCCGATCTCGACCAAATGTTGGTGACCTCGATCATCCCGGCGCACACCACAGAGGCCATGCGTGGCAGCAGCGGTTCTGTCATTGCCCTGCAGCCCGGTGTGCAGGGTTTGCCCGAGCCTGTCTTTTCCCGTTTTCCCGCTAGTGTGTAACGTGTTTTTCAAAAACTTAACCCTGGAGACAAGACCATGAAACTCAACAAATCCCTGATGGCCATCGCTGCTGCTGTGGCCTTTTCTGCGCAAGCGACCGAGTTCCGTTCGGCCGACATCCACAACGCCGATGACTACCCGACCGTGGTCGCGGTCAAGCACATGAGCACGGTGCTGGAGAGGCTTTCAGGTGGCAAGCACAAGATCAAGGTCTTCAACAAAGGCGCACTGGGTTCTGAAAAAGAAACCATCGACCAGGTCAAGATCGGCGCGCTGGACTTGGTGCGTGTGAACGTGGCCCCCATGAATGGTGTCTGCCCCATGACCATGGTGCCCACCATGCCTTTCCTCTTCAGCTCGGTGGACCACATGCGCAAATCGCTGGACGGCCCCGTTGGCGCTGAGATCCTCAAGAGCTGCGAGTCCGTGGGCTATGTGGGTTTGGCCTTTTACGACAGCGGTGCCCGCTCCATCTATGCCAAAAAGCCCATCAAAACCGTGGCCGATGCCAAGGGCTTGAAGATCCGCGTGCAGCAGTCCGACCTGTGGGTCGCCCTGGTCAGCGCCATGGGTGCCAACGCCACCCCCATGCCTTATGGCGAGGTGTACACGGCCCTCAAAACGGGCCTGATCGATGCGGCTGAAAACAACATCCCTTCTTTTGACACCGCCAAGCACGTCGAGGCCGTGAAGGTTTACTCCAGAACTGAACACTCCATGGCCCCCGAGATTTTGGTGATGTCCAAAGTGGTGTGGGACAAGTTGCCCGCCAACGAGCAAGCCATGGTCCGTCAAGCCGCCAAAGAGTCGGTGGCGGTTCAGCGCAAGGCTTGGGATGAAGCCGAAGGCAAATCGCTGGCCAATGTGAAAGCCGCAGGCGCCGAAATCGTTGACGTGGACAAGCGTTCCTTCCAGGCCGTGATGGGACCGGTGTACGACAAGTTCATGACCACGCCCGATATGAAGCGTGCCATCAAAGCGATCCAAGACACCAAGTGATCGGCTGAGTCTTTTTGTGCATCCCAATGCCCCTGGCACGGCGCCAGGGGCTGGAGCGTTCCATGTTCACCAAATTTTGTGCCGCCATCTCCAAGGTCTGTTTGGTCCTGGCCGTGATCGGCCTGCTCGCCGTGATCTTGTGCGTGCAGTGGCAGGTGTTTGGTCGTTATGTGCTCAACGACACCCCCACTTGGGCCGAAGCACTGGCCATGCTGATCGTGCTGTTTGTCACCGCCTTTGGCCTGGCCGTCGGGGTGCGTGATGCGGGCCACATCGGCCTGGAGTCGCTGGTCGTCTTGCTGCCCGAAAAGTGGCAGCACCGCATCGAAGTGTTGATCCACGCGCTGGTGGCCTTGTTTGGCTTCTTGATGGTGCAAGGCGGCTGGCTGTGGGCCTCTGCCAAATGGGCCGAGAAAAAACCCATGCTGCCGGTGCCCGATGGCATCGACTATGTGCCGGTGATCATTGCCGGCGCCTTGATTGTGTTGTTCTCCCTGGAGCACATCGTGGCACTGCTGCGGGGTGAAGTCGTGAAGCCTGTTTGGGATTGAAGCCATGGAATTGACTGTTCTTGCCCTGAGCTTCACCTTGCTCTTGATCTTGGGTGTGCCAGTGGCTTTTGCCATTGGCCTGTCCTCGGTGGCCACCATCATCGCGGCGGGTTTGCCGGTGGCCATGGTTTTTCAAAAAATGGTCGGCGGCATGCAGGTGTTCTCCTTCTTGGCCATTCCGTTTTTTGTGTTTGCGGGTGAGCTGATGCTCTACGGCGGCATTGCCGACCGCATCGTGCGTTTTGCCAACAGCCTGGTGGGCCATGTGCGCGGCGGCTTGGGCATGAGCAACGTGGTCGGCTGCACCATCTTTGGTGGCGTGGCCGGTTCGCCATTGGCCGATGTCTCGGCCATGGGCTCGGTCATGATCCCGCTCATGAAGAAAGAGGGTTACGACGCCGACTACGCGGTGAACGTGACCACGCACGCGTCCTTGGTGGGGGCCATCATGCCCACCTCGCACAACATGATCATCTTCACGCTGGCCGCTTCAGGCCTGGCCTCGGTGAGTGTGCTGGGTTTGATCTTGGCGGGCCTGGTGCCGGCCATCATCTTGACGCTGTGCAATTTGGGCGCGGCTTACTGGGTGGCGGTGCGCCGCGGTTACCCCGTGCACGGCAATTTCCCCGGCTGGCTCGAAGTGATCAAGTCCTTTGGTGCGGCTTTGCCCGGGCTGTTTGTGGTGGTCATCATTTTGGGCGGCATCTTGTCGGGCGCATTCACGGCCACCGAGTCGGCCTCTATTGCGGTGGCTTGGGCGCTGTTTGTCACGGTGATCGTTTACCGCACCATGACGCTGCAAAACTTCCTCAAGGCTTGTTCCAAAGCCTGCAAGACCACGGGCGTGGTGCTGCTTTTGATCGGCATTTCCAACGCCTTTGGTTATTTCATGGCCTTGTATGAAGTCCCCCAGATGACGGGTGCTTTGATGCAAAAAATCAGCACCGAGCCTTGGGTGATTTTCTTGATGATCAACATCTTGCTGTTCATCCTGGGCACCTTCCTCGACATGGCCGCGACCATCCTGATCTGCACGCCCATCTTCATGCCGATTGCGATGCACTTTGGCATGGACCCCATGCAGTTCGGCATCATGCTGTTGATCAACTGCGCGCTGGGCTTGAACACGCCGCCCGTGGGGTCGGTGCAATTTGTGGGTTGCGCGATTGGTGGCATTTCGGTGGGGCAGGTCATGCGCACCATCGCGCCTTTTTATGGGGCCTTGACCGTGGCCGTGCTGTTGGTGACCTATGTGCCCCTGTTCACGCTGTGGTTGCCGAATTTGCTGAAGTAAGAAACCTGTCCATGAGCTCTGTCCGCGCGCCTTTGGCCATTCGAATGCACGCTGCCGACAACGTGGCCATCATCGCCAATGACGGTGGCTTGCCTGCCGGCACCGTCATGCCCGAAGGGGTTGCCGCAGGCCTGGTCTTGCGCGACAAGGTGCCGCAAGGCCACAAAGTCGCGCTTTGCGATATCGCGCCAGGCCAAGCCGTGCTGCGCTACAACGTGCCGGTGGGCTTTGCACGCACGGCCATCCCGGGGGGCAGTTGGGTGCACGAGCGTTTGCTCGACATTCCGCCCGCGCGTGAGTTGCAAGGCCTGCCCATGGCCACCGCTCAGCCTTCGCCGCAAGCCCCTTTGGAGGGCTTCAGCTTTGAAGGCTATGTCAACGCCGATGGCTCGGTCGGCACACGCAACCTGCTGGCCATCACCACCACAGTGCAGTGCGTGGCCGGTGTGGTGAAAATTGCCGTGGAGCGCATCGAGCGCGAGTTGTTGACGCTGTATCCCCATGTCGATGGCGTGGTGGGTTTGGAACACAGCTATGGCTGCGGCGTGGCGATCGAGGCGCCTGGGGCCGAGATCCCGATTCGAACTTTGCGCCACATCAGCCTGAACCCCAACTTTGGCGGCGAGGTGATGTTGGTCAGCCTGGGCTGCGAAAAACTGCAGCCTGATCGCTTGCTGCCACCGGGCAGCTTCCCCATCCACGGTGCGCGAGAGAAAGACCCAGGGCTGGACCTGGTTTGCCTGCAAGACGATGCGCATGTGGGCTTCATGTCCATGATCGAGCACATCGTGCAAAGCGCCCGCCCGCACCTGGAACGCCTGAACGCGCGCCGCCGTCAGACGGTGCCTGCCAGCGCGCTGGTGGTGGGGGTGCAGTGCGGTGGCAGCGACGCGTTTTCCGGCGTGACCGCCAACCCGGCGGTGGGTTACATGGCCGACCTCATCGTGCGTTCCGGTGGCACCGTGATGTTTTCGGAAAACACCGAAGTGCGCGATGCCGTGGAGCAACTCACCAGCCGCGCCGCCAGCCCCCAAGTGGCCGAAGCCATCGTGCGCGAACTCGGCTGGTACGACCAGTACCTCGAACGCGGCCGTGTGGATCGCAGCGCCAACACCACACCGGGCAACAAGGCGGGCGGCTTGTCCAATATCGCCGAAAAAGCCATGGGCTCCATCATCAAGAGCGGCAGCTCGGCCATTGCCAGCGTGCTGGCCCCGGGCGACAAGCTCAAGGCGGATCAAAAAGGCCTTGTGTTCGCCGCCACGCCCGCCAGCGATTTCATCTGCGGCACGCTGCAGCTGGCCGCGGGCATGAACGTGCATGTGTTCACGACCGGGCGCGGCACGCCTTATGGTTTGCAGGCTTGCCCCGTGGTCAAGGTCGCCACCCGCACCGATTTGGCACGTCGCTGGCACGACCTGATGGACATGAACGCCGGGCGCATTGCCGATGGCGAGATCAGCATCGAAGAAGCAGGGTGGGAGTTGTTTCACCTGCTGCTGGATGTGGCCAGTGGCCGCAAAACCTGGGCCGAGCACTGGAAACTGCACAATGCGCTGGTGCTGTTCAACCCAGCACCCATCACCTGAACCATCTGTTCACAAAGAGGAGACACGCCATGACACACCGCCGCCAATTTATCCAGTCCGCCGTGGCCTGCGCCGCAGCCACCATGGCACCTGCGGCCTTCAGCCAGACCGCGCCTTGGCCGGCCAAGCCGATCAATTATTTGGTCGCTTTCCCGCCCGGCGGCACCACCGACATCCTGGCCCGTGTGGTCTCGCAAAAGCTGGGCACGGCCCTTGGCACCACGCTCGTCATTGAGAACAAAGGCGGTGCGGGCGGCAGTGTGGGCTCCGAGATCGCCGCACGCGCCCCGGCCGACGGTTACAACCTGCTGGGCGGCACCATCAGTTCGCACGCCATCAACGTGAGTCTGTACCCCAAGTTGGGCTATGACCCCATCAAATCGTTCACCCCGGTGTACCTGTACGGCACCAACCCGGTGGTGTTGGTGGTGGCCGCCAACAGCCCTTACAAAACACTCAGAGACCTGTTGACGGCGGCCAAAGCCAACCCCGGCAAACTCTCGGGTGCATCGGCGGGCAACGGCACATCGCAACACTTGGCGCAAGAGCTGTTGGCGTTCAAAGGCGATGTCAAATTCACCCATGTGCCCTACAAGGGCAGTGCGCCCGCCATCCAAGACGTGATGAGCGGCCAGGTGGACTTCATGTTCGACACCACCGTGGTGGCCGGTGCCCACATCCAAAGCGGCAAGCTGCGTGCTTTGGCGGTGACCTCTGGCAAGCGCTTGACGGACACCTTGACCGATGTGCCCACCGTGAGCGAATCGGGCTGGCCCGGCACCGCCGGTTTTGAAGTGGTTTCATGGCAAGCGCTGTTTGCACCCGCCGGCACGCCCAAGCCCATCGTGGACAAACTGCATGCCGAAATTTTGAAGATCATTCAGAGTCCTGAAATGCAAGAGCGCATCAAAGGGCTGGGCATGCAACCTTCGGTGCTGACCCCAGAGCAGGTTCAGGCTTTCCAAAAGGCTGAAATCGAAAAATGGGCCCAAGTGATCAAAGCCGCCAACATCAAACTCGACTGAGGTTCAACCATGTTCAAAATTCTTATCTCTGCCTTGGCTGCTGTCACCCTCTGTGGTGCAGCACAGGCCCAAACACCGGTGGTCTATCCCAACAAGCCGATCAAAATTGTGGTGCCTTTCCCTGCGGGTGGCACCTCGGACGTGTTGGCCCGCATGCTGGGCCAGAAGATGACCGAGAGCTGGGGTCAGCCTGTGGTCATTGAAAACAAACCCGGCTCCAGCGGCAACCTGGGTGCCGACGCGGTGGCCAAGTCGGCGGCGGACGGCTACACCTTGGTGCTGATGGACGTGGGCAATCTTGTGATCAGCCCTGCCTTGTTCAAGTTGCCCTTCAACGTGGCCAACGACTTTGCGCCGGTGGCCATGGTGGCTTACTCGCCGCACCTGTTGGCCGTGAGCACCAAGGTGCCCGCCAACACCCCGGCCGAGCTGGTGGCGTACTCCAAAGCGCAAAAGGGCAAGCTCAACTATGCGGTGGCCGCAGGCATGGGCAGCGCCTCGCACTTGGCGGGCGTCATGTACGCACAGCGCAACGGCATCGAGTGGGGTTATGTGCCTTACAAAGGCGGTGCACAAGCCATCTCCGATTTGATTGGCGGCCAGGTGGACGTCATGTTCAACGGCATGGTCGCCACCTACCCGCATGTGAAGGCGGGCAAGATCAAACTGATCGCCATCTCGAGCGCCAAGCGCAATGCCCAAACACCCGAGACCCCCACGGTGGCCGAAAGCTTGCCTGGCTTTTTGACGGGCAGTTTTCAGGGGCTGCTGGCCCCTGCAGGCACACCCAAAGCCGTCATTGACAAAGTGCATGCCGAAGTGCAGCGCATTGCCGCATTGCCGGATGTGCGTGAACGTTTGACCACGCTGGGCGCAGAGCCCTCGGCCATGAGCCCGGCCGATTTTGGCAATTGGCTCAAGGCCGAGATCCCTGCCATGGCCAAGATCGTGAAAGACGAGAAGATCACGGTGGAGTGAGTCGTCATGCGGGGGGCTATGGTTTGAAGCTGCTTGCAAAGGGCTGCTTACGGCCTTGGGGTGAAGCGGCTCTTGCATCCCACATGGCGCCTTCCATTCGGACCGTTCGGCATCGGGTTTGTACGAATGTTCAACTTTATTGGACAAGCGTTCAATGGTTTTCATGAACACGGCAGTCCACCCTTTGCCTCGATCAAGGGCACGCAAAAGTGCCTCGCCATTGCGCACAGATCGCAAGGGACAAATTTTGTTGGCCGCCGAACGCTTGTTCGCCAAGTACGGGTTTCATGCGGTCTCGATTCGCCAAATCGCTCAAGAAGCCCAGGTGCCTCTGGCATTGGTGGGCTACCACTTTGGGCAAAAGCAAGCGCTTTTCCATGCGATCTTTGAGCACTGGTCCGCCACGATTGAAGAACGGCTAGAGGGCTTGAGAACCCTGCAAGAACAAGCGCATTCAAAACAAAAATTACAGCGCATTGTTGAAGCGTTCATCTCCCCCGTGATCAAGCTTCGCTCAAGTCCTGAGGGGCAGTCTTATGCCATTTTGATCACCAAAGGCTTGAGTCCACAAAGTGATGAGGCCGATGCCGTCTTGCGTGATTTTTTTGATCCCATGGCCGAAGCCTTCATTTCGGCTTTGCACGAAACCTTGGCGGCCGAATTCCCCCTGGCACAGGTCTCGCGCGGCACGGCCGCTTGGTGCTACCAATTCAGTCTCGGTGTTTTGCTTCACCATTTGATCGACGACCGCGTGGCTCGGCTGTCCCATGGTGAATGCACGCCCAGCGACCCTGCAGTCCAATCGCATTTGGTTCAGTTCATCGTGCACGGCATACGGGGAGCCGTGCAATCGTTTCACCCCCCGCTCGACTAACAGGAGACATTCATGACCACCACTTTGGGTTTTTCTCGCCGCCAATTCCTCAGCCTCACAGCCACGGCGGTCGGTGCTTCCGTCTTGCCCTCACAAGCACAATCCACCACCAAAATCGTTTTTGGCTTCACGGCGGTCAATGATTTTGCGTCCGTCTTCGTGGCCAAAGAAGAAGGCTATTTCAGCAAACGAGGTCTGGACGTCGAGCCCAAGTTTATCCCACTGAACCCCTCCATTCCTGCCGCCATCCAATCGGATTCCTTGCAAATGGGTGGCCCCACACCTTCGGTTTTTTTGCAAGCGGTCGACGGTGGGCTGGACCACGTGGTGGTCGGCGGCGGTGGCATGACCAGCAAAAGCGTCACGGGTGTGGGCTTCGTGGCCCGTGCGGGCAGTGGCATCCGTACAGCGCAAGACTGTGTGGGTAAAAAAATCGGTGTGCCAGGCTTGGGCGCTTACTTGCACGTGACCTTTCGCGCATGGCTCAAACTCAATGGCGTTGACCCCACCAAGGTCAATTTCATCGAAGCCTCCTTCCCGCAGCACAGTGATTTGCTGCGTTCGGGTTCGCTCGATGGTGTGGTGACCGGAGACCCCTTCATGGCACGCATCTTGGCCAGCGGCACGGGCTATGTGGCGTCTTATTACACGACTTTTCAGCCCGATGGCATGCCCAGCATTCTGTATACCGCCCGTCGCGATTGGGTGGCCAAAAACGCCAGCGCCGTCAAAGCCTTCCAGGAAGCCATCATCGAGGGGGCCAACTTCATCCGAAAACCCGCCAACGATGGTGCCGTGCGTGCGCACATCGGCAAATACATCAAGCTCCCACCAGAGGTGCTGGCCAGCATGCAATTGAATCCGCCCACCCCCGTGATCAGCGAAAAGCAACTCAACTATTGGGTGGACATGATGAACGACCAGAAGATGCTCAAGGCCTCGCCCAAAGTGACCTCACTCATCGTCAAATGAGTTCCGAAAGTTTGCTGTCGTTTGAAGGCCTGGGTATTCACCTCGGTGGGCGAGAAATTCTCTCGCCCACCTCTTTCGAAGTAGCACGGGGAGAGTTTGTCTGCATCATTGGCCCCTCGGGCTGCGGCAAAACCACTTTGCTGCGGGCGGCAGCGGGTTTTGTGCAGGCCAGCGTTGGCCAAATTCGCCGCAACGGACAGATTGTCCAGCGGCCCTCGCGCGAAGTGGCTTTTGTTTTTCAGGACTACACCCGTGCCTTGCTGCCGTGGCGAACGGTCGAAGGCAATGTCATGCTGGCCTTGGAGGCGGCGGATGTGCCGGTGGCCGAAAGGGCAGGCCGGGTGCAAAAAGTTTTGGAAACGGTCAACCTGCAAGCGCACATGCACAAGTTCCCTGCGCAGTTGTCGGGGGGGATGCAGCAACGTTTGCAAATTGCACGCTGCCTGGCGCAGTCCCCGGATGTGCTGATGATGGACGAACCCTTTGGCGCTTTGGATGCCATGACACGCGAAGCCTTGCAAGACGAATTGTCCCGGCTGGTGCGTGAGCAAGGCCTCACGGTGCTCTTTGTCACCCATGATCTGGAAGAGGCCATCTATTTGGGTGATCGCGTGGTGGCCTTGCGCACCAACCCCACGCCCGAGCAGCCCAGCTTGGCCGCTGTGATTGATGTGCCGATCGCCCATCCACGCGACCAACTCAGCGTGAAAGAACACCCTGAATTCTTGCGTTTGCGCCGTGAGCTGTATCACTACCTGGGGCATGCCTGAGATGTGGTCACGCTTGCGCCCTTGGGTGTTTCCTGTGCTCTTGTTGTCGGTCATGGAGCTGTATGTGCGCAGCGTGGCAGACAGCAGCGATGCTTTGGCCACGCCGACTCAGGCACTCAAGGCTTGGTGGTCACTGCTGTGGTTGAACACCGATGAGGGTTTGTGGCGGGTGACTGGCTTCACGTTGGGCACCGCCGCTTTGGGCTTGTTGTTGGGGGCTTTGGGCGGTTTGGTGATGGGCCTGGTTTTGGGGCTGTCTCAACGTGCCGGACGCATGGGGTTTTTGACCATCGAAATTTTGCGGCCCATCCCATCGGTGGCGCTCATCCCATTGGCCATGCTGGTGTTTGGATTTGGTGTTCGGATGGAGTTGAGTGTGGTGGCCTTTGCCACCTTCTGGCCCATGCTCATCTTGACCCAAGCGGCAGCAAGGCAAGTGGAGCCACGTTTGTTGGAAGTTTCTTCTGCGCTGGGATTGAGTGCATGGCAGCGCACCAAGTGGATCGTTTTCCCCGCCATGATCCCGCGCTTGTTTGTGGCTTTGCGGCTGGGCGTGGCGGTGGCGCTGGTGGTGGCTGTAACGGTGGAGATCGCGGCCAACCCCCATGGCATGGGTTACGCCATGATGATCGCGCAGCAAAGCATGGAGCCTGCCCGCATGTTGGCTTGGTTGTTCTGGATTGGTGTGGTGGGGATGCTCATCAATGTGCTGACGCTGCGTGCCCAGCACTGGGTGTTTGTGCGCATGGGCGGAGCGGTGCTTGAAACTTCAAAGGTGAGCACATGACGAGCAAGCCATTGACCATGACCCAATGGATCGAGCCCGTGGCCGTGCTCATGGCTTTTGTGGTTCTTTGGTGGATGGCCAGCCATGGCGAATGGGTCAGCCGTGTTTTCTTGCCCACGCCCGAAGCCACCTGGGAAAGCCTGGTCAAAGGGTTTTCAAATCAGCCAGGCGCAGACAGCGCAGACCTGGCCGTGGCGAGTGGGCAGACCCTGCTGCGCATGCTGCTGGGCTGGGGCCTGGCCTCCCTCATCGGTGTGGCATTGGGCGCTTTGATTGGCATGTCGCTGATAGCCAGGCAGTGGATTGCCCCCACTTTGGAGTTTTTGCGACCTTTGCCTGCCTCAGCGGTTTTGCCCTTGGCTATCTCAATTTTTGGATTGAGCTCGGGCATGGTCTTGTTTGTGGTGTCCTTTGGTGCCATGTGGCCGGTGCTGCTGGCCACCGTGCAAGGTTTGGCAAATGTGGAGCCTCGGCTGCGTGAAGTGGCCTCTGGCTTGCAAATGTCGCGCACCGCCTTTGCCTGGAAGATCGGCTTGCCAGCCACCATGCCCGACATTTTGGCCGGCATGCGCTTGTCGATGACGGTGTCTCTGATCGTGGCGGTTGTTGGCGAGATGATCGCCTCCCAAGCCGGTTTGGGCCAAGCCATTTTGCTGGCCGCCCGTTCATTTCGCGCCAGTGAGTTGTTCGCTGGCATTGTGCTGTTGGGCGCTATCGGATTCGCCAGCAATGCTGTGCTGGCAGGACTTGAACACCGATTGTTGCGCTGGCAGCGGCCTTGATTTCACCCTCAAACCAGGAGACCATGATGACCCGAAAATTTGTTGATTTGTCCATCTTTCTCGAAAACGATGTGTTGAGCGATCCACCTGCTTTTGCGCCCAAGATCGAGTATTTCACGCACGAAAACACTTACGAGCAAATCGAGCCTTTTTTCCCCGGCCTCAAAAAAGAAGACCTGCCCGACGGGGAGGGTTGGGCCGTGGAGCTGGTGCAACTGTCGACGCACAACGGGACACACCTAGATGCGCCGTACCACTTTCACTCCACCATGGACAAAGCGCTGGGCGAGAAAAAGCCCGCCATTGCCATCCACGATGTGCCCCTTGAGTGGTGCTTTCAGCCGGGTGTGAAACTCGACTTTCGCCACTTCGCCGATGGTTATGTGGTGACCGCTGCCGATGTGGAAGCGGAGCTCCAACGCATTGGGCACACGCTCAAGCCGCTGGAGATCGTGATCGTGAACACCGCCGCCGGCATGCGCTATGGCCACCCCAATTACGTGGCCAGTGGCTGCGGTATGGGTTACGAGGCCACCATGTATTTGCTCGAGCGGGGCGTGCGACTGACCGGCACAGACGCCTGGAGTTGGGATGCCCCCTTCGTGCACACCGCACAGAAGTATGGCGAGACCCAGGATGCCTCCTTGATTTGGGAAGGGCACAAAGCCGGACGCGATATTGGTTATTGCCACATCGAAAAACTGCACAACCTCGAGGTGTTGCCGCCGGCGGGTTTTTACATCAGCTGCTTTCCACACAAGATCCGGGGTGCATCGGCAGGTTGGACCCGTGCGGTGGCCATCTTTGACGATGCCTTGATGGCCTCATCTTGAAGGGCTGTGGACCATGAACAGTTTGAACCTGACCCACGACCCCAAAGCCCGAAGTTGGTTGGCCAGCGCCAATGGCAGTGATTTCCCGATTCAGAACTTGCCTTATGGCCGATGCAGACGCCTGGGCAGACAAGAAGCTTGGCGCTGCTGCGTGGCCATTGGCGATCAGGTGCTTGATCTGACGCTTTTGGCCACCCAATCGGCTTGGTTGAGTGTGCCGGGTGTGAACACCGCGCTGGCCGCGGCTGCGGTGCAAGCTGCCAGCCGTGATTTGCGTGATTTGATGCGCATGGGGACTGATGCTTGGCATGCGCTGCGCGTGGCGATGTTTCTGGCACTGCGCGAAGACGCATCGTCTGACGTGCAGCAGCAGCTCAAAACCGCATTGCTCGCTCAGTCGGAGGCAGAAATTGGCATGCCCGTTCAGGTGGGCGAGTACACCGATTTTTACACCTCGCTGCACCACGCACGCAATGTGGGCATGGCCATTGGCAACGGTGGTCAAGTCGCGCCCAACTTTTTTTGGATGCCGATTGCCTACCATGGCCGTGCATCGAGTTTGGGCGTGCAGCAGCGCTTGCACAGACCCATGGGCCAAGCCATCGCACCCGGTCAAGAGCAACCCACCTATGGTCCCAGCCAGCGTTTGGACTATGAATTGGAAATGGCCATTTATATCGGTCAAGACAACGACTGGGGCAGTCCTGTGGCGATGGATCGCGCTGAGTCGCACATCTTTGGCATGGGCCTGCTCAACGATTGGTCAGCCCGCGATATCCAATTTTGGGAAATGGCCCCTTTGGGACCTTTTCAGGGTAAAAATTTCGCCACATCGCTGTCGCCGTGGATCGTGACGATGGAGGCGCTGGCCCCATTTCGCCTCCCGTTCTCGCGGGCAGACGAACACCCTCAGCCCTTGCCTTACCTGGATGGACAAGACCTGCGTTCCCACGGGGGTCTGGACATCGGCTTGTCGGTGTCATTGCAAACCGCCAAGATGCGTGAGCTGGGAAGCCCCGCTCAAGAAATCTCCAAGACCAACTTCAAATACCAGCATTGGTGTGTCTCTCAAATGGTGGTGCAGCACACCGCGGGCGGATGCAATCTGCACGCAGGCGATGTGCTGGGCACAGGCACCGTTTCTGGTCCCACAGCGCCAGAAGCGGGTGCCATCATCGAACTGGCCAAGGCCGGCAAAGAACCCATCACCTTGGGCAACGGCGAGCAGCGAAGTTTCTTGCTCGATGGTGATGCGATTGTCTTGCGTGGTGTCTGCGAACGCGAAGGCCATGTTCGCATTGGATTCGGCGAATGCGTGGGTGAAGTCTTGCCCGCGGAGACGAACTGATCTGGTCATTTATTTTTTTGGAGACGGTCCATGCTGCTTTCACGTCGAACGCTTCTTTGCACCATGGGGGCCCTGGCTGCGGCATCCGGCATGGCCCAGTCAACGGGATTTCCCAATCGCCCGATCAAGATCGTGCCTTTTGGCACCGCTGGCGGCCCCATTGACAGCCTGGCCCGCATTTATGGCGACAAACTCCAGCAGCGCTGGGGACAAGCCATCGTGGTCGACCCCAAACCCGGCGCCAGCGGCATCATTGCAGCAGATTACGTGGCCAAGGCCGCACCGGATGGCTACACGGTCATGATGACTTTGCCCTTGACCCATGTGAACAATGCCATCCTTCAAGCCAAGCTGCCCTACGACCCCGTTAAAAGTTTCAGTCCTTTGAGCATGCTGGCCGTTGGCGGCCCCATGCTGGTGGTGCGATCCAATGCACCCCTCAACAACCTGAAAGACCTGGTGGACCATGCCAAGAGGAAAGGCAGCCTGAGCTACGGGACCTGGGGCAATGGATCGTCGGCCCATCTGTTTGGTGAACTGCTGGCCCAGCAAACGGGCTCCAAGCTGGTCCATGCAGCCTACAAGTCTGAGGCGGCCGCGCACAACGACTTGTTGGGTGAGTTGCTCGACTTTGCATGGGCCAACCCTTCGACCGCACGCGCGCAAACACAAGGCGGAAAAATGAAAGTGCTGGGCGTTGCGGGCACGCGTCGGGTGTCCACCATGCCGCAGATCGCCACTTTTTCAGAGCAAGGATTCAAGGGCTTCGATCTGGACAGTTGGATCGGGATGTATGCACCAGCCAATTTGCATGGGGACCTTCAAAACACCTGGGTGAGCGCCTTGCGCGAAATCACCGCCATGCCGGATGTCCAAGCCAAATTGATCAGCTTTGGTTTTGAGCCGCTGGGCAACACGCCTCAGCAGTTCATGGAGGTCTTCAAGGCTGACTTTCCGCGTGTCACCGAGCTGATCAAAGCCGCTGGTGTTCCAAGCAATTGATGGCCAATTCATGAGCGACTCTCAACGCACCATACCGATCCACATCGATACGGGCACGGCCTACAACAAGCGCCCGGCGACCTCGAATTTGGAAATGACCCAAGTCGGGCGTGGTACCCCCATGGGTGAATTGCTGCGCCGCTATTGGCACCCCATTGGCGTGTGCAGCGATGCGAACACCACACCGCGCAAAGTGCGCGTTTTGGGTGAAGATTTGATTTTGTTTCGCGATAAAAAAGGTCGTCCTGGCTTGGTCTACCCGCATTGCGCACACCGAGGTACCTCTTTGTTTTACGGCAAAGTAGAAGAAGAAGGCATCCGATGCTGCTACCACGGTTGGCTTTTCGACGCCGAAGGCCACTGCAAGCAAAGACCTTGTGAGCCCGGCGAGGACCTGAACCGCCAAAATGTCCGCCAGCCTTGGTACCCTTTGCAAGAGCTCTATGGCCTGATCTGGGCCTACTTGGGGCCTCCCGAGAAAAAACCGGTTTTGCCACGCTACGAGTGTCTTGAAACCTTGGAGGACGGGGAGTTTCTGGAAGTCAATGACAACAGCATTGGTGGCGGTGGGCCGCCCATCATTCCCTGCAATTGGTTGCAACATTACGAAAATCTGGTCGACCCTTTCCATGTCGTCATCCTGCACTCGTCATTCAGCGGCACACAGTTCGTGGAGCAAATGGCGCTGATGCCCCAGGTCACCTGGGAAACCCAAGAGCACAGCGTGCGCACAGTCTCTTTGCGTCAACTGCCCGATGGTCAAACGCTTCGCCGCATCAGTGAAGCCGGCTTGCCGACACTGCGCGTGATCCCCAGTCCCCGCATCGGCCGGTATGGCATGGTCGAATCATTGGGTTGGATCTTGCCCATCGATGACCACTCATTTCGGATCTATGTGGTGGGTCGTGTCAAAGAAGAGGGCGAACTTGTCAAGATGCGCTCACGACTGAACGGCAAATTGTGGGAAGAGTTGACGGAAGAAGAGCACCAACAATTTCCAGGCGACTATGAAGCCATGGTCAGCCAAGGTGTGATTGCCCACCACTCGGAAGAGCACTTGGCCAAATCCGACATTGGCATCGTCAAGTTGCGCCGCTTGCTACAACAACAATTGCAACGCATCCAGGATGGCCTCGATCCTGCCGGCGTGAGTTTTGACCCGAGCAGTCCCTCCGTCCAATTCACGGCCGGGAACTTCCTTGTTCCCGGGCCTTGAGGGGTCAGGCTGCAACAGCAAACCAGGTCATCACTCCCCAAGCCAGCACATAAACGGCAGACCCAGCGCCCAGGGCTTGCAAGGCGTGACTGCCAAAGCAGCGTTCTCCAATCAAGCCCCACAGGGGGATGAGTTGCTGGGCGTGTACGCCCAAAAAATGCGCAGGGCGAATGTCTTGGTGCAGATGCCAGCCCACCAGCGGCAAGCCTTGGCCCGCTGGGGGTTGATGGCCCCCCAGCATGAAGCCACTCACGGTGGACAGGACGAAGGTGAAGACCAAGCCCACCACCACACCCCAGGCCGTGACAGACAAACCGTGGGGCCCACGCGCCGACCAGATCTCCCAAGCCAGCCAGGCTTGCGAGGCAGTGAGCCCGACCGCTGCCAGGCCCATCAGGCCAAACATGAAGGCGTGAAACGGGTCGCTGGTGTTGTAGTGCGACGCTGCCCCTCGCGAAGCCTGGTAGCTGATGTAGACCACTTCAAACAAGGAGGTGAGGACGATCAGCAGGCAGATGCCTTGGTAGGCATGGCCTTGCGCCACAGCCGGGTTGGCCCATTCGCTGAGCCACACGGTGGTCCAGACAAAGAGGGCGGTGGCGGCCATGAATTTCATGGGTTTGACCCAAATGCCCACCTCTCGCAGGGTGCGGGCATCGCTGAGTGACATCAGACAGGTGAGCCCCAACGCAAGCCACATCAAGCCACCATAGATCAACAATGCCTTGGAGGCGAAAGAAAACCCATTCAGACTTTCAAGTGATTCCAAGCTTGATGCCCACAAATCATTTTTCATCACAGTCCTTCACGTCAGTGCCCGTACCACCAACCCCACCCCCGCACACAGCCCCAGCACCTGCATCACGCTGCGCTGCTGGCCGATCAGCAGCCATGCCGCCACCGCCGTCAGTGCGATGGCCCTGAAGTCGGGGCTTTGGCTCCAGCCTTGTGGCCACCAGCTGGCGTAGGCAAACACGCCAGCCAAGTGCAGCACCACACCGATCACGGCGGCCGTGATGGCTTGCAGGGGTCCGGCCAAGGTGGGCATCTGGCGTGTGGCTTCCACCAGCGGGCCACCGGCCAGGATGAACACGAACGAGGGCAAGAAGGTGAACCAGGTCACCACGCAAGCCGCTGCGATACCGCCCAGCAAGGGGTGGCCCAAGAGGGCCTGGCTGTGCCCGCCGATGAAGCCCACAAAGGCCACCACGATGATGAGCGGTCCCGGTGTGCTTTCGCCCAAGGCCAAGCCGTCCATCATTTGTGGGGCCGTGAGCCAGCCGAAGTGTGTGACGGCCGCTTGTGTCACAAAGGGCAGCACCGCATAAGCGCCGCCAAAGGTCAGCAAGGCCGCTTGTGTGAAAAAGCCGCCCATCTGCGTGAGCGTGTGGGTGGTGCCCAGCAGCAGGGCAATGCCCCCCAAACTGATGGCCCAAAGCCCCACGCCCAGCAGCAAGGCACGCACCAGGCGGGTAGGGCTGTAATGGGTGTGCCCGGGTTGAGGCGTGTCGTCGTCCAGCCAAGCAGGGGCGTCGGGTGCTGTGCTGCCTGCGCCATGGGATGCCGCAGCCACGGGGCGATGGCGTGCCATCACGTCACCACAAAGTGCCGCGCCCAAGATGATCCACGGAAAAGACAAGCCCCACAGCGTGCCCATGAGCGAGGCCACAGCCAGCGCCCACAGCCAAGGCGCTTTGAGCGTGCGTTTGGCCATGCGGTGCACCGCTTGCAGCACCAGCGCGGTCACGGCGGGCTTGAGGCTCCAGAGCAGCGCCTGGCCCCAAGGGTGTTGGCCCCACACGGTGTAGGCCCAGCTCAGACCAATCAGCAGCACCAAGGATGGCAGCACAAACAGGGCACCGGCTGCGATGCCGCCGCGTGTGCCGTGCATCAGCCAGCCGGTGTAGGTGGCCAGTTGTTGTGCCTCGGGGCCGGGCAGCAGCATGCAGTAGTGCAGCGCGTGCAGGTAGCGCTGTTCAGAAATCCAGCGGCGGCGCAACACCAGCTCTTCGTGCATCAGGGCGATCTGGCCTGCCGGACCACCAAAGCTGATACAGCCCAGCCACAACCAGAACTTCAGGGCCTGTACAAAGCTGACCGGGGCAGGGCGTACCGGGGTTTCAGGCGCGTCGTTCATGGGGCGTCCCAGTGATCGCGAAAGGCCTTGGCAAATGATGGGGTGCCACTGATGCTCAGGCTCAAAGTGATCTCGTCACCGGTCAAGGCATGAGGCGACAGGCGCAGCTTTTCATGTGCACTGTCCCAATGGGCGGATATGGGCGCGTTGGCCTTGTGGATGTGCAGATCAAAGTCCCACTCCGCGCCGTCTTCCAAGGGGCCAGGGGCTTGCGGGCTCGAGCGGTGGCCCCAGGCCAGCAGTTGCGTCACTTCCTGCAGCAAAGCGCTGGTGTGGCGGGCGGCGGGTTGGGCCAGCGCATCCCAGCAGACCACGCCTTCGCTGTCTTCGCTGCAGTCGAATTCCAAAAATTGCAAGTTCATGCCTTGTATTTCATTCCATGCCGAGATTGTCCCCGCAGTTCCTGGGCTGTCTCGCTGGATACAGTCAATCGGTTTGTGGCCTGAAATTTGAGTGAAGATCGGTTTCCCAAAGGTTTGACGAGAATAAACAAATCCGATTGTGGACGCTCGGGCGCGTGCAGGAACTGTCCCCACGCCTTGACGAACGCAATAGGGTCAGAATCACCAGCGAAGAGGGCCTTTCAGCCAGTATCGTGGAGCAGCACCCGCAAGCGATCCTGAAGATCTGCCACAGCTTGGTGTCGTTGGAGTTTGGCCATGGGGTGCCCGCCAGCGATGCCGCCGCACCGTGTGAGAAGCCCCCAATTGTTGGACACACTGCGGGGCTTGGCCCGCAAGCTTTGAATTAGAAAGGAAGGACAACATGTTCATCACAAACACTTGGTATGTGGCCTGCACCATCAGCGAACTCGAGGCCTTGGGCGACAAGCCCCTGGGCCGCACCATCTGCAACGAGAAGATGGCGTTCTTCAAAGGCCCGGATGGCCGAGTGGCGGCGGTCGAGGACTTTTGCCCGCACCGCGGCGCCCCCTTGTCGCTGGGCAAGGTGTGCAAAGGCCATTTGCAGTGCGGCTACCACGGCTTGGAAATGGGCGTGGACGGCAAAACCGTGCAGATGCCCGGTCAGCGTGTGAAGGGCTTTCCGGCCATCAAAGCGTTTGCCGTGGTCGAGCGATATGGTTTTGTCTGGGTTTGGCCCGGCGACCCCTCCAAGGCCGATGAATCGCAGATGCCAGTGTTCGAATTTTTTGAAAACCCGGCTTGGGCCTACGGTGGCGGGCTCTACCACGTCAAGGCCGACTACCGCTTGATGATCGACAACCTGATGGACCTGACACACGAGACCTATGTGCACGCCACCAGCATCGGTCAGCCCGAAATCGACGAGACGCCTTGCACCACCTCGGTAGAGGATGACCAAGTCATTTTGCAGCGCCACATGCAAGGCATTCAGGCGCCGCCGTTTTGGCAAATGGCCATGCGCGCCAATGGTCTGGACCCCCAGGCCAAGGTCGACCGTTGGCAAATTTGCCGCTTCACGCCGCCCACCCACATCATGATCGACGTGGGCGTGGCGCTGGCGGGCAAGGGCGGCTTTGACGCGGCACCGGAGCACAAGGCCTACAGCGTGGTGGTGGACTTCATCACACCCGAAACCGAAACCTCGCATTGGTACCATTGGGGCATGGCCCGCCAGTTCAAGCCCGATGATGCGGCGCTGACCGACCAAATTCGGGCTGGCCAAGGCGGCATCTTCCATGAGGACATGGAGATGCTGCAATTGCAACAAGCCAACATCGACCAATGGCCTGACCGAAAACTGCTCATGCTCAACATCGATTCGGGCGGCGTGCAGTCTCGCCGCATCATCGACCGTTTGCTGGCCCAAGAACACAACAAGGAAGTCACCGCATGAGTTCTGTAGACCTCACCCAAACCCCCATCTCTGCCGACGGCAGTTTTGAAGTTCAGCTGCAAAAAAGCGGTCTGACCTTGAAGGTCAGCAAAGACGAATCCATCCTGAAAGTCCTCCAGGATGCGGGGCACGATGTGCCGTTCTCTTGTTCAGAAGGCATTTGTGGCACCTGTACCACCCGTGTGCTGGCGGGCCAACCCGACCACTGGGACATGTACCTGACCCCTGACGAGCAGGCAAAGGGCGATTGCATGATGGTCTGCTGCTCGCGCAGTCAGACAGCCCGCTTGGTGCTGGATTTGTAAGTCTGACTCTTGCAGGAGTCGCACCCTGTGCGCGAAGCCAGGCCATTCAGCGACCCTCACCATGAATTCCACCCTCCACATTCTGGGCATCACCGGCCCTATTTATCTGGCGATTGCGCTGGGTTATGGTTTTACCCGCAGTGGGCTGTTCGCCAAAGCCGATCTGCAGGTCATGGGTAAATTTGTCCTGAACCTGGCCTTGCCCGCCTTGTTGTTCAATTCGCTGGCTGAGCGTCGCTTGGCTGAAATCCTCAATGCGCATTACCTCTTGGCCTATGCACTGGGGTCCTTGCTGGTGGGGCTGGGCGGCTTGTTGTGGGCGCGTCAAGTCAAACAGCACAGCTTGAGTTACAGCAGCATGATGGCCATGGGCATGTCGTGCCCCAACAGTGGCTTTGTCGGGTATCCGATCATGCTCTTGACCTTGGGCCCGGTCGCTGGGGTCGCCCTGGCGCTGAACATGGTGGTCGAGAACCTGCTGATCATTCCCTTGATGCTGGCGGTGGCCGATGCCGAAGGTGGGCTGCGCGGGCACTGGCGGCGGGTGCTCGTGCAATCTCTCGAGAACCTGGCAAAAAACCCGATGATCTGGGGCATTGCCGGCGGCTTTCTTTTTTCCTGGTTTGACCTTGAGTTGTTGCCACCGCTGGCCCGCACGGTCAATTTGTTTGCGCAGGCCAGCGCGGTACTGGCCTTGTTTGTCATCGGTGGTTCGCTGGTGGGCCTGAAGGTCGAGGGCCTGCAGAGCACGGTCTCTCAGATCACCTTTGGCAAATTGTTGGTTCACCCTTTGGCCATTTTTCTGGTGCTGACATGGGTTGTGCCTGTGACCGATCCGGCGTTGCGCTCAGCGGCTTTGCTGTCGGGGGCCTTGCCCATGTTGAGCATCTTCACCATCCTTTACCAGCGCCATGGCCATGGCGCCATCAGTGCGGCGGCCTTGTTGGTGACCACGGTGGTGTCTTTCTTCTCACTCAGCGCTTTGTTGTGGGTGATGCAGAACGGCTATGTTTGATGCGATCAGGGTGTCAGCCAGCGACTGGCCACCTCGGTGATCAAGTCGAGTGTGGCTTGCTGGGTGAGGGTGGCCGGGCGCAGTGAGCTGACGGCGGTGTTGAGCTGGATGGTCAGGGCGGGGCCTGAGATTGGTCGCACCGAAAACGCCGATGGACGCACCGAACGCATGACGGCATTGCGCGACAAGATGGCATAGCCTGCGCCGTCGGCCACCAGGTCAAGGATGGCACTCACGCCGTCGATCTCCAGCGCGATGAGTGGGCGGCAGCCGATGGCGGCCATTTCAGACTCCACATGCATGCGGATCGCATTGGGGCGGGTGGGGATCACCAAGGGCAGGCTGGCCACTTCTTTCAAAGGGATGGCCGCGGGCGGCGGGTCTTCTTGCAGGCCGGCTGGGCGCGGTTGTACCCACAACAATTCTTCTTTGACCAAGGGACTGTGTGCGATCCCTGGGATCGGGCTGGGGTTGTAGAGCAGCGCAATGTCCAAGCGGCCGTTTTGCAGGTTTTCCTGCATGGCGCTGGACAGGCCTTCGCTGATGGACAACTGGGCTTCGGGCATCTTGGTGCGGAAGGCCCGCGTCAAGGGCACGGTGATCACTCGGGCCACGCTGGGCGGCATCCCCAAGGCCACGCGACCTGTCAGGCCACTGCGCACCCGGCCCAGTTCCTCTCGTGCCCGCTCGACCTGGTGCAAGATGCCCCGGCCGTGCTCCAGCAGCAGCTGCCCGGCTTGGGTCGGCGTGGCACCCCGGCCATTGCGCACCAGCAGGTTTTGCCGGAGCTCCACTTCGAGCAGGCGCACTTGGCGGCTGAGTGCGGGTTGTGCGATGTTCAAGGCTTGGGCGGCGCGGGTGAAGCTGCCCAGTTCGGCCACACGCACAAAGTATTCGAGCTGTTTGAGGTCCATGGGAGGCTTTCAGTGAGCATGATTTTGTCATACCCATCGCTTTGTTATACAAATTTGTTCTAGCTGGTAGAGGGTGCGCTGGCTGGGTCAGCGCAGGGGCAGACTGCACAATAGAGGGCAGACACCAGACCCACTTAGGAATCCGCCATGAGCCAAACCCAGCCCTTGATCATCGACGTGCACGGTCACTACACCACCGCCCCCAAGGCGCTGGAAGACTGGCGCAACCGCCAGATCGCGGGCATCAAGGACCATGCGTCCATGCCCAAAGTGTCCGAGCTGAAAATCAGCGACGACGAGTTGCGCGAGACCATCGAGACCAACCAACTGGCCAAGATGAAAGAGCGTGGCTCGGACATCACCATCTTCAGCCCCCGCGCCAGCTTCATGGCCCACCACATTGGCGACTTCAATGTCTCGTCCACCTGGGCGGCGATCTGCAACGAACTCTGCTACCGCGTGGCGCAACTCTTCCCCGACCACTTTGTGCCTGCGGCCATGCTGCCCCAGTCGCCTGGCGTGGACCCGGCAACTTGCATCCCTGAGCTGGTCAAGTGCGTGGCGCAATACGGCAACGTCGGCATCAACCTGAACCCTGACCCGTCGGGCGGTCACTGGACATCGCCGCCATTGAGCGACAAGGCCTGGTATCCCATATACGAAAAGATGGTTGAGTACGACATCCCCGCGATGATCCATGTGAGCACCAGCTGCAACAGCTGCTTTCACACCACGGGCGCGCATTACCTGAACGCCGACACCACCGCCTTCATGCAGTGCCTGACCAGCGATTTGTTCAAGGACTTCCCGACATTGAAGTTTTTGATCCCACACGGCGGCGGTGCAGTGCCTTACCACTGGGGCCGTTTCCGTGGCTTGGCGCAGGAGATCAAAAAGCCTTTGTTGTCCGAGCACCTGCTGAACAACATCTTCTTTGACACCTGCGTGTACCACCAGCCCGGCATTGACCTGCTGACCAAAGTCATTCCGGTCAAGAACATCCTGTTCGCCTCCGAGATGATCGGCGCGGTGCGGGGTATTGACCCCGAAACTGGCCATTACTTCGACGACACCAAGCGCTATGTGCAAGCCACGGCCAACCTGAACGACGAAGAGCGTTACATGGTCTACGAAGGCAATGCGCGTCGCGTGTTCAAGCGTTTGGACGACCAGCTCAAGGCCAAAGGCCAATAAGTCACTTCAAGAAATTCAGGAGAAAACCATGTACGAACTCGGCGTTGTTTACCGCAACATCACCCGCGCTGACCGCGCTGCCACCGACGGTTTGGCTGCTTTGGGCTCGGCCACCGTGCACGAAGCCATGGGCCGTGTTGGCCTCATGCAGCCTTACATGCGCCCCATCTATCCAGGTGCTCAGGTGTCCGGCACGGCCGTCACCGTGTTGCTGCACCCCGGCGACAACTGGATGATGCATGTGGCCGCTGAACAGATTCAGCCCGGCGACATCGTGGTCGCAGCCATCACCGCCGAATGCACCGACGGTTATTTTGGCGACTTGTTGGCCACTTCATTCATGGCCCGAGGCGCACGCGCCTTGATCATCGATGCCGGTGTGCGCGATGTGAAAGAGCTGACCCGCATGGGCTTTCCCGCTTGGAGCAAAGCCATCAGCAGCAAGGGCACGATCAAGGCGACGGTGGGCTCGGTCAATATACCGGTGGTATGCGCCGGCATGATTGTCCAGCCCGGCGACGCGATCGTGGCCGACGACGACGGTGTGGTTTGTGTCCCCAAGGCCCTGGTGGCCAAGACGCTGCAGGACGCCCAGGCGCGCGAAGCCAACGAAGGCGCCAAGCGCGAAAAATTGGCACAAGGCGTGTTGGGTCTGGACATGTACAAGATGCGCGAGCCGCTGGCGGCAGCAGGTTTGAAATACATCGATTGAGGCGCAGACCATGACAAAACCCACGACCGGTGACTTCACCAAAACCGCAGGCTGGATGGACTGGTACACCGGTCCTGCCAAGCCCCGATTCCAATTGCCCGCAGGCGCGGTCGACGCGCACTGCCACGTGTTCGGCCCCGGTGCCGAGTTTCCCTATGCACCCGAGCGCAAATACACACCCTGCGACGCTTCCAAGCACCAGCTGTACGCGTTGCGGGACCACCTGGGCTTTGCCCGCAACGTGGTGGTGCAAGCCACTTGCCATGGCGCTGACAACCGCGCCATGGTCGATGCCTTGGTCAACTCCGGCGGCAAGGCCCGTGGCGTGGCCACCGTCAAACGCAGCGTGACCGACCAGGAAATTCAAGCCATGCACGACGCCGGTGTGCGTGGTGTGCGCTTCAATTTCGTCAAGCGCCTGGTGGACTTCACACCCAAGGACGAGTTGCTGGAAATCGCCAGCCGCATCGCCCAATGGGGCTGGCATGTGGTCATCTATTTTGAAGCCGTGGACTTGCCCGAGCTGTGGGACTTTTTCACCGCACTGCCCACCACCGTGGTGGTGGACCACATGGGCCGCCCCGATGTCTCGTTGCCGGTGGATGGGCCGCAGTTCGCGCTGTTCCAGAAGTTCATGCGCGAACACCAGAACGTGTGGAGCAAAGTGTCTTGCCCTGAGCGTTTGTCCGTCACGGGCCCCAAGGCACTCAACGGCGAGCAGAACGCTTACCAGGACGTGATCCCGTTTGCCCAGCGCATCGTGCAGGAGTTCCCCGATCGCGTGCTCTGGGGTACCGACTGGCCCCACCCCAACTTGAAGGACCACATGCCCGACGATGGCTTGTTGGTGGACTTCATCCCGCACATCGCGCCGACTGCCGAGTTACAACAGAAACTGCTGGTGGACAACCCGATGCGCTTGTATTGGCCTGAGGAGTCAAACTGATGGCACTCGACAAACCTTACACCGATGTGCCCGGCACGATCATCTTTGACGCCGAGCAATCGCGCAAAGGCTACTGGCTGAACCAGTTTTGCATGTCGCTCATGAAGGCCGGGAACCGTGAAAAGTTCAAAGCCGACGAGCGGGCTTACTTGGACGAGTGGCCCATGAGCGAAGAGCAAAAGCAGGCCGTGCTGGCGCGTGACCTGAACTGGTGCATGCGCACCGGCGGCAATATTTATTTCCTCGCCAAAATTGGCGCGACCGACGGCAAGAGCTTCCAGCAAATGGCCGGCTCCATGACCGGCATGACCGAAGAGGAATACCGCAACATGATGATCGCCGGCGGCCGCAGCGTGGAAGGCAACCGTTACATCGGCGAAAACGGCAGCGCCCAAGCCCAGAACCAACCGCAAGGCGCAGCCGGCAAGAAACCTTGATTGGGGTCAGATCCCCATTTTTTGAGAAAACAACACATGGCCAAAATCACCGCATCCGTTTTCACCTCGCATGTGCCCGCCATCGGCGCGGCCATGGACTTGGGTAAAACGCAAGAAGACTACTGGAAGCCCGTCTTTGCGGGCTACGATTTCTCCAAGCAATGGATGAAGGACAACCAACCTGACGTGATCATCTTGGTGTTCAACGACCATGCCACCGCTTTCAGCGCTGACCTGATTCCCACTTTTGCCATCGGCACTGCCGCCGAGTATCAACCCGCCGATGAAGGCTGGGGGCCACGCCCGGTGCCTGTGGTCAAAGGCCATGCGGAACTGGCTTCGCACATTGCACACTCGGTCATCCAGCAAGACTTTGACCTGACCATCGTCAACAAAATGGACGTGGACCACGGCCTCACGGTACCGCTGTCGCTGATGTTCGGTGAGCGGGACCCCGTGAAAGATGCCTGGCCTTGCCCGGTGATCCCGTTTGCCGTGAACGTGGTGCAGTACCCCGTCCCCAGTGGCCAGCGTTGTTTCAACCTGGGCCAAGCCATTCGCAAGGCGGTCGAAAGCTATGACGATGACATCAAGGTGCACATCTGGGGCACGGGGGGCATGAGCCACCAGCTGCAGGGTGCGCGTGCGGGCCTGATCAACAGCGCCTGGGACAAACACTGGCTGGACCTGATGATCACCGATCCCTTGGCTTGTGCCGCTGTCCCGCACATCAATTACGTGCGCGAAGCGGGCAGCGAAGGCATTGAGTTGGTGATGTGGCTGATCGCCCGGGGTGCGATGAGTGACATCAACGGTGGCCAAGCCACAGGCCCTGCGCCCAAACTGCGTCACCGCTTCTACCATGTGCCTGCCAGCAACACGGCGGTGGGTCACGCGATTCTTGAGAACACCTGAACATCGGAGAGAACATGAGCAAAACCATCAAAGTCGCCCTCGCTGGCGCAGGTGCCTTCGGCATCAAACACCTGGACGGCATTCAAAACATCGACGGCGTGGAAGTCGTCTCCTTGATCGGCCGCGAGTTCGCCAAGACCCAAGAGGTCGCCAACAAGTACGGCATTGGCCATGTCACCACCGACCTGAACGACTCGCTGGCCCTCCAAGAGGTGGACGCCGTGATTCTGTGCACCCCCACCCAGATGCACGCCAGCCAAACGCTGGCTTGCCTGAAGGCCGGCAAGCATGTGCAGGTGGAAATTCCGCTGTGCGATGTGTACAAGGAAGGCCAAGAAGTCCTGCGCGTCCAAAAGGAAACCGGTCTGGTGGCCATGGTGGGCCACACCCGCCGTTTCAACCCCAGCCATCAGTGGGTCAACCACAAGATCAAGGCCGGTGAGTTCAACATCCAGCAAATGGATGTGCAGACCTACTTTTTCCGCCGCACCAACATGAACGCGCTGGGCCAGGCCCGCAGCTGGACCGACCACCTGCTGTGGCACCACTCGGCCCATACCGTGGACCTGTTCGCCTACCAGTGCGGCAGCCCGATTGTCAAAGCCAATGCGGTGCAAGGCCCGATCCACCCGGGTTTGGGCATTGCCATGGACATGAGCATCCAGCTGCAGGCGGCCAACGGTGCGATCTGCACGCTGAGCTTGAGCTTCAACAACGACGGCCCGCTGGGCACTTACTTCCGCTACATCGGCGACACCGGCACCTACTTGGCCCGCTACGACGACCTGTTCACCGGCAAGGAAGAAAAGATCGACGTGTCCCAAGTGGCGGTGTCGATGAACGGCATTGAGCTGCAGGACCGGGAGTTCTTCGCGGCGATCCGCGAAGGCCGTGAACCCAACAGCGCGATCGCCCAAGTGTTGCCTTGCTACCAGGTCTTGCACGATCTGGAACAACAATTGACCACCGGATGACCGACGCGGCCAAGGCTGAGCGCCACAGCCTGCGGGTCATGGCGCTGGCTGGTTTTTCCAGCATGGCGTCCATGCGCATGTGCGATTCCATGCTGGTGGTGCTGGGGCAAGAGTTCCAGGTGAGCACCGGCGAAGCCTCGCAGGTGGTGTCGGTGTTTGCGGTGGTGTATGGCCTGATGCAATTGTTGTATGGCCCTTTGGGTGACCGTTTCGGCAAGCTGCGCGTGATTTCACTCGCGGCCACGGCGTGTGCCGTGTTCAGCGTCCTCACCAGCCTGGCGTCCAGCCTGACGATGCTGGTGCTCATGCGTGTCCTGATGGCGGCGGCAGCGGCGGGCATCATTCCGCTGTCTTTGGCGTGGATCGGTGACCAAGTGGCTTACGACCGCCGCCAAGAAACCTTGGCCAAGCTGATGGGGGCCACCGTCAGCGGCATGATGGTGGGCCTGTGGTTCGGTGGTTTTGCTGCTGAGAACCTGGGCTGGCGGACGGCTTTTGTGGTGGTGTCCGGGTGCTTTGCCATCGCGGCTGTTTTTTTATGGCGCAAGGTCCTCAGCATGCCCGCTCCAGCACTTTCCAAAACGGGCTTCATGGGGGCATTTGCCAACACCTTTGAGTTGCTCCGCAACCGCCGCGTTCGGATGGTTTTGAGCGCCAGCATTTTGGAAGGCGCTTTGATTTTTGGCGCCATGGCGTTCATCCCGACCCACTTGCATGAGCAGTTCGACATGAGTGTGGTTTTTGCCGGCACCGTCATGATGTTGTACGGGGTGGGCGGTCTGGCTTACAGCCAGTTCGCCCGTCGCTGGTTGGGCTGGCTGGGGGGTGAACGGGGTTTGGTGCGCACGGGTGCCAGCCTGGTTGTGCTGGGCTTGTTGATGTTGGCTTGGACCCACCAACAGGCTTTGGGTATGCTGGCTTGCCTGAGCACCGGCTTCGGTTTTTACATGGTGCACAACACCTTGCAGACGCAGGCGACCCAAATGGCGCCCCATGCACGCGGCACGGCCGTGACGCTGTTTGCCTGCATGTTGTTCTTCGGACAGTCTGTGGGCGTGGTGGCCATGTCTTTTGCGGTGGACCAAGACTGGCTGACCTACGGCTTCAGCCTGTGTGCCTTGGGGGTGGCGTTTTTAGGGGCCTTTGTTTACCGACTGGTTGGGCAGCACTGAAGCGCATCCTGGGCCGCTGTGCGGTTTTTTTTGAGCTTTTGTGCCCAAGTCGACAGTCAATCGTCCCAGCCGAACAAGCGCCGGGGGGTGTCCCACAAGACGGCTCGGCGGTCGGTCGCATCGGGCAGCCAATCCCTGACCAAGGCCCGCAGCGGGCCGTAGTCGGTGCGGGCCGGTGCCCGCAAAAACGGCCAGTCCGAGGCCCAGACCAGTGCCTGCGGCGTGAAGGCTTTGATCAAGGCATGCACATAAGGCAGGGCATCGGCATGGGGAAAGGGCCGGGCCGCAAACTTGGCGCAGCCAGAGAGCTTGACGCCAGCGCGGCCCGTGTCTGCCCAATCCAGCAAGGTTTGAAACCCGGCTTGCTGCAGTCCCGCAGCGGCGTTGGGACGACCGCAGTGGTCAAACAAAACCTGGACACCACTGTCTTTCAGCAAAGCGTTCAAGGCCACCAGTTGATCACCTTCCACCTGCACTTGCGCCCACATGTCCAAATCACGCAGGCGCTGCAAAAGGGGTCCGGTGTCGGCATAAAAATCGGTGCCCAGCAGCGCGGCATTGAAGGCCACCCCCACCACACCTGCAGCTCGCAGGTCTTGCAATTCGGTCAGGCTGGCGTCGTTCTTGACCACGGCGATGCCCTTGTAACGCCCGTGGCCTTGCGCCAAAGTGTCCAGCAAACACCGGTTGTCCAGCCCATAACCCGAGTTGGGGCCAACCACCAGGGCGTGCCGAACACCGTGCACGTTCAGCACTTCGTCGAGCAGGGTTGGGGTGCCGGTCTCAGCTGGCGAGGGCACGTACCCCGCATCTGGCGCATAGGCGAAGCGCAGCGGGTCGAAGACATGCACGTGGCAGTCGACGGCAAGTTCATCAGAGGTCATGGTCATGTTCGATCGACAAAATGGCATTGTCATGGGTTTGGCCCTCGTTTCGGTCTTTGGCGGCGATAAGATGAGCGGATTGATTGCTGGACACCCCATGACAGACCGTTACGCCGTGATCGGCAACCCCATCGAGCAGAGCAAGTCGCCGCTCATCCACACCGCTTTTGCCCAGGTGACCGGGCAGGACATGGACTACGCCCGGGTGCTTGGCCCTTTGGGCGAGTTTGCCCGGACGGTGGACGCTTTTCGCGCAACCGGCGGGCGGGGCATGAATGTGACCGCGCCTTTCAAGCTGGATGCTTTTGCCTATGCGACCGATCTGGCCCCCAGCGCGCAAATGGCCGGAGCGGTGAATGCCCTGAAGTTTGAGGGCAACAAGGTTTACGCAGAGAACTTTGACGGCGTGGGTTTGGTGCGCGATGTGGTGCACAACTTGGCCTTCCCACTGCAAGGAAAGCGTGTTTTGATTTTGGGTGCGGGAGGCGCGACGCGCGGGGCTTTGTTGCCGATGCTGGCGCAAGGTCCTGCCGAGGTGCTGATCGTTAACCGCACCGTGGCCAAGGCCGAGGAGCTGGCCGCTTTGGCTCACCAGCACCAAAGCGGCCTGCTGCCGGTGCGGGGCGTGGCTTATGCCGATGTGGGTGCGCAGTCGTTTGATGTGGTGTTCAACGCCACGTCGGCCAGCCTCACGGGCGAGCTGCCGCCGCTGCCGGCCAGAGTGTTTGCGCCGGGCTGCTTGGCTTACGAGCTGGCCTATGGCAAAGGTTTGACACCATTCCTCAAGCTGGCGCAGCAGGCGGGCGTGACGCGCCTGGCCGATGGTGTGGGCATGCTGGCCGAGCAAGCGGCCGAGGCCTTTGCCTGGTGGCGTGGGGTCAGGCCCGATACCCAGGCCGTGATCGCGCAGCTGACGGTGCCGCTGAACTGAGGGCTGATCAGCCTTTCCATGTGCAGCGTTGATCAATTTTTTGACCGATGGAATGAAAGACGACACCCATGAAAATTTTTTCGCGTTGGCTGCTGGCAGGGCTGTGTGGGGTGGCCTTGCCCGTTTGGGCATCGGGCGAGGAGACTTACAAGGCGGTGTGCGCTGCTTGCCACGCCCAGGCTGTTCCCAAGTCGCCGCAGGTGGGCAACAAAAAACAATGGGCACCCCTGATTCGTGAGGGCCAAGTCACCCTCACCGCCCATGCTTATGTGGGGGTCAGGGGCATGCCCGCCAGAGGAGGCCAGCCCGATTTGTCGATCGAGGCGTTTGCTGAAGCCCTCAACCACATGGTCAACCAGTCCGGCGGCAACTGGAAAACCCCGGATGCCAAGACTTTGCAGGCGATTCAGGCAGAAGTGGTAAGACGCCAAAAATCCAAAGCCTCCAAACCAGGCGGATAGGGCGCGGCCACTGCCACTGACACCGCCTTTTCAGGGGTGCGGGAGGCACCTGGCCGATGGCGTGCGCATGCTGGCCGAACAAGCGGCCGAGGCGTTTGCTTGGTGGCGCGGTGTCCGCCCGGATACAGCGGCAGTGATCCAGACATTGACGGTGCCTTGGATTTGAAGCCAAGTCAGCCGGCCTGGAAGTAGGCACAGTCCATCAACCTGAGGTCTTGGGCCACCCGCGGCGCAAAGTCCATCTGGTCGAGCACATCGCGTTGCAGGTCGACGCCAGGCGCAATCTCGAAGAGTTCGATGCCTTGGGGCGTGAGGCGAAAGCTGGCGCGTTCGGTGAGGTACAGCACCTCTTGTTGGCGCACCAAACCTTGCGGGCCTGAAAAGGTGATTTGATCCACTTTCTTGACCAGTTTTTTGACAGCCCCTTGCGCGCGCACACGCATTTGACCGTCTCCAGTTTCGAGCTTGACGCCCTTGGCGGCCAGCGTGCCGCAGAACACCACTTTCTTGGCGTTTTGCGCGATGTCGATGAAGCCGCCAGGGCCGACGGTCACGCCGCCCAAGCGCGAGACGTTGACCGAGCCTTCTTCGTCGAATTCGCCAAAGCCCAGAAAAGCGATGTCCAGACCACCGCCGCCGTAAAAGTCGAACTGCGTGGCGGCGTCCAGCATGGCGGTGGCGTTGCGTGCATAGCCAAACAGCACGCCGTCCATCAGCGTGCCGCCGTAGGTGCCATGCTCGATGGTTTGGTAGATGCGGTGCTGTTCGTTGCGCGCCGCGATCAGCTTGGCCACCGCGTCGGGCACACCCACGCCGTAGTTGATGACGGGGCGGGCTTTGTCGGTGTTGAAGAGTTCCTGGTAGGCACGGCGCGCCACAGCCTGGCGTTCGCTGAAGGCCTCTTGCGAGGCGGCCACTTCTCGGGCTTGGTCTTGGGCCTGGCTGGCTGCCCGTTCAGCGCCCGTCAATGCGCCACTGAAAGCCGGATCAAACGGGATGGCGTAACTGGCGGATTGCTCTGGATCGACCACGATGGCGTCCACCCAGGCCGAGGGGATGCGCACTTCACGGGCTTTGAGCGCGCCCTTGGGCAGGCGCTCCTTGACCTGCACGATGACCTTGCCGCCGCTGTTGCGCGCCGCCAGCGCCAGTGATTGGGCGTCCAGGTTGGCCGCCTCGTGTTCAAAGCTGATGTTGCCGTCTTCGTCGGCGCTGCTGGCGCGCACGATGGCGACATGGATGGGGAAGGGCTTGTAGCGCAACCATTCACGGTCATCGATCGTGATGACCTCGGCCAAGTCGTCCCGGGCGGCATCGTTCATGCGACCGCCCCCGTGGCGTGGGTCGCACACCGTGCCCAAGCCCACATGGCTGATGAGGCCGGGGCGACCTGCGCCAATCTCGCGCATGAGTTGGCTGCTGACACCGCCGGGCAGGATGTAGGCCTCGATCTTGTTGGCCAGGGCCAGTTGTTGCATGGCCGGTGACCAGACCCAATGGCCGCCGATGACCCGTTTGACCAGGCCTTCGTGTGCAAAGCAGTTCATGCCTTTGGTTTTCTTGTCGCCAATGCCCAGAGCGTGGATGACGGTGAGGTTCTGGGGGGTTTGCGTGCTCAGGAAGCGTTCTTGCACGGCTTCAAACAAGTGTGTCGCTTCCATCAGGCCGCCACCGCCGCCCATGAGGCCCACGGTGTCACCGTCTTGAATGAGTTGTGCCGCTTGAGCAGCGGTCATGAATTTGGTTTGCATTTTTCAGTCTCGTTTTATCTCTGAGATTGCAATTTGGGGTGTGTGTTGCATCGGGGATGGCGTGGGGGCCGCGGCCTCATGCTGGGGTACCAGAAAAATCGGCCACGGCCCCCACGCCATCCCCTTTGTCCGGCCCGTGATGTGGCAGCAAACGTGATCCACCAGAAAGGTCAGCGGTTCACGTCAAACAGCACAGCACCTTTTTTCATCGCGCTCTTGGCGATCACGCCGCGATGGATCTCGCTCGTGCCGTCGTAGATGCGGTAAATGCGGGCATCGCGGTAATAGCGCTCGATGGACAGCTCTTTGCAAAAGCCCATGCCACCAAACACCTGCACCGCTCGGTCCACCACGCGGCCCAGGGTCTCTGCGGCGTGCACCTTGACCATGGCGATCTGTTCGCGGGCGTCCATGCCTTGGTCCAGCATCCAGGCGGCGTGGTAGACCATCCAGCGGGCGGCGTTGATCTCGATCACGCAGTCGGCGATCATCTGTTGCACCATCTGGAAATCACCGATTTTGCTGCCGAATTGTTGGCGCTCATTGGCCCAGTTCAGCATCAGCTCACACACATGCGCGGCCTTGCCCACGGCGCGGGCGCCCACCTGGGCCAGGCGCACCACATTGAGCGCGCCCATGGCCAGCTTGAAGCCCTGACCGGCCTCGCCCAGCAGGGCGGCGTCTTCGAGTTGCACATTGTCAAAAAACAGCTCCAGGTGCGGCGTGCCGCGCAGGCCCATCATCTTCTGGTCCTTGCCCACGGTGAAACCGGCCAAGCCTTTGTCTACCATGAACATCGAGATTTCTTTGTCACCGGTCTTGGCCGACACCAAAAAGAAGTCGCTCCACTCGCCGTCACTGATGAAGTGCTTGCTGCCATTGAGCACCCAACCTTGCTCGTTTTTCTTGGCGTTGGTTTTGATACCGGCGGCGTCCGATCCTGCGCCTGACTCGGTGATGCTGATGGCGCAGGTGCGTGTGCCGGCCACGGCAGGTTTGAGCCAGCGGGCCACTTGCTCACCTTTGCAATGCAGCAGCGGTTCGTACACGTTGCCAAAAGCACGGCGGATCAAGATGTCGGCAGTGTGGCCGAACTGTTCTTCGCACAGAATACGGTCCATGTTGGACAGGCCGCCACCGCCCAGTTCAGCGGGCATGTTCATCCCGTAAAGGCCCAGGGCCTTGGCTTTGTCGTGGATGGCCTGGGCTATGGGCTTGTCCAGAAAGCCTTGGTCCTCGATCTCGTCTTCCAAGGGGTGCAGTTCTTCGGCAATGAAACGGCGCACCGTTTCGATCATCATTTTTTGTTCGTCGTTGAGAGAAAAGTCCATGGTGTTTCCTTGTGTGTTGTGGTCATGCCGGACTTGATTTGGCAGGCAGTTTGGATGTGTTGAGTGGCCCAGGTCTTCAGCCATGGACCCCGGATCAAGTCCGTGGTGACCGTGGCGGGTTTTCGGATTGAAGCCCAGATCTTTGCAATTCATGCACTGCTGAACCAGCGTGCCCCAAAGAAGAAAGGCAGGTGAGAGCGTTTTTCAAAACTGTGGAACATGGCTCAGGCTTCCACAAAAGTGCGGCTCATGGCCAGGCATTCGGTGGCCCAGTCCTGCACCGAGGTGTGGGCTTCTCGGTCCAAGTTCACCACCTCCACGCTCACAGGCAAGTCGGCAGGCAGGGCGTCGAACAAAGCTTGTACATCGATGTTACCGTCGCCGGGCAGCAAGCGAGCGCAGCGGGCGGTGTGGACCATTTCTTCGGTCGTGAAATTCAGGCCAGCTTGGGCATCACAAATTTGCGCGTAATGCAGCAGTTCGCGCGGGATGGCGCGGATGTCGTCGAGCGTGGTGGTGGATCGGCCAAAATGCAGCGCATCGACCAGGATGCCTGCGTTGTCGGGGCTGCCCGCGTTTTGCACGATGCGCAGCGCTGACTTGGCGTCTTTCACAGCGGTCCAGGGCATGAACTCCAGGTCTGCCGTCATGCCGAAAGGCTTCATCACTTCGCACAGGCGGGCGTAGTTCTCGGTCAAGCGCGCCTCGTTGGCATCGTCACCGGCCACCAAAATGGCTTTGGCTTTCAGGGCGGCGCCCACGTCGTACAGCGCGTCCCAGGTGTGCGGGTCAAAGCTGTCGCCGATGCGGATGATTTCCAGATCGAGCACGCCCACCCCAGTGTCGCTTTGTGTGGCCAGGGTTTCACACAGGGCCTCTGGCTGGTCCAGCAGTTGTTGTTGCGGCGCGCCGGGGGCGTTGGGCCACAGGCGCAGGCCCACAAAGCTGTAGCCGGTCTGCGCCGCGACCTGGATCGCCTCGGCGGGCGTGCAGCGGTGCGAACTGAGGTAGGCGAGGGAGTAAGTGCGTGGTTTCATGGGGTCGGATGGTGGGGGCAGCACCCTGGCTGATGTCTTATTTCAAGGGCGACACCGCCGTGGGCAGGGCGATGGTCGAAACCATGTTCGTCGTCAAGTGGGCGGGTCCGCCTTTGGGAGGCCAGATGCCTTGGGCCACCGCTTCGCCGCGGATCTGGCTGCGGGCGTTCAGGCTGTCGTAGGCCCAGATGTTGGTGAAACGCAGTGGGCCGTCGAGTGCCACCATGGCCACCACGCATGGCGAGAGCTTGTCTCGTGCGGGCACGTACTGGGCCCACAGGTCGATGGTGGGCTGCACGCCATCTGGCTTGATCCCGTAAGTGCGGATTTCGTACACCGGTCCGGTGATGCCGGACTCGGCACTGGGTCGCACCGGCTTCATCCACGGGAAGCCTTTGTAGCTGTGCTGTTCCAGCGTCTGATAGATCTCCCCGCAGCCAAATGGACCCCAAGGGCCGTTTCCTGATTCTGGTCTGGTGCTTTGCTGGGTGCGCTCGCGTTCGGCCTGCAAGGCTTCGAGCGTGACAAAGCCGCGCAACACGATCATCTGGTTGAGCACGCCGATGTCGGTGAACCAGCAGCCCAGCAACTCGCCCTTCGCTTGCGGGGCGGTGGCAAAGGCCTGCACGTTCGTGGCGGCTTGGCCTGCGGTGCCAAAGGGCAGGGTCATGGTGGCGAGTTCGTAATACATGGTGTTTTCTTTCGAGGTGTCGGTTGAAGTTGTTGTGATGGGGTATTCGCAGGTGGCGGCGGGGTCGCGGCCAGCCGCGTGGTGTGCGGCGATGAAACCAAAGGTCATGGCCGGGCCGAGTGTGATGCCGCCCGCCGGGTAGTGGCCGCCCATCATGCTGCTCAGGTCATTGCCGCCAGCGTACAGACCGGGGATGGCTTGGCCTTGGGCGTTGGTGACTTGGGCGTGGTCGTTCACGCGCAAACCGGCAAACGTGCCCAGGCTGCCCATGACGACTTTGACGGCATAAAAAGGGCCCTGCTCGATGGGGCCCATGCAGGGGTTGCGCAGACCACGCCGCGTGGCCTTGATGGCGTCGCCCTGGATGCGGTTGTAGGGCGTTTCGCCTTTGCCAAAGTCGCGGTCTTTGCCGTCTTGCGCCAAGGCGTTGTAGCGCTGCACCGTGGCTTGCAGGGCCTGCGCATCGATGCCACAGACCTGGGCCAACTCAAGCAGCGATGGACCGCGTTTCAGATAGCCATTTTTCAGCCAGGGGCCGAGCGGCATGGGGGCCGGTTTGACCGCGCCCAGGCCGTAGCAGCGGATGAAATCGTGGTCGCAGACCAGCCAGGCTTCTGGCTTTTGACCGGCGGGCGTTGCGGCCAGCAGGTCTTGCATGAAGTCGTGGTACGAATTGGCCTCGTTGGCAAAGCGCAGGCCTTGCGCCGTGACGGCAATCAGGCCCGGCTTGGCGCGCTCGATCAGGTGCGGAAAGTGCGCCACGCTGCCATCATCGCGAGGTACCAAAGACACAGGGGCCAGCGCAGCGGCTTGCACCAGATCGCCTGCCACCACACCGCCTGCGGATTCGCCCAGTCGCAGACCGTCGCCCGTGTTGCCGCGGTTGCCCGCCGACCAGTGCTCATGGCCGGTGGGCGCGTGGTGCAGCAGTTGCTGCTTGCGGGTCGGGTCGTGCGGAAAGCCGCCTGTGGCCAGAACCACGCCGCAGCGGGCTTGGATGCTGATTTCCCCCTGAGCCATTTGGACCACGGCGCCCGTGACACGCCCGCCGTCTTGCAGCAAACGCAAGGCTGGGCTGTTCACGCGGATGTCCACCCCCAGGTCCAGCGCCGATTTGGCCAGTCCGCCGATCAAGGCATTGCCATTGACCAGCCGCGTGCCCCGGCGGTGCACCAACAGGTCACGTGCATGGCGCAGCAGCAGTTGGGTGACGACCCAGAACGAAGCGGGTTGGCGCAGGACATTCAAAAAGTGGCGCAGCTCCGCACCCGAGGCGATGCCCATGCCCCACAGCGTGGTTTCTTGCAGCGGGGGCTTGAGGTCGTGCAGGCGCTGGCCCAGCTGGCGGGCGTCAAAAGGTGCGGCGCAGATCGAGCGGCCACCGGTGGCCGCGTCGGTGGTGTGGCCATGAAAGTCGGGGATGGTGTTGCCGTCGATGAACTGCAGCGCAGTGTGGCGGCGGAAAAACGCAACCATGCGCGGAGCGTTGTTCAGAAAGGCGAGGGCCCGGGACTCGTCGAACTTCTCGCCCAGCTCGCGGCGCAGGTACGACAGCGGTTTTTCAATGCGCTCCAGCAGACCCGCTTCGACGGCCAGTGGGTTGCGCGGGACCCACATCCAGCCGCCCGACCAGGCGGTGGTGCCGCCGAATTGCGGTTCTTTCTCGACCACGATGACTTGGAGTCCCAGCTGTGCGGCGGTCACAGCCGCAGACAGGGCGCCGGCCCCAGAGCCGATGACCAGCAAGTCGCAATTGTTCTCAGTTGTGAAGCTCGAGGGCATGGTCAATCCGCTGGGGTCAGAGCGCGTAAATTGGTTTGCGCCCATCGGTGGGTGCTGGGTTGCCGACCTCAGCGGTCAGGCTGAAAAAGGGCGATGCACCGCTGGACGCGGCCAACTGTTGCGCGATGTGGATCAGCTCGGGCGCGAGGGCTTGCATTTTTTCGGACGTGAAGCGCACCGTGGGGCCTGCAATCGTCAGCACGCCAAATGCGGGCTGGCCTGCAAATCGAACCGGCGCTGACATGGCCGACAAGCCAATGCTGTAGGTGTCGGTGGTCATGCTGTAACCGCGCTCGCGGGTTTGGGCGACGGCCTCCATCACCGCTTGCAGGTGGGTGGGGGCGGCGGGGCCGAATTGCTCCGGCAGACCCAAGCCTTGTTTGGCCACCAGCGCCAGGGCCGCGTCATCGCTGAGCGTGGAGAGCAAGGCCCAGCCCGAGGATGAGCAGGACAATCGCGCATCACTGCCCATGTCGGGGTCATAGCGCAGACCCTGGCGGGCGCCTTGGGCGCGGGCCACCCAAGTCAGGCGTTCGCCATCGACCACCGACAGTCGCACCAGCTCACCCGAACCCTCGGCCAAGCGGTTGAGCAGCGGTTGTGCAATGTCCACGATGCCGCTGTTGCTGAGGTAGCTCAGGCCCATGGACACCAGCTTGGTGGTCAGCAGGTAGTCGCCGTGGCCGCGTGTCTGGCGCACATAGCCCAGGCGCACCAGGTCGGTCAGCAGGCGGTGCGTACCGCTGCGGGGGATGTCCAGCCGATCGGCAATGGCGGCCAGCTCCAGGCCTTCACCGTGTTGCGAGAGCAACTCGAGAATGCCCAGGGTTCTTTCGAGGACGCCGCTCATGTGTGTTTCCCGGATGCCCCAAAGGTCGGGCAGGTTTGCCGTTGACCTGTGCGGGCCGCCTGCAGCAAGGCCAAAGTGGCTTGCAGGGTGCGCCAGCCGTCCAGTGCCGAGCAGATAGGCTGTTCGCGCCGCTCTGCCACGGCGCGAAAGTGCCGAAGCTGCTGCACGTACACGTCGATCTCGTGTACCCGGCTTTGCTCGCGCATCATTTCGTGGTGCCAGTGGCGCTCGCCCTCGTAGCGCCACAGCGCCAGATCGGGCAGCGACAGCGCGCCTTGTGTGCCCGACAAAAAGTGCGACTGCACGTTTTGACGCGGGTACTGACTTTGCTCACCCGCACAAAAATCCCAGCACCAGGGCGAGACGGCGGTGTCTGACACCGTCATCACGGCTTGCGTGCCGGAAGTCCATTCGAACAAGGCCGAGCCGGTGTCTTCCACTTCAAAACCCCGCACGGCGCTGGACAGGCAGCCTTGCACCGCGCGCACCTCGCCCAGCATAAACACCAGCATGTCGATGTCGTGGATCAGGTTGATCAGCACCGGCCCGCCGCCGGCTTGGCGACGCCAGGCCACATCGAAGTAGGCGGCGGGTTTGTAAACGTTGGACATCACATTGGCGCTGAGCACCTGACCCAAGCGACCGTCCGCCACGATTTGGCGAGCCCTTTGCAAGATCAGGTTGTGGCGGCGGTGGTGGCCCACCAGCACCGGAACGCCCGTGTCCTGTTCGATCTGGATCAGGCGCTCGGCAGCAGCGAGGGTGTCCGTCACCGGCTTTTCGATCAGCACCGCGATGCCGCGTGCCATGCAGTCGGCCGCCACCTCCAGATGCGTGGCGTTGGGGGTGGCGATCACCACACCCTGGGGGCGGGTGGCGTCCAGCAAACCGAGGTGGTTTTCAAAAACAGGGATGTTGCGCTCGGTGCACCATTGGCGATGGGCCTCGCCCGGCTCGGCCACGCCCACCAATGCGAACTCGGGTGTTTTCAGGATGCGCTCGATGTGCGTGCGGCCAATCACGCCAGCGCCAATCACGGCCAGAGGGAACTTTTGCATGGGGCTTTGCAGCGGGCCAGGGGGTTTCAATGCTGCAAGTATATTGATTTTCGGAAATTAATTCAAAAATGGAATCTAATTCTGTTTTTATGTATCATCGCAACCATGAACCCCACCCAGCCCTTGCACCTGGACGGCGCCTCGCGCATCCATTTCATCGTGGGCGACCCGATTGCCCAAGTCAAATCGCCTGCGGGCGTGAGCCAGGCTTTTCAGGATGCGGGGCTGAATGCCGTGTGCATCCCGGCCCATGTGGCCCCGGCCGATCTGGCCGCCTGGACGGCGGGTGTGTCCTTGTGCCAAAACGTGGACGGCATCATCGTCACGGTGCCGCACAAATTCGCTTACTATGATTTGTGCGCCACCACCTCGGAGCGCGGCGCGTTTTTGAAATCCATCAACACCTTGCGCCGCAATGCCGATGGCTCTTGGCATGGCGACATGTTTGATGGCCAAGCCTATGTGAGGGCGTTGGCTTTGAAAGACGTCAAATTGGTGGGCCAAAAAGCCTTGCTGGTGGGCGCAGGCGGTGCCGGTTCGGCCATCGCCTATTCGCTGGCCACTGGCGGCTTGCGCGAACTGGCCATCCACGACCAAGACACGGTGCGCCGCGATGCCTTGGTGCAGCGCCTGGCCTCCTTGGGTCAGTGCCGTGTGGTCGAAGGCAGTCGCGACCCCTCAGGCTTTGACATCGCCATCAACGCCACGCCGATCGGCATGAAAGAAGGCGATCCGCACCCGATCGATGCTTCGAAGTTCAGGCCGGACATGTTCATCGGTTGCGTGATCACCGCGCCCGCGGTGCCACCCATGATTGCCGCAGCCCGAGCGCTGGGTTGCAATACCCTGACCGGTACCGAAATGTTTGCCCAAGTCAAAGAACTGATGGTCGAATTTTTGATGGGGAAATGAGATGCAAGTTCTGAAGAATGGTCTGGATGGCTTGGATGAGGGCACCGAGTTTGACTTGGTGGTCATCGGTGCGGGCGGCGCGGGTTTGTCGGCGGCGCTGTTTGCCGCCATCGATGGCGCCAAAGTGTTGGTGGTCGAACGCACCGAATATGTGGGCGGCACCACCGCCTGGTCCGCGGGCACCACCTGGGTACCGGGCACACACCACGCGGCCCCAATCAACCCAAACGACACCTTGGCCGATGTGACAACGTACCTGAACCATGCCGTGGGCACCCAAGCGCCTTCGGCTTTGCGCGACGCATTTCTGAAGAGCGGCCCCGAGGCCGTGGCCAAAATCGAAGCGCAGTCCTCGGTGAAGTTCCGGCCATACCCCAAGCACCCCGACTACATCAGCGATCTGCCGGGTTCGTCCTTGAACGGCCGAGCACTGGAGCCGCTGCCTTTTGATGGCCGCTTGCTGGGCGATTTGTTCCCGCTGCTGCGCCCGCCGATCCCTGAATTCACGGTGCTCGGCGGCATGATGGTGGACCGCACCGACATCAACCACTTGCTGGCCATGACGAAGTCGTGGGCCGCGTTCACATATTCGGCCCGCATCCTGTGGCGGCACTTGGGTGACCGCTTGACGCACGCACGCGGCACGCGTTTGGTGATGGGCAATGCGCTGGTGGGCCGATTGTTCCATGCTTTGTCGCAACACCCGCAAGCCACCCTGGCACTCAAGACTTCGGTCCATGGGCTCGAGCGCGACGCCCACGGCCGCGTGGAGGCGGTGTGTTTGAGCAGTGCCACCGGCAAGGCCCGCGTGTTGGCCAAGCATGGCGTGGTGCTGGCCAGTGGCGGTTTCAACCGCGACCCGGCTTTGCGCGCCGAAAAATTGCCCGGCATTCCCGCCGAGTGGTGCCCCGCCGCCCCCGGCCACACCGGCGAGGCGCTGGCCTTGGCGCGCGGTCTGGGCGCCGTCGAAGGGCAGGGCGCACAAAGCCCCGCCTTCTGGGCGCCAGTGTCTTTGCGCCAACGTGCCGATGGCAGCACGGCCGTGTTCCCGCATTTCGTGATGGACCGCGCCAAGCCCGGCATGATCACCGTCAACCAGGCGGGTGAGCGCTTTGTCAATGAAAGCACCTCTTACCACCTGTTTGCGCTGGGCATGCAGGCGGCCCAGCAAGCCATTCCCGCTTACTTGATCGCCGATGCCAAAGCCCTGCGCCAATATGGCATGGGCATGGTTCGCCCTGGCGGTAAAGGCCTGTCACCGTTTCTGGCCGATGGCTACCTCACCGAAGGCCAGAGCTTGCAAGCCTTGGCGAACAAGCTGGGCATTTCAGACGATGGCTTGGCCCAAGCGGTGGCGAACAACAACGCATTCGCCCAAAGCGGTGTGGACACCCAGTTCCAGCGCGGCGTGACGGCGTATCAGCAGAACATTGGCGATGCCGCAGCCGGTGGTCGCAACCCCAACTTGGGCACGATCAGCGAAGGCCCTTACTACGCCGTCAAGCTCTACCCCGGTGACATCGGCGCGGCGCAAGGCCTGCAGACCAATGAACACGCGCAGGTGCTCAATGCACAAGGCCAAGCGATTGACGGTTTGTATGCCGTGGGCAATGACATGAATTCCATCATGGGCGGTGTGTACCCCGCCCCTGGCATCACGATCGGCCCAGGCTTGGTGTTCGCCTTTTTGGCGGCGCGGCATGCTTTGGCTTCCTTCACGACCCTCGGGTCTAACCCTTGATACGTTCGTTCATCGCGCGTTGTTGATCGATGATTGAACCTTGTGCGCCTGCTGGCTTGAAAAGAACAGGGCATTGACCTCTACATTTCCACTACCTTGCCCAGCATGGGTAAACGTTTTTTCAACCCCTTGGCCGTGCACGCTGGCCTGATTCCACCAACGAGGAGACCTCTGTGAAAGCAACCCTGAAAACCCTGGCCGTCTGCGCCGCATTGGCTGTGACTGGCGTATCCCAAGCTCAAGACATCAAAATTGCCAACATCGTTGAATTGTCTGGCCCTGGCACAACAGCCGGTACGCTTTTCAAGAACGGTACCGAATTGGCCATCAAGGAAATCAACGCGGCAGGCGGTATCCTGGGCAGAAAAATCACTTACACCACCGAAGACACCCAGACCAACCCTGGCGTGGCCAAGGGCTTGACACAAAAAGCAGTAGACAACGATGTGTTTGCCATTTTTGGCCCTGTCTATTCTGGGTCCATCATGGTTTCCATGGCCGAATCCAAGCGCGGTGAAACGCCCAACTTCACCGGCGGTGAAGCTGCTGCGGTCACGGCACAAGGCAACCCCTATGTCTTCCGCACCGCTTTCGGCCAGAGCGTGTCTTTCCCCAAATTGGCCAAGTTCATCAACAGCAAAGCCAAAACCTTGGCTGTGATTTACGTCAACAACGACTTTGGCAAGGGTGGCCGTGACACCATCACCAAGCTGCTCGAAGGCACCAGCACCAAAATTGTGGCCGACATTTCGACCGATGCAGGTCAGGTGGACTTTTCTGCGGCCGTCCTCAAAGCCAAGCAAACCGATGCCGATGCGATCTTTGTGTACACCAACGAAGAAGAGTCTGCCCGCGCACTGCGTGAATTTCGCAAGCAAGGCGTGAAGAAAATGCTGATCGGCGAAACCACGCTGACCGGCCAAAAAGTGATCGAGCTGGCGGGTGAAGCCGCCAACGGTGCCCTGGCCCACGTGGGTCTGACCGTCGATGCGCCTGCGCTCAAGGCTTTCGGTGCCAAGTACAAGGCCGAATACAAGAGCGAGTCTGATCACAACGGCATCAAGGGCTATACCGGCATGTACGTGCTCAAAGCGGCCATCGAGAAAGCCGGCAAGATCGACCGCAAAGCGGCCGCTGCTGCGATCCGCAACAGCTGCTTCAGTGCCAAACAACACCCCGGTATCCTGATGGACGTGTGTTTTGACGACAAGGGCGATCTGGACCGCGAGAGCTACCTCATCGAGGTGAAAGGCGGTCAGCCCGTCATCAACGCGACCCTGCCTCCTCTGAACGCCAAGAAGTAATCGACTTTTTGAAAACAAAGCGGACTCCTGTGGGGTCCGCTTTTTTTCAGGCCCAGCGGGAGGTCCAGCCCGTGTTTTCGGAGTTCACCCATGACCGATTTTTTGCAACTCTTCTTCAGTGGTTTGGCCACTGGCAGCATCTATGCCTTGGTGGCCCTGGGCTTCACCTTGCTGTGGCAGGCTTCTGGGACCATCAACTTCGCGCAAGGTGAATTTGTGATGCTGCCAGCCTTCATGATGGTGATGCTGCTGGGCTCTGGTTTGTCGCTGTATTTCGCCTTTGCACTGACCATTGTGTTGTCGGTCGTGACTTTGGGATGGTTGTTCAAGCGCGGTTTGGTGGATCCTTTGTTCAAGTTCGGCATGATGCCGATCGTCGTCGCCACCATTGGCCTGTCCATCGCCATGCGCAACGGGGTGCGGGCTGGTTACAGCGCCGAGCCCCATCCATTTCCGCAGGTCTTCCCCGATGTTATTTTTGACGTGGCCGGTGTGACTTTTTCCGCCAGCGACGTCGGCACTTTCGCGTTCGCTATGTTCTTGGTGCTGGTGACGCAAGCCTTTCTGAGCAAGACCGTCACAGGCCGTGCCATGCAAGCCGTGGCACAAAACACCGAAAGTGCTTCGGTTTTGGGCATCAACGTGCCACGCATGATTTTCTACACCTTCGCCATCAACGCGATCTTGGCTGCCGCAGCAGCCCTGCTGGTGACGCCGACTTATTTGGCCAAGTTCGACATGGGGGAGGGTTTGGGCACCAAAGCCTTCTTTGCGGCCATCATTGGTGGTTTCACCAATTCTCGCGGCGCCTTGTTGGGAGGGTTGCTGGTGGGAGTCAGTGAAAACCTCGCTGCAGCCTACATTTCTTCAGCTTACAAAGACGCTGTGGCATTGATCATTTTCATGGTCGTGATCCTGTTCAAGCCACAAGGATTGCTGGGTAAAAAAGAGGAGCGCAAAGTATGAAAAAGCTCAACCTGTTGTTGGCCGTGCTCGCTCTGGCCGCGCTGATTGTGGTGCCCAACTTCCTCAAGAACTACGGCATCCACATCTTCACGACCTGGTTGGTGTTCATCATCGCCACCATGGGCTTGAATTTGACGGTGGGTTATGCCGGTCAAAAGTCTTTGGGCCATGCGGCCTTTTTTGGCATCGGTGCTTACACCGTGGCCATCTTTTTGAAGGCAGGCCTGAGTTTTTGGTTGGGTTTGCCCGTGGCGGCCCTGTTCTGTTTCTTGGTCGGGCTGGCGCTGGGCTTTCCGGCCTTGCGGGTGCAGACCATCTATCTGGCCTTTGCCACCCTGGGCTTCAATACCGCCTTGTGGTTGGTGATGCGCAACGAAGAGTGGCTCACCGGCGGTACCTTCGGCATCAACAACATCGCACGCCCCAGCCTGGGCGGCATCAGCTTTGAAGGCAACCTCGCCTATTACTACTTGGTGTTGGGTTTCACCATCGTGCTGGCACTGCTGCTCTGGGGCTTGCTCCGATCACCTTGGGGCAAGGCTTTCACGGCGCTGCGTGACAACGCCATCCGTGCCGAGAGCCTGGGCATCGACACCCGCGGCTACACGCTGCTGAGCTTTGCCATCGGGGCCGTTTATGCCGGTGTCGCCGGTGGTCTGTATGCCTCACAAGTGCAGTTCATTGACCCGGCCCTGTTCACCGTTGGCGCGTCCATCATGATGTACCTGATGGTGGTGGTCGGTGGTCCGGGCTACTTTTTAGGCCCCGTGCTGGGTTCGGCGGTGGGCGTGGTCTTGCCCGAGTGGCTGCGTTTTGCCCAAGCCTGGTATTTGTTTGTCTTTGGCACAGCGGTTGTGGTGCTCATGATCTGGCTGCCCGATGGCTTGCTCAGCATTCCTGACCGCATCAAGGCCCGTCGCCAATCGCGTGCAGCCTCTGCCGACCGCGCTGCTGCTGCTGGTCAAGGAGCTAAAACATGACTCAGCCCGTCCTCAAAGTCACCAACATGAAAAAGGCTTATGGCGCGATTCAGGCCGTGGGCGGTGTCTCATTTGAAGTGTATCCAGGCGAAATCTTTGGCGTGATCGGCCCCAATGGTTCGGGCAAGACCACTTTGTTCAACAGCATGCTCGGCCAGATCGCCCCCGATGAGGGCCGAATCGAACTCAATGGTCAGGACGTGACCCAACTCGGTCCTTTGGCCTTGAACCGCCTTGGCGTGGGTCGCACCTTTCAAACGCTGCAGGTGTTCGGCAAGATGACCGTGCGCGACAACCTGATCGTGGCCGCGCAAGAGCACCAAGGCAGCATGTTCAGCCGCATGTTCGCACCCAGCGAGTCCGGGCTCGGTGACAAGGCGGACGCCCTGATTGACCAGTTCCGCATTCGCCATGTGGCCGACAAGAAAGCCGGTGAGTTGAGCTATGGCCAACAAAAATTGGTGGACATTGCCATGGCTTTCATGAGCGAGCCCGATCTGGTCTTGCTCGATGAGCCTTGCGCCGGGGTGAACCCGGCTTTGGTGGGTGGCATCAGCACATTGCTCAAGGCCTTGAACCGCACGCGCAAGGGCAGTTTCGTGGTGATTGAGCACAACATGGACTTTGTGATGGACGTTTGCCACCGCATCATGGTCATGGTGGAAGGCCAGGTTTTGGCCATTGGCACACCCCATGAAATCCGTGCCAACAAGCAGGTGCTCGACGCCTATTTGGGGAACTGAAATGACAGCGCACACCACATCAGACACCTGCATTGAATTCGACAATGTGATTGCAGGCTACAAGGATTTCATGATCCTGAACAACTTGTCTTTCAAAGTGCCCAGAGGTTCGATCACCCTGCTCATCGGCCCCAACGGCGCTGGCAAGTCCACCGTGCTCAAGACCTTGTTTGGCTTGCTCAAGCCCCGTCAGGGCAAGGTGTACCTCAACGGCAAGGACATCACGGGCGCTTCGCAAAAAGACTTGCTGGCCGCTGGCATCGCTTTTGTGCCGCAAGGCCGCAACCTGTTTGGTCAGTTGAGTGTTTATGAGAACCTGGAGTTGGGCGGGATCACGCTGGGCATGAAGACCACGCACGAACGCATTCCACAAATTCTGGACTTCTTTCCCCGCGTCAAAGAGCGCATGAATTCGCGTGCTTCGGCCTTATCGGGGGGGGAACAAAAGCAACTCGAAATCGGCCGCGCCTTGTTGTTGCGCCCCAAGGTCTTGTTGATCGATGAGCCCTCTATTGGACTGTCGCCGATTGTGGTGCAAGACGTTTTCAAATTGTTGCGCAAACTGGCCGATCAAGGCACCACGGTGCTGATGGTCGAGCAAAACGTCAAGAGTGCGCTCAAGTACTCCGATACTGCCATTGCCTTGGAGTCCGGTCGTCTGGTGCTCTACAAATCGGCCGCAGAAATTCTTGCAGATCCTCAGATGGAGCGGCTGTTTCTGGGCGGGGCGCACACCACCACGGCGGCGATCAGCATGCCTTGACTGCGGGCCTGAGTTCAGCCGTGGTCTGCGCCGGGAGATGGCTGAACCCCGTCTGATTCAAAGCAGTGGCCGAAGGCTGTGGGCGGCTTCTTGCAGCACTTGCAAAACCCTTTTGAGCGCGTGGTCGGTTTCTTCCCGGTTGATCGGCATGGTGATGCTGATGGCCCCAAGAACCTTGTTGTGTCGGTCCATCAGTGGCACGGCGATGCCCCTGAAGTTGAGTTCCAGTTGCTGCTCGGAAACAGCCCATCCTTGGCGTCTGAAGCTCACCAGGGTCTCACGCAGTTCGGTCTTGCTGGACAGGGTGAAAGAGGTGAAAGCCTGCAAGTCATAGGTCTGCATCCAGTCATCGATGAACGCCTCGTCGCTGTAAGCCAGCATGACCATGCCGGCTGCGGTGACCTGTGTGGGGACCCGGGTTCCTGTCATGTACCCGCTGGCCATGTGCCGTTGCAGACCGCTGCGGGCAATGAAAACGGTGTCTCCGCCATCCAGAACGCCCAGGTATGCGATTTCTTCGGTGCCCGCTGTGATGCGTTGCAAAAAGGGCTGAACCAGGCGTGGCAAACGTGCCGACTCCAGGTAAGCGTGACCGAGCCGCAGGATACGCGGCATCAGCCAGTACAACTTGCCGTCTGTGGCCGCGTAGCCCAGATGTACCAGGGTTTTCAGGTAGCGGCGAGCGGCCGTGCGGGTCATCCCGCAGCGCTCTCCCATTTCGGTGGCCGTGAGGCGCGGGTGCCCGGCGTCGAAGGCTTCAATGATGTGCAGACCTTTTTGAAGTCCCGCAATCCAGTCGCGAGGATCCAGTGCTTCGTGATCGGTTGACATCAATCTTCAGGCCTTTCGGCGTTTGACCAGCCGCTCAATCAACTCTGGCACCAGCCCATTCGGATCGCCTTCCTGGCAGGCCGCGTCCAGCGTAGCTTTGACGGCCTGCGCCACCGTGTGGTCGGCCTGCGTGTCGATGGCCATCTGGTTGTAATAGCTCAAGTCCTTGAGCGCGTTGCTCATGCTGAACCGCAAGCCCGATGTGTCGCCATTGGCCAGTGTGGGCTTGAGGCGATCCAGTGCGGCACCCCAGCCCCCGCCTTTGGACAGCACTTCCACAAAAGTGTGCGCGTCCACGCCTGCACGTTGGGCGCAGGCTGCGGCTTCGGCCAGCAAGGTGACGGTGCCCAGCGACACGTAGTTGTGCAAGAGCTTCATGCGGTGGCCCGAGCCAATCGGACCGGTGTGCACGATGTTTTCGGCAAAGCAGGCCAGGATGGGTTTGCAGATGTCGAACAAGGCCGCATCACCACCCACCAGCAAGTTCAAGCGGCCTTCGGCGGCTTCCTTGGGGGTGCGCGTCATGGGCGAATCGAGAAATTGACCGCCCTGGGCGATGACCAGAGCCGCGACCTTTTCGGTGGAAGTGGGCACAGCCGTGGAGCAGTCGATGACGATGGTGCCCGGGCGCATGCCCTTGAGCACACCGTTTTCGCCCAGCAGAACCGCTTCCACTTGCGGCGTGCCGGTCACGCACAAGATGATCACGTCCGACTGTGCCGCGAGGACCTGGGGCGTGGTGCAGGTGCGTGCCCCTGCGGCCACCAAGGCGTCCAGTGGCTGGTTGCCAGGGTGCTCCAGCACCGTCAGGCTTTGCCCGTGCTTGAGCAAATTGCTCGCGATGCCATGGCCCATCATGCCAATGCCGATCATGCCGATTGTTTTCATGGGTGCTTTCTAAGGGTGAAGTGTCTCAATGCTCAATATAACCACCGAACCACCCCAGTCAGGGCTTGTCCTGATAAGAAGGTGACAGCGGGCCGCCTATACTCGCCAAATGAACCAAATGGTACATTCTGCAAAAACCACCCCGAATGACTTGGAAGCTGCCAAGGAGACCGGCCGCACCAACGACCCAGCCCGCACCATGGCCGAGATTCTGGCGGTGGCCACCCACGAGTTTGCCGACAAGGGTTTGACGGGCGCGCGCATCGACGAGATCGCCGCCGCCACGCGCACCAGCAAGCGCATGATCTATTACTACTTCGGCAGCAAAGACGGCCTGTATTTGGCGGTCCTCGAAGAGGCCTACCGCCGCATGCGGGCCATCGAGTCGGACTTGCACTTGGACGATTTGCCGCCTATGGAGGCCCTGCAAAAGCTGGTGACGTTCACCTATGACCACCACCGCGACAACGAAGACTTCATCCGGCTGGTGATGAATGAGAACATCCAGCGTGGCGACTATTTGCGTCAGAGCAAAAACATCCAGTCGCTCAACTCCAATGCCATCGAATCGGTGCAGTCCGTGTATGCCCGTGGGGTTGTGCAGGGGGTGTTCAGGCCGGGGCTGGATCCGGTGGACATCCATTCGGCGATTTCAGCCTTCACCTTTTTCAATGTGTCCAACCGCCACACTTTCGGACTGATCTTCAAGGACAAAGCCAGCCAGGGCAAGGCCGAGACGCTCAAGCGCGAGCAGGTGGTTGAGCTGGTTTTGCGCTTTGTCAGTCATTCCATTTCGGCATAACTGATAGGTGGCGGGTGAATTTAAAAGTCAGGGTAAGTACCAGTCTTTAAAAACTAACCAGTTCGTACATTATGATCGTCTCGTCTTTGGAATTTGCATGTTGAAAAAAATCATCGAGGGTTACTGCCAAGTCCTCAACCTCATCACGGCGATCGCGCTGGCGATCATGGTCGTCCTCGTGTTCGGCAATGTGCTCATGCGTTACGGTTTCAACTCGGGCATCACCATGTCAGAAGAGTTGTCGCGCTGGTTGTTTGTGTGGCTGACCTTTTTGGGGGCCATCGTGGCCATGAAGGACGGCGCGCATCTGGGATCGGACACGCTGGTTTCGCGTTTGCCTTTGGCCGGTAAGAAGCTGTTCATGCTCATTGGCCATGTCTTGATGCTGTTCGTGTGCTGGCTGCTGTTCAAAGGTTCTTACGAACAAGCGCTCATCAATCTGGAAACGACCAGCGCCGTCATGGAGGCCTCCATGGCTATTTTTTACGGTTGCGGCATGGTCACTGCGGTGTCGATCGCGGTGATTTTGCTCAACAAACTGTGGCGTTTGGCCACGGGTGATTTGTCTGAAAACGAATTGGTGGGGGTGCGCGAGTCGGAAGAAGAACCGATCGATGTGCCGGCGCCTTTGAAATAAGAAACACGAAAAGCCATGACCATCGCCGTTTTCCTGGGTTCTTTGCTCGCTGCCATGGCGCTGGGCATCCCGATTGCCTTCTCTTTGCTCTTGTGTGGCGTGGCCCTGATGTGGCACATGAACATGTTCGATGCGCAGATCCTGGCGCAAAACCTGATCGAAGGCTCCAACAGCTTTCCCTTGTTGGCCGTGCCGTTCTTCATGCTGGCCGGTGAAATCATGAACACGGGGGGCTTGTCGCGCCGAATTGTGGACTTCGCCATGGCGCTGGTGGGGCACATCCGGGGTGGTTTGGGTTATGTGACCATCGTGGCCGCTTGCTTGTTGTCCGCCCTGTCGGGCTCTGCTGTGGCCGATGCCGCGGCATTGACCGCCTTGCTTTTGCCCATGATGGTCAAAGCAGGCCATGACAAAGCGCGCAGCGCAGGGTTGATCGCCTCGTGCGGTGTGATCGGCCCGATCATTCCCCCTTCGATTGGTTTTGTGATCTTTGGTGTGGCCGCCAACGTGTCGATCAGCAAATTGTTTTTGGCGGGCATTTTCCCGGGCATCGTGCTGAGCGCGGGCTTGTGGATCACCTGGGGCTGGTTGACACGCAAAGAAAAGCTGACGCCGCCGCCACGCAAGCCTTTGCCCGAAATTTTGGCTGCATTGCGCCGCGCCACTTGGGCCTTGATGCTGCCGGTGATCATTTTGGTGGGCTTGCGCATGGGGGTCTTCACCCCCACCGAGGCCGCTGTGGTGGCTGCCGTATATGCCCTGTTTGTGGCGGGTGTGATTTACGGTGAATTGAGTTGGAAGCAACTTTTTAGCGTGTTTCAGGCGGCGGCCAAGACCACCTCGGTGGTGATGTTCCTGGTGGCTGCGGCCATGGTGTCGGCTTGGTTGATCACGGTGGCCAATTTGCCACAACAGGTCATCACTTTGCTGGAGCCTTTGCTGAGCAGCCCCACTTTGCTGATGTTTGCCATCATGGTCTTGTGCATGATCGTGGGCACGGCCATGGACATGACGCCGACCATTTTGATTCTGACGCCTGTGCTGATGCCTTTGGTGACGGCTGCAGGCATTGACCCGGTTTATTTTGGCGTCATGTTCATCATCAACAATTCCATCGGTTTGGTCACGCCCCCTGTGGGCACGGTGCTCAACGTGGTGGCGGGTGTGGGCCGCATGCGCATGGACGATGTGACGCGTGGCGTCCTGCCTTTCATGGCGGTTCAGTTTGTGGTGATGTTCCTGATGGTGCTTTTCCCGCAAATCGTGATGGTGCCAGCGCGCTGGTTCTATTGATTCCTGGCCTTGTTGTCTGACCGGGTACGCCAGACAACAAGCCTCCTGATGGCAAGCGTACGACCTTTTTTTTTTGGAGACAACCCATGAAACGTGTGTTCATCAAGACCTTGATCGCGACAGTCGCCTTGGCCGCTGTGGGCGTGGCTTCGGCCCAAGACAAAACCATCAAATTCGCCAACCAGAATGCGGCGGGTCACCCCATCATCTTGGGCATGGAAAAGTTCAAGGAAATCGTCGAGAAAAACTCTGGCGGCAAGATCAAGGTCAATGTGTTCCCGGGTGGTGCCTTGGGCAGTGACCAGGCCAACGTGTCAGCCATTCAAGGGGGTTCGCTCGAAATGGCGTCCATGAACTCCGGCATCTTTGCCGCACAGGTCAAAGAGTTCGCTATTTTCGATTTCCCCTTCATGTTCGGCACGGGCAAAGAAGCCGACGCTGCGGTGGATGGCCCCTTTGGCAAAAAGCTGCACGCCAAGTTGGATGAAAAAGGCCTGATCGGCCTGGCTTATTACGAACTGGGTTTTCGCAACATCACCAACAGCAAGCGCGCCATCAACAAAGTGGAAGACCTGGAAGGCCTGAAGCTGCGCGTCATCCCCAACCCGATCAACGTGGACTGGGTCAAGGCCTTGGGCGCCAACCCCACACCGCTGCCTTTCCCAGAGTTGTATGCGGCTTTGGACCAAAAAGCCGTGGACGGCCAGGAAAACCCGGTGGCCACCATCAACGGTGCCAAGCTGTACGAAGTGCAAAAGCACCTGGCTTTGACCGGCCACCAGTACAACCCCCAGTCGGTTGTCATCAGCAAGAAGTTCTGGGAAAAGCTGTCGGCTGCCGAGAAAAAAATTGTGGCCGATGCCGCCACCGAATCGGCCAAATTCCAGCGTGAAAAAGCCCGTGCTCTGGAAGCCAGCATTCTGGACAACTTGAAGAAAAATGGCATGCAAGTGACCCAGTTGCCCGAAGCCGAAATGGCCAAGCTGCGCGACAAGATGCGCCCTGTGACCGCCAAGTACGGCGTGACCGTGGGCCAGGACCTGGTCAAGGAACTGCAAGGCGAAATCGAGAAGGCGCGCACCGCGGCAGCAGCGCCCGCCAAGAAGTCGGGCAAGTAATTGTCTGGTGTGAAGACCTTGCCGCTGGTGTGGCGAGGTCTCGTTTGTTGAATGAAAGGAATGGCCATGAAAGTCTTGATGTTGCACGGGGTGAACCACAACATGTTTGGCAAACGCGACCCCCTGCAATACGGCACCATCACGCTCGATGAGATCAATGCCAGTTTGCACAAATTGGGTCAAGAGCTGGGTGCCCAGGTCGAGTGCTACCAAACCAACCACGAAGGCGAGATGTGTGAGCGCATTCATCAGGCCTTCTTTGACAAGGTCGACGCCGTGTTGATCAACGCCGGTGCCTGGACCCATTACAGCTATGCCATTCGCGATGCCTTGGCCGTGCTCACTTGCCCCATCGTGGAGTTGCACATGTCCAACATCCATGCGCGCGAAGAATTCCGTCACAAGTCGGTGTTTGCCGAAATCGTCAAAGGCCAGATCTGTGGCTTTGGCGCTGACAGCTATTTGCTGGCACTGCGTGCCGGCGTGTCGGCTGCTCAATCTGTCTGAATGCCCCCAACATTGTCCACATGATCAACGGCAACACCGAGCTCATCGCCCACATCGGCTACCCCACGCACACCTTCAAGTCGCCGATGATTTACAACCCGTACTTCGAAGAGGCGGGCATCAACGCGGTGGTGGTGCCCATGGGCTGCACGGGTGAAAATTACCCGACTTTCCTGCGGTCCGTGTTCACACTCGAGAACATCCGGGGCGCTTTGATCACCATGCCGCACAAGGTCAGCACCGTGGACTTGCTCGACGAAGTAACTGCCGCAGTGCGCGTGGCCGGAGCTTGCAACGCGGTCAAGCGCTTGCCCGATGGGCGTTTGGTGGGGGACATGTTTGACGGCGCCGGTTTTGTGCGCGGCGTTCAGCGCAAAGGGTTCGCGCTGACCGGCAAGCGGGTCTTGGTTGTGGGCACAGGCGGTGTGGGCAGTGCGATCGCGGCCTCATTGGCGGGTGCGGGCATTGCCGCCATCAGTTTGTTCGATGTGAACCCTGCCAGTTGCCATGCTTTGGCCCAGCGGCTGAAAGAAAACCACCCCCAGATCGAGGTGCGCACCGGATCAAACGATCCAGCAGACCACGACTTGGTGGTCAACGCCACGCCCATGGGCATGAGCGACGGCGATCCTTTGCCCCTGGATGTCTCACGCTTGTCCTCCGACACGTTTGTCGGAGAAGTGGTGATGAAGCGCGAGACCACCGCATTTTTGGCCGCTGCGCAAGCGCGTGGCTGCCGCACGCAAGTGGGCACCGACATGCTGTTCGAACAAATTCCTGCTTACCTCGAATATTTTGCTTTACCGACCACCACCGCTGATGTCTTGCGCCGAGTGGCCCAGCTGAGCGATGGCGCATGATGCTTGCAGGAGCCCCACCCGGTGGGCGATGGGCGTGGCACACGCCCTCAAAACCATCGCCCAAAGGCTTGGGCTTCTACAAACCACAAGGAGAGCCTTGAGATGAACCTGAACCCCATTGACCGCGAAGCTGTACCGGAAATGCCTAACCGTTTGGGCATTGCGGGCATTGAATTCATCGAATACGCCACCAGCCGTCCACAAGCGCTGGGACAGGTGCTCGAGAACATGGGTTTTCGCCCGGTGGCTCGTCACCGTTCGCGTGAGGTCACACTTTATCGCCAAGGCGGCATGAATTTGGTGGTCAACGCCAGCCCTGATGATGCCCGCGTCAGTGGCACGGTGGATGGTCAGCCTGTGATTTCGGCGGTGGCTTTTCGGGTGCAGGACGCTTTGAAGGCGCACACCCGCAGCCTGGACCTGGGCGCCTGGAGCGTGGGCAGCCACGCGCAGGCGATGGAACTGCATATTCCGGGCATCCACGGACCGGGGGGCAGCCGTTTTTATTTTGTGGACCGCTGGCAAGAGTTTTCGATCTACGACATCGATTTCAAGCCCATTCCCACGGTGGACCTGAACCCACCTGCATTGGCGGGCATGAGCTACTTTGGCGTGGTGCAGTACATCGGTGCAGCTCGGAGCGCCGATTGGCAGACCTATTTCGAACACATGTTCGACTTCACCGCGATGCCCGACGAACAACGTTTTGGCATCTTGCCCAAAGGCAAGTTGATGAAAAGCCCTTGCGGCAGTTTTTTGTGGCAGCTGATCGAGCCCGAGCCCTGGATGGATGCCGACGACAGCCCCGAATGCCTGCAAAGGATTGGCTTTGGCGTGCCCGATGTGGGGCAAGCGGTGGCCGCACTCAAGGCCCGCGGCGTCGAATTTGTCGAGTCCACCCGTTTGCACCCCGAGGATCGGGGCGCATTGACCCGCGCGACCTTGGGCTCGGTCGCTTTTGAACTCGTCCACCAGCGAGCACCTTTATGAACTTGCTCGACGGTTACGGCATGGACACCATCACCATGGCGGGCTCCCTGGAGTCCAAGCTGGCCGCCATGCAAGGGGCTGGATTTTCGCAAGTGATGCTCATGGCCCGCGACTTGGTCACGCACCCCGGTGGCGTGACGGCAGCGGTCGAGGCTGTGCGTCAAAGCGGCATGAGGCCGACTGGCTTTCAGGTGCTGCGCGACTTCGAGGGCTTGTCGGGCCACCTGCACAGCTACAAGTTGGACATCGCGAAAGCCATGCTGGAGATGTGCGCAGCCACCGGCAGCCAAGTTTTGTTGGCCTGTTCGTCCACTTCACGCCACGCCACGCAAGATCTGGACGCCATTGCCGCGGACTTGAAAAAGCTCGCCATGCTGGCGCTGCCTTTGGGGATCAAGATCGCTTACGAAGCACTGTCTTGGGGTCGCACCGTCAACGAATTCACCACCAGCTGGGACGTGGTCTGCCGCGCTGACTGCCCCAATTTGGGCTTGGGCATTGATTCTTTCCATATCTTTGCCGCCAACACACCTTTGGATGCGATCGAGGAGCTCGATCCGTCCAAGGTCTTTTTGGTGCAACTGTCAGACTTCATGTGGCAAGAAACCCCCACTTTTGAAGAGCGTATGACCACGGCCCGGACATTTCGGGTGTTCCCGGGCGAGGGCGTGCACAGCGAGCAGTTGGCCGATCTGGTGTTGCGCCTGGACCGCATGGGTTACCGGGGCGACTACAGTTTTGAGGTGTTCAACGACGACTACCAACAGTTGCCATTGGAGACTGTGGCTGGGCGTGCCCGCGAAAGCGCGATATGGCTCCACCAAGACGTGCTGCACAAAGCCACACCACTGCCGCAGTGGGCGTCGCAGCGGGACGGACCGTCCGGCCCACTCGCCAAGAGTCGGTCCATGGCCTGACTTTGCCGGCTCTTCGGCCCTCAAAGGGTATAGGCGCACATGTGTAGTCAATTACGCCATGTGATCAATGGCGCGAAACGACCCTTTCCATGACCATGAGATCCATGTGAACGGCGCCTTGGGCGTTCGTTCTGTGTTTCACAACACACAGTCCCCGCAAGTTTTGAATTGTTGGGGGCTTGTGGCGGATCGAAGGACTCGTATGACTTACCCCATGGCGGACAGTGCGCGTCACAACCGAATTTTGGCGGGTATCCCGATGGACCATTACGTGCGCATGGCCGAGCACCTGAAGCCGGTGGATCTGGCGTGCGGTGATGTCATTTGTGAAGCCGGCGAAAGCATGGACTTTGTGTATTTCCCGACCACCTGCACCAGCTCCCTGGTCTCGCACACCCAAGAGGGGGACTCGTCGGAGTTGGCCATGATCGGGCGAGGTGGCATGGTGGGTGTGCCTTTGGTGCTGGGGGCCAAGACCATGAACCACCGGGTGGTGGTGCAGTGCGCCGGACAGGCTTACCGCATGCCTGCGCACGTCTTTGTGCACGAACTTTCACAGTGCAGCGAGTTGCAACAAATGGCCCTGTGTTACGTGCAGACCCTGATCACCCAAATGTCACAAAGCATTGTGTGCATCGGGCACCACAGCGTCAGCGAGCGTGTCTGCTACTGGCTCCTGTGCAACGCCGATGCCTTGCGCTCCGAGCAGTTGAAAGTGACCCACGAAACGATCGCCAACTTGTTGGGCGTGCGCCGGGAGTCCGTCACGCAAGCACTGGGCAAACTCCAGGCGGCAGGATGGGTGGGCAGCGGGCGCGGCCGGATCTCCATACTGAACCGTGAAGGGTTGATGGCCAGTGTTTGTGAATGTTTTTCTTTGGTGTCGCAAGAGACTCAGCGCTTGTTTGACAGCGCGGGCGGTTTGCCGAACAACTTGCCGGCCACCGTGCCTGCAGAGGATAGCAGCGGCGGCATGCAACTGCAGCGCTACCAGGATGCGTATGATTTCGCGCCCGTGGGCTTTGTCAGCATCGATGCGGATGCCCATGTGGTGCAAACCAATTTGGCCGGAGCCATCTTGTTGGGCATCCAGCGTTCGCAACCACAAGCCCATGACTTTTTGAATTTCTTGATGCCCTCGGACCGTGCGACCTTCGCTGCGTTCCATCAGGAAGTGCTGAGTGGAAAATGCCGTCGCCATTGCGAGGTTCGCTTGCAAGGCGGTGAGCGGCGAGGGGAGCTGTTTGTGCGCATTGATGCAACGCTGGACGAGGAGGGTTCCGAGTGTCAATTGGTGCTGATCGACGTGACCGAGGAAAAGCAACGCGCAGCGCAAACCCTTGAGCACGAAAGGCAGCAGCAAGAGATGTTGGCCAAACAGCCCTACATGCTGTGGTTCAAGGACCCAGAGGGCCATTTGATCTCGGCCAATTCCAGGCTGATTGAAAACGCCTATGGGGTTGGAGACGATGTGCGGTTGGAAAAAATCGATGCGCAAACCATGCCTTGGCATTTCCAAGGCGTGCCAGCGGCGGTCGCGAGCCCCAAAGCTTGAAAGCCTGAATCAGGGGTTTCAGGGAGACGAGTCTTTGGTGGCCAGCGCATTGCCACTAAGATCGGGGGCATGAAACACCGACAACTGGGCCCTTTCCAAGTCAGCGCCATTGGCCTCGGCTGCATGAACCTCAGCCACGCCTATGGCCCCCCCGTCACTGCTGAACAAGGCGAACGGGTCCTGCTGACAGCGCTGGACCACGGGGTGGACTTTTTTGACACGGCCGCCTTGTACGGGTTTGGCAGCAACGAAACCCTGCTGGGCAAAGTGATGAAGGCACACCGCAGCCGGTTCACGCTGGCCAGCAAATGCGGCATGCAAGGCGTTGAGCAAAGCGATGGCAGCAAGGTGCGTGTGATCGACGGTCGTGCCGAGACGATCAAAAAAACCTGCGAAGACGCACTGCGCCGTTTACAGACCGATGTCATTGATTTGTATTACCTGCACCGCTGGGACAAGCAAGTGCCCATTGAAGACAGTGTGGGCGCTCTGAGCGACTTGGTGCGCCAAGGCAAGATCCAGACTATTGGTCTGTCTGAAGTGTCGGCCAGCACGCTGCGCAAAGCCCACGCGGTGCACCCGATTGCTGCGGTTCAAACCGAATATTCGTTGTGGACCCGTAACCCGGAAATCGCGGTGCTGCAAGCCTGCCGCGAATTGGGCGCAGCCTTCGTGGCCTTCAGCCCGGTGGCGCGGGGCTTTTTGTGTGGGCCCCTGGACCTCGCCAATCTGGACGCCAAAGACATCCGCCGCAGCATGCCGCGCTTTGCGCCGGACAACTACGCCGCCAATCTGAAGCTCTTGCCCGCCTACAACGCGCTGGCCCAAGAGGCCGCTTGCAGCCCATCGCAGCTGGCATTGGCTTGGTTGCTGCACAAGGGTGAGGACATCTTGCCGATTCCGGGCACCACCTCGGTCGACCATTTGCTGGACGATCTGGCCGCGGTCGATGTTCGGCTCGATGCTGACTTGATGGCCCGCTTGGAAGGACTCATCAACCAGAACACGGTGGTCGGCAACCGCTACAACGACCAGGCCAACAGCGAAGTGGACACGGAAGTGTTTGCCTGACCCTGCTGTCATCCTCGGGCTAGAGCCGAGGATCCTTGGATGCCCCGACAGCCCGGGCACAAGCACCGATCCCTCAAGCGTCAGGCTGTGCCAAGGGCACCGAGCTTTTGAACGCGTCCAGTTCGCTGCAAGCTTGGTCGATGGCGCTGATCAAGGGCCAGCGGGCGATGTCCACGTTGAAGCGGCGGGCGCTTTCGACTTGCGGAATCAAATACACATCGGCCAGTGTTGGCGTGTCGCCAAAGCTGAAACGGCCACGGCTTGTATCCGCGGCCATCAGGGCTTCGTAGGCATCAAATCCTTCGCTGACCCACATCCCGCACCAGGCGTTGATGGTTTCTTCGTTAGCGCCAAACTGCTTGCGCAGCGTTTGCAAAATACGGCGGTTGTTGACGGGGTGGATGTCGCAGCCCACGATGGAGGCCAAGGCCCGCACATGGGCACGTGCATCAGCACCCTTGGGCAACAACGCGGGCTCAGGGTGCGTTTCTTCCAGCCACTCGATGATCGCGGTGGACTGGACCATCACCTTCTCGCCGGTGTCCAGCGCCGGCACCAAGCCCTGCGGGTTGACGGCCTTGAAGCCCTCTCTTTGTTGCTCGTCCACACGCAGGTCCACCGCCACGTAGTCGGTGGCAATGCCTTTGAGCTTGAGCGCGATACGCAGGCGGTGCGAGGTGCTGCTGCGGAAAAAGTTGTAAAGCTTCATGGGTGTTACTCCGCTGCACCGATGGTCAGTGCAAGTTCAGCCACGCCTTCGACACGGCCCGTGATCTGATCGCCCGAGACCACCGCGCCCACACCTTCAGGTGTGCCGGTGTAGATCAGGTCGCCGGGTTGCAGGTGGTAGTAGGTGGACAGGTCGGCGATGATTTCTCGGATGTTCCAGATCAACTTGTCCACGTTGGACGACTGCTTGGTGCTGCCGTTGACTTCCAGGGCAATTGCGCCGTTTTCAATGACCACGCCGGGCATGGGCACGATTTCGCTGCAGACCGAGCCTTGCTCGATGTCCTTGCCGGTGTCCCATGGGCGGCCTTTGTCGCGTGCCACCAGTTGCAGGTCGCGGCGGGTCATGTCCAGGCCTGCGCCGTAGCCATAGACCAGTTCATGCGCGTTGGCTTCGCTCACGCGGAAACCTGCTTGGCCAATGGCCAGCACCAGTTCCATCTCGAAGTGGTAGTTGCTGGTGCGCGGGGGGTAAGCCACCGTGGCACCGCTTTCCACCAGGGTCTGGGGCGACTTGGTGAAGTAAAAAGCTTGCTCGACGCTCTTGTCGACAGGGCGGCCCATTTCGACCGCGTGCGCGTGGTAGTTGCGGCCCACACAAAAGATCCGGTTGATCGGGAAGCGCTCGGTTTGGCCACGGATGGGCAGGGATTGAACGGCGGGTGGGGTGAAGAGGTATTGGGTCATGGTGAGGTCAGGGTTGTGGATGGGGGTAGGCGTCAGGCTTCTGGCGATGGAAGCGCTTGCGGTTTGCAGGCCATCGCCGAAAGCAGTTCAGCGCCTGCGAAACGGGTCAGCCGCGGTTTTCGTAAACGCCCAGCTTGCGGTGCAAGGGCGATTCGTCAGCGATGAACACAAAAGCGGGCTGGTTGGCATTCAAGTTGGTCAGCGTCACGGCCTCGTAGCCGGGCGCGCAGCAGGTGTCGGCTTCGGCCAGGGTGAAGGTGCTGGCCACGATCTGCGCTTGCACCGCGCCTTCGATGACGTGGAACACTTGCGCGGGCGAGCGGGCGGGCAAGCGCAGTGTTTGGCCTGGGCGCAGCATGAGTGCGTAAAAGCCCAAGATGTTTTCCGCGTCGCCACCGGTTTCGGGGTTGGTGTAGGTGACTTGCACCTGCTCCAAACCGGCGTCGTCAGACGCCAGCGATTCGAGCGCGGCTTTGGCGTCTTTCCAGGCGTAACGCAGCATGGGGTAGGCCTTTTTGCTGCGGTCAAACACATGCGAGGGCACCACGCCGCCACGGGCGTATTGTTGGTCGCTGCGGCCTGGCTGCACGGTCTGTCGGTCGCCGTTGATGTGGTAGCTGGCCTCCATGTAATACACCAGTGGCAAGTCCAGCACATCCAGCCAGATGACGGGGTCGGTGCCGTCGTGGCCGTGTTCGTGCCACAGGCCTGTGGGCGTCAGGATCAAGTCGCCCCGGCTCATGGGACACTTCTCGCCGTTTACCGTGGTCCATGCGCCTTCGCCTTCCACCACCATGCGCACCGCGTTGGGCGTGTGGCGGTGGCTGGGCGCCCACTCGCCGGGCATGAGCAGTTGCATGCCCAAATACATGGCGGCAGAGGCCTGCATTTTGTCCAGACCATGGCCAGGATTGGCCAGCACCAGCACGCGGCGCTCGGCTTTTTCAATCGGGGTCAGCTCACCTGCTTTGAGCAGCAGGGGCTTGATGTCTTTGTAGGCCCAGCAAGTGGGCTGGGTCTGGCGCGCGGGCACTTTGGGTGGCAGCACGCCGCGCAGACTGGGCCACAGGGGCACCAGGTTCACATTGCGCAGGTTCTGCACATAGTCTTGGGGCAGGTCTTCGATGCGTCCGAGGTCGTTCATGTTGTGTCTCCAATTTATGCGTTGTGTTGCGCGGCATCGAGGCAGTTGCCCACGTTCCAGCCGTACAGCCATGCCATCGCATCATAAAAGCGCTCGGGGCTGCGGCCGCGCCAAAGGTCATTGCGCACCAAGCGTTCGACGCCTTTGGCGTGGTAGATGCGGCCCATCTCGCGGCTGGAGAGCACGATGCGGGCCGTGCGGGCCACGCGGGCGCGTTGGTACATGTCCAGAGCCTTCGGCCAGTCGTTGCTGTGCACGCGCAGGGCTTCGCCGAGGGTCACGGCGTCTTCCATGGCCATGCACCCGCCTTGCGCCATGTATTGGGTGGTGGGGTGGGCGGCGTCGCCCAGCAGGGTCACGCGGCCATAGGTCCATTGGCCAATCGGTTCACGGTCAGCCGTGGCCCAGCGCTTCCAGCTCTTGGGCAGGTCGATCAACTGTCGTGCTTTGGGGCAAATGCCCTGAAAGTAACTTTGTACTTCTTCCTTGCTGCCTTCGGTCACGCCCCATTCTTCGGTCTCGCGGCTGTGGAAGGTGACCACCACGTTGTACTGCTCACCGCCGCGCAGCGGGTAGTGCACCAAATGGCAGTTGGGGCCGACCCAGATGGCGGCGGCGTTCCATTGCAAGTCGGCCGGAAAGTCTTTTTTGTCGACCACGGCGCGGTAGACCACATGGCCCGTCACGCGGGCGGGGTCGCCCACAAATTGTTCGCGCACTACCGACTTCACGCCGTCAGCGCCAATCAGGGCGCAGCCCTGAAAAGCTTTGCCGTTTTGGTCCCACACGGTCACGCTGTGCGCGTCTTGTTCGATGCGCCCCACGCGGGTGTTGGTATGAAACTGCACTTGACCGGTATCTTGGGCGCCCTCCAGCAAGGACACATGCACATCGGCCCGGTGGATCACGGCATAGGGGTTGCCAAAGCGCTCGCGGAATTTTTCGTCGGTGGGGATCTTGCCCACCTGGTATTCGTCGATGGCGTCGTGCATCACCATGTAGTCGGTGTAGACCGCACGGCCACGCGCTTTGTCACCAATGCCCAAGGCATCAAAGGCGTGAAAGCCGTTGGGGCCGAGCTGGATGCCCGCGCCGATTTCACCGATCTCGGGGGCTTGTTCCAGCACGGTGACGGCAAAGCCTTGGCGCACCAAAGCGAGAGCAGCGGCCAAGCCGCCAATACCGCCGCCGGCAACCAAGACGGGAAGTTGAGAAGTCGCAATGCCCATGAGGTCTCCAACCCTTGACCATGAAGAGAATGGTGAGATTATATGCATGCTTATTAATCCTCTGAAACCCCGCTCAACTGCTTTTCGGGGTGAAACCCTCCAATAAATCGTGAAGGGCCGATTGGGACAAAGCGACTAGAATTCGCCGACCGCTCGGTTGGTTAATGTGTACACATCGGGTTTGTACTTCTCGGAAGGCGCTTCACCATGTCCCAAGTCCTGCAAAGTTTCATCGGTGGCCAATGGATCGGCCTGCAAGGTGCGCAAGCCCTGCGCAGCGCCATCAACGGCCAGACGGTTTACCAAACCCACGCCGAGGCACTCGACTTTGGCGATGCGGTGCATTACGCCCGCACGGTGGGCCTGCCCAACTTGCTCAAGCTCGACTTTCAAGAACGTGCCCAGCGCCTCAAGGCCTTGGCCAAATACTTGGGAGAGCACAAAGAGCAGCTGTACGCCATCTCGGCCCACACGGGTGCGACGCGTGCCGACAGCTGGGTGGACATCGAAGGCGGTGCAGGCACGCTGTTCGCGTACTCGGGCATGGGCAGCAATGAGTTGCCCAGCGGCAACCTGATTCATGAAGGCCCGGCCTTCCCCTTGGGCAAAAAAGGCGGCTTTGCGGGCACGCACATTTTGGTGCCGCGCGGCGGCATCGCGGTGCACATCAACGCCTTCAACTTTCCCATCTGGGGCCTCTTGGAAAAGTTCGCGCCCAGCTTTTTGGCGGGCATGCCCTGCATCGGCAAACCGGCCTCGTCCACCAGCTACCTGACCGAAGCCATGGTGCGTCTTGTGGAGCAATCGGGCATCTTGCCTGCGGGCGCTTTGCAGCTGGTGATTGGCTCCACCGGCGACCTGCTGGACCGATTGAACGGCCAAGACGTGGTGACGTTCACCGGCTCGGCCGACACGGCCGCCATGCTGCGTGTGCACCCCAATGTGGTCAAACACAGCATTCCCTTCAACGCCGAAGCCGACTCGCTCAACTGCGCCATCCTCGCGCCCGATGTCTCGCCCGACGACGAAGAGTTCGACCTGTTCGTCAAAGAAGTCGCCCGCGAAATGACCGTCAAAGCGGGCCAGAAGTGCACCGCGATTCGCCGCGCCATCGTGCCGCGCCAGCACCTGGACGCGGTGGCTGAAAAGCTCAAAGCCCGTCTGGCCAAAGTGGTGGTGGGCGATCCGTCGGTCGAAGGCGTGAAGATGGGCGCTTTGGCCTCGCATTCTCAACAGTCCGACGTGGCCGAGCGCGTGGCCCTGCTGCGCCAAAGTGCCGAACTGGTCTTTGGCGGCAGTGCCGATTTCAAACCCGTGGGGCAGGGCGTCGAAGGCGGTGCTTTCTTGCAGCCCACGCTGCTGCTGTGCCAAAAGCCTTTGCAGACCGACAGCGTGCACGACGTGGAAGCCTTTGGCCCCGTGAGCACGCTCATGCCTTACGACGGCATCGACGAAGCCCTGCAACTGGCCGCTCGCGGTCAGGGCAGCCTGGTCGGCACGCTGGTGACCAAAGACCCCCTAATCGCGGCCCGCATCATCCCGGTGGCCGCAGCTTTGCATGGCCGACTGCACATCCTCGACCGTGAATCGGCGGTCGAGTCCACAGGCCACGGCTCGCCGCTGCCACCCCTCAAGCACGGCGGCCCCGGACGAGCGGGCGGCGGTGAAGAACTCGGCGGCATCCGCGCCGTCAAGCACCTGATGCAGCGCACCGCGCTCCAAGGCTCACCCACCATGATCGCCGCCGTCACGGGCGAGTACATGCGTGGCGCCAAGCTGATCGAGACCGAAGTCCACCCCTTCCGCCGCCACTTTGAAGAGTTGCAAATTGGCGAGAGCCTGCTCACCCACCGCCGCACCGTGGGCGAAGCCGACATCGTCGCCTTTGGTGGCCTGTCGGGCGATTATTTCTACATGCACTTCGACGAGATCGCCGCCAAGGATTCGCCATTCGGCAAACGCATCGCGCACGGCTATTTCGTCTTGTCGGCCGCGGCAGGCTTGTTTGTCTCGCCCGCACCCGGCCCGGTGCTGGCCAACTACGGTCTGGACACGCTGCGCTTTGTGAAGCCCGTGGGCATTGGCGACACCATCCAGGCCCGCCTGACCGCCAAACGCAAGATCGACCGCCAGAAGAAAGACGCCAAGGGCGTGGGGCAGGGCGTGGTGGCTTGGGATGTGGAAGTCACCAACCAGTTGGGGGAAGTCGTGGCCAGCTACGACATCTTGACCTTGGTGGCCAAGAAGGGCTGATGAGGCCGGGTCATGGATCTCCGGCTTGACCGGAGAACCCTTCCCAACGAAACCCGTTCACCGTCCCCACCTCCACGGGCCAGACAAGCACTGGCAGCTCTGCTGGGGCCACTTCGCCTTCGGCCTGGGCGGCGTGAATTCGCCCATCCGGGATAATCCGGCCATGAGATCTCCCATTGCCGTTGTCGACGTTGACCGTTGCGAAACTTGGACCCGTTTTAAAAACGGGCTTTGCGACAGCTGCGCAGCCAACTGCTGCACCATGCCTGTTGAAGTCAAGTTGGCCGATTTGGTGCGGCTCGAGTTGGTCGATCCGTTTGATGCGGAGCACGAAGACCCCAAGCAGATCGCCAAACGCTTGAGCAAAGCCGGGCTGATCGAGCACTTCAACTTCAAAAACAGCATCTTCAGCTTGGCGCGTCGCGCCAGCGGTGACTGCCAGTTTTTGGACGCCAAGACGCGGCGCTGCACGGTCTACGACAAGCGCCCCAACACCTGTCGCCTTCACCCGCAGGTGGGGCCACGCCCCAACCATTGCCCTTATGGCAACAAAGCACAGTCGCGTTGACCGCTGCTCGATCAGGGCATTCAGACCGTGACACCTTGGGCAGCCCTGATCAACATCCGACCTTTGAGCTGGAGGCACTCTCAGGTGCTTATTGCTGGCGATAAATGGCTTGGCAACGCGATGAGTTCCTGGAGATTCAAGGGCTTTGAAAAAAAGTAGCCCTGGGCCTGCAGACAACCCAGCTGGATCAAGGTGTCTTGCTGATACCGGTTTTCCACCCCCTCTGCGGTCACTTCCAGCCGCAGTGATTGCGCCAAGGCCAGAATTCCCGAAATGATTTTGACGTTTTCATCGCGCTCCATTCCCGCAATGAAGGACATGTCAATTTTCAATTTCTGAATCGGCATGCTCGCCAGGCGCGACAGGGAAGAATAGGATTTGCCGAAATCATCGATGGCAATCCGAACACCCAAACCCATGATGGCCCGAAGTTGACTCGCCGATTCTTGAGGACTCAATGAAAAATCCGTTTCCGTGATTTCCAGCACAAAGCCATCCAAACCGTTGGCAAGTTCGGATGCCAGATGCGAAAGAATGCTCAACAGACGCTTGCCCGCCAACAACTGGGGGGATGAATTCAAGGCGATCCTGGCATGGGGAAAGTGGGCGCGGATCGCTTGGCTGTCTTTGACCACATGGGCAAACAAGCGCTCTGTCAGCGGGTCTATGGCACCTGATTGTTCGGCCAGTGGAATGAATTCGGCCGGGCTGACGATGCCAAGCTCTTCGTCGTGCCATCTGGCGAGGGCTTCAAAGCCGATGATTTTGCCGGTCTGAAGATCCACCTCGGCTTGGTAATGCGGAAAGATTCGATCTTCACGAATGGCCGCGGCCAGCTTGCTCTCGAGCTTGGCTCTTCGGGTGGTGGCCGTCATCATCTGGGCGTTGAGCCATTTGATCTGATTGCGGCCGGACTCCTTGGCGTTCAGCAAGGCCGTGTCTGCGTAAATGAGCAAGGCATTGATCGATGGGGCATGCTCAGGAAACAATGCCGCTCCGGCACTGAAGGTGGCCGTGATCTGCACTCTGCCCGCATGGTGGATGTTGAAAACAGCGGGTTTGAAGACCCGTTTTAATTTGGCTTGAAAGTCGGCGACCGGTTCATGGATATCCAACACGGCAATGAACTCATCCCCCGAGCGGCGGCATAAAAAGTGGCCCACAGGGAGCATCCGTCCCAAATGTTGTGCGATCAGCTTGATGACTTCATCGCCTTGATCGTGTCCGTAGGTGTCGTTGATGTTTTTGAAATTGTCCAAATCAATGAACACGAGGGCAAAGTGCGCGCCCTCTGTTTTTGTTTTGATGTGCTCCAAAAATGCCCGGTAATTGGGCAGACCCGTGAGCAGGTCTTCAAGGAGAAGATTCTGGAGTTTTTTTTCTGCAGCCCGAATCGCCCGGATGTCAGAAAAAACGGAAACATGTCCCTGACGCCTGCCCTCGGCGTCCAGCAAAGTCGACACCGACAGCAAAACCGGCAAAAGGGTTTGCTGTTTGCTCAAAAAATAGGTTTCCCCACGCCAGGCGCCGTGTTGGCGCACGGCCTCGGCAATGATCGGGAAACCGATGCTTTGGTCGTTTTGGATGTAAAGCAGACCGGCATTTTGGTGAATGAGTTCTTCTTTGGCGTAACCGGTCATGTCTGTCAAGGCGGCGTTCACATCCACCACCAAGCCCTGCTTGTTGGTGATCAAAATGGCTTCGGCAGCCGTCTCGAACACCCTGGAGAAAATGGCCTGCTTCTGCGTGGCCAGCCTTTGCTTGATCAGCATGCTTTGCAAGGCGTTGGAGACCTTGGCAATCTCGTCTCCGGTGTGGTCAATTCGGGATGCATCACCGCGTCCATCGACGGTGTTGGCGGCCAGTTGCACCAGGCCATCGAGCCTTTGTGTGGTGCGGTCTGAAAAAATTCGGGTCCAGCGACTGAGTCCCAAAAACAGCAGACCGCCACAGACCAATGAAACCCCCAGCCCGGTCATCACAAAGAGAAAGGCCGACACATAACCTTGCTGGAGCTGAATGTGGAGCTTGTGGTCTTGGCCGGCTTCGTTCCATTCAAATTTGAATGATTCACTGTGCTTGGAAAAATCTGACGCAGTTTCGACAAATGGCGCAAGGCTGTAGTTGATCTTCAGGTCACTGGGGAATTTCAGTGTGGTCATGATCTTGTCAAGATCAATGTGGATCAAGACCAGACCCATGGTGCTGTCCGTGAAGTTGCCTGTGATGGGAATGCTGGCGACCAGATGGTCAGTTTGGCTGATGGGCATCAGTTCCAAATGGGTTTGACCGTCCTCAATCGTTTTCTGGATGTTGGCCGGCGTGTCCATCAGCAAGGCCACGGTGTTGCTGCTTTGGAGGAAAAATCGGCCACGGTAATCGAGCAGGTCAAGTTTGTGGTGCTTGTTTTGATTGACTTTCTCGAGCAGTGGCAGGAGATACGAACCCTTTCCCACCGAGTCGGTCAGCCCGGTCCAGACCTCAGTCGATCCGGCCAAATCATGGGCTTGCAAGAAGGATGCACTGATTTCGGAGCCCAGCCGCGTGGCGATGAGCGCCTTGTAGTGCCTGAACTCTTCTTGCTGGTAGATAAAAATCGCAAAAATGGCCAAAAGCATGCTGATCGATGTGACACCCAGAATGTAGGTGCCAAACAGCCTGAAAACATCACGACGGATCTGGGCTTTGAGCGGTTGCAATCGGCCCATGTCAGTCTTGCGGAATCAACTGCCCGTTCGGCGTCAGTCTCACAAAAAGGACGTTCGTTTTGTCCAGTGCGTCACGACGTTGATGCGTGAAGGCTTGGGTGTAGTGCCTGACCGCACCCTGGAAGGGGGGTAATTTTTCCAAGGCGTCTCTGATTCTCTGAGGGGAGGTGGTTTTTGCTGTGTCGATGGCCTTGGCCAGAAGATGGACCGTGTCGTACGCATGGGCGGCTCCGACGGGGCTGGGGATGTCGAATGTGCTTTTCAGGTCAGCGTTTTTCAAAATCCAATTGGCCAGATAGACCGCACGAGGCCGCTTGTTGTGGATGAAGGTGAAGGTCTGGATGAAATCGATCTGCACCAGGGCGAGTTCTGCGTTGGCCAACTCATGCAAGGTGCCACCCACGGCACCCCAATGTGACACCACGGGCATGCGCTGGGATTGGGGCTGAGCGGCGATTTCCTTGAGCAAAATGGCACCTTCTTTTTCATTGCCGACAAACAGAAGGCCTTGCGTGCGCGAGTTCAGGCAGGCTTTGTAATGCTCACTGAGAGATGCGTCGCCCCAGTTGTACCAACGCAGCACCGGGAATTGGACGTTGTTTGACCCAGACTTGTCCCGAATCACCTTGTCTGCCGAGCGTCCCCAGGCCGTGTTCGGCAAAATGGCGCAGCCTTGCCGAACCTTGTATTTGGAGGACAGGCGTTTCATCATCGCTTCGACGCCCCAATCGTCCTTGAGGGAGACACGAAACGAGTAGGAGGGCTTGTAGTTGTGGTCTGTGATGGGGTCAGCCGATCCCCAGACGCTGATCAAAGGGACCTTCAGTCGGTGGGCATCGGGCAGCATGTCCTCGCTGATCGGGCTGTATTTGCCGGTTAAGACAGCCACCAGATCCAGGGTTTCCGCCAGTTGAACAAAGTTGTCCTTGCCGCGAGCAGAGATGCCTTTGTTGTCGGTGGTCAACAGCTTCAAGGGCCTGCCGTTGAGAACGCCACCTTCGGCGTTGATTTCCTCCATGGCGGCTTGGATGCCCCATTCGATGGCCATGGCGGAGGTGTTGGTCTTGACGCCATAGGCATCATCAAAACCGATCCAAACGGGTGCATTGTGTGAAAGGTCTTTCGCCTGCGCACAGAACTCGGCCGAACACGCATAAAAAATGAAGGCCAAGACCTGCTTCGTTGGGCTGAACATGCCCCTTATCCGCCGTGCTTGCATGGTCTTTTCAATGGTTCTTCGCGGGATGCATGACCCGGTAACATTCGCACGCCCTGGCCACCAGTCCGGGGCGATCCAGGACGGCCAATTGGCCACGGGTGACTTCGATCAGCCCTTCGTGGCTCAATTTGCCAGCTGTGAGTGTGACCGATTCCCTGCGAATGCCCAAGGTGTTTGCAATTTCCTGGTGCGTGATTTGGAGCGTGTGCCCTTGGGTCTTGTCCAGGGTGTTCATGATCCAGCGAACGATCTGCTGCTCATTGCTGTGTTTGCTGCTGCAGATGGTGGGCATGGCAATTTGCAAAATCATTTGACGCGTGGTGGCCATCCAGATTTTCAGAAACCCGCGGTCCTGCGCCAATTCCGTCTGGAATACAGCCAAGGGTAATTTGTAGGCAAATCCTGAAAATCTCACACGGGCTCGGCTGAAATTCTGGTTACCCCCCATCACGCCGCTGCCAACCATGCCTTCTTTGCCAATCAGGACAATGTCGGCGGACGAGCCATCCGAGAGGTCGATTTGCATGGCGATGATGGCGCTCACCGGGAAGAACACGTGTTGGATGACTTCCTGGGGCCTAAAGATCAACTGTTCATCATCCAGGCAGACCAGTTGAAAAGATGGCAATAATTTCTCGTACGTGTGCGAAGCCAATTGTCCAATCATCAAATTGCTTGCAGGGCTCAGCATTGATCGTTCTGTAGAAGTTGAGGAACATCAGTTTAATAAAGCCCCCCCTCTTAGCAATGTGCGATACCGCACATAGAAATGCTGGATCCGCCATTGAAAAAGCCTCCCAACTTTGCAGTCGGAAGGCTTTGCACTGGGGTGTGCTGATCGGCTTACATCGAGTCAATGAAGCTGCGCAGTTTGTCTGAGCGGCTCGGGTGCTTGAGTTTGCGCAGCGCCTTGGCTTCGATCTGGCGGATGCGCTCTCGGGTCACGTCAAACTGCTTGCCCACTTCCTCCAGCGTGTGGTCGGTGGACATTTCGATGCCAAAACGCATGCGCAGCACTTTGGCTTCGCGGGGCGTGAGGCTGTCCAAAATGTCTTTGACCACGTCGCGCAGACCGGCTTGCAGGGCCGCATCGATGGGTGCGGTGTGGGTGCTGTCTTCGATGAAGTCGCCCAAGTGGCTGTCGTCGTCGTCACCGATCGGCGTTTCCATCGAGATCGGCTCTTTGGCGATCTTCATGATCTTGCGGATTTTGTCTTCCGGGATTTCCATCTTCTCGGCCAGGATGGAGGCATCGGGCTCAAAGCCGAACTCCTGCAAGTGCTGGCGCGAAATGCGGTTCATTTTGTTGATCGTCTCGATCATGTGCACCGGGATGCGGATCGTGCGGGCCTGGTCCGCAATCGAGCGGGTGATGGCCTGGCGGATCCACCAAGTGGCGTAGGTCGAGAACTTGTAGCCGCGCCGGTATTCGAACTTGTCCACCGCCTTCATGAGGCCAATATTGCCTTCCTGGATCAAATCAAGGAACTGCAGGCCACGGTTGGTGTACTTCTTGGCGATCGAGATCACCAGGCGCAAATTGGCCTCGATCATCTCTTTCTTGGCATCCCGCGAGGCACGCTCACCGGCGTTCATGCGTTTGTTGATGTCTTTCAGCTCATCGAGAGGCACCACCACTTTGGATTGCAGGTCCATCAGCTTTTGCTGCAGATCCTGCACGGGCGGGATGTTGCGACTCATGATGGTGCTCCAGCTCTTGCCAGCCGCGGCCTGCTTTTCGATCCACTTGAGGTTGAGCAATTGCGATTCCACGCGTTTGCCGTTTTTGTCGCGGCCGCTGAAGTCGGCAATGAAGTGGTCTTGCGGATAGCCACATTTGTCCACGATGATGCGGCGCAATTCGCGCTCTTTCTTGCGCACATCGTCCACTTGGCCGCGCACCATGTCGCACAGCTTTTCAATCGTTTTGGCGGTGAAACGGATGGTCATCAGCTCTTCGGACAGGACCGATTGCACCTTGACGTAGGCGGGGGTGCCCCAGCCTTCTTTGTCGTACACGGCATGTACTTTTTCGAAGTACTCGGTGATGCGGTCAAAGCGTTCCAGGGCCTGGTTTTTCAGCTCTTCGAGCTTTTTGGTCAGGGCTTTTGAGCCGCCTTTGCCATCGTCGTCGTCGGCTTCGTCGAACTCGTCAAAGTCTTCTTCGGCCACGTAGTCGTCGGCTTCATTCAGGTTGGCGAAACCATCCACCACGGTGGAGATGACGATTTTGCCTTCACGGATTTCGCCGGCCAGGCGCAAGATTTCAGCGATGGTGGCCGGTGACGCGCTGATCGCGGCCATCATGTCCATCAAGCCGCCTTCGATGCGCTTGGCAATTTCGATCTCGCCTTCGCGGGTCAGCAGTTCCACGGTGCCCATCTCGCGCATGTACATGCGCACGGGGTCGGTGGTGCGGCCGAACTCGCTGTCCACGGTGGACAGGGCGGCTTCTGCGGCTTCTTCGGCTTCCTCTTCGGTCGAGCCGGTGGGCGCGTTGTCGGTGATGATCAGGCTCTCGGCGTCGGGCGTTTGCTCGTACACCGCCACACCCAAGTCGTTCAGGGTGGCGATCACCACTTCCAGCGTTTCGGCGTCGACCAGTTTGTCGGGCAGGTGGTCGCTGATTTCACCGTTGGTCAGGTAGCCGCGGGTCTTGCCCAACTTGATCAGGGCTTTCAGACGGTCGCGGCGCTGTTTCATCTCGGCTTCGGTCAGGACGGTTTCGTCCAAGCCAAATTCTTTCATCAAGGCACGCTCTTTGGCCTTGCTGATCTTCATGCGCAGGGGCTTGACCTTCTCGGCCGTGTCCGAGACGGGCTCGGCTTCGGCTTCCTCTTCGATCTCGATGATTTCGTCGTCGAACGAAGGCTCGGCGATGCTGCCTTTTTTCTTCGGGCCGCGTTTGGCCCCGGTCACGGCCTTTTTGGCCGCCGCTGATTTGACGGGCTCTTGCGCCACTTGAGCGGCTTGGGCGGCCTTGGGTTTTTTCACCAGCACTTCTGCTGGTCCAGCCTTGGCTGTGGTTTTCTTGTCGGTGACTTCAGATTTTTTGGCGGGCACGGATGCGGCTTTCTTGGCGGATGTCGCCGGGACTTTCGTGGCTGTGGCCGCTGGGGTGCTGGCTTTGGCGACCGGCTTGACCGGGGCTTTGGCATTCGGCTGGGCTTTTGCGGCAGGCGCAGCGGCTTTTTTGGCAACAGCGGGCTTGGCCACGGTTTTCGATTGGGCAGGGGCCTGGGCAGGCTTCTTCGGTTTTTGAGCGGGCATGGACACCTCAGGGCTACAAAAGAAACAAGGAAACAGACACAGTCAGCGCCAAATACATCCCGGCGCGGGCTTGTTGGGACGCAGAATCAGCGGCGTGAATCGCTGACGCTGCAAAAGCAAGATGGAGGGGCGAACATTTGGGGTGCAGTCCTTGCGGAACGGTGATCGGCCCGTAGGGGGCTTCGCGCTGATGGCGGTGATCTTGCCGGAGGTGCTGCTGTCGCTCTTGCTAAAGAAATGGGATTATACCCAATGGCCAATGGGACCGATCACCGAGGACAGGCCATTTCCCTCTCAGAGTCTTCAGCGTGCAGGGCGAAGGGCTGTTTTGGGGCGAAAGGCTTTGCAGACTTTGTCGTGGGTTTCCAAGTAAGGGCCGCCGATCAAGTCCACGCAATAAGGCACGGCTGCAAAAATGCCGTGAACCACCGGTTTGCCCTCGGCATCTTTCAGGCCCTCCAGCGTTTCGGCGATCGATTTGGGTTGGCCTGGCAAATTGATGATCAGGCTCTGGCCCCGGATCACCGCCACTTGGCGCGAAAGAATGGCGGTGGGCACAAATTTCAGGCTGATTTGGCGCATTTGTTCGCCAAAGCCGGGCATTTCCTTGTCGGCCACGGCCAGGGTGGCTTCGGGTGTCACGTCGCGCAGGGCCGGGCCGGTGCCGCCGGTGGTCAGCACCAAGCTGCATCCGGCATCGACCAGTTCGATCAGCGTGGCGCTGATGCGGTCTTTTTCATCGGGGATCAGACGCGGCTCAAAAGTGATGGGGTTGAGCAGCGCCCGGCCGAGCCAATCTTGCAGGGCCGGCAGGCCTTTGTCCTGGTAAACACCCGCGCTGGCGCGGTCGCTGATGGAGACGATGCCGATCCGGATCGGCTCATGCGGGTGCTCACTCATCGTCGCTTTCCTCTGCTGTGTCGTCGGCTTCACCAGTCAAGGTGCTTTTGACCAATTTGAACAATGCTCGGTATGCCCGGCTTTGGCGTGGTGCCAGACCCTGTGAGATCGCCGTGTTGGTGACGGGCACCGCGTCCTTGCGGGCCTGGCGCACCAAGGCGCGCAGTTGCTGGATGTCGGTTTGGGTGTATTGCGCGATCCACTCGGCTGCGGCATCGTCGTCTGCAATCAGGCGATCGCGCCAGGCTTCAGCCAGGTGCAGCGATTGGGTGTCTTTGGCACTGCCCAGGCGTTGGATCTCGAGGGCATCGCGCACAGCCTGCAAGGTTTCTGGGCTGAGTAAACGCATTTGTTTGCCGATGAATTGCATTTGTCGGCGCTTGCCCTCAAAGTTGGTGATGCGGTTGGCGTCGACCAAACCATCGGCCAATTTGTCGGGGAGCTTCAGTCCCGCCATCAGGTCCCGGCGCAGCGTCAACAATTGCACGCCCAGCTCTTGCAGTTCGGTGCTTTCACGCTTGAGCTCGGTGCGGCTAGGTCCTTCCAGTCCAAACTTGAGTTCGCGTTTGAATTCCAAGTCCAGTTCGCTGCCTTCGGCAACAAATTGACCGCGGACGAAATAGCCTTTTTTGGGTTTACGGGACATGAATGGGGGAACTCGTTCTCAAAGACAGCGCGCGGGCTGGGTGCCAAGTATCATAGCGGCCACTTTGGGCCCGGCGCCCACCATTTGCCTCGAGAGCTCTTTCGTGAACAAAACAGCACCCGCCAACGCCACCCATTCCGAGCCACACGATGGCTTCAGCTACTCGCGTGACCAATTTGAGGAACTGGTGGACACCGCCTTGAGCCATGCCAAAAAGCTGGGCGCGACCAACGCTGGTGCCGAGGCTTCGGAAGGCTGCGGCTTGTCGGTCAGCGTGCGCAAGGGCGAGCTGGAAAACGTGGAGCGCAACCGTGACAAATCCCTCGGCGTGACGGTTTACATGGGGCATCGCCGCGGCAACGCCAGCACCTCGGACTTCTCCAAGGCTGCCATCGAGCGCACCGTGCAAGCGGCATTTGACATTGCCCGCTTCACCGCAGAAGACCCCTCTGCTGGCCTGCCCGACGAGGCGGACATTGAAACCCATCAGCGCGAGCTGGACCTGTTCCACCCTTGGGCCATCAACAGCGAAGAAGCGGCCAAGCTGGCTTTGCAGTGCGAAGCGGCTGCGCTGAAAACCAGCCGCCGCATCACGAACAGCGATGGCGCGGCGGTCTCGGCCCAGCAAAGCCATTTTTTCAGTGCCCACACCCATGGCTTTCGGGGGGGCTACGCCAGTTCGCGCCACAGCATTTCGGTGGCACCGATTGCCAAGTTGCCCGGGCGCAACGCCGAAATGCAACGCGATGCTTGGTACAGCTCCATGCGCTCGGCGTCTGAGTTGTCATCGCCAGAAGCCGTGGGGCGCTACGCGGCAGAGCGTGCGCTTTCCCGTCTGGGAGCCCGCAAGATCGCCACGACCGAATGCCCTGTCTTGTTCGAATCTCCTGCCGCTGCAGGTTTGTTGGGGGGCTTTGTGCAGGCCGTGAGCGGCGGCGCGCTGTACCGTAAAAGCAGTTTCTTGCTCGACTCTTTGGGCAAAAAAGTTTTTCCCAAGCACATCGACATCGAGGAAGACCCGCACCTGTTGCGAGGCAAAGGCAGCTCCCCCTTCGACGACGAAGGGGTGCGTTCGGTGCGCCGCCAAGTGGTCAAGGGCGGTCGTCTCGAGGCTTATTTCTTGTCCAGCTACTCGGCCCGCAAACTGGGCATGAAGACCACGGGCAATGCCGGTGGTTCGCACAACCTGACGATGACTTCACGCCTGACCCAAGCGGGCGATGACCTCAATGAAATGATCCGCAAGTTGGGCACCGGCCTGTTTGTCACCGAGTTGATGGGTCAGGGCGTGAACTACGTCACGGGCGACTATTCACGTGGTGCGAGTGGCTTTTGGGTGGAGAACGGCCAGATGGCTTTTCCGGTGCAGGAGATCACGATTGCCGGCAACCTGAAAGACATGTTCATGGGCATTGAGGCGATTGGTTCTGACACCTACAACATGGGGGCCAAGACCACTGGCTCCATGCTCATCAACCGCATGAAGTTGGCCGGCAGCTGATCGGTTCTTCCAAAAAAGGGAAGCCAAAGGCTTCCCCCTTGGCGAGGAGATGACGGCCTTCAGCCCGCCAATGCCGCTTTCACGGCGGCAGACACTTGGCCCATGTCGGCCTTGCCCGACAGTTGGGCTTTGACGGCGCCCATCACTTTGCCCATGTCGCCTGGCCCCTTGGCCCCCAAATCGGCCACGATGGCTTGTACCGCAGCCGCCACCTCTTCGGCCGACAGGCGTGCAGGCAGGTAAGCCACCAAGACAGCCATTTCGGCTTTTTCCTTGTCGGCCAGATCTTGTCGGGCAGCTTGTTCAAAAGCCGCGATCGAGTCTTTGCGCTGCTTGATCAATTTGTCGACGATGGCCACCACGGCCACATCGTCCAGTTCGATCCGCTCGTCCACTTCCTTTTGTTTCATGGCCGACAGCAGCAAGCGGATGGTGCCCAAGCGCTCGGCGTCTTTGGCACGCATGGCGGTTTTCATGTCTTCGGTGATCTGTTCTTTCAGGTTCATGAGAGGCTCCTGGCTGGTGTCTATGAAAGGGGGCAAAAACAACAAAGCCCGCCTGAGCGTCCTCCAGCGGGCTTGTTTGCAGACCTGTGCAGGTCAAGCAAAGTGGAAGATCAATACATCTTCTTGGGCAACTGCATGCTGCGCACACGCTTGTAGTGGCGCTTGACGGCAGCCGACTTCTTGCGCTTGCGCTCGGTCGTGGGCTTTTCGTAGAACTCGCGGGCACGCAGGTCAGTGAGCAAGCCCAGTTTTTCGATGGTGCGCTTGAAGCGACGCAGGGCAACGTCAAACGGCTCGTTTTCTTTCACGCGGATGGTGGTCATTGAGTCAAATTTTCCAAAAATGTGCCGGCTGCGCAAGCAAGGGAGATCGGGCCCTTGCAAGCCAGTTACGGCGGGTCCCCGTCACGAACTAGTATTTGGCAGACGGAGGATTTGCCAGCAAAGCCTGAGATTATAGCCATGAAATCCATTGATTCAGCCCCCGCCGTTGCGGGGCTGAGGGCCTTGCAAGTTGGCCAGTGCTACAGCGCACGCATGGCCGCTGGCCCAGGCCCATTGGAAGTTGTACCCGCCCAGCCAGCCCGTCACATCCACCACTTCGCCAATGAAATAGAGGCCCGTTTGCTTGGATTCCATGGTTTGCGAAGACAGGTCCCGCGTGTCCACCCCGCCCAGGGTCACCTCGGCTTTTTTGTAGCCTTCGCTGCCGTTGGGGGTGAGTGTCCAGTTGGACAAGGCTTCGGCCAATTTGTACAAAGCTTTGTCGGGCACCTCGGCCGATGTGCGTTGCAAGGCGGGGTCTTGGCTGACCCAGGCCTCGGCCAAGCGGTGGGGCACCAAGGTGGCCAATTCGTTGCCCAGCAATTTTTTGGAGCGCAGCTTGGCGTCTTGCAGTCGTTCAGGTAAGTTGACCTCGGGTGCCAGATTCAAACGAATGGGAGAGCCTTCTTGCCAATAACTTGAAATTTGCAGCACCCCCGGGCCTGACAAACCCCGGTGGGTGAACAGCAGGTCTTCGTCAAAGTGCATGCGAGCTTTCTTGTCGCCTGTGCTGATGCCCACGGGCAAAGCCAGCCCGGCCAATTGCGCATAGGGCGCCCAAGCGGCACCGTCAAAAGTCAAAGGCACCAAGCCAGCGCGGCGCTCCACCAAGCGCAAGCCAAACTGCGTGGCCAGGTCGTAGCCCCAGCCAGTGGCGCCGATTTTGGGGATGGACAAGCCACCCGAGGCGACCACCAAAGACGGTGTTTGCACTGGGCCTTGTGAGGTGTCCAGTTCGTAGCCGCCCTCTGCTGAAAGCCGCACAGCCTGCACGGCGCAGCCCATTTTCAAGGTCACCCCGCCTGCTTCGCATTCGGCCAGCAGCATGCGGATGATGTCTTCGGCCGAATGGTCGCAAAACAGCTGGCCCTTGTGCTTTTCATGGAAGGCAATGCCATGCTTTTGCACCAGATCGATGAAGTCTTGCGGCGTGTAGCGCGACAGGGCCGAGCGACAAAACTGCGGGTTCTGACCGATGAAGTGCTTCTGAGGGGCCGAAGCGTCGAGCAAACGGTTGGTGAAGTTGCAGCGCCCGCCGCCCGAGATGCGGATCTTTTCGGCAATCTTGTCGCTGTGGTCGATGACCAGCACTTTGAGGCCGCGCTGGCCTGCGACACCTGCGCAAAACAAGCCAGCAGCCCCGGCACCCACGATCACAGCATCCCATTGGTTCATGCGAGGGAGTGTAGCTTGCTTGAGTGTGGCTCATGCGCATGTAATGCGCATAAAATGGACCGAAATTGGCTGAAATGAGGGCTGCGCCATGTCAACTTTTGAAACGACTGCTAAAAAACCAGTCAACCTCTCGCTCAGCGAAACGCTGGTGCAGGAGTCCCGCGCTTATTGCGGCAACCTCTCGGCCAAGGTTGAGGAAATGTTGCAGGCGTATGTGCTTGCTGAGCGGCAGTCTCGCCAGCAGCACCGGGAGCAAGCCCTGCGGGCTGTGACGGACTGGAATGCCCTGCACGATGCGGCGGGCTCTTACGCCGATGGGCATTCCACGCTCTGAGACCGGAGCGATGCCGCAATACGACGTTCACCTGAACCCAGGTCCCATGCGGGCCACCGTGCCCCTGGTGGTCTTGGTGCAGTCTTCGCTGTTTGACGGTTACCGTCGACGGCTTGTGGTCCCGCTTGTGCTGCGCTCGGCCTTAGCAGCCGGGGCCAAAGTGGCAGGCACGCGCATGAACCCGGTGTTCAAAATCAAGGGGCAGACCTTGGTGCTGCATCCGCTGGACTTGGTGTCGGTGGCCAGTGAGCAGTTGGGCCCGTGTGTGGGCAATCTGGCCGATCAGGGGCAGGTGATCGCCGATGCCCTCGATGAGCTGCTCACGCGCAGCTGGGGCTGAAATCAAGCCATTTTTTCTGAGGCATTTGGCTGCGTGGCCCAAGCCCGCGCCCCCTGCACCACATCACCCACCACGATGATGCTCGGGCTTTGCAGGCCTTCGCGTGAGACGGTGCTCACCACTTCGCTGAGGGTGGTCAGCGCTTCACGCTGCTGGGGCAAGCTGATGTGCTGCACGATGGCCACGGGTGTGTGTGCGGGCAAGCCTTGCAACAAACCCGCCCTGATGTGCGCCAGGCTGCTCACGCCCATGTAAATGACCAAGGTCAACTTGGCTTGCCGGGCGGTGTGGCCCAGTTGTACCCAATCGGTTCCGGAATCGCCGGGTTTGGCGTGGCCGGTCACAAACACCACACCGTGTGCGTGTTCGCGGTGAGTCAGCGGTGCGCCCAAACTGCTCATGCCCGCCAGACCCGAGGTGATGCCGTTGACGACCTGCACGTCAATGCCGGCTGAACGCAGGTGTTCGACCTCTTCACCGCCCCGTCCAAAGATGAAGGGGTCGCCGCCTTTGAGGCGCACCACTTGCTCGCCTTCATGCACGGCAGTGATCATGAGCTTGTCGATGAAGGCCTGCGGCGTGCTCTTGCAGCCACCGCGCTTGCCCACATGCACAATGCGGGCGCTGGGCGAGGCATGTTCGAGCACGGCGTCGTTGACCAAATCGTCCACCAAAATGACTGTGGCACTGGCAATGGCTTGGACGGCTTTGAGGGTCAGCAGTTCCGGGTCGCCGGGGCCTGCGCCGACCAGGGTGCAACGGCCTGTGGTAGGTGTGTTCATGGCTTGACCTCGTGCAGGATGTGTTGGACTTGCAATGCAATCGCACCTGGCACGGGTAAATCGCCCTGCAAAACGCGTTGGACGAAGGCCGCCGTGGCCAACGCATCGGTCGCGGGGAGGTTGGGCACTTGCACCAGCGAGCCTTCTTGTGGGGGCTGCACGCGCCGGGTTTGCCCGTCCTTGAACACATCCATCGCAGGTGTGCGCCGGGCATCGGCCACGCTCTCGCCTTCGGTGCCGCGCAACAGCAGGGCGTGTTGGCCGGTCAGGGCAAAGGTGGCCGACATGGACAGCAAATATTCGGGGTGGGTGTAGCTGCTCACCACCAGCGCGGGACCATCGCAAGGGTTCATGAGCTTGACCAAGCTGTGCCCAGGGTTGCGCAGGCCCACCACCCGGCGCACAGAAAGCAGGCGTTCCAGCCCAGCGTTCAGTATGCCCGTGGGCACAAACACCACTTCACCGGCATTCACTGAGGGCGGGTGGCCAGAAGCAGCCAAGCCCAACTCGGCCAGCACCGCTTGGCTGCTCACGCGCTTGTCTTCGGTGGCCGTGCCGTGCACGACCACCGCCACGCCTTCACGCGCCAGCAACAGGGCCAGCAGGGGCGTGAAGACCGGCAGCTTGCGTGCGCCGTTGTAGCTGGGCAGCACCACGGTGGGCGCTTGACCGGTGTGAACTTTGTCAAGGCGTGCGTGCGTGGCGTCCAGAAAACCGGCCATCTCCTCGGCAGTCTCGCCCTTGATGCGCATGGCAATGCAAAACGCGCCCAGCTCCAGATCGCTCACCTGCTGGTCGAGGATCAGGCCCATCAGATCGGCAGATTGCGCGCGACCGAGTGCACGCGCGCCGTCTTTGCCGCGTCCGATGTCCTTGATGTAGTGGCCGATTCCCATGCGGGCGATTGTGCGGGACAGCAGATAACTTTTCGTTATATGCGTATGGTGCTCAAACTGGGGCCATGCCGTGCTGGCGCTTGAGCGCATCACACACGGTCGACTGCCAGAAGGCCAGCAGCGCACGCATGGCATCAGGCTGTGCGCAAGACGCTGCCACCGAGCCCGAGAAGGTGGTGATGATCTCCACTGCTTGGGGAAGGCCACCGACGATGGTGATGCCTTGTACGCCCAGCATTTCACTCAACTGCTGAAAGCCCAACGCCACTTCGCCTTGGGCGAGCAAGGCAGCCACCGGCACGCCGGGTTTGGCCAGTACCAGCTTTTCCTTGATTTGTTCGGTGATGCCCCAAGTCATGAATTGTTGGGTCAACTGTACGCCGCTGGGCCCGGTGGAATAGCCCAGCTTGGGCGCGGCCAGAACAGCGGCTTTGAGCGCCTCTTCGGTCGAGATGTCGGGCACGGGCTGGCCTGCAGGCACGGCCACCGCCACGCCCGAGCGCACCAGGTCGGCGCGGCTGCCCGCCAGCACATGGCCGCTGCCGATCAGTTTGTCGATGGCGTCGCTGGCCAGCACCACGCCGTCAAAGGCTTCACCGGCTTGCACGCGCTTGGCGGCATCGACGCCGCCGACCGACTCAACCAGCACTTGAACGTCAGGCGCTTGCGCCCTGTAGAGGGCCACCAGATCGGCCAGCAGGGGCTTGGTGGCCATGGAGGAAATCAGTCGGAGTGTGGTCATGTCGGGGTTTTGGATGGGTATTTGTTGGGGGCGTGACGCCTCTGAACAATGGATTATGGCCAAGGCAGGGCCAACCCCCATGCCCCGCTTAAACTCGTTGCCATGCGAATCTTGGGTATCGAATCTTCTTGCGACGAAACCGGCGTGGCCTTGGTGGAGACCACGGACGGGGCTTTGCCGCGCCTGATGTCGCACGCGCTGTTCAGCCAGATCGAGATGCACCAGGCCTACGGTGGCGTGGTGCCTGAGTTGGCCAGCCGCGACCACATCCGCCGGGTCTTGCCGCTCACGCGCCAAGTGCTGGCCGAGGCGGGTGCGACTTTGGCCGAGATCGACGTGGTGGCCTACACCCGTGGCCCGGGTTTGGCGGGGGCTCTGCTGGTGGGTTCGGGCGTGGCCTGTGCGCTGGCGGCTTCGTTGGGCAAGCCGGTGCTGGGCGTGCACCACTTGGAGGGCCATTTGCTTTCGCCATTTTTGAGCGCCGACCCGCCTGAATTCCCATTCATCGCCTTGCTGGTGTCGGGCGGGCACACCCAACTGATGCGGGTGGACGGTGTGGGCCGCTACGAACTGCTGGGCGAGACGATTGACGACGCCGCAGGCGAAGCCTTTGACAAATCGGCCAAACTCATGGGCCTGCCTTACCCGGGGGGGCCGGGCCTCTCGCGTCTGGCCGAACAGGGCAATCCGGCGGCTTACAAGCTGCCCCGGCCTTTGCTGCACAGCGGAGATCTGGATTTTTCGTTCGCAGGCCTCAAGACGGCGGTGCTCACCCAAAGTCAAAAGATTGGCCCCGCTGCCCACACCGAAGGCGCGCCCGAGCGGGCCGACTTGGCAGCGTCCACCCAAGCGGCGATTGTGGAGGTGCTGGTCAAAAAATCCATGAACGCGCTCAAAGCCTCGGGCATGAAGCGACTGGTGGTGGCTGGGGGCGTGGGGGCCAACCGCGAGTTGCGCGCCCAACTCGATGCGGCCTGTGCCAAAGCCCATGTGCGCGTGCATTACCCCGAACTGCACCTGTGCACCGACAACGGCGCCATGATCGCCATGGCCGCCGCCATGCGCATGCAGGCCGGTTCCCAGCAGCCCGAGGCGCGTTACAGCTTTGACGTCAAACCTCGCTGGCCTTTGCACGAGCTGTTTTAACCAGGCGCGCCTGGCCGTGAAAATGGATCCCGCACCGGGTGCGGGACGACGAGGTCCATGGAGGGCTGGCAAGGTGTTTCAGTTTGCAAGCCCAAGCACTTGTCAAACCGGGCGAAGACCCGGGGGGTATGTCCTTGGGTCCGCAACAGGACCCTTTAAACTCTGTTTCTTTTGAACCGCAACCCGACTTTGCATGGCTTCCTTTTTACAGATGCGTTTGTTTTTTCTCTCTCGCCGCGCGCTGCTGTCTTCGATCGTGGCATTGGCGCTTTCCCCCGCTTGGGCGCAGTCGCCAAGTCCCATCAAACTGGCCTTGATCGAAGGCCTGAGCGGTCCCTTTGGCAACACGGGTGAGGCCGTGGTGCGCAACATCGCCTGGGCGGTCGAGCGCGTCAATGCGCGTGGCGGCGTCAAAACCGCGCAGGGCATGCGTCCAATGCTGCTGGAGCGTTACGACAGCAAAGGTCAAAGCGAAGAGGCTTTGTCGGCCCTCAAATCGGCCATCGACGACGGCGCACAGGTGGTCTTGCAGGGCAACTCATCGGCCAATGCGGCGGCCCTGATGGATGCCATCAACAAGCACAACGAGCGCGAGCCTGCTCGGCGCGTGCTCTTTCTCAATTACTCGGCGGTCGATCCGGCCTTGACCAACGAAAAGTGCAGCTTCTGGCACTTTCGTTTTGATGCCCATGCCGACATGCGCATGACGGCTTTGATGCAAGTTTTGCGCGAAGACAAACCCGTCAAATCGGTTTACCTGATCGGCCAGGACTACAGCTTTGGCCAGGCCGTGCTGCGCGAGGCCAAACGCCAACTGGCCGATAAGCGTCCCGATGTGAAGGTGGTGGGCGATGAGTTGCACCCCTTGGGACGGGTCAAGGACTTTTTGCCCTATGCGGCCAAGATCAAGGCCAGTGGGGCGCAGGCCGTCATCACGGGCAACTGGGGGAATGACTTGACGCTTTTGGTCAAGGCCGCCCGCGAGGCCGGTTACGAGGGCAAGTTCTATACTTTTTATGGCAACGCTTTGGGCGCCCCTGCAGCCATTGGCGAGGCCGGTGTGGGGCGTGTGATTGCCGTGGCCGATTGGTTGCCCAATGTGCCGGGCAAAGCCAGCGAAGCTTTTTACCAAGCCTTTCGCCAACGTTTTCCCAAGCCGGCCGAAGACTATGTCCATGTGCGCATGCAACTCATGGTGGAGGCCTTGGCCCAAGCGATCGAAAAAACGGGCCATACTGAACCCCTCGCTGTGGCCCTGGCGCTGGAAAAAGTCCGCGTGAGCATGGCCGGTCAAACCGGCAGCATGCGCGCGCAAGACCACCAATTCCAACAGCCCTTGGTGGTCGGCGTGATGGATCGCCAAGGTGCGGCCGGTGTTCCGTTTGACGTGGAGGGCTCGGGCTATGGCTTCAGGGTGATTCGCCAGCTCCAAGCAGAACAGGCCAGCATGCCCAGCACTTGCAGCATGGCGCGGCCGGGCTGAGCTGGTTCAGGCGGTCATTGCACCCTTTTGCGTTCAGTTTCAGGGTTTGACCCAATAGGAGCTGGCTGTTCGTGCGGGTAACATGACCAAGCCATTTCGTTAGTATGCTAACCGTCACGGTCATGCTCGGCGCCACGATCCACCTTGTTTCTGCACCCGATCTTTGAACCGTTCAGGTCGAGTGGGGGCGAAACAGCTCACCGCAAGGCTTTCATCATGCTCATCGCAGAAAACTACATCTCTGGCCAATGGGTCAAAGCGCACTCGCCCGGCCAGCGCGGCGATTCGATCAACCCAGCCACCGGTGAAAAAGCTGCCCATTTTGTGGCCGCCAGTGTGCAAGAGGTGGACGCCGCCATCGCTTGTGCGCGCACAGCATTCGAGAGCACCACTTGGGCCCAGCAACCCAAACTGCGCGCTGACGTGCTGCGCTTGTTCGCCGATCGCCTGGAGCACAACAAGTCGCAAGTGGTTCAGACCCTCGTGCAGCTCAACGGCAAATTGCAGCGCGAGGCCGAGGGCGAAGTCATGGCCAGCATTTCTGAACTGCGTTATTACGCCGGGCTGGCACGCAACCTGTTTGGCCGCGTCATCGAGATGGAGCCCGATGTTTACTCGCACATCGAGCGCGAAGCCATTGGCGTGGCCGCCATCATCGTGCCCTGGAATGCGCCTGTGACCTTGTTGGTGCGCTCTTTGGCCCCAGCGCTGGCCGCAGGCTGCACCGTGGTCATCAAGGCGGCGCACCAGACCGCCCTGGTGCACACCCAAGTCATGGCTTGTTTGGTGGCCGACGAGCGCATTCCGGCAGGCGTCATCAACTCCTTCATTGAGCAGGACATTGTGGCCACGCAGCACCTGTGCGCGCACCCCGAAGTGGATGTCATCAGCTTCACCGGTTCGACCCATGTGGGCAAACAAATTGCCTTGTCCACCGCTAAAAACCTGACCCGCCTGTCCCTGGAGTTGGGCGGCAAGGCGCCGGCCATGGTGCGGGCCGATGCCGACATGGGCGCTGCTGTGCGTGGCATTGTGGGCGGTGCTTGCGTCATGGCGGGGCAGATGTGCACCGCCATCAGCCGCGTGCTGGTGCACGAATCGGTGGCCGCTGCGTTTTCGGCGGAGTTGGCCCAGGCCTTGGCCCGGGTCAAAGTGGGGCCGGGTGATCAGCCCACGTCGGCCATGGGCCCCTTGATTGACCAGCGCAACCAGGCCCGTTTGCTGGAAGAAGTGCGCGCGGCGGCGACCGACTGCCGAGTGATCTTGGCGGGGCATGTGCCTGAGGACACACCTCGCGGCGGTGCGTTCATCACGCCATCGCTTGTGGCCACGCAAGACCTGAGCAGCCATTTTGTGCAGGACGAAATTTTTGGCCCGCTGATCACACTGGAGACCTTCTCTTCAGACGTCGAAGCGGTGCAGCGTGCCAACGCCACGCGTTACGGCCTGGCCGCATCGGTGTGGACCCAGGATTACCGCGTTGCCCGCAACATCGCCCGCCGCATCAAGTTTGGCAATGTCTGGGTGAATGCGCACAACCGCTTGTTTGCCGAGATCGAGACCGGTGGCTACCGCCAAAGCGGTTTTGGCCGTTTGCATGGCGTGGAAGGCCTGAACGACTTCATGGAAACCAAGCATGTGTTCATGCCCTGCAACGATTGACCCCCAACGATGACCGATTCGACCATGCCCAATGCGCGGCACACCACCGCCCGTTACTTTTTGGAGGGTCTGCAAGAGACCGGTATCCGTTATTTGTTTTCCAACCTGGGCACCGACCATGTGACCCTGATCGACGAGATGGCCCGCCTGCAAGCCGAGGGACAGGCCATGCCCGAGGTGGTGCTGTGTCCGCATGAAAACGTGGCCATCCACATGGCCGGCGGTTATGCCGCGGTCACCGGACAAGGCCAGGGCGTGATGGTGCATGTGGATGCGGGCACGGCCAACGCGGCCATGGGCATGCACAACCTGATGCGCGCGCGTTTGCCGGTGCTGCTCATGGCGGGCAAAGCCCCTTACGCCTTGCACGGCGAAGTGCCCGGCGCTCGCGACAACTATGTGCACTATGTGCAAGACCCGTTCGACATCGCCTCCTTGGTGCGCCCCTATGTCAAGTGGGACTACAACCTGCCTTCGGGCGTGGTGGCCAAAGAGGTGGTGCGCCGCGCCCACAGCGTCATGCACACCGAGCCTGCGGGCCCGGTCTACATGACGCTGCCGCGCGAAACATTGGCTGAAACTTGGGCACCCGAGCAGGTGAAGTCTTACTCCGCCACCCGCTATGGCGCGGTGCGCACGGGCGCCTTGCCTGCCGAGGCGACGCTGCAGATCGCCCGCGAGTTGATGGCGGCCGAGCATCCGCTGGTGATCACTTCCTATTTGGGTCGCAAGCCCGAAGCGGTGCAGGCGCTGGAGGCTTTGGCCGAGTTGTGCGGCATTCGGGTGGTGGAGTTCAGCCCCAGCTGGTTGTGCATTTCCCGCGAATCGCCCTGTTTTTTCGGCTTTGACCCCACACCGCTCCTGCCCGAGACCGATTGGGGCTTGTTGCTCGACATCGACGTGCCCTGGTTGCCTCACCAAACCCGCCCCCGCGAAGACACCCGCTGGGTGCACATCGACGTGGACCCGATCAAAAAAGATTTTCCAGCCTGGGGTTTTGCCACCGACGTGCGTTGGCCCGCCGACTGTGCGCTGGCCCTGCGTGATCTGCACCAGGCAGTGCTGTCGCTGGCCGACGACGCCTTTCACCAGCGGGTGGCCCATCGCATGGCCCGCTGGCCGGCGCAGCGTCAGCAGCGGCTGGCGCGTGTGGCAGCCGCCGCTCAAAATCCGGGAGCAGAAGACGCCCTCAACCCGGCTTGGGTCTGCGCCCAGATTGGTTTGCAGTTGCGCCCCGACGATGTCGTCATCAACGAAGCCATCCGCAATTCGCCAGCGGTGTTGCAGCAAATTCCGCGCACCCAGCCCCTGAGTTTTTTAGGGGGCGCAGGGGGTGGTTTGGGCTACAGCGCTGGCATGGCGCTGGGCGTCAAGCTGGCCCGGCCGCAGGACCGGGTGGTGCACATCGAAGGCGATGGCGGTTTCCATTTCTCTACGCCCACGTCGGTCTATGCCGTGGCGCAAGCCCAAGGCCTGCCCATCCTGACTGTGGTGCTGGACAACGGCGGCTGGCAGGCCGTCAAGGAAGCCGTGCTGCGCGAGCACCCCGATGGCCCAGCGGCTCAAACAGGCGAGTTTCAGGCCCGCCTGCAAGGCGAGCAGCGCCGGTTTGAACAAGTGGCCCAGGCTTTTGGTGCGCACGGCGAGCGGGTCGCCCGCGCCGAAGATTTGCCTGCGGCGATTGCCCGTTGCTTGCATGCGCTCGACCAAGGCCAGGCGGCTTTGCTGGTGGCTTCGGTCGCCAAGATTTGATTTTCATGCTCGATAAAACAGGAGACACCCCATGACCACTCGCTTCACATCCCCCACACGCCGCAAGTTGCTGGCCACCGCCGCCTTGTCTTTGGCCGCCTCTCTGGCCACTTTGGCCCCGGCCCAATCCTGGGCGCAAGCAGCTTGGCCCAATAAGCCGGTGCGCATTGTGGTGCCCTACGCACCGGGTGGTGCCAACGATATCCTGGCCCGTGTGGTGGCCGAAAAATTGGCCCCCGTGCTGGGGCAGCCCGTTTTGGTGGAGAACAAACCGGGTGCTGGCGCCGTGGTCGGCTCCGATTTTGTGGCCAAAGCCGCCCCAGATGGGTACACCTTGCTCATGGCGGCCAGTGGCCCCATGGTGTTCAACCCGGTGTTGGTGGCCAAAATGCCCTTCAACCCCTTGACCGACTTGGCCCCGATCTCCATGGTGGGTTCCTTCCCCTTGATCTTGGCCGTCAACGAAGCCTCGTCGGCCAAAACCTTCAAGGACCTGGTGGCCCTGTCCAAAGCCAATGCCGACAAGACCAACTACTCCTATCCTTCGGCATCTTTTCAGTTGATCATGGAATTGGTCAAAGCCAAGTCGGGTCTGAAGGCGCTGAACGTGCCTTACCAAGGCAGTGCACCGTCCATCAACGCCGTGCTGACGCAAGAAGTGCAAATGACCTTGATCGACTCCGGCCCGATCACCGCCTTGGTCAAGTCGGGCAAATTGCGTGCTTTGGCCGTGACCTCTGAGCAGCGCCTGGCCAGTTATGCCCAAGTGCCCACGCTGAAAGAGCAGGGCATTGACCTCTCGGTGAACTTGTGGAGCGGTTTGCTTGCGCCCGCCGGCACCCCCGAGCCGATCCTCAAGCGCGTGCAAGAAGAGGTCGCCCGCATCATGGCTTTGCCCGATGTGGCCGAGCGCCTGGCCAAACTTGACATCCGTCCCTTGGGCACGAGTTCGGCCGAGTTGGGCAAGACCATGGCCAGCGAAATCCAGTTGTGGAGCCAGGTGGCCAAAGACAACAACATCAAAGCGCAATGACGGTCCCCAGGCGCATCGCCATTGCCGGGGCCGGCATTGCCGGACTGACCACCGCGCTGGCTTTGCTGCAGCAGGGTTTTGAGGTCGATGTGTTCGAGCAAGCCGCGCAGTTGGGTGAGTTGGGCGCTGGTCTGCAGATTTCGCCGAACGGCTCGCGCGTCTTGCAGGCGCTGGGGCTGGGCGAGGCCTTGCAAAGCTGTGTCAGCCCGGCCCGCGGCAAAGAAATCCGCCTGTGGAACACCGGCCAACGCTGGAAATTGTTCGACCTGGGCGACGATTGCCTGGCCCGTTTTGGCGCGCCTTTTTGGATGGTGCACCGGGGCGACTTGCACCGGGTTTTGCTGGACGCTTTCGTTGCGCGATCAGACCGCCCTGTGCGCTTGAACGCGCGGGTGGTCCAGGCCCGCAGCACCGACACGGGCGTGTCTTTTGAATTGAACGATGGCTCGCATCACTGCGCCCAAGCTTTGCTGGCGGCCGACGGTGTGCATTCGGTGCTGCGCGAGCAGTTGTTGGGCGAGGACAAGGCGCAATTCACCGGCTTGCTGGCCTGGCGTGGGCTGGTGCCGGTGGACCGCGTCTCTGAACATTTGCGGCCGCAGGTCGGCACCAATTGGGTCGGGCCGGGGGCGCACGTCATCACCTACCCGGTGCGTGGCGGTGCCTTGATGAACGTGGTGGGCATCATCGAGCGCGAAGGCTGGCGCAGCGAATCCTGGACCGAGCGCGGCACCCACGCCGAGCTGCTGCAGGACTTTGGCCACTGGCATGCCGATGTGTGCGAGTTGATGTCGGCCATTGATCAACCCTTCAAATGGGCCCTGCTGGGCCGCGCCCCACAAACGGGCTGGGCGCAAGGAAATATTTGCTTGATGGGCGACGCCGCGCACCCGACCTTGCCGTTTTTGGCACAGGGCGCCAACATGGCGCTCGAAGACGCCGCCGTCATGGCGCGCTGTCTGGCCCTGGATGAACCGACCGAACAAGCCTTGGCCCGCTTTGAAAAACTGCGCTGGCAGCGCACCGCCGACATCGTCAACCGGTCGCGTGACAACGCCCAGCGCTTTCACAACCCCCAGCTGTCGGACCCCGCCAAAGCGGTGGCCTATGTCAGCAGCGAGTGGGCGCCCGAAAAAGTCCGCCGCCGCTATGACTGGCTGTTTGAATACGACCCCTTGAAAGTACCCCTATGAGCCTGAACGCGCCTGTGTTGGTGGTGGGCGCAGGCCCTGTGGGCATGACCCTGGCACTGTGTTTGGCGCGGCGCGGCATTGCCTGCACCCTGGTCGAAATGCGGCCTGCAGGCGCGCTGCCCGATGTCAAGTGCAACCACATTTCGGCCCGCAGCATGGAGCTGTTTCGTGCGCTGGGCGTGTCCCAAGACCTGCGTGCCGCAGGCCTGCCCGATGACTACCCGCACGACGTGTCGTACCGCACCAGCACCGTGGGGCCAGAAATTGCCCGCATCCACATTCCCGGGCGCAACACCCGCCTGAGCGACCACAGTGGCCCGGATGGCCATTGGCCCACGCCCGAGCCCCCACACCGCATCAACCAACGTTTCATCGAGCCGATCCTGGCGGCGCATGTGGCCCAGCAAACCTTGATCACCACCTTGTACCGGCACCAGGTGCTGGACTTTGAACAAGAAGACGGCCAGGTGATCGTGCGCACTCAAAACCTGGACACGCCCGATGCGCCGCCGCTGCAAATTCAGGCCGCTTATCTGGTGGGCTGCGACGGTGGCCGCTCGGCGGTGCGCAAAGCCATTGGGGCCCAACTGGTGGGTGACGAAGTGGTGCAGCGCGTACAAAGCACCTGCATCCGAGCGCCTGGCCTGATGGCGCGTCTGCAAGCCCCAGCGGCCTGGGCCATGTTCACCGTCAACCCCCGGCGCAGCGGCAACATCTACGCCATTGACGGTCAAGAAGTTTGGCTGATTCACAACTACCTGCGCGACCACGAACTCGACTTTGACGCGGTGGACCGCGACTGGGCCATCCGCACCATTTTGGGTGTGGGCGAAGATTTTGCGTACGAACAGATGAGCCGCGAGGACTGGATCGGCCGCCGTCTGGTCAGCGACAAGCTGCGCGAAGGCCGCGTGTTTTTGGCCGGTGACGCCGCGCACCTGTGGGTGCCGTACGCCGGTTATGGCATGAACGCTGGCTTGGCCGATGCGGCCAATCTGGCCTGGCACCTGTCGGCGCAAATCGAAGGCTGGGCCGCACCCGAAGCCCTGGCTGCCTACGAAAAAGAGCGCCACCCCATCACCGAGCAGGTCTCGCGCTTTGCCATGAACCATGCACACGCCATGAGCCAGCGCCGGCGTGAGATTCCCCTGAATTTGGAGGAAGACAGCCCTGAGGGGCAAGCCGCCCGCGAGACCTTTGGCCAAAACTTGTACGACCTGAACGTGCAGCAGTACTGCTGCGCGGGGCTGAATTTTGGTTACTACTACGACCAGTCGCCGGTGATGGTCTACGACGGCGAAAAAGCGCCCGAGTACAGCATGGGCAGCTTCACCCCGTCCACCGTGCCCGGCTGCCGTGCGCCGCATTTCTGGTTGGGCGAAGGGCAGTCGCTGTACGACGCGCTGGGCCCGGTCTACACCTTGCTGCGATTGCAGCCGGGACATGACACAGCGCTGGAGGCGCTGGAAGCCGCGGCCGAACAGCAAGGCATGCCGCTGCGGGTGCTGGATGTGTCGGGCATGAAAGACTTGCCGGCCGAGTACCAACACCCCTTGCTCATGGTGCGCGCCGACGCGCACACCGTCTGGCGCGGGCATGGGCTGGATGACGCGTCAGCCCACGCCTTGGTGGCCACTTTGTGCGGCCGAGTCGGTCTTACTCCAACTTGATGTTGGCTCTCTTGATCAGATCGCCAAAACGCGTGAACTCCTGACGGTTCATTTGCGCAAATTGCTCGGGCGAGATGTTCCCTGGCTCACCACCCAGGCCTTTGAGTTTGGTTTGGATGTCGGGCATTTTCAAGATTTTGGCCAGTTCGGTTTGCAGGCGCTGCGTGACTTCGGGTGGGGTGCCGGTGGTCACGAACATGCCGTACCAGGTGCTCATCTCGAAGCCGCTCACACCGGCCTCGGCCAGCGTGGGCACTTGGGGCAGTTCGCTGCTGCGTGTAGCGGTGGTCAGGGCCAGGGGCTTGAATTTGCCGGCCTTGATCTGGCCCATGGCCGAAGAGGTGGTGTCGAACATGATCTGCACGTTGCCACCGATGATGTCCAGGTGCGCCTGGCTGCTGCCCCGGTAGGGCACATGGATGCTCTTGACACCGGCGGCCAAATTGAAGCCTTCGCCTGCGATGTGCTGCGTGCTGCCCACGCCGGATGATGCGTACTTGAACTCGTTGGGTTTGGCTTTCATCAAGGACAACAATTCGGCCACGTTGTTCGCGGGCACGTTGGTCCCCACCACGAGCACGTTGGGCACCGTGACGATCAGGCCCACAGGCGTCAGGTCCTTGATCGGGTCAAAGCCGAGTTTGATCAGGTGCGGGGCAATGGCTTGCCCCGTGTTGGTGGCGACCAGCAGGGTGTGGCCATCGGCCGGGGCTTTGGCCGTCAGGTCGGCAGCAATGGTGTTGGAAGCACCGGGTTTGTTCTCGACCACAAAGGAGCCCTTGAAGCCTTCGCCCATTTTTTCCGCCAACATGCGGGCAATGATGTCGGTGCCGCCGCCTGCGTTGGCCCCCACCATGATGCGCACCGGTTTGGTGGGGTAGTTTTGCGCCAAGCCCAGCAAAGGGGTGGCCAGCAAGGCCGTGAGCAGGATGTTCTTCAAGGTCATGACAAGGTCTCCTCAAGTGATGGTTGTGGTGAAAGGCGAGAGGTGGCCATGCGGGCGGCCAATTCGAAAGCGTTGGTCATGGCTTGGGGATTGGCCACGCCCTGGCCCGAGATGTCGTAGGCCGTGCCGTGTGCCGGGGTGGTGATGGGGCAGGGCAGACCGCCATGCACCGTCACGCCTTGCTCAAAGCCCATCAGCTTCATGGCGATTTGGCCTTGGTCGTGGTACATGGTGACCACGCCGTCGTAGCCACCCGGCGAGCGGATGGCGCGCACAAAAGCGGTGTCGGCTGGAAAGGGGCCATCGGCGGCAAAGCCCATGTCGGCGGCTTGCTGCACACCCGGCGTGATGATGCGGCCTTCCTCGTCGCCGTAGTTGCCGTTGTCGCCGTTGTGAGGATTCAGTCCACAGACCGCGATGCGCGGACTGGCGACGCCAGAAGCCCGCAGCGCCTGCGAGATCATGCGAATCGCATCGGCCACTTTGTCCGGGCTGAGCAGCGAAGAGACTTCGTTCAGCGGCACATGCGAGGTCACGCGAGCGGTCCAAAGGTTCTTCAGGACATTGAGTTCGCCGCACACGCCGCTGAAGTGCATGTGTTCGGCAAACCAGCGCAATTCGTCCTCTTGGCTCATGCCGCCTTGGCGCAGGGCGGACTTGTTCAGAGGTGCAAAGCAAAAAGCATCGGCTTGCCCCGCCGTGACCAGATCCACCCCCGCAGCCAGGGCTGCGATCATGTAGCGGCCGTTCTGGGCATTGGCCACGCCGCGTTCAAAGGCAGGGGCATTCAGGCCAGACCAGTCGTGCCAGATCACTTCGGGGGGGACCTGAATCGACCCTTTCTGGCCGATCAGGATGACCCGGGCGTGTGTTGTCCACGAGGGGTTGTGCAGCATTTTTTCGACCAGTTCAGGGCCGATGCCCGCAGGGTCGCCGGTAAAGAGGGCCAGTGTGGGGAGTGTCATGTGAAGGCTTTGGGTCAAGTGCGCTGGCGGATAGGCGTAATCCGTAATTACGGATAATGCTAGGCAGGCGATACCACCCGGTCAAGCTCTGGTTTTCCCCCATACTTCCAACCCATGCCTTCACAAGACCCTTCCAGCCAGATAGAGCGTGTTCCGCTTCACGAAGAAGTCACCCACCGCTTGCGCGACATGATCGTGTCCTTGCGACTGCGCCCGGGCGAGCGCATCCAGGAGCTGGAGGTGGCCCAGTTGTTGGGCGTGTCTCGCACCCCGGTGCGCGAGGCCATCAAGGTCTTGACGGCCGAGGGTCTGGTGGAGCTTTTGCCCTTGCGCGGGGCCATCGTGAAGGCTTTTTCGGCCAAGGACGCGAGTGACATGCTGGAAGTGATTGCCTTGTTGGAGACCCATGCGGGCGAGCGGGCCTGTCAGGCCAGCCAGGACCGCATCGATGCCATCTTGCAGATGCACCAAGAGATGAAGGTGTTTTTTGAAAGCCGTCAGCGCTTGGAATATTTCGCACTCAACCAGCGCATCCACGAAGCCTTGATCGCGCTGGCCGACAACGACACCTTGAGCATGACCCATGCCACGCTGAGCAAACGCATGCGCAGCCTGCGCTACAGCGGCAATGCCACTGCGGAAAACTGGACTGCCGCCATGGCCGAACACGAGCAGATGATGACGGCCTTGGCCGCCCGGGATGGACAGGCCCTGTCGCGCACCATGGGCGAGCACATCCGCAACACCTGGCCCCGCATCAAGGATGTGGTGCGCTGAGGCTTGGCTTGGCGCGGCAGGGAATCGTTATGCACACCCGGCCGTCGGCCCTTGGGGTGGCCTGCAATGTGGATTCGCTTGCTTGTGAAAAGCGGGGGCCATTGACGGGCGCGGGAAATGTCGGACCTGACGGCACAGGCGGGGCCGCTCTGTCAACGCGTTTCGCGCGTCACATCCTGCTCGAAACTGGCCTGGTTCAGGAGGGCTTTTTCGGCCATCCAGCCGCTGTAGACGGTTTGGAAGTCCGCCACGATCTGGGCCAAGGGCATGTCGTCAAAAGTGCCGCGTTGGTTCACGTATTCCATGTGCCGGTTGCCCGCTTTGTCGAACGGGTGGTAGATCGAATCGTTTCGGCCATCAAACTCCAGCGGCAACAGGCCGAACTTGTCGCACAACTCGATGTTGAAGGCGGGGGTGGCTTTGACCCATTGGCCGTCCAGCCAAATGTCGGCGTAGCCGTGCCAGATGAACACATCGGTCTGCATGGTTTGGCGCAAGCGCTCGGTGCTCAGGTGGTTGCGCACATCGGCGTAACCCAGTCGGGCGTGCAGGCCTGCGGCGCGGCAAGCTGCGGCCATCAAGGCCGCCTTGGGTACGCACCAGCCCGAGCCTTGGGCAATCACCGAGCTGGCCCGCATGCCTTCGTTGGACAGCTCGATGCGGTAGGGGTCGTAGCGGAACTGGTCGCGCACCGCCAGGTAGAGCGACACAGCGCGTTCGCGGTCGGTGGCACCTTGCGCGTGCTGGCGCGCCAAAGCGATCACGTCCGGGTGGTCGCTGTCGATCAAGGCCGTGGCGGCCAGCGTGGCGGGGGAGGGCAAATCGGTCATGTTCATGACTGTAGCGTGCGCGGCAGCCCGGATGTGTCACGCTGGCTATAGTGCGCCCATTGATTTTGTCTTTCGCCTGACACCCCAGGAGACCCGCCATGACCCCCGAACAACTTTTGCAGCACCACGACCAAGCCCTGATGTGGGGCCAGCCCCCCGGCTTGGTGGGCGGCCCCGACACCGCTGCGGCCTACCAACAAGCCCTGGCCGTGCGCCAGTTGCGCCAGCAGCGCGGCGAAGTGGCCAAGGGCTACAAAATTGGCTTTACCAACCGCACGCTGTGGCAGCGCTACGCGGTGTTTGGCCCCATGTGGGGCACGGTCTGGGACACAGGCCTTGGCTTTGCCGAGCCCGCCGCATCGGGGGCCGCCGAGGGCCGCATCGACCTGACCCACACCTGCCAACCCCGGCTGGAGCCCGAAATCGTCTTCGGCATGAAGGCCACGCCAGCGGCCAACGCCAGCCTGCAGCAGCTGTTTGAAGCCATCGACTGGATCGCACCCGGTTTTGAGGTCGTGCAGTCGCATTGCCTGGACTGGAAGTTCACCGCCACCGACACCATGGCCGACAGCGGCTTGCACGCCCGCCTGCTGGTGGGCCAGCGCCGGCCCGTTCAGCCACTGGCCGCCGATGCGCAGGCCTTGCACACCCTGCTGGCGCAGGCCCAGGTCACGCTGTTCAAAAACGGCCAAGCGGTAGAACAGGGCACCGGCACTAACGTGCTCGACAGCCCGCTCAACGCCTTGCACCACTTTTTGAAAGAACTGCGCCAATGCCCCGGCGCGGTGGACCTGCAAGGGGGCGACGTGGTCACCACCGGCACCTGGACCGACGCCTGGCCGCTGCAGGTGGGCGAACACTGGCGCGCCAAGTTTTCTGCGCCGCTGGGCAGCATCAGTGCCCTGATGGGTTGAGCGCCACCGCTGTCTGAGCGCCCAAAAAAACGCCCCGAGCCGCAAAGCCCGGGGCGTAAATCAACAAAAATGTCAGGCAACTGCAAGAAGCATGACACGGTCAGTGTACTGTGAAAATAACCAGTATTTGACCCATCAACCTTGATTCCCCCATCCCCCGCCATGCCCTTGCCCCGCCGCCGCCGAGACGACTTTGAAGACAGCCGGGTCTACGAATACCCCCAGCACCTGCGGGGCGCCATCGAAGATGCGCCCACCGGGGCGGGCGTCTACACCTTCCACGGCCAGGAAGGCGACTTGCCGCTGTACATTGGCAAAAGCATCAACATCCGCGCGCGCTTGCTGTCGCACCTGCGCACGCCCGACGAGGCGCGCATGCTGCGCCAAACCCAGCGCATCAGCCACATCCGCACAGCGGGTGAGATCGGCGCTTTGCTGTTGGAGGCGCAAATGATCAAGGCCCAGCACCCCTTGTTCAACCAAAAACTGCGTCGCAACCAACAGCTGTGCAGCCTGCAACTGACGGGCGAGGTGCCGCAAGTGGTCTATGCCCGCGACGTCGACTTTGCCAGCCAGCCCGAGCTGTACGGCCTGTACGCCAGCCGCCACGCCGCACTCCAAGCCCTGCGCGCCATCGCCGACCAAAACAAGCTGTGTTACGGCACGCTGGGCCTGGAAAAACTGCTGCCTGGTAAAGCCTGTTTCAGGGCCGCGATCCGGCAATGCGCCGGCGTGTGCCGGGGCGACGAAAGCCCCGATGCGCACCGCCAACGCCTGTTCACCAGCCTGCTGGCGCTGCGCGTCGAATGCTGGCCCTTTGGCGGTGCGGTGGGTTTGGTGGAACGCGATGCCGAACTCACGCAAATCCATGTCGTTCAGCACTGGTGCTATCTGGGCAGTGCCCCCAGCGTCGAAGCCGCCCGCCAACTGAGCCAAACGGCCAGTCAGGTGGCTGCCCATTTTGATGCCGACGGCTACAAAATTTTGTGCCGCCCGGTGCTCACAGGGTCTGTGGAGATTGTGCCGCTGTGTCAGGGCACCTTGGAGGCTGCGTCCTCTGGCCAGCCCTGCCAGTCGTGGTGAACGACCTGAGCCTTGCCACCCCGGACTCGATCCGGGACCCAGGAGGGCCTTTCTTTTGCAATTTGACAGGGCTTGGGTGGGTGCCTCAGGGCAGCAGGTCGATCAGGATTTCATTGCGCCGATTCCAAGGGAAGGTCAAGGGGGCGTCGTAGCGGGCGATTTGGGCCGTGGGGCTGAGCTTGAGGTTTCGTGCCTGAGCCCAAGCCCGCAGGCGCTCGGTCTGCTCTTGAATGCTCGCTTGTGTGGTGAAGCCGGTAAAGCGTACCGTCACCGTGTCGTGCTCAGGCACGGTGCGCAACTGGATTTGTGGGTTGATAGGCTGGGGCAGGGTCTGCACGCTTTCGGCGGACGGCATCACAAAGTGCACGCGCCAGCCCTCGGTCTCGGGCGTGAGCGTGACGGGCGCGGTCATTGCAATTTTGCGCTGCGTGCCCGAAGTGGCCTGCAGGTTGTCACCAAAAATATAAGCAGCGATGCGCCGGAAACCGCTGCCACTGGCCGCATCGAAATCGCCGTTGATTTGCGTTTGGGCCACCACAAAGCCCGCATAGCGGCGCACCTCAAAGGGCGGGTCCGAAACCAGCACGGTGTAACGCGGTTCTTCAACGGCCATGGCAGCCTCGCAAAAAAGGAACAAGAGGGTGAAAAGCCAACGCATCTGGGTGGGGATGTGAAGTTCAGGGAGGGTCATTGAGGCTCTATTGAAGCAGATTTATCGCGGCAGGTCTGTCATTGACCGAACGCAGTGAATGGGCTGCGGGGCAAGCGGGTGCAGAGTGTGGGCCAATGCCCTGCGCACGCCCACAGCATTCAAGCGGCATTCATGTCGCTTTGAATGGCGCGGACCGCTGTGGGGATTTCAGATCAAAGATTCGCGGCTCATGGGCGATGGCGGCAAAGGGAACGTGTCCTGCGCTTCGTTCAACCCGTGATTGAGGAAGTCGCCCGAGCCGATCTGGTGCGGGTCCCGCTGCGCATTGACCTGTCGGGTTTGGTGTTTGGCCGCGCGGCCGCGAACCCGGATCCGCCACATCCTGAACGAGCGTGCTTTCAAGGACCGGCGCATCAATTCAATCACGGCCTGTTCATTGAGCCCAAACTGCGCAGCAATGGCCTCAAACGGTGTGTCGTCCTGCCAGGCCATGGCGATGATGGTGGACACATCCTCTTCAGCCAAGCCGTCGGACGGTGCCTGTTCTGGGGTCATTGGGGTGCATTCTTGAAAAGAAGGTGTTTGTGCTCAAGGGGTCGGGGAGTTCGTCAGACCCCGCCTTGCGGATGGGTGGGATCGATCCAGAGCACGGTCTCGGGTTTTTCTGCAGGCTCGATGTCCATGTTGACCGCCACCGCTTGGCCGTCGCTGCGGCACAGAACGCACTCCAGCGTCTCGTCTGCGCTGGCATTGATTTCCTGGTGCGGCACATAAGGCGGCACATAAATGAAATCACCCGGTCCGGCTTCGGCGGTGAATTCCAGCGCATTGCCCCAGCGCATGCGGGCGCGGCCTTTGACCACATAAATCACGCTTTCCAAAGGCCCATGGTGGTGGGCCCCGGTTTTGGCATTGGGGTGGATGTGCACCGTGCCGGCCCAGAGCTTTTGTGCACCCACACGCGCAAAGTTGATGGCCGCTTTGCGGTCCATGCCGGGGGTGGAGGGCACATTGCCGTCCAGTTGGTCGCCTGGCACCACACGCACGCCATCGTGTTTCCAGTCGGTCTCGGGGTGCTCGTGTGTCGGGGCGGGGTCGTGGGGGTGGGTCATGGTTTTGGGCTGCACAGTTGGCGTTGAATTCACTTTAGCACGGTGGCTGTTGTGCAAAAGGGGGGCCGGCCTGTCACGTTGCCAACTACACTGGCACGCGGTGGTCAAAACGTCTTGGCAGACGGTTGGCCCCTTGAACCTTACTTGAGCTGATCATGAACTTCAAAATGTCTGAAAAGTCGCTTTTCGCGACCTTGTTGCGCGCCCCTTGGTGGGTGAGCTTTGCGGTGATGCTGGCGGTGGCCTTGGTCGCCGGTGCCTTCCTGCCCGAGGCCTACAAAATTCCGGGCATGCTGGGTGCATTTCCCTTTTTGGTGGTTGGCGTGGTGGCGGCTTGGCGACAAAGAAATGTGTTGTCTGAGGAACGCATCGATGCACTCACCGGCCAGGCCCGAGCCATGGCTTGGCGCGAGTTTGCGACGGTGGTCGAAACCGCTTTGCGCAAGCAAGGCTTTGAGGTTCGGCCGCTGAGCAGCGGCCCCGCCGACTTTGAGATTGAGAAAAATGGCCGCATCACCCTGGTCAGTGCCAAGCGTTGGAAAGCCGCCAGTGTCGGGGCCGAGCCCTTGCGCGAACTGTTGGCCTGTGTCGACAGCCAAGAGGCCTATTCGTGCAGTTGCATGAGTCTGGGGGTCTTCAGCCCAGCCGCTGTGGTCTTGGCGAAACAACAGCCCCTTCAGTTGTTGGGCCCGACCGAGATCGCGCAACTCGTGCACGACGCTGGCCTGCCGGCCAAGAGATGATCGCCAGGCGCTTTATTTTTTGGACGGTTGGTCCTGCCAGCTTGGGGGCCGATGGACCTGGAACAGCTGCTCGGGGCCGATGCTGAAATAGTCTGCGGGGCCGCCGGCGCGCAAAACGTGCTGGGCGTTGGCCGTGTCGTAAATGCCGTCTTTGAGCAAACGCTCGTCGATGTGAACCCCAACGACCTGACCAAAAATCATCCAGGTGTCGACCTCTTTGCCATCGATGTCTTGCATGCGCAGGATCTGGGTGCATTTGCATTCGAAGCTCACCGGGCTTTCGGCCACCCGGGGCACGCTGACGATGCGCGAGGCCACTGGGGTCAGCCCCGCCACATCAAATTCGCTGACATCGGGCGGCAAGGCATCGCAGGTTTTGTTCATCGCCTCGGTCAAGGGCCGTGTCACCAGGTTCCAGACAAACTCGCCCGTGGCTTCGATGTTGTTGAGCGTGTCTTTGCGCCGGATACTGGAAAAGCCAATCAGCGGCGGCACGTAGTTGAAGGCGTTGAAAAAACTGTAGGGCGCCAAATTGAGCCCTCCGTTGGCGTTGCGGCTCGAGACCCAGCCAATCGGCCGTGGGCCGACGATGGCGTTGAAAGGATCGTGTTTCAGGCCGTGGCCCAGGCGGGGTTCGTAAAAGTGTGTCATGCCTTCACTTTAATGTTGATTTCGGGGATGACCAGTCATGACGATGACAGCGGTTTCAGCTGTGCCGTTAAATCTGCCTGGCGCACAGGATTTGCGCAGAGGCCAGATGGGTTTCTGATCCCTCACAGGCAGTGGAAGCGATCTTCCAGCTTGAACGGATCCCGGTTCGAGTTCGGGCTGGCAGTGGTGCTCGGCGGCGCTCGGTTGGGTTGATGCGCGCGTGGCGTCCAACTTTCCCCAAAGACGGTGTCCAAAGCTGTGGATAAGTCCAAGAACAACTGCGCCAAGCCGCATCCTGCTTGGCGTGGCGCGAAGTGCTTAAAAAATGGGCAAAAAACGGGGTGCCTGTGGCTCATGCCTTGGGCCCGTCGGGGGCCAAGATTGCGGCTATTCTTGTGGCATCTCCGCCTGATCGACTGACCCCACCGCATGTCCGTTTCCGCCATTCCTTCGGGCTTCATTGCCCTGCACAGCCACCGCTCCGAGGTGCTGGCCGAAACCTTGTCGGCCTGGCTGGCGCGTCAGCCCTTGGGGCCGCTGGAGCCCGAGGTGGTGCTGGTGCAAAGCAATGGCATGGCCGAGTGGATCAAGATGGCGCTGGCCCAGCAGGGCGGCGTTTGCGCGGCCACGCGGGTGGAACTGCCCTCGCGCTTTTTGTGGCGCACTTACCGGCAGGTGCTGGGCGCGCAGAATGTGCCGCCCGACTCGCCGCTCGACAAGCTGCCCATGACCTGGCGCCTGATGGCTTTGTTGCCCCAATGCCTGGGCGATGCCGTGTTCCACCCGGTGGCGGGTTTTCTCAAGGGCGATGAGCCCGACCGCTTGCTGCAACTGGCCAGCCGTTTGGCCGACTTGTTTGACCAGTACCAAATTTACCGCCCCGACTGGCTCGACGACTGGGCCGCTGGCCGCGACGTGTTGCGCCAGCCCTCAGGGCAGGTGGACTTGCCCGCCGACCAGCTGTGGCAAGCCGCGCTGTGGCGCCGCCTGCTGGCCACGCTGAACGAGGCCGAACGCCAAGCCACGCGACCGGCCTTGTATGTGCGGGCGCTGGCCCGCTTGCGCTCGGGCGAGGCGCTGGCCAGCCCGGTGGCGCGGCGCGTGTCGGTGTTTGGCATGAGCCACATGCCTGGCCAGTTGTTGGACATGTTGGCGGCGCTGGCCGTGCGCAGCCAGGTGCTGCTGGCGGTGCCCAACCCTTGCCAGTTCCACTGGGGCGACATCATGGACGGGCGTGAGTGGCTGCGGGCCGAGCGCCGGCGGCATGGCTACAAAAAAGCCACGCTGTCCGAGACGCCGCTGGCGCAGATGCATTGGCACGCGCCCGCCTTGCTGGCCGCCTGGGGCCGGCAGGGGCGCGACTTCATCCGCCAGCTCGATGCTTTTGACGATGTGCAGGCGGCGCAAGAAGCCGTGCCGGGCGTCAAGCTCGATTTGTTCGACGATCCGCCGGAAGCCGATGCCACGCGCTTGCTCACGCAATTGCAACACCGCATCCGCGACCTGAAGTCGGCGCAAGACGCGGTGGATGTGCCGCTGCAAGCCGATGACCGGTCGGTGGTGTTTCAGGTGGCGCACAGCCCGGTGCGCGAGCTGGAAGTGCTGCATGACCAGTTGTTGCAGTGGTTCCACCAGACGCCCGAGGTCTCGCCGCGCGATGTGGTGGTCATGGTGCCCGACATCGAGATGATGGCCCCGGCGATCCGCGCCGTGTTTGGCCAATACAAGCGGAGCGATGCCCGTTTCATTCCCTTTGACATCGCCGACCTGGGTGCGCAAGCCAACAGCCCCTTGATCCACGCGGTGGCCTGGTTGCTGGCCTTGCCGCAGCAGCGTGGCCGCATGAGCGAGTTGGTGGAGTTGCTCGAAGTGCCCGCTTTGGCGGCCCGCTTTGGCGTCAAGCCCGAACAACTGCCGACGCTGATCCGCTGGATGGCGGGCTCGGGCATCCGCTGGGGCTTGTCGGCTCGGCACCGCCAAGGCCTGGATCTGGCCGCTTGCGGCGAAGACAACTCGGCCCTGTTTGGCGTGCAACGCATGCTGATGGGTTATGCCTGCGGTGCCGACCCGATGCCGCCAGCCGCCTCAGACCTTGACCTTGGCCCTGACCCGTACCCGGAAGTTGGCGGGCTCGATGCCGAGCTGGCCGGTGCGCTGGCGCATTTGCTGCAAGCTCTGATGGCTTGGTGGGAAACCAGCGCCACCGCGGCCAGCCCCGCTCAGTGGGCCGAGCGCGGGCGGGTTTTGCTGGCGGCGCTGTTCAAACCGCAGGACGATACCGACCGCAACGCCTTGTCGGCGCTGGACCAAGCCCTGAACGACTGGGGCCATGCCGCGGACCAGGCCGATTTTGCAGAGGCCGTGCCGCTGGCCGTGGCCCGCTCGGCCTGGCTGGAAGCGCTCAAGATGCCCAAACTGGCGCAACGCTTTCGCTCCGGTGGCGTGACTTTTTGCACGCTCATGCCCATGCGGGCGATCCCTTTTCAGATGGTGTGCTTGCTGGGCATGAACGACGGCGACTACCCGCGCCGCAGCCCGCGTGCCGACTTTGATTTGTTGGGCCTGCCCGGCATGGCCCGGCCCGGCGACCGTTCGCGCCGCGACGACGACCGCCAGCTCATGCTCGAAGCCCTGCTGTCGGCACGGCGCGTGCTGTATGTCAGCTGGAGTGGCCGCAGCGTGCGCGACAACAGCGAGCAACCGCCCTCGGTGCTGGTGTCGCAATTGCGCGACGAGATCGATGCGCTCTGGGGCCGCGGTCACGCCCAGCGCCTGACCACGGTGCATCCGCTGCAGCCCTTCAGCCGGGCTTATTTTGAAGAGGGCAGTCCGCTGCACACCTATGCCAAGGAGTGGCGGGCAGCGCAGACTGGATCGCCACGCTTCGCTCGCGATGACGAAGCTTTCAAGCCTTCATCGCGAGGGGCGCAGCGACGTGGCGATCCCCTCTTGTTGCCGCCCCTGCAGTCTGCCACCGGCACCCCGGTCATCACGCTGACCCAGCTGGCACGCTTTCTGCGCAAGCCGGTGGGCGCGTTTTTCCGAGAGCGCCTGCAGGTCCATCTGGACGATGAGCGCAGCGCACTGCACGACGAAGAACTGTTTGGCCTCGGCGGGCTGGACCATTACCAGCTGCTGGACCACGAGTTGGCGCATGTGCCCCCCGAGCTGAGCTTGGATGAGCTGCCCGCGCACGCGCAGCGCGTGGTGCAGCGCCTGCGCCAGGCGGGGGCCTTGCCCTTGGCCGGTGTGGGCGTGCTCGAAGCTCAAAAGCTCAGCCACAACTTGCAAACTTTGCTGGGCGCCGGCTTGCAAGCGCGCCAGGCTTACCCCAAAGCTGCCGAACGCCTCTTGGTCGATCTGCCGCAGGCGCAGGCCACACCGAACGATCCACCGAACGTGCATTTGCAAGACGCACTCAGCGGTCTCTTGTTGGGCGAAGGCGGCGCGGTGTCGCTCACCCTGCGCGCCAGCAAGCTGGCCAACTTGCGGCCCAAAACGCCACAGGCCTACCCCGACAAACTGATCGACATCTGGCTGCGCTCTTTGGCGGCGGCCGCCATGCACCAGCCCTTGCCCTGTGTGGTGGTGGGGCGAAACGCCGTGCTGCGCGTGCCCCCGCAAGACCCGGAGCAGGCCCGTGCCCAGTTGCAGGTTTTGCTGGACACCTGGGTCGAAGGCATGCGCTGGCCCTTGCCTTTGCCGCCTGGCCTGGCGCTGCAGTGGCTCAAAGCCAAGGACAAGCACAACGCGCTGGCCGATGCCTACGAGGGCAGTGACTTCAATCGCGGCGCCTTGGGTGAAGACCCGGCGCTGGCGCGCACCTACCCCACGCTGCAGTCTTTGCTGGACACGGGGGCGTTCGAGCGCCTGGCCGAAGCGGTCTATGCGCCCTTGCAAGCTTGGGCCGCAGACATCGCGATCGAGGCCCTGCCCGATGCCGACAGTGGCGATGATGCCGAGGAACCGGCATGAGCAGCGCACACGCCCTGAATGCCAGCACCTTTCCACTGCGCGGCAGCCACCTGATCGAGGCGAGCGCTGGCACCGGCAAGACCTGGACGATTGCCGCGCTGTATGTGCGCCTGGTGCTGGGCCACGGCACACAAGACACAGAAGGTGGCACGGCGCCCGTGCGCCCCATGCTGCCGCAAGACGTGCTGGTGATGACCTTCACCCGCGCCGCCACGCGCGAGTTGTCCGACCGCATCCGTGCGCGCCTGACCGAGGCGGCCCTGGTGTTCCGGGGCCTGTCGGCGGTCGAAGACGATTTCCTGAACAGCCTGATGGCCGAATACCCCGAAGGGCCACAGCGCGAACAGGCCGCTTACCGCCTGGCGCTGGCCGCGCAGGCCATGGACGATGCGGCGGTGTACACCATCGACGCCTGGTGCCAGCGCATGCTGCGCGAACATGCTTTTGACAGCGGCAACCTGTTTGAAGAAAACTTGGTCGGCGACGAAGCCGCGCTGCGCCTGCAAGCCGTCCAAGATTACTGGCGTCAACAGCTCTACCCCCTGTCCACCACCGAGGTGGCGCAGGTGCAAGGCATCTGGGGTGATGTGGCCGCCCTTGACAAGGACATGCGCGCCCTGATGGCCGTGCCCTTGGCCGATGCCCAAGCCGGTACGCTGGCGCAGGTGTTGGGTGCGGCACTGGCCGAACGCGCTGCGCAACTGTTGGCGCTCAAGCAGGGTTGGGATGACAAGGCCGACAACCTGCTGGGCTGGATCGAGGCGCAGCTGGAACACCACCCGTCCAGCTGGGATGGCCGCAAGCTCAGCACCAAAAACTGTGCCGCCTGGCTGGGCGTGCTCAAGGCCTGGGCACAAAGCCCGGCCGATGCCCGAACACTGCAAGCCGACATGAAATCCGGCTGGGAGCGCTTCACGCCCGATGGCTTGCTCGCTTGCCGCAAGCCCGGTGAAGACGCGGTACAGCTGCCGCCGGAAAGCCAGGCCTATGCCGATTTGCAGGCCGCTTTGCTGGCCTTGCCGGACCCGATACAGGTCGCCCGTTTGCACGCCCGCCAGCATGTGCAGCAGCGCATGACCGAGCTCAAGCGGCGCAGCGGCCTGTTTGGTTTTGCCGACATGTTGCAGCGCCTGGATGTCGCGCTGGCCGCCCCCGAGGCCGGTGAGCGGCTGGCCCAGCGCCTGCGCGAGCAGTTTCCGGTGGCGATGATCGACGAGTTCCAGGACACCTCGCCGCTGCAGTTTCGCTTGTTTGACCGCATTTACCGCACGGCCGAGAACCGGCCGGACACGGCGCTGCTGCTGATCGGTGATCCCAAGCAATCCATCTATGGTTTCCGAGGCGCTGACATCCAGAGCTACCTGGCCGCCCGCTGCGCCACGCAAGGCCGACACCATGTGTTGGGCACCAACTTCCGGTCCACTCAAGCGGTGGTCGACGTGGTCAACCGCTGGTTCGAGATTCCGCCCGACGCCTTTGGCTACCGCCGTGGCGATGAGGACCCTTTGCCCTTTCAGAGTGTCGATGCCCAAGGCCGATCTGAAGTGCTGCAGTCCAGCGCTGGTCCCATCCCGGCCATGACGGTGGTACACGACGACACGCTGCGCAGCCAGCGCGATGCGCGTGCGCATTTGTCGGCCCTGTGTGCCGAGCAGATCGTGGCTTGGCTGAGGGATCCGCAAGCGCGCTTTGCCGATCCGCAGCAAGGGGACACCCCGCTCAAGCCCCAAGACATCGCGGTGCTGGTGCGCACCGGCGTGGAGGCCGCGGCCGTGCGCGACGCGCTGCGTGTGCGCGGCGTGGCCTCGGTGTACCTGTCCGACCGCGATTCGGTGTTCGCCAGTGGCGAAGCGCAAGACCTGTGCCTGTGGCTGCGCGGCGTGGCCGAGCCACAAGACATGCGCCGCGTGCGCGCCGCCTTGGGCACGCGCACCGTGGGCTTGAGCCTGGACGAGTTGCACGACTTGGCCACACAGGACGAACTGCTGGACCAGCGGGCCGAACAGATGCGCGAGTTGCACCAGACCTGGCAAAGCCAAGGCGTGCTGGCCATGCTTCGCCAGTCGCTGCATGTGCTGCAGCTGGCCGGGCGTTGGCGTGGCGAGACCGATGGCGAGCGCCGCCTGACCAATGTGCTGCACTTGGCCGAGCTGCTGCAAGCGGCCAGCCAGCAGCTCGACGGTGAGCAAGCCCTGATCCGCTGCTTGGCCCAGCAAATCGACGAGGCGCTGGACGGCAGTGCCAGCGAGAACGAAGAGCAGACCGTGCGGCTCGAAAGCGATGAAGACCTGGTCAAGGTCATCACCATCCACAAAAGCAAGGGTCTGGAGTACCCCGTGGTCTGCCTGCCCTTTGCGCACAGCCACCGTGTGGTGAGCGCCGACAAGGCCGCTGTGCTGCAAGTGAGCGATGTCCAAGGCGAGCGCCGCTGGACCTTGGCTTTTGACAAGCAGGACGCCAAAGGCGCCGATCTGGACCGCCTGCGCGAAGACCTGCGCCTGTGGTACGTGGCCCTGACCCGTGCGAGGCACGCCCTGTGGCTGGGCTGGAGCGCGGTCAAACGCGGCAACGGCAAAGCCTGTGTGAACCACGACAGCGCAGCGGGCCATTTGCTCAGCGGCGGCCAAGCGCTGGAGGCCAAGGACTGGGCCATCCGGTGGCAGGCGCTGCAAACCGATGCGCAAGGTCAGCCCCTGTCGGTGCAGCTCACGCAGGCTCCGCAAGAGGTGGCCTTGACCTGCTGGCAAGGCACTGAACAACTGGCCGCGCTGCGCGATGCGCTGCACAGCAGCGCTGTCATCGACAAGCGCTGGACCATTGCCAGCTTTTCACGCTTGACGCGGGACTTGTCTTCGCAGCCGCTGATCCGCACGGGATTGGACATGGCCGCACCGCGTCCGGCCGACGACGAGCCTGCCGTGGACGCGCTGCCTTGGCCCAGCTCGGCCCTCGCGAAGGCTTGGCATGGTTTTGCACGGGGCCCCAGTGCGGGCAACTTCTTGCACGACCAGCTCGAATGGCTGGCCGTCGAAAACTTCGCCTTGCAGCCCGGCACGCCCTTGGCGGAGCGGCTGCTCAAACGCTGCGAACGTGCTGGCTATGCGGCGCAAGCCCATGAGGTGCTGCAGTGGCTCAGCCGTGTGGTGGCCCAGCCGCTGCGCGGGCCCGAGGCTGCATTGAATGCGCTGGGCACCTTGTTGCCCGAGATGGAGTTTTGGTTGCCTGCCGAGCGCTTGCATGCTCAGGCAATCGACGCGCTGTGCCAGCAGCATTTGTTGCCCGGTGTGAGCCGTCCGCAGCTGCCCGATGCGCAGTTGCACGGCATGTTGATGGGCTTTGCCGATCTGGTGTTTGAGCACCAGGGGCGCTACTGGGTGCTGGACTACAAATCCAACCACCTGGGCGCGGACGACGCGGCTTACACCGCACCCGCGCTGGATGCGGCCATGGCGGAGCACCGCTACGAGGTGCAGGCGGCGCTGTACATGTTGGCACTGCACCGCTTGCTGGGTGCCCGCTTGGGCCAAGCCTATGACCCGGCGGAGCAACTGGGCGGTGCGGTCTACCTGTTCTTGCGCGGCATTGACGGGCCAGCCGGAGGCTGCTGCACCTTGCCCGCGCCGGTGGCTTTGCTGGAGGCGCTGGACGCCATGTTGACCCCCAAGGAGGCCGCTTGAACGTGCGCAAAAACCCCCGCGCCCTGGTAGTGCCTGCGGCCCAGATGGATTGGCTGCAGGATTTGCCTGCACAAAATTTGAGCGCGGCGCAGGCTTTGCAGTGGCTGCACCACTGGGCCGACCAGGGTCTGCTGCGCCGCTTGGACAGCGCTTTGGCCGAGCAACTCCACCGGCTCGATCCGCAAGCCCCGGTGGCTGTGCTGGTGGCTGCAGCCGTGCTGGCGCAAATGGAAGGGCGAGGCCACACCTGTTTGTCGGTCGCCGCTTTGAGCGATACGCCGCTGGACCTGTTGGCTTGGCCTGCGCTGTGGGCCGATGGCCCGATGGGGCTCAAGGCCTTGTGGGCGCAACTGCCCGCCGATGCGATCGCCTGGCGTGCGCAGTTGCAGGCCGCTTGCCTGCGCGCACCCGGAGCCCCCGATGCGGGGCAGCCCCTGGTGCTGGGCGGCACGGCCGATGCACCGCTCTTGTACCTGCGCCGCTATGCCGCTTACGAGCAGCGGGTGGGGCAGGGCCTGTTGCTCCGCGCCTGCGAGCCACTGCCGGTGGCCGAGGCCCCTGCGCGGGCCTGGCTGGACCGCTTTTTTGCACCGCGCGATGTGGCACCAGGGGATGTTGCACCCAGCGATGCGGCGGCGGTCGAGATCGATTGGCAAAAAATGGCCTGCGCCGTGGCCTTGCGTGCCCGCTTGTCGGTGATCACGGGCGGACCGGGCACGGGCAAGACCTACACCGCGGCCCGCTTGCTGGCTTTGTTGCTGGCGCTGCACGACACGGGCAGCCCCTTGCGCGTGGCGCTGGCCGCGCCTACCGGCAAAGCCGCGGCGCGCTTGAAGCAATCCATCGACAAAGCCCTGCAGGACTTGACGGTACCCGCCGATGCGGGGCTGGATCTCAAAGTGCTGGTCGAGCGCATGGGGCCTGCGCGCACTTTGCATTCGCTGTTGGGGGCGAGGCCCGATTCGCGCCAGTTCCGCCACTATGCGGGCCAGCCGCTTGATGTGGACGTGCTCATCGTGGACGAAGCCTCGATGGTGCACCTGGAAATGATGGACGCCTTGCTGCAAGCCTTGCCGCCGCATGCGCGGCTGGTGTTGCTGGGTGACAAGGACCAGTTGGCCTCGGTCGAGGCCGGTGCGGTGCTGGGCGATGTGTGCCGTGACGCGGCGCAAGGCCACTACAGCGCCGAGACCGTGCAGTTTGTTCAGGCCGTGGCCGGGCAGGCGCTGGGTGCTGCGTATCTCGCCGCTGACGCGTCAGCGCCGCCATTGGCCCAGCAAACCGTGATGCTGCGCGAAAGCCGCCGTTTTGGTGGCCCGATTGGCCAGCTCGCTTTGGCCGTCAACCAGGGTGATGCCTTGGCTGCAAGCCATTTATTGGAAGGGGCTGATGCTGGCGCAGGCACGCAGCCCTTGTGGGCGCAGCCAGCGCCGAGTCCTTTGGCCGTGAGCGATCTGGCGCGGGGCGTGAGCGGCAAGCCCTCTTATGCCGATTACCTGGCCTGCATGGCAGGCGGCCCCGACGAGGGCGCGCACGAAGTCTGGGTGCAAGCGGTTTTGCAGGCCTTTGACCGTTTTCGCCTGCTGTGCGCCGTGCGTCAGGGCGAGTGGGGCACCGAGGGCCTGAACGCATCGGTGCAAAAAGCGCTGGCCGATCAAGGCTGGCTCAAGCCTCAAGGCGAATGGTTTGCCGGTCGCCCTGTGATGGTCACGCGCAACGACACCCAGTTGGGGGTGTTCAACGGCGATGTGGGCGTGGTCCTGCCCAACCCCCAAGGACAGCTCAAGGTCTGGTTCCTCGATGGTGATCAGCTGCGCTCGGTCAGCGTGACGCGCCTGGCGCATGTGGAAACCGCTTTTGCCATGACGGTGCACAAAAGCCAGGGCTCGGAGTTTTTACACACCGCACTGGTGTTGCCGCCCGGCGGTGCAGAAGTGCTCTCGCGCGAGCTGGTCTACACCGGCATCACCCGCGCCCGCGAACAGTTCACCTTGATCGAAGCCCAAGCCGGCCTGCTCGAAGCCGCCATCGCCAAGCCCAGCGTGCGGGTCAGTGGTTTGCGCCATTGGTTCATGTAGGCGCGGCACCCCGTGCAAGGTGCTTGTGGGAGCCGCACCCCGTGCGCGATTTGCAATGAACCACCCCATCGCGCACAGGGTGCGGCTCCCACAACAATCTATTGCGCAAAGGGGGTTAGCACAACAAGCCACCGCACCCAGGCTGCACAAACCACAGCCGATTCAGTTGCTGTAACCTTCGCAAGCCCCTGCATTGGGGCGGCCTTTGCATTCGCGCAGCAAGCGTTTGTCGCGTTGCGCGATGTTCTCGCCGGTGCTTTTGTCTTTGGGGTTTTTGGGGGGTTTGGCCTTTTTGCCTTTGACGCTTTTGTCGGCACCCTGCGTGGCCGTGAATGTTTCGGTGGCTTGGCCCAGCGTGGGGGCCATGAGGATGCAAATGCCGCATGCCAAAGCCCCCCACCGCTGCTTGGCCCAGTGTGTTGACATGTTTATCTCCCTGAGTGTTTTTGTGGGATCCATGATAGGTCTGCCGATCAATTTGGCAAGCCCTGTCGACCCGTGGTGCTGGCAGAAGTTACGATCAAGCCATGAACGACAAGACACCCCCTTTCATGCGCCAGACCGTGCTCGATCTGGAAGAATCCCGCATCCGCGAAGTCGCCAACGCGGCCATGGGCCGCCCCGATGTGCTGGCCTTCTGGTTTGGCGAATCCGACGAAGTCACACCCGATGTGGTGCGCCAGGCGGCCATCGACTCGATGCAAGGCGGCGAGACTTTTTACGCCCACAACCTGGGCCTGCCCGAGTTGCGCCAAGCGGTGTCGGATTACATGTCGGCCCTTCACGGCCCGATCGGCGTGGAGCGTTTGGCCATCACCTCAGGCGGGGTCAACGCCTTGATGCTGGCCGCGCAAGCCCTGATCGACGCCGGTGACGAAGTGGTCGCCGTCACCCCCGTGTGGCCCAATCTGACCGCCCAGGCGCTGGTGATGGGCGCCGAGTTGAAATGCGTGGCCTTGCGCCCGGTGAACGGCCAATGGCAGCTCGACATGGCCGCGCTCAAAGCCGCCATCACGCCCGCCACACGCATGCTCATCGTCAACTCGCCCAACAACCCCACCGGCTGGACCTTGAGCCGCCGTGAGCAAGCCGAGATCCTGGCGCACTGCCGCAGCACCGGCACCTGGGTGCTGGCCGACGAGGTGTATGAGCGCTTGTATTACGGCTCTGACACACCCAACCGCTGCGCCCCGTCATTTCTGGACGTGGCCGAGCCAGACGACCGTCTGGTCGTGGTGCACAGCTTTTCCAAGAGCTTTTTGATGACCGGTTGGCGCCTCGGCTGGCTGGTCATGCCACCGGCGATGACACCTCAGATGGGCAAGTTGATCGAGTTCAACACCTCGTGCGCCTCGGTCTTCACCCAGCGGGCCGGCGTGGTGGCTTTGCAAAACACCGCGGACATCACGCCCCGCGTGGTGGCTCACCTGAAGGCTTGCCGCGACACGCTGGTGCCGCTTCTGCAGGCCGTGCCCGGCGTGCAAGTGGCCTCGGCCCAAGGCGGCATGTACGCGTTTTTCAAACTCGAAGGCCACCCCGACTCGGTCGCCACCGCCAAGCGCCTGGTGGCCGAAGCCGGTCTGGGCCTGGCCCCTGGCGAAGCCTTCGCCCCCGAGGCGGCAGGCTGGCTGCGCTGGTGTTTTGCGTCGAAAGACCTGAGCCGATTGGCCCAAGGGGTGGAGCGGCTCAAGGGGTGGTTGGCGGCATCACCGCGTTAACTTTCAGTGCGCGAACACAGCCCTGCCGGCGATGGAAGCCATTCAGCGTGGGAGCGCGGCCCTGCCGGCGATGGTTTGCGGGGCATCGCGCACGGGGTGCGGCTCCTGCGAATCCACTGAGGCCGTCGCAAATGGGATGTGACTCTTGCGACGGGGTGTTTATTCGGCTTTGGCGCCGGATTCTTTGACCACTTTGGCCCATTTGGTGATTTCAACCGCTTGGTATCGGGCCAGTTCTTCGGGGGTGGACAGCACGGGGTCCAGGCCCAGGGTTTTCAGGCGGTCTTGAACTTCAGGCAGGCGGAACACGCGCACGACTTCGGCGTTGAGTTTGTCGATGACCGGCTTGGGCACGTTGGCTGGAGCGAACATGGCGAACCAGGTGGTCGCTTCGAAGCCGGGCACAAATTCCGCCATGGTGGGCACATCGGGGGCAGCCGGAGAGCGTTTGGCGGTAGTTTGGGCCAATGCGCGGATTTTGCCGTCGCGGGCCATGGGCAGGGCCGAGGGCATGTTGTCAAACATGAGCTGGATGCTGCCGCCCACCAAGTCCGGGATGGCGAATTGGCGGCCTTTGTAGGGCACATGGGTCATGCTGGTGCCGGTCATGGACTTGAACAATTCACCCGAGACATGCACCGATGTGCCGGTGCCGGGCGAGCCAAACGACAGCTTGTTGGGGTTGGCCTTCATGTAGGCGATCAGCTCGGGCACGCTTTTGACGGGCAGGTCGTTGTTGACCACCAGCAGGTTGGGGGCCGAGGCGATCAGCGAGATGGGGGAGAAGTTCTTCACCATGTCGTAGGGCATCTTGTCGTACAGCGCCCCGTTGATCGAGTGTGTGCCCACGGTGCCCATGACCAGGGTGTAGCCGTCGCCGGGGGATTTGGCCACGATGTCGGCCCCGATGTTGCCGCCTGCGCCGGGTTTGTTGTCGATGATCACCGGCTGACCGAGCTGGGCTTTTTCGCTGAAGAGCCGGGCCAAAATGTCGGGCGCACCACCTGCAGGGAAGGTGACCACCAGCCGAATGGGTTTGGCGGGGTAGGTCTGAGCCATGGCGCTGGGGGCTTGCAAGACCGATAAACCAACCAGCAAGGCGCTGGACAAAGTTCGTGTGAAAGACAATTTCATGCTTAGAGCTCCTTAGGCGCCACTTTAGTGATTTGCGGGCCAGGCCTTGATGGTGAAAACCCTTTAAAAACCCTGTTCGGGTGCAGCTTGTCATGCGGCCCCCCGGATCTAGTCCGGAGTGACAAGGGTGTGCGGTCATGGGTGACGCAGCCAGGAAAGTTCCGCATGATGCGGGTTGACAGGCCTGTAATGAGCAATCACGGGCTATAATTCGACTGTTTTGCGATTTGCAAAGCGCACGCCAGTGGCTCTTCCGGCCCTTGGCGCAAGTCATAAACCCGCTGAAATTCATCTTTGAATGCAGGCGAAACAACAAGGAAATCCCATGATTGCATCTTCAATCAAGGCCGAGGTCGTCAAGGCCAATGCCCGTGCTGCCAACGACACTGGGTCCCCAGAAGTCCAAGTGGCTTTGCTGACAGCCCGTATCAACGAGCTGACACCTCACTTCAAAACACACGCCAAAGACCATCACGGTCGTCGCGGTTTGCTGCGCATGGTGAGCCGTCGCCGCAAGCTGCTGGACTACCTCAAGTCCCGTGATGCGGACCGTTACGTTGCGCTGATCGCCAAACTTGGCCTGCGCAAGTAATCGTCTCTCCAGATGAAAAGCGCCTGAGTTAGCCCACTAGCTCAGGCGCTTTATTCTTTTTTCTTCGGAATTTGACAGGGCGATCTCGCGCTGTGTCATTCCACAAGGCTTTCAATTCAAGGTTTTGTGGAATGGCATCGAGTTCAGAGCGTCAACTTCCGGGCCCACAGTGCAGCCTCATGCGCTTTTGTTTTCAGGAGTACTGAACATGTCTATTTTTAACAAAGTGACCAAATCCTTCCAGTGGGGCCAGCACACGGTCAAGATGGAAACCGGCGAAGTCGCTCGCCAAGCCGGCGGCGCTGTGCTGCTCGACATGGAAGGCACCGTGGTGCTGGCCACCGTCGTGGGTTCCAAGATCGCCAAGGCCGGTCAAGATTTCTTCCCCCTGACGGTCGATTACATCGAGAAGACTTACGCCGCAGGCAAGATCCCCGGCAGCTTCTTCAAGCGTGAAGCCAAGCCCAGCGAACACGAGACCCTGACGAGCCGTCTGATCGACCGCCCGATCCGTCCTCTGTTCCCCGAAGGTTTCTACAACGACGTGCATGTGGTCATCCACACCGTGTCTTTGAACCCTGAAGTCGACGCCGACATCGCCGCGATGATCGCCGTGTCTGCTGCTTTGTCCATCTCGGGCATCCCTTTCAACGGCCCCATCGGCGCTGCCCGCGTGGGTTACATCAACGGCGAATACGTCCTGAACCCTGGCCAGACCCAGCGCAAAGACAGCGTGATGGATCTGGTGGTGGCCGGTACCGAAGCCGCTGTGCTGATGGTCGAATCCGAAGCCCTGCAACTGTCCGAAGAAATCATGTTGGGTGGTGTGGTGTACGGCCACGAGCAATCGGCCATTGCCATCAACGCGATCCACGAGCTGGTGCGCGAAGCCGGCAAGCCGGTGTGGGACTGGCAAGCGCCTGCCCGCGACACCGCTTTTGAAGCCAAACTGGCATCGCTCGCCGAAGAAAAACTGCGCGCCGCTTACCAATTGCGCAACAAGCAAGCCCGCACGCATGCTTGCCGTGAAGCCTACGCTTCGGTCAAAGTGGCTTTGGCCGAAGAGGGCGTGGCCTTTGACAGCGTCAAGCTCGACGGCCTGATGTTCGAAATCGAAGCGCGCATCGTGCGCAGCCAGATTTTGGCCGGTGAGCCCCGCATCGACGGCCGCGACACACGCACGGTGCGCCCCATTGAAATCCGCAACAGCGTGCTGCCCCGAACCCACGGCTCGGCCCTGTTCACACGTGGCGAAACCCAAGCTTTGGTCATCACCACCTTGGGCACCGAGCGCGATGCACAGCGCATCGACGCGCTGGCGGGTGAGTTCGAAGACCGCTTCATGTTCCACTACAACATGCCTCCCTTTGCCACTGGCGAAGTGGGCCGCATGGGCTCGACCAAGCGCCGCGAAATCGGTCATGGCCGTTTGGCCAAGCGTGCTTTGGCCGCAGTGTTGCCGAGCAAAGAAGAGTTCCCCTACACCGTGCGTGTGGTGTCCGAGATCACTGAATCGAACGGTTCTTCGTCCATGGCTTCGGTCTGCGGCGGCTGCCTGTCGATGATGGACGCGGGTGTGCCGATGAAAGCCCACGTGGCCGGTATCGCCATGGGCCTGATCAAGGAAGACAACCGCTTTGCGGTGTTGACCGACATCTTGGGTGACGAAGACCACCTGGGTGACATGGACTTCAAAGTGGCCGGTACCACCAATGGCATCACGGCGCTGCAGATGGACATCAAGATCCAGGGCATCACCAAAGAGATCATGCAAGTCGCATTGGCCCAAGCCAAAGAAGCGCGCATGCACATTCTGGGCAAGATGCAAGAGGCGATGAGCACGGCCAACACCGAAGTGTCGGACTTCGCGCCCAAGCTCTTCACCATGAAGATCAACCCCGAGAAAATCCGTGACGTGATCGGCAAAGGCGGCGCCACCATCCGCGCGCTGACCGAAGAAACCGGCTGCCAGATCAACATCGGCGAAGACGGCACGATCACCATCGCGGCCACCGACGGTGAGAAGGCCGACATTGCCAAGAAGCGCATCGAGCAGATCACCGCTGAAGTCGAAATCGGCAAGGTCTACGAAGGCCCAGTGACCAAGATCTTGGACTTCGGCGCCCTGATCAACTTGCTGCCCGGCAAAGACGGTTTGCTGCACATCAGCCAGATCGCGCACGAGCGCGTTGAGAAAGTGACCGACTACCTGAGCGAAGGCCAGATTGTCAAGGTCAAGGTCATGGAAACCGACGAAAAAGGCCGCATCAAGTTGTCGATGAAGGCTTTGCTGGACCGTCCTGCACAGGACTGATCCAGAGCGGCGGGTGGCCGAACGGTCACCCTGATGGATTGCAAACGAGCCTCGATTCATGAACGTTATTGAAATTCAAAGTCCTGGTGCCCCCGAAGTGCTGGTGCCCGCACAACGCCCTGACCCGGTTGCCGGGGCAGGGGAGTTGCTCATTCGCGTTTCGGCCAGTGGGGTCAATCGCCCCGATGTGTTGCAGCGCAAGGGCCTGTACCCCGTGCCGCCCGGTGCGTCGGACATTCCGGGCCTGGAAGTGGCGGGTGTGGTGGTTTCGGGCGATGCCTTGGCCATGGCTGCATCGGGTTTTGCCGTGGGTGATCGGGTGTGCGCCTTGGTGGCGGGGGGCGGTTACGCCGAGTTGTGCGTGGCGCCGGTGGCCCAATGTTTGCCAGTGCCCCAAGGCCTGACGGACATCGAGGCGGCTTCGCTGCCCGAGACCTTCTTCACGGTCTGGAGCAATGTGTTTGACCGTGGGCGGTTGCAAGCGGGTGAAACCTTGCTCATTCAAGGCGGCTCGAGCGGCATTGGTGTGAGCGCTATCCAGATGGCCAAGGCCGCAGGGGCCACCGTGATCATCACGGCGGGCTCTGTTGAGAAATGCCAAGCATGCCTGGCATTGGGTGCGGACCACGCCATCCACTACAAAACCACCGACTTTGTGGCCGAGGTCAAACGACTGACCGGCGGTGCAGGGGCGGATGTGATTCTGGACATGGTTGCTGGCGACTATGTGGCGCGCGAGGTCGAGGCCCTGGCCGACGATGGCCGTTTGGTCATCATCGCGGTGCAAGGCGGTATCGAGAGCGGGTTCAATGCGGGCGCCGTGCTGCGTCGGCGTTTGACCATCACGGGCTCGACGCTGCGTCCACGCCCCATCGAATTCAAGGGTGCCATCGCCCGCGCCTTGCGTGAACACGTGTGGCCCGCTCTGTCGTCGGGCCGGATCAAACCGGTGATTCACAGCGTGTTCGCTGCCATACAAGCCGGTGGCGGATTGCCCTGCGGCGCAGCGCAGGCGCATGCCCTGATGGAGTCCAATCTACACGTCGGCAAGATTGTTCTGACCTGGGCGCCTGCATGAAAAGCAAACTGATTGTGGGCAACTGGAAGATGAATGGTGGCCTTCAAGCCAATTCAGACTTGCTGCTGGCCATCCAATCGGGCATGTCCGAAACGAGCTGCCGCGCTGCAGTTTGTGTCCCTTTGCCGTATTTGGCGCAGATGCAAACCTTGCTCCAAGGGTCCGCGCTGGCCTGGGGCGCGCAAGATGTGTCAGCCCATCAATCCGGTGCTTACACCGGTGAAGTGTCTGCCAGCATGTTGCGTGACTTTGCGGTCCGTTACTGCATCGTGGGACATTCAGAACGCCGCCATTACCACGGCGAAAGCGATGCCTTGGTCGCCAGCAAGGTGCAATGTGTTCTTTCCGCCGGGATCACGCCCATCGTTTGTGTGGGTGAAAGCCAAACTGAACGTGCTGCCGGGCAGACCGAGGCGGTGGTGAAACGGCAGTTGGCAGCGGTCATTCATGCCAACGGTCATTGCATCAGTGAAATTGTGGTGGCCTATGAACCGGTTTGGGCCATCGGTACCGGGTTGACGGCAAGCCCTGAGCAAGCCCAGGACGTGCACGCTTTGCTGCGCCAACAGTTGCAAGCGGCAAGTTCTCAGGCCGAGCGAATTGCCATTCTTTATGGTGGCAGCATGAATGCGGAAAATGCGTCGAGCTTGTTGGCTCAACCCGATGTGGATGGCGGGCTGATTGGTGGCGCAGCTTTGAGTGCGAACGATTTTTTGACGATCATGGCTTCGGCTTCGCGTTGATTTTTTTGGATTGATTTTGGAGAAAAACATGAGCTTTTTGATGACGGCGATCTTGGTGGTGCAGATGTTGTCGGCCTTGGCCATGATCGGTTTGATCTTGGTTCAACACGGCAAGGGTGCCGATATGGGCGCAGCCTTTGGCAGTGGCGGTTCGGGCAGTTTGTTTGGCGCCACCGGCGGTGCCAATTTCCTGTCACGCACCACGGCTGTTTTGGCCGGTGTGTTCTTTGCTTGCACTTTGCTGCTGGCTTACATGGGCAATCAAAGGCCCACCGCTGGATCGGGCAGTGTGCTCGAAGGGGCCGCTGTCACGGTACCGACTCCAGCGGCGGTTGTTGAAAACAGCCCTGCTTCACAGATCCCGGGCAATGCGCCTGCTGGTACTGCAAAATAAGCAGGGCATCGGCTTTTTTGCGGTGCACAATTTTCTGGTTTTTGACAGGGAAACGGACCTGTTTTCAGAGTAGAATCAGGGACTGTTCGGAGAGCCAAAAGTGTGTTCACATGCTTTCCTCAAGCCATCCGTTCAGTGCATTCCGCCGTCGTGGTGAAATTGGTAGACACGCTATCTTGAGGGGGTAGTGGCGAAAGCTGTGCGAGTTCGAGTCTCGCCGACGGCACCAGACAATCAGAAAAGCCCAGGCTCAATGCCTTGGCTGTTCATTCGGTAGTACCGGCAGTCTCAAGATGAACCTCGACCAATACCTTCCTATCCTGTTGTTCATTTTGGTCGGCGTGGCTGTCGGCATCATTCCCCAGGTTCTCGGTTACATCCTGGGTCCCAACCGCCCTGACGCGGAAAAAAACTCCCCTTACGAATGTGGCTTTGAAGCCTTCGAAGATGCTCGAATGAAGTTCGATGTGCGCTACTACCTGGTGGCCATTCTGTTCATTTTGTTCGATCTGGAAATCGCATTTTTGTTCCCTTGGGCCGTTGCGCTCAAGGAGGTGGGTCTCGCGGGCTTTGTTTCCGTGGTGATCTTCTTGGCTATTCTGGTTGTAGGTTTTGTCTACGAGTGGAAAAAGGGTGCCCTGGACTGGGAGTGAGTGTTCGAATTGACAACAGCATTGAGCCTGCTTGAGGATAAAAAATGATTGAAGGCGTGATGAAAGAGGGCTTCATCACCACGAGTTATGACTCGGTGGTGAACTGGGCCAAAACCGGTTCGCTTTGGCCTATGACATTTGGCCTGGCTTGCTGCGCTGTCGAAATGATGCATGCGGCTGCGGCCCGTTACGATTTGGGCCGCTTTGGTGCGGAGGTGTTTCGTGCCAGCCCGCGCCAGGCTGATCTGATGATCGTGGCCGGTACTTTGTGCAACAAAATGGCACCGGCATTGCGCAAGGTGTACGACCAGATGTCCGAGCCCCGATGGGTGATTTCCATGGGTTCTTGCGCCAATGGCGGCGGGTATTACCACTACAGCTATTCGGTGGTGCGGGGTTGCGACCGCATCGTGCCCGTGGACGTCTATGTGCCCGGCTGTCCACCTACGGCGGAAGCGCTGATCTACGGCATCATTCAATTGCAGCAAAAGATCCGTCGTACGCACACCATTGCGCGCGCTTGAAGGGAATGACGATGTCCGATTTCGCCATTCGCCCCGAAGATTTGCAAGAGACTCTGGCTGCGGCCTTGGGTGATCGGGTGCAGACAATCACCCTGGCTTTGGGTGAGGTGACTGTGCATGTGAGCGCGGCCCATTACCTGGGTGTGATGCAAACCCTGCGCGATGCGCCGGGCAGTCAATTTGAACAGCTTGTAGACCTGGCAGGGCTGGATTATTCGGCTTACCGAGAAGCCGGCACCGACGGTCCGCGTTTCGGCGTGACGGTGCACTTGTTGTCGGTCAGCTTGAACCAGCGCGTGCGTGTCAAGGTGCTGTGCCCTGACGATGACTTGCCCTTGGTGGCTTCGGTCAACGACTTGTGGAATTCGGCCAACTGGTACGAGCGCGAAGCCTTTGACTTGTTTGGCATTGTGTTCGAAGGCCACAACGACCTGCGCCGCATTTTGACCGACTATGGCTTCATTGGTCATCCGTTCCGCAAAGACTTTCCGCTTTCGGGTCACGTTGAGATGCGTTACGACGCTGAGCGCCAACGCGTGATTTATGAACCCGTGAGCATTGAGCCACGCGAAATCACGCCGCGCATCATCCGCGAAGACAACTACGGAGGCCTGAACTGACATGGCCGAAATCAAGAATTACACGCTGAACTTTGGCCCCCAGCACCCTGCTGCGCACGGTGTGTTGCGCTTGGTGCTCGAGTTGGATGGCGAGGTCGTGCAACGCGCCGATCCGCACATTGGCTTGCTGCACCGGGCCACCGAAAAGCTGGCTGAAAGCAAAACCTACATCCAGTCGCTGCCCTACATGGACCGCCTGGACTACGTGTCGATGATGTGCAACGAGCATGCGTATTGCTTGGCCATCGAGAAGATGCTGGGCTTGGCAGTGCCCATGCGCGCGCAGTACATCCGGGTGATGTTCTCCGAAATCACCCGTATCCTGAACCACCTGATGTGGTTGGGTTCGCACGGCAACGATTGCGGCAGCTCCACCATCCTGATCTACACCTTCCGCGAGCGTGAAGACCTGTTTGACATGTACGAGGCCGTCTCGGGCGCCCGCATGCACGCCGCCTACTTCCGGCCCGGTGGCGTGTACCGCGACCTGCCAGACAGCATGCCGCAGTACAAGGTCAGCAAAATCAAAAACGCCAAGGCCATCGAGCAGCTCAACAGCAACCGCAATGGCTCTTTGCTGGACTTCATTGACGACTTCACCCAGCGCTTCCCCAAGTGTGTGGACGAGTACGAAACCCTGCTGACCGACAACCGCATCTGGAAGCAGCGCACTGTGGGCATCGGCGTTGTTTCTCCCGAGCGCGCCCTGAATTTGGGCATGACCGGTCCCATGCTGCGTGGCTCCGGCTTCGCTTGGGACCTGCGCAAAAAGCAACCGTACGACGCCTACGACCAAGTCGAGTTCGACGTGCCAGTCGGCAAAACCGGTGACAGCTACGACCGCTATTTGGTGCGTGTGCAAGAGATGCGCGAATCGAACCGCATCATCCAGCAGTGCGTCAAATGGCTGCGTGCCAACCCCGGCCCCGTCATCACCGACAACCACAAGATTGCGCCGCCCTCGCGTGAAGGCATGAAATCCAACATGGAAGACTTGATCCACCACTTCAAGCTCTTCACCGAAGGTTTCCATGTGCCCGAAGGCGAGGCCTATGCCGCTGTCGAACACCCGAAAGGTGAGTTCGGCATGTACATGGTGAGCGATGGGGCCAACAAGCCTTATCGCCTCAAAATTCGCGCCCCGGGCTTTGCCCATTTGGCCACCCTCGATGAAATGGCCCGTGGCCACATGCTGGCCGATGCGGTCGCGATCATCGGGACCATGGACATCGTTTTTGGAGAGATTGACCGATGATCTCTGAGTCAACCAAAGCACGCTTTGCGCGTGAAGTGGCCAAGTTCCCTGCGGATCAAAAGCAGTCGGCCGTCATGGCTTGCCTGGCTATCGTGCAGCAGGAACAAGGCTGGGTCAGCCCCGACAGCGAGCAAGTCGTGGCCGAGGTGTTGGGCATGCCGGTGATGGCCGTGCACGAAGTGACCACCTTCTACAACATGTACAACCAAAAACCGGTGGGCAAGTTCAAGCTGAACGTGTGCACCAACCTGCCCTGCCAGTTGCGCGGTGGCGCACAGGCACTGGCCCATTTGGAGCACAAGTTGGGCGTGCACGTGGGCGAGACCACAGCCGACGGCATGTTCACCCTGCAGCCCAGCGAGTGCCAAGGCGCTTGCGCCGATGCGCCGGTGTTGTTGGTCAATGACCGCCACATGTGCAGCTTCATGAGCCATGAAAAGCTCGACCAACTCGTTGACAGCCTGAAGAAAGCCGAGGCCGCCTGATGAATGTCGAACAAATCCTGAGCCAATTCCAAGCCACGGGCGTGGAAAGCTGCTTCCACGACCGCCACATCAACCCGCAGATTTATGCCGGTCTGAATGGCAAGAACTGGGGCATCCAAGACTACGAAGCGCGTGGCGGCTATGCCGCCTTGCGCAAGATTTTGGGCAAAGACGGTGCCGAGCCCCATGCCGAGACCGGCGTTGCGGGCATGACCCAAGACCAGGTGATCGCCACCGTGAAAGAGTCGGGCTTGCGCGGTCGCGGCGGCGCGGGTTTTCCCACGGGTCTGAAGTGGAGCTTCATGCCCCGCCAGTTCCCCGGTCAAAAGTATTTGGTGTGCAACTCGGACGAGGGCGAGCCGGGCACCTGCAAAGACCGCGACATCATGGAGTACAACCCCCACACGGTGATCGAAGGCATGATCATCGCCGCTTATGCCATGGGCATCAGCGTGGGTTACAACTACATCCACGGCGAAATTTTTCACACCTACGAACGCTTTGAAGCGGCCCTCGAAGAAGCCCGCGCAGCAGGCTATTTGGGCAACAACATCATGGGCAGCACGTTCAGCTTCCAGCTGCATGCATCCCACGGTTTTGGCGCTTACATCTGTGGCGAAGAAACCGCTTTGCTTGAATCGCTGGAAGGCAAAAAAGGCCAGCCACGCTTCAAGCCACCGTTCCCCGCCAGCTTTGGCCTGTACGGCAAGCCCACCACCATCAACAACACCGAAACATTCGCTGCGGTGCCTTGGATCATCCGCAATGGTGGTCAGGCGTATCTTGAATGCGGCAAGCCCAACAACGGCGGCACCAAGATTTTCTCGGTCAGCGGTGACGTGGAGCGCCCCGGCAACTACGAAGTGCCCATGGGCACGCCGTTCGCTAAGCTGCTCGAACTCGCCGGTGGTGTGCGCGGTGGTCGCCAACTCAAAGCGGTGATCCCTGGCGGCTCGTCTTCTCCCGTCGTGCCTGCCGAGTTGATGATGAAGCTGACCATGGACTACGACAGCATCGCCAAAGAAGGCGGCTCGATGTTGGGTTCGGGCGCGGTGATCGTCATGGACGAGACACGCTGCATGGTCCAGGCTTTGGCGCGTTTGTCTTACTTTTACTCGCACGAGTCTTGCGGCCAATGCACCCCTTGCCGCGAAGGCACAGGTTGGCTCTGGCGCATGGTTGACCGCATTGAGCACGGCCAGGGCCGTGTCAGCGACATCGACATGCTCGACAGCGTGGCCGGCAACATCATGGGCCGCACGATTTGCGCCTTGGGCGATGCTGCGGCCATGCCGGTGCGCGGCATGCTCAAGCATTTCCGTCACGAATTTGTACACCTCATCGAGCACAAGACCTCCATGGTCGGTGCCGATGCAACAGCGGTGAAGACCCATGGTTGAAA
>JAIXRJ010000005.1 GCA_027485235.1 Comamonadaceae bacterium
AAGAGTTTGTGATCGTGCAGCGCGTGACCGGCATGCCCGCCACCGCAGCGGCCGTGGCCGACACCGCGCAGCTGCTGGCCTTGCAGGCGCAATGCCGCCAGGGCTATGTCGACCCGGCCCTGGTGCAGTACGCCGTGAAACTGGTGGCCGCCACGCGCGATCCCGTGCACTGCGGCTTGCCCGAATTGGCGCCCTATTTGACCTTTGGTGCCAGCCCCCGTGCCACCATCGCCTTGATCGAAGGCGCAAGGGCGCTGGCCTTCTTGCGCGGTCGCCCTTACGCCCTGCCGCAAGACCTGATCGACCTGGTGCCCGATGTGTTGCGTCACCGCCTCGTGCTGTCGTACGAAGCCTTGTCTGAGGGCATGACGGCCGATGCCTTGATTCTGAAAATCCTGCAGGCCGTGCCCGCACCCAGTCAACCGCTGAACCGCCATGTTCAACTGGCTGCGCAAGACACGAACTGAGGCTGCGGGTGCCGCTGGCAGCGGTCAGCCCCAGGCTCTGGCGCTGAGCGCGCCCGGCGCAGACACGCCATGGCCCAACGCAGCGCAATGGTTGCAAAAGCTCGAATGGACCGTGCTCAAACGGCTCGACGGCCAACTGCAAGGCGACTACCGCAGCCTGTTTCGCGGCAGCGGCCTGGTGTTGGCCGATCTGCGCGAATACCAGGCGCACGACGACGTGCGCCACATCGACTGGAACGTGACCGCCCGCATGCAGACCCCGTATGTGCGCGAGCACCAGGAAGACCGTGAAATCGCCGCCTGGTTTGTGGTCGACCTGTCCGCCTCGGTGGCTTTTGGCTCGGGCCTCACCAGCAAGCGCCAGCTGGCCTGCAGCGCTGTGACGGTGTTGTCCAAGCTGCTGTCACAACACGGCAACCGCGTGGGCCTGATGCTGTTCACGGGACAAGCACTGGCCCACAGCGTGGTCCCCGCCCGTTCGGGCAGGCGGCATTTGCTGCACATCGTGCACCAGATGCTGCAGGCGGGCCAAACCCAAACCCGAACTTCAAGCCATGCCAGCACCGTGCAGACCAGCGCGCTGGGCCCATGGCTGGCGCAGGCCCAGTCGGTGCTCAAGCGCCGCTCGGCGGTGTTTGTGGTGTCTGACTTCATCAGCCCCGCCGGTTGGGAAAAACCTCTGGCCCAACTGGCCCGGCGTCATGAGGTGGTGGCGGTGCGCCTGCGCGACCCGCTGGAGATGACATGGCCCGACAACACTGGCATGCTGCTGGTGCAAGACGCCGAGTCGGGCGAGCAACTGTTGGTCGACGGCAACGATGCAGCGTTCCGCCAGCGTTTTGCCCAGCAGGCGCAAGAACGTGAAGATGCTTTGCTGAGCAACCTTTCCCAAGCCGGTGTGGACTGTCTGGAGCTGAACACCGACGAAGCCATGGACCAGGCCCTGATGCGTTTTGCGCAGCTGCGCAAACGCGCCAGCCAGTTGAGCACCGGTGGCCGTGCAGCCCCCGTTGGCAGCCAGCGGCCCGTTCAAGCTGGAGGTGTTCATGCCTGAATGGCACTCGATCCAGTTCGTTTGGCCACGCCTGCTGTGGCTGCTGGCCACCTTGCCGCTGTGGCTGGGCCTGTACATCGCCTGGCAACGCCGTGGTGTGCAAAGGGCATGGCCTTCGGCCAGCATGAATACGGGTTCAAGCAACATCCGCTTCACGCGACACGCTCCGGCGCTGCTGGTGTTGCTGGGTCTGGCCGGAATGCTGGTGGCGATCGCCAGGCCGCAGGCCATCTTGCTTTTGCCCAGCCGCATTGACACCGTGATGCTGGCCATCGACAGCTCGGGCAGCATGCGCGCCACCGATGTGCAACCCAGCCGCATCGAAGCCGCGCAGGCTGCCGCCAAAAGCTTTGTGCTGGGCCAGCCTGGCCAGGTCAAATTGGGTGTGGTCAGTGTGGCGGGGGCGGCTGCGCTGGTGCAAGCCCCCACCGACCAACGCGATCTGGTCATCCAGGCCATCGAGCAGCTGAGCCTGCAACCCGGCTCGGCATTGGGCAGTGGCATTGTGATCGCGCTGCATGCCATGCTGCCCGGATCTGGCCTCGACGTGCGTGGACTGATCGAGGGCGAAACCCGTCCCGAGCCCGCAGGCGGTGCCCCCCTGGGCGGCGCCGCCCCCGCCCCTGCCGAAACCGCAAGTCCATCGGGCGCAGCCCCCCGCAAGCCGGTCAGCCTGCCCAAAGTAGCCCCCGGTTCCAACACGGCTGCGGCCATCGTGCTGCTCAGCGATGGCCAAAGCAATGTGGGGCCTGACGCCCTCAAGATGGCCCAGGTGGCCGCCGACTTGGGGGTGCGTGTCTACACCGTGGGGCTGGGCACGGCGCAGGGCACGGTGCTCAAAGCCCAGGGCATGCAAATGCGGGTCAAGCTGGACGAAGCCAGCCTGAAAAAAATCGCCGAGATCACCAAGGCTGAATACTTCAGCGCGGACAACCGCCAGGACCTGCTGCAGATTTACAAATCCCTGAGCAGCAAGATCGTGCTCAAAAAGCACCGCCGCACCGAGGTCTCTGCCTTGTGCGCTTTGCTGGGCATGCTGCTGGTGTCTTGGGGCTGTGCCTGGGCCTGGTGGCGTCATGGCCGTATCGTTTGAATCTGCCCAGGTTCAAGCAGACACCCCCCATGGCGTCACCCTGCACCAGGCCCATGCTCACGAGCGCGGTGCTTTGGAAGACAAGGCGGCAGACCCGTGCTTGCCTTTTGGCGTTTCAAAAAGATCCGAGCTTCCAGCTGAGCCCGATGGACTTCACATGGGGATTCAAGCTTCGTAACGTTGGCCCTGCAACAGCAAAGCCGGTGTCTCAATGACGGCGTTCAGGCCATCAAAATCCAGCATCTTTTCTTGCCAGGGGCGTGTGGTTTGGTGCGCGTGCAAGCTGGCGTAATAGCCTTGCAACGTGTGCAACACGGCACGCGCCGTGCCGCCGGGGAAGATCACGATTTTGAAACCGCGCTCGCCCAACTCGGCCGCGCTTTGCACCGGCGTCTTGCCGCCTTCCACCATGTTGGCCAGCAGTGGCACGCGCTGGGCAAACTGCGCGCAAGCGCGGTTCATCTGCTCGTCGGACCTGAGTGCTTCAATGAACAGCGCATCCACACCGCACTCGAGATAGCGTTCGGCCCGCTCCAGCGCGGCGTCCAGGCCTTCCACGGCCACGGCATCGGTGCGGGCCAAGATCAAGGTGTTTTTTTCGTGGCGAGCATCCAAAGCGGCGCGCAACTTGCCCTGCATCTCGGCCACCGGCACCACGCCCTTGCCGTCCAAGTGACCACAGCGTTTGGGGAAAGTCTGGTCCTCGATCTGGATCATCGCAGCACCGGCGCGTTCAAAGTCGCGCACCGTGCGTTGGGTGTTGAGCGCGTTGCCAAAGCCGGTGTCGGCGTCGACGATCACGGGAATGTTCACCCGGTCGGTGATGTGCGCCAAGGTCTGCGCCACTTCGGTGGCGGTGGTCAGACCAATGTCCGATCGGCCCAAGCGGGAGTAAGCGATGGAGGCACCCGACAAATAGAGCGCCTCAAAACCCGCCTGCTGCGCCACCAGCGCGGTCAGCGCGTCGTACACACCGGGAGCGAGCAAGGCCTGAGCTTGTTGCAGGCGCTGGGCCAAAAGGGATTGGGCCAAAGTGTGGTGCTGGCTCATGGCGTGTCTTTCAAAAGTTGCTGCGCGGTGTGCGCCGCCATGTGCCCGCCCGCGATGGCGCTGAGCAAACCGTTGCCCGACAGATAACCCCAGACTTCTTGCCCCGACACGCCCCGCGCTGCACCGCCTGCGGCCAGCAGATTGGGCAAGGGCGTGCCGTCTTGGCTCAGCACGCGGGTATGGGCGTCAATGTCCAGACCGCCTTGGGTGTGGAACAAGGCCCCTGTGACCTTGATGGCATGGAAAGGGGCTTGCAAGGCGCGTTGGAACGTACGTCCTGTGACGGGGTCTGTGCCTGGCTGCACCGCATTCAAGGTGGCGTGCACGGCTTCGCTCGGGCAACCGATCAGCTGCGCCAGTTCGATGGCATCTGCTGCATGCTGCACCGCGCCCGCGCCTTGTGCAGACACAAAATCCGGAAACGCTTGCGCAAAGTCGAGCAACGCATCGTCAAACACATTCCAGGCCACGCCACCCGGCTGCGCCAGCACATGCACCGCCGCCTCGGAGTAGCCCTGGGTTTCGTCATGAAACCGCTGGCCTTGGGCGTTGATTTGCACACCGCCTTCCATCATCAGCGCCCACGAAATCAATGCGCCTTGTGGCACCGCCCATGAGCCGTGGCCTTGGTAAGCGCCCAAGTCGGCCAGGCGTGCGCCCAGCTGTTGGCCCCAGGCGATGGCGCTGCCGTCGTTGCCCACATGGCCCGCATAGGTGGCCTCGGCCATCTCGGGCAGCATCTCTTTCACCATGGCCGTGGCCCCACCAAAACCGTTGCAGGCCAGCAGCACCGCATCGCAGCGGATGCGCTCGGTTTGCCCGTCGGGCCGCACAAAACCCACGCCATGGATGCACTGCGTGTCATCGGCCCACAGCTCGGTCACTTGCGCTTGTGTGAGCACCACCACACCCGCGGCGTCGGCTGCCGCTTGCAGTCGGCTCATCAAACCCGCCCCGGTTTTTTCCGGCACAGCGTGCATGCGGTGGGCACTGTGGCCGGGGTACAAAAAGTTGTCCAGCACCTGCCAGGGCAGGCCGTGGTGTTGGGCCAGCGCGTCCATGGCCGGGCCGATGTGTTGGGCATAGGCTTGCACCAAATGCGGCGCGGCCTGACCGTGGGCCTTGGCCTGAATGTCTCTAGCAAACAAGTCCACGCTGTCGGTGATGCCTTGCGCCTCTTGCGTCTGCGTGCACGGGGCCGGGATGAAACCCGACGACAAAGCCGTGGAGCCTGCGGCAAAGGCATCGCGCTCCAACACCACACAGTCCACACCCATGCGGTGCAAGGCCAGCGCCGCCGTCAAACCGCAAGCGCCTGCGCCCACAATCACCACCGGGGTGTGGTCTTCGGCCTGCAATTCAGAAGCCGGACGAATGTGTGCCCGTGTGTGTGCCAACGAGGCAGTCATCGCTTCAGCCCAGTTGCTTCAAAAAAGTGGCGCTGTCCATCACCTCGCCCACCGAAGCCATGTCGGCCAGCGACGCCTGGTGCGCGGCTTCGCTGAAGGCAGCGCAACCATCGGACAAGACAATGACGTGGTAGTCGCGCACATGCGCATCGCGCACCGTGCTGGCCACACCGCCGTTGGTCACGATGCCACACACCACCAGCGTGTCGATGCCTGATTTTTTGAGTACCCAGTCGAGCTGCGTGTTGAAGAAGGCCGAATACGCCACCTTGAACACCGAGACATCGACCAGAGGGGCCAACACATCCACATTGGCCTGCCCCCGGCTGCACGGCGCGAAGTCGCCTTGGCGCAAAAACGGGCGGCGCTCTTTCAAGTGCGCCGAAATCATTGGCTCGCCCTGGGCATCAGGCCACAGGGTGAACAGGCTGGCCGTGACCAAGCCGCCCCGGCCTTTGACGGCACGCGCCACCGGGGCCATGCGCTCAGGCAGCTTCACCGCTTCGGCGCTCAGGGTGTTGCCCCGGGCATAAGCGCCGTCGGGGGCCAGAAAATCGTTTTGCAGGTCGACGATGACCATGCCCATGTTCTTGCCCAATTTTGCGTGCTTCAAATTCATGCTGTGCGCTCCACCAGCAGGTTGCCCAATTTGTCGACCCGACCTTCAAAGCCCGGCTCCAGCCAAACGGTGGTGTCGGGTTGTTCCAAAATCGCCGGGCCTTGCACCACGGTGCCCACGGGCAGGCTCAGGCGCTCGTAGCGCTGGGCTGTCCACCATTGGCCATGGTGGTACACCTGCTGCTCGCCCACCGGGGCGGTGCGGCCTTCGCCTTGCGGGGCCAACACCGCCAAGTCAAACTTGGGACGGCGCCCGATGCGCGCATAGCGCAGGTTCATCACGCGGATCACCGGGCCCTGCAGCACGCGGCCAAAGGCGTGCTGGTACGCCGCTTCAAACGCGGCCAACAAACCGGCGGCATTCAACGCTTCGCGCTTCACCGGCACTTGCAGCGTGTGGGTCTGGCCCATGTAGAGCATGTCAAAGCTGATGACTTCGTCCACGCGCACAAAGTTCACACCGGCAGAATCCAAGCGCACTTGGCAAGCCTCGGCCAAGCTGTCCACACGTTGCAACAATGCGGGCCAAGCCACATCGGCCAGCGCCACATTTAAGGTCTGCACCGCATCGTGGCGCATGTCGGCCATCACGCAACCCAGCGCCGAAGTCACGCCCGGGTACCGCGGCACGATGCCGGTGGTCACGCCCACCTCGCGCATCATGGCGCACACATGCAGACCGCCACCACCGCCAAACGGCATGTAAGCAAACTGGCGAGGGTCATGCCCGCGCTCGATCGACACCACGCGGATCGCGCCGGCCATGCGGGCGTTGGCCACAGTGAGGATCGCTTCGGCCGCGGCCAGCGCGGTCAGGCCCAAAGGCTCGGCCACATGCCGGGTGATGGCTTGCTCAGACAAACCAGCATTCAGCGCCTGCAACAAGCCACCACCCAAAGGCCGATCGGCCGCGATGCGGCCCAAGAGCACGTTGGCATCGGTCAAGGTGGGGCGGGTGTTGCCGCGCCCATAACAAGCCGGTCCGGGAATGCTGCCAGCCGACTCGGGGCCGACTTGCAGCATGCCACCTGCATCGACCGAGGCGATGGAGCCGCCCCCGGCACCGATGGTCTCGATCTGGATCATGGGCGAGCGCACCACCAGGCCAAATTCGATGGACGTTTGTGCGGCCAGCGCCGCCTCGCCACCGGCCACCAGCGACACGTCAAACGAGGTGCCACCGATGTCACCGGTGATGACGTTTTCAAAGCCCGAAGCGCGGGCGATTTCGGCGCAGGCCATCACGCCCGCCGCCGGGCCCGACAACGCGGTGCGCACCGGCACATCGCAGGCGGTCTGGCGGGACATCACGCCGCCATTGCTTTGCACGATCAACAATTCACCGCCAAAGCCCTGTGCACGCAAATCACCATCCAGGCGCTGCAAATAGCTGCCCACCACAGGCTGCAAGGCGGCGTTCAGGGTGGCGGTGGAGCAGCGCTCAAACTCACGAATCTCGGGCAGCACTTCGCTGGCCGCCGTCACGTAGCTGTTGGGCCAGATCTCGCGCACAGCGGCCACAGCGGCTTGTTCGTTGCCGGGGTTGGCATAGGCGTGCACAAAGAACACGCACACGGCCTCGCAGCCTTCGGCCAGCAGAGCGCGGGCTTGCTCGCGCACTTGTTCCAGATTCACGGGTGTGTGCAACTGGCCATCGGCCAGCACACGCTCGTCGACTTCCAGACGCCAGGCACGCGGCACCACCGGCGTGTAGCTGCCGCGCAGGCCCCAGGTTTGCGGGCGGTCGCGGCGGCGCATCTCCAGCACATCGCGAAAGCCGCGTGTGGTGATGATGCCGGTGCGGGCGATCTTGCGTTCGAGCAAAGCGTTGGTGCCCACGGTGGTGCCGTGCACGATGGTGGCGATGTCTTTGGCGCCCTCGGCACCGCTGGCCCCGGTCACTTTGGCAATGCCGTTCATGAAACCCCGGGCTTCTTCACCCCGGGTCGAAGGCACTTTGACAATGCGGGCTTGGCCGGTTTTTTCGTCCAGCACAAACAGGTCGGTGAACGTCCCGCCCACGTCCACGCCCACCACCCAATGCGGCTGATTCACAGACTGCTCGCTCATGCTTGTTCCTTGGTGTAACCGAGTGCGATGTCCTTGGCACGGTCTTGTTCTGACCGGTCTGCCGGGTTGCCCCAGCCGCCACCGCCGGGTGTTTGCAGGCGCACGCGGTCGCCTTTTTTCAAATGGATGCCGAGCATCTTGGAGACCATCGGCGGGGTCTTCCACTTGCCGTTTTGGCAGTACTCAAACACGTTGGGCAATGCGGGTTGGCCGCCGTGAATCCCTTTGGGAGCCGACTTGCCACGCTCGCCAAAGATGAAAGCCTCGGCGCTGTCTTCAAGCAACTCGATCTCGTAAATCGCACCCAAACCGCCCCGGTGCTGGCCATCGCCGCCCGAGCCGGGGCGCAAAGCCCACTGGGTGAAGCGCACCGGGTAGGCCGCTTCGAGAATTTCCATCGGGGGGATGGTGGCGGTGGAGATCGGCGCGTTACCGTGTGAGAGGCCATCGCCATCCGAATGGCCGCCGTGGCCGCCACCAAAAAAGCTGAACATCACCCAGCGCTGGCCTTGGCGTTTGTCGTCGGTGCGGTGCCCGGCGATCGACAAGGCGTTGATGGTGCCGTAGGCATGGGCCACCGCCCGCTGCGGGTCGGCCAGGGCCGTGGCGCTGAAAATCACGTCGATCATGCGCAAAATCGTTTCGGTGTAGCCGCCCACCGGACGGGGCCGCGACGCGCTGATGACCAGGCCATCAGGGATGACGAAGTCCACCGCGTCGAGCACGCCCGCGTTGGCCGGCACATCGGGGAACACATGCTTCAGGGCCACATAACAAGCCGCCACGGCTGTGGCGCGTGAGATGTTCACCGGACCTGCGCATTGCGCCGAGGTGCGGGAAAAGTCGAGCGTCAACCGGTCACCGGCCACGGTCATGTCGAGCGCTATCGTCAGCAGCTCGTCTTTCACGCCGTCGTTGTCCAGCACGTCTTCAAAACTGTAGCGGCCATCGGGCAGGCTGCCGATGTGCGAGCGCATCAGGCGCACAGCGCGCGTGCGCAGCTCCACCAAGGCTTGCGCAACTTTGGCGTCGCCGTATTCGTCCAGCAAGCCATCCAGACGACGGGCACCCAATTCGAGCGCGGCCAACTGGCCGTTCAGGTCGCCCCACAGGCTGTCGGGCAAGCGGGTGTTGGCGCGCAAAATCGCCAGCACGTCGTCTTCGAGTACACCCGCGCGCAAGATGCGCACCGGCGGGATCTGCACCGCTTCTTGCCAACACTCGGTCGCGGCCGGGTTGTAGTTGCCGGGCACCGCACCGCCCACATCGTGCCAATGCGCGGCCGAGGCCAAAAAGCAATACAGCTGACCGTTGCGAAAGCAGGGCTTGACCAGCTTGAAATCGTTGGCGTGGGTGCCGCCTTCGTAGGGGTCGTTGAACAGCCACACATCGCCCGGCTGCATGCCGCCGCGCTCAGCCGCCACGCGCATGGCGGCGCGCACCGCAAAAGCCATGGCGCCTACAAACACGGGCAGGCCCGATTTGCCCTGGATGAGGGTGTCGCCGGTGATGGCGTCGTACAGACCGTGGCAGGCGTCATGCGCCTCGGCAATGATGGGGTTGAAGGCGCTGCGGTACAGCGTGGCGTCCATCTCGTCGGCGATTTGTTCAAGTCGGCCGCGCAGCACGGCCAAGGTGACTGGGTCCATGGCTGTCGGTTGTGAATGAGAATCCATCGGGTTCATGCAGGCTTTCTTTGTTTGAGCAGGGGCAACAAGCCCCCTGCAGCGACCATGTCCATCAAAAATTCGGGTATCGGGGCACAGACCAAACGCTGACCATTGGCGCGCAGCACCACGGGAGTGTCGCCCTCAGACGCCACAGCCACGCGCTCGCCCTCCTTGATCTGGTTGGCCTCAGGGCAAGTCAACAGCAGCAAACCCAGATTGAACGCGTTGCGGAAATACAGGCCGCTGTACGACGGCGCGATCACCGCGGCCAGCCCCAGGTGCCTCAGCACACCGGCGGCCTGCTCGCGCGACGAGCCGATGCCAAAGTTGGCGCCTGCCACGATCACATCGCCCTCTTGCACACCCGAGGCAAAATCGGCGCGCACCGCCTCCAGGCAATGCCAGCCGATCACTTCCAAGCCGTGTTTCATAAAGGCCCCAGGGGCCAGGGCGTCGGTGTCCACATCGGCGCCCAAGCGCCACACCCGTGCGTTGTCAAATGCGACTTCTGTCATGGCAGCACCTCGCGAGCATCGCTGATGCGCCCGCGCAAAGCGGAAGCCGCCACGGTGTAAGGCGAGGCCAGGTACACGTTCACGCTGGCCGGGCCCATGCGACCCTTGAAATTGCGCGCCGTGGTCGAAATCACCGTGGCGCCTTCAGGGAAGGTCGCACCGTAACCCGCGCACGCGCCGCAGCTGTTGGGCAGCACGGTGGCCCCGGCGTCCTGCAAGATTTGCATCACGCCTTCTTGTGTGGCCTGGGCTTGTTCACGGGCACTGGCCGGGGCCACCATCAGCTGTACCCCTGGCGCCACACGTTGGCCTTTGAGCACTGAAGCGGCGGCGCGCAGGTCTTCGAGCTTGGCGCCAGTGCAGGCGCCGATGTAGGCGATGCTGGGGTGGATGTCGGCAAACTCGGCCACATTGCGCGTGTTGGCCGGGCTGTGGGGCGCGGCCACTTGCGGGCTGAGGCTGCTTGCATCAAAGCTGTGCTGTTCAAATTCAGCGTCTTCGTCGGTATGCCACTGTTCGGCCCCGGCCAAATGCGCTGGGTCCACACCCACACCCCGCAGGTATTTCAAAGTGGTCTCGTCAGCGGCGATCAGTCCCGCCTGCGCACCCATTTCGGCGCTCATGTTGGACAAGGTCATGCGCTCGGCCATGGACAAAGCCTGCACGGCAGGCCCGGCAAATTCCACCGCTTGGTATTGCCCGCCGTTCATGCCAAAGCGTCCCACCATGTGCAGCATCATGTCCTTCGCCGAAACCCCTTTTTGCAAACGGCCCGACCAGTGCATGCGCAAGGTGCGTGGCACCTGCAGCCAAATCTGACCGGTCACGCAAACGCCCAACATCTCGGTCGCACCGATGCCAAACATGTAGCAGCCGAACGCGCCGCCCGTGGGCGAATGCGAATCGCCCCCCACACACAACATGCCAGGTTTCAAATGGCCACGCTCGGGCAGCACCACATGGCAAATGCCTTCGCTGTCGATCACATGCGGCAACTGCCACTGCTTGGCGGTGTCGCGTGTGATTTGGATGATTTTTTGCGCATCGGCGTCCTGCGCGGGCACATAGTGGTCCAGCACCAGCACCACTTTGTTTTTATCCCAAATTTCCGCACCCAATTCCTCCAGCATGGGCTTGAGGCGCCGGGGTCCTGACGAATCGTGGAACATGGCCAAGTCCACATTGCAGGTGACCAGTTCGCCCACGGCCACATGGGCGCGGCCCGCCGCACGGGCAATGAGTTTTTGCGCCAGGGTTTGCGGCAAAGGCGGGGTGTCATGCATGGCGGGACTCACATGCCCAGATAAGCTTGACGCAGCGTGTCGCTGGCCAACAACTCACCAGGGGTGCCAGTGAAGCAGATTTGTCCGTTCTCCATCACATAGGCACGGTCCGCAATGTCCAGCGACTGGCCCACGTTTTGTTCCACCAACAAGACCGCCAAGCCACCGGATCGCAACTCAGAGATGAGGCCAAACATTTCTTCTACCAGCAGAGGCGACAGTCCGAGCGAAGGCTCGTCCAGGATCAACAAACGCGGCTCGGCCATCAGGCCCCGGCCAATGGCCAGCATCTGTTGCTCGCCACCGCTCAAAGTGCCCGCCAACTGGGCCACGCGTTCTTTCAGTCGCGGGAAGGTCTCGTAGACCTTGTCCAGGTTCTGCGCACGGCGCTCGCGGCCGCGCGTGAAGGCACCCAACTCCAGGTTTTCATGCACGCTGAGGTTGGGGAAGACCTTGCGGCCTTCAGGCACCTGGATCAAACCCTGCACCACCACCTGCCGGGAAGATCGACCGGTCAGGTCATGGCCGTCAAACTGCACTTGGCCCGCTCGGGTGGCCACCAAGCCGCTGAGCGTGTGGTTGAGTGTGGTCTTGCCTGCGCCGTTGCTGCCCAAGAGCGCCACCAGCTCGCCAGGCATGACATGCAGATCCACCCCGCGCAGCACCTCGACCACGCCATAGCCGGATTTCAGGCCTTGCACCTTCAACAACGCCTTCATGCCTGTGCCTCCTGTGCAGCCTGCGATTGGGCTGCGTTCTTTTGCAGCCGCTCGGCCGTGCCATGGCCCAGGTAGGCCTCGACCACGGCTTTGTTGTTGGTCACTTCAGCAGGTGTGCCTTGCGCTATCAGCTGGCCTTGGGCCAACACCCAGACCTCCTGGGCCAGACTCATCACCGCTTGCATGACGTGTTCGATCATGAGCACGGTCACGCCGCCTTGGGCAATGCCCTGCACCACCGGAATCATCTCGGCAATTTCTTGCGGGTTCAGGCCTGCCAGCACCTCGTCGAGCAGCAGCAAGCGCGGACGCGTGGCCAGTGCGCGGGCCAGCTCCAGCCGCTTGCGGCCCGCCACCGTCAGGTCACTGGCCAATTTGTCGAGTTGCAAGGTCAGCCCCACCTGCTGCGCCACCGTTTCGGCAAACGCCAAGGCTTGCGCACGGCGGGGCAAATGCAGGTGCGCACCCACGGCGATGTTCTCGCGCACGGTTTGCGCCGCAAAAGGCTGCACGATCTGGAAGGTACGGGTCAGACCCATTCGTGCGCTCAGGTGAGGGGCCTGGCCCGTGATGTCTTGCCCTGAAAAAACAACCTGGCCCGTATCGGGCATGAGGAAACCCGACATCAGGGCAAACAAGGTGGTTTTGCCAGCGCCATTCGGTCCGATCAGCGCGCTCAAGCGGCCCTCGGTCACCGACAGGCTGACGTTTTGCACGGCTTTGAGGCCGCCAAAGGATTTGCCCACCCCCTCGATCTGCAGGAGCACGCTCATGGTTTGTCTCCGTCCGACTTGCTGCCGCGCAACCATTGCAGCGGGGTGATGGCACCCAGCCCGGCAATGCCACGGGGCAAGAACATCACGATGATGATCAAAACCACGCCATAAATGACCATGTTGATGCCCGGCAATTGGCCAAACAAATTGCGCGTCAAGTCCGCCAGGATGTGCAAGCTGATGGCGCCCAAAAGCGGTCCCCACAGGGTGCCCAAGCCGCCCACAATCGCGCCCACCAAAGCCTCGACCGAGGTGTGCGCCCCGAAGGCAATGCCCGGATCGATGTACTGGAACACCTGCACATAAAACGCCCCAGCTGCCCCCATCAGGCCCCCCGACAAAATCGTGGCGATCAGTTTGACGCTGAAGGGGTTCACGCCAATGGCGCGTGCCGCGTCTTCGTTGTCACGCACAGCCTGCAGGTACGCACCAAAGCGCGAGTGCCGCAGCCAAGCGGTGACGCACAGCGCCAGCGTGACCAAGCCCAGCATGAGCCAGATGAACCCGGCGCGGCTGCCAAACTGCATGTTGGCGGCCGACTCTTGGAGCGGCAACATCAGGCCCACCCCGGCACCCGTGAAGGGCACCGAGGTGGCCAAAATACGGAAGACCTCGGCAAAGGCCAGCGTGACCAGCGCAAAGTAAGAACCCTTGAGGCCATAACGAAACGAGGCCGCACCCACGAAAGCACCGACCCCCGCTGCAAAGGCCATGGCCAGCGGCAAGGCCACCCAGGGGCTCAGGCCCCACTGCATTTGGGCAATGGCTTGCACATAAGCACCCGTGCCAAAAAACAAAGCATGGCCAAACGAGAACTGCCCGCCAAACCCGCCCAGCACGTTCCAGGCTTGCGAGAGCAAGCAGGCATACAAAGACGTCATGACAAAGTTGAGCATCACGCCCGAATTGGTGAACAAGGGCACCGCCCCCACCAGCAGCACAAACAGCGCGATGTTGCGAAAGTCTTTCATGCCTTCGCTCCAAAAAATCCTTGTGGCCTGAGCATCAGCACCGCAATGAAAATCACAAAAATACCCACTTGCCCCAACGATTCGCCCAGCAGCAAACCGCCCAGTGACTCGACCACACCAATCAGCAAACCGCCCAGCAAGGCGCCGGCAAAACTGCCCATGCCGCCCAGCACCACAATCGTGAAAGCCACCAGCACAAAGCCGTTGCCCACCTGCGGGTTGACGTAATAGGCCGGCATCAAAAAGCAGGCCGCTGCGCCCAGACTGGCCAGCCCCAAGCCAAAGCACATGGCGTACACATGGTCCACATCGATGCCCATCAGGCGGGCACCTTGCTTTTCTTTGGACACCGCTCGGATGGCGCGGCCCAAATCGGTTTTCTGCACGATCAGCAGCAACACCGCCGACACGACCAAGGCACCCGCAAAAGACACCAGCTTGGGCAGGGCAATGAAGGCCGGGCCAATCTCGACGGTGGTCAAGGTGTAGGCCGTTTCAATGGTGCGCGTGTCAGATTTGAAAAACAGCAGCGCCAAATTTTCGAGCACGATGGAGATGCCCAGCGTGACCAGCAAGATGTTTTCGTCCTTGCCGTGGCTGGCCCGGTTGATGACACCGCGCTGCAGCGCATAGCCCAGCACAAACATGGCCGGCACCATGAGGGGCAGGGCCAGGTAGGGATCGACCCCGAAGTGTTGCTTCAGCATGTACACGCCATACAGCGCCACCATCAAAGACGCGCCGTGCGCAAAATTGATGATGTGCAGCACGCCATAAATGAGCGTGAGGCCCAGCGCGATCAGCGCATACACGGCACCGGTGGTGATGCCGTTGAGCACCGAAGGAAACAGGATGTTGAAGTCCAGCAT
>JAIXRJ010000001.1 GCA_027485235.1 Comamonadaceae bacterium
ACGCTGAACGCAGACAACGCCGAAGGCACGCAGCTGGGCAGCAGCTTGAAGCAGCTGGCCAAGTTGGGTGTGGACGCGGTGACGGTGGGCGCACTGGGCACAGAGCTGGCCTTTGGTGAGGGCGCAGTGACAGGCAGCTTTGCAGGCAGCTTGCCAAGCTTTAGCGATGGCGGCAGCGTCACCTTGAATATGGGTCAACAGGACCTCAATGAGGTTTCGCCTATTGCTCAAGTGTTGGCTGAATCTGGCATTGATTATTTGACGGTTTCCCAACAGCAGCTTGGCGATCTCTCGACCGATGCGGGAACTTGGGCGCTGATCAATGCAGGCATTGATTTCAATGTGGTGGTGGACTCGGTCCCAACTGCAGTTCAAGGACAGGCTTCGTTGGACGATGTGGTCAACATCATGAGCAACGGCGTGGATGTGTTGCACAACATGCTCGAATCCAACGCCAGCATGGGCGATTTGATCCGGTCTTTGCAGGAGTCGGGTGTTCGCAGCATTGAGTTGGCAACACCTGAGCTGGTCACCGTGGGTGATGAATTGGCCTCGGCTTTGCACTCAGCGGGTATGTTGGAAGCATTGCCAGAAGCAGGTGTTGAAATTGATGCGGGCTCCGCAGACCACTTGCAAACCAGCTTCAAAGCACTGGCCGAGTTGGGTGTCGACCACGTGTTGTCTTCTTCCGGTGCGCCGGTTCATGTGGACGCAGGCACGGCCAACGTCAATGACTTGGTGGACTTGATCAGCCACTTCGCCAACGACGCAGAGCCAGGCACCACCAAGTCCATCTTTGACCACGGCGCAGAACTTGACTTTGGCACGATTGACGCCAGTGATGTGCAAACCTTGCAGCAGATTCTGGAAAGCGGCGCGTATGACCAACTGGCCGAGTTGGGCGTGACCAAAGTCGTTGCGCAGTATGTGCTGCCACCGGTGGAAGCCTTGGGTTCTGGTGACGCCGGATTGGATGTCTTCACCATGGACATTCTGAAAAAGCCAGCGGGATGAAGCATGCAGTCTAGTCCATGACAAGGGTTTCGAAAGGGAGTGATATGACTGTAAAAACAGCGATCAAAAATTCACCATCCGGCAAGCAACCGGTTCGTCAAGTTTTGTTACAGGCCAGGCAAGCCTTCATCTTTGCCATCGGTCTGACTTTTGTCATCGATCTGCTCAGCATCACACCGCTGCTGTACATGATGAGTGCCTTGGATCGGGTGTTGTCTAGCCGCAGTGGCGTGACATTGGTGTCTTTGACTGTGGTGGTCATCGCTTTTTATGTGTTCTGGTCTGCCCTTGAATGGATTCGTTCACGGCTGATGGTTCGATTGTCATTGCGCATCGACTGGGACTTGGCAGCCGATGTCTTCGATGCTTCGTTTCGGCGCTATGTCGGCCGTAAAAATGTGAATGTTCAACAGTTGTTGGGCGACTTGCAATCGCTGCGTCAATTCTTAACTGGGCCCCCCGCCATTGCGCTGCTGGATGCGCCCTTTGCTTTTGTGTTCATCGGCATTGGGGCTGTGTTTCATCCCTTGTTGGCTTTGTTCGCACTTGGCGCAACCTTGCTGATGCTCATCGTCACTTACTTGACGACCAAAGTCACCACCCCGATTTTGGAAGAGGCGAACAACGCCAACACAGAAGCCAGTCGTGTAGCAGGCAACAGTTTGCGCCATGCAGAAGCCACCTTGGCTTTGGGCATGTTGGGGGCAGTACGCAAACGTTGGTACGACCAGCACCGCACTTACCTGACCAACCAAGTCAATGCCAGTGAAGCCACAGGACTGATGGGAGGTGTTTCAGGTTTTATGCAAAAGTCCCTGCCATCGTTGCAAATGGCGCTGGGTATCTTTTTGGCCATGGAAGGCCTGATCACCGCCGGCATGGTCATTGTGGCCACTATGTTGATCAGCAAGTCTGTCGCACCGATTCAGAGATTGGTTGGGCACTGGAAAGACATCGTCACGGCTCGTCAAGCGTATGAACGTTTGAACGAATTGCTTGAAGATGACTTTGAAAACACGCAGAAAATGCAATTGCCCGCACCCAAAGGCAAGCTGGATGTGGTGAAGGCGCTGGGTGTGCCGCCTGGGCACAACAAACCCGTCTTGGCCGATATCAGTTTTGCACTTGAGCCAGGCGAGGTCCTGGCTGTGGTCGGGCCCAGTGCTGCAGGCAAATCTTCTTTGGCCAAGATGTTGATGGGGCTGTGGAAGCCTGCGGCAGGCTCCATTCGTCTTGATGGTGTGGAGCTGAGCGACTGGAGTCATGATGAAGTGGGCCCTCTGGTGGGCTACGTGCCGCAAGAAATTGATTTTTTTGAAGGCACGGTGGCTGACAACATTGCACGCTTGGGTGAAGTGGACCCTGCCAAAGTGGTCTTGGCTGCGCAGCTCATTGACATGCACGAAACCATCCTGACTTTTCCCAAGGGCTATGACACCCGATTGGGCGAAACAGGTTTTGCACTCTCGGGTGGACAAAGACAACGCTTGGCCATCGCACGGGCCGTTTACGGCATGCCCAAATACGTGGTCATGGACGAACCTAACTCCAATCTGGATGAGATCGGCGAGGGGGCTTTGGTCAAAACCGTGCAGGCCCTCAAGGCCAGCGGATCGACCGTGGTGCTCACGACCCACAGGCCCAGATTGGTGGGCGTGGTGGACAAAATGCTGGTCCTCAAAGCCGGTCGGCAAGTCGCCTTCGGTGATGCCCGCGAGATGCTGGAGGCGGTGCGCAAGCTGCAAGTGGTACCGACAGAGGCTGGTCCAACAGAGGCCACAATCTCCTCTGCCCAGCAACAGGCACTCACTGAACTCAAGGAGGCCCAAGCATGAGCACCGAAAGTCTCTTGACAAAAGAGGTGAGTCTCACGCCTTCGGACGCTCCGGCCGCTCTGGCCCAACCCCAAGCAGGGTTTTGGCGGCGACTGGACACCCGATTGAGCCGATGGATTCAGGGCTGGAATCCCTATGAACCCAGCAAGCTCAATCACAAAGGATTGGAGCCGGTGCATGTGGAGGAGTCGGCCATTCGCCGCAAGGCCGCCAGCTTTTTCTTGATCTTTTTTGCGGTTTTTTTGATCTGGGCGTTTTGGGCCCCGATCGATGCCGGTGTGACGGTTGCAGGCAATGTATCGGTTTTGGGCAATCGCAAGACGGTGCAACATCCGTCCGGTGGTGTGGTGGAGGCGATCAATGTCACCGAGGGGGCTGAAGTCAAACAAGGCGATGTGCTGTTGCGTGTGAACCCGTTAAAAACCGAAGTGGAGATGACCGGAGCGGAGTTGACGTACATCAACTTGCTTGCCTCCGAGTCTCGACTGAAAGCGGAGCGCGACAATTTGGGTGTCATCTTCTGGAGTGATGAACTGCGCAAACGGTTCAAAGCGGGTGACCCACGGGTTGAGGAAGCCAAGAAACTTCAAATCCAATTGTTCAATTCACGTCGCGCAGAGTACACCAGCCAAGTGGCCAGCCTCAATGAACAAATCACAGGCTTGTCGGCGGTTTTAAAGTCCCGCCAGATTCAGGCGCGGTCGCTTGACGAAGAAATGAACAACACCCGCGAATTGGCCAAAAATGGGTTTGTGCCTCAGAACCAGGCCAACCAGGCGGAGCGCCAGAAAAGCGATGTGGATTCCAGTCTGGCCAACACACAAGCAGACATCTCACGTGCGCGGCTGCAGATCAGCCAAGTGCGCAGCACTTTGCTCAAAGATGTGGACAACCAGCTGCAGGAGATTCAGAAAAACCGCGACGCCATGTCCAGCCGATTGGATTCGGCCAAATTTGACCGCGACCTCGCTGAAATCAAGGCACCCGTCAGCGGCAGTGTGGTGGGGCTCAAGGTCTTTACGGTGGGCGGCACCATCACCAGTGGGATGGTGCTCATGGAGATCGTGCCCAAAGACGAGAAACTCATCGTCCAGGCCAAAGTACCCGACTCCATCATCGACAAAGTGCGGGTGGGCATGCCAACGGACATGCGTTTCACGGGCTTCAACCAAGTCACCACACCGGTTATTCCAGGTGTGGTGAAGGTGGTGGGAGCCGACAAAGAACCTTCTACGAATCCGCAAGAGGGCGAGTTTTATCTGGCCCAGGTGGAAACCACAGCTGAGGGGATTGCTTTGCTGGCTGGCCTCAAAGTGCAACCCGGCATGTCGGTCGATGTGGTGATCAAGGCTGGTGAACGATCTTTCATGAGCTATCTGCTCAAACCACTGTCTGACAGGATGGCCCGGGCATTCAAAAATTAACAAATCAGATATGTGATGTTTTTATTATTATTAAAGGTACAATAGATAGATTGTTTTCAAAATTATTTTTTAATTAAAAATAACGCTAAAAATGATTCAAAATGGCATTTATGCAAATTTCATTGAAAGTGTTTGTGGCACTCTCCACTGCGGTAGCCATGGCCCACCCTGTGAAGGCTCAAAATCTGCCTTCTGACTTCGAAAAAGCACTGCAGTTTGATCCCGCC
>JAIXRJ010000039.1 GCA_027485235.1 Comamonadaceae bacterium
CGCGAAAAAATCAAGCTGGAATCCACAGCTGGCACTGGTCACTTCTACACGACCAGCAAAAACAAGAAAACCATGCCCGAGAAAATGTCGATCATGAAGTTCGACCCCAAAGCTCGCAAACACGTTGAGTACAAGGAAATCAAGCTGAAGTGACTCGGCCTGAGCCTGGTCCTCAAAAAACCCGCTCTTGAGCGGGTTTTTTTGATGGCCTGCACACGGTTTGTGATCGCCAGGTTCAAGGATGGCGACTGGCAAGAAGAATCGCCCAACCCAGTAGTTGGGCTCCTGCGCTGTTCAGTCCAAACCATGGGCTCTTGCAAGCCATGAATACTGAGGCGCTGCAGGAGCCGAACTGTGTTCGGCGATGGTCTGCAGACCCCCAAAACTTGCATTGCCCAACACCCTGCTGTGCCTGCGAAGGCAAAATTCTCCATAAAAAAAGGACCCGAGGGTCCTTTTGCCATGGGGCGTGGGGCGTTCAGGACCTCATGCAACTTGGCGCACAGCACGCAACTTGACGGAAAAATCACGCAAAGCAGCGATGCCACTTTCTTCAGCACGGCGGCACCAGGCTTGCAAATCGGCTGCCAGTTGCTCACGCGAATGCGAGGTATTGAGCCATATTTGGCTCAACTCTTCACGCATCTGCACCATTTTGTCGAGCACTGGGCTGGCGGCACGGGCTTGCTTGAGTTGCGCCAAGGCCGCGGCAGGCACTTTGGCGGCATCGCGGTGCAACCAGCGCTTGACGGTTTGCAAAGCGTCGGCATCCAACTTCAGCTTGCCCGCCTCCTCTTGCATGACAGCGCGGACATGGCGTGCATAGCCGGCCATGACTTCGTAACGGTTGGCGATCAGCGCTTCCAACGTCTTTTCGTCGGCCACGGGGCGGATGTCGCCATAAGCCAAGCGCGGGGGCGTCTTTTTGACGGTGGCCAGGCCCAGGGTTTCGAGGGTGCGGATGTACAACCAGCCAATGTCGAACTCGTAAGGCTTGACCGACAACTTGGCCGACGTGGGGTAAGTGTGGTGGTTGTTGTGCAACTCTTCGCCGCCGATCAGAACGCCCCAAGGTGAAATGTTGGTGCTGGCGTCGTGCGCCTCAAAGTTGCGGTAGCCCCAGTAATGGGCTGCGCCGTTGATGATGCCGGCCGCCGTGATGGGGATCCAGGCCATTTGCACCGCCCAGATGGTCAGGCCAATGAAGCCAAACAAGGCCACATCGATGATCAGCATCAGGGCTACGCCTTGCCATGAAAAGCGGGTGTAAAGATTGCGCTCGATCCAGTCATCGGGCGTGCCATGGCCATAACGCTTCAGAGTGTCCAGGTTCTTGGATTCCTTGCGGTAGAGCTCGGCACCTGTGAACAACACGGTTTTGATGCCGTGCACATGCGGGCTGTGCGGGTCTTCGGCCTGTTCGCACTTGGCATGGTGCTTGCGGTGGATGGCGGCCCACTCCTTGGTTACCTGGCCGGTGGTCAGCCACAGCCAAAAACGGAAGAAGTGAGAGGGAACGGCGTGCAGGTCCAACGCTCGGTGGGCCTGGTGGCGGTGCAGAAAAATGGTGACGCTGGCGATGGTGATGTGGGTCAGGGCCAAGGTGATCAACACCATTTGCCACCAGGAAAAATTGAACAAGCCGTGGCCCAACCATTGGACAAAAGCGTCAAAAAAAGCCGAATCAGGCATCATCATGCGTTTACTTTCTACGTTCGCCTGTTTTCAGGCCATTCGGTATTTTAGGTTTTTCGGTCCCCGAAGGACAGTGTCCTCTCAAAAGCCCGCTCAAACCAGTGCGTTCGGTGCTTATTTTCGGGTCCAAGCTGCTGCAAAAAAGCCGTCTGTACCGTGGCGGTGCGGCCAAAGGCGCAGGAAATCGCCACCAATGGGGGTACCGTCTTCAGCCAAGGTGAGCGCAGGCGCACACAAACCAGCAGCACCCGGTACCTTCAGGCGCTCCAGCTCCCGGGCCGCGTTGAGTGGCACAAAGTACGGGTTGGCGGCACCGAAGGCTTGCGCAATCCGCTCGTTTTCTTCTGGCAACACGCTGCAGGTGGCGTACACCAAGCGACCGCCCGACTTGACCATGCGCGAGGCGCTTTGCAAGATGGCCAACTGCTTTTCGGTCAACTCTTGAACAGCTTGGGGCTTTTGACGCCATTTCAAGTCGGGGTTGCGGCGCAAAGTGCCGAGGCCCGAGCAAGGGGCATCGACCAGCACGCGATCGATCTTGCCGGCCAACCGCTTGACGCGCTCATCGCGCTCGTGCGCAATGGCGGCCGGGTGCACGTTGGACAGGCCACTGCGCGCCAAGCGGGGCTTGAGTGCGTCCAGGCGGTGGCCCGACACGTCGAACGCGTACAAACGGCCCGTGCTGCGCATGGCCGCGCCCAGCGCCAGTGTTTTGCCGCCAGCGCCCGCACAAAAGTCCACCACCATCTCGCCCCGGTGAGCGTCCACCAACAAGGCCAGCAGTTGGGAACCTTCGTCTTGGACTTCCATGGCGCCCCGTGTGAAGGCGTCGGTTTTTTGCAAAGCAGGCTTGCCTTGCAAGCGCAGTCCCCAAGGGGAATAAGGCGTGGGCTCAGAGGCGATGCCCACTTGCGCCAACTCTTTTTGAATCTCGTTGCGTTTGGAAAGGAGCATGTTCACGCGCAAGTCCAAGGTACCCGTTTGTTGCAGGTGCTCGGCCAGCAGCCAAAAGTCGTCGCCCAACTGGTCTTGCAGCGCTTTGGCCATCCACTCGGGCAAGTTGTGCCGGTGTGGGGCCATCAAGGCATCAGCAGGAATGGCGTCGCAAGTGGCCAACCACTGCTTTTCGGTGTCGTTCAAGGCCGAGGCCAAAAAGTCGCGCGGGCCATGGAAGCCCAAAATGGCCAGCTTGCGCTCTTTGGGCCCGGAGCCTGAACGGGCCAGTTGCTCAAACAGCAGCTTTTTACGCAACACCGCAAAAGCGGTTTCGGCCAGCGTAGCCCGTTCGCGTGGGCCCAGGGACCGGTGTTCGCGGAAATAGCGCGACACGACTGCGTCGGCGGGATGTTCAAATTGGAGAACCAGCCTGACCAGGTCGGCGCAGGCGTCTAAAAGAGCTTTTGGATGCATAGAAGGGTATTGTCCCACCCCTGACCACCCAGAACAGAAAGAACCAAGGTAAGACGAATGTCCGAAGCGTTGCCACCCCTGATCGAAACACCCCAAGGCCTCTACAAGCATTACAAAGGCGGCATGTACCGCGTACTGGGGACTGTGCGCCACAGCGAAGACCTGCAGCCCATGACGCTTTACCAGGCGCTCTATGGTGAACAAGGTCTTTGGGTGCGACCTGCGGCCATGTTCGCCGATGTGGCCGAATTCAACGGCCAGCTGCAGCCGCGCTTTCAACGCGTGGGTGATTGAAGAGGGCCTGACAGGCCACGAAGAAAATCAGCCACCGCGCGGGGGTAAATCAAGTGCTCTTGAGAGAGCACCCGCTTGGCGAGCACTTCGGCTGTGTCATCGGCCAGCACCGGCACCACCGCCTGCGCCAAGATGGGACCGTGGTCCAGATCGGCCGTCACCTGGTGCACCGTGGCGCCGGCGAATTGACAAGCGGCGTCGATGGCCCGCTGGTGCGTGTTCAGTCCGGGAAATGCCGGCAACAAAGAGGGATGGATGTTGAGCAAACGACCGGCGTAGTGCGCCACAAAAACCGGTGTCAGGATGCGCATGAAACCGGCCAGCACCACGACACTGGGAAAGAACTGGTCGATCTGCCCGATCAAGGCCTCGTCAAAAGCCTCACGGCTTGTGAAAGACTTGTGGTTCAGCACGGCCGTAGCCACCCCCTTGGACTGGGCCCAAGCCAGGCCGGTGGCCTCAGGCTTGTTGCAAACCACGGCGGCCACCCGTGCATTCAGGCGCTCTGCCCAACGCTCTTGCTCGGCGGCCTGCAAGATGGCCGCCATGTTGGAGCCCACGCCTGAAATCAAGATGACGATGTTTTTCATGAAGGCGCAATTATCCCTGCATGCCTTCAGGCCTCTGGGCGTTTGTCGCCCCAAGGACAAGGGGCCACGCCGTTCGCGTGATAAAAAGCACGGTCGTTTGATTTTTCATTGAACCGCTGTCCAACACACCCCCCAACGGAGAAATTTCCCCATGGATTTGGCATTCACCCCCGAAGAACTCGCCTTCCGCGACGAAGTTCGCAGCTGGGTCAAGGCAAACTTGCCGACCGAGCTTTCACACAAAGTGCACAGCGCCATGCGCTTGACCCGCGAGGACATGCAGGCGTGGTCCAAAATTTTGGGCAAAAAAGGCTGGCTGGGCTGGGGTTGGCCCATTGAGTTTGGCGGCCCCGGTTGGACGGCCGTGCAAAAGCATTTGTTCGAAGAAGAATGCGCTTTGGCGGGCGCCCCCCGCGTGGTGCCCTTTGGCCCCGTGATGGTGGCCCCGGTGATCATGGCTTTTGGCAACGCCGAGCAGCAGCAGCGCTTTTTGCCCGGCATCGCCAGTGGCGAAGTCTGGTGGAGCCAAGGTTACAGCGAACCGGGCTCTGGCTCGGACCTGGCGTCCCTCAAAACCCGCGCCGAGCGTGTGGGCGACAAATACATCGTCAACGGCCAGAAAACCTGGACGACTCTGGGCCAATACGGCGAGTGGATTTTCTGCCTGGTGCGCACCAGCAACGAAGGCAAACCGCAAACCGGCATCTCGTTCTTGTTGATCGACATGAAGTCGCCCGGCATCACCGTGCGCCCCATCAAACTGCTGGACGGCGAATGCGAGGTCAACGAGGTCTGGTTTGACAACGTCGAAGTGCCCGCCGAAAACTTGGTGGGCGAGGAAAACAAAGGCTGGAACTACGCCAAGCACTTGCTGGCCCACGAGCGCACCAACATCGCCGACGTGAACCGCGCCAAACGCGAACTCGAGCGCTTGAAGCGCATCGCCAAAGCCGAAGGCGTTTACGACGACCTGCGCTTTCGTGACGAAATCGCCAAGCTCGAAGTGGACATCGTGGCCCTCGAAATGCTGGTGCTGCGCGTGTTGTCTGCCGAAAAGTCGGGCAAGAACTCACTCGACATCGCGGGCCTCCTGAAGATCAAGGGCAGCGAAATCCAGCAGCGCTACACCGAGCTGATGATGCAAGCCGCAGGTCCCTTTGCCCTGCCCTTCATCTTCGAAGCCATGGACGCGGGCTGGCAAGGCAACTTCCCAGGCGGCGTGGTGGCCAACGCACCGCTGGCGGCCAACTACTTCAACATGCGCAAGACCACCATTTACGGCGGCAGCAACGAAGTGCAACGCAACATCGTCGCTCAGACAGTTCTGGGTTAAGGAGACACACATGGATTTCGATTTTTCTGACGACCAAGAACAACTGCGCGACGCGGTGCGCAAATGGGTGGACAAGGGCTACGACTTTGACCGCCGCCGCGCCATCGTGGCTGCGGGTGGTTTTGACCGTGCCGCTTATGGCGAGATGGCCGAGCTGGGCTTGACGGGCCTGTATGTGAGCGAAAACCACGGCGGTATGGGCATGGGCCCGACCGAGGCCATGGTGACCATGGAAGAGCTGGGCCGCGGCATCGTGCTCGAACCCCTGATCCAAACCCTGATCTGCAGCGCCACACTGCAAACCCACGCCCCTGCAGACCTGCAAGCCGCTTGGTTGCCGCGCATGGCCGCAGGCGAAGCGATTGTGGTGCTGGCGCAGCAAGAGCGCGGTGCCCGTTACCTATTGGACCGCTGCACTGCTGTGGCCAGCGAATCGGGCGGCACCTGGACCGTGAGCGGCACCAAGAGCGTGGTGGCCATTGGCGACCAGGCTGACGCCTTTGTGGTGCCGGCCAAGGCGAATGGTCAATTGGCCTTGTTTTTGGTGGAATGCAGCGCCAGCGGCGTGAGCACCCAGGCTTACGTCACACAAGACGGCTCACGCGCCGCCGAAGTGGTGTTGAACCAAGCCAGGGCCCAACTGATCACCCTGAACGGCCTGACTGCTTTGGAAGAAGCCGTGGACATCGGCATCGCCTGCACCTGCGCAGAGGCTGTGGGTGTGATGGACAAAACCCTGGCCATCACCGTGGACTACATGAACACCCGCAAGCAGTTTGGCGTGGCCATCGCCAGCTTCCAAGCCCTGCGCCACCGCGTGGCCGACATGAAGATGCAGCTGGAGCTGGGCCGATCGATGAGCTATTACGCCAGCCTGAAACTGCACGCCCCCGCCGACGAGCGCCGCCGCGCTTTGGCCCGCGCCAAGTACCAGCTGGGCGTGTCCATGCGCTTCATTGGCCAGCAGGCGGTGCAGTTGCATGGCGGCATTGCCGTCACAGACGAGTACATCGTGAGCCACTACTTCAAGAAATTGACGCAGCTGGACATGACCTTTGGCGACACCCTGCACCAGTTGGGCGAAGTCTCAGCACGCATGCAAGAGACGGCGGGCGTGTTTGCCTGATTGGGGCTGACACCCATGGCAAGGGCTCCGCAAGGAGCCCTTGTTCATTCCGGCTCACGCAAGCGCAAAAAAGAAGCGAATCGAGGCAGGCCTGAAGGGGTGCGGTCGCGATAGCGGTACGTCACCCAAGTCCCCACAGGCGGCGGGTTTCGCCGCAAACCATCGCTCAGCCCCGAACCCAAGGCGAAGCGTTGGCCCGAAGGCGTTTGCAGCAGCAAAGCCCCCGTCATGCCTTCCAGACGACCCTTGCCCGCTTGGTAACCCAACACCTGCCCCTCTTCATCGGGCTGCGGCTTGAACTTGAACACAGCATCTGATCGGCCTGCACGCCACAAGGCATCGGTGCGGTGCAACATCAGGCCCTCCCCCCCTTGACCGACGACTTGCTTTAAACGCCGCTGCAAAGCGGCCACATCGTCTACTGTCGTTTGTGAAACCGCCACCAACCAAGGCTGATCGGCCGCGGCAATGGCCGACTGCAACAGGCCTACCCGCTGGGCAAAGGGCTCAGGACGCCCCCAGGCGTCAAACACCAGGTATTTCAGGCTTCGCCACTGGTCATCGTTTGGCACAGCCTTTCGCACAGCGGCAGACACCCGGTCGAATTGGCCTCTCGCCATCCACAACTCGCCGTCCAGCGGCATGGACGGCAATGCCGACAAAAACCAAGCGGGTGCTGCGATGACACGACCACTGCGAAAACGCAGCGTCTGCCCGTCCCAGACAGCACGCACCCCATCAAATTTTTCGCTGACCCAATGGTCACGGGGGGGGCGCCCTGCTGGCCAAACAGAGGCCAGCTGTACCCGTTCTTCATCGGTCTGCGCCTCAGAAACCAGCCAAGGGCTGGCCAAGCAACTGAGGATGAAGCGCCGCGAAACTGTTCGCGTCAGAGCAAGTGTGGGCATATCGGTCTCCCTGATGGCGCCTGACTGCGTGGCCAGTGCCGTTTTTGTTTTTCAGGTCAACATGATGCGGCGCTTTGTCCGCTTGTGCAAGCCGTTCGGGCTCAAGACATCAAACGCGAGTTTTTCGGCACATGCGCCATCAAGAACGCCATCTGGTCGTTCAAGATGCGGCGGTTGCGCAAGATGAAGTCTTCCCAAAGGCTGGGCACATAAGGTGCATAGAGCAAGGGCATGTTGGCTTGCTCAGGGGTTCGGCTGCTTTTGCGGTGGTTGCACGAACGGCAGGCGGTGACCACATTCATCCAATGGTCCGGGCCTTTTTGGCTCACCGGAACAATGTGCTCCCGTGTCAACACCGACTCGTGAAAACTGCAGCCACAGTAAGCGCACACATTGCGGTCTCGGGCAAACAGCTTGGGGTTGGTCAAACCCGAACACAAATCAAAAGGATTGATGCGTGGCACCCCCTGGGTGCCAATGATGCTGTTGACGGCAATCACCGACTGTTGCCCCGTGATGGCGTTGTGCCCGCCATGGAAAACGGCCACCTCGTGTCCAACTTCCCAACGGACTTCGTTGGCAGCGTAGTGGGTCACCGCTTGCTCCAGCGTGATCCACGATTGGGGCAGCCCTTGGGCAGAGAGTTTCAAGACCTTCACACACGACTCCTGACAACAGATGCAAGCACTGAAAAGGAAGGGGACTGTCTCGGTCCAGACCCGTTTGGCGCTCTGGCCAAGCTGGGGTGGATCGGGCTCAGTCACAATATACCCTTCGAATTTCTCAAAATCATGACAAAGGGCAAAAGCCCCAAGTTAGAACACAAGAGCCCCACCATCGCCATGAAGGTTTTTCGCGGTTTTCACCACCCAGAACTGGTCCCTGCCTGCGCCCTGACCATTGGCAATTTCGATGGCGTGCACCGGGGCCACCAAGCCATGCTGGCACTTTTGCGCAGCGAGGCCGCGCACCGGGGCGTACCTTGCTGTGTGATGACCTTCGAGCCCCATCCCCGCGACTACTTTGCCAAGGCCCTGCAAAAGCCCGAGCTGGCCCCCGCCCGCATCGCCAGCTTGCGCGAAAAATTACGCGAACTGGAGCGCTGCGGGGTGGACCAGGTCGTGGTGATGCCTTTCAATGCCGAACTCGCCCGACAGTCGCCCGAAGACTTCATACAGAAGGTGTTGTTGCAGGGCTTGGGCACACGCTACGTGCTGGTGGGTGACGATTTCTGCTTCGGGGCCAAACGTGCGGGCGACTACGCCATGCTCGACAAAGCTGGCCAACGCCTGGGTTTTGACGTGGCGCGCATGAACACTTACGAGGTGCACGGCCTGCGCGTGTCCAGCTCGGCGGTGAGAGAGGCCCTGGGCCAAGGCCGCATGAACGACGTGGCTGCCCTGCTGGGCCGCCCTTACAGCATCAGCGGCCATGTGGTACACGGGCGCAAGCTGGGCCGCGACTTGGCCGCCACAGCCCAAGGCGCAGGCGACGGCTTTCGCACCCTGAATTTGCGCTTTTCGCACTCGAAGCCCGCGGCCAGCGGCATCTTTGTGGTCGAGGTGCATGGCCTGGCCGATCAGCCCTTGAAGGGCGTGGCCAATCTGGGCGTCCGCCCCTCACTCGACCCGAACGACGTCAATGGCGGGCGCGTGCTGCTGGAGACGCATGCCTTCGACTGGCCTGCGGCCCTGGGAGCCGAGGGGGGCTACGGTAAAATCATTAGGGTGGACTTGCTGCATAAACTACACGACGAGCTCAAATACGACGGTCTGGACGCCCTGACAAAGGGCATTGCCAAAGACTGCGACGACGCACAAGCGTGGTTTGCTTCGCGCCATGGTGAAACCAGCCGCCAAACCACCCGCGACCGAATTTGACCTTTTGGCCCGCGTTTGCTGCCTTCGACAGGCTCAGGGCGAACGACCTCAACGGCCCACCTCTTTCCCCTATCTCTCCGAACGGCCCGCCGCTCGGGCTGAGCTTGTCGAAGCCCTCTCGACTTGACGCACCATGACCGACAAAACCCAGAACCCCGACACCCGCATCAACATGATGGACACCCCCTTC
>JAIXRJ010000047.1 GCA_027485235.1 Comamonadaceae bacterium
CGACGAAACAGGTCAATACCACCTGGGCGACACCATCGAAATCACGGAAAGCCGTCCGATTTCGAAGACCAAAAACTGGGTGGCCAGCCGCCTGGTGCAGAAAGCCGAAGCGGTCTGAGCCGAAAAGGCGCACTTCTGCAAACTTTCTGAAAACGACCCACAATAGTGGGTCGTTTTTTTTCTTCGGCAAGATTCGCCACACAAACTCAAAGGAGCACAACATGATCAAAGTCGGTGACACACTGCCCGCAGCCACGCTGATGGAATTCGTTGAAGTTGAAGGCAATGGTTGCAGCATTGGCCCCAACCCCGTCGATGTGGCCAAAGCCGCAGCGGGTAAAACCATTGCCTTGTTTGCATTGCCTGGCGCTTTTACACCGACCTGTTCTGCCAAGCACGTGCCCGGCTATGTGGAAAACCACGACGCATTGAAAGCCGCGGGTGTTGATGAAATCTGGTGCGTGAGCGTGAACGACGCTTTCGTGATGGGTGCATGGGCCCGTGAACAACAAACCGGCGCCAAAGTGCGCATGCTGGGTGACGGCAGTGCCGATTTCACCAAGGCCACCGGTTTGACCTTGGACTTGACCGGTCGTGGCATGGGTGTGCGCAGCAACCGCTATTCCATGCTCGTGAAAGACGGCAAAGTCACCGTCTTGAACAACGAAGGACCCGGCAAATTCGAGGTCAGTGACGCAGCCACTTTGCTGGCGCAAGCCAAGGCTTGACACGTCTTGAAGGGTCGAAAAGGGATTTGAATCCTTTTTGACCCAGCGAAAATCACATGACAGGGACGATCAATCAGGCGATCACAGCCTTCAAATAGTGTGCGCCGGCATAGGGGTTGTGATAGAAGGGCGGTACTTCTTCAAAGCCAAGATCCTCATAAAGCGCTCGCGCAGCTTCCATGTCGTCCAAGGTGTCGAGCAGAACGCATGCATACCCGCATCGATGAGCCGTATCCAAAATGGCTTCTGTCAGTTGACGACCAAGACCCAAGCCTCGATAAGCGGGGCGCACATACAGGCGTTTCATCTCGGCGGCGTTGCTGTGGTCGCAATTGTCTAAGGGGCGCAATGCGCAACAACCAGCGACACAACCATCCACATGGGCCAATATCAATGCACCCCGCGGAGGAGCGTAATCACCCGGCAGGCCTTGGAGCTCTTGCTCAAAATTCTGAAAGCTCAAATCCACTGCAAGCGATTGCGCGTACTCGCGAAAAATCAACTGGACCTCGTCAAAATCAGCAAGGGACAGAGCGGGTAATAAGCTAACGGATGGCGAATGCAAAGGTAAACCGAAAGTGAAATAAAACAAAGTGTAGCGCCAAGCGCGAAAAGCCGTGTGATCGATATCTGCGTGAATTGGGTTCACGAACCCCAAGACAGCACAACAAGCACAATCAGGCAGGACACTAGCCAGCAAAACAAGGCCATCCAGCGCTTGCCGCGTCCGTCCGCTGAGGGCGTGAGCGATTCGCTTGACACTTTGTCACCATGCCACATGGCTGAAATCAAGGCTTGCCGTTTGCGCCAACTGTACCAAGCGATGGCCAGCATGTGCAACACGACCAAAGCAATCAAGATCAACTTGCCGACTTGTTTGTGCCAGAAAGTGGACCAACTCACCCAAAAACCAGACACGGAACTGGCGAAAGGCCCCATGTTGGCGATCTCGTCATCACTGAAAAGACCGGTGCTCACCTGCAGAAGTAAAAAGACAAGAAGCGTTACGACGGACCAAGAGCCCAAAGGATTGTGTCCCGCACGGTGAGAGGTTGAGGAGTGGCCGCGCAAATAAGCGACAACATTTTGGGGTCTCAGGGGCAGTTGGGACCATCGAGACCAATGGCCACCCACAAAGCCCCAAAAAAATCTGAACAACAAAAGAGCGAAGACAAGGTAGCCCAATCGAAAATGCCAAACCATGGCGTTTCCACCGATGTTGGCGGAAATGATCAGGCCTGTCACAGCGGCGGCGAGTGTCCAATGGAAAATGCGCGTTGGCAAATCCCAAATGCGGATCGTGAACTGTTGGTGATGGGTCATGCAGCTGAAATCAAAATGTGAGAAACTGTCAATAGCTTGAACAACAAGCAAGTTCGATCATTTTCACCCTTAGGAGCCAAAATGAAAAATATTTTTCGCTTAGCCATCGCCGCCATGGCCTTTGCCACCTTGGTTCCTGCGCAGGCGCAATTTGCCAAACCAGAAGATGCGATCAAATACCGCAAAGCCAGTTACACGGTGATGGCGGCCCACTTCGGTCGATTGGGAGCCATGGCCAATGGCCGTGCACCTTATGACGCCAAAACCGCGCTTGAAAACGCTGAATTGGTGAGCACCATGGCCAAACTGCCATGGGCGGCTTATGGCGAGGGCACAGACAAAGGCGACACCCGCGCAAAATCAGAAATCTGGACGGAATCGGCCAAATTTAAAGAGGCTTCAGACAAGATGCAAGTCGAAATCGGCAAGCTGAACGTGGCCGCCAAAGCAGGAAGCGTGGATGCCCTCAAAGCTGCATTTGGACCTGCGGCGGCCTCCTGCAAGGCCTGTCACGATAATTTCCGCAAGGATTGATTTGTTAAAAAAGCTGGGCGCCGCTGACGGCACTCAGCTTGCGCTCAAAAGTTTGTCGATCAGGGTGTGAAGTTCGGCGAAGTTAGGCGCACCCACATAGCGCTTGACAATTTGGCCTTGCTTGTCGATCAGGAAAGTGGTCGGCGTGAGTTGAATGTCACCCCATGCCTTGGCGACTGAGCCCGTGTTGTCGATGGCGACTTTGAACGGCAATTGACGGGTCTGAGCAAAATTCACAACATAACTGGGTGGGTCATAGCGCATAGCGACCGCCAATGTTTCAAATCCGCGACCCTTGAATTTCTGGTGTGTGGAGACGAGCTGCGGCATTTCGGCCACGCAGGTCGTGCAACTGGTGGCCCAGAAATTGACCAAGACTACTTTTCCCTGCAATTGCTCAGCGCTGATGGTGGTGCCATCGAGTAAAACATATGAAGACTCGGGTGCGCGGTCTGAAGAGCATGCGCCCAGCAAAGCGCTCAGGCTCAAAGCGCACAGCCAAAAGCACCAGTGGTCCCATGTATGACGCCCCGTCGAGGAAGTGTTCAGATGCAATTTCATGATTGAAAGTTTAATTCGTTTGCTGTGGCCTCAGGCCTGTGGGTGATTGGACCGGCACACGCCTTGGGTTTGAATGATGTGATCGGTCTGGGTGCCTCCAAAGGAAACAAGCGGGCACTTGAAAAGGAGGCCGACATGCCCGTTCAAATGTTGAGTGTGCAGGGGGGCATGAACAAGGACAAAATCCGCTTCAGAGTGCCGGAGGCACGGCATCAAGACGCCAAATGGCTCAGAACCATGGGCATAAGTCAACAACTCAATGTATTCAACTCGCAAATGAACCGCAGCGCAGCGGCGGAAGTGCGATTGTTCAAGTCAGTTATTTGCACAGTCGATCCAAAACCATGGCGGGCTTGCACGACAAGCTCGGCATTGAGGAAAAAATCCATCAACACCCCGCTGACGCCGGTCGTGCCTTGCTCAGCAAAGTATCCGGCGCCTTACGCTGAACAAAGCCGGTCTTGGCGGCTGCAATCGAGCAGCCAATGACTCAGGCCCTCTGGATCACTGACCATCGGGTCGTGTCCTGTTTTCATCTCGACCACACGCGAGCCCGGCAACCAATGGCCACCCCAAAACAAGGGATCGTGCATGCGCTGCCGGCTGACATCGATGGTGGCCAAAGGCGGCTCTGTGCAGCTGATGAAAGTGCGTGGGACGCCCGCAACGCGTTGCGGATCAAACTCAAGCACGTGGGTATAAGGCCCGCCCGGATGGCGTGTTTGTCGGCGTGTGACCCACGAGTGATCGTCACCGCTCAGACCGAACAAAGACGCATCAGGCGCTGGAAAACTGTACAAAGGATCGGCTTGGGAAGCCAAGATGCGGGCAGCCTGTGTGTCGGGCGTGTGCGTGCTGCTCCAACTCTCGCCGGGTTCAGGCAAGACCGCATCCAAGTACACCAGATGGTGCAAGCGTTCAGGCCGGCGATCTGCGACGGCAGTACCCACCATGCCGGCGTACGAATGCACCACCAGCACCACGTCGTTCATTTCCTCGGCATCCATGGCCGACAGCACGTCCTGAATGTGGGTTTCGAGGTCGATGCCAGGGTGCAACAAATGGGCACGTTCCCCGACCCCCGTCAGGGTGACCGCATGCGCGCGGTGACCAGCTTTCATCAAACTGCTGAAAACCCTTTGCCAGCACCAAGCACCGTGCCAAGCACCATGCACCAGAAGGAACTGGACCATCAGATCACCCCTATGGCGCGCAAAGGACCCATTTGCTCAGCAGTCCAGCCCAAGACCTCGGCCAATACCTCTTGCGTGTGCTGACCCAACATGGGCGGAGGCAGATCTTGGCGCACAGGGGTGCGGCTCATTTTGATGGGGCTCGAAACCAAGCGCAAAGGCTTGATCGGGTGCGCCCAATCACTGACCATTTGGCGTTCAAGCACTTGAGGGTCTTCGAACACTTCCCCCAAATGGTTGATCGCACCGCAAGGCACTTTGGCCGATTCGAGGGCCGGCAACCACTCGGCCTTGGTGCGGCCCAACAGGATGGACTCCAGGATCGGTACCAATTCAGAGCGGTGGCGGACCCGGTCGGCATTCAAAGCGTAGCGGGGATCTTTGGCCAAGTCTGGGCGGCCTGCAACAGCGCAGAATTTGACGAACTGACCATCATTGCCCACCGCCAGAATGAGGTGATCGCGCTCCCCCGGTGCAGCGCCTTCGGCCGCCTTCACCTCAAAGACTTGGTAAGGCACGATGTTTTGATGCGCGTTGCCCGCGCGAGTGGGCACTTTGCCGCTGACCAAATAGTTGGATCCAAGATTGGCCAGCATGGCCACTTGGGTATCGAGCAAAGCCATGTCCACATACTGACCTTCACCCGTGCGTTCGGCGTGACGCAATGCCGCCAAAATGGAGACGGTGGCGTACATGCCGGTGAACAAATCGGTCACCGCAACGCCGACTTTTTGCGGGCCGCCGCCCAAATCGTCGCGTTCGCCCGTCACACTCATCAAACCACCAATGCCTTGCACCGCATAGTCGTAGCCCGCCCGCTCACGGTAAGGGCCGGTCTGGCCAAAGCCCGTCACGCTGCAGTACACCAACTTCGGGTTGATGGCACTCAGGCTGGCATAGTCAAGACCGTAGCGGGCCATGTCACCGACCTTGAAGTTTTCCACAAAGACATCGCAGTGTTGGAGCAGCTCGCGGATCAGGCGCTGACCTTCGGGCTGGGCGATGTCACAAGTGACCGAGCGTTTGTTGCGGTTGGCGCCCAGGTAGTAGGCCGCCTCAGCGGTGTCGTGGCCTTGAGCGTCCTTTAAAAAAGGGGGGCCCCAGCTGCGGGTGTCGTCGCCGCTGCCGGGGCGTTCGATCTTGATGACGTCAGCGCCGAGGTCGGCCAGCGTCTGAGTACACCAAGGGCCTGCCAAAACGCGGGACAGGTCGAGAATGCGGATACCGTCGAGTGAATTCATCTGATGATTGTCGCGAAAAACCCAAGCGGCTGCTGATCAGGATAATCACCCCATGCGCAAATTATCATGGACCTGGGTGATCAAGCTCTCAAGCTGCTTGTTTTTGAGTGCTTGCAGCCCCGAGCACAACTGGCGGGAAATCGGCTTTGAGGGGGCTTCGCTCAAAGCGCAGCTCCCCTGCAAACCTGACCGAACGACCCGCTCAGTGCCCTTGGGCGGCGTCCCTGTTGACCTGCAAGTGGCCGGCTGTGAGAGTGCCGGCGCCATGCTGGCCGTGATGACGGCGCCTTTGCCATCTGGGGCTGATGCACAAGGCATCTTGCTCGGCTGGCAACAAGCCACGCTGCGCAACGCGGGCGTCCAAGTGCCGCTTTCAGCCGACCAACAACAGATCTGGACCCGGCGAGGTTTCTTGCCTTTGACGTCGAGCGTGCACATCCAGGCGAAAGGGCAGCGCGCAGACGGGCAAGCGGTGTATGTCCGGGCCGCTTGGGGTGCAGTGGCCGAGGGCGGCCATGTACGCCTAGTGCATGCGGTGGTCTACGACCGCCATGATCCGGCCGAACTGGCCGCAAATTTATGGGATGGGATTCACCCGTGAGCAACAGTCATTCTTTTGTGCATTTGCCGCGGCGCCAAGCGGTGGTGGTGTTTCTGGCATTTGCGCTGGCCTATTTCTTTTCGGCCCTGGTGCGGGCCATCACCGCCACTTTGTCACCGACTCTGACCATGGATTTTGGCCTGAGCGCGCAAGACCTCGGTTTGCTGGCAGGCGGCTACTTTCTGGGCTTTTCGTTCACGCAGTTGCCATTGGGGCGATGGCTGGATCGGTATGGCCCCAAAAAGGTCATATTGGCATTCTTGTCGATCGCGGTGGTGGGCTGTCTGGCGTTTGCGTGGGCAGACAGTTTTTATGGCTTGCTGGCTGCGCGGGTTTTGTGTGGCATGGGCGTGAGTGCTTGCCTGATGGCCCCATTGACCGGTTACCGGCGCTGGTTTGATGCAGCGACTCAGTTGCGCACCAATTCTTGGATGCTGATGACGGGCTCGCTTGGCATGGTGGCGGCCACCTTGCCCGTGCAATGGTTGATGCCGATTTGGGGCTGGCGAGCCTTGTTTGTGATGTTGGGCGTCATGATCGCTTTGGCCATGTTGTTGATTGCGTTGCTGGTGCCGCTTTGGCAGACGGCACAAACCTCCGTCTCGAGTGCCTCAGCAGGAGACGATGGCGGTTACAGCGCTATTTGGCGCAGCCGCTATTTTTGGCGCATGACGCCGATCGGGTTTTTCAGTTATGGCGGCATGGTGGCCATCCAGACCCTGTGGGCTGGGCCGTGGATGACCCAGGTGGCGGGCTGGACGGCTCAGGAAGCCGCAACCGGTCTGTTCGCCATCAACCTCAGCATGTTGCTGAGTTTTTGGTTGTGGGGGCTGATCACGCCGCGTTTGGCCCAATGGGGTCTGCGCGTCGATCGACTGATTGCCTGGGGCTTGCCCTGGACCTTTGTGTCTTTGGCCATTTTGGCCTGGCTGGGACCTGCGGTGGGCTCGTCTGCCGCCTTCGCCTTGGCTTTCTTTTGCGTCAGCAGCACTTTTGTGGCGTTGGCGCAACCCGCAGTCGGCTTGGCTTTTCCTGCTCACTTGGCCGGGCGTGCCTTGTCCGCTTACAACTTGGTGATTTTTGCGGGCATCTTTGTGGTGCAGTGGGGCATCGGCTTGGCGGTCGACTTTGCACGCAGTGTAGGTTTCGAAAAAGCTGCAGCCTACCAGGCCGCATTGGCTGTCTTTGGCTTGTGTTCATTGGGTTCTTGGCTGTATTTCGTCTTGAGCCATTCCGAAGAGACCTGATAATCTGAACTCCATGATTGGCATCCTCATCATCGCCCACGCGCCATTGGCTTCTGCTTTGCGCGACTGTGCACTGCACGTTTTTCCCGACTGCGCCGCTGGCGTGCTGGCGGTCGACGTGTTGCCGAACGAAGCGCCCGAGCTCAGTCTGGCCCAGGCTCGCCGTGCCATGGCCTTGTTGGGCAGCGAAGAGTTTTTGCTGCTCAGTGATGTCTTTGGTGCCACGCCCTGCAATGTGGCGAATCAACTCAATGACAATGCGCGCACACGGTTGGTGGCAGGGGCCAACTTGCCCATGCTGCTGCGCAGCGTTTGCTATCGGCACGAAAGTTTGGACCAGCTGCTGACGCGTGCACAAGCAGGCGGCACGCAAGGCGTCATGACCGTGGCCAGCACCGCCCCGCAAAATCAAACAGGAACGAGACATGCCCCAAGCCACCACGACCATCAGCAATAAATTGGGACTGCACGCCCGCGCTTCGGCCAAGCTCACCAAGCTGGCCGGGCGTTTTCCGTGCGAAGTCTGGCTGAGCAAGGGTGAGCGCCGCATCAACGCCAAAAGCATCATGGGCGTGATGATGTTGGCGGCGGGGCTGGGCAGCGAAGTGACGCTGGAAACCCATGGCGAAGGTGATCAGGAAGCGCTGGACGCTTTGCTGGCGCTGATGGCCGATAAATTTGGCGAAGGCGAATGAGCGCCCTCAGCTGGCCAACCCAGACAGGTCGCGAGGTGCGGTCATGACCCTCAGCATCCATGGCTTGGCCGTCGCACGGGGCATTGCCATCGGGCGAGCGGTGTTGGTGGCCTCCAGCCGGGTCGATGTGGCCCACTACTTCATTCAGCCGAATCAGGTGCCCCATGAAATTGAGCGCTTGCGCATTGCCCGCGACGAAGTGGTGGATGAACTGCAGCGCCTGCAAAAAGACATGCCCAAGGATGCGCCGCACGAGCTGGTTGCTTTGCTGGATGTGCATTTGATGCTTTTGCAGGATGAGGAATTGACCTCCGGTGTGCGCCTGTGGATTGAAGAGCGTTCGTACAACGCCGAATGGGCGTTGACCAGCCAGCTGGAAATCATCGCGCGCCAGTTCGACGAAATGGAAGACCCGTACCTGCGTGAACGCAAGGCCGACATGGAGCAAGTGGCCGAGCGGGTCTTGCACTGCCTCAAAGGTACAAGTGCCTTGGTCAAGCAGCCCAAGCGGCCGACCCGACCTCAGCAAGAGCTGCAGTTGGGCGACACCATGGACGTGCCGCTGGTACTGATCGCGCATGATTTGTCACCCGCCGATATGCTGCAGTTCAAGCAAAGCGTGTTCGCCGGCTTTGTGACCGACGTGGGCGGTAAAACCTCGCACACCGCGATCGTGGCGCGCAGCCTGGACATTCCCGCCGTGGTGGGTGCCCGCAGTGCCAGCCAGTTGGTCAAGCAAGACGACTGGGTCATCATCGACGGCGATGCGGGCGTGGTCATTGTGGACCCTTCCCCGATCATCCTCGCCGACTACACATTCAAACAACGACAAGGCGATCTTGAGCGCCAGCGCCTGACCCGTTTGAGGCACACCCCTGCGATCACGCTGGACGGCCAAAAAATCGAGTTGATTGCCAACATTGAAATGCCTGAAGACACCGTGGCGGCCATCACCGCAGGCGCTGTGGGTGTGGGCCTGTTTCGCAGTGAATTCCTGTTCATGGGACGACAAGGCAATTTGCCTGGCGAAGACGAGCAATACGAAGCCTATCGGCGTGCCGTGGATGGCATGAACGGTCTGCCGGTGACCATCCGCACGGTGGATGTGGGCGCCGACAAGCCCTTGGACGAAGCCCGTCACGATGCCGCTCACCTTAACCCTGCTTTGGGACTGCGCGCCATCCGCTGGAGCTTGGCCGACCCCGCCATGTTCCTCACACAATTGCGCGCCATCTTGCGTGCCGCCGCGCATGGCCAAGTCAGCCTGTTGGTGCCCATGTTGGCGCACGGCAGCGAGATTCGGCAAACCTTGGCCCTGATTGACCAGGCGCGCCAGGAACTCGATCGGCGTGCGGTGGCTTATGGCTCCGTTCGATTGGGCGCCATGATCGAGATTCCTGCGGCCGCTTTGTCGGTGCGCATGTTTCTCAGGTATTTTGATTTCTTGTCCATTGGCACCAATGACTTGATTCAGTACACCTTGGCCATTGACCGTGCTGACGAGTCGGTGGCCCATTTGTATGACCCGCTGCACCCGGCGGTGCTGCGCCTGGTGGCCGACACCATCAACGAATGCCACCAACAAGGCAAAGGTGTGTCGGTGTGTGGCGAAATGGCTGGCGATGTGACCATGACCCGTTTGCTCTTGGGTTTGGGCCTGCGCAGCTTTTCCATGCATCCATCTCAGGTGCTGGCGGTCAAGCAGGAAGTTTTGCGTTCAGACACAGGCAAACTGGCAATCTGGGCCGCTGAAGTGCTGGCCTCAGACGAGCCCGCCAGCTTGATGCCTGCCACACGTTGAGCTTTCTGGTGGGGGCTCAACAAGTGGGCTGAGGCGGTCAGTGAGCAGATCAGCGATTCAGCGCTGAATGCGCTTGTTGGTCCGCGTGGTAACTGCTGCGCACCATGGCGCCCACGGCGGCGTGCGAAAACCCCATCTCGTAGGCTTTGGCCTCAAACATTTTGAAGGTGTCGGGGTGCACATAGCGGCGCACCGGCAGGTGGCTGTTGCTGGGGGCCAGGTACTGGCCAATGGTCAGCATCTCGATGTGGTGCGCGCGCATGTCGCGCATGACGTCGAGGATTTCTTCGTCCGTCTCACCCAGGCCCACCATCAGGCCGCTCTTGGTGGGCACATGCGGGAACAGGGCCTTGAACTTTTTGAGCAGGTTCAGCGAGAACTGGTAGTCCGAGCCGGGGCGCGCTTCTTTGTAAAGCCGCGGCACGGTTTCCATGTTGTGGTTCATCACATCGGGCGGTGCGGCTTTCAGGATCTCCAGCGCGCGGTCATCGCGCCCCCGGAAGTCGGGCACCAGCACTTCGATCTGGGTTTGTGGTGACAGTTCGCGCGTTTTGCGGATGCATTCCACAAAGTGGCCCGCGCCGCCATCGCGCAGGTCGTCGCGGTCCACGCTGGTGATGACCACGTAGCGCAATTGAAGTTGCGCAATGGTCTTGGCCAGGTTGTCCGGCTCGTTCACATCCAGCGGGTCGGGGCGGCCATGGCCCACGTCGCAAAACGGGCAGCGGCGTGTGCACTTGTCGCCCATGATCATGAAGGTGGCGGTGCCTTTGCCAAAGCATTCGCCGATGTTGGGGCAGCTGGCTTCTTCGCACACGGTGACCAGTTTGTTGGCGCGCAGCACGTCCTTGATTTCGTAAAAGCGGGTGGTGGGCGAGCCGGCCTTGACACGGATCCATTCGGGCTTTTTCAGCACTTCGGCTTGTTCGACCTTGACCGGGATGCGCGAGAGCTTGGCCGCTGCCTTTTGCTTGGCCATGGGGTCGTAGTTTTCAAGGGTCTGGACTTCGCGGACCACTTGGCGCTCAATGGGGGTGTTGCTCATGGGTTCTTTCGGTCTGCAAGGTGGCGCTGGGGCCTGTCGGTATGAAGGGGTTGGGGGCTCGACATGGCTTCAAAGGCGTGCCGTCAGTTCAGCGGCCAGCACCTGTGCGGCCTCTTCCCAAGTGGTCTTCACGCCAATTGTAAAAAGATCCACGGTTTTCAAGCCGGCATAACCACAGGGGTTGATACGCTCAAAGGGTTGAAGGTCCATGGCCACGTTCAGGGCCGCGCCATGGTAAGTGCAGTGGCGGCTGACTTTGATGCCCAAAGCACTGATTTTGCCCAAGCCTTTGAACGGGTCGCTGGCCAAGGCCGGGCCCACCAGTGCCGCATGGCTGAACGGGTCGTCCAAGCGCACGTAAATGCCCGGTGCGCCTGCCACGCGGTGGCCGGTGACACCAAAGTGGGCCAAGGTGCGGATGATCGACTCCTCGAGCTTGTAGACGTATTCCTTGACGTAGTAACCAGCGCGCTGCAGGTTGACCAAGGGGTAGGCCATGACCTGGCCTGGGCCGTGAAAAGTGACCTGTCCGCCACGGTTGGTCTGCACCACTGGAATGTCGCCCGGCATCAACAGATGCGACGCTAGGCCTGCCAGCCCTTGGGTGAACACAGGGGGGTGCTCACACAGCCAAAGTTCGTTCGGGGTGTCAATTGTCCGAGCGGCCGTGAAAGCCTGCATGGCCTCGCAGGTAGGCAGGTAATCCACACGCTCCAACAGCCGAATGTCCATGCTCAAAGCACGATTTTGACCATCGGGTGCGAGGTCAGTGCGCGGTACAAATCGTCGAGTTGTTCACGGCTGGTGGCGGTGATGAGAAGTGTCACACCCAAGTAGTTCCCCCCTTTGCTGGGGCGCAACTCCATGGTGGAGACGTCAAAATCAGGATCAAACCGCAAAGCTACTTGGGCCATCGCTTGCGCGAAACCATCGACCATGGCGCCCATGACTTTGATTGGAAAAACCGAGGGGTATTCGATCAGGCTGTCTTTGCGGGGATCGAAGTCTTCAGTGGGCGTGATCGATGCGCTCATGGAAATCCTTAAAGGAAAGTTTGGCTCAGCGCCAAACGATGACCGCCGCCACAGCCAACCAGCCGAGCGTGAAATTGACCAAGACCCAAGGGTGAAGGCTTGCCATGGCTACGCCGGCGCGCGGCCAATCGGCTGCTTTGATGGCCGCTTTCAAACGGCGAAACGGAGAAAACCAGATGTGCGCAAAAATCAGGCACATCAAAAAACCGATCCCCGACATGGCGTGCCAGCCTTTGGGCGCGAGTTTCATGTCGGCCCCTGAAAGCATCCACAAGCCGGTGGCCAACAACACGGCGATGCTCACCCAGACCATGGCAAAAAAGCGTGACAAGACGGCGGCCATCAAGGGCAGGCGCTCAGGAGGCGTCAGGCGCTTGATCGCCACAGGGCGCAAGGCGAATACCAGCAGGGCCATGCCGCCGAGCCAAACCAGGCCGGCGGCCAAATGGAAAAATTTGAACCATTCGTACATGAAAACCCCCGCCAAAGTGTTAAAAAAACAAAGTCTGAAAATCAGCAGAACATGGATTGTCGCTCTTGTGCACTGAAAATTTCGTTATCTTCACCATCAAATTGCCACAAAAGGGCTGGTCGTGCGGGGGTTTCTACGTATAATGAGAGGCTTTGCGGGAATAGACGTGTTCGTAACCTCGGTGTAATTGAGATGGTGAAAATCTCTTCAGACGCTCAGCAGGGCACTGAAACGGTCACCGCACAAGGCTTACCTGCCGTTGGAGAGCTTGCAAATGCCCATGACGGCCTTGAGCCGGACTTCCAGCCTTTAACGGCCGAAGAGGCAGTCGATTTGCGTAGACGCCATCCATCGGTCTCGCCTTGGCGTGTCTTGCTGCTCCAGGTGTTGGTTGGCAGTTTGCTGGCAGTGCTCACAGGTTGGATCAGTGGGCAGACCCGATTGGCCGCTTCGGTCGCTTGGGGCGCGTTGGCAGTGGTGATCCCCGGAGTGGTTTTTGTCAGAGCTTTGTCTCGGCAAATGCAAACACGGCAAGCAAGCTCGGCATTGTTCGGCTTGTTGGTCTGGGAGTTGGTCAAGATTGTCTTGACCGTGGCGCTGCTTTTGGTGGCGCCCAAAGTGGTGTCTGAATTGAGCTGGCTGGCCTTGGTGGCTGGCTTCGTGGTGACGATGAAGGTGTATTGGCTGGCCATGGCGCTGGGTTGGATGCACCATCGATCGAAGCCGAATTGATGAGATGAACTGATTGGTGATTTATGGCTGCTGAAAACGCTGGCGCACACGCCCCAACGGCTGGAGAGTACATCCAGCATCACTTGCAACACCTTCAAATGAACTTTTCATTTGAAGGCGTCAAGCAAACGAGCATTGTTGACTTCAGTTTGTTCAACCTTGACTCGGTGGTTTTCTCTTTGGTTTTGGGTGCGATTGGTTGCTTTGTTTTGTGGGCAGCCGCCCGCAAAGCGACTTCAGGCGTTCCGGGTCGTTTCCAAGCGGCCGTTGAGTTGCTGTCTGAAATGGTTGAAAACCAGGCCAAAGGTGTGATCCACAACGCCAAGAGTCGCAAGCTGATTTCGCCATTGGCCCTCACGGTTTTTGTCTGGATTTTCCTGATGAACGCCATGGACATGTTGCCTGTCGACCTGATCCCGGCCATCTGGCATGCCTCGGCCCCGGCTTTGGGCTTCCAAGATTACATGCGCGTGGTGCCCACTGCTGATTTGTCCACCACCTTGGGCCTGTCTTGCTCGGTGTTGTTTATTTGCTTGGTCTACAACATCAAAATCAAAGGCCTCGGCGGTTGGGCGCATGAACTGATTGCGGCTCCGTTCGGTGACCACTGGGCGCTGTACCCGATTAACTTCCTGATGCAGATGATTGAATATTTGGCCAAGACGGTTTCGCATGGCATGCGGCTGTTTGGCAACATGTTTGCGGGTGAGTTGGTGTTCATGTTGATTGCCCTCATGGGTGGCGGCTGGGCATTGTCGGCAACCGGTGTGGGCTTGGCCATTGGCCACGTGCTTGCCGGAACAGTGTGGACACTGTTCCACATCCTGGTCATCACCTTGCAAGCCTTCATCTTTATGATGTTGACGTTGATCTACACCGGTCAAGCGCACGACGCACATTGATGTCTCTTTTTCCCTTGTTTCTCGTTTCTTTTTCCAATCACTTTTAGGAGCTTCTCATGGAAAACATTCTCGGCCTGGTGGCATTGGCATGTGGTTTGATCGTTGGTCTGGGCGCTGTCGGTGCTTCCATCGGTATCGCTTTGATGGGCGGCAAATTCCTCGAGTCTTCGGCTCGTCAACCTGAGTTGATGAACGAACTCCAGACCAAGATGTTCATCTTGGCCGGTTTGATCGACGCTGCGTTCCTGATCGGTGTGGCCATTGCTTTGCTGTTCGCCTTCGCCAACCCCTTCGTTCTGAAGTAATCCACGCACCTCTTCCAACAGAAGAAGGACTGAACCGTGAACATTAACGCTACTCTGTTCATTCAGATGGTCGTTTTTGCGATTCTGGTGTGGTTCACGATGAAATTCGTGTGGCCTCCGATCACAAAAGCGCTCGACGAACGGGCACAGAAAATCGCTGACGGCCTCGCTGCTGCAGACAAAGCCAAAGCCGAACTCAGCAACGCCAATGCGCGTGTCGAGTCCGAGTTGGCCCAGTCGCGCAACGAGACGGCTACGCGCTTGGCCGAAGCCGAGCGCCGTGCAAACGGCATCGTTGACGAAGCCAAAGCACGTGCCATCGAAGAAGGCAACAAGATCATCGCCGCTGCCAAAGCTGAAGCTGAGCAGCAGGCCGTCAAAGCCCGCGAGGCTCTGCGTGAGCAGGTCGCTGCTTTGGCAGTCAAAGGCGCCGAGCAGATTCTCCGCAAGGAAGTCAACGCTGGCGTTCACGCGGATCTGCTGAGCCGCCTCAAGACCGAGCTGTAAGAAGCTCCAGCCAGAGAAGACCATGGCAGAACTTGCTACCATCGCCCGCCCTTATGCCGATGCGCTTTTCAAAGCGCAGGCCTCCGACCTTGCTGGCGCAGCCGCTTGGCTGGATGCGCTGGCTGCAGTTGCCGACAATGCGCAATTGCAACAGTTCATCGACAGCCCCAAAGTGTCCGACGAGCAGGCTTTCGAGCTGATCTCCGACGTGGTGCAAAAAAATGTGGCACTGCCCGAGGCTGGTAAGAACTTCCTGCGCCTGGTGATCGAAAACCGCCGTCTCAGTGCGCTGCCTGTGGTTGCACAGCAGTACCGGGCCCTCATGAATGCGCAAGGTGGCACCGCGGATGCGGTGGTTTACAGCGCGTTTCCCATCGACGCTTCGGCTTTGGCCGATCTGTCTTCCACGCTCGAAAAACGCTTTGCGCGCAAGCTCAATGTGCAAGTCGAGCAAGACGCCGCCCTCATCGGTGGCATCCGTGTGGTGGTGGGCGACGAGGTGCTGGACACCTCTGTCAAGGCCCGACTGGAACAAATGAAATCGGCCCTCACCGCTTGAGCGGTTGAGACCGGACCTATTTAAAGAAAGAAGGAAAGAGTCATGCAACTCAATCCCGCAGAAATTTCTGAATTGATCAAGAGCCGCATCGAAGGGCTGTCCGCCAGCGCCGATATCCGCAACCAAGGCACCGTGGTGTCTGTGACCGACGGTATCGTTCGTGTGCACGGCTTGTCGGATGTGATGCAGGGCGAAATGCTCGAATTCCCATCCACAGCTGACGGCATTGCCACATTCGGCCTGGCCCTGAACCTCGAGCGCGACTCGGTCGGTGCCGTGATCTTGGGTGAGTACGAGCACATCTCAGAAGGCGACACGGTCAAGTGCACCGGCCGCATTCTGGAAGTGCCTGTCGGCCCCGAATTGATTGGCCGTGTGGTGAACGCTCTGGGTCAGCCCATCGACGGCAAAGGCCCGATCAACGCCAAGATGACCGACGTGATCGAAAAAGTCGCACCTGGCGTGATCGCACGTAAATCGGTGGACCAGCCCATGCAAACCGGCCTGAAGTCGATCGACTCCATGGTGCCCGTGGGCCGTGGCCAGCGCGAACTGATCATTGGTGACCGTCAGACGGGCAAAACCGCTGTCGCGATCGACGCCATCATCAACCAAAAAGGCCAGAACATGACCTGCGTTTACGTCGCGATTGGCCAAAAAGCCTCGTCGATCAAAAACGTGGTGCGGGCTTTGGAACAAGCTGGCGCGATGGCATACACCATTGTGGTGGCCGCTTCCGCCTCTGAGTCTGCAGCCATGCAGTACGTGTCGGCCTACTCTGGCTGCACCATGGGTGAATATTTCCGCGACCGCGGTGAAGACGCTTTGATCGTTTACGACGATCTGTCCAAGCAAGCGGTGGCTTACCGTCAGGTGTCGCTGTTGCTGCGCCGCCCCCCAGGCCGCGAAGCCTACCCTGGCGACGTGTTCTATTTGCACAGCCGCCTGCTCGAGCGCGCAGCCCGCGTGAACGCCGACTACGTCGAAGCCTTCACCAAAGGCGCCGTGACGGGCAAAACAGGTTCTTTGACGGCTTTGCCCATCATCGAAACCCAAGCCGGTGACGTGTCTGCCTTCGTGCCGACCAACGTGATTTCGATCACCGATGGTCAGATCTTCTTGGAAACCAGCTTGTTCAACGCCGGCATCCGCCCTGCGATCAACGCCGGTATCTCGGTGTCCCGCGTGGGTAGCTCGGCTCAGACCAAGGTCATCAAAGGCCAGTCCGGCGGTATCCGTACCGACTTGGCCCAATACCGTGAATTGGCGGCTTTCGCGCAGTTCGCTTCCGACCTGGACGAGTCCACACGCAAACAGCTCGACCGTGGTGCCCGCGTGACCGAATTGCTCAAGCAAGCCCAGTACAGCCCCCTGTCGATCAGCCTGATGGGCGCCAGCCTGTTTGCCGTGAACAAAGGCTTCATGGACGACATCGATGTCAAGAAGGTTTTGGCTTTTGAACACGGTTTGCACGCTTACCTGAAGGACTCGTGTGCAGCCCTGTTAGCCAAAATTGAAAGTTCCAAAGCGCTGGACAAAGAGGCAGAAGCCGAATTGCACGCCGCCGTGGCCGCTTTCAAGAAAAACTTTGCTTAATTTCTACCTGATCACAAGGAGCCGCTGATGGCATCGGGCAAGGAACTACGCACCAAGATCAAATCGGTGGAAAACACCAAGAAGATCACCAAGGCCATGGAGATGATTTCCGTCTCCAAAATGCGCAAGGCGCAGGAGCGTATGCGCACGGCCCGGCCTTACAGCGAAAAGATTCGCACCATTGCGACCCATCTTGGCCAAGCCAACCCTGAGTACGTGCATGCCTTTATGAAGCCAAACGACGGCAAGTCGGTGGGCTTCATTGTGGTGACCACGGACAAAGGTTTGTGCGGTGGCTTGAACACCAACCTGCTGCGCGCCGTGACGGGTCAGTTGCGTCAAACACAAGCCGAAGGCAAAACCCCTTTGGCCGTGGCCATCGGCGGCAAAGGTTTGGGTTTCTTGAACCGTGTGAATGCCAAAGTGGTGGCCCACGTCACGCATCTGGGCGACAAGCCGCACCTTGAAAAGTTGATCGGCCCTGTCAAAGTGCTGCTCGATGCTTACGCCGCGGGCGAGGTGAGCGCGGTCTACCTTTGCTACAACAAGTTTGTCAGCACCATGGCACAAGTGCCTACGATCGACACGTTGTTGCCTTTGTCCTCTTCCAAAATGGAAGCAGAAACCAAGGCGGCAGGCGCAACGGCTCACGGATGGGATTACATCTACGAGCCCGATGCACAGTCGGTCATCGACGAATTGTTGGTCCGTTACGCAGAAGCCCTGGCTTACCAAGCTGTGGCTGAAAACATGGCCTCAGAGCACGCAGCGCGCATGGTGGCCATGAAGGCCGCTACGGACAACGCTGGGAACGTGATCGGCGAGCTCAAACTCGTCTACAACAAGACCCGTCAAGCAGCCATCACCAAAGAACTGTCGGAAATCGTCTCTGGCGCAGCCGCGATCAGCGGTTGATTCCCAGTTCAGCAAATTCAAATTATTTGGAGCGAAAAATGCAAGCCCAAGGAAAAATTGTCCAGTGTATTGGTGCCGTGGTCGACGTGGAATTCCCACGCAACCAGATGCCCAAAATTTATGACGCGCTCAAAATGGAAGGCTCCGCGCTGACCCTGGAAGTGCAGCAGCAACTCGGTGATGGCATCGTGCGCACCATTGCGCTCGGCTCATCCGACGGTCTTCGCCGCGGTTTGATCGTGTCCAACACAGGTCACCCCATCACCGTTCCAGTGGGCAAAGCCACACTGGGCCGCATCATGGACGTGCTCGGTGCGCCCATCGACGAACGTGGCCCTGTCAGCCAGGAACTCACCGCTTCCATTCACCGCAAAGCACCTGCATACGACGAACTGAGCCCTTCACAAGAACTGCTGGAAACCGGCATCAAGGTGATTGACCTGGTTTGCCCGTTTGCCAAAGGCGGTAAGGTGGGTCTGTTCGGTGGTGCCGGTGTGGGCAAGACCGTGAACATGATGGAACTCATCAACAACATCGCCAAGGCGCACAGCGGCTTGTCCGTGTTCGCGGGTGTGGGTGAGCGTACCCGTGAAGGCAACGACTTCTACCACGAGATGGCCGACTCCGGCGTGGTGAACCTCGAGAACCTGCCCGAGTCCAAAGTGGCCATGGTGTACGGTCAGATGAACGAGCCACCAGGCAACCGTCTGCGCGTCGCCTTGACCGGTCTGACCATCGCCGAATCTTTCCGTGACGAAGGCAAAGACGTGTTGTTCTTCGTGGACAACATCTACCGCTACACTCTGGCCGGTACCGAAGTGTCCGCCTTGCTGGGCCGCATGCCTTCCGCTGTGGGTTACCAGCCTACGCTGGCCGAAGAAATGGGCCGTTTGCAAGAACGTATCACGTCGACCAAAGTGGGTTCGATCACCTCCATCCAGGCCGTCTACGTGCCAGCCGATGACTTGACCGACCCATCGCCTGCGACCACCTTCGCGCACTTGGATTCCACCGTTGTGTTGTCGCGTGACATCGCCTCCTTGGGTATCTACCCTGCGGTCGACCCACTGGACTCCACCAGCCGTCAGTTGGACCCCTTGGTTGTGGGCCAAGACCACTACGAAACAGCGCGCGCTGTTCAGGGCACTTTGCAGCGTTACCGCGAACTGCGCGACATCATCGCCATCATGGGCATGGACGACTTGGCGCCTGAAGACAAGTTGGCCGTGGCCCGTGCCCGCAAGATCCAGCGTTTCCTGTCGCAGCCTTTCCACGTCGCTGAGGTGTTCACTGGCTCGCCCGGCAAGTACGTCACTTTGGCCGAAACCATCCGTGGTTTCAAGATGATTGTGGCTGGCGAATGCGATCACCTGCCAGAACAAGCCTTCTACATGGTCGGCACCATCGACGAAGCTTTCGAAAAGGCCAAAAAGGCCGCTTAAAGCTGTGCCTCGGGGTGCATTTGCCCCCCGAAGCCTGCTTCAAAGCACCTTTTTAAGGAGTAAACATGAACACCATCCAAGTTGATGTGGTCAGTGCCGAAGAGTCCATCTGGTCGGGTGAAGCCCGCTTTGTGGCCTTGCCCGGTGAGTCTGGCGAATTGGGCATTTACCCACGCCACACGCCGCTGATCACCCGCATCAAGGCCGGGTCGGTTCGCATCGAGAAGGCTGACGGCGGCGAAGAATTCGTTTTCGTGGCCGGTGGCATTCTGGAAGTGCAGCCCGACTGCGTGACCGTGATGTCGGACACCGCGATCCGCGGCAAAGACCTCGACGAAGAAAAAGCCAACGCCGCCAAACAGGCTGCTGAAGAGGCCCTGCGCAACGCCAGCACGGAAATTGATTTGGCCCGCGCCCAGTCCGAACTGGCTGTCTTGGCGGCGCAGTTGTCAGCACTGCGGCGTTACCGCAAAAAATAAGCAAGTGGTTTCATAGCCCTGTGCTGCACAGGCACCTTCTTGTGACTGCCCGGCGCAATGTTTTTGTGACCGGGTTTTCTTTTGGGCGTCTGTATCACCCACCACATGGCAAGCCAAACTCTTCAAACCCATGTGCAGCAGCGCGCAAGTCAAAACGGCACAATGAAGGCTCCACACATGTTTTAACCGATGCCCATGAAACGCGCTAAATTGCAAGCAGCCATCGTCGGGGGAAGCCCCGATGACATCGAACAAGCCTTTTACGAAGCGCTGCACCAGGCAGACATCGCACAGATGATGAACTGCTGGGCCGAAGACGACGAGATCGTGTGTGTCCATCCAGGTGGTCCACGCATCATCGGCGCAGCTGCCATTCGGAACTTGTTCGAGGCGTTGTTTGCCAATGGCAGCGTGCAAGCTTTTCCAGAGCGTGTGCACAAGATTGAGTCAATGGCCTGTGCGGTTCACCATTTGGTTGAACGCGTGGAAGTCCTTGGACCTCAAGGTCCCCAACAAGCTTGGGTGATCGTGACCAACGTTTATCACAAAACACCCCAAGGCTGGCGCATGGTGGCCCACCATGCCAGCCCGGGCACATCGGCAGATGCAGGCGATCAAAATGCCCAACCCAAGGTGCTGCATTGAGACCTTACCGAGCACCCGTCTGGCTGCCAGGCGGACATGCGCAAACCATCTGGTCAGCGCTCTGTGCAAAAAAAAGAAGAGGCGCGAGTCTGCCGCTGCACCGTGAGCGCTGGCCTACCCCCGATGGTGATTTTGTGGATGTCGACCACCAACACGCCAGCCGATCCGACCGCCCCTTGCTGGTGTTGTTTCACGGACTCGAAGGATCTTCCGCCAGTCACTACTCGCAATCGTTTGCGGATTGGGCGGCCGAAAACGATTTGAACTTTGCAATGCCACACTTTCGGGGTTGCAGTGGCGAGATCAACCGAGCGCCTCGGGCCTACCACTCAGGTGATCACGAAGAGATCGATTGGTTGCTGGGTCGCTTGCGCCAACAACACCAAGTCAACCAAGGACAGCACCTGATAGCCGCAGGGGTGTCACTGGGCGGTAACGCCTTGATGCGCTGGGCGGGGGAACAGGGCCATCAAGCCCACTCAAAAGCCGAGGCCATCGCCGCCATCTGTTCGCCCCTCGATTTGACGCAAAGTGGGCGGGCCATGGGCCAAGGTCTGAACCGTCGCATTTACACGCCAATGTTCTTGCGCAGCATGAAACCCAAAGCATTGGCCAAGCTGGCTCAATACCCGGGTCTTTTTGACCGCGATCGCTTGTTGTCCGCCCGTGATCTGTACGAGTTCGACAATGTCTTCACGGCTCCCTTGCATGGTTTCAAAAACACCGACGACTACTGGCAGTTGGCATCGGCCCATCCTGTTTTGAAAAGCATTCAAATTCCCGCCTTGGCCCTCAATGCGCACAACGATCCTTTTGTGCCTGCGCACAGCCTGCCCCATCGAGAAGACGTCTCAAAAGCTGTGCATTTGTGGCAACCTCAACACGGCGGGCATGTGGGATTTGCGCAGGGGCCTTGGCCGGGGCATATCCGAGAACTGCCCGATGCGGTTGGCGGATGGTTGCTCAAGCAACTGCCAGCAGGACACGGCCGGAGTTTGAACCATGGATGAACTGGTTCTGAAAGCCATGGTCAAGTGGCCCCATGTGCCCGACTGTTTTGGCTGGTTGGGACTCGACAGCCGAGGACATTGGCACATGCGTGATGACGGTGTGCAGCAACTCGGCACATTCCAAAGTGGACTGGTGGACGCCAAGGGCAGCCTTTTGCAGCACGAAAAGCTGATTGAATTCATCCATCGCAACTACGCCGTTGACGAACGAGGGCGTTGGTTCTTTCAAAATGGCCCCCAGCGCGTCTATGTCGAATTGGAAGTAACCCCTTGGATTTGGCGCATCGATGAACATTTCAAAGTCATGGCGCAAACAGGACAGAGTGTTGAACCCTTGGCGTGTCTTGTGGACGAAGCAGGCAAGGTCTACCTGAAGACGCACCTGGGATTGGGTCTGGTGCACACGCTGGATGTGCACATGGTGGCAAAAGCCATTGAGCACGGTCATTGGACGGTCCAAGAATGCCAAGCCAAGGATCTGCCGCAAGAACATGGTTTTGTCCTCAGCCCGCAAAACGGCTGAACAGAAACCCCCCAAGAAAAACCGACCCACAGGTCGGTTTTTCTTGGGGTAAATCAATCACTTCGCAGCAGCTTCGGCCGCAGGGGCCTTGGGTTCTGCGAACTTGGCACCAGCGCTGTTGCTCATATAAACCACCGCACGAGCAATCTCGATGTCGTTAAAGTCACCGCCAGCTTGTGCGCCCATCGCACCCTTGCCTTTGAGAGATGAAGTGACCAGAGTCTCTAAACCTTGCTTGATGCGAACACCCCATGCACCTGCATCACCAAACTTGGGCGCACCTGCTGCACCGATCGCATGACACGCCGCGCACTGGGCTTTGTACACCTCTTCGCCAGCCTTGAGCGGACGGTTGGCATCACGCACTTCCAAGGTGCCAATTTTCTGAATACGCTGAGCAACCGAGCGCTCTGCATCACCCGCGCCAAGCGCAGGCTTGTTGGCCGACGTGACGTAAAAAACCAAGCCGATGATGATCAACACCGGGATGACAAAAGAAGCGAAACTGAGCAAAAGCATTTGCTTGGGTGTTTTCACCGGGCCGGTGTGGGCTTCGTGTTGATCGTGGCTGTTGTCGCTCATGACATCCTCTTGTTGGGCTGACCAGTAGGGCTTGGAAGATAAACCGGAATCAACCCAAGATTATAGCGGCCCAGCCCTCACTGAACATGCCAGCTCAAGTGAAAGTGGCGCACCGTGAGATAATCCAAACACCAACAGCGATGCGGCTGTAGCTCAGTGGATAGAGTATTGGCCTCCGAAGCCAAGGGTCGTGGGTTCGATCCCCGCCAGCCGCACCAAATCCCATCGTGCCACCCATTGCGGTGGCGTTTTTCTGGGTGCAGAAAAACGCACGGCCCCCGGCCCCACAGTTCTCACCAAGGCCAAACCAATCGGTACGGGCTGTATTCGGAAATGGCATAGCCCGCAGCAGCGCCAAGGACTGTGACTAAGAGAAACCCCCAACCCGGTGACCATGCGCTGTCTTTGTCGGCCTGCTGAACAAGTGGGGCAGAGTAGGTGGACGCAATCGGTTCAATCAGCACGGTTTCTGTGGCGGGAGACGCCAAACCCAAAGAAATAGCGCGGCCATGGTGGGAGTCATGGTTGACATCAGACGTCATGGAAGCACCAAGCGCAGGGCTGTGGTCGAGGCTTTGGCGAGCCTTTATCTTGAGGAATTCTGGGGGCATGGGAGCGGCCGCAGGCTGAGGCGAATTGGGCCTTTGCAATTGAACAACGTTGGATGTGCTGGACAATTGACTTGGTTCATGCAGTGTCAGGTGATCCCAATCAGCACCCAGCAGTGCGGCCACTCGCCGTCCTGCCTGGCGACGCAATGAGTCCGAATAAAAGCGTGAATGGCCGCCTTCCTCCAATTCATAAAGCTGAGATAAAGACATGCAAGCTTGTGTCGCGAGAAGCGAGGGATCGATGTTGAGTTGTATGCGCAAATGACGCAAGACACGGCCTTTGGGATCTATGGGCGAGTTCGCTGGGAGCCCCAAATACGCCAGTGCAGTCTTGTTGGCGGTGTGCAAAGTTCGGGCATGACCTGGTACTGCACCTTGACGCTGCAATGAAGAGGGCTTGCTGAAATGCTGTAACTTCAAATCTGACATGAGGCCACAACTCCGGTCAGGTAGGCGTGCATCCAAATGCTTGACATGGGGCCTGAAACGACCTGAATGGACGAGGGCAACACAGTGGCATTGGGCGAGAGCAAAGCGGGTTCTTCGGTGACCAAAACAACAGACAAGGGAGATCGACCGCGGTTGTTGAAGTTCTCCAGGGCTTGCAATGTTTTGACTTGCTGCACTCGGGGCATCGACATTTCGACAACCAGCATGTCTGGACGTTTGCTGGAAAGCTCCAACAGGGCCTCGGTCACAGAATCAAAAAATGTGACCTCGACCGGAAATTTCCAGGCAGCGTTTGAGGCGATCAACTGGGCCATCAATTGAGGGTTTTCAAGGACCACCGTCACGCGAGGCTTGGCGACCGATTTTACGTTGGAGCCCATGGTGCTGCGCGAAGCGCTTTGGTATTCCAAAATGGATTCAAGCGAAATACGCCGATGACCCCCGCGAGTTTTCCAACCCTTGAGCTCACCTTGGTCGACCAGGGTTTGAACCAGCGTGGTCGACAAACCCAGCATCCGAGCCGCCTCAGCGGTACTCAGAAATTGCGTAATTTTGTTGTCGTTGGAATGTTTCAGGGTGATGGAAGGATCCATCACGGCAGAAAAAGTGTGCTCATCACCCATGGGTTGTCTCCTGGATTGTTGCGGATGGTTCATCGCTCGCGCAGGGCTTGCGTGACGTTTTGTAAAGGTCTGAAAAGGTATTCGAGAACAGACTTTTGACCTGTTCGAATTTCAACGGTGGCGGTCATGCCGGGTGTTGGCGTGAGCTTGAGGCCATTTCGAGGGCCATCACTTTCTTTCACGCGCACCATGATTCGGTACAAACCTTCTTCCAGTTCGATCGGATTGCCTGGTTTTTTTTGGCGTTCATCTCGCAAAGTGTCAGGGCTCAAATGTTCCAGGACGCCCTCCAAACCACCGTATTTGTTGAAGTCATAGGCGGTCAGTTTGACCACTGCTTTTTGACCCACTTTGAGAAAAGCAACTTCGGAGGGCTTGACATAGGCCTCGACCAGCATTTCATCTTCCGTTGGCACAATTTCAAGGATCGGCTGACCTGCCTGGATCACACCACCGACGGTGGTGATCTGCACATTTTTGACAATCCCCTTCATCGGCGATCGAATGGTGGTGCGGCGAAAAGCGTCTTCGCGTGCAGACGCGTTTTCTTTGGTTTGTGACAACTCGGAGGCTACACGCACAAGTTCATTGTTCGCATCGGTCAGGTAGCGGTTTTGACGCTCAGCGCGTTGACCCATCAAATCGGATTGCTGACGCCGAAGGCGTAACAATTCAACTTCTGACATGACACCCTGTGTGACCAAGGGTTCGGTAAGGCTCAACTCGCGTGTGACCGCAGCCAATGAAATATCCAAGGAACGAAGCGACTCTGTCAAAGCCCGTTTGCGGGCGTTGTAGGCCTGTGTCTCTTGCTGGATCAAGGCCTTGTCTTGGATGATCGCTGTTGGAAAAACCAAAGACGTGCCATAGGCTTCGGCTTTGAGACGCGAGGCCAGCGCCTGCAATGCCATGAACTTTTCCTGGGCTTCACGGAAAACAGCACCCGAACGCGCATCGTCAATCTGCAGCAGAATTTGGTCTTTTTCCACCACACTGCCCTCTCGGACGAGCATTTCACTGAGGATGCCGGTGTCCAAGCTCTGAATGACTTGTTCACGGCTGGAAGGTATGACCTTGCCTTGACCTCGGGTGATCTCATCCAACTCAAACCATGCGGCCCACGACAAGGCCAGCACCAAAGTGACGACCGTGGACCACACCAATGCGCGGCTGGCACGTCGTTCATCATCTTCGACCGTGGCCACGCCAAAGCCTGAGCGCCCCCAAATGTTCTGACTCATGCCGCGGCTCCTGGTGGGCGTTGGGCTTGGACCTCAATGCCGCGCGACAACTTTTCGATCATTTCCTGTTTGGGTCCCATGGCGACACATTGCCCGCCATCGATCACTGCAATTTGATCTACCCACTCCAGCAACTGAGGGCGGTGCGTGGACATCAGCAATGTTCGTCCGCGCAACCACTCCTTGAGAACGGCAATCACACGGGCTTCGCTGTTTTGATCCATGTTGGCCGTTGGCTCATCCATGAAAACCAAACGGGGGTTGCGCAACATCATCCGCGCAATGGACAGCAGTTGACGCTGTCCGCCCGACAAACCGCCGCCGGCCTCGGTGATCGGCATGTCCAAACCCAGTGGATGGTTGGCCACGATGTCGTACATGCCCAGCGCCCTCAGCGTCTCGGCAATCCGACCGTCAGTGATCCAGCTGTCAGACAAGACCAGGTTTTCACGCAGCGTGCCCATGAACAACTGGGGGTCTTGGCCCACGTAGCCCATCCGATTGCGCACCTCCGCCGGTTCGATTTGTTGCAAATCGAGACCATCCAAACGGATGTTGCCTGCCAATGGTGCGTACAGGCCCGCCATCAGTCGCAACATGGTGCTCTTGCCGCTGCCCACACGACCCAGCATGGCCACTTTCTGCCCTGCAGGAATGGTCATGGAGATTTTTTTGATGACGGGAATTTTGTGCTGTCCGGGGTAAGAGAACTCAACGGCATCGGCTTCCAAACGCCCTTCGATCGATTCCGGGACCACATAATGACGGCCGTGTACACGGTCCCGAGGGCGTTTGATCAAGCCGTCCAAGGTTTCCAAAGAGGTCACGGCTTGCTGGTACCTGGAGGCCAGAGACATCACGCTGGCCAGCGGGGAGATGGCACGACCGGCCAAAATGACGGCTGCAATCAAGCCCCCCAAGGTCAATTGATTGGCATGGATCATGTAAACGCCACCCACCACCATGGCAACGGTCACCAGTTGCTGAATGGCGGTGGTCAGCCCCATGATCCAGTTGGTCAGGCTGCGAATTTTCTTGTACGAGTCCGAGCCTGCCAAGTTGGAAACTTCCCAGCGCCGCTGCAGATAACTTTCAGCGTTGTGGGCTTTGAGCAACTCCAAGTTCAACACCGACTCCACCAAAACACTTTGTTTGTCACCAGACTCCTTCATGTTCTCGCGAATGGCTTTCATCAATGGCTTTTGGGCATACAAGCCGATGATCAGCAAGACAGGCACCACCGCCGCGGGCACCACGGCCAAGGGACCCGCGACAATGGCGATCAAGGCCAGGTACATCAGCACAAAAGGCATGTCCGCCAACAACACCAATGAGGAGGAGGAGAAAAAGTCCCGCAGCGACTCAAAATCGCGCATGGAACTGGCAAAAATGCCCACCGACTGCGGGCGGTGTTCCAAGCGGATGGCCATGATCTCGCGCAGCAAAGTCGCATTGATCGCCAGGTCGGCTTTTTTGCCCCCCAAATCCACTAATCGGGCTTTGAGCCAGCGCATGATGAACTCCATGAAGATCGCAATCGAGGTCCCGATGGCCAGTGTCCACAAAGATGCGTAAGCCTGGGTGGGCACAACGCGGTCGTACACGTTCATGGTGAAAAAGACCGATGCCAAGGTCAGGATGTTGGCCACCACAGTGGCCACCATGGACTCCACGTAAAAGTGCCGGAACCGCCACAAGGTGTCCCAAAACCAGCTGAATGCCTTGCCCTGCATTGGCGCCAGTGTTTGATCGTGGCGCTTTGGGGCCACTTTGATCGCCAGCACTTCAGGGCGTGCAAGCGCTTGCAATTCCGTGATGGCCATGCGTTGGTTGTCCATGCCAGTGTGGGCCCAGAGCACGACTGCATCGCTGCCTTCAAAGCCCCGCAAAACGCAAGCGCGTCCATCCATCAAGGGCATCAGAACCGGCAAGACATAGGCCGGCATTTCTGTGATTTTGATGCGCGACCAAGCCGCCATCAATCCGTGTTTGTGCGCCAGATCCGGGTAGGCTGCCAGTGGGACCCTGCCGCGCTCATCCAAAGCAAATCCTGCACGCAATACCTGCACATGGGCTGGACGATCGAGCAACTTAGCAGCCATCGCCAGACACATCAGCATCGGGTCCACCATGGCATCGCCAACGCCAGGCTCAGCGCGTGGGGCTTGTCCGCCGGGCAAGAAAGACATCAAATCAGCCATGGTGGAAAAGTCGTGTGTTCAATTGGACAAGGCAGAGCCTGTGGGTATGACCCAGCCCGGCTCCGACACAAAACGGTTGGCCAAGTCCCCAATCGCCGCCAGCAACCGCACCCGGGCCAGGCGCTCGTCATGGAATGCGGCCCGTGCAGCACTGCGGTAATTGAAGGCGTCCGCTTGGATGTTCAGCAAGTCCAGCAAAGAGCGGCGTGCCACACGAAACTGCTGACGGTAGCCGTTGACAAGCTTGTCACCGACATCGGATTGGGATGACCCCACAAGGGCCCGAGAGCGGGTCGAGGCCCATTCTTGCCAAGCCAGAGCAGCTTTTTCTCGCGCGACCAATCGCGCCTCGTCCAAGGAAAATTGGGCAGCCTTCAATTGACCTTGGGCACCTTCGACTGCGGCTGACGTGGCCCCCCCGTTGTAAAGCGGGGCATTCAACTGCAACTGGGCAAAAGTTTCAAAGCGCAAGGTGTTGGTGTTGAATTGACGCGACATGGCGGCATCCACGGTTGGCCAGTATTGGCCTTTGGCCATCTTGACCGCTGCTTCTGCGGCCTGCACCTGCGCGCGGGACTGGGCAATGCTCGGCAGTTCGTCGCTGACACGCTCCACGGTGGCCGCCAAGCTCAGGGGAATGCGTCCCAATGCGCCGGTGTCGGACAGCACGGCGTCCATGCCGGCAGGACGTGCATCCAAGTCATCGGGCCAAAAACGTCTCAAACGTTGCATGGCTTGCGCCAGGTCAGACTTTCGCTGTTGCAAAGTCAGTGCTGCGTTGTCCATGCGCACCAAAGCTTGCTCGTAATCGATCCGGCGTCCAGTGTCCACATTCGCAATCTTTTGAATGTCGTCCAATGTCTCGCGGTGCGCATTCAAATTGCGAACAGCCAAACTGTAAAGGTCTGCAGTTTTGTCCCAGTTCAGGTAGGCCTCTGCCGCTTGCTGGGCCACATCTTCCAAGGTGCCATCCCGCAAAAATTCAGATGCACGAGACAAAGCCTCCGCACGCGTGGCCTCGGCTTCGATCTTGCCGCCAGACCATAAATTCAATTTGGCCGTGGGGGACAAACTCGACCGGCCCATCGCAGCCGGAATGTTGCCGGAAGCAAAGTGATTGCTGGCTGCAGTGAGGCCAATTTGGGGATGGTGCGCACTTCTGGCCTTGTCGATGTCTGTGCGAGCAGCCAATGCTTTGGCCTGAGCGGCCTGAATAGAGGGGTAAGACTGCAAGGCGCGTTCAACGACCTGAGGCAAAGTTTGCGCGGCCAATGCCGTCACACCCCAGGCGCCTGTCAGAAATGTCAATTTCATAAATCTGAAGGCGTAAAAAGTGCATTTCAAGGCAGATGAAATCGGACAAATCAGTTTTTGACGAGCAATTTGTTGCATCGAGTGGCAAATGCCAATTACATGAAAACTGTAATTCTCGGAATCAAAAGTTATTTGTAAATCCGCCAATTGGCGTATGGTTCCGCTCAAAACACAAAAAACAAGCCGAGCGCCAGATTGAATTCGGTTGCTTGGATTCCGAGAAGACCGACAACGATTCAAACGAAGAAGTAGATCTGTTGGCAAGGGTCAAGGCCTGGTGTGCATGGGGGTGACCGTGGACCTGGCCCTCGCAGACACCGCATAGCGTGTGAAAAAATCAAAAACCTCGATGTCTCTGGTTCAGGCCATGACGCTGAGCAACTGGTGAGTGAGCACGCGTGTCTCGCGCAGGAGACGCTCTGCTGTGCCGCTTGCGATGCCGGAGGCGGCCCATCGTTTGTCTCGAACTTGACCGCTGGCCGCGCACAGCCAACAGCACAATGGCCAAATGCAAAACATCCGATCTCCTCTTCAGGCGCAAGTGGTGCAGTGGCTCGTTCAGCCGGGTGAGGTGGTGGCCGCTGGCGAGGTCCTGGTCATTGTCGAGGCCATGAAAATGGAGCACGAGATCCGAGCGCCGCAGACGGGCCGTCTGGGCGAACTGTTCATTCAGCCCGGCGAGGCGGTCAACGAGGGCGAAGCCCTGGGCACTCTGCGGGCCATGGCTGCAGACGATGCGCCACATGCGGCTGCGCACAATGACGCACCAGCGATTGCCCATACGGCGAACACTTCTGCACCCCGCGCCAGCCCCGAGTCATCGGCGACCCGCGCCGACCTGCACCAGCTGCAAACGCGCCTGGCCTTCACGCAAGACGCACAGCGCCCAGAAGCCGTGGCCAAGCGACATGCCCTGGGCCTGCGCATGGCGCGCGAGAACATTGCCGATTTGTGCGATCCGGGCACCTTCACCGAATACGGCGCCTTGGCCGTGGCCGCACAAAGCCGCCGCCGCTCGGCCGACGACCTGGTGCGCAACACCCCCGCCGATGGCATGGTCACCGGTATTGGCCAAATCCACGGCCAACGGGTGGTGGTCATGGCCTACGACGCGACGGTGCTGGCCGGCACACAAGGCATGCGCAACCACCAAAAAACCGACCGCATGCTGGGCATCGCGCTGCAAAACAACTTGCCGGTGGTCTTGTTTGCCGAAGGCGGTGGGGGCCGACCGGGCGATGTGGACGTGGCCATCGTGGCCGGATTGAATTTGACGACCTTTGCCGCCTTCGCCCGCCTCAATGGCCGGGTGCCGGTGATCGGCGTGGTGGCGGGGCGTTGTTTTGCGGGCAATGCGGCTTTCCTCGGGTGTTGCGATGTGGTCATCGCCACGAAGGACAGCAACATCGGCATGGGTGGCCCGGCCATGGTCGAAGGCGGTGGCTTGGGCGTGTTCAAACCCGAGCAGATCGGCCCCAGCGCCGTGCAGCACGGCAACGGCGTGATCGATGTGCTGGTGAACGACGAAGCGCAGGCCGTAGCGGCGGCCCGGCACTACCTGTCATTTTTTCAAGGTGCGCAAGCGGCTTGGCAAGCGCCACCTGCCGAGGGCTTGCGTCAAGTGGTGCCCGAAAACCGCTTGCGGGTGTACGACACGCGCAGCGCCATGCAGGGCATCGCCGATGTCGGCAGCTTGCTGATGCTGCGCACAGGCTTCGGCCTGGGCATCCACACCGCGCTGTGCCGCATGGAAGGCCGACCCGTGGGCCTGCTGGCCAACAACCCGGCGCACCTGGGCGGTGCGATCGATGCCGATGCGGCCGACAAGGCGGCCCGTTTCATGCAGCTGTGCAACGCACACGGCTTGCCCATCGTCAGTTTGGTGGACACGCCCGGTTTCATGGTGGGGCCTGACATGGAGGAAAAAGCGCAGGTGCGGCACGTCTCGCGCATGTTCATCGCTGCCGCCCATTTGCGTGTGCCTTATCTGAGCGTGGTTTTGCGCAAGGGCTATGGCCTGGGCGCCATGGCCATGGCGGCAGGCGGCTTTCACGAGCCGCTGTGCAACGTGGCCTGGCCTACCGGCGAATTTGGCGCGATGGGCCTGGAGGGCGCGGTGCGCCTCGGTTACCGCAAAGAGCTCGAGGCCGTACCGGAAGGCCCCGAACGCGAAGCCCTGTTTGAGCGCTTGCTGGCCCAGCAATACGACAACGGCAGCGCCATCCACATGGCCACCACGCTCGAAATCGACGCCGTGATCGACCCGGCCGACACCCGCCATTGGCTGCTCGCCGGTTTGCAGTCCGGCCGGATTGCGCCAGCCGCAGGGCCCTTGTCGATCGACAGCTGGTGAAGCGCTTCATTCAGGCGCTCAACTTTGTTGGGCCATGCCAGCGCTTGCGGTCCGCGCGGCGCAGGTCGGTGGCTTCAGCGCCGACACATCGCCTCATTGCGCTTGAAAGCCGCTGGCCTTGATGATGCGGGCCCAGCTGGCGGTGTAGGCTTTCTCGCGGTTGCCCAATTGCTGGGGTGTCATGTGTCCCACCGTCAGGCCCATGGCGGCCAGACGCGCTTTGACATCGGGCTGCGCCAGCACTTTGGCGAGCGCTTCCGAGGTGCGGTCGATCACGGCTTTGGGCGTGCCTGCAGGCGCGAAGATGCCGTAGTAAGGCAGGTCTTCAAAACCCGTCAAACCCAATTCTCCAAAGGTGGGCACATCGGGCAACAGGGCCTGGCGGTCTTTGCCCAGCAGGGCGACCATACGGACTTTGCCAGCCTTGTGGTTTTCTATGAAGTCGGGCACAGAGGCCACGCCTGACGCGAGCTGGTTGCCCAGCATGTCGGCCATCATCGGAGCGCTGCCGCGGTAGGGTGCAGCCGCGAGGTCGAGCTTGTATTTTTCGCCAATCACCTTGACCAAAAATTCTGGCACCGAAGCCGGTGCGGGCACGCCCACGGTGTCCTTGCCCTGGGTCTTGACCCAGGCCATGTACTCGCTGAAGGTCTTGGCAGGCGTGTCGCCCGACACGGCCAGGCCGTTCACAAAGGTCGCAAAACCGGCCACAGGCGCGAAGTCCTGTGCGGGGTTGAAGCCGGGGTTTTTCACCACCAGAGGCAGGATCGAGATGGTGTGGTCGTGCGACAAAAACAGCACCGTGCCGTCAGCCGGCGCAGCCTTCAGGGCTTGCGCGGCGATCTGGCCGCCGGCACCGGCCTTGTTCTCGACGATCACCTGGGCACCCAAGGGCTCTTTGAGCTTGTCGGCCAGCAAACGGGCAATGGCATCGGTGCCGCCACCGGGCGGAAAACCCACCATCAGTTTGATGGTGTCGGCCTGCGCCAAGGCACTGAACAAGAGACTGGAAGCGGCCAGGGCCCGAAGCAGGCGACGCCGGGTGGGTGTGAAGAAAGTCATGAAGGGCTGCGTGGCAAAAGAATATTTGCCGAATTTATCACTTGCGATGACGCTTTGATCAAACCGAAACCCATTGGGAATGGCGCCTGATGTTGCGCACCCCATCTGAAATGGACCGGTCGGGAGTTTCATGCACGTCAAGGCTCGCTTTGAACAATGGCAATTCCAAAACAAGGGCGACCTCGCCACAATTCAACCCAAAGTTGAAAGACTGTTTTGACAGAGAAGTTCATGACCGATTTGCACAGCACCCGCGCAGCGCTGGCCACGGCCAAACCAAAGCCCTTGGCTGGGTTGCTGGTGGTGGCTTTGGAACAAGCCGTGGCGGCCCCTTATTGCTCCAGCCGCCTGGCCGATGCCGGCGCACGCGTGATCAAAATCGAACGACCCGAGGGCGACTTTGCGCGCGGCTACGACCGCCATGTGCATGGCGAGTCCACCTACTTTGTCTGGATCAACCGTGGCAAGGAGTCGGTGGCGCTCGACCTCAAGCAACCGCAAGACCTGGCCGTGCTCGAACGGATGATCGCGGGCGCGGATGTTTTTCTGCAAAACCTCGCACCGGGTGCCGCCGCCCGCTTGGGCCTGGGTTCTGCCCAATTGCGCAAACGCCATCCGCGTCTGGTCACCTGTGACATCAGTGGTTACGGCGAACATGGCACGCAGCAAGAGATGAAGGCCTACGATTTGTTGGTGCAGGCCGAGTCGGGTCTGATTTCGGTGAGTGGCGCACCGGGCGAGTGGGGCCGCATCGGTGTCTCGCTGTGCGACATCACCGCCGGCATGAATGCGCTGATTGGCATCCAGCAGGCCTTGTTGCAGCGCGCACTGACCGGTGTGGGCAGCGGCGTGCATGTGTCGCTGTTCGATTCGGCGGCAGAGCTGATGAGCGTGCCCTACCTTCAGGCGCATTACGGCGGCCGCGCACCGGAGCGCGTGGGGCTCAAGCACCCCTCCATCACGCCTTATGGGGTGTTCACCTGCGCCGATGGCCGCGAGCTGGTCATCTCCATTCAGAACGAGCGCGAGTGGGCCGAGTTTTGCCGCCAGGTGCTCAAGCGGCCCGAGCTGTTGCAAGACCCCCGCTGCGTCGACAACGCTGCACGCTGCGCCAACCGCGCATGGGTCGATGGTGGGGTGGCTGAGGTTTTTGCTGGTCTGGCCAGCGGCGAAGTCATTGAGCGCTTGACGGCCGCCCAGACCGCTTATGGCAAGGTCAATTCGGTGCAGGACCTGATTGATCACCCGCAATTGCGCACCCGCGCCATGCCTGTGGGGGCTAATTTGGCGCGTCTGCCCGCACTGCCTTGGCAGGTGGCGTGGGAAGACGCCGACTACCCCCCGGCGCCGCGCATCGACGAACACGGCGCCGCTTTGCGGGCCGAGTTTGCGGCGACCAAGCCCCCCGTCCTTTGAACCCTTGCTGACCCTGAATGGAGAACCCCTATGAGCACCCCACGTACTTTTGTCAAACGCCTGGGCATTTTGCGATGCAAAGACGGCATGAGCCACCAGGAATTCACCGAGCACTGGCTCAAGCGCCACGCCGCTTTGTGCCTCAAGTTGCCCGGCCTGCGCCGCTACTCGGTCAATCTGGTGGACCGAGCACGCTTTCCACATTTTGACTACGACGGTTTTTCTGAACTCTGGTTCGATTCTGAAGAAGACCTGGTGAGTTCACTGTCCAGTCCCGAAGGCAAGACCTTGTTGGCCGATCTGCCCAACTTTGCCAAAGATGTCTCGCCCATCATTTCGGTCGAGCACCAGATGCTGTGGCCTTGAAAGGGTGAACATGACTGTTTTGCACAACAAAATTGCCATCGTGACGGGCGGCGGTGCTGGTTTTGGGGAGGGCATTGCCCGCTTGTTCGTGGAACAGGGCGCGCGCGTGCTGATTGCTGACCTGGACCTTGAGCGTGCCCAGGCCGTGGCCACCAGCCTCGGGGTTGCAGCCTTTGCGGTCAGGTGCGATGTCTCTCGTGCACAGGATGTGCAGGCGGCCGTCGATGCCTGCGTGCAGCAGTTCGGTGCGCCTCAGATTGTGGTCAACAACGCGGGCACCACGCACCGCAACCAACCCATGCTGGACGTGGACGAAGCCACCTTTGACCGGGTGTTCAACGTCAATGTGAAGTCGATTTTCCACATGGCCCGCGCGGTGGTGCCACTCTTGCGCCAGCAAGGGCAAGGCGCGATCATCAACATTGGCTCGACCGCAGGCTTGCGTCCGCGCCCCGGATTGACCTGGTACAACGCGTCCAAGGGGGCGGTCAACTTGCTCTCCAAGTCCATGGCGGCTGAATTGGGCCCAGACGGCATTCGTGTCAACGCCATCTGCCCGGTGATGGGCGCCACAGGCCTGATCGAGCAGTTTTTGGGCACGGCCGACACCCCCGAGGCCCGTGCCCGCATCACCGCAGGCATTCCCTTGGGTCGCATGTCGACGCCCAACGATGTGGCCCAAGCGGCGCTTTACCTGGCCAGCGACGCTGCCGCTTTCATCACCGGTGTTGAACTGCCGGTCGACGGCGGGCGCACCATTTGATGCTTGGCCCGAAAGCCCGCCATGTCAGCGCGTGAGCGGCGGGCACTGTACGGGTGTGACGAGCCCTTGCCGCAGCGCTTGAAGCTGCGCGCCGGGCCCCTGTCGTTCGAGCTGGTCGGGGGGCGTTTCGGGCCGGTGCATGCCCATGGCCACGAGGTCTGGCATGGCCTGGCCTTTTTGTTTCGCGATGCCGCCTGGGGCACGCCCGAGCCCGTGTTCGAGGTCTTGGATCACCAGATCGAAGGCGTGGGTTTTGCGCTCAGCTTGCGCGGGCGCATGGCCTGCGATCCGCAGGACGTGGTCGGTGCACCTGTAGAAGGTGCTGGCATTCGGCTGGACCTGCAGGTGCGGGGCGACCCTGATGGGGGCTTGCATTTCCAGGCGCAAGCCACGCCCAGCCATGACCTGTGGAGCAACCGCTGTGGCTGGGTCTTGCTGCACCCGATGTCGGCGGCCGGTTGCGCTATGCAAGTCCAGCATGTGGACGGTCGCACCAGCGTGTCCAGCTTGCCGCACGAGGTGCCTGCCTGGCCCCCTTTCACAGCGGTGCGCGCGCTGCGTCACGAATATGCGCCGGGGCATTGGGCCCAAGCCCAATTGCCTGGCGAGGATTACGAACTGGAGGACCAGCGTAACAACGCCGATGCCTCTTTCAAAACCTACAGCCGTTCCAATTCAATGCCCAGGCCTTATGTCTTGCGCCAGGGTCAGCCGTGGACGCGTGAGCTGCATTTGTGTTTGCTAGGCCCGCCGCCTGACCCACCAACTGAGGTGTCGCCGTCAGCGCTGCAGCTGCGCTGGCCTGGGTCGTTGACGCACGGTGCCTCCCCCAACCTGCGTTTGGGCTTGGCCATCACACCCGACATGACGCGCGCGCCTGCGGCCTGGGTGTTGGCCGTTTTGGCGCAGTGGCGCCCAGCCTTTTTGCACCTCACGCTCTGGCCTGACACGCCGAACGCTGCGGTGGACGGAACGGGCTTGCGCCGCTTGTTGCAAGCCGCGGGTGCTTCGCTGCGGCTGGATCTGTGTGGCCGTGAAGGACTTGGCGACGGCGGCACACCCGACGCGGACTGCCGTGCACTGGCTCAGCAGTTGGCGCTGGCGGGTGTGGTGCCGATGTCCGTTGCGGCCTTGCCTTGCGGCGTGCAGGCGGCCCGGTTTTTACGCTCACTGTTTCCAGGCTCGGCCATTGGGGGCGGCACGCCGCATTTTTTTGCGCAACTCAACCGGCTCGAGCTCAGTGGGGGTGAGGACTTCATGGGTTTCACGGTTTGCCCCACCGTGCACGGGGCCGATGACGACAGCGTCATGCAGGGTTTGCAAAGCCTGCCCTCGCTGCTGGAGACGGCGCGTCGCCGACATCCTGAGCGGGACTGGCATCTGGGCCCGAGCCGTTTGTCTGCCCGCGCGAGCCCGCTGGGGCGTCAGCCGCACAGCGATGGAAAAAGGCGGATGGCCTTGGCTTCGCGCGATCCCCGCAGTCGCGGCCTGTTCGGTGCCGCCTGGCTTTTGGGCCATCTGGCCGAGGCGGCCCAAGCTGGCGTCAAGGCGCTGAGCTTGCCGCCGCTGGTGGGTGAGGATGCTTTGTTCTGGCCAAGGGATGACACCTGGCAGATGACGCCATCGGCAGCCTTGCTGCAAGTTTGCTTGCGCTGGCAGTGCCTGCACCCTGTGGTGCTGAAGGCGGCGGATGAGCCCTGCACAGCCGCGCAGGGAAGGGGGGTGGCCGCTGTCACAGGCCACAATGGGCAATGTTGGCAAATGGTGCTGGCCAATCTCGGTGCGCAAGCGAAGACGCTGGGCGGCTCGCCCGAGGCGTCTTGGGCAAAATGGGCTTGTCTGGACGCCGAGTCTTGGCTGCACTTTTTGGACACGCCGAGCAGCAGTCCCTGGCGCGAGTTGGGAGACTGTCCCGTCTCTTGGGTCTTGCCGCCTTATGGCTTGGTCCGGATTGACCTGCCCTTTTTACCTGGAGGCTGAACATGCTCCCCGATATCGATTCCCTGGCCTTGTTCGTGCGCGCTGCCGAATTGCGCAGCTTGACCAAGGCGGCCGAGGCTTCGCACATTGGCCTGGCTGCGGCCAGCCGGCGCATGGCCTTGCTGGAACACCGCTTTCGCACCACCTTGCTGGAGCGCTCATCCCGCGGCGTTGAGGTGACGGCGGCCGGCGCGTCCTTGCTGCCGCACGCCCGCGCTTTGCTGGTCGAGCTCAACCAAATGCAGGCTGAAATGCGCGACCATGCCAACGGCCGCAAGGGGGCGTTGCGCCTGCTGGCCAACACCTCGGTGATCACGGACACCTTGCCCAACGACTTGGCCGCGTTTGCCCACCACAACCCGGATGTGAAGGTCATCATGCAAGAGCGGTGGAGCGAGGAAATTGTGAGTGCTTTGCAAGCCGCAGAAGCCGATGTGGGCATCGTGGTCGAGGGCGTGGCGGTGGAAGGCCTGGAGACCCGGCCCTATTGCCAGGACCGATTGGCCGCGGTGATGCCGAACCACCACGCGCTGGCGGCTTTCGAGACTTTGAGCTTCAACGATGTGCTGGACGATGAATTGATCACCTTGGAGGGCGGCTCGTCCATGACCCGTTTGCTCGCTTCGCAGGCCGTGATTGCGCAAAGGACTTTGCAGTTGCGCATTCAGGTGCGCAGTTTCGAGGCCATCTGCCACATGGTCGAAGCGGGACTGGGCTTGGGCCTGTTGCCTGAACAGGCGGCACGCGTTTTGGCCAAAGGTCTGGACCTGACGGTTCGCCCTTTCAGTGACGCGTGGGCCGAGCGCCGCATGCTGCTGTGCGTTCGAAAAGACCGAGCGGCCATGCCTTCTGTGGCCAAACTGCTGGATTTTTTGTGTGACCGTGGCCATTTGCCCGAAACCAATGCGGCCACCGAAGGGAGTGCATCATGAGTCTTCAACCGTTGCAGGGTCTGTTGGTGGTGTCGCTGGAGCATGCTGTGGCTGCACCGTATTGTTCCAGCCGCTTGGCCCATGCGGGCGCACGGGTCATCAAGATCGAGCGGCCCGAAGGCGATTTCGCTCGCGACTACGACCGCGAGGTCTACGGTGAGTCCTCGTATTTCGTCTGGATCAACCAGGGCAAGGAATCGGTGGCGCTGGATTTGCGTCAGGACGCCGACCATGCGCAGATGATGGCCCTGCTGGCCCAAGCGGATGTGTTTGTGCAGAATTTGGCGCCCGGCGCTGCCGAACGTCTGGGCCTGGGTTCTGCGAGCCTGCGCGAGCGCTTTGCGCGCCTGATCACCTGCGACATCACGGGGTATGGAGAAACCGGCCCCATGCACGACCTGAAGGCGTATGACCTGTTGGTGCAGGCCGAAAGCGGCTTGGTTTCGGTCAACGGCGCGCCTGGCCCTTGGGGCCGCATCGGGGTGTCGATTTGCGACATCACGGCCGGCATGAACGCGGCGCAAGGCATTTTGGAGGCTTTGTTTTTGCGCGAGCGCACAGGGCAGGGCAGCGCCCTGCATGTGTCTTTGTTTGATTCAGCGGCCGAACTCATGGCCGTGCCCTATTTGCAGGCCCGCTATGGCCGTGCCGCGCCACAGCGCGGGGGACTCAAGCACCCGAGCATTGCCGCTTATGGGGCCTTCACGTGTCGGGATGGCCATGAAGTTGTGCTGGCGGTGCAAAACGATCGCGAATGGCAGACCTTTTGCCAGCATGTGTTGCTGCAGCCTGAGCTGGCGCACGACCCACGCTTTGCCAGCAGCGCAGCACGGGGTTTGCACCGGGACCAGATCGAAGACATGATCCAGGCCGTGATTGGGGGCCTGACCGGTGGCGAGGTGGCCGATCGATTGACCGAGGCGCAAACGCCTTTTGGTGCCATCAATTCGGTGCTCGATCTGATCCATCACCCGCAGTTGCGCACGCGCCAAGTGGAGGTGCGTGGCAGGAAGGTGGAAATGCCGGCACCCGCTTGTCAGGCGCCTTGGCACGTGGCAGACCCAAGCAGCCATGCCCCGGGGGTGGACGAACATGGTGGTTTGCCAGGATTGCGCTGAAAAAAACAAACCCCACCCACCGTGACCGGTGGGTGGGGTTCAGGCTTTCTTCATGCCGCTATGGATGGCGGCAGTGCAGACCATGCAGACGCGGTGTCAGTGCTCGTGGAGGGCCAGCCCTTCGATCACCACCATGCGGGCTTTGGCTGACAACTGCCGCAAACGTCTGGCCGGTGCGTATTCCGGCGAGTCCAACCAGGCTTGCGCTTGCGCCACGCTTGGAAATTCCAGCATGACCATCCTCTTGGGTTCCCAGTCGCCTTCGAGCGTTGTCACTTGCCCGCCACGGGCCAGGAAACGCCCGCCATAAGCCGCCACGGTGGCAGGCGACAGGCGTTTGTATTCCTCGAACCTGAGCGGGTCCGTGATCTCCATGTCATTGATGACGTAGGCGGGCAAGGGGACGTCCTTTCAAGCGGTCTTGGGAGCGGCGGGCGGCTCTTGACGGATTTCGATGCCCAATTCCTTTTCACGGATGAACATCAAGGCGGCGGTGTCGCGATCGCCCAGGCCCATGCCGATGGCACGGTCCATGGTCGCTTGAGCGCCCCGACCCACCGACGCCACAAAGCCCATTTGCTCAGCCGCTTCGCAGGCCAAACGCACGTCCTTGCAAGCCAAGCGAATGGCAAAGCCGGGGCTGTCGTCACCCACAAAGGCTTTCTTGGGCAAGGCCACGGCAAACTGCTGGTTCCAGGCCATGGTGGTGCGCATGACTTGTTGCATCAACTCCAGCGTCAGACCGTTTTTCACGCCAATGGCCAAGGCCTCGGTGTTGGCCACCATGATGGTGGTGGCCAACAGGTTGTTGGTCATCTTCATGGCGTGCCCAGTGCCCGGGCCACCGCAGTAGTAGGTGTCGGTACCCATGCAGTTGAGCACCGGTGTGGCGCGATCAATCGCCGCTTGGTTGCCGCCCACCATCAAGGTCAGAGTGCCGGTCACGGCATGTTCACTGGTCTTGCCCACGGGGGAGTCGACCAGTTCCATGCCGCGCGCCCGCAGCGCATCTCCGACGCGGCGCGAAGTGGCCGGGTCGATGGTGCTCATTTCGATGACGATGCCACCCGCAGGCAGTCCTTCAACCAGACCATCAGCGCCCAGCACGACTTGCTCAACGTGCTGCGGCTCGGGCAACATGGTGACCACCATCTCGCTGGCTGCGCCGACCTCCCGGGCCGTGTGGGCTGCGCGTGCACCGGCTTGCACCAGACGGGCCACAGCTTCTGGGCTGCGGTCGAACACGGTGAGTTCGTGGCCGTGTTTGAGGATGTTCAGGGCCATGGGCGCGCCCATCACCCCCAATCCGATGAATCCGACTTTCATGGTCTTTCTCCTGTTTTGGTGTTTTGAAACTCAGCTGCGATCTGACCATTTGTCCAATTCCCAGACTGGGCGGCCGCGCAAATCGGCCACGTCGGTGCGGGTGAATTCAGAGTTGCCGGGTTTGGCACCCAATCGGTCATAAGCTTGGCGAATCAAGGGGGCTGTGCGTGAGAAGGCATCCTTGACTTGGGACCATTGCAAGGGCTTTTCAATGACCTTGTTGCCGGCCATGAACTTGGAAGTTTCCAGCACCGCACGGGCATCGTTTTCGGTGGGCCAGGACCATCCGCGCGCAAACAGCACGTCGTCCTTGACCACCTTGGCGCCTTGCACAGGATCGAGTTTCCAGTAGTCCTTCACCAGTTGCGACACCGCACCTGCGTCCATCGCGGTCAGGGCGGCCACAGCCTCTTGCTGGGCCATGAGGAAGGCCACCACGGCCTGCGGGTGCTGGTCGATCAGGCCATTGCGGCCGATCCAGAACGAGCGGTGCAGGTAGTAGCCATCGGGGAAGAAAGGCGACTTTTTCACACTGGCCAGCATGTGGCCAGCACCTTTGCCGGCGGGGCCATCGTAGTGCTCCTCGGTGAAGCCAAAAGAGTTGGCGATCGCCACCGTGCCGGAGGCTTGTGCCGCCAGGTAGGCGGGGTAGATGGTGCAAGTGGCATCCACACCGGTGGGCACCGAGGCCGCTTGCGCATGGGTGGGCATGTTGACGAACTTGATGCCGGTGTCCTTGATGTCTTGCACGCC
>JAIXRJ010000008.1 GCA_027485235.1 Comamonadaceae bacterium
CGGAAGTTGCGGTTGATCTCGAACACGCGCTCAAAGCCGCCCACCAGCAAGCGCTTGAGGTACAGCTCGGGCGCGATGCGCAAGAACATCTCTTGGTCCAGCGCGTTGTGGTGCGTGACAAAGGGCTTGGCGTTGGCACCACCGGGAATGGGGTGGAGCATGGGGGTTTCGACTTCCAAAAAGCCGTGCTGGACCATGAACTCGCGGATGCCGCTGACGGCCTTGCTGCGGACCACAAAGCGCTTGCGGGCGGCTTCGTCGGTCATCAGGTCCACATAGCGCTGGCGGTACTTCACTTCTTGGTCGGCAATGCCGTGGAATTTGTCGGGCATGGGGCGCAGGCTCTTGGTGAGCATGCGGATGCCGGTGGCGTGGATGGACAGCTCGCCGGTACGGGTCTTGAACAAGTGGCCTTCCACGCCCACGATGTCACCCAGGTCCCAGTGCTTGAACAGCGCGTACAGGTCTTCACCCACGTCGTCGCGGGTCACATAGACCTGAATGCGGCCCGTGGCGTCTTGCAGCGTGGCAAAGCTGGCCTTGCCCATGACGCGCTTGAGCATCATGCGGCCCGCCACCTTGGCGGTGGTCTTGGCCACGTCTTCGCCATTGAGTTCTTCAGCGGCTTTCTCGCCGTGGGCTTGGTGCAGGTTGGCGGCGTGGTGCTCGGGCTTGAAGTCGTTGGGGAAAGCCACGCCTTTGCCGTCGACCTGCGCCTGGCGCATGGCCTTGAGTTTTTCGCGGCGCTCAGCGATCAGCTGGTTTTCATCTTCTGGGGCTGGTGCAGGAGCTGGTGCCGTTTGGGCGTTGGCGTTCGTGTCGGACATGGCAGGCGGTGGTTGGGCTCAGTGAGGGCTTGAGCCTGGATTGCGAAAAATGAGGAGAAAGAAAGGCTGCGCCAGAGCGCAAAACCCACTATTTTAAGAGTTTGCGGGAGGCTTTTGGCTTTGGAGGCCCAATGAGGACGTCGAAGGTTAAGGCGAGGGCTCAGACGGGGTGACCATGTCGCCGATCAACTCCAGCCGCATCAAGGGTTCTTGCAGGGCAAAGAGGCGGTATTTCATTTGCAAAGGCAAGGGCAGCAGTTCGCCCCAGCGGTGGGACAGCCAGCTGCAGTCCTGCAGCCGCCAAGCCTCGGCCCAGTGGGGCACCTCGCTGGGCTGGGCGCTCAGCTGGGTCAACACGTCGTGCATTTGCGCAGACAAGTGCTGCAGGTCTTCGGGTACCTGCACCGCAGGCTCGGGCGGCAAGGCTTGTACTTGGCCGAGCCACAGGCCGTCGCTGCGCTGCTGAGTGGCTTCGATGCGGAATTTTTCGACACCCCGGCACCACACCATGACCAAACCGGGCTGAGGCCGCTCGATGCGCTCGATCTGAACCCGGGTGCCCAAAGCCTCAAACTGCTCGGCCGCTGTGCCGGGACGGTGCACTTCGCGGCCTTGGGTCAGGGTGACCACGCCAAAGCCCGAGCCTCGGCGCTCGCATTCGCCAATCATCTGCAGGTAGCGCAGTTCAAAAAGTTGCAAAGGCAAGAGGGCACCCGGAAACAGCACTGTTCCCAAAGGGAAGAGGGGCAAATCCGTCATGGTTTCAGGGGATGGGGCTGCGTTTTCAGGCATCTGGGTATCATCGCACGAGGAGGACGCAGCGATGTGGATGCAGATGGTGAACATGGTTTTGGAAGTGCTGGCTGGGCTGGTGGCGGGCACCTGTTTGTTGCGTTTTGTCATGCAATGGCAGCGCATCTCGTTTCAACAGCCCTTGGGGCGATTTGTGTTTGCGGTGACCGATTGGCTGGTTTTGCCTTTGCGCAAAGTGGTCCCGGCCGTCGCGGGCTGGGACTTGTCCAGCCTGCTGGGGGCTTGCTTGGTCAAGCTTGCCCAGTTTGGCTTGGTCTGGTTCCTGGCCGGCGGGCGAGGTGAGTTGGCCTTGCTGCCTCTGGTCAGTCTGGTGGGCTTGGCGCAGTTGGCGGTCTCTGCCTTGGGGGCTTTGGTGCTGGTTCTGGCGGTCATGTCTTGGGTCAATCCAGGTTCACCGATGCACCTTTTGTCTGACCGTTTGTGCGCCCCATTTTTACGGCCATTTCGCCGCTGGATCCCGCTCATTGGCGGCGTGGACCTGTCGCCATTGGCTTTGCTGTTGGTTTTGCAGTTGCTGGGCATCGCGCTGGCCCAGCTGCAAATGGGCTGGATGTTCTGAACGTGGTCAGCTCACCGCGTCGGCCGGCTGGCGTTGCAGCATCGCCAGCGTGCTGGCCATGGTTTTGCGCAGTTCTCGGCGGTCGCAGATGAAGTCCACCGCGCCCTTGGTTTGCAGGAACTCGGCACGCTGGAAGCCTTCGGGCAGGGTCACGCGCACGGTGGTTTCGATCACGCGGGGGCCGGCAAAACCGATCAGGGCCTTGGGCTCGGCAATCACCACATCGCCCAAAAAGGCAAAGCCGGCCGACACGCCACCCATGGTCGGGTCGGTCAGCACGCTGATGTAAGGCAGGCCCTTTTTGGCCAAGCGGGTCAAGGCGGCGTTGGTCTTGGCCATTTGCATGAGTGAGAGCAGACCTTCTTGCATGCGGGCGCCACCCGTGGCGGTGAAGCAGACGAAGGGCACTTTTTGGGCGATGGCAGCCTCCACGCCTCGCACAAAGCGCTCGCCCACCACCGAGCCCATGGAGCCGCCCATGAAGTCGAACTCAAAACAGGCCACCACCAGATTGATGCTGTGCACCGAGCCGCCCATCACCACCAGGGCATCGGTCTCGCCGGTGTTGTCCATGGCTTCTTTGAGACGCTCGGGGTATTTGCGGCTGTCCTTGAACTTCAGAGGATCGACCGGGACGACTTCTTGGCCAATTTCATAGCGGCCTTCGCCATCCAAAAAGGCGTTCAGGCGGGCCCTTGCGCCGATCCGCAGGTGGTGCGCGCAACCGGGACAAACGTTTTGGTTTTCTTCCAGATCGGTTTTGTACAACACCGTCTCGCAGCTGGGGCACTTGACCCACAAGCCTTCAGGCACCGTGCGGCGCTCGGCCGGGTCGGTGTGTTGGATTTTCGGGGGAAGCAGTTTTTCTAGCCAGGACATCAGGGGGTCTCCTTGTGCTGACGATTATCGTTGAAACGGTCCGTTAGACCTGGCCCGTGAAAGGCGTCAGGTTCGCCGGCCATGCGCCTTTCATTCAGGCATCCAGCGCCTGACGGATACCGCTCAGAAATTCGGCGGCCACGGCGTTGATGTGATCGGCCGGGGCGGCATCGATCAGCTGGATCAGGCGCGAACCGATCACCACCGCATCGGCCACGCGGCTGATGGCTTTGGCAGTCTGCGCATCGCGGATGCCAAAGCCCACGCCCACCGGCACGCTGACGTGCTGGCGGATACGCGGCAGCATGGCTTCGACCGCATCGGTGTCCAGTGTGCCGGAACCCGTCACCCCTTTGAGGGAGACGTAGTAAACATAGCCGCTGGCCACTTTCGCCACTTGCTGCATGCGCTCGTCGGTGCTGGTGGGGGCCAGCAAAAAAATCAGGTCCATGCTGTGGGCACGCAGCTTGGCGGCAAATTCCACGCATTCTTCGGGCGGGTAGTCCACGATCAGCACGCCGTCCACACCGGCGGCGGATGCATCACGGATGAAGCTGTCAGCGCCGTGCTTTTGGTCGTAACGCTCCACCGGGTTGGCATAGCCCATCAGCACCACGGGGGTGGTGCTGTTGGTCTGGCGGAACTCGCGCACCATGGCCAGCACTTGCACGGTGCCAATGCCCAGCGCCAACGCTTTGTCACCGGCTTTCTGGATCACGGGGCCATCGGCAGACGGGTCAGAAAAGGGCACACCCAGCTCGATGATGTCGGCGCCGGCTTGGGTCATGGCGTGCATCAAAGCCACGGTGGTGTCTTTTTGCGGGAATCCGGCCGTCACATACGGGATCAATGCCTTGCGACCTTGGGAGTTCAGAGTGGAGAGGGTGACGTCGATGCGGCTCATGTCGGCCTTCACTTCACAAAGTTCACGGGCTGCTCGGCGCCTTTGACCGATTGGCCTTGGCAGCTGGGGCGGCAGAAAAAGTCGGCGTTCGAGAGATCGGCCACGGTGCCGATGTCTTTGTCGCCTCGCCCTGACATGTTGACCAGGATCGACTGGTCAGGGCGCATGGTTTTGGCCAACTTCATGGCGTAAGCCACCGCGTGGCTCGACTCCAGCGCGGGGATGATGCCTTCGGTGCGGCAAAGGTAGTGGAAGGCCTCGAGCGCTTCTTTGTCGGTGATGCCCACATACTCGGCACGGCCAATGTCTTTGAGGAACGCGTGTTCAGGGCCCACGCCGGGGTAGTCCAGACCCGCGCTCACGCTGTGCGTCTCGGTGATCTGGCCATTCTCGTCTTGCAGGATGTAGGTGCGGTTGCCGTGCAAGACCCCGGGTGTGCCCAGCTGCAGCGAGGCCGAGTGTTTGCCCGTGTCCAGGCCTTCGCCTGCCGCTTCCACGCCGATCAAACGGGTGTTTTCTTGCGAAATGTAGGGGTAAAAGATACCCATGGCATTGCTGCCACCGCCAACGCAGGCAATGACCGCGTCAGGTTGTTGCTCCGCCATTTGCAGGCTCTTGAACATCTCGGGCATTTGCGTCAGGCATTCCTCGCCGATCACGCTCTGGAAGTCGCGCACCATCATGGGGTAGGGGTGCGGGCCCGCCACGGTGCCGATGATGTAGAAGGTGTTGTCCACATTGGCCACCCAATCGCGCATCGCTTCGTTGAGCGCGTCCTTGAGGGTCTTGCTGCCCGAGTCGACAGGCACCACGGTGGCGCCCAAGAGCTTCATGCGGTAGACATTGGGGCTTTGTCGCTTGACGTCTTCGCTGCCCATGTAGACCACGCACTCCAGCCCGTAACGGGCGCAAATGGTGGCGGTGGCCACGCCATGCTGGCCTGCACCGGTCTCGGCAATGATGCGCGGCTTGCCCATGCGTTTGGCGAGCATGGCCTGCCCGATGGTGTTGTTGATCTTGTGCGCGCCGGTGTGGTTCAGGTCCTCGCGCTTCAAGAAAATCTGCGCGCCGCCCATCTCGCGGCTCATGCGGGCCGCGTGGTACACGGGCGAGGGGCGGCCCACAAAGTGCGCCAGCTCGGACTTGAATTCGGCGATGAACTCGGGGTCGTGCTGGTACTTCGCGTAGGCAGCTTTGAGCTCGTTGATGGCGTGGGTCAGGGTTTCGCTGACAAAGCTGCCGCCGTAAATGCCGAAGTGTCCCTTGGCGTCGGGTTGTTGGTAGTCGTACATGGCAAGAAGGGTCGGGGGTAAACCGGAAAAACTCAAAGGAGGTCAGCATCGGCCGCTCGCACGGCGGCCACGAATTGCTGGATTTTGTCGGCATCTTTCAGGCCCTTGTCGGACTCGATGCCTGAGCTCACGTCAACGGCCAATGACAGACCGCTGGAGCGCAGCGCCCGAATGCCATCGGCCACGTTTGCAGGTGTGAGTCCACCAGACAAAACGAGGTGAGCATTGACGTTTGGTGGCAGCAGTGACCAATTGAAAGTTTTCCCGCCGCCGCCGTATCCGTCGACATGGGCGTCGAGCAAGAGGGCTTGGGCTTTTTTATAGGTTGAAGCAAATTTTAACAAGTCAAAGCTGGCCGCTTCAGTCAAGGGGATTCGCGCCACTTTCAAATGGGGTCGCCCCGAGGCCAGGCTCATGGCCTCGCAAAAGTCCGCCGACTCATCGCCGTGAAACTGCAGCAAAGCGCCGGGCACGGCGGCACAGGCCTGCTGGATGTTTTCGGGTGTTTCGTTCACAAAGAGCAAAACAGGTGTGACAAAGGCGGGCAACAGGCGGGCCAATTCAGCGGCACGCGCCATGCTCACGTTGCGAGGGCTGGGCGGATAAAGCACAAAGCCCACGGCATCGGTGCCGACATGCACGGCGGCTTGCACATCGACTTCACGGGTGAAGCCACACATTTTGATACGGGTACGGTGCTGGATCATGGTAACCAGTCGAAGGGTGGGGTGGTGTCGGGCAAGCCCCATTCTGCGCTGTACATCGGACCGGCAAAGTACAAGCCGTCCGGCGAAAAGGTGGGCGCTGCCGCATCGCGGCTCTTGGCGTGCAGCACCTCCAGCATCCAGTCAGGGCTTTGCTGACCTTGGCCCACCACCACCATGCAACCCATGATGTTGCGGATCATGTGGTGCAAAAATGCATTGCCCTCGAACTCGAAGCGCCAGTAGTGACCGTGCCGGGCAATGGCAATTTTCCGCAGCGTCTTGACCGGTGACAGGGCTTGGCAACTGCTGGCCCTGAACGACGAGAAATCATGCTCGCCCAGCAAATGTTGGCTCGCTAGCCGCATAGGCTCTTGCGCAAGGGGGCGATAGACCCAACCCACGCGTCCCGCCTCGAGGCTGGGCCGCACTGGCGAGTCGAGCAGCACATACACATAGCGCCTGCCCGTGGCGCTGGCACGGCAATGGAAGCTGTCTGGGACAGATTGGGCCCACTGAACAGCGATGTCGGATGGCAAGAAGCGGTTGGTGCCGCGCACCCAGGAGGAGGGGTCACGCTCGATGTCGGTGTCAAAATGCACCACCTGCATCAAGCCATGAACGCCGGCATCGGTGCGCCCCGCGCACAGCGTGCTCACACGCGGTACATCACAAAATGCAGAGAGTGCTTTTTCCAGTTTGTCCTGAACCGTGAGCCCGGAGGACTGACTCTGCCAACCTTGATAGGCTGTGCCAGAGTAGCTGACACCGAGCGCCAGTCTCACGCGATTTGACCGAGCATTTGCAGTGCACGTGCTTTGAGGTCCCCGTTGGCTGATGAAGCCACCGACATGATCAGCGTACGCGCCAGGTCTTTGTCGCCTGAAGCCAGCAACTGACTGGCCAAGGCGAGCTTGTTTTGCTCAGTCACATCATGCAGGGTCGAGTCGCCTGTTGTTGGCGCATTCACAGGGCTGCTGTTGAGGTTCAAGTCAATACCCGCCATTTGTGGGTGCGGCATGGTGGGGGCCATCGTGGGCATGGTTGGGCTGGGTCCGTCATCGTACGATGGAGCGAAAACTTCGTGGGGTTTTGAATTCTTTTTGCGGCTCCAAAGTGCCAAGGCCAGCAAGCCGAGCAAGAGGCCGCCAACCCAGGTCCACGCTGTTTTGTAGGCACCCATTTGTTCAAACAGGCTTTGTTGAGGGTTGTTTGTGGCCGTGGGTAATGGTGAAGTGGTGTCCATCGAAGTCGTGGAAGAGGGCCGGTCTTTCGACAATGATTCCAAATCTCGCAGGTTTTTGTTCAATGCGGCCAACTGATCAGCCGTGTCTTTGGCCTCGCGCTCAGTTGCCAGCCTGGCTTCCGCATTGTCTTTGCCTGTTTGTGCTTTGGACAAGGTGAGTCTGTCGTTGTTCGTGGTTTGCGCAGCACTGTTGCTGGTGGCCACAGCCACTCGGCCAGACATTTCTCGGTTGTCGGTAGAACCGACCAGAAGAGGGGTCTCTGCGACCCTGCGGGCATAGGCCGCAAAATCTCGATTCTGGGCGATCACTGTTTGTCGTGCTTCGGCTTTGGAAATTTGGGTGGCCTCGTCGGCTTTGGGTAATCTCAGAACCGAACCTGCCCGGACCAAATTGACATTGGCTTCAATGAATGCATTTGGATTGGCCTTGACCATGGCCAAAAGCATTTGATCCATGGAGACATTGGCGGGCAAACGACCCGAAACCAATTGAGAAGCGCTGTCACCAGCTCGAACAGTCATGGAGTCGCCGTTCGAAACCAAGTATTCATTTTGGGGCGCAGGTGTCACCAAGGCCATGGGCCGTTCGAAAGGGTTGCGCGCAACAGCAGGAGCCACAGGCAAGTCAGAGCGGGTGTTTGAGCTCGGTAAATCTACAGATTCAAAACGGTAAACAGGAACTTTGTCCGCATTGAACTCCACACTGACGGGGTTCACAACTGTCCGATCCGAGGCACTGTTGACAGAAGGCTGCAGCGGCGTGTTGGTGCTCAGTCCGATGGGTGGGCCCGATGCGTTGGAACGCGCTGGCGCTGGGCTGACGAGATTGGAGCGGAGACCGGATGCGGTCGTGGCCGTGGTCGCATTCAACAGCAGCGCATAATTTTTAACGATCCGCCCGGTTGACCATTGGGCTTCAAGGATCAGGTCAATGAAAGCATCCTGAATGGGGCTGCGTCCTGTCATCACGATAAAAGGTCGACCATCATTTCGATTTTCCAAGCGCGTGACCACGCCAGCCAAGGCCGGGTTGTACTCCATGCCTGCTTGTTGAAAGGTCGCAGGGGAAGCCAATTGGGTTTGCAAGCCACGCAATTCTTCGGGTGTGAACTGTGTGACTTCAACCTCTGCCCGGAGCGGCTCACCCATTGCCGATTGCACCTGAAACTTACCCAATGACAAGGGATGAGCGGACAGGCTCCAAGCGATAAGCACTGAAAAAATAATGCCTCTAGGTTGAAAGCGTCGTGCTGCGTTTGGTGTCATTTCACTCATGAATTCAGACCTATTTAGTGGTATTTCAAAGATATCACAACTCAGCAAGCAATAAAATTCGCAACATCCGGCGCAGCGGCTCGGCCGCACCCCACAACAATTGGTCACCGATGGTGAAGGCGCCCACGTATTCCGGTCCCATGGCCAGCTTGCGCACGCGGCCTACGGGAATGTTCATGGTGCCTGTCACCGCCACTGGGGTCAGGTCTTGGATGGTGGCTTCGCGGGTGTTGGGCACCAGTTTGACCCAGGCGTTGTCAGCCGCGATCATGGCTTCGATGTCGGCCACGGGCACGTCTTTTTTCAGTTTGAACGTCAAGGCCTGGCTGTGGCAGCGCATCGCGCCCACCCGCACGCAGAAACCGTCCACCGGGATGGCCGCAGTGCCAAATGACCCGCCCAGTCCCAAGATTTTGTTGGTTTCGGCCATGCCTTTCCACTCTTCCTTGGACATACCGTTGCCCAGGTCCTTGTCGATCCAGGGGATCAAGGAGCCACCCAAAGGCACGCCAAAGTTGGCGGTCTCAGCAACGGTCAAGGCGCGCTGCTTGGCGACCACCATGCGGTCAATTTCCAGAATGGCGCTCTTGGGGTCGTCCAGCAGGGCTTTGACTTCGGCGTTCAGGGTGCCGTATTGGGTCAGCAACTCGCGCATGTGTTGTGCACCGCCGCCCGATGCTGCTTGGTAAGTCTGGGTGCTCATCCACTCGACCAGACCGGCTTTGTACAGGGCCCCAACGCCCATCAACATGCACGACACGGTGCAGTTGCCGCCCACCCAGTTCTTGCCACCCTGGGCCAGCGCGTTTTTGATCACGGGCATGTTGACCGGATCGAGAATGATCACGGCGTCTTTTTCCATGCGCAGGGTCGACGCAGCGTCAATCCAGTGGCCGTTCCAGCCCGCGGCGCGCAGTTTGGGGAAGACTTCGGAGGTGTAGTCGCCGCCCTGCGCGGTGATGATGATCTCGCAGCGCTTGAGTTGCTCGATGTTGAAGGCGTCTTGCAGCGTGGTTTCGTTCTTGGCCATCGAGGGGGCTTTGCCACCCGCGTTCGATGTGGAGAAGAACAAGGGCTCGATCAGGTCAAAGTCTTTTTCCTGAATCATGCGGTCCATCAACACCGAGCCGACCATGCCGCGCCAGCCGACCAAACCTACTAACTTGCTCATTTCAACGCCCTTTCAGTTTTTAAAACAGTGTCAGACCAGACTGTTTGCCCGGCTCGTCTGGCCGGGAGGGCGCACGACGAACCGAGCTGGATCAGCCCTTAATGGTCGTGGTTTTTGTGGTGATTGCACGCGCGCGAACTTCTGCCTTGTTGGCAGAAGCGAAGTTCAGAGAGAACAAGCGGGCACCGATCATGGTGATCATTTTAATGGATGCTGCCTGAGCGCTTCCTGACAGCATTCTTCGGGGGCTCAGGCGAGGGCCTTGACCACGGCATCACCCATTTCGCGGGTGCCGACCTTGGTCGTGCCTTCGCGCCAGATGTCGCCGGTGCGCAGCCCTTGGGCCAGCACTTTTTGCACCGCGGCTTCGATGCGCTCGGCGGCTTCGCCCTGGTTCAGGCTGAAGCGCAGCATCATGGCGGCACTCAGGATGGTGGCCAGTGGGTTGGCCACGCCTTTGCCCGCGATGTCGGGGGCGCTGCCGTGGCTGGGTTCGTACAAACCTTGGCTCTTGGTGTTCAGGCTGGCCGAGGGCAGCATGCCAATCGAGCCGGTGAGCATGGAGGCTTCGTCGCTCAGGATATCGCCGAACATGTTGCCGGTGACCACCACGTCAAAGCGCTTGGGCTCTTTGACCAGTTGCATGGCGGCGTTGTCCACGTACATGTGGTCCAGCGCGATGTCGGGGTACTCTTTGCCGACTTCGGTGACCACGTCTTTCCAGAACTGGAAGGTCTCGAGCACGTTGGCTTTGTCGACGCTGGTCACGCGGCCCTCTTTGCCTGCGGCCTTGCGCTTGCGTGCGGCCTGGAAGGCCACGTGCGCGATGCGCTCGATCTCGGGCTTGGAGTAGCGCATGGTGTCGAAGGCTTCTTCGGCACCGGGGAAGTGGCCGTCGGTGGCCACACGGCGGCCGCGCGGCTGACCGAAGTAAATATCGCCCGTGAGCTCGCGGATGATCAGAATGTCCAGACCCGAGATCAGCTCGGGCTTGAGGCTGGACGCGCCCACCAGCTGCTCGTAGCAAATGGCGGGGCGGAAATTGGCGAACAGGCCCATGTTTTTGCGCAGACCCAAAATGGCTTGCTCGGGGCGCAAGGGGCGGTCGAGCTTGTCGTACTTCCAGTCGCCCACCGCGCCAAACAGCACGGCGTCAGACGCCATGGCCAGCTTGAGCGTGGCTTCGGGCAGGGGGTGGCCATGGGCGTCATAGGCGGCGCCACCGACCAGGTCGGTTTCCATCTCGAACTTCAGGTCGAGCGTGTTCAAAACTTTGACGGCTTCGGCGACGATTTCGGTGCCGATGCCATCACCGGGGAGGACTGCGATTTTCATGAAAGTTCCAGAGTTCTTTAGGCGTTGACGGCGGTGTGAGCCAACCAGGGCTTGGTGGCCAGGCGTTCGGCTTCAAAGGCCTTGATCTTGTCGGCGTGGCGCAAGGTCAGGCCGATGTCGTCCAGACCGTTGAGCAGGCAGTACTTGCGGAAAGCCTGCACCTCGAAGGGGATCTCTTCGCCTTGGGGGCGCACCACCACTTGACGCTCCAGGTCGACCGTGAGTTCGTAGCCGGGGAAGGCCGCCACTTCGTTGAACAGCAGGTCCACGGCAGCTTCGGGCAGCACGATGGGCAGCAGGCCGTTTTTAAAGCAGTTGTTGAAGAAGATGTCGGCAAAGCTGGGCGCGATCACACAGCGAAAGCCGTATTGGTCGATGGCCCAGGGGGCGTGCTCGCGGCTGGAGCCGCAGCCGAAGTTCTTGCGAGCCAACAGAACTTTGGCGCCTTTGTAGCGCGGCTGATTCAGCACGAAGTCGGGGTTGGGTTTGCGGTCGGACTCGGGCACGCCAGGCTGACCGACATCCAGGTAGCGCCATTCGTCAAACAGGTTGGGACCAAAGCCGGTCTTGCGGATCGACTTGAGGAACTGCTTGGGGATGATGGCGTCGGTGTCCACGTTGGCGCGGTCCATCGGGGCCACGATGCCTTTGAGGAGGGTGAATTTTTGCATCTTGTGGTTCCTCGAGCGCTTCAGGCGAATTTGCGGATGTCAACAAAGTGGCCGTGGATGGCCGCCGCAGCCGCCATGGCGGGGCTGACCAAGTGGGTGCGGCCACCCGCGCCCTGACGGCCTTCGAAATTGCGGTTGCTGGTCGATGCGCAGCGCTCACCGGGCTCCAGTCGGTCGGCGTTCATGGCCAAGCACATGGAGCAGCCGGGCTCGCGCCACTCAAAGCCAGCGGCCTTGAAGATCTCGTGCAGGCCTTCTTGTTCGGCTTGCACTTTGACCAAACCCGAGCCGGGCACGACCATGGCCAGCTTGACGTTCTTGGCGACTTTTTGGCCGAGCTTTTTGACCACGGCAGCGGCTTCGCGCATGTCTTCGATGCGGCTGTTGGTGCACGAGCCGATGAAGACCTTGTCGATGGTGATGTCGGCCAGCGCCTTGCCGGGCTGCAAGCCCATATAAGTGAGCGCGCGCTCGATGGCGTCGCGCTTGACCTCGTCTTTTTCTTTGTCGGGGTCAGGCGTGTGGCCGTCGATGCCCAGCACCATTTCGGGCGAGGTACCCCAAGTGACTTGCGGCACGATGGCGCTGGCGTCCAGCTCGACTACGGCGTCAAAGTGTGCACCCGGGTCGGACTGCAGGGTCTTCCAGTAGGCCATGGCGTGGTCCCACTCGGCACCACCGACAAATTGGCCAGTTTTCGGATCTGTTCCTGGCGAGAGCAAACGGCCCTTGACGTACTCGATGGTTTTCTCGTCCACCGCCACCAGGCCTGCGCGTGCGCCGCCCTCGATGGCCATGTTGCAGACCGTCATGCGCCCTTCCATGGAGAGGCTGCGGATCGCCGAGCCTGCAAATTCAATGGTGTAGCCGGTGCCGCCCGCAGTGCCGATCTTGCCGATGATGGCCAGCACGATGTCTTTGCCGGTGAGGCCTTTGGCCAAGTTGCCCTCGACCAAAATCCGCATGTTCTTGGCTTTTTTGGCCAAGAGCGTTTGGGTGGCCATGACGTGTTCGACTTCGGAGGTGCCGATGCCGTGGGCCAGCGCGCCAAACGCGCCGTGGGTGGAGGTGTGGCTGTCGCCGCAGACCACGGTCATGCCGGGCAGGGTGGCGCCGTTTTCAGGGCCAATGACGTGCACGATGCCCTGGCGCTTGGACAGGAAGGGGAAGAAGGCGGCCGAGCCGTACTCCTTCATGTTGGCATCCAGCGTGGTGATTTGTTCTTTGCTGATCGGGTCGGTGATGCCGTCGTAGCCCAACTCCCAGCCGGTGGTGGGCGTGTTGTGGTCGGCCGTGGCCACGATGGAGCTGACGCGCCAGACTTTGCGGCCCGCTTGGCGAATGCCTTCGAAGGCTTGGGGGCTGGTGACTTCGTGCACCAAGTGGCGGTCGATGTACAAGACGGAGGTGCCGTCTTCTTCGGTGTGGACGACGTGTTCGTCCCAAATCTTGTCGTAGAGGGTGCGTGCCATGGAGCTTCCTTGCTGTGCAGCCTGCCATTTTATGCGGTTCGCAGGCTTTCCAAGTCACCCTTGCGCGCGACCTGTCAAGCGTTGCGTGGGCTTGTGGCGGCAGCGCCATGGCCCGCCAGGCCTCATCAGTCGCTTCGCGCCAGCAAATCGGCCTGCCGGGCCACGGCACTGCCACCACAAGCGGATGTCGACAACACGAAGATGCAAAAAAGCCCGCACAAAGCGGGCTTTCGGGGTTCGGGTGTCAACCGATCAACGCTGCACGTCGCGGCGCACAGAGCCGGTGAACAGCTGACGTGGGCGGCCGATTTTGTACTCGGAGTCGCTGATCATTTCGTTCAGCTGGGCGATCCAGCCAACGGTGCGGGCCAGGGCGAACACGCCGGTGAACAGGTTCACTGGGATGCCGATGGCGCGTTGCACGATGCCGGAGTAGAAGTCCACGTTGGGGTAGAGCTTACGGCTGACGAAGTAGTCGTCTTCCAGGGCGATTTTTTCCAGGGCTTTCGCCAGTTTGAAGAGCGGGTCGTTTTCCAGGCCCAGTTCTTTCAGCACTTCGTCGCAAGTTTCCTGCATCAACTTGGCGCGAGGATCGTAGTTTTTGTAAACGCGGTGACCGAAGCCCATCAGCTTGACGCCAGAATTTTTGTCTTTGACCTTTTCCATGAACTCGCCGACTTTGGTGATGCCACCCATTTTCTGGATGTCTTCCAGCATGTTCAGGCAAGCTTCGTTGGCGCCACCGTGTGCCGGCCCCCACAGGCAGGCCACACCCGCAGCGATGGCCGCGAAAGGGTTGGTGCCGGACGAGCCGCACAGACGCACTGTGGAGGTCGATGCGTTTTGTTCATGGTCTGCATGCAAAATGAAAATGCGGTCCATGGCGCGCTCAAGCACGGGGTTCACCACGTACTCTTCGCAGGGAACGCCGAACATCATGCGCAAAAAATTACCGGAATAGCTCAGGTTGTTCTGCGGGTACATGAAGGGCTGGCCCACGCCGTACTTGTAGGCCATGGCCACGAGCGTGGGCAACTTGGCGATCAGGCGGATCGCTGAAATGTGCCGGTGCTCGGGGTTGTTGATGTCGGTGCTGTCGTGGTAGAACGCCGACAAAGCGCCAATCAGACCGGTCAAGACGGCCATGGGGTGGGCGTCCCGGCGAAACCCGCGCAGGAAAAACTGCAACTGCTCGTTGACCATGGTGTGGTTGTTCACCAGTTTGTGAAAGTCCTTGCTTTGCTGGCCGACGGGCAATTCACCGTTCAAGAGCAAATAGCAGGTGTCCAGGAAGTCGACTTTGTTGGCCAGTTGTTCGATGGGGTAACCACGGTACAAAAGCTCGCCTTTGTCACCATCGATGTAGGTGATGGCAGACTGGCAGGAGGCCGTCGACAAGAAACCCGGGTCATAAGTGAACATGCCGCTTTGCCCGTACAGCTTGCGGATGTCGATGACGTCAGGACCAATATTGCCGGAGTAAACAGGCATCTCGATGCTGGGGCTGCCGTTGGAAAATGACAGGGTGGCTTTGTTATCGGCGAGTTTCATGGTGGGTTTCCTCAAAAATTCAGGGGGGTTGAACCTGACGGGTTCACGCTCTCAACATGTCCAGGACTTCACACACCTCTTCGGTGCTGATCTCGGGCTGAAGTTCCTTGCGGCGCAGCAACAGGTCCATGAGGTCGTTGTCTGACAGGTCCATCAGCACATACATGCCCCGGGCGTGGCCAACCGACAAACTTGAAGCGTGCTGATTGAAAAAGCGCTCGATGAACAAATCATTCTCGAGAAGACCGCGTCGGCTGCGCCAGCGCAGCTTGCTGAGTGAGCGCTCGCTCAAAGGAGCAAAGCGGTCAGCGCCCACCAGTGACGCGTCTTCCAAGATGGGTGTGACGGACATCAGGCAGCGCGGCGTAACATCATTTCTTTGATCTTGCCAATCGCTTTGGTGGGGTTCAGACCCTTGGGGCAGACATCGACGCAGTTCATGATGGTGTGGCAGCGGAACAAACGGTAAGGGTCTTCCAGGTTGTCCAGGCGCTCAGCGGTGGCTTCGTCGCGGCTGTCGGCAATGAAGCGGTAGGCTTGGAGCAATCCGGCGGGGCCCACGAACTTGTCGGGGTTCCACCAGAAGCTGGGGCAGGCGGTTGAACAGCTGGCGCACAAAATACACTCGTACAAGCCGTTCAGCTCGTCGCGCTCTTCCGGGCTTTGCAGGCGCTCGGTCTCGGGCGGAATGGTGCTGTTGATCAGGTAGGGCTTGATCGAGTGGTACTGCTTGAAAAACTGGGTCATGTCCACGATCACGTCGCGGATCACGGGCAGACCGGGCAGGGGCTTCAACACAATGGTGCCGGGCAGGGTGTTCATGTTGGTGAGACACGCCAAGCCGTTTTTGCCGTTGATGTTCATCGCGTCGGAGCCGCACACGCCTTCGCGGCAAGAGCGGCGGAAGGAAATGGTAGGGTCCACGGCCTTGAGCTTCATCAAGGCGTCAAGCAACATGCGTTCGTTGCCGTCCAGTTCGACCTGGATGGTTTGCATGTAGGGCTTGGCGTCCTTGTCCGGGTCGTAGCGGTAGATCTGAAAAGTGCGTAGGGTCATGAAAGAACTCCTGGTGTATTCGGGGGGGGACCGCCACTGGGTGTGAACAGTCCAGGCAATCTTTAGAAGGTGCGGACCTTGGGAGGGACTGAGTCCACCGTCAGGGGCTTGAGCTTGACGGGCTTGTAGGTCAGGCTGTTGTTGGCGCTGTGCCACAGGCTGTGTTTCATCCAGTTGGCATCGTCGCGGCCCAATGGGGCCACGGCGTCGTCCACTGGGCGCTCGTAGTCGCTCACGGTGTGGGCGCCACGGCACTCGCGGCGGGCAGCGGCAGACACCATGGTGGACTGCGCAGCTTCGATCAAGTTTTCCACTTCCAGGGCTTCGATGCGGGCGGTGTTGAACACTTTGGAGGTGTCCTTCAGTCCGATCGCATTGACGCGCTCGCGGATGGCGGCGATCTTTTGCACGCCTTCGTCCATGGAGGCTTGGGTGCGGAACACGCCAGCGTGTTGCTGCATGGCGGCGCGCATGTCGTTGGCCACGTCTTGGGCGTATTCGCCGCCACGGCCTTCGAGCTTGTTCAAGCGCTCGAGTGTGAGGTCTGTGGCATCGGCTGGCAAAGGCTTGTGCGACTTGGTTTTGGAGGCGAAGTCGACAATGTGGTTGCCTGCAGCACGGCCAAACACCAGCAAGTCCAGCAGCGAGTTGGTGCCCAAGCGGTTGGCGCCGTGCACCGACACACAAGAGCATTCGCCCACGGCGTAGAGTCCGTTGACCACGGCGTTGTGGTCTGTGGCGTTTTGCACCACCACCTGGCCGTTGATGTTGGTCGGGATGCCGCCCATCTGGTAGTGGATGGTGGGCACCACCGGAATCGGCTCTTTGGTGATGTCGACGTTGGCGAAGTTGACGCCAATTTCGTACACCGAAGGCAGACGCTTGTGGATGGTTTCTGCACCCAAGTGGTCCAACTTGAGCAGCACGTAGTCCTTGTTGGGGCCGCAGCCACGGCCTTCCTTGATTTCCTGGTCCATGCAGCGGGACACGAAGTCGCGCGGAGCCAGGTCTTTCAGGGTGGGCGCATAACGCTCCATGAAGCGTTCGCCATTGCTGTTGAGCAAGATCGCGCCTTCGCCACGGCAGCCTTCGGTCAAGAGCACACCAGCACCGGCCACGCCGGTGGGGTGGAATTGCCAGAACTCCATGTCTTCCAAAGGAATGCCCGCACGAGCGGCCATGCCGAGGCCGTCACCGGTGTTGATGAAGGCGTTGGTTGAAGCGGCATAAATGCGGCCTGCGCCACCGGTGGCCATCAGCACGGTCTTGGCGTGCAAGACGTGCAGGTCGCCGGTTTCCATCTCCAAGGCGGTCACGCCCACCACGTCGCCTTCGGCGTCGCGGATCAGGTCGAGGGCCATCCACTCCACAAAGAAGCTGGTTTTGGCAGCCACGTTTTGCTGGTACAAGGTGTGAAGCATGGCGTGGCCGGTGCGGTCAGCGGCAGCGCAAGCGCGTTGCACGGGCTTTTCACCGTAGTTGGCGGTGTGGCCGCCAAATGGGCGCTGGTAAATAGTGCCATCAGGGTTGCGGTCAAACGGCATGCCCATGTGCTCGAGGTCGTACACGACCTTGGGCGCTTCGCGGCACATGAATTCGATCGCATCCTGGTCGCCGAGCCAGTCGGAGCCCTTGATGGTGTCGTAAAAGTGGTAATGCCAGTTGTCGTCGGACATGTTGCCCAGCGAGGCACCGATGCCGCCTTGGGCTGCGACGGTGTGTGAACGTGTGGGGAACACTTTCGACAGGACGGCGACATTCAAGCCTGCGCGGGCCAACTGCAGTGAGGCACGCATGCCCGAACCACCAGCGCCGACGATCACGACATCAAACTTGCGGGTGGAGATTTTCTCTTTGGTATAGCTCATGTTTTATCTAAGTTGGTGTGGGTTCAGCGCAATGACAAGCGGTGAGGGGCGCTTCAAAGGCGCCACAGGGCCTGAACAGACCAACCAGCACAGCCGATCAGCCAAACAAGGGTGAAAACATGCAAAACCAGACGCAGTGCCAAAGGTTTGATGTAGTCCATCCAAATGTCACGCATGCCGACCCAGACGTGGTACAGCAGGGCAAGGATCACGCAGAAGGTCAAAACCTTCATCCACTGAGAAGCAAAAATGCCCGCCCATTCTTCGTATCCGATGGGGCCGGAAGTGAAAATCACTTGGGCCAACAAAATCACGGTAAAAAGGGCCATCAATGAGGCGGTGACGCGCTGGGCAAGCCAATCGCGAAAGCCGTAACCAGCACCGGTGACGATGCGTTTGGAGCCGTAGTTCACGGACATAGGTCAGTTTCCTTGTTGTTGTTTTGGGGTGATTCAGTACAGGCCGAAGAGCTTGGCGCCTAGAGCGGCCGTGAGGCCAACACTCAGGGCCAGGGTGACGATGGCCGAAGACTTGCCGAACTCTTTGGTCACGGCGTGAAACATGTCCATGTACAAATGGCGCAGACCTGCAATGAAGTGGTGCAAGTAAGCCCAGATCAAGGCCAAGGCGACCAGTTTCATGAACCAGCCGGGCACAAAACCAAGCCCAATGTTGAAAGCGGCTGAAAACTTGGCAAACGAAAATTCGGAGGTGATGGAGTGATCGAACATCCAGATGATGAGCGGCATCAGCAAAAACATCAGAAAACCGCTGATGCGGTGAAGGATGGAAACAATGCCTGCCACCGGCAGTCGGTAAGAGGGCAGGTCTTTCAGCGCGTTGATGTTCCGGAATTCGGGTCGCTTTCTGGCGAGTTCAGTCATGTGGGCACTTTCTGGAAGATAACTCGGTTGTAATTTTGAATGACAAGCCGAAAGATTCTATTGCAATGCAGCAAACTGACATGATCATTGCAAGGTCTTTGGCTGAAAAATTTTGACAGTTTTTTAACTCAAGGCGTTGCGGTAATGGTGGGTGTCGGTGCGGTAAAAACCACGGCGTAGCTCCATCGGCGTGTCGTTGTAGGTGTAGGCCACGCGCTCGACGCTCAACAAAGGTGCGCTGGCAGGGATTTGCAGCAGTTCGCTTTGGCTTGCATCGGGTAATACAGCTCGGATTTTTTCGTCCGCACGCACCATCCGCACGCCAAATTCGGTTTCAAACAAGCCGTACATCGGACCCTGATAGACCGTCAGCCGTTCGGCGCTCAGGCCTTTGAAAGGACCGCCGGGCAACCAGAGATCTTCCAAAATGGTCGGAATACCTGCGAAAGACAGCACGCGGCGCACCTGCAAAACCGAGTCGCCAGCGCGTAAAGCCAATGTCCGGGCGATCTCAGCGGTGGCGCGCAGTCGTTTGCAGTCCACGATAGTGCGCTGCGCAGGTCCCTCGGTGTTCTGGTTGCCTTGGTCAGGCACCAGCTTGAGGAATCGGTATTGAACGTGTTGTTCCGTATGGGTGGCCACAAAAGTGCCTTTGCCCTGACGCCTCAACAGCAGGTGGTCGCTGGCCAATTCGTCGATGGCTTTGCGAACGGTGCCTTGGCTCACCCGGTAGCGGCCAGCCAACTCTATTTCGCTGGGAATTGATTCGCCGGGTTTCCATTCGCCCGTTTGCAAGCTTTGCAGAATCAACCCCTTGATTTGCTGGTAAAGCGGACTGAAAGCAGGCGTCAGTGCGCTTGCATCAAGGGCTGGTGTCTCAGTCGGTGGAAATGGGAGGTTCATGGGGGGTTCATGGGTCATCGTCTGGCACCGGTCGAAACCGTGTCAGATGTGCCATCATATCTTATATAAGACATAAGACAAATTGACCGCTCAGGCTTTTCGCGAGTACACTTGCGTGACGATTGCTTGCCCATGAGGTGCACCCTTGTGCAGTCCTTAGGCGGGTCCGGTGTCCCGGGCAGCCTTGCTCTCAGCCTGTGTTGGCTCAGGGCTGCGATCACTTGTTCTCAACCTTCTGGAGTTTCCCACCATGAGCAAAAAGCCCGTCCGCGTTGCCGTCACCGGCGCAGCAGGTCAAATCGGTTACGCATTGTTGTTCCGCATCGCTTCCGGCGAAATGCTGGGCAAAGACCAGCCCGTCATCCTGCAATTGCTCGAAGTCCCCGCCGAAGGCCCACAAAAAGCGCTCAAGGGCGTGATGATGGAATTGCAAGACTGCGCGTTCCCATTGCTGGTGGGCATGGAAGCCCATGGTGATCCGATGACCGCTTTTAAGGACGTGGACTACGCATTGCTGGTCGGTTCGCGCCCACGCGGCCCCGGCATGGAGCGTGCTGAATTGTTGGCCATCAACGGCGCCATCTTCACCGCGCAAGGCAAGGCCTTGAATGCTGTCGCTTCGCGTGATGTCAAAGTGCTGGTGGTGGGCAACCCCGCCAACACCAACGCCTACATCGCCATGAAAGCCGCGCCAGACCTCAAGCCCGACAACTTCACCGCCATGCTGCGTCTGGACCACAACCGCGCGCTCTCGCAAATCGCCGCCAAGACTGGCAAAGCCGTGGCCGACATCGAAAAATTGTGCGTCTGGGGCAACCACTCGCCCACCATGTACGCCGACTACCGTTTCGCCACCATCCAGGGCGAGTCGGTCAAGGCCATGATCAACGACCAGGAATGGAACGCCAACGTGTTTTTGCCTACAGTCGGCAAGCGTGGCGCGGCCATCATTGAAGCGCGTGGTTTGTCGTCTGCTGCTTCGGCTGCCAACGCCGCCATCGACCACATGCGCGACTGGGCCCTGGGCACCCACGGCAAGTGGGTCACCATGGGCATCCCATCACAAGGCTGGTACGGCATCCCTAAAGACGTCATGTTCGGTTTCCCCGTCACCTGCGAAAACGGCCAGTACAAAGTGGTTGAAGGTCTGGAAATTGACGCCTTCAGCCAAGGCTGCATCGACAAGACTCTGAAAGAGTTGACCGACGAGCAAGCGGGCGTGGCTCACCTGATCTGATTCAGGCAGAGAAGTCCAAGTGAGCCATCCTCGCGACGTTCTGTTGGGAGCACAAGCCGCCAGCGTGCAGCTGCCGGTTTGCGACCACTACAGCGGCGTGGAGGCGAGGATGCGCAAAAGCCTGCAACTGCAGGCGGACATGGCGCAAGAGTTCGGTGCTTGTGTTTTTGATGTCACCCTGGACTGTGAAGACGGTGCGCCAGTCGGTGGCGAAGCCGAACACGCAGCCTTGGTGACCGAGTTGGCCTTGTCCACAAAAGCCGCTCGCGCCGATGCGCGCATGGCGGTTCGGGTCCATCCGGTGGACCACCCCAGTTTTGAAGCCGACATGAGCCACATCGCGGGCCGCGCGGGTCACGCTTTGACGCACATCATGGTGCCCAAAGTCGAGAGCGTGGCCGATGTGGATCGCGTTCAAGCCGCCTTGGTCAGCGCCGGGGCAAGCCATTTGCCGCTGCATGTGTTGATCGAATCCCCGGCTGCCGTGCACCGCGCCTTTGACATGGCGGCCCACCCCCGCGTGCAATCGCTCAGTTTCGGGCTGATGGATTTTGTGTCGGCCCATGCGGGTGCCATTCCCGCCGAGGGCATGGGCATCCAGGGGCAGTTCACGCACCCGCTGGTGCTGCGTGCCAAGCTCGAGATCGCCAGCGCCTGCCATGCCCACGGCAAGGTGCCCTCGCACTGCGTCGTCACCGAATTCAAGAACGCCGATGCGATCCGGCAAGCGGCTCAAAAAGCAGCCCGTGAGCTGGGCTACACCCGCATGTGGAGCATCCATCCCGACCAGATCCGCCCCATCTTGGAGGCTATGTCCCCCAGCGAGGCGCAGATTGACCAGGCCAGCGAGATCATTCTGGCTGCGCAAGCGGCCGAATGGGCACCGATCAGCCATGGCGGTCATTTGCATGACCGTGCCAGCTACCGATTCTTTTGGCAATTGCTCGAGCGTGCGCACCAGACCGGACGCGCATTGCCCAAACAGATACAGTTGTTCTTTGACCAATCGCCAGCCCCGGGTCAGCGGGCAGCATGACGTCGATTTCATTTGTGAAAAAGGGGTCGGTATGAAGAAAAACAGTTGGATATTTTGTGCCCTGTTGCCGGCTTTTTCAGCGTGGGGTCAAGCACCCGCTCAGGTGATCAAACACAAACCTCAGGGCAAGGTGCAGGCGCAAGCCTCAAAAAGCGCCATCGCGGCTCCGTCCCAGCCAGAAAATCGAATGGGTGAAGACGAATTGGCCATTGCACAACGTGTCCATCAAGGCCAACTGGCCTGCGAGTGGGGTGCGAGTGTGCGCATCGTGGCAGACGCTGCCCAGCCGGGCTATTTTGATTTGCACGGAAAAGGCTACCGCTACCGCATGCACCCGGTGGCGACCACTACCGGTGCAATTCGTTTGGAAGACAAAAACGCGGGCACCGTTTGGCTTCAATTGGCCAACAAATCCATGTTGATGGACCAAAACAAAGGCCGCCGCATTGCCAACGATTGCGCGAACCCCGAACAAATGGCCTTTGCAAACGCCATGAAAATTAACCCGCCTCCCAGCCTGATCGACACGACCGGCATGGGGCGCAAAGATTAACTTTGACCGACCGGAGAAAAAACCATGTTGAAAGCCTACCGTGACCACGCAGCCGAACGCGCTGCATTGGGCATCCCGCCCCTGCCTTTGGATGCCAAACAAGTGGCCGATCTGGTCGAGCTGATCAAGAACCCGCCCGCAGGCGAAGACGCCTTCTTGATGGACCTGTTGACCCACCGCGTACCCCCAGGCGTGGACGATGCAGCCAAAGTGAAAGCCTCTTTCTTGGCCGCTGTTGCCCACGGCGAAGTCAAGGTGGGCTTGATCTCCAAGTCCAAAGCCACTGAGTTGTTGGGCACCATGGTGGGCGGCTACAACGTGCACCCCCTGATCGAGTTGCTCGAGGACGCCGAAGTCGCTGGCGTGGCCGCACAAGCTCTCAAAAAGACCTTGTTGATGTTCGACTTCTTCAACGACGTGGCTGAAAAAGCCAAGGCGGGCAATGCCAAGGCCAAGGACGTCATGCAAAGCTGGGCCGATGCCGAGTGGTTCACCACCCGCCCCGAAGTTGAGAAAAAAATCACGGTCACCGTGTTCAAGGTGCCCGGTGAAACCAATACCGACGACTTGTCACCCGCGCCTGACGCATGGAGCCGTCCCGACATCCCGCTGCACTACTTGGCGATGCTCAAAAACACCCGCGAAGGCGCAGCCTTCAAGCCCGAAGAAGACGGCAAGCGCGGCCCCATGCAGTTCATCGACGACCTCAAGAAAAAAGGCCATCTGGTGGCTTACGTCGGTGACGTGGTCGGCACAGGCTCCAGCCGGAAGTCGGCCACCAACAGCGTGATCTGGGCCACCGGCCAAGACATCCCCTTTGTGCCCAACAAGCGCTTCGGTGGTGTGACCTTGGGCGGCAAGATCGCCCCCATCTTCTTCAACACGCAAGAAGACTCCGGCGCGTTGCCGATCGAAGTGGACGTGTCCAAGCTGGAAATGGGCGACGTGATCGACATCCTGCCCTACGACGGCAAGATCGTGAAAAACGGTGAAACCATCATCTCTTTCCAACTCAAAAGCGATGTGCTGTTTGACGAAGTGCGCGCCGGCGGGCGCATCAACCTGATCATTGGCCGCTCGCTGACTGCCAAAGCGCGTGAGTTCCTGGGGCTGCCCGCATCCACCGTGTTCCGCCTGCCCTCCGTGCCCGCATCGACCAAGGCTGGCTTCACGCTGGCCCAGAAAATGGTCGGCCGCGCCGTCGGTTTGCCCGAAGGCCAAGGCGTTCGCCCCGGCACCTACTGCGAACCCAAGATGACCACCGTGGGTTCACAAGACACCACCGGCCCGATGACCCGTGACGAGTTGAAAGACTTGGCTTGCTTGGGCTTCAGCGCCGACATGGTGATGCAGTCCTTTTGCCACACCGCGGCTTACCCCAAGGCCGTGGACGTCAAGACCCACCGCGAACTGCCTGCCTTCATCAGCAACCGTGGCGGCGTGTCTCTGCGCCCCGGTGACGGGGTGATCCACAGCTGGCTCAACCGCTTGTTGTTGCCCGACACCGTCGGCACTGGCGGCGACTCGCACACCCGTTTCCCCATCGGCATTTCCTTCCCCGCAGGCTCCGGTTTGGTGGCCTTTGGTGCGGCCACCGGCGTGATGCCTTTGGACATGCCCGAGTCTATTCTTGTGCGCTTCAAAGGCGAGATGCAGCCCGGCGTGACCCTGCGCGATTTGGTGCACGCGATTCCGCTGTACGCCATCAAGAAGGGCCTGCTCACCGTGGCCAAGTCCGGCAAGATCAACGAGTTCTCTGGCCGTATTTTGGAAATCGAAGGCCTGCCCAACCTCAAGGTCGAGCAAGCGTTTGAGTTGTCCGACGCGTCCGCCGAGCGTTCGGCCGCCGGTTGCACGATCAAGCTCAACAAAGAGCCGGTCGAGGAATACCTGAAGTCCAACGTGGTGCTCATGAAAAACATGATCGCCGATGGTTATGCCGACGCCCGCACGCTGGCCCGCCGCATCGAGAAAGTCGAAGCCTGGTTGGCCGCGCCCAACCTGCTCGAAGCCGACAAGGACGCCGAATACGCGCACATCATCGAGATCGATTTGGCCGACATCAAAGAGCCGATCCTGTGCTGCCCCAACGACCCGGACGACGCCAAGTTCTTGTCCGAGGTGGCCGGCACCAAGATCGACGAAGCCTTCATCGGTTCGTGCATGACCAACATCGGCCACTTCCGTGCTGCTGCCAAGCTGCTCGGCGGCAGCCGCGACATCCCGGTCAAGCTCTGGGTCGCCCCACCGACCAAAATGGACGAGAGCGAGCTGATCAAGGAAGGCCATTACGCCAACTTCGGCGCCGCCGGAGCCCGGACTGAGATGCCCGGCTGCTCTTTGTGCATGGGCAACCAGGCCCAAGTGCGCGAAGGCGCCACGGTGGTGTCCACCAGCACCCGCAACTTCCCCAACCGCTTGGGCAAGAATACCAACGTGTTTTTGGCCTCGGCCGAGTTGGCGGCCATTGCGTCCAAGTTGGGCCACATCCCGACAGTCGCCGAGTACCACGAAGCCATGGGCATCGTGAACAAGGATGGCGCTGCGATCTACAAGTACCTGAACTTCAACCAGATTGAAGAGTACGTGGAGAACGCGAAGGGTGTGGCTGCTTGAGTGGCCGCGGCGCCTCGAATGAAAAACGGCCCTTCGGGGCCGTTTTTTTGACCGAAACGGCGGGCACAGTCCGTGCTGGCCAGGCACGGACAAAGGTCATCCATGAGCCTGCAACAGGGAACGCCCTGGGCGAGGTGGCTCAGGTGTTCCCTCCAAACCAACTGTTGCGCCGCCCAAACGCCCGGCGCACAGCCTTTGGGCGGCTTTGATCGTCCGCATTGACGACGTGTTCCCGCTGCTGTGCCCGATCTGCGCAGAGACCGAGCCACCGCGAATCTCGCCAGCAAGCGGGCAGCCAAGCTTTGCCAGACTTTGAGGCCGATCAGGCCATCCCTTGCTGAGGGGAAAACAGCGAGTTGACCGCCGCTGGGCGGCAGGCTGTGCCCAGCACTGCCGATGTATGGGAAAGTCGGCAAACCTCGGGCAAAGGGCGCTGAACCAACGCTCACTCAACGCAGGCCGGCAGGTCCTTGATGCTGAAAACCTGGGCCATCACCGTGCACATGCGCTTGGATTTCCTACCCGTTCTTGCAACGGGACGAACAGGCGCTGTTCTTCCTGTTAAATACCGCTGGGCCGTTTCAGTGTTGCTGCGCGGTCGGTGCTCAGCAGTTCCACCTCGCGGCTTTGGCCCTCCCTGCGCACGGTCAGAGTCAAGCGGCTGCCGGCCGGTCCCAAGTCCCGCACGCGGCGGTAAAAATCGGGCAAGTCTTGCAAGGTTTGCCCTTGCAGGGCCAGCAAGGTGTCACCCACCTTGATGCCTGCCAGCGCAGCAGGGCTGTCGGGCGATACACGCAAAACGCCCAAGCCCCCGCTCGGCAGCCGCTGGCTGCTGATGCCCAACCACGGCGTGGCAAGGCCTGCGCGTTTGCCGTTGCGCAGCAAGTCGGGCAGGGGGTCCTTGAGCAGGTTGACCGGGACAAACAAATTGCCCGGCAACGGCACTTGGTCACCGAACACGTCTTGCACCAACAAGGAGCCAATGCCCACCAAGCGGCCTTGGGTGTCGAACAAGCCCGCGCCACTCCAGTTGTTCACCGCGGGCAGCGTCATCAGGGGGGATTCGAGCAGGTATTCCCAACTGCCTGCGAAGGCTTTTCTGGAGACCAGCTCGAGCGCCGTGGGTGCGCTTTCGTCTTGGCCCAGCGTCCACAGCTGGCTTGGTGTGGTCAGGGTGTCCGAGTCGCCCAGAGGCACGGCATCCAGGCGCAAGGGGATCAGGGTGCGAATCAGCCCCAAGCCACTCAGGTTGTCCACGGCCCGCACTTGGGCTGGAATTCGGCGGCCTTGGTGATCGATCAGGTCCACGCTTTCAGCTTCAAGCAGCAGGTAGCCGATGGTCAGCACCAGGTCGGGGCCAATCACCACGCCCGAGCCCTCGCGGCGCTGGCCCAGGGTGCGGCTGGTGTTGGCCTGCGCGTCGCTGCGACTGCGCACCGTGACCACCGATTGCATGACCCTTTGAAGCGGCTCCGCGGGCAAAGCGATGGGCGGGCTTTGGGGTGTTTGACGCGGGCTGAAAGGCTGTGCCCAAGCCAGCGTGCAAAACAAAAAGCCTGTGCTTAAAGCAGTCAAGAATCGGTGGTGCATGCCCATACCCTGGAAAAATTGGTGCCCTGAAAGGGTGAATCTATTGTGTGCCGTGCCTTTTAACCCCATGCCCGCAAAGCCTAATCAACCAGCCCAAGGGGATGGACACCGGGTCGGTGCCCGAGATGACATCTTCAGGGGCAGTGCTGATCCTTCAACGTGATCATGCCGGAAAGCGCTCGCGCAGTTTCAGCTTGTAGAACTTACCCGTGGAGGTGCGGGGCACGGCGTCGATGAACTCGTAGCGGTCGGGCACCTGCCACTTGGCAAAGCCGTGCTGCAGCAAGTGCGCAGCAAAATGTTCGGGCTGGGGCTGTTTGCCGGGTTTCAGCACGATGCAGGCCAGCGGCCGCTCGCTCCATTTGGGGTCGGGGATGGCGATCACCGCCGCTTCGGCCACATCGGGGTGGGCCATCAGGGCGTTCTCCAGATCGACCGAACTGATCCACTCGCCGCCGGATTTGATCAGGTCTTTGGTGCGGTCGGTGATGCGCACAAAGCCCAGGGCGTCCACGCTGGCCACATCGCCGGTGCGCAGCCAGCCGTCGGCGCTGAATTTGTCCTCGCTCACCACCACCTGGTGGTAGCTGCCGGTGATGAAGGGCCCGCGGACCTGAATCTCACCCACCTGTTGCCCGTCCCATGGCGCATCGAGTCCGTCTTCGCCCCGAATGCGCAGTTCGGTCAGCGGCACAGGCACACCCGCCATGGCGGCTCGGCGGTAGCGCTCGTCCATGGGCGCGTCTTTCAGCTCCGACTTGGGGTAAGACACGGTGCACAAGGGCGAGGTTTCGGTCATGCCCCAGCCTTGCAAGATCCAGATGCCGTGCTGGTCAAAGGCGCGGATCAGCGCTTCGGGCACGGCCGCGCCGCCCACCAGCGAGCGCATGCCCTTGGGCAACTTCCAGCGACTGGGTTGGGTGGTTTGGGCGGCTTCATAAGCCTGGATCAGGCCCATCCAGATGGTGGGCACGCCCAGCGACAGGGTGGGGGGCTCGGCCGTCATCAGGTCCAGCAGGTCTTCTGGGTGCAGGTGCGGGCCGGGAAACACGAGCTTCACGCCCATCATCACCGCGCCATAAGGGATGCCCCAGCTGTTGGCGTGGAACATGGGGGTCACGGGCAAGATCACATCGCTGCCCTTGAGGCCCCAAAAGTCGCCCAAGCACCCCACCAGGGTGTGCAAGATGGTGGAACGGTGCGAATACACCACGCCCTTGGGGCGGCCCGTGGTGCCCGAGGTGTAGCACATCGACACCGCATCGTCTTCGGCATGCGGTGCGTATTGAAAATCCCGGGCATCGGTGCTGGCCAGCAGTTGCTCGTAGTCGGTAAACGGCGCGGGTACGGCGGCACCGGAGAAGGGGAACACGATCACCTTTTCAAAGTGGTACAGGTGCGCAAACTGCTGGTACAGCGGCAGCAACACGTCGTCGATGATCAGCACCTTGTCTTGCGCGTCGTTGGCAATCCAAGCGATCTCTTCGGGTGACAGGCGCAGGTTGAGCGTGTGCATCACCCCACCTGCGGCCGGGATGCCGAAATAGCACTCCAGGTGCGCGTGGTGGTTCCAGCACAGCGTGGCCACGCGTTCGCCCTTTTGCAGTCCCAGGTTTTGCAGGGCCTGCGCCAGCTGGCGGGTGCGTTGGTAGAACGCGCCGTAGCTGTGCCTGACGAGTGACTTGTCGGGCAGGCGCGAGACGACCTCGTTGCTGGCAAACAAAGTGCCCGCGCGTTCCAGCAAGTGGTTCAGCGACAGGGGCATCTGCATCATGGTGCTGCAGATGGGGGGCTGGGCGACAAGTGGAGAAGAGGCTGTGGTCATGAGGGGCGAGGGTTGAAATTGTCTGCCCAAATCATGCGGCCCGCAGCGCAGTCTGCGGGCTAGGGGAAACCCAAGTGGGGTGTCACTTGGTCACATCAAGGGCACCGCATTCGGGGCGGCACATCGTGAACAGTTGCTCGGGTCCGATGCCGAAGTCATGGGCCAGCCTACGCATGGCCAGGTTCCAGACCAACTCCCCCGGTGGCCCAGGTGGGTTTCGCAGAAATGCCTCGTTAAAATTCCATCGGATGAAGTATTTGCCCCGTTCGCCCTTGCGACTTCAAACGATTGAAGCAGCGACCAACCTTGAAACCCCAGTGACATGACATCCCAATCACCCCGCCTCGACGCCCAAGCTTTGCAAGCTTTGGCTCAGGCCACTTCAACCCAAAAATGCCAATGCGCCTTGGGGCCTTGTGCCGGCTGGGAAAGCATGACGGAAGACCGTTGGCCTGGGCCACACATGACCGCTGTGGGCAGCCTGCGCGCGACACATGTTGAGGGCGACCCTGCTGCGGACAGCGAGCCCACGTTTGAAGAGTTCCACCCTCAGGGCACCCGATACGACAGCCCGTTGGCGCCCTTTGCACCTGAATTTTTCCCTTGCAACCGGTGCGATGTTTTTTCTTGCAACCGCTGCCAACGCGTTGTGCTCAGGTACACCGAGTTTGGCGGCTACTACGTTGACCACCGGGTGCGCGCACTCAGGGCAGATTTGGTGGTCGACGCGCCGCTGCCGGATGCGACGGCTTGAACTCAGTCGGGTTTGATGCCGTTGTCGCGCACCACTTTGGCCCAGGTGTCGATCTGACCATCAATGAAGGTCTTGGCTTTTTCAACACTGCCGCCTGAAATTTCAATGCCTTGCGCCACCAGGCGTTTGGAGACGTCTGGGTTGGACAGCGCCTTGTTCAACTCTTCGTTCATGCGTTTGATGATGTCCGGGGGCGTTTTGGACGAGGCCAACAACGCCCACCAAGCCGGTGCTTCGAAGCCTGGAAAGCCCGCCTCGGCGATGGTGGGGACGTCAGGAAAGTCGGCGACACGTTTGGCCGATGTGACGGCCAGAGGCCTCAAACGCTTGCTGTCGATGTGCGGTTTGTTCAAAAAGACGGTGGCCATCGACAGGGGGATGTGCCCTGCAATGGCATCGTTCATCAAAGGGCCGCCCCCTTTGAAGGGGACATGGTTGAACTCCATGTTGCCACTTTTGCCCAACAAAGACATGGCCAAATGCGCCAGACTGCCGTTGCCAATCGTGCCATAAGAGACGTTCTTTTTGGCCTTGGCGGCGGCCACCACATCGGCAAATGTTTTGTAGTCGGTGTTGGCATGTGTGGTCAGCATCATGGCCGACGTGCCCACCAGGATCAGAGGGGTCAGGTCCTTTTTGCTGTCATAGGGCATGTTGGGCATCAGGCTTTGGTTGACGCCATGCGTGTCGAACACCACGGCGAAGGTGTAGCCATCGGCGGGGGCGCTGAGCACGCTCGAGGTACCGATCACGCCCGATGCGCCACCCTTGTTTTCGACCACCACGCTTTGGCCCAGTTGTTGTGACAGGGGACCCGACAAAATGCGCGCCACCTGGTCCACCGATCCGCCCGGCGGGAACACGGCCACCAATTTGATGGGCTGTTTGCTGGGCCAAGCTTGGGCCCAAGTGCCCACGGGCAGGCCGATGGCCAAAACCGCGCCCGTGAGGCAAGCCGCGCGCCGAATCCAAGAGGCTGTCATGTGTCGTTTCCTTGTTGGTGTACCGATGGTGATCAGGAAAGTATCTTCTGGATGCGTGTTTTCTCCTTCAGCGTATTCCCTTAAGCCACAAGCGCACTTTTTCCAAGGTGCTCAGACCTGCTGCGGCAGACCTGCACGGTTGTCCCTGCACGGGTGTGGCCCATTCAGGTCAAGGAGGTGGCGTTGTTATCCTGCGGTTGATGTACCCCCAAACTCCGTGCCCAAAGCTATGGAGCCGCTTTGATCAAACGCGCACTCAACGCCAGACGGCAGGCCTGTGATGCCGAAAAGCTGGGCCATAATTGTTCAAAGGCGGTTGGATTTCCTGTCCGCCCAGGCGGAGAATCCCATGACCAGCATCCCACAAATTGCCCCCAACGTAGCCAAAGACATCGCACGCGTTTTTGCGCTGCAACAGGCGCATCAGTGGGATGTCAAAGCCTCACCGGCAGAGGTGCGCAAGGCGAAACTGGCTAAATTGAAGTCTGCGGTGGAGGCACATGCCGATGCCATCGTCTCGGCTGTTCTGGCAGACACGCGCAAACCTGAAGGCGAAATTCGCGTCACCGAAGTGATGAACATCGCAGCCAATATCCAACGCAACATCGACAATCTCGACGCGTGGATGACGCCAACCGAAATCACACCCTCGATGAACCCCGATGATACGGCCCAGATCATGTACGAGGCACGCGGCGTTTGCCTGGTCCTTGGGCCGTGGAATTTCCCGCTTGGCTTAACGCTCGGTCCCATCGCAGCGGCGGTTGCGGCTGGCAATTGCTGCATGGTCAAGTTGACAGATTTGTGTCCCGCCACGGCGCGCGTCGCCGCCAGCATCATTCGCGATGTGTTCAATGAAAATGAAGTGGCTGTGTTTGAAGGCGATGTCGTTGTGGCTACTGCGTTGCTTGAACTCCCTTTCAGCCACATTTTTTTCACTGGAAGCACGCGCGTTGGAAAGCTGGTGATGGCCGCCGCCGCCAAGCATTTGTCCAGCGTCACGCTGGAACTGGGCGGAAAATCCCCTGTCATCATCGATGAAGGCGTGGACATCGAAAAAGTCGCTGCACAGCTTGCCAATGCCAAGCAGTTCAATGGCGGTCAGGCGTGTATCTGCCCGGACTATGTGTTCGTCAAAGAGGGTCAAATTGCGGCGCTGATCGAAGCTTTTAATACCAATGTCGCTAAAAATCTGTACGACAAGAATGGGGAGATCAAGAAGGAAAGCATTGCGCAGATCGTTAACGAGGGCAATTTCATCCGCGTCAAAGCGCTGTTCGATGATGCCTTGGCTCAAGGCGCAACGATTGCTGCGGGCGGCGAGTGGGATGCCACCGATCTCACCATCCACCCGACTATGCTCACCGAGGTCACCCCGCAAATGAAGATCATGCAAGAAGAAATTTTTGCCCCCGTCCTGCCGGTGATGACCTATGACAGTCTCGATCAGGTCATCGGTTATATCGAGGCGCGCGACAAGCCACTCGCACTCTACATCTACAGCAATGACGAGGCGAATGTGCAAAAGCTTCTCAGCCGAACCTCATCGGGCGGCGTGACCGTCAATGGCGTGTTCTCGCACTATCTGGAAAATCAGTTGCCCTTTGGGGGCGTCAACCAAAGCGGCACTGGCAGCTATCACGGTTATTTCGGATTCAAGGCCTTCAGCCACGAGCGTGCCGTATATCGTCACCGCTAGAGCGCTTCTCCACCTCACGCTCCCGGCTTGTGTCCATCGGTCACTTTCGCGCCGCGGCCAAGCTGCTGGGCGGCAGCCGCGACATCCCGGTCAAGCTGTGGGTGGCATCTCCGTCCAAGGTGGACGGGAGCGAGCTGCTTCAGAAAGGCCTCTGTGCCAACTTTATCGCCGCCGGTGCCCGCACCGAAATGCCCGGTTGTTCGCTGTGCATGGTCAACCAGGCCCAAGTGCGCAAAAGTGCCACCGTGGTGTCCACCAGCACACGCCGATTTTACTATCCACATTCCTCACAAGCGCACATACGGGAATTCCCTAGTCAACTATTGGGTATAGCCGTTGCTTTTCAGGGGCATTATTGTATAAATCGTATGAAAATTTAAGAGAGTATCCATGTCCATTGTTTTGCAAGATCTGCTGGCCCGCGGCGCCAACCCTGCACCAGCGATTTCAGCGCCGTCGCGTTTACCTTTGAAATTTGACGCCTTACGGGCCTTGATTGCCACCACCCTTGAGCAACTCAATGCGCTGGGCATTGGCCGCAACGACCGGGTGGCGATCGTGCTGCCCAACGGTCCGGAGATGGCGACCTGCTTCATGGCCTGTGCCAGCGGCGTAACCAGCGCGCCCTTGAATCCGGCCTATCGCGCCGATGAATTCGAGTTCTATCTGAACGACCTTCATGCCAAAGCATTGATTGTGGAACAGTCCAGCACCTCACCGGCCATTGCCGTCGCTGAAAAATTGGGCGTGCGCATCATTGACCTCATCGCCGACCCCCAGCACGCTGCAGGCCACTTCACCCTGACCCCGCGCGACGGCAAGCCGGCTGGATCTGCGGCAGCGCACGGTGGTTACGCTTTGGCCGGTGACGTGTCCATGGTGCTCCACACCTCGGGTACCACGTCGCGGCCCAAGATCGTGCCGCTCACCCAAGGCAATCTGGTGGCCTCGGCCACCAACATCCGCAACAGTTTGCAGTTTGTGCCCGGCGATTGCGGCCTCAACGTCATGCCGCTGTTCCACATCCACGGCCTGATTGCCGGTGTGCTGGCACCTTTGGCGGCAGGTTCGCAGGTCTTTTGCACCCCAGGCTTCAATGCCCTGAAGTTCTTCGCCTGGATGGACGAGGCCCGGCCCACCTGGTACACCGCCGTGCCCACCATGCACCAAGCGATTGTGAGCCGGGGCAAAGGCAATGCCGATGTGATCGCGCGCAACCCGCTGCGTTTTTTGCGTTCGTCGTCGTCGTCCATGCCACCGCAGGTGATTCAGGAACTGGAAGCCCTGTTCCAAGCCCCACTGATCGAGGCCTACGGCATGACCGAAGCCACCCACCAAATGGCCTGCAACCCGCTGCCCCCGGGTGTGCGCAAACCGGGCATGGTGGGCATTGCCGCTGGCCCCGAGATCGGCATCATGGACAACGAGGGCGGCTTCTTGCCGCGGGGCGCCACTGGCGAAATCGTGATCCGTGGCGCCAACGTAACGGCCGGTTACGAGAACAACCCCAAAGCCAACGAAGAGGGCTTCACAAATGGGTGGTTTCGCACCGGCGACCAAGGCGTGATGGACGCCGACGGGTACATCAGCATCACCGGACGTCTGAAGGAAATCATCAACCGCGGCGGCGAAAAAGTCAGCCCTCGCGAGGTGGACGAGATTTTGATGGACCACGCCGCGGTGGCCCAGGTGGTCTGCTTCGGCATGCCGCACCCCAAATTGGGCGAAGAAGTTGCGGCGGTTGTGGTGCTGCGTGAGGGCCAGAGCGCCACCGAGCGTGAACTGCAGGCCTTTGTCAGTTCACGGGCCGCAGACTACAAGGTGCCCAAGAAAATTTTGTTCATGGACGAAATCCCCAAAGGCGCCACAGGCAAGCTTCAGCGCATCGGTCTGGCGGCCAAGCTGGGACTCGGCGGATAGAGGGGGCTGGCCCCCAAGGCAGCGAATTTTCACTCACCAGGAGACTTGGTTATGCAGTTGCAAAAATGGATCGGCACGGTGCGGCGTACTTTTGTCTTGGCTGCAGTTGCCCTGGGCTGCGCAGCGCATGCCTGGGAGCCCACCAAGCCCGTTGAATTTGTCGTTCCCGCTGGCACGGGTGGCGGAGCGGACCAGATGGCCAGGTTCATCCAAGGCGTGGTCGCCAAGAACAAGCTCAGTCCCCAGCCCATCATCGTGGTGAACAAATCAGGCGGTGCCGGTGCCGAGGGCTTCCTCGACGTCAAGGCCGACAAGGGCAACGCACACAAAATTGTGATCACGCTGTCCAACCTGTTCACCACGCCTTTGGCGACGGGCGTACCCTTCAATTGGCGCGACCTCACCCCGGTGTCCATGTTGGCGCTCGACCAATTCGTCCTGTGGGTGAATGCAGACACACCTTACAAGACCACCAAGGACTACCTGGCAGCCGTCAAGGCCCAGCCTGATAAGACCTTCAAAATGGGCGGTACCGGCTCCAAGCAGGAAGACCAGATCATCAGCGTGCTGCTGGAAAAGACGCTGGGCAAAAAGCTCATATACATCCCCCTCAAGGGCGGTGGGGATGTGGCAGTGCAACTGGTGGGCAAACACGTGGATTCCACGGTGAACAACCCCATTGAGGCCGAATCCCACTGGCGCTCGGGTGCGCTGCGCCCGCTGTGCGTGTTTGACAAAGAACGCCTGCCTTTCAAAACCAAAATCACGGCCACGCAGTCCTGGAGTGATGTGCCCACTTGTGGCACGGCGGGCTTGCCTGTGGAGTACCTGATGCTGCGCGGCATCTTCATGCCGCCTGGCGTCTCTGCCGCCCAGACCAAGTACTACGTGGACCTGTTCCAAAAAGTGCGCGCCCTGCCGGAGTGGCAAGAGTTCATGCAAAAAGGGGCCTTCAAGCAGACCGCGATGTCGGGCAATGAGTATTTCGATTGGCTGGGCCGCAACGAGCAGTTGCACCGCGAGCTGATGAAAGAAGCCGGCTTCATTGCCAAATAAGGCTCGAGATGACTGAAAAAGCCTCTCCACCGGACGCGGAATCCGGCAAGGACCCCAAGACGCGCGGACCCGAGGCCGTTGTCGCACTGCTGTTGCTGGCCCTGGGCGTGTTAGTGATCGTTGACAGCTTGCGCGTCGGCATTGGCTGGGCCGACGACGGTCCACGCTCGGGTTATTTCCCCTTTTACATCGGCCTGGCCTTGTTCGCGTCCAGCGCCGCGATTTTGGGGAGCACCCTGTGGCATTGGCGCTCATTGGACGAGGTTTTCGCCGAGCGCAGTCAGATCGTCACCGTCATGGCCATGCTGATCCCAATGGTCATTTACATCGTCGCGATGTTGTGGATGGGCATTTACGTCCCCTCCGCTGTGCTGATCGGCTACTTCATGCGTCGCCATGGCCAATTCGGCTGGGGCGTGACATCGGCGTTGTCTCTGACGGTGCCTGTCGCATTTTTTCTGGTCTTTGAACGCTGGTTCCTCGTGCCCTTGCCCAAGGGTCCGCTGGAAAGTTTGCTGGGGCTTTGATGGAAGAAGTCAACAACCTGATGCAGGGTTTCGCCGTGGCGATGACACTGCCCAACCTGGCCTACATGCTCATTGGCGTTACCTTGGGGGTACTGATTGGCGTGCTGCCCGGCCTGGGGGGGGCCAATGGCATTGCCATCTTGCTGCCGCTGACCTTCACCATGAACCCGACCTCGGCCATCATCATGCTGTCGTGCATTTATTGGGGTGCATTGTTTGGTGGTGCCATCACGTCCATTTTGTTCAACATTCCGGGAGAGCCCTGGTCGGTGGCGACCACCTTTGACGGTTACCCCATGGCCCAACAAGGTCGTGCCGCACAGGCACTGACAGCGGCCTTCACCTCGTCCTTTGTGGGCGCACTTTTTGCGGTGGTCTTGATCACCTTCCTGGCTCCTTTGCTGGCCAAGTTCGCCCTCAAGTTCGGACCGGCTGAATACTTTGCGGTGCAGCTCTTGACCTTTTGCAGCTTTGTGGGCATGAGCAAAGAACCCGCTGCCAAGGTCATCGCGGCCATGATGCTGGGGTTTGCGCTGGCCGCCGTGGGCATGGACACGGTCACCGGGCAATTGCGCATGACCTATGGTTTTCCCGAACTGCTCAAGGGCTTTGATTTCCTGATTGCGGTGATCGGCCTGTTTGGCATTGGAGAGATATTGTTGACCATGGAAGAGGGCCTGTCCTTCAAGGGCAAAAGTGCCAAACTCAATCTGCGCGTGGTGCTCCAGACCTGGGCTGAATTGCCTCGCCAATGGCTCAACTTTTTGCGCTCGACCGCTGTGGGCTGTTGGATGGGCATCACACCCGGCGGTGCCACACCTGCGTCGTTCATGAGCTACGGTATGGCGCAACGCATGTCCAAAGACCCAGCGTCGTTCGGCAAAGGCAATATTGAAGGGGTGGTGGCACCCGAGACCGCAGCGCACGCGGCCGGCACATCGGCGCTGTTGCCCATGCTGACCCTGGGTATTCCAGGCTCACCAACGGCCGCTGTGCTGTTGGGTGGTCTGATGATCTGGGGTCTTCAACCCGGCCCCATGCTCTTTGTGGAGCACAAGGACTTTGTGTGGGGGCTGATTGCCTCCATGTACCTGGGCAACATTGTCGGGCTGGTGGTGGTGCTGACCACGGTGCCTTTTTGGGCTGCGTTTCTGCGCATTCCCTTTTCGGTGATTGGCCCGGTGATCGTGGTCATCTGTGCCATCGGGGCTTACACCGTCCACAGCTCCATGTTTGATGTGGTGATGATGCTGGTCTTCGGGGTCATGGGCTACCTTTTCAAGAAGCTCAAGTACCCGTTGGCGCCATTGGTCCTCGCGCTGGTTCTGGGTGACATGGCCGAGGCGAGCTTTCGGCAGTCCATGCTGTTGTCCCAGGGCAGTTTGTCGATTTTCTGGTCCAACCCGCTGGTGGGCGTCATCACCGGCTTGGCTTTGTTGTTGTTGCTCTGGCCGCTGGTCAGTGCCGTCAAGGGTATGCTGCAGCGGAACAACAGTGTCAAGGCGGGGTCTTCCCAATGAAAATAGCGGTCGTCGGTGCAGGCGCAATTGGGGGTTATTTGGGGGCCAGGCTGTCTGCTGCCGGTGAAGACATCACCTTCATCGCGCGCAAGCGCAACCTGGCAGCGATTCAGGCCAACGGCTTTCGCCTGATCTTGGAAGATGGCAGCGCGCTCCACGCGCCTGCGGCCAAGGCCGTAGAGCGCATGTCAGACGCTGGCGTGCAAGACGTGGTGTTGCTCACCGTCAAGGCCCACCAAGTGATCGACCTGTTGCCAGAATTGGGCGCGCTGCTGGGTCCCAAGACGCTGCTGGTGACCCTGATCAACGGCATTCCTTGGTGGTACTTTCAAAAGCTGGAAGGGGACTATGCCGGGCGCAGCCTGGAGAGCGTGGACCCTGGCGGTCGCTTGGCGCAGGCGATCTCCTCTGAGCACATCATCGGCAGCGTGGTTTATCCGGCCGCCGAGTTGATCGAGCCGGGTGTCGTTCGGGTCATCGAGGGCAACCGCTTCACACTCGGGGAGCTCGACGGCAGTCGCAGTGAGCGCATCGAGGCGCTTTCTCAAGTGATGATGCGCGCCGGCTTCAAGGCCCCCGTGTCAAAAGACATCCGCAGCGAAATCTGGCTCAAGCTGTGGGGCAACCTGAGCTTCAACCCCATCTCCGCCCTGACCCATGCGACGCTGGAAGACATCTGCACCTTCGGTCCGTCGCGCGAACTGGCCGCCAACATGATGTCGCAAGCCCAGACCGTGGCCGAAAAACTGGGGGTGCAGTTCAAGGTCTCGCTGGACAAACGCATTGCCGGCGCGCAGGCGGTGGGCGCCCACAAAACATCCATGTTGCAAGACGTGGAAGCCGGCCGGGCTCTCGAGCTCGATGCGCTGGTAGGTTCGGTCGTTGAATTGGGCCGCATCACGGGAACCCCCACGCCAAGCATCGACGCGATCTATGCGGCAACGCAGCTGCTGGCGCACACGATGGCCCAGCACAAAGGCCGTCTGCAGGTCTTACCCGTAACGGTTTGACAAGGTGCCGATGCCTTCAATGACCACCTCCACCGTGGCACCGGCCTTCATCGGCAAAACACCCAGCGACGTGCCACAGTAAATGAGATCACCCGGCTCCAGCGTCATGTCCTGCGAGAGGTGGGACACGATCTGCGCCGGGCTGAAAAACATGTCGCTGAAGGCGTAGTTCTGGCGCTCTCGGCCGTCCACCAGCGTGCGCAGATGGCCATTTGCAGCATCGAAAGCGGTGTCAATCACCGGCCCAAAGGCTGCAAAGCCGTCAAAGCTTTTGGCGCGCGTCCACTGGGGGAAGGAAGCGTCGCGTTGAATGAGCTCAAGCGCCGTGACATCGTTGCCGCACGTGTAGCCAAAAATGCAGTGGGGCGCATCCTGCACGCTGACGTGGCGCGCGGTGTTGCCGATCACCAGCACCAATTCGCCCTCAAAGACCACGCGTCCGGTGTAGCTGGTAGGCAAGGCAATCGCTTGCTGGTGGCCTGCTGCCGCGCCGGGGGACTTCATAAAGTAAAGGGGTTCGGTGGGCGCCGACCAGCCATTCTTGTCTGCGGCAGATCGGAAGTTGTTCCATAGCCCGATGACTTTGCCCGGCAAGCAGGGAGGCAACCACTGCAGGTCGGCAGCCGACACGGTCTTGCCGGTGGGCCGAAAGGCTTCGAACAGGGCCCCGCCGTGCTCATGAACGGTCTGCTGCACCAGCACCCCGGTCACCACCGCACCATCCTGTAAGTACCGCAACCACTGCATCGCAAGCTCCCTGAATGAATGCCATATTTGAGTGTAATCCATTCGAAAACGTCCAAGTGTCCAAGCCTTGGATGCCAGGCAGCCCTTGTGCATGGGCAAGCAAGCCCTGCTGCGCGAGGCCGCTACGGTGGTGTCCAGCCCCCTGCGCAACTTGGCCAGTGCCGAGGTGTCAGCCATCCCGTCTAAGCAGGATTTGATTGGGCCGCATGCCACCCAATGCCCCTTGTAGCAGTATGGGCAATCAGGGCCTTGAGCCAGGCAAGGCAAGTGCAGCGTATTCTGCAATGCCATTTTTGAAGGAAGCTGAGCATGTTGAAGCGTCGTCATTTTTTAGGTGCAGGCATGGCCGGTGCGACTGCGCTGACTTTTTCCTCTGTCTGGTCTCAAAACACCCCCCAATTCGGCGCGCCCGACTTGCCTGCGGTGGGCTTTCGCCGCATGAAGCTGGGAAATATGGAGATCATTGCCCTGAACGATGGCGCATTGCGCCGTCCCTTGGGTCAAGAGTTTGTGCCCGCTGTACCGCTTGACCAAGTCAAAGCCTTGCTGGCCACCCAAAGCTTGCCCACCGATTACATCGATATCCCTTTCACCCCTTTCCTGCTGGTCAACGGCAACCAACGCTATTTGTTTGACACCGGTTTTGCTGACAACGGCCCGCCCACCACCGGCAAGTTGCTGGGCAACTTGGCTGCTGCAGGCTTCAAGCCTGAAGACATCAACAATGTGGTGTTGAGTCATTTTCATGGCGACCACATCAATGGTTTGCGCTTCAAAAACGGCAACTTGGTTTACCCCAATGCACGCGTGCATGTGCCTGCACCCGAGCATGCTTTCTGGACGGATGAAGCCCGCATCGCGGCAGCGCCTGCACCCATGCAAGGCGCTTTTGGTGCCGTCAAACGTGCCTTGACAGGCTTGTCGTCAGACCAGTTGGTCAAGTTTGAGCCAGGCAGTACCTTGGCCCCGGGCCTTCAGTCGGTGGCGGCCTTTGGCCACACTCCGGGACACACCTTGTTCACGGTGCGCTCTGAAGGCCAGTCGTTTGCCTACGTGGCCGACATCACGAACGTGCCGTCCTTGTTTGCACGCAACCCCGATTGGTCCGTGCTGTTTGACATGAACCCCGAGATGGCCCGCCAAAGCCGTCGCCGCATCTTTGACATGCTGGTCAAAGAAAAAATGATGGCCGGTGGCTTCCACTTCCCGTTCCCGGCTTTTGGTTCCATTGCGCCCTCGGGCAACGGCTACCAGTTTGTGCCGGTGACCTGACAACTGCGCTGTCGCTGCACATGCTCAAGCCCGGGCCAAGCAGCCCGGGCTTTTTTGTGTCCGTTTTGGACACTGGCCAGCCCAGTGCATGGCTAACATGGCCCCTGCGCCAAGCGTGACAAGCGCAAAGCAGTTTGGCATGACCTGTTTTTTTCGGAGACCTTGACATGAAAACCACCACCCTGGGCAAAAGCCCCCTGAAAATTTCCCGCCTGTGTTTAGGCACCATGATGTTGGGTGACCAGACGCCTTTGGAAGATGCGCGCAGCATCGTGGCCGATGCACAAGAAAAAGGTTGCAACTTCATCGACACTGCCGACGTGTACACCTTGGGCAAATCCGAAGAGATGGTGGGCCAAATCCTCAAGGGGCAACGCCAGCATTGGGTCTTGGCCAGCAAGGTCGGCAACCCGATGTCGGAGCAACCGAATCACCGAGGCTACTCGCGCAGTTGGATGTTGCGGGCATGTGAGGACAGCCTGCGCCGCCTGGACACCGATCACCTGGACATTTATTACCTGCACCGCGACTACAACGGCATGAACCTGGAAGAGCCTTTGCGGGCCATCGAGGCTTTGTTGCGGGACGGCAAGATCCGCTACTGGGGGGTGTCCAATTTCCGGGGCTGGCGCATCGCCGAGATGGTGAACATGGCGCGCCAGATGAACATGCCAGGCCCCGTGGTTTGCCAACCTTATTACAACCTGCTGAACCGTTTGCCCGAGGTGGAAATTTTGGAGGCCTGCGGCCATTACGGTTTGGGCGTGGTGCCCTACAGCCCGATCGCGCGTGGCGTGCTCACGGGCAAATATGCCCCGGGCCAAGCCCCCGCAGAGGGCAGCCGGGCCGCCCGTGGCGACAAGCGCATCATGGAGACGGAGTTTCGCGCCGAATCCCTTCAAATTGCGCAAACCTTGCGCCAGCATTGCGAGCAAAAGGGTGTGTCGCTGGCGCACTTTGCCACGGCCTGGGTGCTGGCCAACCGCCATGTGAGTGCGGTCATTGCTGGCCCGCGCACGCTGGCGCAGTGGCAAGACTATGCCGGGGCGCTGGAGGTGCACATCACCGCCGAAGACGAGGCCTTGGTCGACAGCCTGGTGGTCTCAGGCCATCCATCGTCACCGGGCTACAACGACCCGTCTTATCCCTTGAACGGTCGTTGAAACCCTCCTGTCTTTGTTTCACTGACAGCCGCCGGAGGCCGCAGAGGCCATTGACAATCTCTTTTGAATTTCTGTACAGTCCGTACATAAACAAGGAGTTGGCCATGTCAAGCACACCGCAATACGGACTCGAACAAGCCCGCGCTCAATTGCCGCTCATCGCCTCGGAGGCGGCCGCGGGGTGCAGTACTGTGATCACGCGCCACGGCAAACCGGTGGCGGTCGTGGTGCCGGTGGCCCAGTGGCGTGAGGCACAAGCCCGCTCATCGAAGCAAGGCGGTGTCCTGGCCTTGCGTGGTTCGGGGCGCGGCTTGTGGCCGGAGGGTGCGGCCCCGGCGGTGGCCCAGCTGCGCGAAGAGTGGGCTTGAGTGGTGGCGAAGCCTGCCCCTGCTGGTGCCTTGCTTTGGGGCGGCCTGAGCGAAGGGGCCACGGTGCTGGTGGACACCGCGCCCTGGATTTACCTGCTCGAAGACCATGCCGAATTCGCGCCTCGTTTTCTGGGCCTGTTTGAAGCCGCAGAGCGCGGCCAGATCCAACTGGCCCTGAGCACCGTGACCTTGGCCGAGGTGCTGACAGGACCTTTCCAGGCGGGTCAGACGGCTTTGGCCAAACGTTACGAGGTGGCTTTGGGCGCTTACCAACGGGTGCCTTTGTCGGCGGAGGTGGCCAGTCTAGCCGCGCAGTTGCGGGTGCAATACCGCCTGAAGCTGCCCGATGCGGTGCAGCTGGCCTCGGCGCTGCAGATCGGGGCGGCGGCCTTGGTCACGCATGACCGTGATTTTTCTTGGGTGCAGGGCTTGCCGGTGTTGATGGGTCCTTGATGCACACGCCTTCGACCAAATGCTTGAAATTGCAAACCTGGGCTTGCCGCACAATCCCCGCATGACAAGCCATGAGCACAAACAGGTGGTGATCGCGGGCGGTGGCATTGGTGGCCTTGCCGCTGCCGTGGCGTGTGCGCAGCGTGGGGTGCCGGTGCAGTTGCTCGAGCGCGCAGCGCAGCTGAGCGAGGTGGGTGCGGGCATCCAGATCGGGCCGAATGTGACGCGCATTTTGCAGGCCTGGGGCCTGGGTGCGGCGCTGTCGCAAGTGGCGGCTTTCCCTGAACAGTTGCAAGCGCGTGCGGCCCAAACCGGGCGGGTGTTGGGCACTTTGCGTTTGGGCAAGCGGGCGCAAGCGCGGTATGGCGCCCCATACGCGACCATCCACCGGACTGATTTGCAGGGCTTGCTGCTCCGGGCTTCCCAAGCTGCCGGGGTGGACATGCTGCTGGGGCAGACTGTGCAAGGCTGGCAGGACACCGAAGCGGCTTTGCAAGTGAATACTGCGCAAGGCCTCAGCTTGCAAGCCAGTGCCTTGATCGGTGCCGATGGGGTGTGGAGCGCGGTGCGCCAACAACTGTTGGGCGATGCCCCGGCGCGTTTTACCGGGCACCTGGCGTATCGGGCGCTGGTGGCGCAGGCCGATTTGCCTGGGCATTTGCGTTCAACCGAAGTCACCGTATGGCTGGGGCCGCGCCTGCATGTGGTGCATTACCCGGTGCGCGGCGGGCAGTGGCTTAACCTGGTGGCCATCGTGCATGGCGAAAAGCCACAACAAGCCCATGAATGGGATCAGGCGGGGCACACCCAAGCGCTCATGCAGGCCATGGGCGCGGTGGGCCGTGAGTTGCACGAGCGCGTGGCATCGGTGCCGTCTTGGCGGCAGTGGGCGCTGCACGACCGTGCGCCGATGACCGCTCCCCAAGAGATGGCGCAAGGCCGCGTGGCCTTGCTGGGGGATGCTGCGCACCCGATGCGGCCGTATCTGGCGCAGGGCGCGGGCATGGCCATCGAAGACGCACAGGCCTTGGCGCAGTGCCTGAGCCAGCGCAGCGCGACAGTGCCCGAGCAGCTGCAGGCCTATGCCGAGCAACGCTGGGCACGCAACGCCCGCGTGCAGGCGCGGGCGATCCGGAATGGCCGCATCTTCCACGCGACAGGCCCTGTAGCTTGGGGGCGCAATATGTCGATGCGACTCATGGGTGAGCGTGTGATGGATGTGCCATGGTTGTATGGCGATGGACCGATTTCGGACAGTCAATAAACTTTCAGGGACTTTTCTTCATGACACCACGTCCATCCAACCCATTCACCGCCGCCTTTGTGCTGGTCAGTGCTTTGCTTGCACCCGCCGCTTGGGCGCAAAGCACCGATTTATCGGCCTGCATGGCCGAGCTGCGCCCAGCTGCGCGCACGGGCAAGGTGAGCGACGCCACCTGGGCGCGCCACACGGCAGGCCTGCAGGCCGACTTCAGCGTGATCGAGAAGCTGAACTTTCAGCCCGAGTTTCGCACCGCCATTTGGGACTACCTGTCGGCGTTGGTGGACGAGGAACGCGTGAGCGATGGCGCGGCGCGTTTGACGCAGCACCGCCAGGCGCTGGTGCGTGCCGAAGAGCGTTTTGGCGTGGACCCGGCCACGGTGGTGGCGGTGTGGGGCGTGGAGAGCAATTTTGGCCAGACCTTTGGCAAATACCCTTTGGTGCAGGCACTGGGCACGCTGTCTTGCCACGGCCGGCGTCAAAGTTATTTCAGGGGCGAATTTTTGGCGGCGCTGCGCATTTTGCAAGCCGGGCACATCGCGCCTGAGCGCTTCGTGGGTTCTTGGGCGGGGGCCTTTGGGCACACCCAATTCATGCCCACGACCTTTGAGCGCTTGGCGGTGGACTTTGATGGCGATGGCCGTGCCGATTTGATGGACAGCAGCGTGGACGCGCTGGGATCGACCGCCAACTTTTTGGCCCGTGCGGGCTGGCAGCGCGGCTTGCCCTGGGGCATCGAGGTGAAGTTGCCAGCGGGCATTTCGTTGGCCGGAGAAGGCCGCCGCACCAAGCGCCCGGTGTCTGAATGGACCGCCCGTGGCGTGCGCCGCATCGATGGCGCTGCTTTGCCAGAAAGTTTGGGCAACGTGGGCTTGCTGACGCTGGCCGGTGCCAACGGCCCGGCGTTTTTGGTGACGCGCAACTTTGATGCGCTTTACAGCTACAACGCCGCCGAAAGTTATGGCCTGGCGATAGCCCACCTGAGCGACCGTCTGCGTGGTGGTGGCCCCTTCGCCACGCCTTGGCCGACCGACGACGCAGGCTTGTCACGCGCCGAGCGGCGCGAGCTGCAGGGCTTGCTGACGATGCGCGGCCACGACATCGGCCCCATCGACGGCATGTTGGGCGACAAATCGCGCGAGGCGATCCGCGCCGAACAAAAGCGTCTGGGCATGGAGGCCAATGGCCGTGGTGGCCAAAAAATCCTCAAGACGCTGCGTGGGGGCTGAGCTCACACCCCCAAAGGCAAAGCCCGTTGCCGTTTGCCCGTGAGGGCAAACAGCGCATTGCCCACAGCCGGGGCCAGTGGTGGCACGGCCGGTTCGCCCACACCCGCCGGGTGGCGGGTGCTGGGCACGATGTGGGTTTCCACCACCGGGGTCTGACTGAGCGTGAGCATGGGGGCGTCAGCAAAGTTGCTTTGTTGCACCTCGCCGCCCACGATGTCGATCTTGCCGAACAGCGCGGCGCTCAGGGCATAGACCACGCTGCTTTCCATTTGCTGGGCCACGGTGCCGGGGTTGACCACGGTGCCACAGTCGATGGCACACACCACGCGGTGCACGCGGATCTGGCCTTCGGTCAGCGAGACCTCGGCCACTTGGGCCACGATGGAGCCAAAGGATTTGTGCAGCGCAATGCCCCGCGCACGGCCTGCGGGCAGGGGTTTGCCCCAAGCCGCTTTGTCGGCCGCCAACTGCAGCACGGCAGCGTAACGCGGTGCGTCTTTCAGCAGTTTCAAGCGGAAGGCCAGTGGGTCTTGTTTCGTGGCCGCGGCCAGCTCGTCGATGAAGCTTTCCGAGAAGAAGGCGTTGTGCGAATGGCCGACCGAGCGCCAAAAGCCCACGGGCACGCCGGACTTGGTGGCCACATGGCTCATGTGTTGGCTGGCAAAACCGTAGGGCAAATCGAACAAACCTTCGGACGCGGTTTTGTCGGGCATGTCGATGGGGCCCGACAGGTGGGGCGCTGCACGCGCCATCCAGCGCGGGGTGATGGCGTCACCGGCCGACTTGATGCGCAAACTGGTGACTTCGCCTTTGTCGTCCAGCGAAGCCTGGAACTTGGCCAGGTGCATGGGTCGGTAAAAGTCGTGCTTCATGTCCTCTTCGCGTGACCAGCTCAGTTGCACCGGCTGGCCTTCACAGGCCATGGCGACTTGCACGGCTTGGCCGACAAAGTCAACGTCCAGGCGACGACCGAAACCACCGCCCAGTTGGGTGACATGGACGGTGACTTGGTCCTTGTCGACTTTGGCCACTTTGGCGGCCATGTCGCGGGCCATTTGCGGCACTTGGGTGGGCACCCAGATCTCGACCTTGCCATCTTTGACCTGGGCCGTGCAGTTCATTGGCTCCATCGTGGCGTGGGCCAGATAAGGCGCTTGGTACAGCGCATCGATGCGGGTGGCAGCAGCTTTTTCGGCTTGGGTGGGCACGCCTTGTTCGTGGAAGGTGAAACCGCTTTCTTCGTTCAAAGCCTTGAGCAGGTCGGCCTGGATGCGCTGGGTGTCCACTTTGCCCGTGGCAGGGGCCTGCCACTGCACTTTGACGGCCTGCACGCCTTGGCGTGCGTGCCAGGTGGTTTGGCCCACCACGGCCAAGCCTGCCGTGCCGCCGCCCCAGGCATCGAGCGGCACAACTTTGGAAACGCCTTTCAGCACCAAGGCGTCTATCGTGTCCATGGACGCAGCGCTGCCGCCCAGCATGGGGCACATCTGCACCGCGGCAAACAGCATGCCGGGCAGTCGCACGTCCAAGCCGAAGGTGGCTTGGCCTGTGACTTTGGAGGGGATGTCGGTGCGCGGGGCGGCTTGACCGATGAGCTGCCACTTCTCGCGCGATTTGGTTTGGATGCCCGAGGGCGTGCTGCCCGATGCAGCGGCCACCATCTGGCCGTAGTGCGCGGACTGGCCTGAGGCGTGTTGCATCACGCCTTGGGCCACGGTGATCTCGCTGGCAGGCACTTTCCACGCAGCAGCAGCGGCTTGTACCAAACTCGCACGCGCCGTGGCAGCGGCCATGCGCAGAGGGTCCCACAGGTCGGCGATCGACGACGAGCCGCCGGTGGCGTTGAGGCCCAGTTCGCGGGCGACTTTGCCCACCAGCCATTCGCCCATCTTGATCTTGGTGGGCTTGTGCTCGCCTTCGCTGTCCAGCGGGTGAAAAGGCAGGCTGGCGACCAGCATGGCCACGTTGCCGTAGATGCTGTCGCCACCGGCTTGCTCCAGACGCACGCGGTCCAGCGGCACATCGAGTTCTTCGGCCACCAACATGGCCAGTGCGGTGTGGATACCCTGGCCCATTTCGCTGCGGGGCATGGCCAGCACCACTGCGCCGTCGGCAGCGATCTTGATCCAGCCGTTCAAGGCCACATCGCCATCGGTTTTGAGCATCAACTCGGGCGAGCCCAGGCGCGAACGTGCGGGCATGACGCCCCAGCCGACTACCAAGGCGCCGGTTGCTCCGAGGGCGCTGAGTAACCAGGTGCGGCGCTTCATGCGGCACCGCCTTTCTTCGTGTCTGCAGCAGCACGGTGGATGGCGGCGCGCACGCGCTGGTAGGTGCCGCAGCGGCACAGATTGGTCATGGCGGCGTCAATTTCAGCGTCGGTGGGCTTGGGGTTTTTGTCGAGCAGGGCGGCGGCGGCCATCAGCATGCCGCTTTGGCAGTAGCCGCATTGGGGCACTTGCTCGGCGATCCAGGCCGCTTGGAGTGGGTGGGGCTTTTCTGCCGTGCCCAAGGACTCGATGGTTTTGATTTTTTGTGATGCAACAGCAGACACGGGCATCACACAAGAGCGCACGGGCTGGCCGTCGACATGGACCGTGCAGGCCCCGCAAGCGGCGATGCCGCAGCCGAATTTGGTGCCGGTGAGATGGAGTTCATCGCGCAGCACCCAAAGCAAAGGGGTGGCGGGGTCGGAGGTGGCCGTGCGGCTTTGGCCGTTGATGTTCAGTTGCACAGAAACTCCAGAAAAAATCAAGACCATGGTAGTCCAAAAGCACGCACGCAGTCCCTTGTTGCTGGGTGTGTCGCCTCACAAAAGTTTCGACAAGGGTGGCAAACCTTGGCGGCGACGTGCCTGCTGACAAGCGTCGCTGCCTTTTTCAAATTCACGGCAGGGCGATGGACGCCATTCGTAAATGCCACAAATGGCTTTTTCGCCGGTCTTGCCATAGAGCGCAGCGCAGCGGGGCGGGCTGTGGTCGGTGCCGCGCATGCGGCAGGTGTGTTCGGTGATGGGCGAGGCCAGTTCGGCTGGCACATCGCCGCCGCCTTCTTCGTATTCGAAAAAGGAAAAGTCCACCCGAAAGCTCACGCAGCAAGCGCCGCAGGTGGTGCAGGCGGACATGTCAGGCGGAATTGTTAAGAGTTGATGCGGCCCAAAAGCAAAAACTCCATGAGTGCCTTTTGCACATGCATGCGGTTTTCGGCTTCGTCCCACACGACCGATTGGGGACCGTCGATGACTTCGGCGCTGACTTCTTCGCCGCGGTGGGCGGGCAGGCAGTGCATGAACAGGGCGTCGGGCTGGGCCACTTGCATCATGGTCTCGTCCACGCACCAATCGGCAAAGGCTTTCTTGCGGGCCTCGTTTTCGGCCTCAAAGCCCATGCTGGTCCACACGTCGGTGGTGACCAAGTCTGCGCCTCGGCAGGCGTCTTCAGGGTCTTTGAAGATTTTGTAGCTGTCGGCGCTGCGCAAACCGGCCACGGCCTGGTCCACCTCGTAGCCGCTGGGCGTGCTCAGGTGCACCGTGAAGCCCAGCAACTCGGCGGCCTGCAGCCAGGTGTTGGCCATGTTGTTGCCGTCACCCACCCAGGCGACCACTTTCCCTTGAATCGAGCCACGGTGCTCGATGTAAGTGAAGATGTCGGCCAGGATTTGGCAGGGGTGAAACTCGTTGGTGAGGCCGTTGATGACGGGCACACGCGAGTGCGAGGCAAAGCGCTCGATCTTGTCTTGGCCATAGGTGCGGATCATGACGATGTCGGTCATGCGGCTGATCACGCGGGCACTGTCTTCGATGGGCTCGGAACGCCCCAATTGGCTGTCGCCGGTGGTCAGGTGCACCACAGAGCCACCGAGCTGGTACATGCCCGCTTCAAAGCTCACGCGGGTGCGGGTGCTGGCTTTTTCAAAGATCATGGCCAGAGTGCGGTCGGCCAGCGGGTGGTATTTTTCGTAGGCCTTGAACTTGCGTTTGATCTCGGCGGCGCGTGCAAACACATGCGCGTACTCGTCTGCCGTGAGGTCTGTGAACTGCAGGTAGTGCCGCACGGGCGCTGGGGCGTTGCTCATGGCGTTTCTGCCAAAAAAGCCTTGATCAAGGGCGCCAAAATCGCGACCACTTCGTCAGCCTCGGATTCGGTCATGACCAGTGGCGGGACCAGGCGGATCACGCTGTCGGCCGTCACGCTCAGCAGCAAACCGGCCTCGGCCGCGCGGCTCCAGATGGGGCCGCAAGGGCGGTCGAGTTCCACGCCCAGCATCAGGCCCTGGCCACGGATTTCCTGAACGCCTTGAACACCTGCCAAGGCATGTTCAAGGGCAGCGCGCAAATGCTCACCGACCCGCGCCGCATTGGCCATCAGGCCATCTTTTTCCATGATCCGGATGGTCTCCACACCGGCGCGCATGGCCAGCGGGTTGCCGCCAAAGGTGGTGCCGTGGTTGCCGGGCTGGAAGATGTGGGCGGCCTTGGGGCCCGCCACCACCGCGCCAATCGGCACGCCCGAGCCCAGGCCCTTGGCCAGCGGCATGACGTCGGGCACGATGCCTGCCCACTGGTGCGCAAACCATTTGCCGGTGCGGCCCATGCCACACTGCACTTCGTCGATCATCATCAGCCAGTCTTTTTGGTCACACAGGGCGCGCACTTGCTGCAGATACTCAATGCGCATCGGGTTGATGCCACCTTCGCCCTGGATGGTTTCCATGAACACGGCCACCACATTGGGGTTGCCTTCGGTGGCTTTTTTCAGGGCTTCGATGTCATTGACCGGCACGCGCAAAAAACCGTCGAGCATGGGGCCAAAGCCTTTTTTCAGCTTTTCGTTGGCGGTGGCGCTCAGGGTGGCGATGCTGCGGCCATGAAAGGCTTTTTCATAGACCACGATCTCGGGCTTGTCGATGCCCTTGTCGTGACCGTATTTGCGCGCCAGCTTGATGGCCGCTTCGTTGGCCTCAAGCCCTGTGCAGCAGAAAAACACATTGGTCATGCCCGACAACTCAACCAACTTGGCCGCCAGCACTTCGGCGTTGGGCACATGGAAATAATTGCAGCTGTGGATCATCTTGCCCAGCTGGTCTTGCAGTGCCGGAACCAAATCAGGGTGGTTGTGACCCAGGGTGTTTACGGCAATACCGGCCAATGCGTCGAGGTATTCCTTGCCATTGACGTCCCAGACTCTGCAACCCTGACCATGGCTGAGTGCAATCGGCAGTCGGCCATAGGTGTTCATGGTGTGCGGTGAGGCGGCTTCAATGTGAGCGGTCATGCGTGAACTCCGGAAAAAAAATTGGCCTCGTGAATCATGGGCCGCTGGTATGAGATTTTAGAGGCAGAACGCCAGTGTTTTTGCCAAGGGTACAGCGGTGTACTACGCGCTGTTTTGGTCATTTTTAAGTCTTATATAAGATACAATACTCGGGTAAACCAGAGTGCTGTGATCCTGCCCTCTGCCCTGTCTCCTCACACCTCTACCCGATGGTTTCAAACAGTGCCAAAGAAGTTTTCATCCAGGGCATCACCCAGGATGGCAAAACATTCCGCCCCAGCGATTGGGCGGAACGTCTGGCCGGCGTGATGAGCCCGTTTCGACCAGGCGGTGCCACCCCCGGCAGCCACCTCAGCTATTCCCCTTGGTGCATTCCCACGACCTTGGCCGGCGTGAAGTGCGTGGTGGTTCACCGCGACCTGCGCGATCACGAGGTCATGGCTTGGGACTTCGTGATGAATTTTGCGCGCGACAACGGTTTGCAATTGGCAGAAGCCTGTTTGCTGCCTGACCCGCCATCGGCCCAATAACCCCCCAAGAACATCAAACCGCCTTCGGGCGGTTTTTTCATGTGCACAGTGCAGCAGGAGGGGCGTTTTGGTGGAAGACGATTTTATGAGCCTGCGAATCATGAGGAGCCCGCCAACACGCCCCTCCTGCGGTGTTTGAATGAACCATAAAAAAACCGCCCGAAGGCGGTTCAGTTTCGCTGACAGCGCACCCGTTTCAAACGGCGGCCAGAAGATTCCGGCCGGGCTGTTGATCTTTAAAAGCGGATCAGGCTGCCGCCAGGGCCAAGGCCTTGACTTTGGCGCTCAGGCGGCTCTTGTCGCGAGCAGCCTTGTTCTTGTGAAAGATGCCCTTGTCAGAGATCGTGTCCACAACAGCTTGCATCTTGGCAAAAAGTTCGGTGGCTTTGGTTTTGTCACCCGTCAGAACGGCCTTTTCGACGTTCTTCACAGCGGTACGGTATTTGGAACGCAGCGAAGAATTCGCAGCGTTGATCTTGATGTCTTGGCGGACGCGTTTGCGGCCGGAGGCAAGACGGGGGTTCTTTTTCTTTGGCTTAGCTGATGCCATGGTGATTTCCTTTGGGGTTTGAGGATGATGCCGGCGAACCCAGCATTATAAGGGAAGCCAAAAGTCGATCTGATGCCATCGCCCCCGTCTCAGAAAGAGATCAGAGGCCCCGCTACACTCGTCAGTTGTGAGCCTTCTCCGATCTGCTTCTGTCGTTTCCGTTTTTACACTGGCCTCCCGGATCACGGGGCTGGTGCGTGAGCTGTTGATCGCTTCGGCCTTCGGTGCCAGCGCGTTGACGGACGCCTTCAATGTGGCTTTTCGGATCCCCAACCTGTTTCGGCGCTTGTTTGCCGAGGGTGCCTTCAGTCAGGCCTTTGTGCCGGTGCTGGCGGCCAGTCGGGCGCGGCACGGCGATCAAGCCACGAAAGACGCCATCGATAACGTGGCCACTGCTTTGGCCTGGTCTGTACTGGCCCTTTCGGTGTTGGGTGTGTTGGCCGCGCCATGGTTGGTCTGGGCTTTGGCCAGTGGCTTGCAGCAAGACGTCAAAGGTTACCAATCGGCCGTCCAGATGACCCGTTGGATGTTCCCCTACATCGCCTTCATGGCGATGGTCGCCTTGTCGGCGGGCATTTTGAACACGTGGAAGCGGTTCGCGGTGCCGGCCGCCACGCCTGTGCTGCTCAACCTGAGCGTGGTAGGGGCTGTTTTGGTCCTGTCGCCTTGGTTGGCTGGACAGGGCATTGAGCCTGTTTATGCCTTGCCTGCGGGCGTCATGTTGGGCGGGCTGCTGCAACTGTTGGTACAAATTCCGGCACTCAACCGTTTGGGTCTTTTGCCTCGCATTGGCCTGGGGCCATGGGCCCTGGTGCGTGCTTGGCGCAACCCGGCTACCCGCAACATCTTGCGCCTGATGGCACCGGCATTGCTCGGCGTGGGCGTGGCCCAGATTTCCTTGCTCATCAACACCCAAATTGCCTCCCACCTGGCAACGGGCAGTGTCAGTTGGCTCAGCTATGCCGACCGATTGATGGAGTTTCCAACCGCCCTTTTGGGGGTGGCTTTGGGTGCCGTGCTGATGCCACAACTGGCGGCTGCCAAAGCCATGGGCGATGCAGACCGTTATGCAGCCATGCTCGACTGGGGTTTGCGTCTGGTCTTGCTGCTGGCCTTTCCGTGTGCAGCGGCTTTGCTGGTTTTCGCTGAGCCTTTGGTCTCGGTGCTTTACCACTACGGCGCCTTTACCGACCGGGATGTGCAACAGACCACCTTGTCCTTGACCGGTTACGGGATTGGCCTGTTGGGCCTGGTGGCCATCAAGGTGCTGGCCCCGGGTTACTACGCCAGCCAGGACATCCGAACGCCGGTCAAGATCGCCGTGCTGGTGCTGTTGATCACGCAATTGTTCAACCTGCTGTTTGTGCCATGGTTGCAGCACGCTGGGCTGGCCTTGTCCATTGGTTTGGGCGCGCTGGTCAATGCCCTGTGGCTGCTGATGGGCCTGTTGCGAAGGGGCAGTTACAAACCCCAGCCAGGTTGGTGGCGATTTGGCCTGCAGGTCATTTTGGCCACCAGTTTGGTGACGGCCTTGCTGTGGTGGGCTGCCCACCATTTGCACTGGGTCGGTATGCGGCAGACGCCATGGCTGCGCATCGGCTGGATGCTGGCGGTTTTGCTCACGTCAGCACTGTTGTACTTTGGGACTTTGTGGGTCACTGGCCTGCGCCTGAAGGCTTTTCTCAAGCGTTGAGTGGCCAAGAGCACAACATGGATCTGAAATTTGAACCCGTCTCGCCATTGGATTACTTTGCCAGCCTGGTGCAAAGCGATGAGTACTTTCCTTTGCTGGAGGCGGCGGCCAGCCTGGCCCAGGACGAAGAGCCTGAGCTGGATGTCCAGCATGTCCTCGATGACGTTGAGCGTCTGCTCAAGAGGGTCACCACCCGCATGCCGCCTGGCGCTGACGATCTGACCGAACTGGCCATCTTGAACCAAGTTTTTTACAAAGACATGGGCTTTGGCGTGAATGCCAACGATTTTTACGCACCCGAAAACAGCTACCTGCAAGAAGTGTTGCGCACCCGCAGAGGCTTGCCGATTTCCTTGGCGGTCATCTGGTTGGAACTGGCGCAGTCCCTGGGCCTGAAAGCACAAGGCATATCTTTTCCTGGCCATTTTTTGGTCAAAGTGGCGCTGGCTGAAGGTTTGGTGGTGATGGACCCTTTGACCGGGGAGTCACTCGGTCTGGACAACCTGGCCGAGCGACTGGGCCCATATCGGGACGATGTGGATTGGGCTGCAGGCGCCGACCTGGATGGTGGTGAGACCCCCTTGGGGCTTTATTTACAGGGCTGCCCGCCTCGGGATTTGCTGGCCCGAATGCTGCGCAACCTCAAAGAAGTTTTTCGAACTCAAGAAGACTGGCCGCGCATGTTGGCCGTGATGGACCGTTTGGTGGTGTTGCTGCCTGAAGTCTGGAGCGAGCGGCGCGATCGGGGATTGGTGCACGCCGAGTTGGGCAACACGCAAGACGCATTGCACGATTTGCGGGTGTATTTGGGCGCAGAGCCTTCAGCCCTTGACCATGCCGATCTGCGAGCCCGTTTGAGCGAACTCTCGGGCGAGGCTTGATGCGCTCTTAGGCGACTACGACTGGTTCGCCTTGGCCTTGTGAGGCGATGGTGCCAATCGTGTAGACGGTCTCACCCAAGCTTCGCAGTGTGCTTGCGCAGCTTTCAGCCTCTTGCGCATCCACCACCACCACCATGCCGATGCCATTGTTGAAGGTGCGGTTCATTTCGAAGTCGTCAATCCCGGCCGTGGCTTGCAACCAGGCAAACAATTCGGTTTGAGGCCAGCTGCCTTTTTGCAGGTGAGCGGCCAGGCCCTCGGGCAAGACGCGGGGGATGTTTTCAAGCAGGCCACCACCCGTGATGTGGGCCAAGGCCTTGATGCCAGAGGCCGCTTCAGTATGAGGGTGCTTGGCCAAGGCGGCCAGCACATTCAGCACATACAGCCGGGTGGGCTCCATCAGGGCTTGCTTGAAGGGCTTGCCGTCCAAGGTGGCGGGGGCATTGCTGCCAGCGCGCGCTATGCATTGGCGCACCAAGCTGAAACCGTTGGAGTGCACACCGCTTGAAGCCAGACCCAGCACCACATCGCCAGCCTTGACGTTCTGGCCTGTGAGGATTTTCGATTTTTCAACCGCGCCGACCGCAAAACCAGCCAGGTCGTATTCACCTGAAGGGTACATGCCGGGCATTTCAGCGGTTTCGCCCCCGATCAGAGCGCAGCCCGACAATTCGCAGCCCTTGGCAATGCCGCCCACCACCGCAGCGGCCGTGTCCACGTCCAGCTTGCCGCAAGCAAAGTAGTCCAGGAAAAACAAGGGCTCAGCCCCTTGCACCAGCACATCGTTCACGCTCATGGCCACCAGGTCGATGCCCACGGTGTCGTGCATCTGCCACTCAAACGCCAGCTTGAGCTTGGTGCCCACGCCGTCGGTGCCGCTCACCAACACGGGTTCCTTGTAGCGCTTGGGCACTTCAAACAGCGCGCCAAAGCCGCCAATGCCCGCCAGCACGCCTTCACGCATGGTTTTCTTGGCCAGGGGTTTGATGCGCTCGACCAGCGCGTCGCCCGCTGCGATGTCAACGCCTGCGTCTTTGTAGGAAAGGGGTGTTTGGCTCATGGTGTGGCCCTCAAAGGGCAAGTAAATGGTGTAAGCGGGCCCGTGAAGGGCTGGCAGACTAAAATCAAATCCTATTTTAAGGGTTGACCCTGAGGGTCCCCGATCACCTTTCACAAAAGACGAGCACGCCTTGCAGCAACCTGTTCCATTTTTGATGTCCCGCTTGGCCGCTTGGAGTGGCGTGGCGCTGTTGGTGGTCTTTGTTTTTTGGCTGCTGGCTCCGGTGTTGGCTCCTTTCATGGTGGCGGCAGTTTTGGCCTATGTGCTGCACCCTTTGGTGCTCACGCTGGTTCGTATTTCGGGCGACCGCTTGCCACATCTTTTGGCCGTGGTGCTGGTTGAAATTTTGGCGCTCCTGGCCCTGCTGGGCGTTGCTTTGCTGCTGGTGCCGATCCTGGTGAGGGAGTGGCCCTTGCTGCAGCAGCAAATCCCTGTGCTGCTGGACAAACTGGACGCATCGCTCAAGCCCTGGCTGGCTCAAATGGGGATCACAGTTTCGCTGGATGTGTCCGAATTGAAAAACCAGTTGGTTCAGTACATCAGCGCCAACCGCGAAGACTGGTGGGCGCCGCTGATGTCGTCGCTCAAACTGGGCGGCAGCGCTGCACTTGCTGTGGCGGGTTTTGCGGTCTTGGTGCCTGTGGCCTTGTTTTATTTCCTCAAGGATTGGTCTCGCCTGATGCGCTCGAGCGCCGATTTGGTCCCCCCTGCCTGGCGCGTTGCGTTTGACAGTTTCATGGGCGAGTGCGACAGCGTGCTGGGTGAATACCTGCGGGGCCAATTGCTGGTCATGCTGTGTTTGGCGGTTTTTTACGCTTTGGGCTTGTGGCTTTTTGGTTTGGATCTGGCTTTGCCGATTGGCATTTTCACTGGCTTGGCGGTGTTTGTGCCCTACTTGGGTTTTGGTGTGGGATTGGTGCTGGCCTTGCTGGCCGGTTTGCTGCAAATGGCCCCCAGCCAGGCCTTGCTCATGGTGTCGGTGGTGTTTGGCCTGGGCCAATTGATCGAGAGTTTTGTCCTCACCCCCAGGTTGGTGGGCGAGCGCATCGGTTTGCATCCTTTGACGGTGATTTTGGCCTTGATGGCGTTTGGTCAACTGATGGGTTTTGTCGGCGTGCTGATCGCCTTGCCCGCCAGTGCCGTGTTGTTGGTGGCTTTGCGCCGTGTGCGTCAGCGCTACCTGAGCAGTGAGCTCTACCAAACCCCTGGCGAAGACGCAGGCCACCCCGGGTCCGGCCAAGCATGAGGCAGCTGGTGCTGGACATTGGCTTGGCCACTTTGCCAACGCTGGACAATTTCTTTGCAGGTCCCAATCACGCGGCGGTCAGCCATTTGCGGCTGTGGTCTTCAGGCGGTATCCCTTCTCCCGTGCCCACTTACCTGTGGGGAGAAGGTGGATCGGGCAAGACCCATTTGCTGCAAGCCGTTCACCACGCCCTCAAGGCTCAGGGGGCTGACGTGGGCTGGCTCGATGCCCACACCATGGACCCACCCGAGTTCAAAGACGATTGGGTGGCGGTCTTGATGGACGATGTGCATGTGTACAACTCGGAGCAGCAACACACCGCCTTCAACTGGTTTGTCAACGCGCTCACACCCCGTGTGGGTTTGCCGCGCTGGGTGCTGGCCGCTGGTGGCTTGCCGCCGGCTGACCTCCCCTTGCGCGACGATCTGCGCACCCGCTTGGGCTGGGGTGACATCCATGCCCTGCAGGTGCTGGACGAGCCTGAGCGCCGCGCTGTATTGCGCCAAGAGGCCGCTGCCCGTGGCCTGTTATTGAGTGATGAAGTCATGGCTTATTTGCTCAAGCGCTTTTCACGCGATCTGGGCAGCTTGATGCAGTTGCTCGAACACCTTGATCACTATGCTATGCAAACGCAACGCGCGCTCACCATTCCCTTGGTGCGCGCGATGCTGGAGAACCAATGAAACTGGCGCTTTTTGATCTGGACCACACCTTGTTGCCCATCGACTCTGATCACACCTGGGGCGTCTTCACCACCGAGTTGGGCTGGAACGATCCGCAGGTGTTCAGTCAGCGCAATGACGAGTTTTATGCACACTACCAAGCGGGCACGCTGGATATTCATGATTACGTGCGCTTTGCCACCCAGGCGGCACGTGAGCGCGGCGCGGCCGAGGCCGCCCGTGCCCACGGTCGATACATGGACGCGGTGATTCGCCCCCGCATCACGTCCGAGGCGCTGGCACTGGTACGATCACACCAGCTTGCGGGTGACACGGTGATCATCGTGACAGCGACCAACGAGTTTGTGACCCGTCCCATCGCCCAAGCTTTTGGCGTGAGCGAGCTGATCGCGGTGGAACTCGAACGCGACGCCGCAGGCTGGATCACCGGCGAGATCAAAGGCATCCCCTCTTTTCGAGAAGGCAAAGTCACCCGCGTGGCGCAATGGCTGGCCGCGCAAGGCCTGGACTGGGCCGATGTGGAGATGAGCTTTTATTCTGACTCCATGAACGACCTGCCGCTTTTGGAAAAAGCCCACCATCCGGTGGCAACGAACCCTGACGCTCGGTTGCGTCAACTGGCCACAGAGCGTGGCTGGCGCATCCTCGAACTGTTTCAAGAATGATTAAAAAATTCATCGACAAGCTGATGGGCAAATCGCCCCAAAGCGCCAAACCCCATTTCGGTCGACGCACCGAGGTGCCCGCATCGGTGCATGGCATCGACCCCAACTTGGTGGACGAACGTGCCATCAACGTGACGCGAACCTTGCAGCAAGCCGGGTTTGAAGCCTACATCGTGGGCGGCGCAGTGCGCGACTTGTTGCTGGGCTTGCGGCCCAAAGATTTCGATGTCGCCACCGATGCCACGCCCGAGCAGGTCAAAGGCTTGTTTCGCCGTGCCTTCATCATCGGTCGCCGTTTTCGCATCGTGCATGTGGTGTATGGCCGGGGTCGCGACAACGAAGTGATCGAGGTCTCCACATTCCGCGCCCACCTGGACAATGCGGCGGCTGAACAAGTCAAGGGCAATGAACGCACCAGCAAACGCCAGCTCGAGGGGATTCAGCACGCCGTCGACTCGTCGGGCCGTGTCTTGCGTGACAACGTGTGGGGGCCACAAGACGAAGACGCCACGCGCCGGGACTTCACCGTGAACGCGATGTACTACGACCCGGAAACCCAGATCGTGGTGGATTACCACGGCGGTATCCAAGACGCCAAAAAACACACTTTGCGCATGATCGGTGACCCGGCCAAGCGTTACCGCGAAGACCCCGTGCGCATCATCCGGGCTGTGCGTTTTGCCGCCAAGCTCAGCCCCTTGGGTTTCAAACTCGAGGCCAAGACGGCCAAACCTTTGGTCCAGGCCAAATCCTTGTTGGCCGATGTGCCGCAAAGCCGCCTCTTCGATGAAATGCTCAAGCTGGTGCAGACTGGCCATGCCTTGGCATCGATTGCCCAGCTCAAAGCCTTGGGTCTGGCCCAAGGCATCTACCCGCTGCTTGACGTGGTGGTGGAACGTGCCGAGAGCGACTTCGTCAAAGGCGCGCTGGCAGACACCGACCGGCGTGTGGGCGAGGGCAAGCCGGTGGCTCCCAGCTTCCTGTTGGCCTGTGTTCTGTGGGCCGATGTGCGCGATGGCTGGGCGTCCCGCCTGGCCCGCAAAGAGCACCCTTATCCTGCGCTGCAAGACGCGATCGATGAGGTGTTCAATGCCCGCATTGGCGATGTGTCGGGTCGTGGCAAATTGGCTGCCGACATGCGTGAAATCTGGATGATGCAGCCGCGCTTTGAAAAGCGCATGGGTGCTACGCCCTTTGGTTTGGTCGAGCAACCCCGCTTTCGGGCTGCTTTTGACTTTTTACGCCTGCGTGCCGATGTGCAGGAAGTGGATGAAGCATTGTCCGACTGGTGGCAGGAGTTCAGCATGGCCAGCGATGCCGAGCGTGAAGACTTGGTGCAAGCCCTCAAGGCTGAGCAACAAGCCAAGCCCCGTGTTCGTCGTGCGCCCAAGCCCCAGGCCGAGGGGGTTGCGCCACCACACAACAACAGCGCAGGTTCAGGCAGCCAGCCCGATGCACCTCAGACCGATGAGGAAGCAGTACCCAAGAAACGCCGTCGCCGTCGCCGCAACCCTGGTGCAGGCGGGGACCAGGGCACCGGGACCGCCAATTGATCTGGCGCACACACCCATGCTGGCCGATCGTGAGCCTGTGATCGCCTTCGTGGCGGTGGGAGCCAACTTGGGCGACGCCAAGCGGACGGTGTCGAACAGCTTGCACGCCCTGAGTCGCTTGCCGGGCACGCATTGCACGGGCAGGTCACGCCTTTTTCGCACAACGCCTTTCGAGGCCGAGGGGCCAGACTTCATCAACGCGGTGGTGCGATTGCGAACGCGCTTGACTGCGCCCGCACTGCTGGACGCTTTGCAGGACATGGAAAACCAGGCCGGGCGCTTGCGCCCTTACCTGAACGCACCTCGCACGCTTGATCTGGATGTGTTGCTTTACGGAGATGCCAGCATCTGCAGCCCGCGTTTGACAGTGCCGCACCCACGCATGTGGGGCCGCGCGTTTGTGGTCTACCCCCTGGCCGATCTGGCCCCCGATCGGGTGGAGCCGCACCACTGGGCGGCGGTGGCCAAGCAAAACATTGTGGCCATCACTGAGCCTGCGGCTTGATTTTTCAAGCCGTATGCACAGTTCACACCGAGTTTCGTGCGAGGCTGCACATCACCGTGAAGCAAGTCATCACCCCAACGGTGTTGATTCAAAAAATCCGACAGCGTCCGCTGGTCATTGGCTGATTTGTCGGGCTTCTTCAATTTGGTATTCAAAGTACCGCTGAAAGCTGAAGGCGATGCTGGACATCAAAACGGTGGTCCCCAGCAAAAGTGCCGTGGCCACGCCGATGATCGTGAGCCAGCTCGTTTGACCTGCAACGGCATCGGCTGAGGCCGAAGGGTTGAACCGCGCATTCCACCGTTCCTGACTCATTAAGCCGTAAACGATGGCGTTGAGCGCACACCCAGCGATCGTGAAGCCCAGCAAGGGGATCAGCGCCCAACTCATGTGGTCGTCCAGGCCGAAGGCCTTCACACGCTGCAGACCGTAAATGCCCAAAGCCGTTGGAATCGGCATCAGCCAGCCCAAAGTGTCACCCATGCCGCAAAGGTAAAAGCGGTGCAGACCCAAAGGCCCGCACCAAAAGGTCAACCAGGTGACCAGTGTTTTGTTTTTCATGCCTTCATTATTGCGGAGACGTGGTGTCGCCCGCGCCCAGGGGCTTTTCCATCATCACCACGTCGAGCCAGCGGTCAAACTTCCAGCCGCAGGATTTGAGAACGCCCGCATGTCTGAATCCCAGCGATGTGTGAACACCAATGGAGCCCGCATTGGCCGAGTCGCCTATGACGGCTAAAAACTTGCGCACGCCAGCACGTTCAGCTTGAGCACACAACTCGCTCAGCAAGGCTTTGCCCAGACCTTTACGGTGGGCAGATGGCGCCATATAAATGGAGTCTTCTGCCGAAAATCGGTAGGCTGAACGGGGCTTGAACCAGTTGCAATAAGCAAAGCCCAGAACCTCTCCCACCTCTTCAACGACCAGGTAGGGCAAACCTTTGGACAGCACATCGTCGCGTCGCGTCGCCATGTCACTTGCCGATGGGGGCTCTGTCTCGAAAGTCCCGGTGCCCGTCAAGACGTGGTGCCGATAAATCGCCGTTACGGCGCTGATGTCTGCATCCTGGCTGGGTCGGATCAAGGGCATCGGTGCTCCCGTTGTATAATAGTTTGCTTTTCAGTGTGTCCCTGGCCGGGTGGCCAGTTGCGTGTCTCAAACGCTGGAAGAAATCGGGTTCTCGGTATCTGTGCCGCAAGACCCAACCACCCAAGGATAAATCATGGTTGTTATTCGTTTGAACCGCGGCGGCTCTAAAGCACGTCCTTTCTTCAACATCGTCGTTGCTGACAAGCGCGTGCGTCGCGATGGTCGTTTCCTCGAGCGCATCGGTTTTTACAACCCTACAGCCCGTGGCGGCGAAGAAGGTCTGCGTCTTGCGCAAGACCGCCTGACCTACTGGAAGAGCGTTGGCGCGCAGGCTTCTCCCACTGTGGAACGCCTGATCCGTCAAGCTGGCCAAGCAGCCGTCTGATCGGCGGATGTCGGTCTTGCGTCCATCCTTGGAGGCAGCGGCTCTGCCCGCTGATGCCATCGAGGTCGGGCGCATCACCGATGCCTGGGGCATCAAAGGCTGGTTCAAAGTCCTGCCCCACAGCGCCTCCCCTGAGGCGCTTTTTTCTTGCAAACGCTGGTTTTTGTTGCCGCCTGATCGGCCCATGAAACCCCAGCGACCCACGCAGGCCGTTGCGGCCTTGTCTGTGGGTGCTGCATGGACTGAACCTTTGCTTTTGCGCATCAAAGAAGCCAAAGACCACTCCGACACCGTCGTCGCGACCGCCCACGACATTGACGACCGAAATACCGCAGAAGCCTTGCGAGGTGCCCGCATTTTTGTACCCCGCTCCAGCTTTCCCAGCGCCGCCAAGGATGAGTACTACTGGGTCGACCTGATGGGTCTGCAGGTGATCAACCGTGAAGGCCTGGTTTTGGGCCAGGTGCGAGACTTGATGTCCACCGGCCCCCAAACCGTGCTGGTGCTCGAAGCGGCGCCCGAGACCGAAGGCGGCAAACCGATTGAACGCATGATTCCTTTTGTGAGCGCGTTTGTGGATGGCGTTGACTTGCTCGGCCAACGCATCACCGTGGACTGGCAGCCCGATTACTGACCCGCCTCGGCCATGGAGGGCCTGTGCCATGCGCTTTGACATCATCACGCTGTTTCCCGAGTTGTTTGCGCCGCTCTTGACCAGTGGCATCACGCGCCGCGCCTATGAAAGTGGCTTGGTTGATGTCCACTTGTGGAACCCCCGTGACCATGCCGAGGGCAATTACCGCCGTGTGGACGATCGCTCTTTTGGCGGTGGGCCCGGCATGGTCATGCTGGCTGAGCCCTTGTTCAAAACCCTGAGTGCCATCCGAGCAGACCGCCAAGAAGCGCGCCCAGCGCCCGTGGTGCTGTTTTCCCCGATCGGCCACGCGCTCAACCACGACGCAGTGGCCAGTTGGTCCCAAAGCGCAGGCGCCGTCTTGTTGTGTGGCCGCTATGAAGGCGTGGACCAGCGGTTTGTCGACCAATACGTCGAACTGCAAATCAGCTTGGGCGACTTTATCTTGTCGGGCGGAGAGATCGCCGCCATGGCCTTGCTGGACGCCGTGGCCCGTTTGCAGCCGGGTGTGCTCAATGACGAAGGCAGCCACCAGTTCGACAGCTTCAACCCGGCGCTTGACGGAATGCTGGACAGCCCGCACTACACCCGACCCGAGGTCTGGCAGGAGCAGGCGGTGCCGACTGAGTTGATGTCGGGTCACCATGCGCACATCGCGCTGTGGCGGCGCGAACAAAGCCTGCGCCTGACGGCCTTGCACCGCCCCGATTTGCTGGAACAGGCCCGCGAGGCCGGGGGGCTCAGCCGCCAGGACGAGGCTTTTCTCAAGCGGGCCAGTGGTCGCCTGCCCAGTGCGGACGGGGTGCAGTCCGAAAAAAAGCTATAATCAATGGCTTTTCGATCCTCTACCCGCCGCGATCTGGTTCAGTCATGCACATGCATGGCCTTTACAACACAGAACGCCCCTTGTGTAGCGAGGCATGATCGGACGGAGTTCAAAAAATGAATTTGATTCAAACGCTTGAGCAGGAAGAAATTGCCCGTTTGGGCAAAGTGATTCCTGAGTTTTCCCCCGGCGACACCGTGATCGTCAGCGTCAACGTGGTGGAAGGTGCGCGCAAGCGTGTCCAGGCCTACGAAGGTGTTGTGATTGCCAAGCGCAACCGCGGTTTGAACAGCGGCTTCACTGTGCGCAAGATCTCCAGTGGCGAAGGTGTGGAGCGTACGTTCCAAACCTACAGCCCCGTGATAGCGAGCATCGAAGTCAAGCGCCGTGGCGATGTTCGACGCGCCAAGCTGTACTACCTGCGTGATCGCAGTGGCAAGTCGGCACGTATCAAAGAAAAGTTGCCTCAGCGCAAAGCAGCACCTGCTGCCAAAGCGTAAAGCCTTTTCGATCCTACGAAAAAACCGCCCGGGTTTGCACCCAAGGCGGTTTTTTTTCGCCTGAGCCCAGCACCCGACCAAGAAAAAAGGCCCTGCCGGTGAGGGCAAGGCCTTTGCAGGGCTTTCCAAGTCCAGGGCGTGAGCCCTGGAGGCTTGATCAAGCGCGTGTGATTTTCAGCACGCGGGTACCACCGCGCTTGCCAGCAGGGCTTTCGCCCGCAGCTGAGTGGGGTTTGAAGTTGCTGGCGCCAAACTGCTTGGGGCCGCGTGCAAACTTGTCGCCGGCACCTGCTGCACCGCGTGGAGCAGGGCGCGCGGCGTTGCGGTTGTCAGCACCACGCTCTTCCCAGCGGCCGCTTTGACGTGGGCCGTCTTGGCGAGCATCTTGGCGCGGGGCAGGGCGGCTGTCGCCCTTGTCCCAAGGGTGTGCGGGTGCAGCACGCGGTTCGAAGCGATCGCCGCCGCGGTTGTCGCCACGGGGAGCGTCAAAACGGCCGCCTTCTTTGCGTTCGAAACGGGGTTCGGCGCGCTGTTCAAAGCGGGGCTGCTCGTCGCGGAAGTTGCCACGCGGGGCGCGGTTGTCAAAACCACCGCCACCATTGTCGCGGTCACGGTTGCCACCGAAGTCACGGCCACCACCACCGCCGGAGCGGCCACGGAAGCCGCCACCTGCGTTGGCGTAATTGCGCTCACCACCAAAGCGGTCACCGCCACGGCCCATCGGCTTGCGGGCTTCGGGCATGCGTGCCTTGGGTTCCAGGCCTGGAATCACTTCGGCCTTGAAAGGCTGGCGTGTGTAAGCCTCGATGTCACCGATCTTGCGGCGGTCACGGATCTCGGCAAAGGTCACGGCCAAGCCATCGCGGCCGGCGCGGCCTGTGCGGCCAATGCGGTGGGTGTAGTCCTCGGCCTTCATCGGCAAACCGAAGTTGAAGACGTGGGTGATGGTGGGCACGTCGATGCCGCGCGCAGCGACGTCGGTGGCGACCAAAATCTGGACTTGGCCATTGCGCAAGGCCATCAAGCGGCGGTTGCGCATGCCTTGGCTCAAAGCGCCGTGCAGGGCCACAGCCGAGAAGCCGTCTTGCTGCAAGTCAGCAGCCAAGCCGTCGCACTCGATTTGGGTGCTGGAGAACACGATGGCTTGGTCGATCGTGGCGTCACGCAACCAGTGGTCGAGCATCTGGCGCTTGTGTTGGGCGTTGTCGGCCCAGAACAAGACTTGCTTGATGTTGTTGTGCTTTTCTTGGGGGTTGTCGATCTGGATTTTCTGGACCGAAGAGCCACCGTCGTGCATCACGCGCATGGCGAGCTGCTGAATGCGTGGCGCAAAGGTGGCGCTGAACATCATGGTCTGGCGACGCTGGCTGGTCATGTCGTTGATGTCGGCCAAGTCGTCCGAGAAGCCCAGGTCGAGCATGCGGTCGGCTTCGTCCACCACCAAGAACTGGACTTGGTCCAGCTTGATTTGAATGGAGCGCTGCAGATCGAGCAAACGACCGGGTGTGGCCACCACCAAATTGGCGTTTTGCAGCTTGGCGATTTGCAACTGGTAAGGAATACCGCCGACCACGTTGGCCACGCGCAGACCGCGTGTGTGTTTGACCAATTCGATGGCGTCTTGTGCCACCTGTTGGGCCAGTTCGCGAGTGGGGCACAGGATCAGGGCACCGGGTGTCGGGGCCTTGAAGTTGCGTGGGTTGGTCGGGTCTTTGCGCTTGGCGCGCTTGGGGGCAGGCTCGCCCTTGGCGGCGGCATCGGCGCAGGCTTGTTCAAATTCAGCGCGTTCAGCGGCTTCTTGCTCGGCCATTTGCTGGATGAGCGTGTGCAACACGGGCAGCAAGAAGGCGGCGGTTTTGCCGCTGCCGGTCTGGCTGGAGACCATCAGGTCGGTGTAGCCATTGGACTTGCCATCTTTGGAGCCGCCTGCAGTGGGCAGGGCCAAAGGAATGGCGCGCAATTGCACGGCGGTGGGCTGGGTGTAGCCCAAATCTGCCACGGCTTGCACCAGCTCTGGGGCCAAGCCCAGTTCGACGAAGCCATTGGGCACGTCGGCGATGGCTTCGGCTTCTTCGGCCGCTTCAGTCGCGACTTCAGTGGCTGGCTCAGGGGTGATCTCGGCTGCAGCGGCAACCATGATTTCAGTGGCCAAGTTGGTCGCAGCTGTCTGTGCAGTCGAATCGGTGGCGATGGATGTGATTTCGGCAGACGACAAGTCGTCCTGCACTGTGTTCAAAGTGTCAGTCATGTGTATGTATAAAACTCGCACGGAACAACGGCCGCTAACAGAAAACTGTTGCTGATGGCCGCAGGCACCGCAAGGTTGAAAAAACATCAACCATCAAACGGTGCTCGCGAGGGGCGCTGGGCGTGGAGCCTGGCCGCTGTGAGTGACCCTATCGTTGGGTCAAGGCATGAAGGGAGATGTTGGAATCGCTGGGCATGTTGACCAGCGAGACTGCGATTATGGCACGAATCTGCAAAAATCGCTAGGGTTTTCCCTGAAAACCATCACAGTTTGATGAAATGCTCGCGGTAATGCGCCAATTCGTCGATGGATTCGTGCACATCGGCAAGGGCCGTGTGTTTTTGCTGCTTTTTGAAAGACGAGTACACCTCAGGCTTCCAACGGCGTGACAGTTCCTTGAGCGTGCTCACGTCGAGGTTGCGGTAATGAAAGAACGCCTCCAGCTTGGGCATGAACTTCACCAAAAACCGACGGTCCTGGCTGATGGTGTTGCCGCACAGGGGTGAGGCGTTCTTGGGCAGGTACTTTTTCAGGAAGGTCAGGATTTGTTCTTCGGCATCGGCTTCGCTGGTGGTGGAGGCCTTGACCTTGTCAATCAAACCGCTTTTGCCGTGCGTGCCCTTGTTCCATTTGTCCATTTGATGGAGCAGTTCGTCGCTTTGGTGAATCACCAGCACCGGTCCTTCAATGCGAGGCGTCAGGTGCGGACCGGTCACGATGACAGCGATCTCCAGCAGGCGTTCTTTTTCGGGGTCCAGGCCCGTCATTTCGCAATCGATCCAGACCAGGTTCTGGTCGGATTTGGGCAGCTCTGCGGCTTCAGGGGAGGGGGTATGGGTGTTCGCTTCAGACATGCGGGGATTGTCGCCGATGCTCAAGGGTATGCATCGCGCACAGGGTGCGGCTCCTACAATGGCGGCATGAATCCATCTCTGACTTTGACCCTGAGCCTCGTGGCGGCCTTGTTGGCGCATGTGGCGCTCAAATTTTGGCTCAATGCGCGCCAGGTGCGGCATGTGGCCCTTCACCGGCAAGCCGTTCCCTTGGCTTACGCCCAAACCGTGAGCCTGGCCGACCACCAAAAAGCGGCCGACTACACCTTGGCCAAAGCCCGCTTGTCACAGCTTGACATTGCGCTGGATGCGGCCGTCTTGTTGGGCTGGACCGTGCTGGGCGGCCTGAGCGCGCTCAACCACGTTTTGCTCGACTGGATGGGCCCGGGCATGGCGCAGCAAATCGCGCTGGTGCTCTCTTTTACCTTGGTCGGTGGGCTGATGGGATTGCCCCTGTCGCTGATGCAAACCTTTGGGGTGGAACAGCGCTTTGGCTTCAACAAGATCACCCCCGCGCTGTGGTTGGGCGACATGGCCAAAGGCTTGGTGTTGGGTTTGGTGCTGGGCTTGCCGCTGCTGTGGGTGGTGCTGTGGCTCATGCAAGCCGGGGGCCAGTGGTGGTGGCTGTGGGCTTGGGGCGTATTGGTCGGTTGGCAGTTGTTTTTGATGGCGATTGCGCCTAATGTGATCATGCCGCTGTTCAACAAATTCACGCCTCTGGAAGACGAGTCACTCAAGGCCCGTGTGCAGGGTCTGATGCAACGCGCAGGTTTCACCGCCAAGGGATTTTTTGTGATGGACGGCAGCCGCCGCTCAGCGCATTCGAACGCGTTTTTCACCGGTTTTGGGGCCAACAAACGCGTGGTGTTTTTCGACACCTTGCTCAAGCAATTGAGCCCCGCTGAAATGGAAGCGGTGCTGGCCCATGAACTGGGCCATTTCAAGCACAAGCACATTCTCAAAATGATGGCCACCAGCTTTGCCATGACGCTGGCGGGCCTGGCGCTGCTGGGTTGGCTGGCGCAACAGCTCTGGTTTTACACGGGCTTGGGCGTGATGCCCAATTTGTCGGGCAGCAACGATGCGCTGGCGCTGGTTTTGTTCATGCTGGTCACGCCTGTAATTACTTTGTTTTTTGCGCCCGTGTCGTCCTGGCGCTCGCGCCAGCAAGAGTTCGAGGCCGATGCCTATGCCCTGTCACAAACCCCGGGCAGGGACTTGTCTTCGGCACTGCTCAAGCTGTACCAAGACAACGCCTCGACACTCACCCCTGATCCTTGGTATGTGAAGTTTTACTACTCACACCCCCCGGCCAGTGAGCGATTGCAGAGGATGAAAACCGCATGAGCGCCGCCACGGAAGTTCGGGCCCTCAAACCCACCGAGGTGATCATGGCGCTCGGCCAGATTCCAGGTTGGCATTTGTCGGGCGATGGTGAAAACGTCGCCATTGAAAAGACCTTTGAGTTTGCCCAACACACGCACGCGCTGCTGTTCGTCAACAGCGTGGGCTGGTTGTCTGAAAAGCTCAACCACCACCCGCAACTGGTGCTGACCTACAAACGTTGTGGGGTGCGCTGGAACACCCACGATGTGCGCGGCTTGAGCCGCTTGGACTTTGATGCGGCCACACAAACCGATGCCTTGTTACCGGCATGAAGCAGCATGAATAAACCCAAAGCTCGGCCGGCCTTGCCACTGACCAAGGATCTGGAGCCGGGCTTGGTGGTGGCCACTTATGGACGCCATTGTTTGGTGGAAACACCCGAAGGTCGCCGCCTGATTTGCCACCCTCGTGGTAAGAAAAACCAGGTGGTGGTGGGCGACCAAGTGCTGTGGCAAATCGCGGGTGATGAGGGCAGCATCGAAAAACTGCAAGAACGCCGCAATCTGTTTTACCGACAAGACGAAATCCGAACCAAATCTTTTGCAGCCAATTTGGACCGTGTGCTGATCTTGATCGCGGCCGATCCTGAATATTCGGAAAGTCAGCTCTCACGCGCCCTGGTGGCGGCCGAAGCCGAGCGCATCACGCCCGTCATTGCGCTCAATAAAAGCGATTTAGCGCAGCCCTTTGCCCAGGCTTGGGAGCGCTTGGCGCCCTACCGCGCCATGGGTTACAGCGTCATGCCCATCAGCCTCAGCCCGCGCACGCCCGTGGCCGACGATGGTGTGGCCGCACTGTGTGCACCACTGCAAGGCCTGACCACCTTGGTGCTGGGGCCCTCGGGCAGTGGCAAGAGCACCTTGATCAACCGTTTGGTGCCCGAGGCGCAGGTGGAAACCGGCGAAATTTCACTGGCGCTGAACTCGGGCAAGCACACCACCACCAGCACGCGCTGGTATTGGGTGCCCGCGCTCAATGGCAGCGATGAATCGGGCCCCGTGCGTGGCGCCTTGATCGACTCGCCGGGTTTTCAAGAGTTTGGTTTGCACCACATCGAGCCGACGCGCTTGGCCGATTGCATGCCCGACTTGCGCCAGTATCTGGGCGGCTGCAAGTTCTACAACTGCACCCATTTGCACGAGCCCGGTTGTGCCGTGCTGGCCCAGGTAGAAGGGGCTCAAAGCGCAGGCACCATCAGCGCCCGACGCCACCGCATTTATGCGCAGTTGTTCGAAGAGTTGAGCCAACAACGCTGGTGAACTGCAGGGCGTTCAGCCCACCAGCTTGGCCATGGTCAGCAAGGCCACCAACACCAACCACATGATGACCGTGCGCCAGACCAGGCCCACCACCTGGGCAAAGTGCGCCACCTCGGGGGCCCGCCCGGGCGTGCTGCTGCCGCCGGCGGTGTCGTCGATCTCCACCTGATCGGCCGCTTGCAAAGTCGCACCGCCCAAGCGGATGTTGATGGCACCCGCCGTGGCGGCCAGGATCACGCCATCGTTGTCCTCGGGGAAGTTCTGCGCATGGTTGCGCCAGCCGTCCATGGCGTCTTCAAAACTGCCCACAATCGCAAAACCCAAGGCAGTCATGCGCGAAGGCAACCAATCGATGGCCTTCCAAGCACTCATGGCCACGTCCTGCAGCACAGGGCTGGTGACCGAACCATCGGTGGTCTCTTGCAGCCAGCGCTGGTTGGCGAAATCCGTCAAGCGGTAGACCACCGCGCCCAGCGGTCCCAAACCCACTATCGAGAGAACGGCATACCAAAAGAAAACACCAAACACATGGCGGTGCGCCGCAATGATGGAATACTCAATGGCATGGCGAACGATCTCGCTGCGTGGGATCTGGCCCACCTGCACCTGTTGCCAGGCCGCCAACAGTTCACGGGCCTTGGTTTCGTCACCGTCATGCAAGGCCTCGCGGATGGCCGTGAAATGGTGGCTGAACTGTCGAAAGCCCAAAGTCACATACAACAGCGCCACGTTCCACAGCACCGCAAACGCCCAGCCCAAGCCCCACTCCAGCGCCCAGTGCACCAGCATCGCCAACAGGGCCGGGGTCACGATCGTGATGCCCCAAGTCACCCAAGCCTGATTGCGCACGCCTGCATCGAAAGTGCGGGCCACCCAAGCGGTCCAGCGTCCGATCCATCGGTAGACCGGGTTGTTGGGCAACAAAGGCCGGGCTTGTTCCAGCACCAGTGCCAAAAGAAGAGAAAAGAAACTCATGCTCAGATCATCCCGCCGAATGGGCCATTAGAAAACGGTAAAGGTTGCGCAGCATTGCCGCAGTCGCCCCCCAAATATAGCGTTCAACCAAGGCCTGCTCCCCATCGGCGCCGGTGCGGCTTTCTTGGTAAGGGATCGAAAACCAGTGTCGCTCGCCACCTTCCCAGGTCATGCGGTGTCGTCGGTGGTGGGCGGGGTTCATCAAAAAGGCCAGCGGCACCTCGAACACATCGGACACCTCGTCCGGGTTGGGGGTCAGCGCACAGTCGGGCGACACCAGCGCAATCACCGGCGTCACCCAAAACGAGCTCCCCGTGATGTACAGCGGCAACTGACCGATCACCTGCACGTGGCTGGGGTGCAGACCGACCTCTTCGTGCGCTTCACGCAAGGCTGTGGCACATGCATCGGCATCTTCCGGGTCGACCTTGCCCCCTGGAAAAGCAATCTGCCCCGAATGCGTTGCCAAATGCGCCGACCTTTGGGTCAGCAAGACCGTGGGCTGCGAGCAGGACGCGCCCCGCATCACGATCGGTACCAAGACCGCCGCCTGCGCCGGCGCACGGTTAGAAAACTGCGGTTCGCGCTCCACCTCGGGTGTCCACGCCTGTGCTTGGGCAAAACGTGTCCGCAAGGCATCGGGCTGCAGCGCGGACCAGGGCACGGCTGGCAAATCGTGGTCGACCCGGTCGATGGGAGCTGTGCGAGGGTCAAGGGACAAAGGTTTGGTCACGGCAATCTTTATAACCGACCCCAACTTCTCCCCGCCTGCTGGCTGGCCATGTTGCACAATCTGGGCAAGGAGACACAGCATGAAATTGAAGCACGCCCTGGGCATTTTTTGGACCGTGGCCACCGCGGCACAGGCGCAACCCGCTTGGCCCGACCGCTTTGTAGGGGACGCTGGCGGCATGCTGGTCAGCAGCCAAGCGCTGGTGCAAGGCGCCAGCAGCAGCGCCACGGCTTTGCCCTATGTTTTTGGCGACTACGGCCGCTTTTACGCCCGCGTGGACACCTTGGGTGTCAAGACCTTGCCTCTTGCGCAAGGCCATCTGGAGTTGGCAGCCCGTATCAGCACTGAGGGATTCAAGGCCCACAAGACTGCCTTTGCCACCGCCGGTGATCGCACTGCCCCGGTGCCCGTGGGGCTGGGCACTTTCCAGCGGACGGCTTGGGGGGGCGTGTTTGCGTATGTCTTTCATGACACCACCTCTGGCGGCCAACTGATGGAGCTGACCTGGGCGGGCAAAGTGGCCATGGGCGCCGTCACCGTCTACCCACAACTGGGCCTGGAGCACCGCAGCGCCGCCTATGTACAGCACCTGTATGGCGTATCGGCGGCGCAGTCGTCTTTGGGACTGGCTCCATACCAGGCGAGCGCGTCCACCATACCCGTGCTGTCGCTCAATGTCACACTGCCCTTGCAAGGGCCTTGGGCCCTGCAACTGCAAACCCGGTACCGTGCCTGGGACAATGCGGTGCGTAACAGCCCTTTGGTTGAGCGCAGCGGGCAAATTTCGGGCTACGCCGCGCTGACCTACAACTGGCCGTGACACCAGCGCAGTGACCCTGCGCCAAGCCTTAGAATGGGTTCCGCTGCATTTATCAGCAGCGCTATGGCCTCTTTATATTTCTACAGGTTTATTCATGACGCGTGATTACTTTTCTCAAGGTGCCCGTAACGACCGCCGTTTTGGCGAACACCGCAGTGGCACCTGCATGGCCCTCATCGATGGTCGTTTTTTGATCTGGATGGCGCAGCAAGGCGTTGTTGGCGCCTCCGGCGAATCCGTCAACCGCCAAGGTCTGCTCAGCTTGTTGTCGCAAGCGCTGTCCCACTCGGGGCTGGACGTCGACCTCAAGCGCATTTATTGGTACAGCGACCGCTCTGACGGTCTGGTCATCGACGACCAAATCGTGCGCCTGGTTCAATCGCACGACGCCGACGGCGGTGCATCGTTGCTGCGCTCTTTGGGCCACGACCTCAAGCAACTGGCCGAACACCACGCCTGCGACCACGTGTTGGTGGCCAGCGACGACGAACGCTTTTTGGCGACGATTGACGAAGCCCAACTCAGCGGCCTGAGCGTGCACCTGCTGGCCGACGAGTCGGCCCGCAACATGCCCCAAATGGTCCGCACCGACCCGGGTTGGGCCCGTCTGCTGACCCAGGCCGACCGCCGCGTGGTGGTCAACTCGCAAGCCTTGGCCGAGATGCTGCAAGGCAAGATCCCGAGCGGCATGGGTTTGGCGGTGGAAGACGTTGAAGAGCTGCGCAAGTCCATGCAAGAAGTCGTCGTCGCTTGGTGGGAAGAAGAGCCCGAAGACCTGCGTGAAGACCTCAAGGACGCTTTGCAAATCAGCCGCGGCATCCCGCAAGAAGTCGACCGCCAACTGCTGCTGCGCATGCGCCAACGACTGGCCCGCGCCCTGAGCCTGCCCGAAAAGAAAATGCTGCGCGAAACCCTGCGCAACGTGGTCACCGGCCCTGCATTACAGCCAGCGTCAGCGGGCTTGCCGCCTGACAGCGACGAGTGATTGGCCGCAGGAGCAGCACCCCGAGCGTGAAGGTGTGCTGTTTGGGTGTTTCAATCTTGCGTGACAAGATCGATGGGATCGATAGACATCAAACACCAACCGCCATTCCATCGTCCGAATGCCAGCTGATCCAACTCAGGCCCGGTACACGAGAAAATTCCCTCACATTGCGGGTCACCAGGGTGGCTTGGTGCCGCAAAGCGGTGGCTGCAATCAAAATCTCGTGCGGACCGATGGGTTTGCCCGCAGCCTCCAAAACCACTCGGATACGGGCGGCTTGTGTGGCGCATTCAGCATCAAACGGCAGCACTTGCACAGGCCGCAAAAATTGCGCCAGCGCCGTCAACCTGGGCTCTGCTGCTGCTTGGGGCAAACGCAGCAAGCCATAACGCAGCTCGTATTCGACAATGGCCGGTACACCCAAATCGGCCGGTCTCACGGCCTGTAATTGCGGCACCACCTGCGAATCACCGCGAAAGTAATAACTGATCGTATTGCTGTCGAGGATCAGCATGGCATCGCGTCAAAAACCCAAGCGGGCAACATCGGCCGGCTGGCCAAACGCCGTGTCGTCGCGCAAAGGGAAATCGGCAAAACGCCCTGCCAGCGCCAGGCAATCTTGCGGCCAATCGTGCGACGCATAGGTGCGAATGATGTCTGCCACCCAGCGACTTTTAGACACACCATTGGCTTTGGCCGCCTGGTCCACCAAGGCTTGCGTTGCATCGTCAAGGTAAAGCGTGATTTGTGACATGGTTGGGCCTGGTGTGGTGAAGCAAGTATATGTGCAAGTGTATGTGGTTTCCCAAGTGTTGTAAACGGCTGAAGAACCAGGGCCAGCGTGGCGACTGAGCAAACCGGCCTGACGCGGGTGTTGGTGTCGCGCCGCATCCAGAAACCGGCCGACAGTGGTGATCTGCAGCGCCATGGCACTTGGCCGATGCGCAGGGCGCACGGTTGTTCGCTTTGCATGGTATGTGTTAACCCCACACCCCCATCGGCGACATCTGAATTTTGTCCTTAGGGCAGATAGGCGGCCCATACGCCAAGAATTTCTTCAGCATCGGAACGGTGTAACCGCACTCTGTGCATTTCGCTCGGGCCTTGGGCGTGCTGGCGGGTTTGTGGTGGTGTACCTGCAGGCGGCCATGCGGGTAGGGTCCCAGTTGCTGGGCCAGTTGATGCAGGTGTGCCTTCAATGCGCGACCCGCGCCTGCGCTGCGCATGGGGCCTTCCAGTCCGATGCTGAGGGCGATTTTTTTGAATTCTTTGCCGTGTTTGTGCGCGCAGTCGTCGACCGCATGCACCAGCTCGTGCACCAAGGTGTCCAGCACGTCTACGTGGTGGACCAAGGCGGGTGAAATGAAGATCTGGTTGCGCTCGTGCGTGCTGCTTTTGCGCGACCAGCATTGCCCGATGTGATGGCTGCGGGTGCCGGTGCTGGCAAAGCCGCAAGACACTTGGCAGTCACTGGGCACCTCGTAGCCTTTGGCTTTGAAAATCGGTTTGATCAATTCAACGGCTGCCAGCAGCCAGTCTTCGCGGGTGCGGTGTTGCATGTCTGTTCCTTGCTGAGGTCTCAAGGATTTCATGCACCGAGTTCATGCTGCGAACCCAATGGCTGTGATTTTTATCAGTATTGGTATGTTTGCCAAGCTCATGCGCTGATCTTGCCGCCACCTACGATGCCCGCAGGAGGTCTTCATGACAGCACAAATTTCAGAGCGTTTGATTTTTGAGGGGCAGCAGGTGGCTTTGTTGGCCAACCCTTTGAGCGACTATTTCGCGCTGGGCGGGCGCGATCCGGGGTTTCAGTCCACGTCCACCGCTTTGTGGCGTGGCTATGTGGGTACTTGGCAGGTGACTGAAGACAGGCTTTATTTGGTCGAGTTGCAGGGCTTGCTCAGGTCGGGAGAGGAAGCTTGCTTGGCGACGGTGTTTCCGGGGTTTGCAGATCGGGTGTTTGCACATTGGTTTTCGGGCCGCTTGCGCATTCCGCAGGGCAAGCGCTTGGCCTATGTGCACATGGGTTACGGCAGCACTCATGAGCGCGATCTGTTCTTGACCCTTGAAAACGGTGTGGTGGTGGCGCAAGAGGTTCGCATCAACGGCCAAGCTCCCGAGGACGCCGCCGATGGGTACAGCATTGGCGCCAGGACCACTTGGCCCGCCCGCAAGGGCGGAGGCACCGCATGATGTGGCTGGGCCTTTACCTGTGAATGGGCGCTGTGGTGTTGGCAGTCACGCTGTTCATGAATTGGCGTGACGGACGTGACCGCCAGTCCAGCGTGCTGCAGGCCAGTTTGCGAAAGCCGAAGTCGCGGCGCGAGATGTTCCTTGAGAAGGTGCTTGCGTCCGTGCTGGGCAGCGTGGTCGCTGTGTTGGGCTGGCCCTGGGCGTTGGGGTTTGCCTGGCAGTCTCGGCGCGAGGACCGTCAACGAGCCCAGCGCAAGGCCGAAGCGGTTTTCAGGGTGCGCCCACAAGACTTGGGCCGCCAGATCGAAGTGACCGAGGTCGAGGCCTTGGTTCGGGTACAAGACCCCTTGTCGGCCGTGCCCGATGTGCCCTTTGGCCACCTGAATGCGGTGTGGCAAGCCTTTGTGGCTGAGCGTCCACCCAACGCTGAACTGTGGTCCTTTGCCTGCGACTGGACCAGCGATTGGAGCGTCACCTTTGCTCGCCAGGGCTATGTGTGGGTGCAAGGCGATGAGTGCGCACCGTGGGTGCTGACGCGGGATGCGTTGAAGGAGGAGGCGGGGGAAGGCTAGAACAGTCTTTCAATGACTTGTTGGCGGGTACGGGATGCTGATTTCAAATGGCTCATGCCTTGAGCCTTTGGCCGTTCAAGATTCAATGGTTCACAGGAGATAAACCATGAAGATCGAAGTCGTCATCGGCAACATTGTCCAGCAGCCCGATGCAGAAGCGCTGGTCAACAGTGCCAATGCCAATTTGCGTTTGGGCTCGGGCGTGGCGGGCGCCATTCACACCGCTGCAGGGCCCAAGTTGGAAGAATATTGCAAGCCCTTTGCGCCGCTGGCCTACGGCGCCTTTTTGGTGACGCCGGGCTTCCAACTGCCCAACCTCTGGGTGATCCATGTCCGTGCAGCGTCGTATACCCACCACGATGATGCACCGGCTATTTTGGAGCAGGCCTTGCAAGCGGCCATTCAGGGGGCGCACCAAAACGACATACGCGCCCTGGCCATGCCTGCCATGGGGACGGGTTTATTTGCTTTCCCTCCCCTGCTGGCCGCAGAGATCACGGCCAAGGTGTTCGCGCAGGCCGAGCACTTGGCGCCACATTTGCAGTGCCTGCGCCTGTGTGTGGCCAGCGCTTTTTTACGGGATCTCTACACGGGTTCATGCAAGGCCGCAGGACTTGCCGTGTCGCAGCCCAGGGCCCTGGCTCAATTGCGGGGTGAGTCAGCGGCCGTATAGCTGGGCCATACGGGCAATTTCGGTCTGCACCTTGGTGCGCAGTGCTTTGGGTTTGACCACTTCGACTTCGCCGCCAAAGCGCAAGATGTCGCCCATCAATTCGCGCTCGTCGGCGTAGGGCAACCGCAAGGTGTAGCTGCCGTCTGGATGCAGCTGGCCTTGTTGTTGGGGGTGCCAGCTTTCGTGTTGCACCCAGCCTGCACGGGCTGCGCTGAAGTGCAATTCGGCCCAGTCTTTGGGGCTGCCCCCAAAAATGCCGTAGCCGCCGTCCAGCTGTTGGCGCATGGCTTGCAGGTCGATGTCTTTGGCGACTTTGTCCAGCACGGTGGCGGATCGGATGGCGTCGACCGAGAAGCTGCGCACCTCTTTGCGCAGGTGGCACCAAGCGTCTGCATACCAGTTGTCGCGGTAGTGGATGAGTTGTTGGGGCGAGATGTCACGTTCAAGGGTTTGGCCGCTCAGCCGGTTGTGGTGCTGGATGCGCACTTGCTTGCGCTCAAACATGGCTTTGGCCACATGCTCAAAAGCTGCCACAGGCAAGTGGCGCTTGCCAGCGTGCACGGCCCGCACACGTTGAGTGAGCAGTTGCGGGTCGAGCCCTTGGTGGGTGAGCATGTCATCCAGCCGCTTGCGCAGGGGCTGCAGCTTGGGGCCGAGCAAGCCGGGGTTGAGTTGCTCGATCATGGTCTGGATGGTCATGAGCGCGAGGATCTCGTCCTGGCTGAACCAAAATCCCGGCAGCTCGGTGGATTCGTCGGTTTTTTCAAGGCGGTAGCCGCCCAGGTCGCGGTCAAACACGATCGGCGAATTGAGCCGGTCGCGCAGCTTGGCCAGATCACGCTTGAAGGTCGCTGGAGAGATCTCCAGCTCGTTCAGGATGTCTTCGCGCGGCATGGCCCGTCGGCTGCTGAGCAAGGTTTTGTAGCGGTACAGGCGGTCGATTTCAGACATGGCGGTGATCAGTTCTATTTTTGAACAGTGTAATCGGCGGCTTGGGGACCCGGGCTCAGCGGTGCATGGCCGCTTTGTAGAGCTCTGCGCGGCTGCGCCGGTGCAACCGGAAGGGCTGCCCGTACTCAAACAGTTGGAGCTTTTGCGATTCAAGTGCGATGTACCGATGGGCGGGCGTGAACAAGCCCGGCGTCACAGACGGGAAAACCAGAAAAAGGGCAAAAGCCACAAGCATGGCGCACCAAATTGAATGACGATGCGCCTGATGATGGGGTTCGCAAAGCTCACGCCAAGAGCCTTGGGGCTGTTCAAAACGGCAGTGACTGAGCTTGGACTGGGATACCGTGGTCACGGCATGGCGAAAAAAAGGTCAGCAGACCTTGACCTGCTGACCCTGATGTTGTGGTGCCGGATTGATGAACAGAGCACCCAACCCTCTCATCACGCATGCGCGACTCTACCGAGTTAGCGACACCGGCTGAACTTCAAAAACTAGACCGTGGCGTGGTATTTCGTCACGCGCTCGACTTCGTTCTTGGAGCCCAGCACCACACTCACCCGCTCGTGCAGCTGGCTCGGCTGCATGTCCAAAATGCGGACTTTGCCATTGGTGGCCGCGCCCCCGGCTTGCTCGATCAGCCAGCTCATGGGGTTGGCTTCGTACAGCAGGCGCAGTTTCCCGGCCTTGTGGGGCTCGCGCTTGTCCCAGGGGTACATGAACACGCCGCCACGGGTCAGGATGCGGTGCACATCGGCCACCATGCTGGCGATCCAGCGCATGTTGAAGTCCTTGCCGCGCGGGCCTTCCTTGCCCTGCAGGCATTCGTCGATGTAGCGGCGCACCGGTTCGTCCCAATGGCGCATATTGCTCATGTTGATGGCGAACTCCTGGGTGTCGGCGGGCACTTGCACGTTTTCTTGCGTCAGCACAAAGGAGCCTTGTTCGCGGTCGAGTGTGAACATGGCCACGCCATCGCCCACGGTGAGCACCAGCGTGGTTTGCGGGCCGTACACACAATAACCGGCAGCCACCTGGTTTTTGCCGGGCTGTAAAAAGTCTTGCTCGGTCACGCCCTGGCTGTCGTCTGCTTTTTTCAGCACGCTGAAAATGGTGCCGATGCTGACGTTGACGTCGATGTTCGATGACCCGTCCAGGGGGTCAAACATGAGCAGGTATTCGCCTTGCGGGTAGCGGTTGGGCACCAGGTAGATGCTGTCCATCTCCTCGCTGGCCATGGCCGCCAAGTGCCCGCCCCATTCGTTGGCCTCGAGCAGCACCTCGTTGGCGATGATGTCCAGCTTCTTTTGTACCTCGCCTTGCACGTTTTCGCTCTCGGCGCTGCCCAGCACACCCCCCAAAGCGCCTTTGTTCACGGCGTGGCTGATGCTTTTGCAGGCGCGGGCTACCACTTCGAGCAACAGACGCAAGTCGGCCGGAATGTGACCCTTGTCGCGCTGCTGCTCGACCAGGTAGCGGGAGAGGGAGATTTTGATGCTCATGTTCATTCCTTGGGTTCGGGCTTCGACGTCAGGTGCAGTGGGTCAAGCCGCACTCAGCGCACGGCTGATCACTTCACGCACATCGTTCGACAAGTCTGCTTTGGTGGCCACGCGCTCAATGGCGACTTTGGCCGCGCTGCGGTAAGGCTCGGCCAGGCGGCTCCAGCGGTCCATGGCGCGCGCCAAGCGCGCGGCCACTTGCGGGTTGATGGCGTCGAGCGCCAGCACCTGCTCGCTCCAGTACACATAGCCTGCTGCATCGGCGCGGTGGAAACCTGCTGGGTTGGCGCTGCAGTAACTGAAAATCAGGCTGCGCGCGCGGTTGGGGTTGCGCAGGCTGAAGTCGGCATGTTGCATGAGTTGACGCACACGCGGCAACACATCGCCAGCACGGTCGGGTGCACCGGCTTGCAGGGCAAACCACTTGTCGATGACCAGCGCTTCGTGCTGGAACATTTTGTGGAACAAGGCCAGGGCATCTTGCGCCAAAGCATGGCCGCTGACGACCAGTGCCGACAAGGCGTTGAAGCGGTCGGTCATGTTGCCCGCATCTTTGAACTGCTGGTAAACACGGCCCGGCGTGACGGCGTCACCGCTGTGCACAGCGGCCACACACAGCATGGTCATGGACAGGCCTGCCAAGGCACGGCGGCCGCTGGATTGGGTGTCGGGTGTGTAGGCGCCGTTGTGCTTGTGCGCGTCCCAGGCCCATTGCCAGTCCGCCTGCAAGGCCGTGGCCAGTGTCAGGCGCATGCTCTCGCGCAGCGCATGCACGCGTTGCGGGTCCACCATGTCGAGCTGGTCGGCGATGTAGTTCTCGGATGGCAAGGTGAGTGCCAGGTCTTTGAACGCCGCGTCCAGTTCAGCATGGCGCAACACATTGCGCAAGGCCGCGAGCAAGGCGTCGGACAGCACAGGCTGGCCCGTCAAGTCCTTGTTTTGCTGGATGGCATCGGTGGCGCTTTGCAGCATCAGGCGCTGGCCAGCTTCCCATTGGTTGAAGGGGTCGCTGTCATGGGCCAACAAGATGAGCAGGTCGGCCGCGGACAAACCGTCTTCCAGCACCACGGGGGCGCTGAAACCGCGCAACAAGGAGGCCACGGGTTCGCTGTCGATGTGGGCAAAGGTGAAGCTGGCACTCTCTTCGGTCAGCACCAGGGTTTGCTGCAGGACGCTGTCTTTGGCGCCAGCCAACTGCAAGGGCAGGGCAGCGCCATCGCGGCTGAGCAAGCCCAGCGTGACGGGAACCACAAAAGGTTTTTTATCGGCCTGGTCAGGTGTCGCAGGGCAGCTTTGCCGCAGGGTCAGGGTGTAGCTGCGCTCGGCTGCGTTGTAAGCACCACTGGCCTGCAGGCGCGGGGTGCCCGCCTGGCTGTACCAGCGCTTGAACGCGGTGAGGTTCTGGGCCAGCGCAGAGCCGGGGTTGGCGTCGGCGATGGCTTGCGCGAAGTCGTCGCAGGTCACGGCTTGGCCGTCATGGCGCTCAAAGTAGAGCTTCATGCCCTTGGCAAATCCATCGCGTCCCTGAAGGTCGGTGGGTGTGGCCACCAAGGTCTGCATCATGCGAACGACTTCCGAGCCTTTTTCGTAAATGGTGACGGTGTAGAAGTTGTTGATCTCGACATAGCTGTCTGGCCGCACCGGGTGGGCCATGGGGCCGGCGTCTTCGGCAAACTGCACGGTGCGCAGCACGCGCACGTCTTCGATGCGTTTGACGGCGCGGGCACTGGCCACACCTGCCATGTCTTGGCTGAACTCCTGGTCGCGAAAGACTGTGAGGCCCTCTTTGAGCGAGAGCTGGAACCAGTCGCGGCAGGTGATGCGGTTGCCCGTCCAGTTGTGGAAGTACTCGTGGCCGACCACGCTTTCAATGCCGCCAAAATCCATGTCGGTGGCGGTGTTCGGGTTGGCCAACACGTACTTGGTGTTGAAGATGTTCAGGCCCTTGTTTTCCATCGCGCCCATGTTGAAGTCGCTGGTGGCGACGATCATGAAGCGTTCCAAGTCCAGTGGCAGGCCAAAGCGCGCTTCGTCCCAGGCCACGCTGGCCATGAGGGAGTTCATCGCGTGCTCGGTTTTGTCCAGGTCGCCGGGGCGCACAAACACCTGCAGCAGATGGTCTTTGCCGCTGCGGCTGACGATGCGTTGCTCGCGTGCGACCAGTTGACCGGCCACCAGGGCAAACAGGTAGCAGGGTTTTTTGTGCGGGTCGACCCACTTGGCAAAGTGACGTCCATCTTCCAGTGCGCCTTGCTCCACCAGGTTGCCGTTGGAGAGCAGCACCGGGTATTTGGCTTTGTCAGCGCGCAGCGTGACGGTGTAGCTGGCCATCACATCGGGGCGGTCCAGGAAATAGGTGATGCGGCGAAAACCCTCGGCCTCACACTGGGTGAAGAAGGTGCCCTGGCTGACGTACAAGCCCATCAGCTGGGTGTTCTTCTCGGGGTTGCAGGTGGTGAAGATTTCCAGATCGAAGGCGTCCGTACCTTCAGGCAAGTTCTCCAGCACCAGTTGGTTGCCGTCCATCTTGAACGAGGTGCCACCGCCGTTGACCAACACACGCGCCAGGTTGAGGTCTTCGCCATCCAGGCGCAGCGGCTGGGCCGCCACGTCGGGGTTGCGGCGCAGGCGCATTTTGCTCAGCACGCGGGTTTTGGCCGGGTCCAGATCAAAGGTCAGATCGACCGTGTCGATCCAGAACGCCGGGGCGGCATAAGCCTCCCGGTGAATCGCGGTGGGTTGTCCTTCACGCATCACTAACTCCGTTTTGGTTGAGGTCTGAGCAGCTCAGAGGCCTTGTTTGAGTGAGGCTTCGATGAACGCATCGAGGTCGCCATCGAGCACTTTTTGGGTGGCCGAAATTTCGACGTTGGTGCGCAAATCCTTGATGCGGCTGTTGTCCAGCACATAGCTGCGGATCTGGTGACCCCAGCCCACATCGGTTTTGGTGTCTTCCAGCTTTTGCTGCTCTTCCATGCGTTTGCGCATTTCAAAGTCATACAGACGCGAGCGCAGGCGCTGCCAAGCCACATCGCGGTTGCTGTGCTGGCTGCGGCCATCTTGGCACTGCACCACAATCCCGGTGGGGATGTGCGTCAAGCGCACGGCCGAATCGGTTTTGTTGATGTGCTGACCGCCCGCGCCGCTGGCCCTGAAGGTGTCGGTGCGCACGTCCGACGGGTTGATGTTGATCTCGATCGAGTCGTCGATTTCGGGGTACACAAACAGCGAGGCAAAAGACGTGTGGCGGCCACCCGACGAGTCAAACGGGCTCTTGCGCACCAAGCGGTGCACGCCGGTTTCGGTGCGCAGCAAGCCAAACGCGTACTCGCCTTCGATCTTGATGGTCGCGCCCTTGATGCCTGCGGTGTCACCCGGGGTTTCGTCTTCCACGGTGGCTTTGAAGCCCTTGCGTTCGGCGTACTTGATGTATTGGCGCAGCAGCATGCTGGCCCAGTCACAGGCTTCCGTGCCACCGGCACCGGCCTGGATGTCGACAAAGCAGTTGAGCGGATCGGCCTCGTGGCGGAACATGCGGCGAAACTCGAGGTCTTTCACCAGCGCGGTCAGTTTGGCGGCTTCGGCTTCGATGGTCATCAGGCCATCGTCATCGCCTTCTTCTTTGCTCATCTCGAAGAGCTCAAGGTTGTCGGCCAACTCGCTGGTCAGGTTGGTGATGGTCACCACCACGCCGTCGAGGGCTTTTTTCTCTTTGCCGAGTTCCTGGGCTTTTTTCGGGTCGTTCCAGACTGCAGGGTCTTCGAGCGATGCGTTGACGGTTCTCAACCGTTCAGATTTGGCATCGTAGTCAAAGATACCCCCGTAACTCGTGGGTACGAGCGGTCAGGTCTGTGAGGGATGTGCCGATTTGGTTGATGCGTTCTGCGTCCATGGGGATTGTCCGGTTCGGTAAACCGGACATTTTCTCATGACTTGGCGCCTTGCACCCCCCGATGGGGCTTAGAACTGCCGTCCGTAAGAGAACATCAGGCCTGCGGTGCCCAGAAACTTGATTTGAACCGAGTCGTCTTGTGTCAATTTGTAGCCCAAGGAGGGGATGACGGCCGGATTGAATCCCTTGTAATTGAGAGGCACCTTGCCCTCGTAAGGGGCCACGTAGCCATACATCAGGCCAGCCGTGACTTTGGCGAAAAGCTGAGGCATGCCCAACAGCTGGTTGTACTGCAGACCCGCATAAACATAGGCCGAGGGTTGGCCGAAAGAGTTGCTGAAAAAGCTGACACCGCACAAACGGTCGCCGGGCAGTTGCTCGTCAATCGCCACCAAGACCACTGGTTTGTGCTCTGTGCTGTGGTTCCAGTGGTGGGTGTGAGGGGAAAAAGTGAATTCACCCCGGTGCGCAGGTTCTGGCGCTCCTTTGACGGACAAAAAGTCTGGGCAATAGCGCTTGCTGGTTTGTGCTTGTGCCAAAGACGCGCAAGCCGACAAACATGCCATCAGAAAAAAACGGGAAATGTGCGTGGCCAGCATGTTGTAAGTGGGTAGAAGAAAAACGAATGGATTCTAGGTCTTTTCATTGACAGAACTTTTCAATCAGACGAGCCAGAGTTTCGGGTTGATCGTGGTGCAGCATGTGCCCGGCATCCTGAATCAAGGCTTGTTGCAGGTTGGGCACGGACTTCAGGCGTTCGTGAAACTCGGCCAAGGTGTATTTGCCTTTCCACCACTGGCTGAGCGAGTCGTCCGAGGCTTCCACCACCAGCGCGGGGGCGCTGATGCGGCGGTACATCGCCAAAGCTTCTTCAAAGTGGAAAAGATACGGGTTGATGACCTTGTGCGCCGAGTCGCCCAGGATGCGCCATTGACCATCCGTGCCTGGTTGCGCCCAATGCTGGGCCAGCCAGTCGGCTTTGTCTTGGCCGAGGCGGCCGTTGGTCTTCATCAGGCGGGCGGCCACGCCTGCAGCGTCCGGGTAAGCCTTGAGCGTGTTGTCGCCCGCGCGTTGCGCTTTGAGCTCGTCGAGCCACTGGGCCATGCGGGTGGGGGCTTGGGCAGGCTGGGTAGCCGCCATGCCAAAGCCCTCGAGGTTGACCAGACGGCGGATGCGCTCGGGGCGGCTGCCCGCGTACATCATGACCACGTTGCCGCCCATGCTGTGGCCGACCAAGTCAACGGATTGCTCGGGGCAGAGCGCGTCGAGCAGGGCGTCCAGATCGGCCAGGTAATCGGGGAACCAGTAGCTGTCGGTGGGCGGGGTCTCGGTCAGGCCGTAGCCGCGCCAGTCCATGGCGATGATGGGGCGCTGGCTGACAAAAGCCTCGCTGAAGGCATCGACCATGAATTGGTACGAGGCGGCCACGTCCATCCAGCCGTGGGCCAAAACAAGGGGCGTCGCGCCCGCTTGGGCCTGGCCCCATTGGCGGACGTGGTAGCGGCAACCGCGCAGCGGCACCCAGTGGCTTTGTGATTCGCGTAAAACTTGGTACATACTTTCGATCATAAGGAGACACACGATGAGCGTCAGTCGCAACCAGGACCGCCCAGCCCCCAAACCAGCTCAAGGCGTTGCTGACCCTTACCAGTCCATCCACCAAGGCTTTGGCTGGAAAGTGCCCGAGCGCTTCAACATGGCGCAGGCTTGCTGCGGCCAGTGGGCGGCGCAGCCTGCCACGGCCAGGCGAGTCGCCATCCGTGAGCATGTGGCAGGACAGGGCTTGGGGCGCAGTTGGACTTTTGGCCAGTTGCAAAAAGCGGCCAACCAGTTGAGCCGGGTCCTGCTAGCGCAGGGCGTGCAGCGTGGCGACCGGGTGGCGATTGTGCTGCCCCAGCGTTTTGAAACAGCCGTGGCCTACATGGCGGTGCTGCAAATGGGCGCGGTGGCCATGCCGCTGTCCATGCTGTTCGGCCCCGAGGCGCTGTCCTTTCGCATCAACGACAGCCAGGCCCGCGTGGCGGTGTGCGACGAATCCACCGTGCAGGCCTTGCAACAGGCCAGGCCCGATTGCCCCGGCTTGCAAACCCTGATCGGTGCGGGGGAAGCCGGGGCGCTGGCCGATCTGGATTACGCGCAAGCCGTGACCAGTCAAGGCGCATCGTTCAAAGCCGTCAGAACCCTGGCCGAAGACCCGGCGGTGCTGATCTACACCAGTGGCACCACCGGCAACCCCAAGGGCGCGCTCATACCGCATCGGGCGCTGATCGGGAATCTCACGGGCTTTGTGTGCAGCCAAAACTGGTTTGGCTTTGACCCCTTCAAGGCAGGCCAGCCCTCCAAAGCGGTGTTCTGGTCACCGGCCGACTGGGCCTGGACGGGCGGGCTGATGGACGCTTTGCTGCCCAGCCTGTATTTTGGCCGACCCATCGTGGCCTTCAACGGGCGGTTCTCGCCGGAACTGGCGTTTGAGATTTTGCAAAGCCATGGCATCACGCACACTTTTTTGTTCCCCACCGCGCTCAAAGCCATGATGAAAGCGGTGCCCGATGTGAAATCCCGTTACCGCCTGAAACTGCAAGCCATGATGAGCGCGGGCGAGGCAGTGGGCGATGCGGTGTTTGCATACTGCCAAGACCAGATGGGCGTCACGGTCAACGAGATGTTCGGCCAGACCGAAATCAATTACGTGGTGGGCAACTGCGCCCGCTTGTGGCCAGCCCGCCCCGGCAGCATGGGCAAGGGCTATCCTGGCCATCAGGTGGCCCTCATCGACGAGGCAGGCCGGTTGTGTCCACCAGGCACGCCCGGCGAAGTGGTCGTGAACCGTTTCGATGTGCATGGTCAGCCCGACCCGGTGTTCTTTTTGGGCTACTGGAACAACGACAAAGCCACCCAGGCCAAGTACACGGGCGATTGGTGCCGCACGGGTGACATGGCCGTGGCGGACGAAGACGGCTACCTTTGGTACCAAGGCCGCACCGACGACATGTTCAAGGCGGCGGGTTACCGCATTGGGCCGGGCGAGATTGAAAACTGCCTGGTCAAACACCCGGCTGTGCAGAACGCCGCCGTGGTGCCCAAGCCCGACAAAGAACGCGGTGCCCTGGTCAAAGCTTATGTGGTCTTGTCGCCCGCCTGGCTGGCCCAAAGGCCTGATGGCGGGGCCCGTCAGGCGTTCGACGACGGGGTGCGCAACCAACTTCAAGCGCATGTGCGCGGTCTGCTCGCCCCTTACGAGTACCCCAAAGAAATCGAGTTCATCGACCAGTTGCCCATGACCACCACCGGCAAAGTGCAGCGGCGCGTGTTGCGACTGCAGGAGGAAGCGAGAGCTTTGGCGACAAAACCACGCGCTGACGCGTGACAAAATAAGCCTTGAGCAAGGCGGCCCTGTGTCCGCACCATTCGATTACCGACAGGAAACACCATGAAACTCGTTCAACTGGGTCAATCCGACCTGCAAGTGACCCCCATTTGTTTGGGCACCATGACCTTTGGCCAGCAGGTCAATGAAGCCGATTCACACGCCATCTTGGACCGCTCGCTGGCAGCGGGGATCAACTTCATCGACACCGCCGAGATGTACGCTGTGCCCGCTTCGGCCGATACCTGTGGCTTCACCGAAACCTTCATTGGCAACTGGTTTGCCAAAAACCCCGGTGCGCGCCAGAAGCTGGTGCTGGCCACCAAGGTGGCCGGTCCTTCGCGTGGCATGCCCTGGATCCGTGAAGGCACGGGCATGTCGGGACAAGACATCCTGAACGCGTGCGATGCCAGCTTGCGACGCCTGCAGACCGATGTGATCGACCTGTACCAGATCCACTGGCCCGAGCGCCATGTGCCGGCTTTCGGCATCACCTATTTCGACCCCGCCAAAGACAAATCGATCACCTCCATCCATGAGCAACTCGAGGCCCTGTCCAAACTGGTCCGGGCGGGCAAGGTGCGTCACATCGGCTTGTCCAATGAAACGCCTTATGGCGTGCACGAGTTCGTGCGCTTGGCCGAACAGCATGGCATGCCGCGCGTGGCCACCGTGCAAAACCCCTACTGCCTGGTCAGCCGCACCTACGACAATGGCCTGGACGAAACCTGCCACCGCCTGAATGTGTCGATGTTGGCGTATTCGCCGTTGGGCTTTGGCCTGCTCACAGGCAAGTACGACCAAGACGATCTGAAGGGCCCGCTGGTGCCCGATGGTGGCCGCATTGCCCGTTACGACTCGATGCGCAAGCAGCGCTGGGGCCGACCCGAAGCGCTGACCGCCGCTCGACGCTACAACCAGTTGGCCCGCGACAACGGCATGACGCCCACCCAGATGGCCTTGGCGTTTTGTTACCACCGTTGGAGCGTGGCCAGCACCATCATCGGCGTGACTTCGTTGGCGCAATTGGACGAAGACCTGGCCGCTTGGTCGACGCAGCTCTCGGCTGAAGTGCTCAAGGCGATTGATGGGATCCGTTGGGAAATGCGCGACCCCGCTTTGTGATCCCGGCCCATGGCCAAGAAAGACAAAGTCAGTGAAACCCCGGCCACGGCGCTCTTGCGCCAGCAGGGGGTCAGCTTCACCGAGCACCCCTATGACTACCTGGAGCATGGCGGTGCCCAACACAGCGCCCAGGTGCTGGGCATGGACCCGTTCAGTGTGGTCAAAACGCTGATCATGCAAGACCAGGATGCCAAACCCTTGGTGGTGCTGATGCACGGCAACCGCAAGGTGTCGACCAAAAACTTGGCGCGGCAGATCGGTTTGAAGTCGGTCGAGCCCTGCACCCCCGAGGTGGCCAACCGCCACAGCGGTTACCTGGTGGGCGGTACCTCGCCCTTTGCCACGCGCCGTGCCATGCCCGTCTACATCGAAGAGACCATCCTGGATTTGTCGCGGATCTGCATCAACGGCGGTCGGCGTGGTTACCTGCTGGGCATCGACCCGCAGGTGTGTGTGCAGTTGCTCAGTGCCCAGCCGGTGAACTGCGCACTGGCAGAATGACGGCCGTACAAGAACAAGGGAGCTTTCGATGGATGTGTGGATGCAAGTGGGCGCGGTGTTGGCCGCTTATCTGCTGGGTTCGCTCAGTTTTGCGGTCATCGTCAGCCAGCTGATGGGCCTGAACGACCCGCGCAGCTACGGCAGCAAAAACCCTGGCGCGACCAATGTGTTGCGCTCAGGGAGCAAAAAAGCGGCCATCCTGACTTTGCTGCTGGATGCTTTGAAAGGCTGGTTGCCCGTGGCGCTGGTGCTGGCGTTTGGCCAGCCCTATGGCCTGGGCACAGGCGTGGCCGCCTTGGTGGGTCTGGCGGCGTTTCTGGGGCATTTGTACCCGGTGTTCTTTGGCTTCAAAGGCGGCAAGGGCGTGGCCACGGCGGTGGGTGTGCTGCTGGGCGTGAACGGTCTGCTGGCGCTGGCCACCGTGGGTACCTTTGCCATCGTGGTGTTTTTCAGCCGTTATGTGTCACTGGCCTCCATCGTGGCGGCGGTGTTTGCGCCGGTGTTTTACCTGTTCGGTGATGGCGTGGCCTGGCAGGCTGCGGGTGCCGAGGTGCTGTGCTTGGCCGTCATGGCGCTGCTCTTGGTGGGGCGTCACCGCGAGAACATCAACCGCTTGCTGGCGGGGAACGAGTCGAAACTGGGCGCAAAAAAAGCCTGACGCATCAGGCTTGTGTCAGGCTCTGGCGGCTTTTGCGAAGCAGCACCGCCATGATTTCCCATCAGTCCCGGAAATTGTCGAAGGACAGCGGCAACTCGGTCATGTCCTTGCGCAACAGGGCCATGGCTTCTTGCAAGTCATCGCGCTTGGCACCGGTCACGCGCACCGCATCGCCCTGAATGGACGCTTGCACTTTGATCTTGCTCTCTTTAATGAGTTTGGTGATTTTTTTGGCATCTTCGGTCTCGATGCCGTTTTTCACCTTGATCACTTGCTTGACTTTGTCGCCGCCGATTTTTTCGACTTTGCCAATGTCCAAAAAGCGCACGTCCACACTGCGCTTGGTGAGCTTGTTGCGCAAGATGTCTTCGACTTGTGTCAGTTGAAACTCGGCATCGCCGAACATCGTGATCTCTTTGTCTTTGAGCTCGATCTTGGCCGATGTGCCTTTGAAGTCAAAGCGGGTGCCGATTTCTTTGGCAGAAGTGTCAACGGCGTTGCGCACTTCGGCCATATTGGGTTCGCAAACGGTATCAAACGAGGGCATGGCTGAAACTATCCGAGGTTGAGAATGCGACAATTCTCCCATGAACCTGGAGAAAAATGTCCCCCTGCAGCCGTACAACACGTTCGGCATCGCCGCCAAAGCCCATGCTTTGGTGCGGGTGCGCTCCGAAGCCGACCTCTTGGCCGTGCTGGCTGACCCGCAACTGGCCAGCTTGCCCAGACAGGTGCTCGGCGGCGGCAGCAACATTGTGCTCACCGGTGACGTGAAGGCGCTGGTCCTCAAAATCGAGGTGCCGGGCCTGCGTTTGTCGGCAGAGACCGACAAGCACTGGGTGGTCGAGGCGGGCGCAGGCGTGGACTGGCATGCGCTGGTGGCCTGGACGCTGGAGCACGGTTACCCGGGTCTGGAAAACATGGCCCTGATCCCCGGCACCGTGGGCGCCTCACCCGTGCAAAACATTGGCGCCTATGGCGTGGAGCTGCAAGACCGCTTTGACTCGCTCGACGCGATGGACCTGTTCACCGGTGAGCTGTTCTGCCTGAACGCCGCGCAGTGCGGCTTCAGCTACCGAGACTCGGTGTTCAAACACGCCTCGGGCGGGCCTGATGGTTTGGGCCTGGCAGGCCGTGCGGTGATCCTGCGCGTGCGCTTTGCGCTGCCCAAGCGCTGGAAGCCCGAGCTGGGTTATCTGGACCTGGAGCGCAAGATGGCCGAGACGGGCATCCACAGCCCCGATGCGCGGCAGATTTTTGACTGGGTCGTGGCCATTCGCCGCGCCAAGCTGCCGGACCCGGCTGTGATCGGCAACGCGGGCAGCTTCTTCAAAAACCCGAGTTTGACGCCCGAGCAATGTGCCGACATCATCGCCCGCGAACCCAAGGTGGTGCATTACCCCATGCCCGACGGCAGCATCAAACTGGCGGCAGGCTGGTTGATCGACGCCTGCGGCTGGAAGGGCAAAACCGTGGGCCATGCCGGTGTCTATGAAAAGCAGGCGCTGGTGCTGGTCAATCGGGGTGGGCGCGAGAACCCCTGCACCGGGGGTGAGGTGATGACGCTGGCCAAGGCCATTCAGACCAGTGTGTACGAGCGGTTTGGGATTCGGCTGGAGCCGGAGCCGGTGGTGATTTGATTTTGGGCGTTTGCGGTGGTTTGCCGCACCGGGTTGGAGCCTACGCGGTCAGCCTCATAACTCGCTTCGCTCGCCAAATCGGCCGATCCGCGCAGGCCCCAACCCGGCGCTGCGTTATCAAAGACTTTCAAAGACCTTGATACCCGCTTGTGTTTCAAAGGACGCAGCCTTGGTGCGGGTGCCTGCCGGACTCGCCGATTTGGCGAGCGAAGCGAGTTATGAGGCGAGCCGGCAGGCACCCGTGCCTAGGTGGAAAACACTCACAAAAAATACCTGCAGAGCAAGACAAGACAACAAAAAACGGCCCAAAGGCCGTTTTTCATTGGGACAGCAAAAATCACTTCTTACCGCTGCCCTCGAGCTTGTAGATGTGCGGCCCATCGCCCACAGACAGCAAACCGGTGTGGGCATAAATGCCAAGCTTGGCGCGGGTGTCGGTGATGTCGAGGTTGCGCATGGTCAGCTGCCCAATGCGGTCCAGTGGGCTGAACGGGGCGTCTTCGACTTTTTCCATGCTCAAACGCTCAGGGGCGTAAGTCAGGTTGGGTGACTCGGTGTTCAGGATGGAGTAATCATTACCACGGCGCAGTTCCAGCGTCACGGTGCCGGTCACGGCGCGGGCCACCCAGCGCTGGGCGGTTTCGCGCAGCATGATGGACTGCGGGTCGAACCAGCGGCCTTGGTACAACAAGCGGCCCAGGCGCAGGCCGTTGATGCGGTACTGCTCGATGGTGTCTTCGTTGTGGATGCCGGTGACCAAACGCTCGTACGCGATGTGCAACAAGGCCATGCCGGGGGCTTCGTAGATGCCGCGGCTCTTGGCTTCGATGATGCGGTTCTCGATCTGGTCGCTCATGCCCAAGCCGTGGCGGCCGCCGATTTCATTGGCTTTCAGGAACAACTCGACCGGGTCGGCGTATTCCACACCGTTCAGCGCCACGGGCATGCCTTCTTCAAAGCGCACGCTCACTTCTTCGGCCTTGACCTCGACTTCGGGCTTCCAGAACGCGACGCCCATGATGGGGTTGACGATCTTCATGCCGCTTTGCAGGCTTTCCAGGTCCTTGGCTTCGTGCGTTGCGCCCAGCATGTTGCTGTCGGTGGAGTAGGCCTTTTCGGCGCTCATCTTGTAGCCAAAGCCGTTGGCGGTCATGAAGGCGCTCATTTCAGCGCGGCCGCCCAGCTCGTCGATGAACAGCTGGTCGAGCCAGGGCTTGTAGATCTTCAGGCTCGGGTTGGTGAGCAGGCCATAGCGGTAAAAACGCTCGATGTCGTTGCCCTTGAAGGTGCTGCCGTCGCCCCAGATGTTGACGTCGTCTTCCTTCATGGCGGCCACCAGCATGGTGCCGGTCACGGCACGGCCCAGCGGCGTGGTGTTGAAGTAGGTGATGCCACCGGTGCTGATGTGGAAGGCGCCACACTGGATGGCAGCAATGCCTTCGTGCGCCAGTTGGGTGCGGCAGTCGACCAAGCGGGCTTTTTCTGCGCCGTATGCCATCGCCTTGCGGGGAATCTCGTTGTAGTCGGCTTCGTCAGGCTGGCCCAGGTTGGCGGTGTAAGCGTAGGGCAGGGCGCCCTTTTGCTTCATCCACAGCAGGGCAGCAGAGGTGTCCAGGCCGCCCGAGAAGGCGATACCGACTTTTTGCCCTTTGGGCAGGTTTTGCAGGATGGTGCTCATGGCGTCTCGATCAATCGCCATAACCAAAATGGCAGATGTAGTGGTAGGCCTCGGTCACGCGGATCTCGAACTTGGAGTTGCCGGGCACGCTGAATTCTTCGCCTGCGCTGGACTTGACCCATTCGGTGCTGCCGTCGAGCTTGTACTCGCAAGAGCCGCCCACGCATTCCATGATTTCTGGGGCGCCGGTGTTGAAAGTCAGTGTGGACGGCAAGATCACGCCCACCGACAGCTTGGTGCCGTCGGCCAGGGTCAGGCCGTGGCTGACGCATTTGCCGTCAAAGTAAACGTTGGCTTGGGTGTTGACGGAGACGCCGTCGATGGTTTGGGTGGTCATGTGGTGTGCGCGGTAAGCGAATGGGCTGCAAATGAAACAGGGGCCTGATGCGGCCCCTGTGCTTGGGTCAAACAATCAACCCGAGATTTTAGGTCAGTTGAGGCCAGCCCCGTCACCTCTGATTCAGCGCCAGTGTCGGTGGCCACCGTGATGCATGCCACGGTATCCGCTGCCCCAGCCCCAACCTAAATTGATATGGGTGAAGACCGGTGGGTAGCTGCGGTAGACCGGCGCAGGGACATAGACCACGGAGGGCTGAGTGACCACGGTTTGAGGGGCGTTGACCATCCCAGGTGCCGGGGGCATGGCGTCGAGGGCTGCGACAGGGGTGATTTGCAGTTGGAGGGTTGGGCCCGGGTCCTGCGGCAACTGCACGGTGTACTGTTTGCCCGCGTATTCATAAACCACGCTGTAACCCACCAAGCGGTTTTCCATGTAGTTTTGGGTGGTGCAAGTGGTTTGGTTTTGCAACTGGGTGCCGGGGTTTTCGATCCGGTCGCCCATGATGGAGCCGCCGATCACCCCGACCATGGTGGCCAAGGCCTGGCCTGAACCGCCGCCGATCTGGCTGCCCAGTGCAGCACCAGCGATGGCGCCCATCAGGGCCCCACCGCCTGAAGTGGGGTTTTGCACGGCCACAGGGGTTTGTGTGCAAGTTTGACGAGGCACCGCCACTTGCTGGTAAACCGCCGCGCGTGAAATCACTTGACCGATTTCCTGGGCTTGGGCCAGGCCGGCCATGGCCAACAAAAAGCTGCTTGCCAATTTTTTCATGGTGAATCTCTCCATCAAAGGACTGGGCAAGAGTTTAGCCGCGACAGGGCGCTTGTGCATGGCCGGTATGTAAAGTCGGTTTACATGTTGGCAAACGCTTCAGGCAGGCCACTGCTCGGGTGTGAACCCGACGGTGATTTGCCCCGAGGGCCAGGCGATCACCGGCCGCTTGATGGCGCTGGCGTGCGCCAGCATGACGGCTTTGGCGCTGGCGGCATCGGTCACGCTGGCCTGCACGGCGGGGTCCAGCTTGCGCCAGGTGGTGCCTTTGCGGTTGAGCACGGTCTCCCAGCCGCAAGCGGTCAACCAAACGTCCAGTGCAGCGGCTGGAACGCCTTGCTTTTTGAAGTCGTGGAATGTGCTGTTGAGTCCCTGATCGCTGAGCCAAATGCGGGCTTTTTTGACGCTGTCGCAGTTCGGTATGCCGTAAACAAGGAGGTCCATAAGTCTTCGTGAGCAATAAAATTTCAGGGACTCGGCGACAATCTGCGCCTATGAAGACTTTACAGGAATGGCTCGACTGGTGCGAGCAACTGCACCCGGTGGCCATCGACATGGGCCTGGGCCGTGTGAAAGCCGTGGCTGAGCGCATGGCACTGCGTTTTGACTGCCCGGTCATCACCGTGGCCGGCACCAACGGCAAGGGCTCGACTTGCGCCATGCTCGAGGCCATTTTGTTGGAGGCGGGCTACCGCACGGGTGTCTACACCTCGCCCCACTTAGTGCACTTTGAAGAGCGTTGCCGTCTGAGAGGCGAATCGGCTTCAGCTCAGGAGTTTGCCCAGGCCTTTGCCGAAGTCGAGGCCGTTCGGGGCGATGTGAGCCTCACCTATTTTGAGTTCAGCACTTTGGCCATCTTGCATTTGATGGCGAAGGCGGCTTTGGATGTCGTGATCTTGGAGGTGGGCTTGGGCGGTCGCCTCGACGCGGTCAACATCGTGGACGCCGATTGCGCTGTGATCACCAGCATTGACATTGACCACACGGCCATCTTGGGCAAGGACCGGGAAAGCATTGGCTTCGAAAAGGCCGGCATCATGCGCGCCGGTCGGCCGGTCATTGTCAGTGACCCGGTGCCGCCGCAAAGCGTGATCGACCACGCAGCGGCCGTTGGGGCCGAACTTTGGCGATTCGGTCGGGATTTCAATTACTCGGGCGACAAACAGCAGTGGGCTTGGGCGGGTCGTGAACGCCGCTACAGCGGCATGGCCTATCCGGCTTTGCGCGGGGCCAACCAACTGATCAACGCCTCGGGCGTTCTGGCCGCGCTGGACGCTTTGCGCTCACGCATCCCGGTCACGGCGCAGGCCGTGCGCAACGGTTTGGCCTTGGTCGAGTTGCCCGGGCGCTTTCAGATCGTTCCCGGTGAGCCCGTTTTAGTGTTGGATGTGGCGCACAACCCGCACTCGGTGGCGGCCTTGGCCGCAAATCTGGATGCCATGGGGTTTTACCCGAACACCCATGCGGTGGTGGGGGTCATGGCCGACAAGGACCTGTTGCCCATGCTGCAACGCGTCAACCCATTGATTGACCGTTGGTACTTCACCGACTTGCCTTTGCCAAGGGCAGCCAAAGGGGTGGATTTGCAGCGGACTTGGGCCGCTCAAAACACACGCGCAGATGCCTCTTCAAGCGTGCACTCGGGCCCGATGGCCGCTCTTGGCGCCGCCATCGAGGCGGCAGACCCGGCTGATAGAATCGTGGTCTTTGGCTCCTTCCATACGGTGGGCGGCGTTCTGCAAAACGGCATCCCGCGCCTGCATGCCAAACACCTCAGCCCCTGAGCATCCGCTATGGCCTTTTTCAAGTTCCGTTTTTCTGGTCGCAACGCTTTTGAAGAAGCCGTGTCCTCTGGACCCAGTGAAAACATCGAAGTTGTGCGCCGACGCGCACGTCACCGTTTGATCGGCGCAGTTGTCTTGGTTTTGGTCGCGGTGGTGGGCTTCCCTTTGGTGTTTGACTCGCAGCCTCGCCCTGTCTTCGTCGACACGCCCATCTTGATCCCTGATCGTCAGGCGGTTTCACCATTGTCGGGTGGCGCGCCTTTACCAGCAGCCCAAGCGCCAGCCAAGCCTTGGACAATTGAACCTGAGACCTTGTCCGCCAAAGAAGCACTTGGCCCGCGTGAAGAGGTGCTCACCTTGCCTTCGGCATCTCCAGCGGCGCCCTCTGTTGTGCCGCAGCCCAGCGCCCAAAGCAAAGCCGAAGCGGCTGACAAGCCTCAAGAAAAAACGGATGCACCCCCAGCCAAGGGCGATCTGAAGTCGGCCAATACGGACAAAGACAATGCCGATGCCCAAAAAGCCAAAGCTTTGTTGGAGGGCAAGGCTGCGAGCGCTGAGCGCTTGGTCATTCAAGTGGGTGCTTTCACGGATGCCAGCAAGGTGCGTGAGGTTCGCCGCAAACTCGAAGACGCAGGGCTGAAAACATTCACGCAAGTGGTGGATGGCAAGGACAACAAGCCCACCACCAGGGTTCGCGTCGGGCCCTTCGACAACCGTGAAGAGGCCGATAAAGTGGTGGCGCGCATCCGCAAGCTCAACCTCACCGCTGCTGTCTTGAAGATTTGAAATGACGGTCTCCATCACCGATTGGGTTTTGCTGGGGATTTTGTTCGCCTCTTTGGTGTTGGGTCTGTGGCGTGGGTTGGTTTACGAGGTCTTGTCACTGGCCGGTTGGGTTGCAGCTTTCTTTTTGGCCCAGTGGCTGGCCAACGATGTGATCGCCTGGATTCCTTTTGTGCAAGGTGCTGCCGCGTCTGTGCAGTATGCCGTCGCCTACGGCTTGGTGTTTGTGGTCAGCTTGTTCTCATTTGGCTTGCTGTCTTGGTTGCTCAAGGCGGCGATCGAGTCGGTGGGTTTGCGGCCAATGGACCGGGTTTTGGGTGGGGCATTCGGCTTGGCCCGCGGCGTGGTCCTGTTGTTGGCGTTGACGGTGGTTTTGCAGTTGACCGGCTTGTCGCAAGACGATTGGTGGCGACATGCCAAAGGTCCAGTTTGGTTGGACACGACCTTGCAGGGCCTCAAGCCCCTGATGCCTGAACCCATCTTGAAATTCTTGCCATGATTTTTTCGGGCTGACTTGACATTGAACGGAATTGCTTATGTGTGGAATTGTTGGCGTTGCAAGCAGCGCACCGGTCAATCAACTGATTTATGACGCCTTGCTGCTCTTGCAGCACCGCGGACAGGATGCGGCCGGGATCGTCACGCAACTGGACCGCAAGTTTTTCATGCACAAGGCCAAAGGCATGGTGCGCGATGTGTTCCGCACCCGCAACATGCGGGCCTTGCCGGGCAATTGTGGTTTGGGTCAAGTGCGCTACCCGACTGCGGGCAATGCTTTCAGCGAAGAAGAGGCCCAGCCTTTTTATGTGAACGCGCCTTTTGGCTTGGTCTTGGTGCACAACGGCAACCTGACCAATGCCCATGCCCTGAAGGCTGAATTGTTCTCCAACGACCACCGCCACATCAACACCGAGAGCGATTCAGAAGTCTTGCTCAACGTGCTGGCGCACGAGCTGGAAAAAACAACCCGTGGTTTGCCGCTCAAACCGCAAGACGTTTTTCAAGCGGTGCGGGGTGTGAACCACCGTGTGAAAGGCTCTTATGCCGTGATCGCCCTGATTGCAGGGCATGGTTTGCTGGCTTTTCGTGACCCGCATGGCATTCGTCCCTTGTGCATGGGCCGCAGTGCAGACGGCACGGTCATGCTGGCCAGTGAGTCCGTGGCCTTGGACGGAACGATGCACCGGTTTGAGCGAGATGTGGCGCCAGGCGAGGCGATCTTCATTGACCTGCAAGGCCGGGTGTACAACCAAGCCTGCTCGGACAACGCGCAGCTGAGCCCTTGTATTTTTGAATACGTGTACCTGGCCCGACCTGACTCGACCATGGACGGCATCTCGGTGTACCAAGCCCGTTTGAATCTGGGCGAGTCCTTGGCCAAGCGCGTGATCTCCACGGTGCCGCCCAGCGACATCGATGTGGTGATCCCCATCCCGGAATCGAGCCGCCCGAGCGCCACCCAACTGGCCCATTTGCTGGGCATTCCCTACCGCGAAGGTTTTGTGAAAAACCGTTACGTGGGACGCACCTTCATCATGCCGGGCCAATCGGTGCGCAGGAAGTCCGTGCGCCAAAAGCTCAACACCATCGTGAGCGAATTCAAGGGCCGCAATGTGTTGCTGGTTGACGACTCCATTGTGCGCGGCACCACCAGCCGCGAGATCGTGCAGATGGCACGTGACGCCGGTGCCCACAAGGTTTACATGGCCAGCGCAGCACCCCCGGTGCGCTACCCCAACGTGTATGGCATCGACATGCCAACCAAAGAAGAGTTGGTCGCCCACGGTCGCAGCATCGAAGAAATTCGCCAGATCATCGGCTGCGATGCCTTGATTTATCAAGACGTGGACGCCATGAAGAGCGCCGTGGCCCAAGCCCGTGTCTCTGGTGCCGGCGCGGGGGCCTTGTCGGCTTTCGACGCATCGTGTTTTGACGGTATTTATGTGACGGGCGATATCTCGGCCGACGACATCAGCCGCCTGAACGAATCCCGTCCTCAGACTGAAGAGGGCGCCGAAGACAATTCGCGTTTGGCATTGCCCAACGCCAGCGAGTGAGGCAAGACATGGTTGACCGATCACAATTTCACGATTTGCACCTGGAAACTTTGGCGGTGCGTGCTGCAGTGCCGCCAAGCCAGTACGGAGAAAACTCCGAGGCCCTGTACCTGACGAGTGGTTATGTGCAGACCTCGGCCGAAGCTTCTGCGCGCCGCTTTGCCGGTGAGGAAGAGGGCTACACCTACGGTCGAGCAGGCAATCCGACGGTCAGCAGTTTCGAGATGCGTTTGGCGGCGCTGGAGGGCACCGAAGCCTGCTTGGCCACGTCCTCGGGCATGTCCGCTGAGATGTTGATGCTGTTCAGCTTGCTCAAGTCGGGCGATCATGTGGTCTATTCACAATCGATGTTCGGCTCAACCATCAAACTCATCGGCTCCGAGTTTGCGCGTTTTGGCGTGGCTTCAACCACCGTGCCGCAAACCGATTTGACGGCCTGGAAAGCCGCCATACGTCCCAACACCAAAATCCTCTTTGCCGAGACCCCAACCAACCCACTGACCGAAGTGTGTGACATTGCCGCATTGGCCGATTTAGCGCATAACGCGGGCGCTTTGCTGGCGGTGGACAATTGCTTTGCCACGCCCATCTTGCAGCGCCCTGCGGCCATGGGGGCTGACATCATCACGCACTCGGGCACCAAATATTTGGATGGTCAGGGTCGAGTCATGGCCGGCGCCCTGTGCGCGAGCGATCAGATGGTGCAGGAAAAATTCTTGCCGGTGATGAAAAACGGTGGCATGGTCCTTTCTCCTTTCAATGCTTGGGTGGTCCTCAAGGGGCTGGAGACACTGGACATCCGCATGCGCGCTCAAAGCGCCCGTGCGCACGACATGGCCCTTTGGCTGGAGCGTCATCCGGCTGTGGGCAGGGTGCATTACCCCGGCCTCGCAAGCCATCCACAGCATGCTCTGGCCATGCGGCAAATGTCTGACATGGGCGGGGCTGTGGTGTCCTTCGACGTGAAAGCGGGCGATCCGCAAACGGCGCGTGCCCGTGCGTTCCATGTGCTGGACAGTTTGAAGACGCTGTCGCTGTGCACCAACCTGGGCGACACCAAGACCTTGCTCACCCACCCGGCCAGCACTTCGCACGGCAAACTCAGCGAAGACCAGCGTCAAGCCGCAGGCATCACTCAAGGCTTGATCCGCATGGCGGTGGGTTTGGAGCATGTGGGTGACATGCAGGCCGATTTGGCCCGCGGCCTCGAGACGCTTTGATGTGTATTTTGGGCTGCGATGTGGCCATTACTGAGTTGAAACCATGACGAAAATCCGCACCCGCATCGCCCCGTCACCCACGGGGTTTCTGCATTTGGGGACTGCCCGCACCGCTTTGTACTCTTGGGCCTATGCCCGTCACTATGGTGGCGAGTTTGTGCTGCGCATCGAAGACACCGATGTGGCGCGCTCCAGCCAGGATTCGGTGGACCAGATCCTGCAATCGATGCACTGGCTGGGCTTGAATTACGACGAAGGCCCGATCTACCAAATGCAGCGCCTGGCTCGTTACCAGACCGTGATCGACCAGATGCTGGCCGCAGGCACGGCTTACCGTTGCTACTGCACGCCTGCTGACTTGGAGACCATGAAGGCCGCACAGGAAGCACGTGGCGACAAGCGCCTGTATGACCGCACCTGGCGTCCTGCGCCGGGCAAGGTGTTGCCGCCTGTACCTGCTGGTGTGCAGCCTGTGATCCGTTTTGCCAATCCGGTCGACGGCGTGGTGACTTGGAATGACTTGGTCAAAGGCCCGATCAGCATCAGCAACACCGAGATCGATGATTTGATCATTCAACGCGCACCTGAAGAAGACGCGCCTGAAGGCACGCTGGGCGTGCCCACTTACAACTTCGCGGTGGTGGTTGATGACTGGGACATGGCGATCAGCCATGTGTTCCGCGGTGACGAGCACATCAACAACACGCCTTGGCAGATCAATATGTACCGTGCCTTGGACGCGGCCTTGCCGCAATTCGGGCATCTGCCTGTCATTTTGGGCGATGACGGGCAGAAGTTGTCCAAGCGCCGCGGGGCCGTGGCCGTTTCCAATTACGACGAAGCCGGTTATCTGCCTGAAGCCATGAACAACTATTTGGCCCGTCTTGGGTGGAGCCATGGCGACGATGAACTGTTCAGCCTGGATCAAATGGTGCAATGGTTTGATGGCACGCATTTGTCCAAAAGCCCTGCCCAATGGGATGCTTCCAAACTGGCCTGGGTCAATGCCCAGCACCTCAAGAGGATGGATGATGCGGCCTTGGCTCAAAAGGTTCAGCCTTTCTTGGCCAAGTTGGGGGTGGCAGCCGATGACCGCCTGACAGCCATTTGCGGTTTGTTCAAAGACCGTTGCGAGACCTTGGTCGTTTTGGCCAAGTGGGTGAGCGCCTTCTACACAGAAGTTGTGCCCAACCCGGAAGAAAAAGCCCAACATGTCAGCGATGCGGTCAAGCCGGCATTGGCATTGCTCGCTGAAAAGCTCGCTCTTTGTGCATGGGACAAAACGTCGATTTCTGCTGTGATCAAGGATGTGTTGACGTCAACGGGCCTCAAAATGCCTCAGATCGCGATGCCGGTTCGCGTGCTGGTGATGGGCACCGCTCAAACCCCTTCTTTGGATGCGGTGCTGGCGCTGAACAAACGAGAAAAAATTCTCGAGTGTTTGCAAAACGCGTAAAAACCTGTCTATAATTTGAGTCTTGGCACCAATGAGGGGCAGCGCAAAGCAGCAATGCAATACGTTGAACCAGAGGGGGTATAGCTCAGCTGGGAGAGCGCTTGCATGGCATGCAAGAGGTCAGCGGTTCGATCCCGCTTACCTCCACCAAAGTGTCAAGATGATTCGTAAGAATCCGTCCAGGTTACGACCCTATCGTCTAGAGGCCTAGGACATCACCCTTTCACGGTGAGTACCGGGGTTCGAATCCCCGTAGGGTCGCCAAGTTTTGTGGCACTTGGTCAGTTTGCAACAGCAGTCTGGCAAAAGTTACAGCTACCAGGAGTGGTAGTTCAGTTGGTTAGAATACCGGCCTGTCACGCCGGGGGTCGCGGGTTCGAGTCCCGTCCACTCCGCCAAAATGAAACCCTTGTAAGTGCCATGCTTGCAAGGGTTTTTTATTTTTCGCTGGGATACACCTCAGTTGACCAAGTCATCAAAACACGCATTTGATACCGCGGCTTGGCGGAAAAAGTCGGAGTGTTTGGCTGTGCAATGTGGCCGTTCGCATTCCAGATATTCCAGATGACCGTGCAGGGATGGATGCTGCTGCTTGAGTAAGGTGACGAGCCTTGACCCCGGCACTGGATTCACAGTTAGGGCTGCTTGGTTCCCCACCTGACCCGGTTGGCCGCTTCACCATGCGGGAAGGCCCGTCAAGAGTGATTGTAGGTGAGCTTGTCGTGATTTCTCCTTCGTGCCGTATTTATTCCCTTGCGCTAAGGACCCTCGGCGTTTGATGCCTGCAGGGGATGAATGCTTCTAGAGCCCGATAGAATCAGCGGCATGCCTTACCTTGTTCTCGCGCGCAAATACCGCCCCCGCAATTTCACCGAAATGGTGGGGCAAGAGCACGTGGTGCAAGCCCTGACCAATGCCCTCGTGCAGCAACGCCTGCACCACGCGTATTTGTTCACCGGCACCCGGGGCGTGGGCAAGACCACCGTCTCGCGCATTTTGGCCAAATCGCTCAACTGCCAGGGCGCTGACGGGCAGGGCGGCATCACCGCCGAGCCCTGTGGCGTGTGCCAGGCCTGCCGTGACATCGACGCCGGTCGTTTTGTGGACTACACAGAGCTGGACGCCGCCTCGAACCGGGGTGTGGACGAGGTGCAAAGCCTGCTGGAGCAGGCGGTGTACAAACCGGTTCAGGGGCGCTTCAAGGTCTTCATGATCGACGAGGTGCACATGCTGACCAACACCGCGTTCAACGCGATGTTGAAGACCCTGGAAGAGCCCCCCGAATATTTGAAGTTCGTGCTGGCCACGACCGACCCGCAAAAAGTGCCTGTGACGGTGCTCTCGCGTTGCCTGCAGTTCAACTTGCGCCCCATGGCCCCCGAGACGGTGTTTGAACACCTGACCCAGGTGCTGGCTGCTGAACAATTGAGTGCCGAGCCCTTGGCTTTGCGCTTGCTGGCCCGCGCTGCACGCGGCTCCATGCGCGACGCACTGAGTCTGACCGACCAGGCCATTGCCTTTGGCAACGGTGTGGTGCAAGAGACAGGCGTGCGCCAGATGCTGGGCAGTGTGGACCACAGCCATGTTTTGCAAATGATCCGCGCCCTGTCCGAAGGCGACGGTGCGGCGGTGGTGAACCAGATCAACGCCCTGCGCCTGCAAGGCGTGTCAGCTGCCGCCACCTTGGAAGAGATGGCCATGCTGCTGCAGCGCATGGCCGTGATGCAGATGGTGCCCAGCATGGCGCAAGACGGTGATGACCCCGACAGCCAGGGTCTGGCCGAACTGGCCACTGCCATGCCCGCCGAAGAAACCCAATTGCTTTACAGCCTGTGCCTGCACGGGCGCGTCGAGTTGGGTTTGGCACCTGACGAGTATTCGGCCATGACCATGGTGTTGCTGCGATTGCTGGCCTTCAAGCCTCAAGCGGGCTTGGCTGAAAAAAAAAGTCCGCTGACCAGCCCCAGGACCACCGCTGACAAGGTTGGTCCGTCTTCCCCGGCGGTACAACTTCCAGCGTCGCCCGAGACATCGGCAGATGCACGCCATCCCCAAGCTGCCGCACCCTTGGCATCCGTCGCCATTGCAGCGCCTGCGTCAACCATGGTTTCGTCCGATTCTCCTCCCTGGGAAGACATGCCAGACAGCACAGCTGATGAGGCTGTTGAGCGATTCGCCATGTCCTTGCCTGAGCGCTCGGCGCCAGAAGGGTCTTTGCAGTGGCGGTCTTTGCCAGTTCGGGAGTCGTCTGATTCGGCGCGTATCGATGTGCCCAAAATGGCGATGTCGCCCTTGCAGACCACAGCCCAAGGCGAAGTCTGGTTTGAGGTGGTACAAGGTCTCGTGGCACAAGAAGCCATCACGGCTTTGGTGCGCGAACTGGCCCTTCAATCGCAACTGGTCGCGCGTGATGAGGACCACTGGCTGCTGCGCATTGAGCGCGAATCCCTCAACCATCCGGCCAGTCGCGAGCGCTTGCAAGCGGCCTTGGCCTCGGCGGGCCATGGCCCGGTTCGCTTGCAACTTGAGCTGGGCGCAGTCGTAGACTGCCCTGCCAAGCGAATGGCCGCGGCGGCAGCTGCGAAAATGGTGGCCGCGCAAGAATTGATAGAAAACGACCCCTTGGTTCAGAGTCTGGTGCGAGAGTTTGGCGCGAAAATTGTGCCCGGCAGCCTCAAGCTGATCTGAAGCCTACTTCACTGACACAAACGACATCAAAGGAATTTCCATGTTCAACAAAGGACAACTCGCTGGCTTGATGAAACAAGCCCAAGCCATGCAAGACAACCTGAAAAAAGCCCAAGACGAATTGGCCCATGTGGAGGTCGAGGGTCAATCTGGCTCTGGCATGGTCAAAGTGCTCATGACCTGCAAACACAACGTGCGCCGTGTGACGATTGACCCCAGCTTGTTGGCCGATGACAAGGACATGTTGGAAGACTTGGTGGCCGCCGCTTTCAATGACGCGGCGCGCGAGGCAGAAGCGGTTTCCCAGCAAAAAATGGGCAAGCTCACCGCTGGATTGCCGCCGGGCATGAAGATGCCTTTCTAAGCCGAGAACACCGAATTCATGGCCGATACCCACGCCTTGGCCACTTTGGTGCAAGCCCTCAAAATCTTGCCAGGGGTCGGTATCAAGTCGGCCTCTCGCATGGCTTTCCAATTGTTGCAAAACGACCGTGCAAGCGCCCGACAGCTGGCTGCCGCTTTGCAAAATGCCGTGGACAAGGTGCGCCACTGCGAGTGCTGTCACACCTTCACGGAAGCGCAGTTGTGCGACACCTGTCAGGACGGGGCGCGCGACCGTTCTCAGTTGTGTGTGATTGAAACGCCCGCCGATCAATCGGCGATTGAGCGGACGGGCACGTACCGCGGCTTGTACTTTGTCCTGATGGGCAAGCTCAGTCCTTTGGATGGCATCGGACCGCACGACATAGGCTTGGCCAAACTCAAACACCGTGTCGCCGATGGGCGGGTTGCCGAGGTCATCCTGGCCACCAATTTCACGGCAGAGGGTGAGGCCACGGCACATGTGATTTCGGAAATGATTCGCCGGCCAGATCTGAAGGTGACGCGTTTGGCCAGAGGCGTACCTGCGGGCAGTGAGCTTGAATATGTCGATTTGGGCACCATTGCCCACGCGCTGGTCGACCGGCGTTGAGCCCTTGAGACCCGAGCCGCACAAGCGGTCAGGCATGGGATGCGATCACCGCAGCGACTGAAATCAAGGACCGCAATCCGTTAAGTGAAAACCCGCTTGGGATCAATCCCGATGTGCGCAATTGTCTTGCGACTTATGCTGAAACCATTGGATTTGATTTCTCTGTGGGGGATTTTTGTCTCGCTTGCAAAGCAACCGTCGAACCTTTTTGCTCGCTTCCATGGGCACCATGGGCGGGGCATCATCGGTCGCCAGTGAGGCGGGCCCCTACCGAGTCACCATGGCGCTGGCCGCTCGTCAAAGCCTGTACCACCTGCCTTTGACCTTGGCCGACCAATTGGGATTTTTCAGACAAGCAGGCGTGGCTGTGGAGTGGCTTCAGCATGAGGCAGGATCCAAAGTCTTGCTCAGTGCTTTGCAGGGACAAGCCGATGTGGTGGCGGGTGCCTTCGAGCATGTTTTCAGCATGCACCACAAAGGTCAAAGTTACCAAGCTTTTATTCAGATGGGGCGCACGCCCCAACTTGCTTTGGGCGTGTCAACCCGCAAAGGGGCCAGCTTGCGCTCGGTGATGGGCTTGAGGGGCGCTCGCCTTGGCGTTTCCTCACTCGAGTCGGGTACACACTGGATGGCTTGCCAATGGTTGTTGCACCATGGATTGTTGCCCGAGGATGTGGTCTTCGTCGAGGTGGGGACTTCGCAATCGGTGATCGAAGCTTTGCGCAGTGGCGCGATCGATGCCTTGTGCAACCCCGATCCGGTGATGCATTGGCTTGAGCAAAAAAATGAGATCCGCATTTTGGGCGAAGCGCGCTCCTTGGCGGCCACACGCAAAGTGATGGCTGGTGATGTTCCGGGCGCCTGTTTGATCGCCCGCACCGACTACCTGCAGCGTCATCCAGCCGTGGCGCAAGCGATCAGCGATGCGGTCATCCATGCGCTCAAATGGCTCCAAACAGCGGGCCTGACCGATATTTTGAAAATGGTTCCCGCACACCATTGGATGGGGGATCGCGCCATTTACTTGGGCGCCTTCGAAAAGTTGCGCGATTCCTATGCCCCGGATGGCTTGGTATTGCCCACCGCGGTGCTCAACGCCTCGCAGGCGCATGCGCGCCTGACCAATCACACCCCGCTGGCACGTCCCTTGGTGGAGCGGCTGTACAACAACAGTTTTGCCAGCAAATCAAAAGTCCGATTTGCCGCGTGAAAGGCTTCACCGCTTGGCTGTTTGGGACGCTTGGCCCGGTTTCGAATGGGCCGCCCCAGTTGTCCTTTTTCGGGCCATCGCACCCGCGCCAGTGCCAGTTCGGGCAGATTGAAACGGCACCATCACCGCCAAGCTTTGGCCCGCCGTCAAGGTGGCATTGGGTTTGATTTTGTTCCAGGCGATCATGTTGGCCGCACTCACGCCATGCCGTGCTGCCAAGCTGGCCAAGGAATCGCCCTTGCGGGCTGTCACCATGATGCGTTTGAGAACGATTTGCGGCGCCAAGGCCAATTGCGCATTGGCGGCGATGGATTCGCTGACATCGCTGTCGAGTTGTCCTTTGCGGTGCACCAGCAAAGTGGAGCCGGCTTTGACCATCATGTTGTTCGGTATGCCATTGGCCGAACGCAACTGCGCCACATTCATGTCCACCAAAGCGGCCGCTTCCTCGGCTTTCATGGTGCGGGGCGCTTGCCAAGCCGTCCAAGTGGCCAGACGTTGTTGGGCCTGGTTTTGCAGATTGATTTCGAAGGTGGTCGCATTGTCCCAAGGCAGCAAAACTTGGGGCGTGCTCGAGGCCAAGATGACCGGGCGATTCATGGAGGGGTTCAGGGCTTTGAAATCTTCCAAGCTGATGCCTGCCAGTTGGACCGCCACAGCCACATCCATGTCCCGATCGATGGGCACACTCTTGAAAAAGGGGTGATTCTGGATGAGCGGCAACTGCGTGTTGAAGGCTTCTGGCTGGGCCACGATGTTCTTGACAGCTTGCAACTTCGGCACGTAATAACGAGTTTCATTGGGCATGTTCAGGGCGCTGTAGGTCAGAGGTTTGCCCTGGGCTTTGTTGCGAGCCAAGGCGCGACCAACGCTGCCTTCGCCCCAGTTGTAGGCGGCCAAAGCCAAGTGCCAATCGCCAAACATGCCGTACAGTTTTTGCAAATAATCCAAGGCGGCGCGGGTCGACTCCAGCACGTCGCGGCGTTCGTCATGGAACAGGTTTTGCTTGAGGTCAAAGTATTTGCCGGTTGCGGGCATGAATTGCCACATGCCAGCAGCTTTGGCGCTCGAGACAGCATAGGGGTTGAAAGCGGATTCGATGAAAGGCAGCAAAGCCAATTCGGTGGGCATTTGGCGGCGTTCGAGTTCCTGGACAATGTGGAACAGGTAGGGGCGTGATCGCTCGGTCATGCGCAAGATGTAGTCGGGTCGGCTGGCGTACCACTTTTCCCGGTTGCGCACGAAATCATCGTCCAGGTTTGGCATGGCAAATCCGCGGCGTATGCGCTCCCAAATATCGGTCGTCGCCGTCAGACCCAGACTGGCGTTGGGATTGAGCGAGATGGGGCGCTCATCCAGGGGGGGGGGCGGTGAAACAATGTGGCTGACTGGAGGCGGGCTCGTGCTGGCTGGAGGGCTGATCACCGTGACAGGTTCTGGTGCCGATGTGGCGCAGCCTGCCAGCCAAAGTGTCAGCGCCAAGCCCAGGGCCCCGGTGATTCGGCGGCATGAAAAATGCAACAACGGGGACATGTTCATTTGAATTCGTTTTTCCAGATGCGCAGTGCGGCAAAGGTGGAGACGTCGTCGAGCGCTGTCGCGTCGTGTTGTTTGACGGCAGCAGATACAGCCTTGCTGCGGCTGCGCAAGAAAGGATTGATGGCCAGTTCGGTCGAAAGACGGACTGGCACAGTGGGGCGTTGTTCTTGCCGGAGTTCTGCGCAAATGCGCTGGTGGGTATGCAAAGCAGCGTTTTCAGGATCGATGGTCAAGGCGAATTTTAAATTCGACAGGGTGTATTCGTGGGCAGGGCAAACACGGGTGTGGCTGGGCAAACGGGACAGGCGGTCCAGGCTGTCCAGCATTTGTGCGGGGGTGCCTTCAAAAAGGCGACCACACCCTGCTGAAAACAAGGTGTCTCCGCAAAACAGCACGGGGTCTTGTTGCGCAGGTGTTCCCCAAAAGGCAATGTGACCCGCCGTGTGGCCCGGTACATCGATCACTTCCCATGCCATTCCATGCCAGGAGAGCCGATCACCTTGTTGAACGCCTGTGCAAGCAACCGGCATCACTTCGAGCGCCGGGCCGTAGACCAAAGCCCCAGTGAGGGCGCACACATCGGCCAGACCACCCGTGTGGTCGGCATGGTGGTGCGTGACTAGAATGGTGTCCAAATGCACCTGCGGGTTTTGTTCCAACCATGCCAAGACGACCTTGCTGTCGCCGGGATCAACCACCAATGCATGGTGGTCATCGTGCAACAACCAGATGTAGTTGTCTGTAAAAGCGGGCAAAGGGATAAGTTTCATGGAGTCCCCCATTCTAAAAAGTCAGAATTCAACAGCATCTTGGCTGAGCCATCTGGGCCAGCCGGTGTCGGAACGCTTGCTCAGTTGGGAGCAAGAACAATCGGACACCTTGCTGGCCGACGTCTTTGGCTACCATGCTTTGCAGCTCGGTTGGCCCGCTTTGCAAGCTTTGCGGAGCAACAGGATGCCCAACAGGTGGCTGGCGCACGCCGAGTTTGAAGAGCCTTCAGCGGGAATCGTCTGGCCCTTGCAGGAACAAACAGCCGAGATGCATTTGCATTTTGACAGCAGAGCCTGGCCATGGCCGGCAGACAGCTTGGATTTGGTGGTCTTGCCGCACACCTTGGAGCGCTCTGCCGACCCCCACGCTTGCCTGCGAGAAGTGGCAAGGGTGTTGATTCCCGAGGGGCACGTGATGATCACGGGTTTCAATCCCTTGAGTTTTTGGGCTTGCCAGTTGGCCTACGGGCAGCGAAAGCGAAGTGCCCAAGGGCCTTGTCCTTTGCGTTTGGTGGCGTACCGCAGGTTGCGTGACTGGTTGCGTTTATTGGGCTTTGAGGTGCAAATCAGCCGTTTTTGGGGCTGGACGCCCGCTTTGGCCAGCGAAGCCTGGGTGAGGCGGCTCCATGGACTCGAGGCCGTTGGTCAGCGTTGGTGCCCCATCATTGGCGGCGTGTATTTGATTTTGGCGACCAAGCGGGTGACGGCCGGACGCTGGATCAATGGCCGTCCTCGGCGCGCGGTACGATCGCCCGTTACAGCAACCGTGCCCGTGGCCCGGTCCGACAACACCATGGGCCTTGACTCGGCCTCGAAAGACATTGGTTGAACCACGTCGAGATTTACACCGATGGTGCCTGCAAAGGCAATCCCGGCCCGGGCGGCTGGGGCGTCCGTTTGCAATCGGGTCAACACCTCCAGGAGTTGTGTGGCGGTGAGCTGAACACCACCAACAACCGAATGGAGATGACCGCCGTCATCGAAGGCCTGTTGGCCCTCAAGCGGCCCTGTCAGGTGACGCTTTATTTGGACAGCGAATACGTTCGCAAAGGCATCACCGAGTGGATCCACGGTTGGAAAGCCCGAGGCTGGCGCACGGCAGCGAAGCAGCCGGTCAAAAACGCTGATTTGTGGCAAAAACTCGACGCCGTGGTGTCCTCTTCGGGACATCAAATTGACTGGCGCTGGGTCAAGGGGCATGCGGGAGATGCGGGCAATGAGCGGGCCGATGCCTTGGCCAACCAAGGCGTGGACAAGGCCTTGGGGCGCTGAGCCGGGCCATCAGCCGGGCCAGCAGCCCCTCTGAGCCTGGGCAGTGGATCCATGCCCATCGCAGTGCCCATTGGGGAAGTGAACAGACGCTGTTACATTTTGACAGTCTGGGTGACTTCAACCTGCGAAAGAGATCTGAATGGCTTACAAGAAAAAATACGCCTTGATGGCATTGGTAGGTATTTGTGCGGCCTCTGGCGCGGCATGGTGGTTCCAAAACAAGACCGGTGCATCGGCAGATGGGGCCAAACCGGCTGTCTCCAGCCCAGCTTCCCCCGGTGCCGGTCCCGCAGGGCGATCGGGTCCGGCCAGACCAGCTTCTGTCGAGGTGGCCAAAGTCGAAACACAAACCTTGGTGGATGAAACCCAAGCGGTGGGCAGTTTGCGCTCCCGGCAAGGCGTGATGCTGCGTCCCGAGGTGGGTGGCCGCGTCCAGCAAATCTTTTTCAACGATGGCCAGCGCGTACGCAAGGGCCAGGTGATGGTCCAGTTTGAAGACCAGTTGCAGCAGGCCCAGTTGTCTCAGGCCAAGGCCGAAATGTCCATCTCTGAGGCCAACCACAAGCGCAACCAGGAACTGGTGGCGCAAAACTTCATCAGCAAACGCTCGCTGGACGAAAGCGGCGCGGCCCTTGATGTGGCGCGCGCCAAAATGGCTTTGGCCGATGCCACTGTGCAGCGACTGAAAGTGCTGGCACCGTTTGACGGTGTCACCGGCCTCAGACAAATCAACGTCGGCGATTACCTCAAAGACGGCGCGGACATGGTCAACATCGAGGATCTGGACGCGGTCTTGCTGGATTTCCGTTTGCCTGAACGGTTCCAGGCCAAAATCCGTGCGGGTCAAAAAGCCCAGCTGACCGTGGACGCCTTGCCCGGTCGCCCCTTCACGGCCATCGTGCAGGCGGTGGACCCCTTGATCGATGCCAACGGCCGCTCGGTCGGCGTGAGGGGTTGCATTGACAACCGCCAACAACAACTTCGCCCGGGCATGTTTGCCCGTGTGAACGCCGTATTTGGTGCGCGCGAAAATGCGATGGTCATCCCCGAGGAAGCCATCATTCCCCAAGGCGGGCGCACTTTTGTGGTCAAGGTGGTGGTGGGTGAAAAACCCGAATCACTGGTGTCTGAACGGGTGGCTGTCAAAACCGGATTGCGTTTGCCCGGCAAGGTGGAAATTCTGGAAGGCCTGGCCGCTGGCGACACGGTGGTCACAGCAGGCCACCAGCGTTTGCAAAAAGACGGCACCTCGGTGCGCGTGGTGGACTTGCCTCAGTCCGGTGGACCCCGACCTGCCGGCGCGCCCGGGCAGCCCGCGTCTGCGCCAGCCGATGCCTCCAAAGCAGCGGCTTCGCCAGCCGAGTCCTCAAAGTCAGCAGCTTTGACAGCCGCTGCGGCGGCTTCAGCTGGGGGCAAAAGCCCCGTGGTGGCTGGCCAGCGTGCCCCATCTGCCGCTGGCAAAGGCCAAGCCCCATCCGGCCCCAACCCTTGCTTGAGGGGTGCAGATGCAGTTCGCTGAAGTTTCCATCCGGCGGCCCGTACTGGCCGTGGTCATGTCCATGCTGATCTTGTTGATCGGCGCGGTGAGCTTCAAAAGCCTGTCGCTGCGCGAATATCCCAAAATCGACGAGCCCACCGTGACGGTGACCACGCGCTATGTGGGCGCCTCGGCCGAGGTGGTGGAGTCTCAGGTGACCAAACCTTTGGAGGACTCGATCGCCGGCATTGATGCGGTGGATGTCATCACCTCCATCAGCCGAGCCGAGCAGTCGCAGATCACGGTGCGCTTCCGTTTGGAAAAAGACGCCGATACCGCCGCGGCCGAAGTGCGTGACCGCACCTCGCGGGTGCGCAACCGTTTGCCTCAGGCCATTGAAGAGCCCGTCATTGCCAAGGTCGAGGCCGATGCTTTTCCGGTGATTTGGCTGGCTTTCTCCAGCGACACACTGAACCCCCTACAGATCAATGATTTGGTCAACCGGGTGGTCAAGCCGCGTTTGCAAACGGTCACCGGTGTGGCCGATGTGCGTATTTTTGGTGAGCGCAAGTACGCCATGCTCGTGTCGCTGGATGCGGCACGCCTGTCCGCTTACAAGCTCACGCCGCAAGACGTGGAAGACGCCATTCGGCGCAGCAATTTGGAGTTGCCCGCAGGCCGGATCGAGTCCAGCAACCGCGAGTTCAGCGTTTCTTCGCAAACCGACTTGACCCGTCCAGGGCAATTTGGCGACATCGTGATCCGCAACGTCAATGGGTTTTCGGTCAAGCTGCGCGATGTGGCCCAGATCAAGGAAGACGCTGCCAACGACCGCAGCATGGTGCGTCTCAATGGCCAAGCGGCCATTTCGGCAGGCGTGATCCGCCAGGCCACCGCCAACCCGCTGGATCTTTCAGCGGGCGTGCGCGAGATGATTCCCAAGCTCAAGGCGGATTTGCCGGGCGACATGGTCATCAACGTGGCCAACGACAACTCGGTCTTCATTGACCGGTCGATCAAGAATGTGTTCACCACCATTGTGGAAGCCGTGGTCTTGGTGGCTTTGGTGATTTTTGTGTTTTTGCGCACCTTCCGTGCTTCGATCATTCCGATCATCACCATCCCGGTCAGCTTGATTGGTGCTTTCGCCATGATGGCCCTGGCGGGCTTCACCATCAACACCTTGACCTTGCTGGCGCTGGTGCTGGCGATTGGCTTGGTGGTGGACGACGCGATCGTGGTGCTCGAAAACATCTACCGGCACATTGAAGAAGGCTTGGACCCGTTTTCGGCCGCCATCAAGGGAGTGCGTGAAATCAGTTTCGCGGTGATCGCGATGACCCTCACCCTGGCGGCTGTGTTTGCACCTTTGGCGTTCACGCCGGGTCGCACCGGCAAGTTGTTCGGCGAGTTTGCGCTGGCTTTGGCTGGCGCGGTGATCGTGTCCGGTTTTGTGGCCTTGACTTTGGCCCCCATGCTGAGCGCCAAACTGCTGCGACACAACCCCAACCCGACTTGGTTTGACCGCAACATGGAGCGGTGGCTCACGGCCTTGTCCGACGGCTACGAGTCTTTGTTGGGCCTGATTTTGAAACGCGCCCGCTGGGTGGTGGTGTTGGTGATGATCGGCTCAGGCGTGGGCATTGCCCTGATTTACCCCACCATGAAGCAAGAATTGTCTCCCTTGGAGGATCGCGGCACGATTTTGGCCACCATCAACGCCCCCGATGGCTCGACTTTGGAGTACACCGATCGCTATGCGCGATCGCTCGAGAAGATGGGCCAAGCGTATCCCGAGTTTGACCGCATTTTTGCCAACATGGGCAACCCCACCGTGGGCCAAGGCACGGTGATTTACCGGGCCGTGGACTGGGACGAGCGCCAGCGAACCACGCTGGAGATGGCGCGCGAATTGGGCGGCAAGTTCAACAGTTTGCCGGGTGTGAACGCCTTCCCGATCACGCCGCCCTCTTTGGGTCAGGGTTTCCGTGAACGTCCTTTGAACTTCGTGATTCAAACCTCCGACAGTTACCAGAACCTGAACCAGTTGACGCGTCAGTTGATGGACGAAGTGGCCAAGAACCCCGGCATTTTGTCGCCCGATGTGGATTTGCGCCTGAACAAGCCCGAACTGCGGGTGGAGGTGGACCGGGTGAAAGCGGCCGAGTTGGGTGTCAGCGTTGAGGTGGTGGCCAAAACCATCGAAACCATGCTGGGCGGTCGGGTGGTGACCCGTTACAAGCGCGATGCCGAGCAGTACGACGTGATTGTGCAAACACTGCCGTCGGCCCGCAACACGCCGGATGACATCGACGTGATCCAGGTGCGTGGCCGCAACGACACCATGGTGCCTTTGTCCAGCCTGGTGAAAGTGCGCGAAAGCGTGTCGCCGCGCGAGTTAAACCACTTCGGTCAGCGCCGATCGGTGTCGATCACCGCCAATCTGGCGCCTGATTACTCGCTGGGCGAAGCGATCAAGTTCATGGACGAGGCCGCCGCCAAGGTGCTCAAGCCGGGCTACACCACCGAGCTCAATGGCACCTCACGCGAGTTCAAGAGCTCTCAGGGGGCCTTGGTGATCGTGTTCGTGCTGGCGCTGTTCTTCATCTTTTTGGTGTTGGCGGCGCAGTTCGAGAGCTTCGTCGATCCTTTTGTGATCATGCTGTCGGTGCCCTTGTCCATGATTGGGGCGCTGTTGGCCCTCAAATGGACGGGTGGGTCGCTCAACGTGTACTCGCAAATTGGCCTGATCACGCTGGTAGGCCTGATCACCAAGCACGGCATTTTGATCGTGGAGTTCACCAACCAATTGCGCGAGCAGGGCATGGCGATGCAAGAGGCTTTGATCAAGGCGTCAGCCCAACGCCTGCGCCCGATCTTGATGACCACCGGCGCCATGGTGTTGGGTGCGGTGCCGCTGGCGCTGGCCACCGGCGCAGGTGCCGAAAGCCGTACGCAAATTGGCTGGGTGATCGTGGGTGGCATGAGCTTGGGCACTTTGCTGGCCATTTTTGTGGTGCCGACCATGTACTCCTTGCTGGCCCGTCAATCGGTGCCAGGGCCGAACAAGGCGGTGGCGCACGACGCCCCACACGAAGCGGCAACGCACTGAAGCTGTCGGCCTTGGATGGCGCCGACATGCGCAGCCTTTGAAAAAAGCGGCCTGGGCCGCTTTTTTCATGGGTTGTCAGGTGGCTGTGTTCACAGGTGCCCGTCAAACATCATCACATCCACGGCATCGCCCACCGCCACATTGCCTTGGGCATGGCCCAACACGATCAGGCCGTTGGCCTGCACCATGGAGCTGAGCACGCCCGAGCCTTGGTTGCCGGTGATGCTGACCTGCAATTGGCCTGCTGCATTGGTGCGGACGATGCCCCGCTGGTATTCGGTGCGGCCGGGTTTCTTGCGCAGCGCCTCGGTGCTTTTGGCTTTGAGCAGGGGCAAAGTTGGCGCTTGCCAACCCATGAGCTGCTGCAAGGCAGGGCGCACAAAGGCGGCAAAAGTCACCATCACCGCCACTGGGTTGCCCGGCAGCCCAAACAGCACGGCCGAGCGCTCGCCTTGCGTGATGCGCCCCACCGCCATGGGGCGGCCGGGGCGCATGGCAATGCGCCAAAACGCCACATCGCCCAGTTTTTTCATCATGGCCTTGGTGTGGTCGGCTTCACCCACGCTCACACCGCCGCTGGTGACGATGGCATCGGCTTGGCTGGCCGCCTCTAAGAACGCCCGCTCCAGCGCCGCCGGCTCATCGCGCACCACGCCCATGTCGATCAGCTCGCAGCCCAGCGCCTGCACCAGGCCCGCCACGGTGTAGCGGTTGCTGTCGTACACCGCGCCTTCGCGGGGGGCTTCGCCCAGACTCAGGATTTCGTCACCGGTGGAAAAGTAAGCCACCTTGGGCCTGCGCCAAACCGTGGCGGTGGGCAGTCCCAGGCTGGCCAGCAGGCCACAGGCGGCGGGTGTCAGTCGCGCACCCGCTGACAAGGCGGCTTGGCCCGCCATCAGGTCTTCGCCCAACAGACGGCGGTTGTCACCTGACTGCAGCAGTCCAGAGGGAATCTGCACCGCGTCGCCCTCGGTTTTCACCAGCTCTTGCGGCGCCACGGTGTCCAGTCCTGAGGGCATGATGGCCCCGGTCATGATGCGCACGCATTCACCCGCTTGCACCGAACCTTGCCAAGCCGCGCCAGCGAAGGCGGTGCCCACGACCTTGAGGTGCGTGACTTGTCCGGCTTGCAGTTCAGCCCCCCGCAGGGCGTAGCCGTCCATGGCCGAGTTGTCATGCATCGGCACGCTGATGGGCGAGACCACGTCTTGCGCCAGGATGCGGCCATGGGCCAGCATCAGCGGCACAGTTTCGTGTTCGCGCACCGGCTGCACCAACTGGGCCAAAAACGCGTTGACCTGGCTGGCCGACAAGGCCTGGGGGTCGTAGCCTTGCAGGCGCTCGGCGATCTGATCAAGGGACAGGGCAGGGGTGGTCATGGCAAGAGCGCGCACGGCGGGGCCGAGCGGTGCGGTTCAAAGGGATTCGAGTTGTTGCAGTTCGGCCAGGGTGTTGGCGTTGGCAAAGGCTTGTGGGCTGTCACTGGGCCCGTCAAAGGACACGATGGCGCAGCGGTGCTGGCCCGTCCAAACGTCGATCTTGCGGCCACCACTTTGGGTGAACTTGACCAGGCTTTCCAGCAGCTCGGTTTTGAGCAGGCAAAACACGGGCTGCGGGCGCAGCGTGCCGTCGGCTTCCGGCGCGGCGGCCATGGCCAGGTCGGCGTTTTGCTCTTGCATGGCTTGGCACAGGCGCTCGAGCAGGTCGAGTGGAAACAGCGGCGTGTCGCACGGCACCGTCAACAGCCAGGGCGTTTCGCAGCGCTCCAGACCGGTCAGAAAACCGGCCAAAGGCCCGGCGAACCCGTCGATGCTGTCGGGCCAGACCGGCACTCCCAGCGATTCATAAGCCGCCAGGTTGCGGTTGGCGTTGATCAAAATCTCTTGCAGCGGCTGGCTTTGCAGCTGCAGGCGCATCAGGGTTTGCAGGGCCAGCGGCAGACCGCGAAAATTTTGCAGGCCCTTGTCGACCCCGCCCATGCGCGAGCCGCGCCCGCCCGCAAGGATCAGGCCGGTGATGGCGGGGGTGGGGTGCATGGCGAGCGTTGTCATGGCCTTTAACCTCCGATGTAGCTCATTTCCACCCGGCGGCCGGGGCCGCTGGCGGTGTCGGGGCCGCGCAGGCTGCGCAGCACCGAATATTGGTCCGTCCGTCCGCGCCAAATGGCGTCCACCGTTTGTGCCAGCGTGTGGTCGCTTTGCGCCGGGTCGCGCAGCAACTGGCGCAGGTCATAGCCCTGACTGGCAAACAGACAGAGGTATAAGCGGCCTTCGGTGGACAGGCGGGCCCGGTTGCAGTCGCCACAAAAGGCTTGCGTCACGCTGCTGATCACGCCCACCTCGCCCAGGGCCGGGTCGTGCTGGCCCATTGCATTGGCATAGCCCCAGCGCTCGGCGGTCTCGCCGGAGACAGCCGGGTCGAGTGGCACCAGCGGCAGCTCGGCATGCAGGCGGCGCACCACCTCGGCGCTGGGCAGCACCTCGTCCATGCACCAGCCATTGGTCGCGCCCACGTCCATGTACTCAATGAAACGCAGCACGATGCCCGAGCCCCGGAAATGCCGGGCCATGGCCAAAATCTCGTGGTCGTTGGTGCCGCGCTTGACCACCATGTTGACCTTGATCGGACCCAAGCCCGCGGCCTGCGCGGCTTCGATCCCGGCCAGCACATCGGCCACTGGAAAGTCCACATCGTTCATCTGGCGGAAAACCTTGTCATCCAGCCCGTCCAGGCTCACAGTGACACGTTGCAGACCGGCGTCTTTCAAGCTTTGCGCCTTGCGCGCCAGCAAGGAGCCGTTGGTGGTCAGCGTCAAATCCAGCGGCTGACCGTCGGGCGTGCGCAGGGCGGCCAATTGCGCCACGAGAATCTCGATGTTTTTGCGCAGCAGGGGCTCTCCGCCCGTCAAGCGAATCTTGCGCACCCCCCGCCCGACAAACACGGTGGCGATGCGGGTGATTTCCTCAAAGCTCAGCAGATGGCTGTGCGGCAGGTAGTTGTAGTCCTTGTCAAAGACTTCCTTGGGCATGCAGTAGCTGCAGCGGAAGTTGCAGCGGTCGGTCACACTGATGCGCAAATCGGTCAAGGGCCGGCGCAGGCTGTCCACGGGCAGAGCGCTCAGGTCTTGGCCTGCAAGCAAGGCAGGCAAAGGCAAGCTGGGGTGGCGCTGGTCAAGCAGCGGAATAACGCGTTCAGACATGGGGTTCGATTGTGCCCGAGCTGCCAGCGCCGCCGGGCACTCGGAGCGAAGACCTTTGATTTGTCAATCCGGGCGAATTGCCTGTGGGCAGTGACCAAGGGGGATTGGTGGAAGGGAAGTGGCCGAGACGTTTTTTACCCGTGCTGAATGGCCACCGTTTTGAGGGTGGTGAAGCCCAGCAGGGCTTCAAAACCTTTTTCTCGCCCGTAACCGGAAGACTTGACGCCGCCAAAAGGCAGCTCCACGCCACCGCCAGCGCCGTAGTTGTTGATGAACACCTGACCGCTGCGCACGCGCTTGGCCATGCGGAACTGGCGCCCGCCGTCTCGCGTCCAAATGCCCGCCACCAGACCAAACTCAGTGGCATTGGCCAGCTCGATGGCGTGGTCTTCGTCGGTAAAAGCCATGGCCGACAGCACCGGGCCAAACACTTCTTCTTGCGCCAGGCGGTGCATCACCGGCACATCGCGCAGCAAGGTGGGGGCTTGGTAAAAGCCGCCCGCAGGCACGCCCGCCGCAATTTGCCCTTGGGCCACGGTGGCGATGCCATCCGCCTTGGCCTGGTCCAAAAAGCCGGTGACCCGTTCCAACTGGCTGGCGCGGATCAAGGGCCCCAAGTCCAGGTTCATGGCGGCAGAGCCCACCTGCAGGCGGCTGAAAGCCTCGCCCAAGCGCTTCAAAAGCGGCTCGTAAATGCCCTGCTGAATCAACACGCGAGAGCCCGCGCTGCAGGTCTGTCCGGAGTTCTGCACGATGGCGTTGACCACCACCGGTATGGCCGCGTCCAGGTCGGCGTCGTCAAAAATGATCTGTGGGCTCTTGCCGCCCAGCTCCAGCGTCACAGGGCAGTGGCGCTCGGCGGCCACTTGTTGGATGAGTGTGCCCACGCGGGGACTGCCGGTGAAGCTGATGTGGTCAATGCCCGGGTGGCGGGCCAACGCATCACCCACTTCGTGGCCGTAACCAGTGACGATGTTGATGGCCCCGGCAGGAAAGCCCACCTCGGCGGCCAGTTGCGCGACGCGGATCAGGCTCAGACACGCGTCTTCGGCGGGTTTGACCACGCAGGCATTGCCAGCGGCCAAAGCGCCGCCGACGCTGCGCCCAAAGATCTGCATGGGGTAGTTCCAGGGGATCACATGGCCCGTCACACCATGCGGCTCGCGCCAGGTCAGCACGCTGTAACCGTTTTGGTAGGGCAAGGTCTCGCCGTGCAGCTTGTCGCACGAACCCGCATAAAACTCAAAGTACCGCGCCAAGGCCACCGAATCGGCTGCAGCTTGTTGGGTGGGCTTGCCGCAATCGCGCTGCTCCAGGGCGGCCAGCTCGGCGGCGTGTTCACTCACTTTTTGCGACAGCTTCATGAGCAAGCGGCCACGCTCCACCGCCGTCAGCTTGCCCCATGGGCCATTGAAAGCGGCGCGGGCCGCTTGCACCGCGGCATCGATGTCAGCGGCTTGGCTGCGAGGGATCTGTTCGAACACTCGCCCGTCAGACGGGTCGAGCACGTCGATGGTTTGCCCTGCCAGGGCGGGAGTCGATTGGTTGGCGATGAAATTCAGTTGCATCCGTCTATTGTGAACCCCAGACGGATTTTGAAAATCACCCTTGGGACATCGACCTTTGCGGCTCAGCCGGGCAAAAAAAGCCCGCGAAAGCGGGCCTTTTCCTTTTAAGCCTCAGGGCTGATCAGCCCCCGTGAAAATTCATCACCAGCGGCACGATCAGCAGCGCCACAATGTTGATGATCTTGATCAGCGGGTTGATCGCCGGGCCTGCGGTGTCCTTGTAGGGGTCGCCCACGGTGTCACCGGTCACGGCCGCCTTGTGGGCTTCGCTGCCTTTGCCGCCGTGGTGGCCGTCTTCGATGTATTTCTTGGCATTGTCCCAGGCACCACCGCCCGTGCACATCGAGATCGCCACAAAAAGGCCGGTGATGATGGTGCCCATCAGCAAACCGCCCAGCGCCTTGGGCCCCAGGATCAGGCCCACCAGCACCGGCACCACCACGGGCAACAGGCTTGGAATGATCATTTCCTTGATGGCCGCAGTGGTCAGCATGTCCACGGCCTTGCCGTATTCGGGCTTGGCCGTGCCCTCCATGATGCCGGGAATCTCCTTGAACTGGCGACGCACTTCAACCACCACGCTGCCTGCAGCACGCCCCACTGCTTCCATGGCCATGGCGCCGAACAGGTAAGGAATCAAACCGCCAATGAACAAGCCAATGATCACCAGAGGATCGGACAGGTCAAAGCTGATGGCTTTGCCGTAGGCCTCGAGTTTGTGGGTGTAGTCGGCAAACAGCACCAGCGAGGCCAAACCCGCCGAGCCGATGGCATAGCCCTTGGTCACCGCTTTGGTGGTGTTGCCCACGGCGTCCAGCGGGTCGGTGACGTCACGCACGCTGCTGGGCAATTCGGCCATTTCGGCAATACCGCCCGCGTTGTCGGTGATGGGGCCATAGGCGTCCAGTGCCACCACGATGCCCGCCATGCTCAGCATGGCGGTGGCCGCCACAGCGATGCCGTACAGGCCACCCAGAGCGTACGCGGTCCAGATGGCCAAGCACACAAACATCACAGGCCAGGCCGTTGAGCGCATGGACACGCCCAAGCCCGCAATGATGTTGGTGCCGTGGCCGGTGGTCGAGGCTTGCGCGATGTGCTGCACCGGGGCGTATTGGGTGCCGGTGTAGAACTCGGTGATCCAGACAAGGGCTGCCGTGAGCACCAGCCCCACAGCACAGGCACCAAACAGTTTCATTTGGCTGCCCCCAGCGCCCAGGGCGTTGTCCGGCATCAGCCAGGTGGTGACAAAGTAAAAGGCGATCAGGGACAGCACGCCCGAGATGGCCAGGCCTTTGTAGAGCGCGGGCATCACATTGGTCATGCCCGGCGAGGCCTTGACGAAGAAGCAGCCAATGATGGAGGCGATGATGGACACCGCACCGAGGGCCAGTGGGTACAGCACCGCTTGACCGGGTGCTGCGGAAATCAGCAATGCACCCAGCACCATGGTCGCGATCAGGGTCACAGCATAGGTCTCGAACAGGTCGGCGGCCATGCCAGCGCAGTCGCCCACGTTGTCCCCCACGTTGTCGGCGATCACGGCAGGGTTGCGTGGGTCGTCCTCGGGGATGCCGGCTTCGACCTTGCCCACCAGGTCGGCACCCACGTCAGCGCCTTTGGTGAAAATGCCGCCGCCCAAGCGGGCAAAAATCGAGATCAGCGAAGAGCCAAAGGCAAAACCGATCAAGGGGTTGAGCAAGGTGGCCAGATTTTTGTCAGGTGTCAGGTTACCGTTGCCGACCAGAAACCAGTAAAAACCGGAGACACCCAACAGCCCCAAGCCCACCACCAGCATGCCAGTGATGGCCCCGCCCCGAAACGCCACATCCAGCGCCGGGCCAATGCCTTTGGTGGCGGCCTGGGCCGTGCGGACATTGGCTTTGACCGACACGTTCATGCCGATGAAGCCGCACGCGCCTGAAAGCACCGCACCGATCACGAATCCGACAGCAGTGACACCATCCAGAAAGATGCCCATCAAGATGGTCAGCACGACGCCGACGATGGCGATGGTTTTGTATTGTCGGGAAAGATAGGCCGCCGCACCGGCTTGAATGGCGGCTGAAATTTCCTGCATCCGGGCATTGCCGGCATCTTGAGAAAGGATCCACCCTCGGGCCCAGATGCCATAAGCGACGGCAATCAGACCACATGCGAGCGCCAAAACGAGCGCTGAATTTCCTGTCATCGTTGAACTCCTCGATGGTTGTCGCTGAACAGAGGGGCGACGCAGTGGAGACCCCTCCATGGCGTTGCTTCCTCGATCACCGAAACCGGAGAACGATTGGCCAACACCCCATTAAAGAGGCCAAACTGGGATTTGCGCAAGGCTTGTGAAAGTAAAATCGGGGTTAATCCCTAGCGATTCAGTTTTTTCTTAACCTTTCACAAAGAGACCCGCAAGATGTCCCTCGACAACGTCACCCCCGGCAGTCAAGCACCCGAGACCTTCAACGTGATCATCGAAATCCCGATGAACTCTGATCCGATCAAGTACGAAGTGGACAAGGAAACCGGCGCCTTGTTCGTCGACCGTTTCATGACGACGGCCATGCACTACCCCACCAATTACGGTTACGTGCCGCAAACCCTGTCTGGCGACGGACACCCGGTGGACGTGTTGGTGATCACGCCTTACGCCTTGCACCCCGGTGTCGTGGTGCCCTGCCGCGCCTTGGGCATTTTGATGATGGAAGACGAGGCGGGTGTGGATGGCAAGGTGATTGCGGTGCCGACCAGCAAAATTTTGCCGATGTACGACCACTGGCAAGACATCTCGGATGTGAATGCGATGCGCCGTAACGCCATTTCGCACTTTTTTGAGCACTACAAAGACCTTGAAAAAGGCAAGTGGGTCAAAGTGCTGGGCTGGGAAGGTCAAGAATCCGCCCACAAGGAAATCCTGGACGGCATCGCGGCTTACAACAAAACCAAGGCCTGATGCGTTTGGTTGAGCGCTAGCCCTCGGGCGATGTGCCGCACTGTGATCGCCTGCCCGGTTTGCACCGCGCAGGCGTTTTTCATGGCGCTTTCTTGAGCGGTGAATGCTGGTGCAGCGCTTCGAGGTAGTTCTCCACCCCCGCTTTTTCCCGCTCCAAAAACCGCGCTACCGCTTCTGAAAACGCCGGGTGCGCCAGCCAGTGGGCGCTGTGGGTGGGGGTGGGCAGCAGGGCGCGGGCCATTTTGTGTTCGCCTTGTGCGCCGCCTTCAAAGCGTTTGAGGCCGTGCTGGATGCA
>JAIXRJ010000007.1 GCA_027485235.1 Comamonadaceae bacterium
CGGTTGGTCATGCCGTTGGTGGTGGACGAGGTGGACACGTCGATCAGCACCGGCAAGCCCGAAGTGGGAATGCCCACCGACATCGGGTTGGGCGTGAACACCGGGTCCAGCCCGCCAAAAGGCGCAATGCTGGCGGCGTTGGGGTCCGAGCAATGCAACAGCATCATGAAACCCTGCTCGGTCACCCGCTGGTGGTAAGCCGCCAGGCAAGCAATGTGGTGGCTGCGCCGGATGACCACGGTGCCCGTGCCTTGCGTGCGGGCGCGCTGCGTGGCCAAGTCAATGGCCTGGAGCACCAGCCAAGGGCCGGGCAGTCGCTGGCCGTCCCAAGTGACGGCTGCGGGGTGATCCGACACCACCAAGGGCTCGCCGTCCTTTTTCATCTTGCCGGCTTCCAGCTCAGCCAGATAAGGGGCCAACAAGGCCAGCCCGTGCGTGGTGTGCCCCAGCAAGTCGCCCTCTAACAACACATCGGCCACAGCTTGGGCCTTGTCCGGCGGCAAACCGGCAGATTGCAACAGTTGCTCGGCCAATTTAAAAAGGTCAGAAGAGGCATAGTTCATGGGGATGATCATAAAAAAAAGCCTTGGATGTGCTGTCACCACCTGGACTCTGGGCTGGCGATGACCCGCCGCGGCTAGGGTTTCCACGAGACGCCAGGGGCCGTGAATGCCCGATACTGTTACCCGACGGTTCCTGCGCTATGGTGCGCAGAACCTCGACTGAGATTTGCGTATGAAATTCGGCGTTTTTGACCACCTGGACAGCAGCGGAGCGCTGTTGCGTGATTTCTACGAAGAGCGACTTCAACTCATTGAAGCCTATGACCGGATTGGCATCCATGTCTACTTGACGGCCGAACACCATGCGACGCCTTTGGGCATGTCACCTTCGCCGTCGGTGTTCCATTCCGCTGTGGCGCAAAGAACCAAGCGCCTGCTGTTTGGGCCACTGGTCTACACCTTGTCCCTCTACCACCCCTTGAGGCTGGCCGAAGAAATCTGCATGCTCGACCATTTGAGCGGCGGCCGTTTTCAATTGGGCGTGGGCCGAGGCATTTCACCTTTTGAGCTGGATTACTACGGTGTCAACCCCGACGAGGCCCATGAGCGTTACCTCGAGTCCTATGAGGTCCTCATGAAGGCTTTGAAGGCGAGTCGCTCAGCCTTGCCTGAACTGAGCCACGCAGGCAAGTTTTTCCAGTTCAAAGAGGTGCCCATGACGCTGGCCCCTTTGCAAACCCCGCACCCGCCATTGTGGTACGGGGTGGGTGACCCCAATGGTGTCAGTTGGTGCGTGGCCAACCGATGCAATGTGGTGGGCAATGCCCCCCTGGACCGCATGCGGGTGATCACCGACCGTTACCGTGAAGAATGGGCCGCTGCTGGCCACAGCGCTGAATCCTTGCCCTTGATGGGGACCACGCGCCACATGGTGATTGCTGCCACCGACAAAGAAGCCAACGAACTTGCGCGCCGGGCTTACGCACGTTGGTACAAGAGCTTCATGTACCTGTGGGACAAACACGGCACCAAGCCCGGTGCTTACTTCCCGTCCACTTGGGACGAATTGGCGGGCGCAGGCCGTGCCTTGGCGGGCACGCCGGAGACGGTACGCGAGCAGTTGCTGCATCAAATCGAAGTTTCCGGCATCAATTTTGTGCTCACGCGTTTCGCCTTTGGCGACTTGTCGTTTGCCGACTCCCAACGCTCGGTATCTTTGTTTGCATCGGATGTGATGCCCTGGATTCTTGAGCGCACCGATACTTTGCAACCCCACTGAAGCTTCACCATGAATCACCAACGCAGTACATTGATTCGGGCACTCTTGGCCCTTGCCATCGCCGGAACGGGTTCGCATGCCCTTGCCCAAACGGCCAATGCGTGGCCCACCAAGCCTGTGAAGATCATCATGCCCAGCTTGCCCGCCGGAAGCCCTGACCGGGTGACGCGCATGGTGGCTGAAAAGCTGGCGATTCGTTGGGGCCAACCCGTGACGGTGGAATACAAGCCGGGCGCCACCACGGTGATTGGCACCGATTTTGTGGCCCGCGCACCGGCCGATGGTTACACCTTGTTGTCGACTTTCACTTCCTTGGTGCAAGCGCCTGCTTTGCTGCCCAAGGTGCCATGGGATCCTGAGCGTGATTTCACACCCATTGTCCAATTCATCCGTTCCGAAGTGGTCTTGCTGGTGCGCAGCGATTCGCCCTACAAAACCATGACCGAATTCATCGCAGGGGCCAAGGCTGCCAAGGCCAGTGGTGCGCCGCTGAACTATGCATCTTTTGGCAATGCTTCTTCATTCCACATCTATGGCGAAACCCTCAAACGTGGTGCAGGCATCGACTTGACCCACATTCCCTACAAGGGGGAGTCGGCATCCATGGTGGACCTGATGGGTGGGCAGGTGGTCAGTTCCTTCAATTCAATCGGTACCGCCATGCCGCACATCAAAAGCGGTCGCGTACGTCCATTGGCCTTGGTCGGTTCGGTCCGATCCAAGGTCTTGCCTGAAGTGCCCACATTTGGCGAGGTGGGCGTGGCCAAAATGGACACCAGTGGTTGGTTTGGCATGCTGGCGCCCGCGGGCACCCCGCGCAGCATTGTGGACAAGATAGCGGCCGACACTGCGCAAATACTGGCCCTGCCAGAAATCGCAGAAGCCTTGCGAGCTCAGGGACTGGAGCCTACGGGCTTGGGTCCGGATGCGTTTGGCCGTTTTTTGCGCGAAGACCTGATGCGCTGGAAGACCTTGATTCAGGAAGTCGGCGTCAAGGCTGACAACTGATCGTTGAACAGTTGCTTCACAGGATCGAGCGCGCTTCAGTGCTGGGTTGACGGTTGCCGCAGCGCCAACTGCAAAGCCAACTGGTTGTGCCGCTCGATCAACGGTCCCATGTCCACCGTGGCAATCTTGCCCTGACGCACCACCACGCGTCCATTCACGATCGTGTAGTCGGCATTGTCGCTGGCGCACAGCAGCAGTGCGCCCACCGGGTCGTGCACCGCGCCGCCCGCCATGCTGAGCGTGTCGGTGCGGAACAGGGCGATGTCGGCGCAATAGCCCTCTTTGATCTGCCCCAGTTCGTGGGCGCGGCCCAACACTTCGGCGCCGCCGCGTGTGGCCAGGCGCAGGGCGTCGCGGGGTGTCATTTCAGCCGGGCCGAGGTCACAGCCGAACACGGTGCGACCGTCCACCACGCGCGGTGGTGCCATCGCCCTGCTGACACGCGCCAACAGCATGGCCTGGCGGGCTTCGTTCAGCAGGTGCGCCGCGTCGTTGCTGGCGCTGCCGTCCACACCCAGGCCAATCGGCACACCCGCGTCCAGCATTTTGCGCAGCGGCAAGATGCCGCTGGCCAAGCGCATGTTGCTGCAGGGGCAGTGGGCAATGCCGGTGCGGGTTCGGGCAAACAAATACGTGCCTTCGTCGTCCAGCTTCACGCCGTGCGCGTGCCACACGTCGTGGCCCACCCAGCCCAAGTCTTCGGCATATTGCGCGGGGGTGCAGTTGAACTTTTCTTGCGTGTACGCAACGTCGTGGTCGTTTTCGGCCAAGTGCGTGTGCAGGCGCACGCCGTGGGCGCGGGCGAGTTTTGCCGATTCGCGCATCAGGTCCTGGCTGACGCTGAAGGGCGAGCAAGGGGCCACGGCCACATGCGTCATCGAACCGAAGCGGGCGTCGTGCCAAGTCTCGATCAGGCGCTGGGTTTCTTTCAAGATGGCGGGTTCTTTTTCGACCACGCTGTCGGGCGGCAGCCCGCCTTGGGATTCGCCCACGCTCATGCTGCCGCGTGTGGCGGTGAAGCGCATGCCGATGGCGTGTGCCGCTTCGATGCTGTCGTCCAGCCGCACGCCGTTGGGGTAGATGTACAAATGGTCCGAGCTGGTGGTGCAGCCGCTCAGCAGCAACTCGGCCATGGCCACTTGGCCTGAGACACGCACCATCTCGGGCGTGAGGCCTACCCAGATCGGGTACAGGCCTTGCAACCAACTGAACAGCTCCGCGTTTTGCACGCCCGGAATCGCCCGCGTCAGCGACTGGACCATGTGGTGGTGCGTGTTGATCAGGCCCGGCACCACCACATGGCGGCGGGCGTCGATCACCTCGTCCACTTGCTTGACCAGCTCGTCGGTATTTTCTGTCGCAGGGATGATCCGCTCGATGCGTCCATCGCGGATCAGCAGCGAGGCGTCATTCAGTTCGGTGTTCGCATCGTCTTGTGTGGCGATGCAGCGGGCGCGGTGGATCAGCAGCGTGGTCATGGACTTGTCCTGGGCAAGGTGTGAAACAAGTCGCGGCCGAATCCCCTGGCCCCGCGTGGGCGGGGGAGGGCGAGCACCACGTTGCCGCGCGTCCCGGGCTGTGCAGTGGGGCTGATTTTAAGGGTGAGCACAGCAGGTTCAGGCCTTGGCTGGCCTGAACGCCTCCGCCACAAAGTCCACAAAGGCCCGCACCCGCGCAGCGGATTTGTGCTGGGCTGGATAGACCGCATAGATGTCGGCATCGGGCGTGTGGTGCTGCGGCAGCAGTTGCACCAGCTGGCCTTGCGCCAGATGCTCGCGAATGTCCCATTCGGCACGCATCAGGATGCCGTGGCCGTCCAGTGCCCATTGCACGGCGATGCTGCCGTCGTTGGTGGTCAGGTTGCCACGGGTTTTGAGGGTCTCGGTTTTGCCGCTGCGCCCACGCGTGAGCTTGATCACGCCATAGGCCTCGCCGCCTTGGCGGATGCTGATGAAGTTGTGCCGTGCCAAGTCGGCTGTGGTTTTGGGCTCGCCGTGCTGTGCGATGTAGGCAGGCGATGCGCACAGCAGGCGCTGGTTACTGGCGATTTTGCGGGCGATGACCCGGGCGTCGGGTGGCGGGCCAAAGCGGATGCACACATCGAAGGCGTCGTCTGTCAGCGTGGGCGGATCGACCGACAGCTGCAATTGCACATCGACTTGAGGGTATTGCCGGGCGAAGCGACCGATCAGCGGTCCGATGTGGCTGCGCCCAAAGCCCAGCGTGGCATTGACCCGCAGCAGGCCGCTGGGCGTGGAGCGGCTGGCGCCCAGTTGTTGCTCCAGATCGGCCATCTCGGCCAGGATGCTGCGGGCGTGGCGCAGCAGGGTTTCCCCTTCCACCGTCAGGCTCATGCGCCGTGTGGTGCGGTTGAGCAGGGGCACGCCCAAACGGGCTTCCATGTGCGACAGGCGTTTGCTCACGGCGGCCGTGGTGATGCGCATCTCGCGCGCAGCGGCGCTCAGGCTGCCGGCCATGGTCAGAGCCGCGAAAAAGCCCAAATCAGCGGCTTGCAGGCGTGGTTCCATTGTTGATCTCAGGTTAACAATGGCTTGAATTTTAGGGTGCTTATTGAGATGGTCGCACCGCACAATGGCACATCCTTTTTCACCTTGAAACGCGACCCCCATGAAAACCTACCGCATCGCCACCATCCCCGGAGACGGCATTGGCAAAGAAGTCATTCCCGCAGGCCAAGAAGTCATGCAGGCCTTGGCCCAAGCCTGTGGCACGTTTGCTTTTGAATTTGAAAACTTTGGCTGGGGCGGTGACTACTACCGCGAGCACGGCGTGATGATGCCGGCCGATGGCCTGGACGCGCTGCGCCACAAAGATGCGATTTTGTTTGGCTCTGCCGGTGACCCGCACATTCCTGACCACATCACCTTGTGGGGTCTGCGCCTGAAGATTTGCCAAGGCTTTGACCAGTACGCCAATGTGCGCCCCACGCGCATCTTGCCCGGTATCGATGCGCCTTTGAAGCGCTGCACCCCCAAAGACCTGGACTGGGTCATCGTGCGCGAGAACTCCGAAGGCGAGTACTCCGGCGTGGGCGGCCGCGTGCACCAGGGCCACCCCATCGAAGCGGCCACCGACGTGTCGATCATGACCCGCGCGGGCGTAGAGCGCATCTTGCGTTATGCCTTCAAGTTGGCGCAGTCGCGCCCGCGCAAGCTGCTCACCGTGGTGACCAAGAGCAATGCGCAGCGCCACGCCATGGTGATGTGGGACGAGATCGCGCTGCAGATCTCCAAAGAGTTTCCCGATGTGAAGTGGGACAAGGAACTGGTCGACGCTGCGACCGCCCGCATGGTCAATCGCCCGGCCACGCTGGACACCCTGGTCGCCACCAACTTGCATGCCGACATCTTGAGCGATTTGGCGGCCGCGCTGGCGGGCAGTCTGGGCATTGCGCCCACCGGCAACATCGACCCCGAGCGCCGCTACCCCAGCATGTTCGAGCCCATCCATGGCTCGGCTTTTGACATCATGGGCAAGGGCCTGGCCAACCCGGTGGGCACTTTCTGGTCGGTGGTCATGCTGCTGGAGCACATTGGCGAACAGGCCGCAGCCCAGCGCCTGATGGCGGTGATTGAAAGCGTGACCGCCAATCCTGACTTGCACACCGGCGACTTGGGAGGGAAAGCCCTGACGTTAGAGGTCACCCAGGCGGTATGCAAAGCCCTGTCTTGAAGTCATGATGCAGGGCTGGATGCAGTCTGTCCTTTTCTGTCTGAATGAATGTTGATCTCCCCCCATTTTTGAAAGGTTTGACCATGCGCTTCCCCTATCTGCCGGTGTCTGTCGCTTGCGCTTTGCTCTTGTCTGCGAATGCGTTCGCACAAGACTACCCTGCCAGCAACAAAACCATCACCTTTGTCTTGCCCTACGCGGCGGGTGGCCCGACCGACAAAGCGGCGCGCGATTTGGCGCAAGCCATGAGCAAGGCCATGGGCGGGCCCAGCATCGTGATCGACAACTCGGCGGGCGCTTCGGGCTCGATCGGTGCCAACAAAGTGGCCAAAGCCAGTGCCGATGGTTACACGCTCTTGTTCACGCACATCGCGCAAGCCACCTTGCCAACGTTTTTCCGCAACCTGCCCTACAACGTGGAAAAAGATTTTGAGTACATCGGCCTGGTCAGCGAGAACCCGATGAACCTGATCGGCCGCCCCAGCTTGCCGGCCAACAACATGGCCGAACTGGTCACTTGGATTCAGGCCAACAAGGGCAAGATCAACATCGCCAATGCCGGTCCGGGCTCGGCCTCGCACCTGTGCGGCATGTTGTTCCAATCCACCCTCAAGGTGGACATGACCTCGGTGCCTTACAAAGGCACGGCCCCGGCCATGACCGACCTGATCGGCGGTCAGGTGGATTTGATGTGTGACCAGACCACCACCACGATCCCGCAGATTGAAGGCAAGAAGGTCAAGTCCTATGCGGTGACCACGCCCACCCGTTTGACGGCCGCAGCCCTCAAAGACTCCCCCACCATGCAAGAGGCCGGCCTCAAAGACTTCTCGGTCACCATCTGGCAAGGCTTGTACGCGCCCAAGGGCACGCCGGCTGCGGTGTTGAAAAAGCTCAACGATGCCCTCAAGGTGGCGGTCAAAGACCCCGATTTCATCCGTAAACAAGAAGGCGGTGGTGCCACCGTGATCACGGATGCACGCAATGACCCAGCAGGCCACAAAGCCTTTGTGGTGTCTGAATTGGCCAAGTGGGCGCCCGTCATCAAGGCCGGCGGCGTTTACGCCGATTGAGCTTAAGCCCCAAACCACAAAAGGGTGCATCGGCCTCTGGGCTGGTGCACCCTTTTGGCCTTCTCGGGTGTTGGGCTGAAATGCCTTTATCCTTTGAGCCTGCTTTTCGCCCAAGACTTTTTGACCATGACCGACCCCCAAACCGTGCTGCGCCACCTCTACGATGTGGCCGTGCAACGTGCACTGCCGCTGCACAACACTGCCGCCCATTTGCCCGCACCGCCAGATCCTGCCAAGGGCCGCACCCTGGTGCTGGGCGCAGGCAAGGCGGGCGGTGCGATGGCGCAGGCGGTCGAGGCCCTTTGGCCAGCGGATGCGCCACTGTCGGGCTTGGTGGTCACGCGCTATGGCCACACACCGCCTCGTCCGGCAGGATTGCCTGAGCGCATTGAAGTGGTCGAGGCTGCTCACCCTGTTCCTGACGCTGCGGGCTTGCAGGCAGCTGAGCGTATTTTGGAACTCACGCAAGGCCTGTCAGCCGACGACCTGGTGCTGTGCCTGATCTCGGGCGGCGGTTCGTCTTTGCTGACTTTGCCAGCCGAAGGCATCAGCTTGCAGCTCAAGCAAGACATCAACCGCCAACTGCTGGCCAGCGGGGCGAACATTGCCGAGATGAATTGCCTGCGCAAGCACCTCTCGCGCATCAAGGGGGGACGTCTGGCCGCGGCTTGCGCGCCTGCTCGGGTGGTCACGCTCACCATCAGCGATGTGCCGGGCGATGACCCGTCCATCATCGCCAGCGGCCCCACTGTGCCGGATGCCAGCACTTGCGCCGATGCGCTGGCCATTCTCAAACGCTACGCCATCACGGTGCCTGACTCGGTGCTGCAGGCCTTGCAGTCGGGTGTTTGGGAAACGCCTAAACCTAACTCGCCCGTGTTTGCGGGCCACAGCGTCCACATGATCGCCACGCCCCAGCAATCGCTGCAGGCAGCTGCCGAGGCGGCCCGTGAGCAAGGGTTGAATGCTTACATCCTGAGCGATGAGATGGAAGGTGAGTCGCGTGAGGTGGGCAAGGTACATGCCGCGCTGGCGCGTGCAGCGGCCAAGGGGCTGGGGCCTTTTCAAAAGCCCTGCGTGATCTTGAGCGGTGGCGAGACCACCGTGACCCTCAAGCCCCACGCCGCAGGCAGCCCACGCGGGCGCGGTGGCCGGGCGGGCGAGTTCTGCTTGGGCTTGGCCCTGGGTCTTCAGGGCCAAGCGGGCGTTTGGGCTTTGGCTGCGGACACCGATGGCATTGACGGCATTGAAAACAATGCCGGCGCCCGTGTCGCGCCTGACACACTGGCCCGCGCCTTGGCGCTGGGCCAAAAACTCGACGACCACTTGCAAGCCAACGACGCCTGTGGTTTTTTCGAGCCTTTGGGCGACCTGATCATCACGGGGCCAACGCACACCAATGTGAACGACTTCAGGGCGATGCTGGTGCTTTGATGTGAGTCAAAGGTCCAGAGCCTCGGGTCTGGCACATTTGTCCCCACCATGTCGGACACATATTTGCCCCTGTCGGCCAAGCCTGTGGCCATTGAATCTGCCGGCGCTGTCTTGCTGCACCGAGGCGATGCGGTCGACCGCATGGTCTTTGTCATGCAAGGGCGTGTTGTGCTGGGGGTGATGGGCACCGCCCAATTGGCGCACCAATTGGGTGTGGGCGAAGGGCCATTTTGGTTGGAGGCCGCCTCCGGCTTGCTGAATTTGCCGCATGCCGTGGACGCTCTGGCCGAAACCGAGGTTCAGTTGCAGTATGTGAGCGTGCCCGAATTTTTGGCCCAAGTACGGGCACTGCCCCAAGCCATGCAAAACCTGCTGCTGGACATGGCCAGATCGCAGCGCCAACAAACCGAACTGGCGGTCAGCAGAGTGGCCAAAGACGCCGATGCGCGTTGCGCCGAATGGCTGCTGCGCCATGCCGAGCCTGCCGATCAGTGGGGTGCTCTGGCCGTGAGGCTGACCGAGCGCAAACGCACCATTGCCGCGCATTTGGGTATCGCACCCGAGACCTTCTCGCGCGTGCTGCGCCACTTGCGCGAGCGCCAGCTCATCAGCGGCAGCGGCCGTGTACTGGGCTTGCCCAACCCCCAAGCCTTGCGCAATCTGGCCGGGATTTGAGTGTTCTGAGCCCTCAGGTTTTTTTCAGCCTGGGATTTTTCATCCACAGCACAGGTTGTTCCTTGACTGGGCGGGCGGGTGCACCATGTTGCAGCAAGGCTTGGTCGAGCGCTTGGCCTGCTTCGTCTTGCAGTGCGGCTTGGCGGATGCGGGCGACAGCTTGCGCTTGCTCAGCCAATGGCACGGTCGAGTTTGGGCCGCAAACATGGCGCAGGATGTGCAGCAGGTTGTCCTTGCCGCGCTCGTTGGTGCTGCCGTAACCTTTGATGAGTTGGCCGCAACGCGCCAGCTCCAGGCCCAGCGCGGGCGACTGGCGCGTGGCGGCCTCGATGCCGCCTAGCCATTCTTCGATCAGCGCTTGCTCGGTCTGATAGCGGCTGCCCAGCGGGCGCAGCACGCGCAAGCTGGCCAAAAGGCGCAAGCTGGCCATGCCCCACAGTGCATGGCGTGCCACCTTGAGGGGCATGGACCAAGGCGCTTGGCCATTGGCCACGCGAGCGCGGTCCCAGCGCAGCAGCCGGTTGGCCAGGCCTTGTGGCAACAAAGCGGCCAGTTCGGGGACGCCGGGCTTGAAGTGGTCGTACACCTTGAGCACGTCGCCTTCTTTGGCTTTGACTTCTTGTGTGACGCGGTCCCAGCGGCTGGCGCGGCTTTTCAGGTCGGCCACGCGGACGATGTCGTCAAAGGCCATCCATAAAGCCAGCCAACGGGTGGCCTCGGCCGTCACGGGGCGGGTGGCGTCGGATGACGCGGATTCGGCACTCAGCAAGCGTTCGAGCCGCTGCACGTACAAGCGGGCATAAGCAGGGCCTTGGTATTCCACCAAGCGCTGGTGCGCCAAGCCCATCAGGGGGTGCAGCACGGCGGGAAATTTGGCGGCGACATCGTCGGGCAAAACGGCCGATGAAGTTGCAGAGGGTGCAAGTGCCGCAGGTTTCATCACCTGCTCGACATACTGCGCTTGTTCGCGCTGGCGCGTCACCAAGTCAAAAGCCGATGCAAAGCCGCGCAGGCTGGCTTGCGCCGCCTTGCTCGGACCTGCCAACACCGCTTCGTAATGTTCGCGTGCAAAGGGCAGCAAGCCGCTGCCAGCCATGGCGCCCAGCATCACGGCGCTGACCAGGGTGCCGCTTTCTTGGCACAGGCGGGCCATGTCCATGACGTGGTGACGCAGGCTGTGCGCAGCGATCACATCGAGCAGCGGGCCTTCGGGGCGGCGGCCATCGCCCATGGTCATTTTTTCGGCGGTGGTCAGCGCCCGAGACGAGGCGCTGATGACCAGCGTGCGGTCGTTTGAAGCCAGGCCGTTGCCGATCTGGCGGGCTGTTTCCAGCAGTTCGGAAGACACCAGCGCATCAAGCCTGCCCGGCAGCGGGTTCAGGCCCAGCACCGGCAAGCGGCCTTGCAGCTGGCTGTGGGGCAGGGGGTAAATCTCCAGGTAATAGGTGGTGGCCCCGGTGCGCTGCGCCACGCCGGGAATCGAGGTGGCTTGTGCCGGGTAGCCGGCGTGGCGGGCCACATCGACCAGCCAGTCGGCCAGCACGCCGCCACCTTCGCCGCCCAGGGCGCACAACAAAATAGAAATCGGTTGGGTCATGTTGTTTCTCTTGGATCAGGCTGGTTGCAACCAGCGGGTAGCCAGGCTTTGCCAGCGGGCCCACAGGCGCTCGTGCAGCTTGGGGTTTTGCACCACTTCGGCGCGGTAAAAAGAGGGGCACAGCGTGGCCGCGTGGGCGTTTTCGCCGCACAGGCCGCAGCCCACACAGCCGTCGATCACGGTGGCCACCGGGTCCACCTTCAGCGGGTCGGGGTTGTCTTTCAGCGTCAAGGTCGGGCAGCCCGACAGGCGAATGCAGGCATGGTCGCCGTTGCACACGTCTTCGTCCACGCCGTATTTCACGCGCTCCACCCGTTGGCCTTTGGTCAGCAGCGAGGCCAACCAGGGCTTGATGCGGCGCTGGCGTTCCAGCTGGCATTCGCCTTCAGCCACGATCACCTTCAAGCCCTGGAATTCGGTGGTGAAGGCCTCGGTCAGCGTGGCTTGCATGTGGCTCACTTCGTAGGTGTGCACCGTGCGCAGCCACTGCACGCCCAGGCCCTTCAGGGTGGACTCGATGGTCTGGTTGGTGTGCACCATGCTTTGGCGTTTGTCGCCCGCCAGTTCCTTGGCGATGTCGGTCGGCGTGTTGATGATGTCTTGTGTGCCCGTGGCCGAGGTGTAGCCGTTTTTGAAAATCAACAGCACCGCGTCGTCGCCGTTGAACAGCGCGCTTTGCACGCCCGTCAGCAAACCGTTGTGCCAAAAGCCACCATCGCCCATGACCGACAACACCCGACGCTTCATGAGCGGCGACACGCCCGCCCGGCTGGCCAGGCTCATGCCGTAACCCAGGATGGAATGGCCCACCGAAAACGGCTCGAAAGTGGCCAAGGCATGGCAGCCGATGTCGCCTGAAATGTGCACCGGGCCGACATCTTGCTGGGCCAGCTTGAGGGCCGAGAACACGGGCCGCTCAGGGCAGCCAATGCACATGCTGGGTGGTCGTGCAGGCAGCGGGCTGCCCAGCAGGTTTTGCACTTGCAGGCGGCGTTCGCCATTGGTGGCCAGCCATTGGCGGGTGGCCTCGGGCACGGCGTCAGTTTGGTGGCGGTCCAGAAACTTCAGCAGGCCCTGGGCCATGACTTCGGCGGTGTATTCGCCGCCCGAGGGCAGCATGTCTTTGCCGTGCAGCGGGGTTTGCAGGTCCAGCCGGCGCAGCATCAGCGCAAGCTCTTGCTCGATGTATTCGGGCTGGCCTTCTTCGAGCAGCAGCACGGCCGATTTGTCTTTGCAGAAATTCACCAGCTCATCGGGCACCAGTGGATAGGTCACGTTGAGAACGAGCACCGACAGGCTGGACACGCCAAAGGCATCGGCCAGGTCGAACTGCTGCAGGGCGCGCATCAGGGTGTTGTACAAACCCCCTTGCACGATCAGGCCGAGGTGGCGGTGTTGGGTGCCTTCAAAGTGTTCGTTCAGGCGCTGCTCGGCAATGTATTGGCGGGCAGCGGGCAGGCGGTGCTCGACTTTGCGCTTTTCTTGTGCAAAGGTCACCGGCGGGTGCGCCAGCTTCATGTAGTTGAAGCCGGCCGGCTCGTTGATCAGGTGTTTTTTGGACAGCTTGGGGGCCTGGTTATCCTTGGCCACAAACTGGCCGCGCACATGGCAGGCGCGGATGCGCAGCTCCATCATCACCGGCATGTTGGACGCTTCGGACAGCCTGAAACCGTGCTCCACCATGTTGACCATTTGGCCCAACTCGGGCCGGGGGTCGAGCAGGCACATGCCCGACTTGAGGGCATAGGCGTGTGTGCGCTCCTGGATCACGCTGGCGCCTTCACCGTAGTCTTCGCCCACCACGATCAGCACGCCCCCGGTCACGCCCGGAGAGGACAAATTGGACAGCGCATCGGCCGCCACGTTGGTGCCCACAATCGACTTCCAGGTCACCGCGCCGCGAATCGGGTAGTGGATGGACGCGCCCAGCATGGCGGCGGCTGACGCTTCGTTGGAACACGCCTCCACATGCACACCCAATTCGTCCATATAGGGCTTGGCCTGCACCATCACATCCAGCAGGTGCGAGACCGGTGCCCCTTGGTAGCCGCCCACATAGCTCACGCCCGACTGCAGCAGCCCCTTGGTGATGGCCAAAATGCCTTCGCCGTGAAAGACCTCGCCCGTGCCCATGCGCAGGGCCTTGATTTCTTCGTGAAATGAAACTTCCAAAGCACGCTCCTTAAGTGGTTGGCTGGGTTGTGAACAGCAATTTGGCCCATCTTACGTATAAGTGCATAAAATAATCCTAATAAATGGTATGCCTTGAATGAATATCAAAGACCTGGACCTGAACCTCTTGCGTTTGTTTGACGCGGTGTGGCGCACGCGCAGCGTGAGCCTGGCCGCGCAGCAGCTGGGCATGTCGCAACCGGCGGCCAGCCAAGGCCTGGCCCGTTTGCGGACCCTGTTGGGCGATGCGCTGTTTGAGCGCAGCGGCTCGGGCGTGCGGCCCACGCCGCGCGCCGACCGGCTGGCGCAGGCGGTGCAAATCGCGTTGGCCACGATCGAAGAGGCGCTGAACACCTCGCAGGTGTTTGACCCCCAGCGCTCGGCCCGCGTGTTGCGCGTGCACCTGAGCGACATTGGCGAAGCGCGGTTTTTGCCCGAACTGGTGCAAACCCTTCAGCGGAACGCGCCGGGCATGCGGCTCGAGGCCATGCCGCTGCCGCACGACCAGATGGGTGCGGCGCTGGACAATGGCCAGCTGGACCTGGCGATTGGTTTTTTGCCCGAGGTGACCGACACCCTGCACCAGCCCTTGCTGAGCGACCGCTATGTGGTGCTGATGCGCCAAGGCCATCCGGTGGCCCAGCGCTGGCGCCGGCTGCAAGTGCGCCAACCCACGCCCGAAGCCGCGCTGCACGTCTTGGCCGAACTGGAATTTGCTGCCGTGCGCACGCATGCCGACACACTGCGCATTTTGGATTTGATGCACTGGCAGCACCGCCTGCGCTTGACGGTGAGCCACTTTTTGTCGCTGCCTGGCATCGTGCGCAACAGCGATCTGGCGGTGCTCATGCCGCGCAATTTCGCGCAAGGCTTCGCGCAGGCCGGAGCGTTGGACATTCTGGAGCCCGATTTGCCCTTGCGCGATTTCACCGTGTCGATGCACTGGAGCCAGCGCTTTGACAAAGACCCGTGCCTGCAGTGGCTGCGTGCCACCGTGGCCCAATTGTTCAGCACCCACATCGCCACTCCATGAGCACTTTCAAACCTTATTTGAGCGCCATCGAAGCCCCTAACCTGCCCGATGTGCAAAGCTGGCAAGGCCTGACCCTGCTGGAGTTTGGTACCGAGTGGTGCGGCCACTGCCGCGCCGCGCAGCCGCTGATCGCCCAGGCATTGGCCGCGCAGCCGCATTGGCAACACTGCAAAGTCGAAGACGGTCCCGGCCGTGCGCTGGGGCGCCACTACCGCGTCAAGCTCTGGCCCACCTTGGTGTTGTTGCGCGATGGGCAGGAAGTGGGGCGGCTGGTGCGTCCTTCGGGGGCAGACATCGCGGCGGCGCTGGCAGGGCAATGCCGTGGCGTGGCGTGAACCGGTGCGCCATCGCATGGGGCGCCAGTTTCTGCGGCAATGCTGAATGCGCCTCACCATGGCGTGGTGGATGTGGTCTGGCCGCTTGCATTGGACAGGGCCATTTTTTCAACTTGAATCGCCTGTCGTTTGTCATGCCGATACAAGCTATTTTTGTCCCAGTCACTAGGGTTTTCATGTGTGTCTCTGCTGGGACAAGTTTTGCCCATGGCCATCGATAGGATGCTTTCACCATGAGTCAATCGGCTTGAAGTTGAGGACTCAGGGTACTGCTCGATGGATGCGTTGGGCGCGTGTGCACCTGATCGATGCTCACTGTTGACATATCGGCTCAGGGGTGTGCAGACAGTTCAAAAATTTAGGAGACAAGTGATGAAACGAAACAAACTGTTGGTGAAGTTGTCAGCGGTCGGTGCGGCCATGTTGCTGGGTGCTGGTTTGTCCAGCCAAGCGCTGGCGCAGGAAACCTTTCGCGTTGGAATTGTGAGCTTTCTCTCGGGACAGGCGGCGGACAGCTTCGGCATTCCGGCGGTGAACGGTGCCAAGTTGTTGGTCGAAGCCTTCAACAACGGTCAGGCTCCTGCGCCCTACAACGCCAAGGGCTTTGGCGGCATGAAGATCGAAGCCATCTACGTTGATGAAGCCGGCGGTGCGACCAAGCAGGTGCAGGAAATGCGCAACCTGTACGACCGCGAAAAGGTGGATGCTGTGGTGGGTTACGTGGGTTCAGGCGACTGTCTGGCTGTGGCACCCGTGGCGGAGGAAATGAAGCGTTTTCTGATCCTCTACGACTGCGGCACACCACGCATTTTTGAGGAGCGCGATTACAGCTACGTGTTCCGCACCGCAGCCCACGCGGCGATGGACAACGTGTCGCTGGGCCTTTACCTCAAGGCCAAGAACATCAAAGTCGACTCCATCAACTACATCAACCAGGACTACGCCTGGGGGCACGATTCCCTCAAAGATTTCCAGTTGACAGCGGAGCAACTGTTCCCTCAAGCCAAGACGGGTCAGGACCTCCGGCCCAAGTTCGGTGCAGGCCAGTACGGCACCGAAATCTCTTCTCTGCTGTCCTCACCGGCCGCCGTCACGCATTCCAGTTTGTGGGGTGGCGATTTGCAGTCGTTCATTTTGCAAGCGGCACCACGCGGTGTGATGCGTCGCTCGCAGCTGATCCTGTCGGCGGGTGACCATGTGCTGCCTGGTTTGGGCAACAAAATGCCCGATGGCGTGATTTTGGGAGCCCGTGGTGCTTATGGTTTGATGTCACCTGACACGCCGCTGAACCGCTGGTGGTTCAAGTTGTACGAGGACCGCGAGAAGGTGATTCCCGTGCAAGCCCCTTACCGCATGGCCCAAGGCTTGATGGGTTTGAAGCTGGCGGTTGAAAAGGCCATGGCGGCCAACGGCGGCAAGAAACCCAACCACGAACAACTGGCTGCTGCCATGCGCGGCCTGTCTTGGGAGTCTCCTGCTGGAATGATCCGCATGGTCAATGGCAAGGGCCATCAGGCGATTCAGGACACAGCGATTGGCCGCACCAAGTTCAACCCTGAGAAGAAGCAGGTAGATTTGGTGGACATCATGCGATTCCCAGCCGAGTGCGTGAATCCCCCTGCCAACATGAAAACCGAAGACTGGATCAAGAGCGGTTTCAAGGGCGCTAAGTGCTGATCTGAGTCGTTAAAACGACTTGCCCACGCGTGAGTGTTGTGCCCCTCTGTTCGCAGAGGGGCATGCGCTGACGTGTGGGTTGTCCCGGCCGGCACCCATGGTGCTGGCACCCGTTTCAGTGATCCTCCACCCTCGGCGGAATCCCACATGCTTGCACTCACCATACTTTTTGACGGCATCATTTATGCCTCCTGGCTCTTCATTGTGGCTTTGGGGCTGACGCTGATTTTCGGCGTCTTGAAAATTTTGAACATTGCGCACGGCAGCTTTTACGCGGTCGGCGCCTACGTCACAGCTTCCTTTGTTGCTTGGTCAGTGGGCGCTGGCATGTCGCCAGCTTGGTCCCTGCTGTTCATGCTGCTGGCGGCTTTGGCGGTCTCTCTCTTGCTGGCCCCCTTGGTCGAGCGGGTGTTGCTGCGTTCTTTTTATGGACGCGATGAAGTGTTGCTGGTGCTGGTCACCTATGCGTTGTTCCTGATCCTGGAAGATGTGACCAAGTTGATCTGGGGCGCGGTGCCCTATTACGTGACAGAGCCCTACATGTTGTTCGGTGTGCTCGACATCGGGCTCATGTCGTATGTGGGTTACGACTTCATCCTGATTGCGTTTGCCATTGTTTGTGGCCTGGGTGTTTGGTGGGGGCTGAACCGCACCCGTACCGGAAAAATCGTTCTGGCGGTGATCCACAGCAATGAGATTGCGGCCAGCATGGGCATCAACGTGGCACGTGTTTGCACGCTGGCATTCATGTTCGGGATCTTTTTGGCATCCTTGGCTGGAGCCATGACATCGCCCATGATTTCTGTTCAGCCAGGGCTGGCCTCCGGCGTGATCATCGTTTCGTTCGCGGTGGTCATCATCGGTGGACTTGGCAGCATCGAGGGTGCAGCCATTGGCGCTGTGATCGTGGGGCTTGCCCGTGCGCTGGCGGTGCACACCTGGCCTGCGGCAGAGCTTTTCAGCATCTACATTGCCATGGCTGTTGTGCTGATGTTCCGACCCGAGGGCCTCTTTCAGCGCACCCAAGCGAGGAAAATCTGATGACCAACAGTTTGAAAAAAACACTCTCCATCGGGTTGTTGCTGACCGTGCTGTTTTTGGCGGCGGGGCTGGTGATGCCCAAGTGGTTGCTCTTTCTCTCGACGATGGCGCTCTCGCATGGCCTGGTGTCTTTGGGCATCGTGCTGCTGATGCGGGTGGGCGTGGTGTCCTTCGGTCAGGGCTTCGTTTTTGCCTTGGGTGGTTATGCCAGCGCCATGGCCGCTAACCATTTGGGCATCACGGATGCTTTTCTGATGGTTTTTGTGGGCGGCGGTGCCGCGGTGTTGTGTGCGTTGCCGTTCGCGCCTTTGTTGTCGCGCTATCGGGGTATTTTCTTCGCCATGCTGACCTTGGCCATTTCCATGGTCTTGTACGGTATTTTGGTCAAGACCGAAGCGCTCGGTGGTTCGGACGGTTTCAACGTCAGCCGACCCACCTTGTTGGGTCAAAGCATTGCATCGGAGCACTCCAACTGGTTGCTGTACAGCGTGGCTGTGGTGGTGGTGGGGGTGCTGGCCACTTTGGCGCGCATTTACGTGGACTCTGTGCGTGGTCTGGTTTCGCTGGCGATTCGTGAAAATGAATTGAGGGTCGAGTACCTGGGTGCTTCGGTGTCTCAGGCGGTGGCCACCAATTACCTGTTGGCATCCTTCATGGGGGGTGTGGGGGGTGCCCTGACCCTGATGTCATTGGGACACATCGAGCCTAACTTTGCGTATTGGACAACGTCGGGTGAGTTTGTTTTTGTGGCGATTTTGGCGGGCCACCACAGCATGTTGGCCGTGTTTGTGGGTTCGTTTGTGGTGGAGGTGGTGCGTTCCTTCTCGAACCTGTATTTTCCCAACACCTGGCAGCTGGCCATGGGGCTTTTCTTGCTGGTCGTGATCCGCTTTCTCCCCTTGGGGCTGGGCAGCCTTTGGATCAAAAGGAAGAACAAGCAGAGCGCTAAAAAGCAAGGAGAGCAACCATGACGACAGCCCAAACCCGCACGATGCTGTCTGCCCGAGGCCTGATGAAGTCCTTTGGTGCGGTGACCGCTGCTGACAACGTCAACATTGAAATCCCGACCGGCCAGCGGGTCAGCCTGATTGGCAGCAATGGCGCAGGAAAGACCACCTTCGTGAACATGGTGACCGGTTATCTCAAGCCCGACGCCGGCACGATCGACCTCGATGGTCAGCCCATTGCGGGGCTGGGCCCCAGGCTGATCACCGGCATGGGTGTGGCGCGCTCGTTCCAGATTCCGCAATTGGCACTGGACATGAGCGCCCTGGACAACATGTTGGTGGCTGCCGCCTGCAACGACGGCCAACAATCGTTTTGGCGTCCTGCGCATGCCTCTGACCGGATCGACCGGGCCATGGCGATGCTGTCCAAGTTCAGTCTTGAGGAGCATGCGGACCGTCGGGTGTCGGAGTTGCCAGGGGGCGTGCGCAAGCTGCTGGACATTGCGATGGCACTCACCGGAAGCCCCAAGCTCTTGTTGCTGGACGAGCCGACCAGTGGCGTTTCTGTGGATGAAAAATTTCCGATGATGGACACCATCCGTGCGGCCCTTGCCAGTGAAAACGTCACCGTGCTGTTTGTTGAGCACGACATGGAGATCGTCACCCATTATTCGGACCGTGTGATCGCTTTCTACAGCGGTCGCGTGATTGCCGATGATCTGCCGTCGAAAGTTTTGGACGATCCACAGGTCCAGCGGTATGTCACCGGTTCACTCAAACAGGGGCACTGAAATGCTGAAAATCGATTCGGTGAATGTCACCATCCAGTCTGTTCAAGCCCTTCGTCACTTTTCGCTGAACGTGTCTGTGGGCCAGATGGTGGGTCTGGTGGGGCGCAACGGGGCTGGCAAGACCACTTTGTTGCGCACAGTCATGGGTCACCTCAAGCCCACGGCGGGTCAATTGATGTGGGACGGCAAAGACCTGGCCGCCATGCCGACCCATGCGCGTGCAGCATTGGGCATCGGTTACATGCCGGAAGACCGGGGCCTGGTGCCTGAACTCACGGTGGAAGAAAACATTCTGATCCCCGTCTGGGTCTCTGAGAAGCTGCGGCCCGAGGAGCGTCTTGCGATGGTTTACGAGGTCTTGCCTGAACTCAAGGACATGAAGGATCGCCGCGCATTGCTCCTCTCGGGAGGGCAGCAAAAGCTGGTGGCGCTGGCCCGCGCTCTGGCAGTGGGTACCCACCTGTTGTTGTTGGATGAACCGTTTGAAGGCGTGGCACCTGCTTTGTCGCAACGCCTGTCGGACGTGATTTTTGGTCTGCGCGGCAAAGACATGACGGTGGTGATTGCGCAATCTGAGCTCAACCACGCGGCCTCCATGCTCGATCAGGAAGTGGTGATTGAACGCGGCGCCAACGCGGCACCCCGTAGCGTGGTGGCGTGACCCACGGTTCCATTGTCGAGGGGTCTGACGCCGGCGGTTCGGACCCTTGGCGCGGATTTTCAACACCTGCTCGGCGCCAAGAAGTTCATTTTGGCGACCGTGTGTTGCCTTGTTTTGTTGACCGTGCGGACAGTCTGCATGCTTTGTTCGAAGCCACGGTGGCCAAGCAGGGTGAACACCTTGCGCTGGTCTGCGAAGACCAGCGCTGGACTTGGCGTGAGTTGGCCGAACTTTCAGCCCGTGCTGCCAGTGGATTTTTGAAGTTGGGCCTGCAACCCGGTGATCGGGTGGTTCTTTACCAAAGCAACCACCCCAGCTTTGTCGTGGCGTTGATGGCCTTGCAGCGGCTTGGCGCCATCGCCGTGGCGGTGGGGCCGCGTGAGCAAAAAGAAGGACTGGCCTGGATCGTGCAGCACTGCGGCGCTCGCGGTGTGGTGTGTGACGCCGATTTGGTCGAGCGTTTGCCGGGCCCCTCGGAGACGCCCGAATTGCAGTGGGCGGTCTGGGTGGACGTGCACGCGGCCTTGGCTGGCAGCAAAGGCCCTGCGGCGGGTATGGGCGAGGCAGCCCATCGCTTTCAACAGGGGTTTGATGACCTGTTGGACCAGCCCGCATGCACCCATGTGCAGCCGGTCCAAGAGGAGGACACGGCGATCATCCTTTACACCTCTGGCACGACCGGGCGGCCCAAAGGGGCGATGCTGACGCATTTGAACGTCCTGCATTCGGCTCAGCATTTCATCAGCTGCATGTCGTTGACAGAGTCCGACCGCTCGATGCTGGCGGTGCCGGTGACCCATGTGACCGGACTGATTGCGAATGTGATGACGGTCGTCGCGACGGGGGCTGCGCTGTTGGTGTTGCCGGTTTTCAAGCCCGAGCATTTTTTGCGTCTGGCCGCAAGGGAGGGGATGACCCACACCCTGATGGTGCCTGCCATGTACAAACTCCTGCTGATGGAGCCCCGCTTCGCCGAGTTTGACCTGTCGCACTGGCGTATCGGCGGGTTTGGCGGTGCGCCCATGCCCACCTCCACCATCGACGACATGGCGCAGTGCCTGCCGCGCCTGCAATTGCTCAATGCCTACGGTGCCACCGAAACCACATCGCCCACGACCCTGATGCCGATTGGCCAAACCCGCGCCCATGCCGACACAGTGGGTACCCCTTTGCCTTGTGCCGCCGTGATCGTCATGGACGAGCAGGGCCATGAGTTGCCTGCGGGCGAAGTGGGCGAACTTTGGATCAGCGGCCCCATGGTGGTCAAGGGTTACTGGAACGATCCGGCAGCCACGGCCCGGGAGTTCACAGCCGGCTGGTGGCATTCAGGCGACTTGGGGACCGTCGATGCCGAGGGCTATGTGCGGGTGCTGGACCGCAAAAAGGACATGATCAACCGGGGGGGCTACAAAGTCTTCAGCACCGAGGTCGAGAATGTGCTCTTGCAAATGCCCGGTGTGATTGAAGCCGCGGTCGTGGGGGTGCCTTGCCCTGTGCTGGGGGAGCGTGTTTACGCTTATCTGCACACCCAACGCAAAGAACTGGACGTGCTGGCGCTGAAGGCTTTTTGCGCCGAGCGGCTGGCGGACTACAAAGTGCCAGAACATGTGACGCTGAGCCTGGCGCCCCTCCCACGCAACCCCAATGGGAAGCTGCTCAAGCGTCAGTTGCGCTCGGCCTTGCTGGATCGGGTGACGTAGATGACCCAAAGGGGTGGGTTGTTCAGTGACCAGCCATCAAAGCCCCGGCATCCTCGTACCAAAACATCAGCGCTGCGTCGTAGCTCTCCCACACACAGCCATTGCAGCCACGCCCGCAGCAGGAGGTGGGTTCGGGTGGCGGCTCCCGGAAGTCGTGGCCTGCAGCCTGCAGGCGCTCCTGAAACTGCGCAATGCCTCTGCGCACAGAAGCGCGCTGGGAAGCATAAGGGTCAACGATGGGGTGCTCTTCGTTCGAGGTCATGCCGTATTGTCGATCAGCTCTTGCATCAAATTTGTAGGTCGGTGGCTTCAGCCCCGACAAAGTGGACCGCCGGCATTTGTCGGGGATGAGGCTGCCGATCTACCGATGGATTTTCACGGGTTGCCCTTGCACCACCGTGTGCGCAATCAGCCGTTCATCGCCCAGCACGATCATCGCAAACAACCATTCGGCCAGGGTCTCGGTTTGTGCGGTGCGACGCGCCAGCAAGGGCGTGGCTTGGGGGTTGAGCACCACAAAGTCGGCTTCACAGCCGGGCAGCAGGTTGCCCACTTGGCCGCTCAGGTCGAGCGCATCGGCCGCACCCGCCGTGTGTTGCCACCACAGGTGTTCTGGCGCGAGGCTGATGCCGGGGCTTCCCACGCCCTGCCTTTCCACACGCTGCCTGGCCACGGTGTAAGCCGCGTGCATGGTGTGAAAGGGGCTGAAGCTGGTGCCGCCGCCCACATCGCTGGCCAGGCCATAGCTCAGACCTGCCGCGTCAGACGCCCTGTAGTCAAAAAAACCGCTGCCCAAAAACAGGTTGCTGGTGGGGCTGACGGCGGCTGTCGCGCCCACCTCGGCCATGCGGTGGCGGTCGGTTTCGTCCAGGTGGATGCAATGCGCATACACCGCGCGCTGGCGCAAGAGCCCTGCGCGGTCGTACACATCGAGGTAGCTGCGCGCATCGGGAAAGAGTTCATGCACCCAGCGGATTTCATCCAGGTTTTCGGCCACGTGCGACTGCACCCACACATCGGGGAACTGCTGTGCGATCTCGCCCGCGCCGCGCAACTGGGCCGGTGTGCTGGTGGGCGCAAAGCGCGGCGTGATGGCGTAGCCCAGGCGGTCCACCCCGTGCCAGCGGCGGATCAGCGCTTCGGTTTGGCGCAGGCTCAAGTCGGTGTCGGTGTCGCGCAGACCGTCGGGGCTGTGGCGGTCTTGCAGCACTTTGCCGGTGACCATGCGCAGGCGGCGCTTCTGCGCCTCGGCCATGAACACATCCACCGATTCGGGGTGGGCGGTGGCAAAGCACAGCGCCGTGGTCACGCCGTGGCGCATCAGCTCGTCCAGAAAGAAGTTCGTCACCTCGAGCGCGTAAGCGGGCTCTGAAAACTGTTTTTCGAGGGGAAAGGTGTAGTGCGCCAGCCAGGGCAGCAGGCCTTCGGCGGGTGAGCCGATCACATCGGTTTGTGGGTAATGGCTGTGCAGATCGACAAAGCCGGGCGCGATGCACAGGCCCGGCCAGTGGGTGACGGGCAAATCAGGGTATGCCGCAGCGAGTTCGCGGTAGGGGCCCATGGCCTGGATGCGCACGATGCCATCGGCTTCGCGGGCGCTGACCAGCAGGCCGTCGGTTTCGTGGCTGGCTTTGGGTTGGGCCGGGTCGGCGAACCACAGCAGGCTGGCCCGCCAAGCTTGGATGTCGGTCAGGTGGTCGGCGTGGCGCATGGTGCAGGGGGTCTGAATACGGGGATAAACACCCGGAAAAAGCGGGTGTTTGCAGTGTTACATTGTGCGGCAATCTATTGGCTTGCAAGGCCCGAATCACCGCTCAAGGCATGGGCTTTGCAAGAGACTCATCAGACCCTCCATTCCACCCGACATGACCACCCCCCTTTTGTCTTTGCAGGGCATCACCAAACGCTACCCCGGTGTGGTGGCCAACCAGGACGTGTCGCTCACCGTGATGCCTGGCCAGGCCCATGCCGTGTTGGGCGAAAACGGCGCGGGCAAGTCCACGCTGATGAAAATCATCTATGGCTCGGTCAAGCCCGACGAAGGCCAGGTGTTTTTCCAGGGTCAGCCGGTCAGCATCCGCAACCCGCAAGAAGCGCGTAAGCTGGGCATCAGCATGGTGTTTCAGCACTTCAGCCTGTTTGACACGCTGACAGTGGCCGAGAACGTGTGGCTGGGGTTGGACAAAACCCTGAGCCTGGCCGAGGTGACCGAGCGCATCGTGGCCAAGGCCAGCGAATACGGCCTGGACCTGGAGCCCGAGCGCCCGGTGCACACCCTGAGCGTGGGTGAGATGCAGCGGGTGGAGATCATCCGCGCTTTGTTGACCGAACCCAAGTTGTTGATTCTGGATGAGCCCACTTCGGTGCTGACGCCGCAAGCGGTCGAGAAACTGTTTATGGTGCTGCACCAACTGGTCAGCCAGGGCGTCAGCATTTTGTACATCTCGCACAAGCTGCACGAAATTCGGGCGCTGTGCAGCGCTTGCACCGTGCTGCGGGGCGGCAAGCTGACGGGCGTGTGCGATCCACGTGAAGAGTCCAACGCTTCGCTCAGCCGTTTGATGATCGGGGCCGAGCCCCCGGCTTTGCAGCATGTGGCGCGTGAGCCAGGGGCGGTGGTGTTGGCGGTCAAGGGCCTGAGCCTGTCACGGCAAGACCCGTTTGGCGTGGACCTGGACGGCATCGATTTGCAGGTGTGTGTCGGCGAGGTGGTGGGCCTGGCGGGCGTCTCGGGCAACGGCCAAAAAGAATTGATGTGGGCCTTGTCGGGTGAAGACACCCGCGCTGGCGCGCAGTGCGGCGCAGCCAGCGTGAGCTTGTTGGGTCAGCCGGTGGCGGCCCTGGGGCCGGTGCCGCGCAGGCAGATGGGCCTGCACTTTGTGCCCGAAGAGCGGCTGGGGCGGGGCGCTGTGCCCTCGCTCAGCTTGTCGCAAAACCTGCTGCTCACGCGCAGCGAAGCCGTGGGCGCGGGCGGTTGGGTGCGCATGAGGGCGCTGGCCGACCAGGCCCGCGGCATCATCGATCGCTTCAAGGTCAAGGCCTCGGGGCCGGATGCCGCAGCGCAGTCGCTGTCGGGCGGCAATTTGCAAAAGTTCATTGTGGGGCGCGAGATCAGCGCGACCCCGAAGTTGCTCATCGTCTCGCAACCCACTTGGGGCGTTGACGTGGGCGCGGCAGCGCAGATTCGGGCCGAGATTTTGGCGCTGCGCGATGCCGGTTGTGCGGTGCTGGTGGTGAGTGAGGAGTTGGAAGAATTGTTCGAGTTGTCTGACCGATTGCATGTGATCGCCAAGGGCCGTTTGTCGCCTTCGGTGGCGCGGGCCGAGGCCACGGTGGCGCTTATTGGCGAGTGGATGAGTGGCCTGTGGCCCGACGCCGCTGCCAAAGCCCAGGAGGCGCAGCATGCTCAAGCTTGAAATGCGGCCCCAGGCCTCGCGCCTGTGGACTTATGCCTCGCCCGTGC
>JAIXRJ010000042.1 GCA_027485235.1 Comamonadaceae bacterium
CCCCGCGTGAATGGGTTGCGCAAATGCCCAAGAAAGCCGCCTGAGGATCACGACATGACGACACAAAATTTGCTGGTGGAACTGTTTGTGGAAGAGCTGCCGCCCAAGGCGCTCAACAAGTTGGGTGCTGCTTTTTCGGGCGTGCTGGCCGAACAACTCAAGGCCCAGGGCCTGGTGTCCAACGCAGGGGCCGACGCGGTGGTGACGGCTTTTGCTTCGCCGCGCCGCTTGGCTGCCCATGTGACCGGCGTGCTGGCGCAAGGGGCCGACAAGGCCGTGCAACAAAAACTGATGCCCGTGGCTGTGGGCCTGGATGCGGCGGGCAACGCCACCCCCGCGCTGCTCAAAAAACTGCAAGCCTTGGGCGCGGATGTGAGCGAGCCGGCCGCTGCGGTGGCCGCGCTCAAGCGCGCGCCCGATGGCAAATCAGAAGCCCTGTTTTACGACAGCATCGTCAAAGGTGCTTCGCTGCAAGGGGGCTTGCAAAAAGCGCTGGAAGAAGCGCTGGCCAAGTTGCCGATTCCCAAAGTCATGCAGTACCAACTGGAAACCGACTGTGAGTTGCCAGGATGGAGCAGCGTGAATTTTGTGCGCCCGGCGCACAGCCTGATCGCTTTGCATGGCAGCACCGTGGTGCCGGTCAAAGCGCTGGGCCTGACCGCAGGCAACAGCACCCAAGGCCACCGCTTTGAAGCCAAGCTTTCAACCGTGGTGTTGCCGCATGCTGACCAGTACGACGAAGTGCTCAAGCGCGATGGGTCGGTCATCGCCAGCTTCGCTGAGCGCCGCGCCGAGATCGTGCGCCAGCTGAACGCTGCTGCTGCCAAGGTGGGCAACGGTGCCCGTCCGATCGATGACGACGCCTTGCTGGACGAAGTGACCGCTCTGGTTGAACGCCCCAATGTGCTGACCTGCCAGTTTGAGACCGAATTCCTGGGTGTGCCGCAAGAGTGCCTGATCCTCACGATGAAGGCCAACCAGAAATACTTCCCTTTGACCGATGCCTCGGGCAAGTTGACGAACCGGTTTTTGGTGGTGAGCAACATCACCCCCGACGATGCCTCCTTGGTGATCGGTGGCAACGAGCGCGTGGTGCGCCCGCGCTTGGCCGATGCCAAATTCTTCTTTGACCAGGACCGCAAAAAGACCCTCGAATCGCGCGTTGAAGGCCTGTCCAAAGTGGTCTATCACAACAAGCTGGGCACGCAAGGCGAGCGCATGGCGCGTGTTTGCGCCATCGCCAAAGCCATTGGCCAGCAAGTGGGCGGCGATTTTCTGGCCAAGCAAGCCGAGCAGGCCGCACGCTTGGCCAAGACCGATTTGCTGACCGACATGGTCGGCGAGTTCCCCGAGCTGCAAGGCATCATGGGCGGCTACTACGCCCGCCACGATGGCTTGAGCAGCGAGGTGGCCGAGGCGATTGAAGACCATTACAAACCCCGCTTTGCCGGTGACGCGTTGCCGCGCAACAACGTCGGCCTGGTGGTGGCGCTGGCCGACAAGCTTGAAACCCTGGTCGGCATGTTTGGCATTGGCAACGTGCCCACGGGCGACAAAGACCCGTTTGCGTTGCGCCGCCACGCTTTGGGCGTGATCCGCATGTTGATCGAAAAAGACGTCGCTCTGGGCTTGCCCGAGTTGCTGGCGCTGTCTGCGCCTGTGTTTGGCGACAAGATCACGGGCGGTGCAGACGCCTTGATTGACTTCATCTACGACCGCTTGTCCGGCAGCCTGCGCGAGCAAGGCTTCAGCGCGCAAGAGGTTGACGCCGTCATGGCTCTGCGTCCCCCCCGTCTGGGTCAGGTCAACCAGTTTCTGTCGGCCGTGCGTGCCTTTGCCGCCTTGCCCGAGAGTCCCGCCTTGGCCGCCGCCAACAAACGCATCGGCAACATCCTCAAAAAAGCGGGCGAGGTGGATGCCCATGTCAACCCCGCGCTGCTGCAAGAAGACGCCGAGATAAACCTGCACGCCGTCATGCTGCGCCTTTTGCCCGAGTCCGAAGCGCAGTTCAAGGCTGGCGACTACACCGCCAGCCTGCAAACACTGGCTGCGCTGCGCACCGCGGTCGATGCCTTCTTTGACGACGTGATGGTCAATGCCGAAGAAATGGACTTGCGCCTGAACCGCCAGGGTCTGCTCAAGTTGCTGCATGTGGCCATGAACCGCGTGGCCGACTTGTCGCGTCTGGTGGTTTGAAGCATATGCCGACATGAATGCCAACATGAAACTCGTTATTTTGGACCGCGATGGCACCATCAACCGGGCCAGCGACGAGTTCGTCAAATCACCCGAAGAATGGCTGCCGTTGCCGGGTTCATTGGCGGCGATCAGTCGCTTGAACCATGCCGGTTTCCACGTGGTGCTGGCCACCAACCAGTCGGGACTGGGGCGTGGCCTGTTTGACATGGCAGCGCTGAACGCGGTGCACGCCCAGATGCTCAAGAACTTGGCGACGGTGGGTGGGCGCGTTGAGGCGATTTTTTACTGTCCGCACGCGCCCAATGAGGGCTGTAACTGCCGCAAGCCGGCGCCGGGTTTGTTGGTTCAAATTCAGGAGCGTTACGGCATACACCTCCAAGGGGTGCCTTATGTGGGTGACAGTTTGCGCGATATGCAGGCGGCTCAGGCCGCTGGATGTGCGCCAAATCTGGTCTTGACGGGACGTTGTGCTGACTTGCTGGGGCAGGTGTTGCCATCCAACTTTCCGGCAGACACGCGGGTGCACGCAGATTTGTCGGCTTTCGTTGACCACCACTTGGGTGAAGCCGCTCGCTTCCCGCACTGAGACCGTTGTCATGAACTTTCTGCGTGCACTTGTTCACATGCTCTGGATGGCCATCACCGTCATTCCGTGGGCCTTGTTTGTGGTCTTGGTGTCTTACTTTGTGAGCAGCACGCGCCTGTACTGGATTTGCGTGGGTTGGCTGCGCTTGGCGGTGAACAGCGGTACCTGGATCCTGGGCATCGAAAACCGCATCCAGGGCATGGAAAACCTCCCCATCGGCACCAAGGACCCGGCGGTATTGTTGGTCAAGCACCAGTCGACCTGGGAGACTTTTGTGATGCCCGCGATCATGCCGCATCCTTTGGCCTATGTGTTCAAAAAGGAACTGCTCAACGTGCCATTTTTCGGTTGGGCCATGGGTCGTCTGGACATGATCCACATTGACCGCAAGCAGCGTTCACGTGCATTTGCGAAGGTGGTTCAACAAGGTCGCCGCCTGATGCAGGACGGCGTGTGGGTCATCATGTTTCCAGAAGGCACACGCATTGCGCGTGGTCAAAAGGGCGAGTACAAAACAGGCGGCGCACGTTTGGCCATCGCAGCCGGTGTGCCCGTTATCCCGATTGCGGTGACTTCGGCACGGTGCTGGCCCACCAAGGCCTTCATCAAGAAACCGGGAGTGGTGGACATCTCCATCGGCCAAGCCATTTCCAGCGCGGGGCGCGATGCCGATGCGCTGATGCACGAAGTCGAAAACTGGATCGAGTCGGAAATGCACCGCCTCGATCCTGAGGCCTACCCGGCCAAGCCTTGAGCCGGAGCCTGGCCGAGCATGCGCGCGCCTTTGCAGTTTGTGCTGGATTTTTTCACCGGGGGTGACCCGGCCATGCCTGCTGCGCCATCCAGGGTCCCGGCTGCGATGCCCATGGCGCAGCCTTCTGAGTCAAATCAAGCAGGGACGCCCACCAACAGGCCCCCGCTGGGGGGTTTGCCAATGCCTGAGTCCACAGGCTTTACCCACCCTGCAGCCAATCGACACGCGCTGCTGCACGGCATGACCGTGTCTTTTTTATTCGAACGTGCGCGTCGCCGAAGCATCGGTTTTCTGGTGGGCGCCGAGGGGCTGGTGGTGCGGGCGCCCAGCTGGGTGACCTTGCGCGAGGTGGATGCTGCCGTACAGGAGAAGGGTGCGTGGATTGTGGCCAAGCTGCAGCAGTTCAAACAACGCCAGACCGAGCAATTTCAGCAAGCCATTGTGTGGACCCATGGCGCTGAGGTGCCGTTTTTGGGTGGGACTGTGCAGCTGTGTGTCCTGCAGCACGGCATGCCCTTGCAAGAGGTCTCCCCCGATGTGCAACGCTTGCCCGTCAGTGTGCCGCCCGGCGCAAGCACCACACAGGTGCGTGAGGTGGCCGAAGCCTGGCTCAAAAAACAGGCACGACAATTGTTCGAGCAACGGCTTGAACATTTCGCGCCCTTGCTGGGTGTGCGCTGGAGCAAACTCAGTTTGTCCAGTGCCAACACCCGCTGGGGCAGTGCGCGCAACGATGGACACATCCGGCTGAACTGGCGGCTGATCCATTTGCCGGTCAGCCAGATCGACTATGTGGTGGTGCACGAGTTGGCACACCTGCGCGAGATGAACCACAGCCCCCGCTTTTGGGAGACCGTCGGCGAAGTCATGCCCGATTACGCGCAGCGCCGCAAAGCCCTCAAGCAAGCGCCCATGGGTTTGGCTCAGGACTGAGCGGAGCTGAAGCGGTAGACCCCGCCAGCATCCTGTGTTCGCTGCAATTGACCGCTGAGCCACAGCAGGTGAAGGTGGGCCACCGACTCGCCCATGGCGAACGTCATCTGGTGCACATTCAAAGGTCGTTTGAACAGCACCGGCAATGCGTCATGAGCGGACAGAGCTTGTTCGCTGCAGGCCTGCAACAATTCACGCAGGCGTTCATCGTGGTGGGCGCGCAGCTGCGCAATGCGCCGCTGCGCGCCTTTGAAGGGTCGTCCATGGGAGGGCAGCACCAGGGTGCTGTCAGGCAGGTCTTGCATTGGGGTGAGGGAGTCCAGAAACAACTGCAATGCATTGCCTTGCGGTTCCTGCGCATAGACGCTCACATTGGTCGAGATCGAGGGCAGCAGCATGTCGCCGCTGATCAGGATCTGGCTTTGCGCGTTGTACAAGGCGATGTGCTCGGGCGAGTGACCATAGCCACTGATGCAGCGCCAATCCCGGCTGCCTATGCGCACCGCGTCATCGGCCATCAGGCGCACATAGGCCTTTGGGACTTGCGGCACCATGCTGGTGTAGTAGCCTACTCGGGCCTGGATTTGTAACAGGTCTTCTGTCTTGTTCCAGCCGTGCGCCTGATAAAACTGCACCGTGGGCTTGCCGCCGAAATTGGAGACGCCCGACTGGGCCATGGCCGCCGACTGGTATTCGCTGGTGCTCATCCACAAAGGGGCTTGCCAGCGTTCGCACAACCAATGCGCCAAGCCCATGTGGTCCGGGTGCATGTGCGTCACCAGCACACGCAAGATGGGCAGGCCCTGCAAATGCTCCTTCTCGATCTGCAACCAGGCTTGACGGGTGGCCTCGTTGTCGATGCCGCAGTCCACCGCCGTCCAGCCTTCTTGCAGGACACCTCTTTGGGTGGGATGGGGCAGGTGGTCGCGCAGCAACCACAAGTTGATGTGGTCCAGCGCAAAAGGCAGGCCCATGCGCAACCAAAGCACGCCCGGGGCGACTGCCAACACCTTGCCCATCTCGGGGAGTTGATCGCCAAATGGGTAGTCCAGGGGAAGCGCTTGGGTGGGATGGGACATTCGGACCGTGGTTTGGGTTAGCATTCTCTCAGTTGACGTTACGTTAACGTCAAGCCAGCAAAGCATTCTAGGAGGAGGCCTCGGCAAAGACCTGTCCCCTGTGCGCAAAGACGGAGTACCTCATGCCCAGCAGCTACACGATCAGCGACCTCGCTCAGGAATTCGACCTGACCACCCGCGCTATCCGTTTTTACGAAGACATGGGCCTGCTCGAGCCCGAACGCCTTGGACCCGGCGGGCGCAACCGGCTGTATTCGGCCCGTGACCGCACCCGCCTGAAGCTGACCTTGCGCGCCAAGCGTTTGGGTCTGTCGCTGACCGAGGCCAAGGACCTGATCGACATGTACGACAGCCCGCGCGACACCGTTCCGCAGTTGAAAAAGTTCCTGGTGGTGCTGGCCGAGCACCGCCAGCAGTTGGAGTCGCAGCTGGCCGATCTCGAGGCCACGCTGGACGAGGTCAAAACCCACGAGAAAGAAACCCGCACCCTGTTGACCAAGGCTGCCAAAGCCGTTGCAGTCGGGTAAATCGATGATTGACGTTTACGTAAACGTCAATTAAAGTGTTGGCTTCTTCTCGCTTGCTGAAATCCGACGTGACCACCCCCAATCCAGCCCATGAACGTGTTGCCCGCAGCTTGGCCCGCCAAGGCATGATGCAGCATTTGGGCGTGCGTTTGCTGTCCGTGAGCGAAGGCCAGGTGGAGCTGTCCATCCCCTACAGCGACAAGACCACGCAGCAGCAAGGCGGCTTTCACGGCGGTGCCATCGGTGCTTTAGCCGACATCGCAGGCGGCTATGCCGCCCTGACCATGGTGCCCGAAGGCATGGAAGTCGTCACGGTCGAATACAAGATCAATTTCCTCAGCAGCTACCAGGGTGGCGAGATCCGAGCCACCGGCAAGGTGCTCAAGGCCGGTCGCCGTGTGCTGGTGACCACGGCCGAGGTGGTCCACATCGACGCCAAGGGAAAAAGTTCGCCCTGCGCGGTCATGCAACAAACCTTGGCCCCTGTGCCTCAAACTTATTGATGTGCCCTGCGCACGCTGACCCACACCCCTCGGAGACCTCCATGAACAACCTGCCTGGCCTGAACTTCCAACTTGGTGAAGACATCGACGCCCTGCGCGACGCGGTGCGCGACTTTGCCCAAGCCGAAATCGCCCCCCGCGCGGCCGACATCGACCGCAACGACCAGTTCCCCATGGACCTGTGGCACAAGATGGGTGACCTCGGGGTGCTCGGCATCACCGTGGGCGAAGAGTACGGCGGCGCGAACATGGGCTATCTGGCGCACATGATCGCGATGGAAGAAATTTCCCGTGCCAGCGCTTCGGTGGGTCTGAGCTATGGCGCGCACTCCAACCTGTGCGTCAACCAGATCAAGCGCAACGGCACACCCGAGCAGCGCGCCAAATACCTGCCCAAGCTCATCACTGGCGAGCACGTTGGTGCCCTGGCCATGTCCGAGCCCGGTGCGGGCTCAGACGTGCTGAGCATGAAACTCAAGGCCGAGGACAAAGGCGGTTATTACTTGCTGAACGGCTCCAAAATGTGGATCACCAATGGGCCGGATGCCGACACCTTGGTGGTGTATGCCAAGAGCGAGCCCGAGCTCGGCGCACGCGGTGTCACAGCCTTTTTGATCGAGAAGGGCATGAAGGGTTTTTCGATTGCGCAAAAGCTCGACAAGCTGGGCATGCGCGGCAGCCACACGGGCGAGTTGGTGTTCAACAACGTCGAAGTGCCCGCCGAGAACATTCTGGGTGGCCTGAACAACGGTGCCAAGGTGCTGATGAGCGGCCTGGACTACGAGCGTGCTGTGCTCACCGGTGGCCCGCTGGGCATCATGCAAGCCGTCATGGACAACGTGATCCCCTACATTCACGACCGCAAGCAGTTTGGCCAAAGCATTGGCGAGTTCCAGCTGATCCAGGGCAAAGTGGCCGACATGTACACCGTGTTGCAAGCCGGTCGCAGCTTTGCCTACACCGTGGCCAAAAATCTGGACTTGCTGGGGGCCGAACACGTGCGCCAGGTGCGAAAGGACTGCGCCAGCGTCATCTTGTGGACCGCCGAAAAAGCCACTTGGATGGCGGGTGAGGGCGTGCAGATTTTTGGCGGCAACGGCTACATCAACGAATACCCCTTGGGCCGTCTCTGGCGCGATGCCAAGCTGTACGAGATCGGCGCAGGCACGAGCGAGATTCGCCGCATGCTGATCGGGCGCGAGTTGTTTGCCGAAACCTGCTGAAGCCGTCAGGTATTCAGCGGCAGGCCCCTCCAGCGACAATCCCAGCATGACCTCTTCACTGCAACACCTTCTGGACAACAACCGCCAATGGTCAGAGCGCATGGTGCGCGATGACCCGGCCTTTTTTTCGCGCTTGGCCAACCAGCAAAATCCCAAATATTTGTGGATCGGCTGTTCGGACAGCCGCGTGCCCGCCAACCAAATCACCGGCCTGGACCCGGGCGAGGTGTTCGTGCACCGCAACGTGGCCAACGTGGTGGTGCACTCGGACCTGAATGCGCTGTCGGTCATCCAGTACGCGGTGGATGCGCTCAAGGTCGAGCACATCATGGTGGTGGGGCATTACGGCTGTGGCGGCGTGTTGGCCACGCTGCGGGGCCTGCGTGTGGGACTGGCCGACAACTGGCTGCGCCATGTGCACGATGTCAAGGTGCGCCACCGCCGTCGCCTCGATCACCTCACGGTGCCCGAGCAAGAAGACGCCCTGTGCGAGATGAATGTGATCGAGCAGGTGGGCAACGTGGCCCTGACCAATGTGGTGCAAGACGCCTGGACACGTGGGCAAAAGCTCAGCGTGCACGGCTGGTGCTATGGCCTGAAGGATGGTCTGGCCAAAGATTTGGGCGTCAGCATGAGCGGCGGCCACGAGGTGGTGGACGTGTTCCGCAGCGCCTTCAAACGTTACCCGCGCGGCGGTCTGTGATGTCCGGTATGGACAGGCACCTTGTAGATCCTCAGGCTTGATTTTCTCGTTGAGTCTGAGCCCCAAAGATTGCCTTCTTTTTGAATTTTCTGGAGAAAACCATGTCCGATCCCATCGTCATCGTCAGCGCAGCGCGCACCCCCATGGGCAGCTTTCAGGGCGACTTCAGCCCATTGGCCGCCCACGACTTGGGCGGTGCTGCCATCCGCGCTGCCGTTGAACGCGCAGCTATCAGCCCTGAGCTGGTCACCGAAGTGCTGTTTGGCAACTGCCTGATGGCAGGCCAGGGCCAGGCCCCAGCGCGTCAAGCGGGCTTCAAGGGCGGTTTGCCCAAAAGCGCGGGCGCGGTGACCCTGTCCAAAATGTGTGGTTCGGGCATGCGCGCAGCCATGTTCGCGCACGACATGCTGGTCGCGGGCACGCACGACGTGCTGGTGGCCGGGGGCATGGAGAGCATGACCAACGCGCCTTACCTCATGCTCAAAGGCCGTGGTGGCTACCGCATGGGCCACGACAAAATTTACGACCACATGATGCTCGACGGCCTGGAAGACGCCTACGAAGCCGGTCGCAGCATGGGCACCTTTGGCGAAGACTGCGCCGCCAAGTACAGCTTCACCCGTGCCGAGCAAGACCACTTTGCCACCACCAGCGTGCAGCGCGCCAAGGCCGCCACCGAGTCGGGTGCATTTGCGGCCGAGATCACGCCCGTCATGGTGAAAGACCGCAGCGGTGAACGCATCGTGTCCATCGACGAAGGCCCAGGGAAAGTCAAGCTCGACAAGATCAGCACCCTCAAGCCCGCCTTCAAGAAAGACGGCACCATCACCGCCGCCAGCAGCTCGTCCATCAACGACGGCGCGGCCGCCATGGTGCTGATGCGCGAGAGCACCGCCGCTAAGCTGGGCTGCAAGCCATTGGCCCGCATCGTCAGCCATGCCACCCACGCGCAAGAGCCCGAGTGGTTTGCCACCGCCCCGGTGGGCGCGACCCAAAAAGCCTTGGCCAAAGCGGGCTGGACCGTGCAAGACGTCGACCTGTGGGAAGTCAACGAAGCCTTTGCCGTGGTGCCCATGGCCCTCATGAAAGAGCTGAATGTGCCGCACGACAAGGTCAACGTGAACGGCGGCGCTTGCGCGCTGGGCCACCCCATCGGCGCTTCTGGTGCGCGCATCATGGTCACTTTGATCCATGCGCTCAAAGCCCGCGGGCTCAAAAAGGGTCTGGCCACGCTGTGCATCGGTGGCGGCGAAGGCACGGCCGTGGCGCTGGAATTGGTCTGACGAATGCCCACGGTCCTGCTCATCGGCGCATCGCGCGGCATCGGTTTTGAACTGGCCTGCCAGTACATCGCAGACGGCTGGCGTGTGATCGCGACAGCCCGCAGCGATGAGGGACTTGAACGCCTGAAGGCTATGGGCGCGCAAACCCTGCGCTTGGACGTGGCCAACCCGGCCAGCAACTCGGGGATGTCTTGGCAGCTTGACGGCGAAAAAATCGACTTGGCCATTTATGTGGCGGGCGCGATGGACCGCAACAGTGCCAGCACCCCGCCGACTCGGGAAAGTTTCGATGCCGTCATGCACACCAACGTGATGGGCGCGATGCAGGTCATCCCGCAAATCGCGCCCATGGTGCAAGAAACACAGGGCGTGATCGCCTGCGTCAGCTCCATCATGGGCAGCCAGCAAGAAACCACCAGCGGCAACGCCGCCCTGTACCGCGTGAGCAAGGCCGCCCTCAACATGGTGGTGCGCTGCACGCAAGCCGAGCAGCCGGACATCACCGTGCTGGCCGTTCACCCCGGCTGGGTGCAGACCGACATGGGCGGCGCGGCCGCAACCCTCACGCCCGAACACAGCGCGAGCAGCTTGCGCCAAACGCTGAACCACATCCTTGAACAACGTGACCCGAAATTCAAGGGCGCATTTTTGAACCACGACGGCCAGACGCTGCCCTGGTGACCCGATAAAGAAAGAGCCCCATGTTGCTGACCCCCGACCAGGAAATGATCCGCGAAGCCGTGCGCGATTTTGCCCAACGCGAGCTGTGGCCCCACGCCGCCGAGTGGGACAAGAAACACCATTTCCCCAAAGAGGCGCACAAGGGCTTGGCCGCGCTGGGTGCGTATGGTATTTGTGTGCCCGAAGAGCTCGGCGGCGCGGGCTTGAACTACGTGACGATGGCGCTGGTGCTCGAAGAAATCGCGGCCGGTGACGGCGGCACCAGCACGGTGATCAGCGTGACCAACTGCCCCGTCAACGCGATTCTGATGATGTACGGCAACGCCGCGCAAAAAGCGCAGTGGCTCACGCCCTTGGCCCAGGGCAAGATGCTCGGCGCGTTTTGCCTGACCGAGCCGCATGTGGGCTCGGATGCCTCGGCCTTGCGCACCACCGCCGTGAAAGACGGCGATGGCTACGTCATCAACGGCGTCAAGCAGTTCATCACCAGCGGCCAAAACGGCGACGTGGCCATCGTGATCGCCGTGACCGACAAGGGCGCGGGCAAAAAAGGTCTGAGCGCCTTCATCGTGCCCACCCGCACGCCCGGTTACAACGTGGCGCGCCTGGAAGACAAGTTGGGTCAGCACAGCAGCGACACGGCGCAGATCAACTTTGACAACTGCCGTATTCCCGCCGAAAACCTGATCGGCCAGGAAGGCGAGGGTTACAAGATTGCCCTGTCGTCTTTGGAGGGCGGGCGCATCGGCATCGCCGCGCAAAGCCTGGGCATGGCGCGCAGCGCGCTCGATGTGGCCATCGAGTACGCCAAGCAACGCGAGAGCTTTGGCACCGCCATCTTCAACCACCAGGCGGTGGGTTTCCGCTTGGCCGATTGCGCCACGCAACTCGAAGCTGCCCGCCAGCTCATCTGGCATGCGGCCAGCCTGCGCGATGCGGGTCGGCCGTGTTTGAAAGAAGCCGCCATGGCCAAGCTGTTTGCCAGCGAGGCGGCAGAGATGGTGTGCTCGGCTGCCATCCAGACCTTGGGCGGTTACGGCTATGTGAGCGACTTCCCTGTGGAGCGTATTTACCGCGATGTGCGGGTGTGCCAAATCTACGAAGGCACGAGCGACGTGCAGAAAATCATCATCCAGCGCGCGCTGTGATGACTTTGTGCCCCTGTGGCCGAAACACGGCCAAAGGCCAAGCGCTGAATCTGGACGCTTGCTGTGGTCCCTTTCTCGCAGGCCTTGCGGCAACCGATGCCGAATGCCTGATGCGCTCGCGTTACAGCGCCTTTGTGCTGGGCCATGTGCCCTATTTGCTGGCCACTTGGCACAGCAGCCACAGGCCTGCCGAGCTGACGCTTGATGCCGGTGCCAAATGGCTGGGTCTGGCAATCCAGCAACACCGCAGCACAGGCGAGCACACCGCTGAAGTCGAATTCGTCGCGCGTTTTCGCGTGGGTGGCAAAGCCGTGCGCCAACACGAGCGCAGCCGCTTCGTGCGCGAGGATGGGCTCTGGCTGTATGTCGACGGCGATGTGCTGTGAGGCCACGAAGAGACAGGCCGTATGATCCCTCGCATGAACTTTCAAGCCATTTTGTTTGACTGCGACGGCGTGCTCGTCGACAGCGAGTCCATCACCTGTGGCGTACTGCGTGACATGTTTGAAGCGCAAGGCTGGCACATGACCCTGGACGAGTGCATGCAGCGTTTTGTAGGCCACACGGTCAAAAGCCAGCGCGTGACGATCGAGGCCCATACTGGCCAGCCGCTCACCGATGAATGGCTGCAAGAGTTTTTTGCACGTCGTAATGTGCGCTTGCAAGAAAGCATCACCGCCATTGACGGCGTGCACGAAGCCGTGGCGCATCTTCATGATCACTGTCAGGGGCGCATCGCGGTGGCCTCGGGGGCAGACCGGTTCAAGGTCGAGATGATGCTCAAGCAAGTCGGTCTGATGGACTTTTTTGAAGGCCGCATTTTCAGCGGCCACGAGATGCCTCGCAGCAAGCCGCACCCCGATGTGTACTTGGCCGCTGCTGCGCATTTGCAGATCGACCCTGCGCGCTGCTTGGTGTTGGAAGACACCACCGTGGGCATCACGGCAGGCGTGGCCGCTGGTGCCACGGTGTGGGCTTATGCCGCGCCCCCTGCGGCGCATGAGCCGCTGCTCCAGGCAGGTGCGGCGCGGGTGTTCACGGCGATGCACACCTTGCGCTTGAGCTGACGAGCACCCCAGCGGTTCAGCCGTTGGCCTTGTGTGCTTGGGCCGCCTCATGGATTTTTAATTGTTGCTCGTCCGAGAGCCTGGCCAGGTTTTTGAGTTGCATGCCCATGCGTGGATTCTTCGCCAGCATCGGCTGATGACGTTGCAAAAAATCCCAGTACAGCGTGGTGTAGGGGCAAGCCTTCGGCCCCGTCGATTGCGCCGGATCAAACTTGCAGCCCTGGCAGTGGTTGCTCATGCGCTGGATGTACTTGCCTGTCGCCACATAAGGTTTGCTGGCCATCAGGCCGCCATCGCCAAACTGTGACATGCCCAGCGTATTGGGCAGTTCCACCCATTCCACGGCGTCCACATACACGCTCAAAAACCATTCGTGCATCTGCTGTGGCTGTACGCCGCGCAGCAGGCCATACAGGCCCAGCACCATCAGCCGCTGGATGTGGTGCGCGTAGCCGTGCCGCAGCGTTTGCTGCAGGGCGTCGCGCAGGCAGGCCATGTCGGTTTCGCCGGTCCAGAAAAATGCGGGCAAGGCTTCTTGCGCGTCCAGTGCATTGAGTTCGACGTAGCCCGGCATTTGGGTCCAGTACATGCCGCGCACGTATTCGCGCCAACCCAAAATTTGTCGCACAAAGCCTTCCACGGCCGGCAGCGGTGCATGGCCTGCTTGCCACGCGTCCTGCGCCGCTTGCACCACTTCTTGTGCAGACAGCAGTTTCAGGTTCAGGCACACCGACAGCATCGAGTGGTAGAGCCAGGGCTCGCCCGCCCACATGGCGTCTTCGAATTGTCCGAACAAAGGCAAACGGTGTGCCATGAAGTCCTGCAGGGCCTCCAGTGCCTGCGCCCGCGTGACGGGCCATCCAAAGTCGGTCAGTTCACCGGGGTGCTTGACGAACACTTTGTGAACCAGCGCGATGACTTGTTCCGTGACTTCGTCTGGCGCAAAGCGCTTGGGTGCAGGCAGGTTTTGCGGGCCTTTTTTGCCAAACGATTCGCGGTTGTCGGCATCGAAATTCCATTGGCTCCCAACGGGTTGTTTGCCCTCCATCAGAATGCCAAAGCGCTGGCGTTGTTCGCGGTACCAATACTCCATGCGCAGCTGTTTGCGGCCCTGGATGTGCGCCGAAAAATCGCGCACGGTGGTGAAAAAACTGGTGTCGTCGCGCACGCTCAGCACCCCTTGGTGGGCCTTGGTGGTGGCCTGCAGCGCTTGCAACACGCGCCAGTCTCCGGGCGCGGTCATCACCAGTTGGGTGGGTTGCCATGTGGCGATGGCGCGGGCCAGCTCGCCTTGCAGCGTTCCGGTGTGGCCTTCTTGGTCCAGCTCGGTGTAGTCCACCCGCCAGCCCTTGCCCTGCAGGGTGAGCGCAAAGTGGCGCATGGCGCTCAGGAACACCGCAATGCGCTGCTTGGCCGAGGGCACATGCGTCGACTCCTGCATGGCCTCGGCCATCCAGACCACATCTTGGGCGGGATCGAAATCGGTCAGCGCGCTGGCGTCTTCGGCCAGTTGATCGCCCAGGACGATGACCAAGTGGCGTATCGGTGCGCTCGGTGCAGTGGGTGTTGTGGGTGCTTTGGGTGGTGTCATGTCAGAAATCCCATTGGGTTTGCGGGTCTTCCAAGGCAGGAGGTGAGCGGCGGCGCTTGCTTGGCTGGGAAACCCGCCGTGAGGCGTGTTGTTCAATGATGGCTTGTTTGCCCTCGCGCACTTGCGGTGTGTTGCGGCGGGCGTGCAGCAGGGCTTTGGCCCTGCGTGTGGCTGCAGGCAGGTCCACCACCGGCTCGGGCCAGTGAGCGTCAAAGGGAGTGCCCGCGGGGGGGCCGACCACCACGCCGCACTGCGCCTGCACCGAAGGCGGCATCTTCCAGGGTTCAAACAGCCAGGTGTCGGGCACTTGTCGCAGCACCGGCAGCCAGTGCCGCACAAAGACGCCTTGCGGGTCGTGGTCTTGTGCTTGCTTGATCGGGTTGTACACGCGTGTGGTGTTGATGCCGGTGGTGCCCGACTGCATTTGCATCTGGCTCCAGTGGATGCCGGGCTCGTAGTCCACAAACTGCCCAGCCAGCCACTGCCCTACTTCCCGCCAGTGCAGCCACAGGGGGTAGGCCGCTACCGACACCAGCATGGCGCGCATGCGGAAATTGAGCCAGCCGGTCTGTCGCAGCATGGTCACGCAGGCATCCACCAGCGGCCATCCGGTGGTCGCCGTGCGCAAGCGTTCAAAGTGCGCGGCGTTCCAGTCGCCTTCGCGCAGGCCGTCGTAGCCCCGGTGCATGTTGCGGTGCTCGATGGCGGGTTCGCTCTCGAGCTTTTGCATGAAGTGGCAATGCCAGTGCAAGCGGCTGGTGAAGGCCACCAGGCCCTTGCGGGTCCACGGGTCCAGGCCTGGCTGGCTCAAGGTGTGTTCGGTGGCTTGCACCACTTCACGCATGCTCAAGCAACCCCAACTCAAGTAGGGCGACAAACGCGAGCAGGCGCTGGTGGCGCTCAGGGGCGAAGAAATGCCGCCCCGGTATTGGCCACTGCGCGTGTTCAAAAAACTCTGCAAGGTGTGGCGCGCCGCTTGCCTGCCACCGGTTTGCCGCTCGGGTGCCGCGTCAGGGGCCAGCCCCCAAGCGTGCCAGTCGGGCCATTGCTCTGCAGGCCAGGGCCACGGGGCTGGCGTGAGGGTAGGCGTGTTCAACTGGGGCGCTCGCATTCGCTCGGTCCACAGCGTGCTCCACTGATTGCGGCTGGGCAGTCGGCGCACCACGCCGGTTTGGCTGTACTCTTGCCACTGCACGCCGTGCGCTGTGCACCAGCGGGCCACGGCTTTGTCGCGTTCGTAAGTCAAGCCGTTGCCGGTCTCTTCGTGCGCATGCAGGTGGCTGAAGGCTTGTGTCTGGTGCAGCCGTTCGAGCACTTCGGTGACCTCGCCGGTGAGCACTTGCAGGCGCACACCGCAGGCCTTGAGTCGCACAAACAAGTCACGCAGACATTCACGCAAAAAATCGAACTGTCTTTGCGAAGCGTCCGGGCTGCGCCAGTAAGACGGCTCCAGGATGTACACGCACATGACCGGGCCCAGCGCTGCTGCGGTGCTCAGGGCCGCGTTGTCGTGCACCCGCAAATCGCGTTTGAACCAGACCAGTTGTGTGCCCATGTCAGCGCATCCTGGTTTGAAGCGCGGGTCCTGACGCAGCTGGTGGCTCAAAGCACGCGAGCAATGCCGCTGGTGCCAATGGCACTTGCTGTTGCAGGTAGGAACGGATCAGCGGCCCTGGACGCCAGGGATGCGTTTGACCGCTCCACACACCGCGAGGCACCACGTTCCAATCGTCGCCTTGCAGCTTCATCAGCACCACCGCCGGCAACAATTCGTCAAACTCGGCCTGAATCAGCAGCCATGGGCCTGAACCCCAAGCGGCCACGATGCGCGCCGAGTGCGAGGCGGGCGGGCTTTCGGCTTGCAGTGCGCGCAAGGCCCCGGCCAGTCGAGCGTCTTGCGCAGGCCATGTGTCAACGCTGGCGCAGTCGCGCCGCCAATCGTTGACGACCTCGGCCCAACGGCCTTGCACGTCCACAGGGCGACCGTCCACCTCCAGCAAAAAACCATGGTCGAGTTTTTTCACCTGCAAGTGGCTGAGCGTGATACCGATCACCGTGGCCAGCAGCAAGGCGATGGCCAAGCGGGGTTTCATGCTGTGCGGCGCGCTCAGGTTTGCGCGTCGCGCCATGCGGGTGTGAGCTCCAGCGGGATGTTCTCGTGCTCGGCCACCATCTCCAGCGCTTTTTCAAACAAGGCGCGTGCGGACCCTGAAATCGAGCTGAGGTAGGCATGCAGGTGGGCATCTTCTGCGTTCTTGTTCAGACAATCTTGGCTGTATTGTTCAAAGCTGGCCAGCTGTGAGATCAGCTCAGCCACATGCTTTGGGCATTCGCACAACACCTGGCTGCGGATGTTGGCCACTTGGTGCAAAGTCTCGTCGCTGTATTTGCGAGGGGGCACCAAGCCGCCGCGTTGCACATCGGTGACCTCTTGGGCGTTGCCCATCCACAAAACCGAATTGATCAATTCACCCAATTCGGCATTGGACAAAGGTTCGCGCCGAACCTTGACGCCCGCTAGTTTAAGGGCAGCCACCACGGGTTCTTGGCCAAAGTTGTAGAGCACGATCGCTTGTTGAAAGCGGTGGGCTTGCACCAAACGCTGGATGTCCGATCCCGCCAACACGTTCAAGGAATTCACGCGCACCATGAGCACCTGAGGCTTGGAGCCCATGCTGGCGTGGCCAGCCTCTTCCAAGTCTTGCAAGATCTCGGTGATTTGAAAAGGGCGGTCGTGCCAACCCATCGCGCCGATGCCCGACTCGATGCGTGCCGCCATGCCGATCCCCACCACCGCCATGGACACGGGGGCTGTGCTGACCGGCCCCGGCCGGTGCAGTCGATGGGCTGTTTTTTGTTGCTGCAACAAGCCGTTGAGTTGCCCCACTTGCAGCTGCGCAATGGTGCTGATGCTGTGGCCTGATTCGGTCAGTTGCTTGATGATCGAGGCGCGCAAGACGTCTTCATCGGAGTAATGGCGGTGCCGGCCTTCGGATTTGGCCGGTGCAAAGGCCGCGTGGCGCGTCTCCCAGACCCGCAGGGTGGAGACGGGAACGCCGCTCAAAGCCGAGACGGCTCCAATGCGGTGGTTGGCGATGGCTGTGGTCATGGTCGTGTTTGAATAGATTTTGCATTGAATAACAAGAATATATCAAGTAATGAGTAGATATTTGCTTTGTGGGTGGTAAATTACTTACTCAAATGAAAGATATACACACCATGATCAGTAAAAAAGCTACGCATGCCATCAATGCCTTGGTTTTTGTTGCCGCCTTGCCAGCGGGCCAAAGCGTGACCACCGCTGATCTGGCCAGTCAGGTGGGCCTGTCTGTCTCCTACGTGGAGAGCTTGCTCAAGACCTTGCGCGAGGGGGGCTTCATCCGCTCCACACGTGGCCCCGGTGGCGGCTACGACCTGGCCATGCCAGCTGAGCGCATCAGTGTGTGGTCGGTGGTGGCTGCTTTCGATCCGCATCCACAGCCTCTGGTGGTCGAAGGGCCTGATCAGATCGATCTGGAGGCCGCTTTGGGCATGGCGTTTGACACCTACTTCGAATCCGTCCTGTCGGCCACCTTCATCGCCGACCATGTGCATTTGGCTGAAGGACTGCACCGCAATGCCAAGCCACAAAACTGGAGTTTTGGCATCAAGCCCTTAGCACCCCGCTGGGTGCCCGATGCCCCGAACTCGGTGTTCCAGTTGTCCCAATTTGTGGTGCCATCGTCCGCGTCTTGGCACGCTTGACCCCTTATGCCCAAAGTTTTCAAAGGCAACAAGTCCTTCTTGCCCGTCAAAAGTTGTGAACGTTGCCAGCGTGAAATGACTTGGCGCAAAGCCTGGGCCAAGAACTGGGAGCATGTCAAGTACTGTTCTCAAGCGTGTCGTTCTGCTGGCACTGCGGGTCCAAACCGCCGCTGAAGGGCTCGGCGGCAATCCGCACAAGCAACTTGTGCTGATGGGGTTCAGATGGCGCTGGTTCCGTCATCCATGCTTGGATGCCCTTGGCCGATACGGAACGCATCGGCCGTGACCCCTGTCCACCCTTTGAAGGCTCGCATGAAGCTCTTCTCGTTGTGGAACCCCACCTCGGCCGCGATCTGTTTGATGGGGCGCTTTGAGCGCAGCAGCAAGTCGCTGGCCAGGTCACGCCGCACGCTGTCCTTGAGTTGCTGCAAGCTCGCGCCTTCTTCTTTGAGTTGCCGGTGCAGGGTGCGGGTAGACAGGTTGAGCCAGGCGGCCAGGTCGTCGGCGTTGCGGCTGTGTTCGGGGTGCTCGGCCAAGGTTTGGCGCACTTTTTCGACCAAGAGGCGGTCGCGCCGGTAAGGCCGCACCGTGAGCAGCAGGGCGCGTTGCAGCATGCGTTGCAGGGCGGCTTCGTCGCGGCGCACCGGCAGCTGCAGGTAGCCGGCGTCAAAACTCAGCTGGCTGTGCGCAGTGTTGAATTGGCTGGGGCCGTCAAACAGCACGCGGTAGCTGTTGATGTGGGGTGGTGGCGCAAAGTGCAATTGCGTCGCAGCCAGTGGGATGCGCGAATCGGTCAGCCAGCAGGCCACACCCAGTGCGTTGCGCAGCACCGACACGGTGCAGAACTCGCGCAGGGCTTGCAGGTCGTGGGTTTCGTGCAGTTCGATGTGGGCCAGCCCGTTCGAGGTGCTCAAGTTCAGCCGGATGTCGTCGGTCAGCAGGTTGTGGTGTCGACACCAGCGGGCCAGCGCCACGCCCAGGCTGGGGGCGGTCAGCGAGGCGCGCACCAGCATGCCGTAGCTGCCCCAAGGCAGGCGACGGCGAAACCAGCCCAGCGCCTCGTCGTCCAGCTCGCGCATAGCGGCCTCGCTCATCCATTCCATCTGCAAGGCGGTCACGCGGGCTTGTGCTTGCTTGAGCAAGCTTGGCGCAATTTGTGCCTTTTGCAAGGCTTGATGCGGGTCCATGCCGCGTTTTTCGTAAGCACCGACCATGGCTTGAATGAAAGCCATGGGCGTCTCTGCGCGTGAGGGCGGTGTGGAGGTGGACATGTTTGGGTATTTTGGCAGGATTTGCAACCCCTATGGCCTGTGCGCGGCCAGGGCTGCGCTTTATGCTGGCGGCTGTACGCGATCCCATTGGAAGCACCATGACCGTTTTGCACTCTCAACTCAACCCCCGCTCGGCCGAATTTGCGGCCAACGCCGCCGCCATGCAGGCCGTGGTGGATGACTTGCGCGCCCATCTGGAGCGTGTGGCCCAAGGCGGCGGCGAAGCCGCCCGCGCCAAGCACACCGCCCGGGGCAAGTTGCTGCCGCGTGACCGTGTGCAAATGCTGCTCGACCCCGGCACGCCTTTCCTCGAAGTCGCGCCGCTGGCCGCCCTCAACATGTACAACAACGACGCGCCCAGCTCGGGCGTGATCGTAGGCATTGGCCGCGTGAGCGGGGTGGACTGCATGATTGTGTGCAACGACGCCACGGTGAAGGGCGGCACCTACTACCCCCTCACGGTGAAAAAGCACTTGCGCGCCCAAGAGATCGCGCAGCAAAACCGCTTGCCTTGCATTTATTTGGTGGACTCGGGCGGTGCCAACCTGCCCAACCAGGACGAGGTCTTTCCGGACCGCGACCACTTCGGCCGCATCTTCTTCAACCAGGCCAATATGAGCGCGCAAGGCATCGCGCAGATCGCCGTGGTCATGGGCAGCTGCACCGCAGGCGGCGCCTATGTGCCCGCCATGAGCGACGAAACCATCATCGTGAAAAACCAGGGCACCATCTTTTTGGGCGGCCCGCCTTTGGTCAAAGCCGCCACCGGCGAGGTGGTGAGCGCCGAAGATCTGGGCGGTGGCGATGTGCACACGCGCCTCTCGGGCGTGGCCGACCACTTGGCGCAAAACGATGTGCATGCTTTGTCTTTGGCGCGTCAGGCCGTCAAGAACCTGAACGCGAAAAAGGCCCCCAACATCGCCACACACACGCCCGTGCCGCCCAAGTACGAGGCCAAAGAACTGTACGGCGTGATCCCGACCGACACGCGCCAACCGTTTGACGTGCGCGAAATCATCGCCCGCATCGTGGACGGCTCGGAGTTCGACGAGTTCAAATCGCGCTTTGGCACCACCTTGATCTGCGGCTTTGCCCGCATCGAGGGCATGCCGGTGGGCATCATCGCCAACAACGGCATTTTGTTCAGCGAATCGGCCTTGAAGGGCGCGCATTTCATCGAGCTGTGCTGCCAGCGCAAGATCCCGTTGGTGTTTTTGCAAAACATCACCGGCTTCATGGTCGGGCGCAAATACGAAAACGAAGGCATCGCCCGCAACGGCGCGAAGATGGTCACAGCCGTGGCAACCGCCGCAGTGCCCAAGTTCACCATCATCATCGGCGGCAGCTTTGGCGCGGGCAACTACGGCATGTGCGGCCGCGCTTACAGCCCCCGCTTTTTGTGGATGTGGCCCAACGCCCGCATCAGCGTCATGGGCGGCGAGCAGGCGGCCAGCGTCTTGGCCACCGTCAAGCGCGACGGCATCGAGGGCAAGGGCGGCCAGTGGAGCGCCGACGAAGAAGCCGCGTTCAAAGCCCCCATCAAAGAGCAGTACGAGGTGCAGGGTCACCCTTATTACGCGACCGCACGCCTGTGGGACGACGGCATCATCGACCCGGCCGACACCCGCCGCGTGCTGGCGCTGGGCCTGAGCGCATCGCTCAATGCGCCGATCCCTGACACGAAATTTGGACTTTTCCGAATGTGATGTGCATGACCTTTCAAATTCACACGACTTGAAGGACTGGACACATGGCCACAATGAACACATCCCCTTTGCACACCCACTTCAGCGGTCTGGCGCGTTACCACGTCTGGGCCACACACCGCTTGCTCGAAGCGGTCTCGCGCGTGTCAGCCGAAGACTACCAACGCGACTTGGGTCTTTTTTTCAAAAGCATCCACGGCACGCTGAACCTCATGCTGGTGGCCGAGCACCTGCTGTGGTATCCACGATTTGCCAAAGGCGCGTCGCCCGTGCTGGCGCTGGACGCCGAGGTGGAACCCCACCGTGAACGCTTGGCGCAAGCCCTGAACGGTGGCGCGGCGAACTGGTCGCACCTGCTGGCCAGCTTGCCCCGAGAGCCCTTTGACAGCCACCTGGACTACCAGACCAGCAAGGGCGAGCCCAGATCGCTGCCGTTTGCGGCCACGCTGGCGCATGTGTTCAACCACGCCACCCACCACCGGGGTCAGATCACCGCCGCATTGACGGCCTTGGGCCAGCCTTGCCCGGAGCTGGACATGGTGTGTTTCCTCCAAACTGAACAGGCCTCCAAAGCATGAGCCAAGCCCTGAACATGTCCACTCAAAAGAGTGTGCACACCATCACGTTGTCGCGCCCCGATGTGCGCAACGCCTTCAATGATGAGGTCATCGCCGAGTTGAAAAATGCATTTCTGGCGGTGGCACAAGATGCATCGGTCCGTTGTGTGGTGCTGGCCGCCGAGGGCCCCGCCTTTTGTGCCGGTGCTGACCTCAACTGGATGCGCCGCATGGCCGATTACACCCGCGACGAAAACCTGGCCGATGCAGGCGATCTGGCGGCGATGTTGCGCGCCATTTACGAATGTCCGCAGCCCACCATCGCCCGCGTGCAGGGCGACGTGTACGCCGGTGGCATGGGTCTGGTGGCGGCGTGTGACATGGCCGTCAGCGTGGACACCGCCCATTACTGCCTGAGTGAAGTCAAGCTGGGGCTGATCCCGGCGACCATCAGCCCCTATGTGGTCCGCGCCATGGGCGCGCGTGCGGCACACCGTTATTTTTTGACGGCCGAGCGTTTTGCTGCGGTCGAGGCGCACCGCATCGGCCTGGTGCACGAGGTGGTGGCCGCCGATGCGCTGGACGCCAAAATAGCCGAACTGACGCAAGCGCTGGTCAATGCCAGCCCCCGGGCCCTTCGAGCTTGTAAAAAGCTGGTCCAAGAGGTGGCCGAGCGAGACATCAACGATGCTTTGGTGCGCATGACGGTGGAAGGCATTGCCGACATCCGTGCCAGCATCGAGGGCAAAGAGGGTGTGCAGTCCTTTTTGCAAAAGCGCAAACCGAATTGGCTGATATGACTGCTTATCAACGGATCCTGACCGCATTTCTGGTCCTGATATTTTCAGGTGGGGTGGCCGTAACCGCCCAAACCCTCGAAGAGCCAGCCTTGGCGAAAGACCTGCACGAAGAGATTCACCGCATCGAAGTCACGGTGAAGGATCTGTACAACCGATCCGAATCCAAAAAAATTCCATTGACGGTGTTCAAACCCAACGGTGAGGGACCCTTCCCTCTTGTGATCTTGAACCATGGCCGAGCGGGCAGTCCCGATAGACGCATGCAACCCTTGCGCTTTCGTTATGAGCCGCAAGCCCGTTATTTCGTAGGCAAAGGTTTTGTGGTCATCGTACCCACTCGGGTTGGATACGGAGAGTCTTTTGGAGACTTTGATCCTGAAACCAACGGCGGCGGCTGTTCCACACCACAAATTGAGCCGATGAGCATCGCGGCTTCAGAGCAGGTCTTGGCCGCGCACAGCTTCGCCAAAAGTTTGAAATTTGTTGACACATCCCGCTGGTGGGTCATGGGTCAGTCGGTGGGCGGGTTGACCGCAGTGGCGACAGTGTGGCGCAACCCCGCGGGTTTACAAGGCGGAATCAATTTTGCAGGCGGCACGGGCGGCGACCCGGTGGCACGTCCGGGGCAATCTTGTGGCGTGACTCAAATTGCACGCCTGTTGAAAAACAAAGCCACAGCAGCCCAAGCCGACATGTTGTGGCTGTATTGGGAAAACGACTTGTTTTGGGGTCAGCAGGCTCCTCGCGAATGGCATCAAGCTTGGACTGAAGGCGGCGGCCGTGCGCAATTTCACCAATTGCCCGCCTTTGGCAAAGATGGGCATTCTGGATTCAGCAGTGACATGGACCACTGGGTGCCTTTGGTCGATGCCTATTTGGCCAAAGCCGGCATCACCCAGTCCGCATTACCACCGGTGCCCGAAGCCACTGGCTTTGCTGACGTGGCGGACCTGAGCAAAGTCCCGATCAGTGCCGATCACATTCAAAAACTGTACACACGATTTTTGAGCAGTCCCGTGCCACGCGCCTTTGCCATCGGGCCGAATGGCGCTGTGGCTTTTGCCCATGGTGATTGGGCGATCGGGCGAGCTTTGGGTTTTTGCCAGTCAAGACGCGGTGCCCCATGCAGCTTGTATGCAGTTGACCAAAAAGTGGTCTGGAGAAATTGATGTTTAAAAAAATCCTGATCGCCAACCGTGGCGAAATCGCTTGCCGCGTTGCGGCCACCGCCCGTCGTATCGGCATCCAGACCGTAGCGGTTTATTCAGACGCTGACGCCGGCGCCAAGCATGTCCTGGCCTGCGATGAAGCCGTGCATGTGGGCGGCTCTGCGCCCAAAGACAGCTACCTGCGCTGGGAGCGCATCTTGCAAGCGGCCAAAGACACGGGCGCCGAGGCGGTGCACCCCGGTTATGGCTTCTTGAGCGAGAACGAGGACTTTGCCAAGGCTTGTGCGGCCGCCGGTCTGGTGTTCATCGGCCCGCCTGCATCGGCGATTTTGGCGATGGGCCTCAAGGCTGAATCCAAGCGCCTGATGGAAGCGGCCGGTGTGCCGCTGGTGCCCGGTTACCATGGGGCTGACCAGGACCCGGCGCTGCTGCAAGCCGAGGCGGACCGCATCGGTTACCCCGCCCTCATCAAAGCCAGCGCAGGCGGCGGTGGCAAAGGCATGCGCGTGGTCGACAAGTCCGAAGACTTTGCTGCGGCTCTCGCCAGCTGCAAGCGTGAAGCCATGAACAGCTTTGGCAGCGACGCGGTGTTGATTGAAAAATACGTGCAACGCCCGCGCCACATCGAGATCCAGGTGTTTGGCGACATGCAGGGCAACTGCGTGTACCTGTTCGAGCGCGATTGCTCGGTGCAGCGTCGTCACCAAAAAGTGTTGGAAGAAGCGCCAGCCCCCGGCATGACCGAAGCTTTGCGAGCGCAAATGGGTGCCGCCGCCGTGGCAGCGGCCAAGGCTGTGAACTACGTGGGCGCGGGCACGGTGGAATTCATCGTGGCGCAAACCGCCTATGACCAACCCGAATCCATGACATTTTTCTTCATGGAAATGAACACCCGTTTGCAGGTCGAGCACCCGGTCACCGAGGCCATCACCGGCCTCGATTTGGTGGAGTGGCAACTGCGTGTGGCCAGCGGCGAGCCGCTGCCACTGCGCCAGGACCAGTTGCGCATACAGGGCCATGCCATTGAGGCGCGGATCTGTGCCGAAAACCCCGACAACAACTTTTTGCCCGCCACCGGCACCTTGCAGGTCTACCGCAAGCCGCAAGCAAGCAGTTTTGAGCGGAACACCGTGCGCGTGGACGACGGCGTGCGCGAGGGCGACACCATCAGCCCGTTTTACGACTCGATGGTGGCCAAGCTGATTGTGCACGGCGACACCCGCGAACAAGCCCTGGCCCGCTTGGACACCGCGCTGGCCCAGATCCACATCGTGGGCCTGAACACCAATGTGCAGTTTTTGCGCCATGTGGTGCGTTCGCCCGCTTTTGCCCAGGCGCAGCTTGACACTGCGCTGATCCAGCGTGAAGCGGCGGTGTTGTTCAATCAGGAAACCGTGGGTTTGTCTGCAGCCGTGGCCGCTGTGGTGGCCCACACCTTGCAGGCCGAAAAAGCCTTGCAGGGCCATGACCCCTTCAGCCGTCGCGATGGCTGGCAGTCGCACGGGGTGGCGCAGCGCCGCTTCGAGTTTGTCTGGCAAGACCAGCCGCGCTCGGCCCGCCTGAGTTATTTGCACGATGGCGCAGTCAGCTTGTCGCTTGAAGACCATGAACCCGTGTCGGGCACGCTCAACTTTGCGCCCGATGGCCAAGGCCTTGGGGTGCAGTGGGGCGGTGCACGCTGTTTCAGCCAGATCGACTGGCAGGGCGAAACCGCGCACATCTTCACGCCCCAGGGGGCGACCCGCATCACCGTGCTCGACCCGCTGGCCCACGCGGGCGAGGTTGCGCAAGAAGGCGGGCGTCTGACGGCCCCCATGCCCGGCAAGGTGGTGTCGTTTGCGGTCAAGGCGGGTGACAAGGTCCAAGCCGGACAAGCGCTGGCCGTGATGGAAGCCATGAAGATGGAACACACCATCCGTGCGCCCCAAGACGGCACCGTGCACGAGTTGCTTTATGCGCCGGGTGACCAAGTGGCCGATGGCGCTGAGCTGCTCAAGTTGACTTCCTAGCACCGGCTTCATGCGGGAGCGGTGCCCCGTTCTAGAGGGTGGGCGCTGCATCCTTCGTTTAACTGTGTGAGCAGCAACCTGCGCTTGACTGTGGGAGCAGCACCCCGTGCGCGATCTGCCTGCATGCCCCAACCGCGCCATCGGTTCTCATGAAGCAGTGGGCTAACCCACGCGACAGAGGGGCGATGCGCTTGCTGACAAAATCCAGCCATGAACATCACCATCTGCTTTGAAAAGCTCGACCCGACACCTTGGGTGCAGGGCTTGCAGCGCGCTTTTCCGCAGGCCACCGTTTCTGCCTGGGTGCCCGGCGCACCCCAGGCCGATCACGCCATCGTCTGGGCCCCGCCTCAACAATTCATCGACGAGCAAGCTGGCTTACAGACCTTGTTCAACATCGGTGCAGGCGTTGACGCCCTGCTGCAGCTGCGCTTGCCGGTCAGCCTCAAGGTGGTGCGGCTGGACGATGCGGGCATGTCGGTGCAGATGGCCGAGTACGTGTGCCATGCGGTGATCCGCCATTTCCGCGAGTTCGACGTTTACGACACCGACACCCAATCGGGCAAATGGTCTTACCGCAAGCCACGCAGCCGCGCCGACTTTACCGTCGGTGTCATGGGCCTGGGCGTGCTGGGCGAGCGCGTGGCCAAAGCGCTGCAGGTGTTCGAATTTCCCGTGAACGGCTACAGTCGAAGCGCCAAAAACCTGCCCGGCATCCGCAGCTTCAGCGGGGCGCAAGGCTTGCCCGAGTTTTTGGCCACCACACGCGTGCTGGTCAACCTGATGCCGCTCACGCCCGAGACCGAGAACATCCTGAACCAGACCACCTTGTCGCAGCTGCCCCAAGGCGCTTACCTCATCAATGTGGCGCGGGGCAAGCATCTGGTCGAAGAAGACCTGATCACCCTGATCGACGGCGGGCATCTGGCGGGTGCGACACTGGACGTGTTCCGCACCGAGCCGCTGCCTGCCGATCACCCGTTTTGGCAGCACCCCCAAATCACCGTCACGCCCCACACCTCGGCCCGCACTCTGCGCGAAGAAAGCATCGCGCAAATCGTGGGCAAAATCCAGGCCTTGCAGCATGGGGAGGCGATCAACGGTGTGGTCGATCCCCAGCGCGGTTATTGAAAGTACTTATGCCATTGCCCTCACGCGTTCAAATCATCGACGTCGGCCCCCGTGACGGCCTGCAAAACGAAAAGCTGCCCGTGCCGGCGGCCATCAAGATCGAGCTGGTACACCGCTTGCAAGCCGCAGGTCTGACCGAAATCGAAGTCACCAGTTTTGTCAGCCCCAAGTGGGTGCCCCAAATGGCCGATGCCGCCGCTGTGATGGCCGGTATTCAGCGCCAAGCGGGCGTGCGTTACTCGGTGCTCACACCCAACCAAATCGGGTTTGAGGCGGCGGTCCATTCCAAACCCGACGAAATCGTGGTGTTTGGCGCAGCCAGCGAAGCCTTCAGCCGTAAAAACATCAATTGCTCCATTGCCGAGAGCATCGAGCGCTTTGCCCCGGTGGTGCAAGCCGCGCTGGCGGCCGGCATGGCGGTGCGCGGCGCCATGAGTTGCGCGGTGGGCTGTCCTTACGAAGGCGATGTGTCGCCCAGCAGCGTGTCTTACTTGGCCGGCCTGATGAAGCAAATTGGCGTACAGCGGGTGGACATGGCCGACACCATTGGCACGGGCACACCGCTGAAAGTACAAAAGGCGATCGAAGCCACGCTTGAACATTTCGACGCCGACCACGTCTGCGGCCATTTTCACGACACCTACGGTCAGGCCCTGGCCAACACCTTGGCGGCATTGCAAATGGGCGTCTGGAACTTCCAGTCTTCGGTGGCGGGTCTGGGCGGCTGCCCCTACGCCAAAGGCGCCACCGGCAATGTGGCCACCGAAGACGTGGTGTACATGCTGCACGGCATGGGCATCTCCACCGGCATCGATCTGGACCAACTGGTGGATGCGGGCGCTTTCATCAGCGAGTTTTTGGGCCGACAACCGAACTCGAATGTGGCCAAGGCCATCCTCAACAAGCGGGCAGGTTGAGGCGCTGGACTTCAAACGCCGATGGGGTACAAAAATGAACGATTACTACTGGGACAAACTGGAGGAGCGTGCCCAAGCGTATTTGGCCAAGCCCACGCCCCCTGCGCCGAACTCGGTGCCATCCCCTTGCATGTCGCTGTGCTTGATGCACACTGACGCTGCTTGGTGTGAGGGGTGTTTGCGCACCCTGCCAGAAATAGGCGGTTGGAGCCGCGCCACTGCCGATGAGCAGCACCAGGTGTGGGTGCAGATTCCAGAGCGTTTGAGAAATCGCCGCGCGCTTGAAAAATCCAAACGCTGAACCCCGGGCACTTGCGCCATGAAAACCATTCACTTCTACCTCGACTTCATTTCGCCTTATGCCTGGCTGGCCTTTGATGCTTTGCCCCAAGCCTTGCAAGGCATCAGCCACCGGGTGGTGCACAAACCGGTGGTTTTTGGTGCGATGCTCAAGCACCATGGGCAGCTCGGACCGGCAGAAATCCCGGCCAAGCGCGACTGGACCTACCGTCAGGTGCTGTGGCAGGCGCGGCAGCAGGGCACGCCTTTGCAGTTGCCGACCCTGCACCCCTTCAACCCGCTGGCCTTGTTGCGCCTGGCCACCGCGTGCGATGCCGATGGCCAGCCCAACCGCTATGTTTGCGAGCAGGTGTTTCGGCATGTCTGGTGTGCGGGCGAGGACGCGGCCGACCCGCAGCGCCTGGCGCAGTTGACAGCCCAGCTTGGGCCCGCCAGAGATGCGGCCAGCGCCGAAGTCAAGCAGGCCTTGCAGGCACACACCGACGAAGCGCTGGCGCTGGGCGTGTTTGGCGTGCCCAGCTTCCGGGTGGATGACAAATTGTTTTGGGGGCAAGACGCCTTGCCCATGTTGCGCGCTCACTTGCAGGGCGATACCTGGTTTGACGGACCCGATTGGCAGGCCCCGGCGCGCTGCGGGGTGGGTGTCAGGCGCGCATGAACTAACCCGCCGCGCCCATGAAAAAAACCCGATCGCATGACACGATCGGGTTTTTTGTGGGAAGGTCGTAAGTTGGCAAGTCCGGGCTTGCCAACATCGACCTTTTAGTGAGCAGCAGACCCTTGTGAGGTGGTGCCGTCAAAGCTGGGGAAACGGACGTTCTCGACCATGTCCTGAACTTCTTGGTCGGGTTCTTTGGTCAGCAGCGACACGATGATGATCACCGCAAAGCCTACTGGCACACCAAAGATACCGGCCGAGATGGGGGCAATGTCCCACCAGGTGTTGGCCTTCAAGATTTCAGGCGTCAGCGAACCCTCATGGAACAAGCCGTACATCCAGGGATGGGTCTTGACCATGTAGTAGAAGGAGATGCCCAAACCAGCCACCATGCCCAGCGAGGCGCCCCATTTGTTGGCACGCTTCCAGAAGATGCCCAGGGTCAACGCAGGGAAGAAGGCCGCTGCTGCGAACGAGAAGGCTGCAGACACGAGGAACAAAATGTCGGCCATGCGCAGCGATGCGACATAAGCCGCAGCCAAGGCCACGAACACCAAGATCACTTTGGAGATCGCTACACGGCGGTTTGCTGAGGCGTTGGGGTCAACAATCTTGTAGTACACGTCGTGCGACAAGGCGTTGGCAATGGTCAGCAGCAAGCCGTCGGCTGTGGACAAGGCCGCAGCCAAACCACCCGCCGCCACCAAACCAGAAATCACGAAGGGCAAGCCGCCGATTTCAGGTGTGGCCAAGACCACAATGTCACCGCCCAAACGGATCTCTGCCAACTGCAAAAGGCCATCTTTGTTGATGTCAGCCACCGCCATCAGCGTGGGGTCCACCACGTTCCAGCGTGCAATCCAATCCGGTAATTGATTGAACGGTGTACCGACCAGCAGCGTGTAGATGTCGAACTTGACCAACACCGCCAAAGCAGGCGCTGTGAAGTACAGCAAAGAGATGAAGAACAGCGACCAAGCCACCGACTCACGCGCTTCGCGCACCGAGGGCACGGTGTAGAAACGCATCAGGATGTGCGGCAAGGCAGCGGTACCGATCATCAAACAGAAGACCAGCGCCAAGAAGTTCTTGCGGGCAACATCTCGGGCAGCGTCGTCTTTGCCAGGGAAAGGCTCAGCATGACGCAGGGGTGGTGCTGCGCGTGCCGTGTTGGTGGTGCGGGCTGCGGTGTAAGCCGTTTTGGCAGCTGCTTCATCCTTTGGCAAAGCGGCGACGGCAGCCTCAGCAGTTTTGATGTCTGCTGCGGGCGCGTTGGCGGCCTTCAGCTCTTCCAGCTTTTTGGTAGCGGCTTCTTTGTCGGCAGCCATGGCTGCTGGCACATCTTTCAGCTTTTCAGCGGCCGCATCAGCACGTGCTTTGAAGATACCGCGAACTTCGAGCTCTTTGGGGTCTTTCAGCAGTTGCTCTTCTTTGGCGCTGACTTTCTCGAGCAAGTAGCCATAAGCCACTTGAGGCACAGGGTTGCTGGTGTGTTTCACCGACAACCAAACCACAGGGATCATGTACGCTACGATCAAGATCAGGTATTGCGCCACCTGGGTCCAGGTCACAGCGCGCATGCCGCCCAAGAACGAGCAGACCAAGATACCGGCCAAACCCACATAAACACCCACATCAAAGGACAGACCTGTCATGCGGGCGGTGATCAAGCCCACGCCGAAGATCTGCGCCACCACGTAAACGAAGGACACCAAGATGGCGGCAAACACGCCAATCAGGCGAGCCATGTTGCCGCCGTAGCGAGCGCCCAGGAAGTCAGGGATGGTGAACTGGCCAAACTTACGCAGGTAAGGCGCCAAAAACAAGGCCACCAAACAGTAACCGCCCGTCCAGCCCAAGATGAAGGCCAAACCGCCGTAACCGGTCAGGTAAAGCGTACCGGCCATGCCGATGAAGGAGGCTGCCGACATCCAGTCAGAGCCGGTGGCCATGCCGTTGTACATGGCAGGCACACGGCGGCCGGCCACATAGTATTCGGCCGCATCGTTGGTCCGACTCATCACACCAATGCCTGCGTATAAGAGCACCGTGGCTGCCAGGAAGGCGTAGCCAATGTAATCTTTATGCATCCCCATTTGCTCAAGGATGGCGAGCACGATGACGAAAGCCGCAAAGCCAACGCCGTAGAAAAGGAAAACTTTGTTCAGAGACTTCTGAAACTGGCCTTGGGTTTGGCCTTCCCCTCCAAAAACGCTCATGCTTCTTCTCCTTCTGCCACGCCATATTCCTTGTCAAGGTTGTTCATGTAACGTGCGTAGAACCAAATGATCAAGCAGTACACGATCAATGCGCCTTGGGCTGCGACCCAAAACGAGAACGGCCAGCCAAAAAAGTTGAACGTCAAATCACGCGCGAAGAACAAAACTACAAAAGTGACAAAGAACCACAGGGCCAGCAACAGCCCCGTGATGCTTAAGTTTTTGCCCCAGTATTCTCGGTGCCTTGCAGTGAGCTGCATCGTCATCTCCTTCTTGTTAAAAAAATAAACTACCGACTGTCACATTTAAATTTCTCAACCAACACCTGCGGTTGTTGTATTCACAAAGGCCTGTTTAATTTCAGCCCTGTGTCCCGCTCGAGTTGGGCGGCTACCTTGGGCTCAAAGCCATTTAAATGACGCATGACCTCCAGCGCTTTTTCGGGCTCACGCATCTCCACGTGAACCCGGGCCATTTGGTACCAGGCGTAAGGGCTCATGGATTGCAATTCGGTGTTGCGCTTGAAGGCCACCAAAGATTCTTCAAATCGCCGTTGACGCACCAGCACCAAGCCGAGGCCATACCAAGCGCGGTCCATTTTTTCGTCAATTTGGAGGGCGGCGCTGAAAGCGTGTTCTGCTTCTTGGCTGCGTCCCAACTCCTCGGATACGAAGCCCACGTTGAAGTGCGCATTGGCGTTGGTTGGGGTGAGCGCCAAGGCGCGCTCAAAAAAACCCAGGGCCTGCACCAAGTGGCGCTTGCTCAGTTCGTTGTAACCGAGGCTGTTGAGCGCTAAGACATCCTGTGGGTTGATGTCGAGGATGTCTTGGAAAACTGCATGGGCTTGCGTGCGCAGGCCAAACACCAAAAGAACCTTGGCCTTGAACCGCAACCACAGGCACTTGCTGCGCAGGGAGGAGTCAAGCTTGGCGGGGGCCACATGGATGTTCACTGGCATGCGGCCACTCCCAGCTCAAGGCAAGTCTCGATTTTCAACTGCACCACCACCACCCACGCAATGAGCAACCAGCTGCTGGTGGCCAGTGGGATGTGTTGGTCGAGGATGAGTTTAGGGCTGATTTTCCGTGTGATCCAAAGCGCAGGTTTGGACGCCACATCCAGCAATTGCCAAAAGACATTGTTGTCACGGTTGGACCCCGCCAGCAGTCCCAGCAGGAAACGCCCAACGATGAACATCAGAGAAAGTTCAATCAGACTTTTGGCGATGACAATGGCAAGCAACATGGTGAGTTATTGACGTAGATCAAGAAACTTTTGAAATTCTATGAATTGGCTTGTTGTCCACCTAATCGCACTTAATCCCTTTTTAAAAATGAGTAATTAAACTTTTTGAGGGATTCTACGGCCGCTTCACTCGGAGAAGCGGATTTTTCTGACTGCTGACTTACATTTTAGGGGGGTCTGCGGCTTTTGGCGTGGTCTCGATTCAAGGGAAAACACCGATGAAAAAAATGAAGCCATTTCCTGCGGTTGACACAGGATCAAGACGTGCAGGTGGCCGTAATGAAACATGCTCAGTCTGTTGGTTCATGCAGACAGACCGAGCATTGTTGTCGACATGGGTCTGAGCGACGGCACACCCTTAAGACGGTTTTTCGCGCCGAACCAATCGCATTGACCGTCACCAATGGGTCAAGTTGGAAAGAGCAGTTGTGTTGTCTGCTGGTGTGCCGTAGTACCGATGCTGTGCTCCCGTACACGCCAGCGGCAGGGGATCAATCTTTGGGTACAGGCCTGCCTGAAGCGGCCTCTAGGGCTTCCCAGCGGTTCATGAGGAAGGCAAAAACGACGATGATGAACAAAAACACGAGGATGGAACCTTGTGCGGCCATCCAAAAATACAAAGGCCAACCCCAAACAATCACAGACAAATCACGCGCAAAAAAGCTGGGGCCAAAACTGATCAGCAGCCAGAACAGCAAAAGGACGGTGGTCAAAATGCGTTTCTTGTGAATGAAAGCCATGACATCAGTTCGCGTTAATTGATGACGCCATCTTCATCAGACCACTGAACCGACGATGCAGCCGTGCCTCACACCCGCGTTCAGGGTGTGCCAACGCTGACGCTTATTTTCAATGCGCCATTCACACCCAGTGGCACTGCCCAAGATGGTGACGTCAAAGCTGTTCTTGTCCATGCCGGTGTTCTTCTGGTTAATTCAGATTTCAAGGCGAATGTGCTCGAACGACCGACTTTACTGGATGAAGAGTGGGGTTTGAGAGCGGATTTGGTAATAAACCGGATCCTGAGGGAACCATCAGTACAGGGTATTTACCCTTGGAATCAGAAGTTTTATTGCAATGTGGAAAAAATACCAAGGGTAAATACTGGGTATGTAAGCCCATGTTGGTTGCTAGTCAGACAGGGGAAAGTGCAACCAACAAGAATCAGAACAAGTCTCCGTGTCGGAGACTCTTTTTTGGAGACAGCTTTATGGCAACAACAGCAGCCCGCCCGATGTCGGCGGAAGAGAAGAAGGTCATTTTTGCCTCTTCTCTGGGTACCGTTTTTGAATGGTATGACTTTTATTTGTACGGTTCATTGGCCGCCATCATCGCCAAGCAATTCTTCAGCGGCTTGGATGAAGGTTCTGCCTTCATTTTTGCCCTGCTGGCCTTTGCTGCCGGCTTCATCGTGCGTCCTTTCGGTGCGATTTTCTTCGGCCGCCTGGGCGACATGATCGGTCGCAAGTACACCTTCCTGGTGACCATCCTGATCATGGGTGTGGCCACCTTCATCGTGGGCATCTTGCCCAACTACGCCAGCATCGGCGTGGCCGCTCCCGTCATCCTGATCGGCCTGCGTTTGCTGCAAGGCTTGGCTTTGGGAGGTGAATACGGTGGTGCTGCCACTTATGTGGCCGAGCATGCCCCCATGGGCAAGCGCGGTGCCTACACCGCCTGGATCCAGACCACCGCCACTTTGGGCTTGTTCCTGTCGCTGATGGTGATTTTGGCCACACGGACCATCGTCGGTGAAGAAGCTTTCGCCGACTGGGGCTGGCGCGTGCCGTTCCTGGTTTCGATCTTGCTGTTGGCGATCTCGGTCTACATCCGTTTGAGCATGAACGAATCGCCTGCTTTCGTGAAAATGAAATCCGAAGGCAAGACTTCCAAGAACCCCTTGTCCGAATCTTTCGGCCAGTGGAAAAACCTGAAGATCGTGATCTTGGCCTTGTTCGGCTTGGTCATGGGTCAAGCGGTGGTTTGGTATTCCGGTCAGTTCTATGCCTTGTTCTTCTTGACACAAGCGTTGAAGGTCGATGGCGCCACCGCCAACATCATGGTCGCGATCTCCTTGATCATCGGCACACCGTTCTTCGTGATCTTCGGCACTTTGTCTGACAAGATTGGCCGAAAGCCAATCATCTTGGCCGGTTGCTTGTTGGCCGTGGTCACTTACTTCCCGGTTTTCGAAGCGTTGACCAAAGCGGCCAACCCTGACCTGTACGCTGCTCAGCAGTCGGCCAAGGTGACCGTGACGGCCGACCCGGCCGAGTGCTCGTTCCAGTTCAACCCCACAGGCACCAAGAAGTTCACTTCTTCTTGTGACATTGCCAAACAGCGTTTGGCTGGTGCTTCCGTGTCCTACGAAAACATTGCAGCGCCTGCGGGCACCCCTGCTGTGATCAAAGTGGGCGAAACCGTGGTGAACGTCAAGTACTCCGCTGAAGACATTGCAGCAGCCAAGGCCAAGGCCGAGGAAAAGCTGGCCGCTCTGAATGCGGTAGAACCCAAAGACGCCAAGGCCATCGAAGCTGCGACCAAGTCTGTCAAAGACCTGAGCAACGAGAAGACTGCGGGTGCAACCATGTTGGCTTCCAACTTGGGCGCTGCCTTGAAGGCCGCTGGCTACCCTGCCAAAGCCGACATGGCCAAGTTCGACAAAGTGACTGTGGTCATCATCCTCTCCTACTTGGTGTTGTTGGTGACCATGGTGTACGGTCCTATCGCCGCCATGCTGGTGGAGATGTTCCCCACCCGCATCCGTTACACATCGATGTCCTTGCCCTACCACATTGGTAACGGCTGGTTCGGTGGTTTGATGCCCACAACCGCGTTTGCGATCGTGGCCCAGACCGGCAACATGTACAACGGCTTGTGGTACCCGATCATCATCGCCGGTGCCACGGTGGTCATTGGTGGCTTGTTCATCAAGGAAACCAAAGACGTGGACATCTACGCAAACGACTGATCTGTTTTGTAAGCATCCCGGGGTGACTCGGGTGCTAAATTCAAGGCCTTCCCTCAGTGGAGGGCCTTTTTCATTATTGGAGATGAATCATGTGGAAAATTTTTGTGGGATTTGTGATTTTTGCTGCCTTGGCCTTGTACGTGATCAACAAAGGTGGTGACAGCTTGGACATGAGCGGAGAAAAACACGGCGCTGACGCCGTGCATGTGGAACCCGCCAAGGCCGATGCACCTGCCGCAGCCCCCGCCTCCGCAGCCCCTGCTGCTGCACCACTACCAGCACCAGCACCAGCCGCCAAGTAAGCGCCACGGCTGTCCAAGGGTTTCTGCCCTTGAGCGCACTCCGAAGCCACGCTGTTGCGTGGCTTTTCTTTTGCCCGCCAGTGTTGTCATGCTCTGCGCCCTAGAATGTTTGGCCTCCACCCCCAAAAGCCCAGCATGTCCCAAGGTCTCATCCGCATCCGTGGTGCCCGTCAGCACAACCTCAAAAACATCGACCTCGACATCCGTACCGGTGAATTGACGGTGGTCACCGGGCCCAGTGGTTCGGGCAAATCCAGCCTGGTCTTTGACACCTTGTACGCCGAGGGCCAGCGCCGCTATGTCGAGACCTTCAGCGCCTACTCGCGTCAGTTTTTGGACCGCATGGACAAACCGGCGGTCGACAAGGTCGAAGGCGTGCCCCCGGCGATTGCGATCGACCAGACCAACCCGGTGCGCAGCTCGCGCTCCACGGTGGGCACCATGACCGAGTTGAACGACCACCTGAAGTTGTTGTTCGCCCGCTTGGGCCAGCTGTTCGACAAAGACACTGCGCAGAGCGTGCGCCACGACAACCCCGACACGATTTACGCCGAGCTGGCCCAGCGTGCTGCCCAAGCGAGCGACCCGCGCCTGTACCTGACTTTCCCGGTCGAGTTGCCCGCCAACACCAGTGCCGAGCAGGTGGAGCAGTGGTTGTCGGCCAGTGGCTTCACCAAGGTGCAGGCCGAGCGCGAAGTGGCCACTCCCACCGGCCCCCGCAAAGTGCTGGACGTGATCGCTGACCGCTTTCGCATCGGCACTGCCGAAAAAGCCCGCGTGGTCGAAGCCATCGAAGTGGCCCTGAAGCGCGGCGGCCGTTTGAATGTCTATGTGGAGAAATTGGGGTCAGATCCCAATTCTTTGGCCTCTGGGGCCGAGGCGGTTTTTGACATCTGGCGGTTTTCAACCGGCCTGCATTGCCCCGACAGCGACCAGCGCTACACCGACCCGATCCCGTCGATGTTCTCCTTCAACTCGGCCGTGGGCGCGTGCGAAACCTGCCGTGGCTTTGGTCGGGTGATCGGCGTCGACTACGGCCTGGTCATACCCAACCCCAAGCTCACGCTGCGGGCCGGGGCCATCAAGACGCTGCAAACACCCGCTTGGCAAGAAAACCAGGACGACCTGATGCGCCACGCCGAGGCGGCAGGCATTCCGCGTGACACGGCCTGGGACAAGCTGACGCAGGCCCAGCAAGATTGGGTGATTCACGGCTCACCCGAGTGGAAGGGACGCTGGAACCACCAGTGGTACGGCGTGAAACGCTTTTTTGAGTACCTGGAGAGCAAGGCCTACAAGATGCACATCCGTGTGCTCTTGTCCAAGTACCGCAGTTACACCCAGTGCCCGACCTGCCATGGGGCGCGCTTGAAGACGGAAAGTTTGCTCTGGCGCATGGGCAACCAATCGGATGCCGATGGGGTGTTGCCAGTGGAGAAGCGTTTCATGCCCGCCGGTGTGAAGTGGTCGCGGGCGCAGTTGGAGGCGCTGCCGGGTTTGAGTCTGCACGACATGATGATCATGCCGATCGACCAGCTGCGTTTGTTCTTTGACCGCATGAGTGCCACCGCTGTGGCGCTGGCCTCGGCAGACGCCGAAGCGCAAGCGCTCAAACTGCTGCTGGAAGAAATCACCACCCGCCTCAAATACCTGTGCGACGTCGGCATTGGTTACCTCACCCTCGACCGCCAAAGCCGCACGCTCAGCGGCGGTGAAGTCCAGCGCATCAACCTCACCACCGCCCTGGGCACCAGCCTGGTCAACACCCTGTTTGTGCTGGACGAGCCCAGCATCGGCCTGCACCCGCGCGACATGCACCGCATCACCTTGGCCATGCACCGCCTGCGGGACGCGGGCAACACGCTCGTCGTGGTCGAGCACGACCCGGCCGTGATGATGGCCGCTGACCGCATGATCGACATGGGGCCTGGCCCTGGTGAGCGCGGCGGGCAAATTGTGTTTGACGGCACGACTGCCGATCTGCGCAATGCCGACACCTTGACGGGCGCTTATTTGGGTGGCCGCAAGCAAGTTGGCTTGGGCTTCAAGCGCATGGTGAGCGACAGCACGCCGCGCTTGATTTTGGAAGGCGCACGCGAGCACAACCTGCAAAACATCAGCGTGGACTTTCCGCTGCAGCGCTTGGTCACCATCACGGGCGTCAGCGGCTCGGGCAAGTCGAGTTTGATTCAAGACGTGTTGGCCCCAGCGCTCATGCGCCACTTTGGCAAAGCCACCGAAACACCCGGCGCGCACGACCGCCTGTTGGGCGCTGACCACCTGAGCGATGTGGTGTTTGTGGACCAGTCGCCCATCGGCAAAACCGCCCGCTCCAACCCGGTGAGTTATGTGGGCGCATGGGACGCGATCCGCGAAATTTTTGCCACCGCGCCACTGTCGCGCCAGCGCGGTTACACCGCCAGCAAGTTCAGCTTCAACGGTGGCGATGGCCGCTGCCCCACTTGCGGCGGCTCGGGCTTTGAGCACGTCGAAATGCAGTTTTTGAGCGACGTGTATTTGCGTTGCCCCGATTGCGACGGCCAGCGTTACCGCCCCGAGATTTTGGAAATCACCATCGAGCGCCAGGCCATTGGCGGCGCGGTGCGTCACTTCAATGTGGCCGACATTCTGCAGCTCACCGTGAGCGAAGCGGCCGCTTTGTTTGCCCAAGACCGCGAAGTCATCCGCGCCCTGCAGCCGATTGTGGATGTGGGCCTGGAATACGTGCGTCTGGGCCAGCCCGTGCCCACCTTGTCGGGTGGTGAGGCGCAGCGCCTCAAGTTGGCCGGCTTTCTGGCCGAAGCGGCCAAGAGTGCATCCAAGAGTCGTCAGAGTCTGGCGCGCAAAGGCACGCTGTTTTTGTTTGACGAGCCGACGACTGGCCTGCACTTTGACGACATCGCCAAGCTCATGCGCGCTTTGCGCAAGCTGCTCGAAGCGGGGCATTCGCTGATCGTGATCGAGCACAACCTGGATGTGATCCGGGCCAGCGATTGGTTGATTGATTTGGGGCCAGAGGGCGGTTATGCCGGGGGCTTGATCGTGGCGGAGGGCACGCCGGAAGACGTGCGGCAACACGCGACATCGCACACGGGGCTGGCGCTGCGCGATTACGCCGAGTCCATGGGGGAGGTGTTTGGTGTGGCTGAGCGTTTGAATGTTTATGGGGGCGAGGCTGCGGTGTCAGCGGGTTCCTCATACGGCGGGGGTACGCCAAAATCGTCACCCTCTGACACCGCAGCCTCGCTGGCGAAGGTTCGAGGCGGGGTTGGTGCAAGTTCAATTGCTCCAGCCGCACGTCGCGCGCCTGTTTTGAACAACAACATCCAGATCGTCAACGCCAAAGAGCACAACCTCAAAAACCTGAGCGTGGACATTCCACGCGGCAAGTTCAACGTGGTCACGGGTGTCAGTGGTTCGGGCAAGTCCACGCTGGCGTTTGACATCTTGTTCAACGAAGGCCAGCGCCGTTATTTGGAAAGCCTGAACGCCTATGCCCGCGCCATCGTGCAGCCCGCAGGCCGACCCGAAGTCGATGCGGTGTACGGCATTCCGCCCACCGTGGCGATTGAGCAGCGGCTGTCACGCGGTGGACGCAAATCCACCGTGGGCACGACCACCGAGGTCTGGCACTTTTTGCGTTTGCTGTACGTCAAGCTGGGCATCCAGCATTGCGTGCACGACAACACACCCGTGCAACCGCAAACCCCCGACAGCATCATTGCCCAGCTGATGACGCAGTTCAAGGGCCAGCACATTGGCCTGCTGGCGCCGCTGGTCGTCAACCGCAAGGGCGTTTACACCGAGCTGGCCGACTGGGCGCGTCCGCGTGGCTACACGCACTTGCGCGTCGATGGGGACTTTTTGCCGACGCAAGGCTTTCCGCGCATCGACCGCTTCAAAGAGCACAACATCGAATTGCCCGTGGCCAGTCTGGATGTGCTGCCCGCCAGCGAAACTGCGCTGCGCCAAGCCCTGAGCAAAACGCTGGAACACGGCAAAGGCGTGGTGCATGTGTTGAGCGATCTGGACGGTCTGCGCGAAGCCATGTTCAGTGGCGAGTCCACCGCCCGCATCGGCCAGCACCGGGTGTTTTCAACCTTGCGCGCTTGCCCCGCTTGCGACACCTCGTATGCCGAACTCGACCCGCGACTGTTCTCTTACAACAGAAAACACGGCTGGTGCCCCGATTGCGTGGGCACGGGTGTCAAGCTCAGCAAAGACGAGCGCCAAGTGTTCGACGACTCGGTGCAAGACGAGAAAAACAAGGGCCGCGAGCAAACCTTTGCCGAGCCCGAGATCGAAGACCTGGCCAACGTGGCTTGTCCCCGTTGCGAAGGCACCCGCCTGAACGCCACGGCGCGTGCGGTGCGCCTGGGCGCAGCGCCGGGCCAAGGCTGGCGCATCACCGACATCGCCAGCTTGTCCGTCACCGATGTGCGTCACTGGGTGGACAAGTTGCAGCTCACCGGCCGTGACGCCGACATCGCCCGTGATCTGGTCCCCGAGATCCAAAGCCGACTGGAGTTTCTGGAAGAAGTGGGCTTGGGTTACCTCACGCTGGATCGGGGTGCGCCCACCTTGTCGGGCGGCGAGGCGCAGCGCATCCGCTTGGCTGCGCAACTGGGCAGCAACCTGCAAGGCGTGTGCTACGTGCTGGACGAACCGACCATTGGTCTGCACGCCCGCGACAACCAGATTTTGCTCAACGCTTTGCAAAGCCTGAGCGACAAGGGCAACACGCTGGTGGTGGTGGAGCACGACGAAGACACGATTCGCCGCGCCGACCACATCATTGACATTGGCCCGAGCGCGGGCAAACGCGGCGGCCGCTTGGTGGCGGAGGGCTCGGTGGCCGACATCACGGCGTCTGCGGATTCGCAAACCGGGCGTTATTTGTTGCATGCGATGAAACACCCCATGCAGTTGCGCAGGGTGGTGTATGCGAAGAAATTGGGGTCAAAGAAATTGGGGTCGGATCCCGATTTTTTGCAAACCGCCAACGCCAGTGTCGTCGACACCTCAACTGCATTGGCCAAACTCAAGGGCAAAAAGAAGGTCACCCCGCCAGTCGTGCCGGACGCCACAGACGTGACCGTGACCCAATGGCTCACCCTGACAGGCGCCCACCTGCACAACCTGCGTCAGGTCGATGTGCAAGTGCCTCTCAAACGTTTGGTGGCCGTGACCGGCGTCAGCGGTTCCGGCAAATCCACACTGGCCCGTGATGTCTTGCTGACCAACGTGCAGGCGCTGGTCAGCCAGCGCTCGACCTTCGCAGGACGCACGGCGCAAGATGCCGGTCAGCGCGTGGCTTTGACGGCATGCAGCGATGTGCAGGGCTTTGAGACGATCGACCGCGTGCTCGAAGTCGACCAAACCCCCATTGGCAAAACACCGCGTTCTTGCCCTGCCACCTACATCGGGTTTTGGGACACGATCCGCAAGCTGTTTGCCGAGACGCTGGAGGCCAAAGCGCGGGGTTATGCCGCCGGGCGTTTCAGCTTCAACACCGGCGAAGGCCGTTGCCCCAGCTGTGAAGGCCAAGGCATGCGCACCATCGAGATGAGCTTTTTGCCCGACGTGAAAGTGCATTGCGAGACCTGCCGAGGCGCTCGTTTCAATCCCGAGACCTTGGCGGTGACCTGGCGCGGCAAGAGCATTGGTGATGTGCTGCAGATGGAAGTCGATGAAGCGGTGGACTTCTTTGCCACCATGCCCAGCATCGCGCACCCTTTGCAGTTGCTCAAGGATGTGGGCCTGGGTTACCTCACGTTGGGCCAGCCCTCACCGACCCTGAGCGGTGGTGAAGCGCAGCGCATCAAGCTGGTGACCGAGCTCACCAAAGTGCGCGACGAAGTGGGCAAGCGCGGCAACAAGGCGCCGCACACGCTCTACGTGTTGGACGAGCCTACCGTGGGCCTGCACATGGCCGATGTGGACAAGCTCATCAGCGTGCTGCACCGCTTGGTCAACGCGGGCCACAGCGTGATGGTCATCGAGCACGACCTGGACGTGATCGCTGAAGCCGACTGGGTGATTGACCTGGGGCCCGAAGGCGGCAACGCCGGTGGCCGCATCGTGGCCGCTACCACGCCAGAAGCTTTGGTGCTCTTGGGTACACACACCGGCAAAGCTTTGGCGCCCGTGCTGGCGAGGGTTTGAAGGACGCGAACCTGCCTTCATCTGAACCATCACTTTGACTTCGCAGGAGCCCAACGGGTCAGCACCACCAAAGTCCCGTAGGAGCCCAACTGTGTTGGGCGATAGCGTGCGGACGAAGGCACACGAAGAATCGCCGAACGCGGTTCAGCGCCTGCAAATCAACAACCGCTGATCCATCAGGTGCGGCGGCGGTGTGTTGATCAGTCGATGGCGCCCAAGCGCCACAGCGAAGTCACCTCCGCTGCCCGTGCCGCATGCAGCGGGTCTGAAACGTCCTGCGCTTTGCCGTGCTCCGGCTTCACATCCAAACGGCCCAGCACCTGCAGGCCCGCGTCAGCGATCCAGCCCTGCAAGGCTTCGCGGCTGCGCAAGCCCAAATGCTCGGCCAGGTCCGACAGGATCAGCCAGCCCTCGCCGCCTTCGCTCAGGTGTGCTTTCAGGCCACCCAAAAAACCTTTGAGCATCTGGCTGCCTTCGTCATAAACCGCTTGCTCCAGCACCGAGGTGGGGCGGGCCGGCAGCCACGGTGGGTTGCACACCACCAGTGCGGCCTGGCCGGGCGGGAACAAATCGGCTTGCAGCAACTGCACCTGGTTTTGCAGGCCCAGGCGCTGCAGGTTGTCGCGGGCGCAGACCAGCGCACGCTCGGCCATGTCGGTGGCCACCACCTGTTGGGCACCGCGCCGGGCCAGCAAGACCGACAGCACACCGGTGCCCACACCAATGTCAAAAGCCACCGAGTGTTCTTTCAAGGCCGCCGGCAGTGGTGCTTTGGCCGCCAAACCCACATATTCCCCACGCACCGGGGAGAATACGCCGTAATGCGGGTGGATGCGCAGGTTCTCCCCCAATGCAGGCACTTCGACGCCGTTTTTGCGCCACTCAAAAGCACCGATCACGCCTTGCAAGGCACGCAGCGAAATCACCGAAGACTGCCCATTGGCGGCGCCAAAGGCTTGTGCGCAAGCTTGCTTGACATCGGGTGCGCGGCGCAGCGTGATGCCGTAGTCGCCGTTCAACTCGATCAGGATCTGGCTCAGCACGCGGGTGCGCTGGGCTTGCGCCTGACGGTGTGTATGGAACGCTGCACCCGGCAAGGGTGCGGTCGCATCGGCTTTTTTGCGCTTGACCTTTTGCGGTTTGTCGATGCGCCGGGCCATCGCTTGCAGCAGCTGGCGGGCGTTGTGAAAGTCGCCGCGCCACAGCAGGCCCGTGCCCTCGCAGGCCAGGCGGTAAGCCGCATCGGCGGTCAGGGTGTCATCGGCCAGCACCACTCGGGCGGGCAAGTTTTGGTCCGATCGCCACAGGGCCGAGCGTTCGCAGTCTTTTTCAGACCAGGTCAAAAGGGTGGAGGTGTTCATGAGTGCGAGAGGCCGTTCAGCAGGTGTTGTGCCAATTCGGCAAAGCCCGCGCCACGTTCACTGGGGGTGATGTAGCAGGGAGGGTGGATCAGCTGGGCTTCAAAGCGCCGGATATTGGCCACGCCCACGCTGTGCGGGAAGCGCTCAAACATCACTTGGTCGTTGGTGGAGTCTCCCACATAAACCCAGCGCTCGATCTCGGCGTCCAGATCGCGGCCCCACAGCGCGCGCACGATCCAGCGGGCGCCAGAGAGCTTGTTGTGGTTGCCAAACCAGCCGTTGATGTGGATGCTGCTCACGGTGGCGGTCATGCCTTCGCTGCGCATGATCTGCACCACCGCATCGATGCCGCTTTGCGGCAGGTGGCAGAACTCGCTGTGGTCGATGGCGATGTCGGTTTCGCGGCCCGCATGGTCTTGCGACAACTGTGCGCCGGGCACCTCGCGCAGCACGCGTTGGCCAACAGCCTGCAGGCGTGAGAAATCGCGCTCTCGTGTGGCGGCGTTTTGCTGGTAAATCTTGCGAAGCCCCTGCGACGGGTCGGGCAACAAAGCCACCGCACCGTTTTCGGCCACGATGGCGTCCAACGGCCAGCGGTTCACAAAAGGCGCGCTCCAGCCCACCGGGCGACCGGTGATCGGCACCACCTGCAAGCCGGCGGCTTTCAGATCGCTCAGGGCCTGCAGGGCATCGGGCGTGATGGCGCCTTCGGTGGTCAGGGTGTCGTCGATGTCGGTGAAAACACCCAAGGGACGCAGGCCCCGCAAGGGCATTGAGTTGAGTTTCTGCATGGACAGGGCTTCAGTTCTGGTCCCAGCAGTTGGCTTGACCTGTGACAAATGGCCATCGCCAAGGGAGCGCCAAACCATTTTGCCCGACAGGGCTCAGGGGGCTGAGGCCACCAGTGGCTTGAGCTTGTCGGTGCTTCGGGTGCGCGTCTTGGCACGCCACTCGAGGCGCGACACATAGGTTTTGGCCCGTTCTTCGGACCTGAAAGGACCGGTCACCACGCTGTATTGCCATTCGTCCGCGTTGGGCGATGGCCGGACAGCGATGATGCGTGCCGTGCTCAGTTCTTTGTGTTTGTTTTTGAGTTTTTGGGCGGCGTCCAGGTTGTTGAACGAGCCGTGCTCGACCACCAGCGTCTCGGCGGGCAAGGCCTTGAGCCAGCGGGCACCCGTGCGGGCCTCTTCTGGCAAAGGTTTGGTGCTGGTTTTGCCTGGGGTTTCGGCAGGGGCCGCCTGCGCGTTCGTTGTCGAAGCCGCCTCAACCGGTGCTGGACCTGAAGGTGCCGCTGGGGTTGAAGGTGCTGGTTCCGATGCCGTACCCACTGCGGCTGGCTGCGTGGGGGGTGCTGGAATCATCCATGCCAGTCCCGCCAACAAGGCCAGACCCAGTCCGACAGCACCGATTTTGACCTGTCGGCTCAGGTTCGCCGCCGGCCATTTCAGTGCATTGTCAGGTGAAGAATCGGTCGATCTCTCTCCGACCAGGAGGGCCTCGTTGGGCGCTGCGTTCAGCGGAGGGGCATCCGGTTGCATGGGGCCCGTATCGACCGCGTCCAGGTCTAAAAAGATGCATTCGGTTTTGGCATGGTTTTTCCAGGTTTCTAAGGGCTGGTTGCTCAGCCAGATCACACGAAACGGCAGACCGGGAAACAGTTCAATGAGCCTGAAGATGATCGATTGCTGCTCTGTCGACAGCAAATGTGCTTGGTCTATCACCCAGATGTGCAGGTGCTTGCTGTCCGTGAAAGGCAATTCTGGCTGCAACAAATACGGCGCGACCTCGTGGTTGAGTCGACTGATCAAATTCAAGAACTGATGGCCCCTGAACTCTTCGATTTTCACGGCATGGTCAATGGAGCGGAGGCAGATCAACAAGCGCTTGGTGAAACTCTTCAAGGGCGCATCTTGGTGGCTGACCAAACCCAAGCTTCGGACATCGCCGACGAGCGACAGCGCCAGGCTGGCGTGAGAATAGGGGGTCGTCATGCCGGTGCTCTCCAAGACATGAGAAGGCGTTAAAAGATGCATGGGCAACCATTGTAGAGTCTACAAAAGAGTGCTTTGGGTCCGATGGGGCGTGCCCGGGCATGCTCGCAATCCCTGACAAAGCCCTGATCTCTGGCGACAGATTGACCACGCTGGGCATGGCATCATGGCTGGGTTGATTCAATTTTTGGAGAACCCCATGACCGCTTTCCCCCGTCGCCCTTTGCTGCGCATTGCCACGGCCGTGGCTCTGACGCTGACCGGCATGTTCGCTTCGGCCCAAACCAGTTGGCCCACCAAGCCCGTCAAAATTGTGGTGCCCTTTGCCCCCGGCGGCACCACAGACATCCTGGCCCGCGCCATCGCGCCCGATTTGTCCAAGGCCTTTGGTCAACAGTTCGTCATTGAAAACAAAGGCGGCGCAGGCGGCAACCTGGGCGCCGAAATCGTGGCCAAGTCGGCAGGCGACGGTTACACCCTGCTCATGGGCACTGTGGGCACGCACGGCATCAACCGCGCCTTGTATGCCAAGCTGCCCTACGACCCCTTCAAAGACTTCTCCCCCATCACCTTGGTGGCTGGAGTGCCCAATGTGATGGTGGTCAACGCAGAAAAAGCAGCCGCCAACAAGATCAACAACGTCAACGACTTCATCAAATACGCCAAGGCCAATCCGGGCAAGCTCAACATGGCCTCCAGCGGCAATGGCACTTCCATCCACTTGGCGGGTGAACTGTTCAAAAGCCAAACCGGCATCTTCATGGCCCACATTCCGTACCGGGGCTCGGGTCCCGCCCTGCTGGACTTGTCGGGTGGCAACATGGACGTGATGTTTGACAACCTGCCCTCCGCCATCCCGCTGATCAAAGGCGGCAAACTCAAGGCCCTGGCCGTGACCAGCGGCCAACGCTCTGCGGCCATGCCCGACCTGCCCACCATCGAAGAAGCGGCTGGTCTCAAAGGTTTTGAAGCCAGCAGCTGGTTCGGCCTGTTGGCACCCGCCGGCACCCCGCCCGATGTGGTCTCCCGCATCCAGCAAGAAGTGGCCAAGTCCTTGGCCAGCCCCGCCTTGAAAGAGCGCTTGGCCACCTTGGGTGCCATTCCCAGCGGCAACACGCCTGCTCAATTTGCGGCGCTCATCGAGAGTGAGCACAAGAAGTGGGCCGAGGTGGTCAAAGTCTCTGGCGCCAAGGTGGACTGATGCACTGGTTTGCCGGATTTGAACGCAAGACCCTGATGGTGCAGGGCTTGCCAGTCACTTTCCGTCAATCGGCGGATTGGACCGCGCAGTCGCAACGGCCCGTCCTGGTCTTGCTGCATGGCTTTCCGCAAACCCACGTCATGTGGCAGCGGGTAGCCCAGCAACTGCGCACAAGTTACCGCTTGGTGATGCCCGACCTGCGTGGCTACGGCGACTCCTCTCACGCTTGCGGTCCGGCAGATCATGCCCACTACAGCAAACGCGCCATGGCCCAAGAGGTGGTGGCTTTGCTCGATGCGCTGGGCGTCACCGACTTTTATCTTTGTGGCCATGACCGCGGCGGCCGTGTGGCGCACCGGCTGGCGCTGGACCACGCCAGCCGTGTCAAAAAACTCTGCGTCATCGACATCGCGCCCACGCTGGACATGTACAGCGGCCATTGGGGCAAAACGCCCACGGTGTCCGGTCCGGTGGACGACCCTTACTTTGCATTTGCGCAGGCTTATTACCACTGGTTCCACCTGACCCAGCCTGCGCCCTTGCCCGAATTCATGATCGCCGGCAACGCCCAGGCCTATTTGCACGCCAAGCTCGGCGGTTGGGGCAGCCAAGGTTTGGGCTACATCGAAACCGAAGCCCTCGCCGAGTACGAGCGCTGTTTTTGCAAGCCGGAACTCAATGCCCAAGGCCTGTCTGCTGCCATCCACAGCGCCTGCGAGGACTACCGCGCCAGCGCGGGCATCGACTTGCTGCATGACCGCGACAGCCGGGCACAAGGCCAGCGCATCGCCTGCGAGACCCGTGTGTTGTGGGGCGAGCGCGGCGTGGTCAATCGGATGTTCAAGCCCATTGAGCTCTGGCAAGCCCAGTGCGATGGCCCTGTCTCTGGCTGCGTCATGCCCGCTGGGCATTTCATCCCCGAAGAGTTGTCCGAAGCCACCAGCATGCAACTGCGGGAATTCTTCTGCTGAGCCCGGCGTGGGCGCCATGCCTGCGTGCCTCCCAGATCCGCGCCTGTCACCCCGGGCTTGACCCGGGGCCATGCCTCAGCGAGCTCACTCTGCGAGGCTCCCGCATCGGGTGCGGGTTGACAGAGGGTGTCCTTGTGTTGGGTTGGGTCGGACTCAGGCGCCACAACACTTTTTGTACTTTTTCCCGCTGCCGCACGCGCAAGAGTCGTTTCGGCCAGGTGTTGCGACTTTGATGACCTGCTCCACGCGGGGGCCGATGTTGCGCCAGATCTCGCGCAGGTCGTAGACGGCCCACAGGGCTTCGCCGTAGGTGTTGAGGCGGTTTTCACTGACGCTGGGGGGGCCGTCTTCGGACAGGGCGGACAGGGTGGGGGTGTCGGCGTCGTCTTCGGTCAGGGCCACAATGGCTTGCAGCGACAGGTCGTGCCACTTGGCGGCATCTTTGTCCTTGGGGGAGGTCCATTCATCGGGCCAGTTTTCGACCGCGAACATGAAGCCCAGAGCCCAGACCTGCGCGAAAGCGGGGATCTCGTTGTCGTCGATTTCTGCGCGTTCTTCTTCGGGCAGCGTGGCGATCGCGCCGCGCACGTCCATCACTTCGGGGGCGTAGGCTTTGTCGTCGTCCAGCGCTTCCACGGGGGTGTCCAGGGCCTGCTTGATCTCTTCAAATCGGCGCTGCCACAGGGCCAAAAACTGCTGGCGCTGGGCGTCGTCGGCAAAGCTGCCACCGTCGTCACCTTCCTCCACGCCCAGCAGCATGGGCAGCCATTCGGCTTCGGGAATGGCACGGCGGCTGCAGACCAGGGCGGCCATGAAGCCTTCGCAGAACTCCCATTGCGGGGTCTCTTCAAATCGCTCGCGCAGGTCGTCGAGGAGGCTGTCCAGGGTGTCAAAGTCTTCGGCTTGCAAGCCAGCGGTCGTGTTCATGGGGGTTCCTGTGCTCAGGCGTCGATTGTAGGAGGCCCTCTCACCGGTCTGCGCCGCGCAGGTTCAGCGCAGCACAGGCCAGGTGGTGGTGAATTTGGCGCGCTTGGTCGCAAAAAAAGCTTTGACATTGCGCACATTGGCGTCTTGCGTGAACAGGACTTGGCTGATATTCAGGTAGTGCGGCATGTCGCGGGCCTGCACCACCAGCATGAAGTCGGGGCCAGGCGAGACGCGCCAGCATTGCTGCACCGCGTCGTGCGACACGGCGCGGGCTTCAAACGCGTCCAGTTGTTCGCTGCCCTGGCGGTCTAGAGAGACTTCGACCAATGCGCTCAAGCCGTGGCCCAAGCTGGCGGCCAGTTTGTCGCTGCTCAGCACCGCCACCTGGCGCTCGATCCAGCCGCCCTCGGTCAGCCGCTTGACCCGGCGAAGGCAAGTGGGGGGCGAGACGTTCATCCGCTCGGCCAGTGCCACATTGCTGATGCGGGCATCGCGCTGCAGGGCGTCCAGCAGTTGCAGGTCGATGGTGTCCAGTTCATTTGATTCCATGCATCGTATTTTATTGAAATTAAATTTCAATATTCAAATAAAAAGAAATTTTTAAAGCATATGTGCATTAATTTTGATCTGAAATTTCAAGTCAGCAAGCCTAACATCTCACCCATCTTGTGAAAACACCCCATTCAGGAGCTTCAACATGTGTGGCATCGTCGGCGCCGTCTCTTCCCGCAACATCGTTCCCATCCTCGTGCAGGGCCTGCAGCGCCTGGAGTACCGGGGTTATGACTCGTGCGGCGTGGCGGTGCACGCGGCCAGCTTGAGCGGTGGTACGGGCGGTCTGCAACGCGCCCGCAGCACCTCGCGCGTGGCCGAACTCATGGACCAGGTCACGGCCGACCACATCGAAGGCGGCACCGGCATCGCCCACACACGCTGGGCCACACACGGCGCGCCTGCCGTGCACAACGCGCACCCGCACTTCAGCCACGGCACGGCAGACGCCAAGCCCGGAAAGACTTTGGGAAGCGCCCCGGACAGGCCTGGGCGCGTGGCGCTGGTGCACAACGGCATCATCGAAAACCACGAAGAACTGCGCGCCGCCCTGCAAGCCAAGGGCTATGTGTTCCTCAGCCAGACCGACACCGAAGTCATCGCCCATCTGGTCGACAGCGTGTACGACGGCGACATTTTTGAAGCCGTCAAAACCGCCATCCGCCAGCTGCACGGCGCGTACGCGATTGCCGTGTTCCACAAAGACGAGCCCCAACGCGTGATCGGTGCGCGCGCAGGCTCGCCGCTCATCTTGGGTGTCGGCCAGGGCGAAACCTTTTTGGCCAGCGACGCGATGGCATTGGCCGGTGTGACCGACCAGATCGTTTATCTGGAAGAAGGCGACGTGGTCGACATCCAGCTGGGCAAATACTGGGTGGTGGACCGCGATCACAAAGCCGCAACCCGCGCTGTGAAAACCGTGCACGCGCACAGCGGCGCGGCCGAGTTGGGCCCGTATCGCCACTACATGCAAAAAGAAATCTTCGAGCAGCCCCGCGCCATTGCCGACACGCTCGAAGGCGTGGAGGGCATCACGCCCGAGTTGTTTGGCGACGGCGCGTATTCCACCTTCAAGGCCATCGACAACGTGTTGATCTTGGCCTGCGGCACCAGCTACTACAGCGGCTGCGTGGCCAAGTACTGGATCGAAGCGATTGCCAAAGTGCCTTGCCAAGTCGAGATCGCCAGTGAATACCGCTACCGCGAATCGGTGCCCAACCCCCACACGCTGATCGTCACCATCACCCAAAGCGGCGAGACCGCCGACACCCTGGCCGCGCTGCGCCACGCACAAAGCCTGGGCATGACGCACACGCTGACGATTTGCAATGTGTCCACCAGCGCCATGGTGCGCGAGTGCAAACACGCTTATGTGACCCGCGCCGGGGCCGAGATCGGCGTGGCCTCCACCAAAGCCTTCACCACGCAGCTGGCAGGCTTGTTCTTGCTGACGCTGGCGCTGGCCCAGACCAAAGGGCGCCTGAGCGACGAAGAGGAAGCCGCGCACATCAAAGCCATGCGCCACCTGCCCGCCGCCCTGCAAGCCGTGCTGGCGCTCGAGCCACAAATCATTGCCTGGTCACAAGAATTTGCCAGCAAAGAAAACGCCCTCTTCTTGGGCCGGGGTACGCACTACCCGATCGCGCTGGAAGGCGCTTTGAAACTCAAAGAGATCACCTACATCCACGCCGAGGCCTATGCCGCGGGCGAACTCAAACACGGCCCGCTGGCCCTGGTGACGAGCGCCATGCCCGTGGTGACGGTGGCCCCCAATGACCAACTGCTGGAAAAGCTCAAGAGCAATATGCAAGAAGTCCGCGCCCGTGGCGGCGTGCTTTATGTGCTGGCCGATGGCGACACGAAGATCGAGAGCAGTGAAGGCGTGAATGTCATCCGCATGCCTGAGCACTATGGCGTGCTGTCACCCATCTTGCACGTGGTGCCGCTGCAGCTGCTGAGTTACCACACGGCTTGTGCGCGGGGCACAGATGTGGACAAGCCACGCAACCTGGCCAAGAGCGTCACCGTGGAGTGAGCCTGTTGGGACCTGCTCCGCAGAGTTCCCTCAGAGAACCCGCAAAGGTGCTCATTGTCAGCAGCGGTATCGCTCCTTGTATCAGCACTCGCTCCAGCGCATTGTGGCGCACGCAAAGGTCTGCTTCATGGTGCTGATTTTGTACCGTGACACGCGGGCCAAACTGCTTGCGGCAGATACCAAACTGTCGCCCGAGAGGGCGCTGGACCACGGGCCTGTCGACAATCACCCCAAGGAACGCGCCCTATTGGCCAGGCTGGACAACCAAAGACCCTCCCTCGACCCCCAAATGAGCCTGTTGTGGAGGAGCGTTTGCAGCGCACCTGTGCCTGTCAATGACTGATGTCGTGCACGGTCGAACTCTGGCGGACCAAGCCTTGGATGGCCTGAGCGGAGTTGAAAGCGTCCCAGCCCTTAAACCGCTTGAACAAAAATCGATCACAGACCAAGGTCCGATCAAAAGGGGCTCTCTTATCGTGTTTAATCCCACTATTTAGGAGCGGTTGATGGACTGGACTGCAGGCTACGCATCGGATATCGAATACACCGCAGGCTTTTATGGAGAACAAAGCCCCTCCCATCTCAACTTTGTCTGCTCGCTGAATGGTTATGAGTCCATCGCGCTGGACAGGCCTTACACCTACTGTGAGCTCGGCTGTGGTCGTGCGTTAACGTCAATCATCTTGGCTGCGACCAACCCCATGGGCACGTTTTATGCGGCTGACTTTAATCCGGCTCACATTGTTGGCGCGCGCGACATTGCCAGCACAAGCCAAATACCCAATCTGCATTTGATTGAAAACAGTTTTGAAGAGATGGCGGCGGGTCTTGTGCCAGATTTGCCCCAGTTTGATTTCATCACCCTTCATGGTATTTATTCGTGGGTCACGGCCGAAAATCGACAGTTCATTGTCCAGTTCATGGCTCGCTACCTGAAGCCGGGTGGGGTGGTTTATGTCAGTTACAACGCCATGCCCGGCTGGTCAACGGCATTGCCCTTGCAACGGCTGCTGCTTGAACATGCAGGCCGTTCGCATGGGCGAAGTGATGCCCTGATGAAATCAGCGGCCGTCTTCTTACAACAACTCGAAGGCGCAAAGGCTGGCTACTTCAAAGCCAACCCTGGACTCAAACCTCGCATGCAGAAGCTTGCGAATGGCAATGTGAACTATCTGGTGCACGAGTACCTGAACCAGGCTTGGCAGCCCTTGTATTTTGCCGATGTGGCGAAGGACTTTGCGCAAGCCAAACTCGACTTTGTGGGCTCTGCCGAGCTGGCGCTTGCATACCCATCTATTTTTTTCACCCCCGATAAATTGGACCTCATCAACGGGGGTGGGGATCCTGTGTATCGTGAAACGATCAAAGATTATTTTCTGAACACTTCTTTTCGCAAAGATGTCTTTGTTCGGGGTGCTCGGTCAATGCCTGCACTGCGACAAAAAGAGACGCTTCAGGAACTGCAACTGGTGACTGTGGTGCCGCGCCATGCTTTCAATCTCAAATTGAAGTTTGGTCATGCTGAGATTGACGCGCGAGCGGAAGTTTATGTCCCTTTTTTAGATGCACTGAGCCTGGGGCCAAAAAGTATTCTTGAGCTGTCCCGTCTCCCAGCCCTGCAGGCTTTGTCACCCCACACCATCTGGCAGGTGGCTGCCTTGCTGGTGGCCAGTGGACAGGTTGCCATTTCCATTGCCCCGCAGTTAGGCACCTTGGGCGTGACAGCGCAAAGGCTCAATCGCGTGATCGCCAATGAGGCGCGTTACAGCGATGACTATCAGGTACTCGCTGCACCCCTTTGTGGCGGTGGGGTGGGCGCCCATCACACCGAGCGCTTGATGCTCTCTGCCCTGATGGACCATGGCGAGCACTTGGGTGCACAGCAGTTGGCTCAGCATGTCTGGGACAGCATACAAAAAAGCGGGCGACGCATGGCCAATTCTGCCCAACCCATGCAGGACAACGCCGAGAACCTGACGGCATTGCGCGCAATGGTTGAATCGACGATCACGCACAAGTTACCGCTGTGGAAAACCTTGGGAATACTCTGATTTGACCAAATTGCCCAAGGGGCCAGCAATATGGTCAAGTCAAGTCTTGATCCGATACGGGACCGCTCCAGGCATGAAACCTGTTGGTCTGCTCGATAGGGTTGATGGGCTGTTTGGTGCTGAAAGTTTGATGTCAAGATGGCCAAAAAGCATGGAAAATTTTTGCAATGAATTGGCGAGTTAAAGTTTATGCCACGAAAATATTGAATCATTTAATTTTTCAATTGATAATCGAGATGTTCTGAGCATGGAGAAATTATTTTCATTCAATATTTGTAGGTTGATATTGTTTAATAAAACCAGACGAAAAATCTGAAAGAAAAAATAAGTTGATTGAAGAATGGCGGCAGTGGGTAAAAATCAGCCAATAAATGGAGGCCATTTGCAACTTCAGCCCATGAGGATTCATGACATCGTGTTGGCCAAGCAAAACGCCTGCAACCCGCATGAATGCCGTGGATGGGGTGTGAATCCGGACGATCAGAACTCTGACATGGATATTCAATGGAAGCTGTTTTCTGAGAGTTTTAGAAAGCAGCACCATGACAAATGATTTTTTCCGCCATTGCCTCGATGATCTGATGATCGATTTGACCCATCCAGGGGCGCTCCTGGCCAAGCGCATGCCTTGGCCAGACATCGAAGCAAGGCTCGTTCAGCGATGGGCGCGCCAAGTCAAGGCCAGAATGGCCTGACTGCCAGATCGCTCAGCGCTTCAATCAGACCGCTGACTTGACGCAGCCAGTTAGCCGCTTGTTTAGTAGGATATCTAAGAAAATATTTAATTTAATGTCCTATTTTTAATCAGTTAGAATCTTTTTTTAAAACTTCAAAATGATTGTTATGTCCGAAAGGCTATTGCTTTGTCGCCCACAAGGGGGGTTCAATGACATGCTGTGTCAAATAGAAAGGTGTTGCCAGTATGCCGAGGTGACTTCGCGCACCGTGATCGTTGACACTGCATACGCACATTCCGACTACTTCAAAGACAACTTCAGCCGTTACTTCACTTCCAAACAAAAGCGCCTTGTTCTTTCTCTCGAAGGTCAAGCCACCGATTTGGATGCCATGCAGGTCTACCCGACATTCCTCCAGGGGCGCGTTACTTCCTACAAAGTCCACCACGACAGCAAGATCGATGCCTTTTGCGACTCCACATCGGGTCTAGCGCTCACTTTTGACTTTACACGTGACCATGCATCCCCCTTGCTTGTGCACCAACAAGCCGGTGGTGGCTCCCTGTCGCAATGGACTTTGCTCAGGTTGTCTCTGGATCGCTCTCTGGTGGATCAGCTGCTTGCGAGAATCCACACCATGGGCGGGCCATGGATTGGGGTGCATGTGCGGAACACAGACTACTCAACTGACTATGAATCGCTCTTGCAAGATCTCAAAAAGGGCTCCGCAAAACGCATTTTTCTGGCCACCGACAGTTTGCAGGTCAAAGAGCGCTTCCAGTCAGAATTCAAGAACACAACCGTCTTTTCCTTCTCCAGGCGGCTCAGCGCCGACGCCAAGCCCTTACACGAAATGCGCGACATGGACGACGCTGACGTCTTGGCAAGCAACTCAGATGCCATTCTCGACCTGCTTATGCTGGCACTGTCAGCAAGGCTGTTCATTCAGAAAGTCGCGCCCAATCCGTTTGGGGTAACCCACTCCGGCTTCTCCAAATTGGCACGCACTCTTTGGAGGAGCAAGATCTTGCTGCGGCACCTCGTTCCGGATCCCCGTGTTAAATTTGGTCTGTGATGCGGCTGGATTGTGTCAACCCTGAACGTGGTCAGCGGTTTGCGCAGGGGGGCAAGCGGAGCTCCGTCCAATCGGGTCATTCCCCCGTGACAGCAGAGACTGGCTGGTTTTTGCTCCAGGTCGTGGAATCAGTTGATTGAACCAGTGATGAAGTGCAGTCATTTAAAAAATATGCGATATTAGATTTAATGTATGAAAGAGTGCGCTAAGACATTTATTTTGGGCTTAGGCCATCAAAAATGCGGTACATCATGGGTATACAACTATCTTTCCGAATCTCCGAATTTTTGCAAAGGAACAATCAAAGAATTCCATATATGGGATGCGATAGACATCCCTCTGCTGAAACAAAATTCGGCACATAAGGTGGGTTTTAATTCTAACCCTGTTCAATTTATTCGTCATGCCATGCAAAATAACCATGGCGTTTATTTAGATTATTTCGCAAGTTTGTATTCGAGTCAATATTCTATTGCCGCAGATATCACACCATCTTACTGTGGCCTTGAGGCGAGCAGGCTTGATGCAATTAAAAAGGAATTTCAGAAAAGAGGCATTCAAGTCAAGGCACTCATTTTAATTCGCGACCCTTTGAGCAGAATTAAAAGTGCTGTTCGTTTTAATTTGGACAGAAAAAATTACAATGAAGGCATTGGCAGTGGAGATCAGGAGTATAGCAAGGCGCTTGAAAAATATTACAAAAATGAACACTGCACTTTACGGACCAATTATGAGGCAATCATCAGCCAGTCGAAACAAGTGGTTGCCAAGGAAGAGTTGCATATTGGCATTTATGAAAATATGTTCACACACAGTGAGGTTCTAAGATTGTCGACTTTTTTAGGTGTGGAGTTAAATGCGCAATATGCCAGTGTGAAAGTAAATAAAACAATTGGAATTGCTGAGGAATCAACCATTGACGCTCAAATCAAAGCGCATTGTGCGGATATTTACGACTTTTGTTTTGGAGCTTACCCCATCACTCAAAAATTATGGGGGGGTTCTTCATGAAGATTCATTTGAAGTCTGGAGTTATCAACTGCCAAGACCGTACAATATGAATATTGGTACTGTAATTTTGAAAAAGTAGATTTCAAAAAGAGTGTTCACATGCCCATAATTCGTTTTAATAAAAAAATTGTTTATTATTCACACATTCCGAAATGTGGAGGGACCTCTGTTGAGGACTTTTTAAAAGTCATGACAGGTGCCAGCATATCATTTTTGGACCATCATTTTTATGAAAATAAAAATGTCCGCTGGAGCATCAGTTCGCCACAGCACATCACAGGAGAAGACGTCAGTAAATTATTCCCAGTCACATTTTTCGATGATTTTTTCACGGTCACTCGCAACCCTTTTGATCGATTTTGCAGCGCATTTGCCTACCAAAAATATGGACTCAAAAGAATAGATCCTTTTATTGATATTAACAAATTTATTGGAAATTTAGAGGGCCACAATGCCTTGGCCCTCGGTCAGTTTGACCATCATTTTTTACCACAGATCAAATTCTTGTACCCCGGGGCCGCCAACAAAGTGTTTAAGTTGGAAAACGGATTGGATGGGGTCAGAAGATATATAGGCTCCGTTTTTGACACGGATGTCAGTGGTATTCGCATGCCGCATTCATTAAAAAAACCAAGCCAAATTGGCGTGTCTTCTGAAAACCTCGATAAGCATTCTAAAAAAATAATCATGGAGATTTACAAATTAGATTTCGAGAAATTCAATTACTAGTCAGCAGCCGCATGAATCATTTTTCTTGTGAGTTGGCTCCTTGACACACGGTCCCATGGTCATCGTCCCTTAGAGCCAAAGGGCTGAGCAAAAGAATTTTCCCCAACGGCATCAACTCAACGAAAGCCAAGACCGGGCGATTTGCCAAGCCATTGGGGCACAACCGGTGACCGCGCCGCTGACACACCCACAGAGCAGCGGGATGGCGGCCCCAAGGCTTCGATGGCTACAATGCTGACCAAGCTTACAAAGCGTTGGCTTGTCTGTCAGCTAAGCGGTTCAGCGAAAAACCAGCGAAAAAATGAACAGACCGCCGAAATCGGGTTACGGGTCAAGACCCGTTGCCAGCAGAATTTTTTAAGGACCAAGAATGACAAGATCTTTGGATTTAGGATGTGGGTTGAAACCCAAAAATCCATTCAATGCCGATGAGTTGTACGGTGTTGACATCAGAGAAAGCAATGAAACAGTCAAGGTCGCAGATCTCGCTGTCGATCCGATCCCTTTTCAGGCCAATTTTTTTGATTACTGTACTGCGTTCGATTTTTTAGAACATATTCCAAGAGTCATCTATGCTCCTCAAAGGAAGTTTTGTTTCGTTGATCTCATGTCGGAGATTTACAGGGTATTGAAACCCGGCGGTAAATTCTTATCTTTCACCCCAGCATTTCCTGCGCCAGAAGCATGGCAAGATCCCACCCATGTCAACATCATTACGGTGAAAACTTTCCCCAAATATTTTGATACAAAAGAATGTTTAGCCAAAATGTATGGATTTAAGGGTGGATTCATTGTTGAAAAACAGTATTTGCACACCAATAAAATTCATTTAATAACTGAATTGAAAAAACCTGAAATCATGATTTCAACCGAGGGGAGTTGATGTCATTTTTAAATATATGGAAAAGTTGATATTTTTGAAAAAATAACCATTAAGGTCATGATAATTTTTTGACGCCAAATTGTTTTAAAATTTCAATTTTTCGCTTGGAGTATAATTCAATATCTTCGGGATTTATTACTTTGTTGAGGCGGTATTCTACTTCAAGCACCAATGCATCTGGAGAGTATGAGAATTGGTTGGTCAATCTCGCAATCAAAGTCAACTCATTGTCTGCCCTGTGGGAGTGGTATTCCTTGAAAAAGACATTTCCATAACCGTAAAATTTTTCGGAAAATCTCATCCTGACTGCACCGAATTGCGCTAATTTGCCATGGTACTGACCGTCATTAAAAGCAAACAATGACTTGTTATTTTCGGTCAGATGATTCATGGCAATTTTTAACCATCCATCGCCAGCTAAAGAGTCTTGTGCGACATAAACAACGAATTCCGCATTGACTTTTTGCGCAACAGAGTTCAAGGTTTTGATAAAACCACCTCTGACTGTGTCCAGTGCAATGATCATCCGAAAAGGATATTGTGCAAATGCTATCATTCTCCGAGCGGCTTCGATGGCTTGGCTGATATTTGTCGCCGGCATGATTACCGCTACGCCTTGACCATTCATTGAAGTGACTTTTTCTCGAACTCCATCTGAAAACATTTCGAAAATTTCTATGATCATTTGCGATTAAATTTTTTAAAAAATTACACATCTGCTTAAAGAATTCTACAACATCAATAAAAAATCGCTTTAAGGTCACGGCATGCATTCCCGTGTCGTCAGGCAATCAGCTTGATAGTCTTGCTCGGCCATGTAAGGGAAGTACCCCTCCGTGTGAACGCATCGACAGGATCGCGGCAATCAGTTGCTGCGGGCAGTCGCTGACCGATCGACGGTTGAGGCTGACAGGTCCGCTGCTCACGATGATTCCCTTGGCAGGTTCTTGGGTGGGAAGCGGAGCAACAGGACCCCACAGGCTCATTCCAAGGCGACGGGATCAACACGGTCGTCGTCCTCTGTGAGATCACCACCGGTGTCTTTGTTCTTCTCTTCAAAGGTGACTCCAGTGAACTCCTCAAAGTGCTGCGTGATGGGCTGCGGACATCTGGCCAGTTGCATGTCTTTTGCGACCACTTCCGTGGACGCCAGGGCATGGGGTGATCAGGACCGATGCCTTCTCTCAATTGCTACCAGCGGTTCTACGGTGACAACAGCAGGAGCAACTTGTCCATGTCTTCAACGATCTCATCTGTCTCGGCGATGTTGACGGATTGCATGCTCCAAGGTCCTGATTGTTCTCCCGACTTGCCTTTCGCTTGTTTTGAATGGTTTGAAAGAAAGCGGCATTGTTGATGGGCGGCAACACCACAGCATTGCCCGTGGCCAATCTCGGCGGGCTTGTAGGCGAAGTGTCATCAAACCGTGTCAGAATGAACAACGTTCAACCAACCAGGAGATAAAACGTGAACAAAGCAGAATTGATCGAAGCCTTGGCCATCGAGACTGAAATGTCCAAAGCTGCCGCCGGCCGCGCCGTGGCCGCCTTGGTGGACATCATCACCAAAACCGTTGCCAAAAAGCAGGACGTCCAGCTGATCGGTTTCGGCACCTTCAAAGCCGCCAAGCGCGCTGCACGCAAGGGCAAAAACCCACGCACAGGCGAACCCTTGAAAATCGCTGCGGCCACCGTGCCCAAGTTCAGTGCCGGCGCCGCTTTCAAAGCCGCCGTGAACAAAAAGAAGTGATTGTTTCTGGTGCATGAAAAAACGGCCCCGATGGGCCGTTTTTTATTCCCCCAAGGCGGGACAAGTGAGCCGTGATGCACAAGTGTGAATCCCCGATCGAGGTGCTGTCCTCCCGAGTGCACGGCAAGGGCGTGTTCGCCACGCGCCACATGGCTGCGGGCGAGACGGTGATCGAGTATGTGGGCGAGATCATCTCGATGGCCGAGGCCTTGGCCCGACACCCGCACGATGCCCGGGAGCCGAACCACACGTTTTATTTTCAGCTGGCCGATGGCCGTGTCATCGACGCTTTGCACGGCGGCAACGATTCGCGTTGGATCAACCACTCATGCCGGCCCAATTGCGTGCCCGATGAGTCCAAGGGCCGGATTTTCATCAAAACTCGCAGGCCGGTGTTTCGGGGCGAGGAATTGAGTTTTGATTACGACTTGGTCAGCGATGAGCCCCTCAGCGATGCGCTTCGGGCGCGTTACGCCTGCCGCTGTGGCAGTTCAAAATGCCGGGGCACCATGCTGGCCTGATGTTTCAAACGCGCTCACCCAGCAGGTGTGCTCTGGCCAACAGACCGCCGTCCTGCCAACTTCTAAGCTGAAAGGGCTTGCCGGACGGGCCCACCCGGGTGCCTGTCTGTGCCAAGCCACATTCACCTCAGAATAGGAGTTCATGATGACAAAACAACCCCTCACCATGCGGACCGCCAGCAACACGGCCTTGGCGGTATTGGCCCTGAGCTTGAGCGCTTGCTCGGGCATGACGCAGCAAGAAAAGAACACCGCGATCGGTGCGGGCGTGGGCGCCATCGGCGGCTCGATTCTGACCGGAGGCAGCGCTGCCGGGGCTGTGGGCGGCGCGGCCGTGGGCGGTGTGATCGGTCACGAAGTCAACAAGAAATGAGCCCTGGCCATGCTTGAAACAATCGCGGTCATTTTGCTGGTGCTCTGGGTCTTGGGCTTGGTTTCCTCCTACACCATGGGCGGCTTGGTCCACATCTTGCTGGTCATTGCGGTGGTCATCGTGCTGGTGCGCGTGATCCAGGGGCGACGGCTTTAAGGGCTGCACATCCTGCAGGCGCACGAAGTGTTGCCCACAAAAAAAAGCCTGCACCTCGCAAGAAGTGCAGGCTTTTTATGGGGTGTTCAGCGTTGTTGCTGGGCGCCGGGTGGGCGCTGGGGCGGGGTGGTTGGGGTTGGCGTTTTGGCAGGTGTCTGGGCTGGTGTTTTGAGCCACCGCTGCACCAGGATCAGCCAAGCCGGGTCTTGCAGGGCATCGGCCAGCAGGGCTCTCGAAATGGCCAGACGCTGCGCTGGCGTCAGGTGAGCACTCATGGTTTTTGCGAGCTCTGGATGGCCAGCAAGTCCAATTGCAGTTGCTCCTGGATGTCTTGCAGCAAAGGCCGTGTGCGCAAGCGCTTGGCAATTGCCCAAAGCAGGCCGCTGGCGGCCAGCCAAGCCAAGGGCAGTGCCGGCAAGATCCAAGCGGTGCGCGTGTCGATGCTGGGCAAAGCGCTCCACAACAACACCGCGACGCCGCCCAAGACCAAGGCCAGCCCGGCGCTCAAGACGCTCAAGGCATACAGGAGCCAGCGGTTTTTGAGCGTGCACAGGTGGTCTGCCCAAGTCTGGCTGGCCATGTCTGCGTAGCCTTGTGCGTGCATCTTGAGCAGTTCAGGCGGCAACACCAAGAGCTTGAGCAGCAGCTTGAACATCAGTGCTTGCGTGGCTGAAACAACCAAGCCACGGCCAGTGCGGCCACTGCCCCGGTGCCTGCAGCGATCAAGACCGACTGCAAAGGTGCATGCTGGATGTAGCTGTCGGCCAAGCGCTTGGCGTGGCGGGCTTCACGCTCCAGGCGATGCTCCACCTCCAGTGCGGTTTCTTTGCCGTGTTGGGCCAGATCGTGCAGGCTGTCGTTGACGCGGTCGGCCATGCGGCTGAGCATGGGTCGGGCATCCTGCAGGGCTTCGTTGACCGTGCCGGAGATACCGGCGCCGAGCGCCTGGATTTTTTCGTGGGGGGTTTTTGAATCGGACATGTGAACCTTTGCAGTGAATGAAACCAAACGAGGTATTCACTGTAAAAGTCCAAGTCAGCGCTGTCAGTGGTACAGCACACCGTGGACAGCTCAGTTGAGGATGCTGCCTTGTCGCCGTTGCTCGCGCAACATGAAGAGGTAAAGGCTTTCCACTTTGTCCCGCGCCCATGGCGTGCGCCGCAAGAACCTGAGGCTTGAGCCTAAGCTGGGCTCATGCGTGAAACAACGCACCGGGATCCGTGTGCCCAACTCATGCCAGCCATAGTGGTCGGCCAGTTGGGTGACGATCATCTCCAGCGTCAAGCCGTGCAGGGGGTTGCGCGCTTGTTCGGGTTTTGCAGGGGTATTCATGGGGGTGATTGTCGGCGCAATGAACGTGGGTGGGTGTGGGCTGTTTGCGTTGCGTCAAAGGGGCGGCATCAAATTGATGCATCATGGTAGGCGCTCAGGGCTGAGTTTTTTTTCAGTTTCCCCCTGTAACGGCGCGCATGACGGCAAACTCATGAAACATCTTGACTCTTCCAAGGTCACCCGCCCGTGAGCATTTCGAAGCCATGCTCTCCCAACGAACTGCTCTCTTGTTTGCCGGACGATGTGCGGGCGCGTGTGACCCCTTTTTTGGAAAATGTACACCTGCCTTCAGGGCGGTCTTTGTACGAGTCGGGTGCGTATTTTCGTTACGTGTATTTCCCTTTGAACGGCACGGTGGCCTTGCACGGCTTGACTGAGAACGGGTCTACTTCGATGTTGTCATTGGTCGGTCGAGAAGGCTTGGTGGGTGTGTCGAGTTTCATGGGCGGCTTGTCCATGAACAGCAACGCCACTGTGCTGACAGGTGGCAATTTCTTGCGCATGCCTGCGGCCGATTTGTTGCGCGAGTTTGAGCGATCGCTGCCCCTTTTGCACTTGTTGCTGCGCTACACGCAAGCGCTGATTGCCCAAATGGCGCAGACCGCGATGTGCAACCGACACCACACCCTGGAAAAAGCTTTCAGCCGTTGTTTGTTGCTGTGCCTGGACCGCACCACAGGCAACGAGTTGTTGCTGACACATGGGCAAATGGCCCATTTGCTGGGGGTGCGCCGCGAGGGCGTGACCGAAGCGGCGTTTCGCTTGCAACACCTGGGACTGATCCGCTACGCGCGTGGGCACATCACCATCTTGGATCGGCAAGGGCTGGAGCAAGGCACTTGCGAGTGCTACAGCGCCATCAAATCAGAATACGACCGTTTGCTGCCCATGCGCATGGCGGCTTGAATGCCCGACGTGTCTGACTTGCCCAAGGACTTGCCTGAGCGCCATGGCCCCCGCATTGTGGGCATCGGGGCATCGGCCGGGGGGCTGGCGGCGCTGAATGCATTCTTTGCGCAAGTGAGTCTCGACTCGAATTGCGCTTATGTGGTGGTGCAGCACATGGGGCCCGATTACCCGAGTTTGCTCAGCGGTTTGCTGCAGCAGGTCACGGCCTTGCCGGTGCACGAAGCGCAGGACGGCGCGGTGATGGCCGCCAACGCCGTGTACGTGATGCCCAGCGACGGCGAGTTGACCGTGGTGCGGGCTTGCCTGCATTTTCGTGCGGCACACCGAGTGAAGGGGCCGCGCAGCCCGCATTTTCCGATCGATGCTTTTATGATCTCCTTGGCCAAAGACCAAGCAGATCGGGCGGTGGGGGTGGTCTTGTCCGGCATGGGCAACGACGGCACGCAGGGCCTGCTGGCCATTCACGCGCAGGGCGGTTTGTGCTTAGCTCAGCAGGCTGACACAGCCGCGTTTTCGTCCATGCCCCAAAGTGCGATCGACGCCGCCTGCGTCGATGACGTGGCCGCGCCGCAAGACTTGCCATCGCTGATCGTGCAGCGCTTGACCGCTTTGAACTGCGCAGCCCCGCCCGCGCAGTCAACCAGCAGTCTGGACTCACCAGCGGACAGTTTGCAGGCCATCGTGCAATGGATGCGCCAGCAGCACAAACACGATTTGTCGCTGTACAAAACGAGTACTTTGCGTCGCCGCGTGGAGCGGCGCATGCAGGTGCACCAGCTGGCCACCATGGCGCTGTATTACGGGTACTTGCAGTCCCATCCGCAAGAGCTGGATTTGTTGCTTTCCGAAATCCTGATCGGTGTGACCGCATTTTTCAGAGACCCGCAGGTCTGGCTCGACCTGGCGCAAGAGGCCTTGCCGGCCCTGCTGGCCCAGCCGGGGACGGGTCCGCTGCGGGCTTGGGTGCTGGGCTGCTCCACCGGAGAAGAGGCCTACACCCTGGCCATGGTCTTGCAAGAGTCGAAAGAGGCTTGGGCCTTGGCCAATCCCTCGGTTGTGCCGAGACCCGTGCAAATCTTTGCCACCGACTTGAACGCAGCCGCCATCCTGGTGGCACGCAAAGGCTGGTACAACGCCCAGGCCTTGGCCGAGCTCAGTGACGCGCGACGGGCCCGGTTTTTTGTGCCCCACGAGGGCGGCTATCGGATCCAAGCCGAGATCCGGAGCCAGGTCCTGTTTGCCCGCCATGACGTGATTCAGGATCCGCCCTTTACCCAACTCGACCTCTTGACCTGCCGCAATGTGTTGATCTATTTCAACGCCACATTGCAGCGGCGTTTGATGCCCTTGTTTCACTTCAGCTTGCGCCCTGGTGGGGTGATGCTCTTGGGCAGCTCTGAAACTGTGGGGCGATCGCAAAACCTGTTCACCGTACTGAATGCCAAGTCGCGCCTTTACCGCCGCAACGAAAAGCCTTTGTCGCGCGGCCCGGTCGACTTTCCCACCCACCCGCCATTGAAAGCACGCAGCGCCGTGCAGGAGTCGTCTGTGTCCCCGCCCTCATCCAACGCCCTTTCGAACTTGCAATCGCTGGCCGATCAGGTCCTGTTGCAGACGTTTTCCCCCGCTGCTGTGCTGGTCAATGCGGCGGGCGACATTGTCTACATCAGCGGACGAACGGGTCGCTATCTGGAGCCCGCTGCGGGCAAAGCCAATTGGAATGTGCACGTCATGCTGCGCCCGGCTTTGCGATCGCCTGTGGCCAAGGCTTTGCAGCAGGCGTTGCAAGGGCGGCAAGCGGTGGTCTTGCACGCATTGCCGCTTGAAGGCGATGGACAAAGCCAACTGCAAGTGACTGTGCAACCCCTGCAAGACCCCCAGCCCTTGGCAGGCATGGTCATGCTGGTATTCAAGGAAATGGCGACGCCCGCTGCAGCGGGCGCAGACGCTGCAACCACTTCTTCCCCTTCTTCGCCCACGTCGGCAGATTTGCAAAGCGCTCGGGAAGAAATTTCGGCCTTGCGCCACGAGATGCTGGCGTCTGCCGATGAACTGCAAGTGCTCAACGAGTCTTTGCAAACGGCCAACGAAGAGCTGCAGTCGTCCAACGAAGAGCTGACCACTTCCAAGGAGGAAGCGCAGTCGATGAACGAAGAGCTGCAAACCATCAACGGTGAATTGCAAACCCGCCTGGACGATTTGGCATTGGCGCAAAGCGACATGCAAAACCTGCTCAACAGCACCGAAATTGCCACTTTGTTCTTGGACAACGACTTGAATGTACGCCGCTACACCGAGCAGGCGGTGGGTATCTTTCACTTGCGCGAGGCCGATGTGGGTCGCCCCTTGAGCGATCTGGCCGGCATCTTGGATTACCCCCTGCTGCAAGCGGATGTCCAGGAAACATTGCGCACGCTGGCCCCTTGTGTCAAATCGGTATCGGCTGCCGATGGACGTTGGTTTTCGGTGCGCATCATGCCTTACCGCAACTTGTTCAACGTGGTTCAGGGCGCGGTGCTGACTTTTGTGGACATCAGCGTGGCCAAAGCCCTGGAATTCCGTTTGCGCGAAGCGCATGTGACTGTCAACCCTGCAGGAGATTCTGAATGAACGATTCGTCCACCCCCGTGAATGTGTCCATGGCCTTGCGCGATCGTGCGCAGGCTTTGCTCGAGGCCAAGGGCGCCAGCCTGACGGCAGCCAAAGACCCCAGCCGGGCTTTGCGTGTTTTGTTTGATTTGGCCTCATCGCCCGACACCGCGCCCGACGCATTGGCCTTGTTGCATGAATTGCAGGTGCACCAAGTGGAGCTGGATTTGCAGCAAGAAGAGTTGCAGCGCTCTCGCGCTGAGTTGGAGGCGGCCTGGGCTTATCAACTGCAGTGGCACGATGCTTCGCCCAGCGCGCAGTTGGTGATCGACGAGACTGGCCGCTTGATGGAGTGCAACGCGGGTGCGCTGAAGGCCTTGCAGCAAGACCTGCAATCGGTCTTGGGCAGACGTCTGGAGACTTGGGTAGCGCCCTCCGATGTGCCTGCGGTGAGGGCATGGCTGGCACATGCCCAGGCCAGCCCTCAGTCGACAGCTTGCCGCTTTGCGCTGCAAGAATCCGCTGCGGGACGACGTGCAGTGGTGGCGGCTGCGCGCGCCAATCCGATGGCGTCGGGCGTGCTGGTGGCTTGGGTGGACGACGTTGCCGAGGCTTGATCCACGGGTGCTTGCGAGCGTGCCTTGGCACACTGACGGGGGCAGCCTTGCGCGCTATCGTGGACTTGTCTGAACCTGGGCATTGCAGCAAGCTTGGCGGGTTTGGTCGAGTGGCCAAGCCCTGACTTGGCCGTTCACACACTATGCACGACAGGATTGCACCATGATTGACAAAACTTTTTGGGCCGCTGCGGCCACTTCGCTGGTTCTTTTGGCCGCCTCCGGCTGCGCCGTTTCGCGTGGGCAAGAAAGTGTCGGGGCTTATGTCGATGACGTCGGCATCACCACCTTGGTCAAGGCCCGATTCTATGAAGACAAAGACGTGGCCGGTTCCTCCATCGGTGTCGAAACACTCAAGGGCACCGTGATGCTGTCGGGCTTTGCCAAGAGTGCTTTGGAGCGCAACAAAGCCGAGACCATCGCCCGTGGCGTGCGCGGCGTGACCGCGGTCAAAAACGAGATCACGGTCCGTCCATGAAATGGGGCGCCAATGGGCTGTGCATTGAGCCCATTGGTGGCTGCGCCATTTTTCAGACTTACCCAGAAAAATCGCGACCGACTACTGGTTTGAACGTAAGCCAGTTCACCAATTCAAGGGATTACTTGCGGACAGTGCCATGGCTATCCTGAAGGCATAGGTGGGGTGCTGCACAAAAGGTTTTTTGCAGCACGGCCTCACCCCCATTGGCTGCAAAAAGGACGTGACCCATGTGCATTGATTTGGTACTTGCCGACCCCCATCCCCTCATGCTCGACGGCTTGGCCCACATGTTCCAGGATTTGCCGGATTTTTCAGTCAAGTCCTGTGTTCACCATGGCGACGCCGCTTTGCAGGCAGTTCAGCAACACCACCCCCACGTACTGGTGATGGACTTGTCTTTGACCCGAAGAAGCGGCCTGGATTTGTTGCAAGCGCTGCAGTCTTGCGGGTCGCACACCTTGCCTGTGGTATTCACGGGGGCGTCGATTGGCGAGGTCATGCAAGCCATCGATCTGGGGGTGCGGGGCTTGGTGTCCAAAGAAAAGTCCAAGCAAGAGCTGGCCCTTTGCATCCAAGCGGTGTTCGAGGGCGGTCAATGGCTGGACCCCGATTTGTCCATCAAGACCATGTCGCTGTTGCTGGCGCAAAAAAAGAAAAATGCGCAGGCCTCCCATTTGTTGACGCCCCGCGAACTGATGGTGGCCCGCATGGTGACCGAGGGCTGGCCCAACAAAAAAATCGCGACCAAGCTCTTCATCAGTGAGGGCACCGCCAAACTGCATTTGCACCATGTGTACCAAAAACTCAGTTGCCCAGGGCGCATGTCCTTGCAGCGTTTGATGCAAGAGCAAGGACTGACCTGAGATGGCTTTTTTTGTTTTTTTTGAAAGGACTTGTGATGCTGGACGACCCTGAAATGATCGAAACGGCTTATGCCCTGCATGTGAGCGAGCATTACCGCAGGGCATCTGAGCAATTGCTCCATGCTTACCAACGCAACAAAGAAGCCAGCCGCCACCACGAAGCGGGCGCATTCAAAGCCGCCTTGCACCATGTGAAGCTGTCCAAATACCATGCCTTGACGGCACACGACCATTTGAGTGAAGCCTTGCTGATCAGCGAAAAGATCGGCAAAAAGGTCCCCAAAAAGGTCGGTGATATGGATGCCGTGGTGGGCATGCGCGGCCATGAGCAAGACCGATCGGCGGTCCAGTAAGCGGTGATTGACGTGCGTGCTCGGCACAAAAAAAATACCAATCGGTCCTTTATGTGCTGGTTCGCACACTGTGTGCGTCGCGGCAGACCTAAACTGAGTACCCATTAGAAGCAACTTTTTATAAGGACCGTCTACCTTGTTGCGATGCGTTGTTGCACATTCTGATGAATGATCGCTGAAGGATTGAACATGTCGATACGCGTTTTACTGTCGTCCAAAAACACCGTGGTGGCCGAGGGCATTGCCGCCGTGGTGCGAACTCACCCTGACATGCAGTTGGTGGGCATATCCGCCGATACAGCACACACACTGGCGTGTTGCAAGGATGAGGGGCCGGATGTGTTGTTGGTGGGCATCCATTCAGACCCAGCCCCCGAGCTGGATCTGATCCAGCGTGTGTCGCACGGCAGTCAACCGATCCACATCGTGGCTTACTCTCACGGCTCTGGCCGCAATGCGGTGATGGACATTCTGGATGCAGGTGCCAAGGGCTACGTCTCTACCACCAGCAGCATCGATGACCTGATGTCGGCCATCCGGGCCGCAGCCTTGGGCCATGCTTATTTGTGCCAATCCGCGGCCACCGACATGATGGACCATGTGCGCCAAACCCGCTCGGGCGATGCCACCGAGCGATCGCACCTAGGCGTGCGTGAAGAGCAGGTCTTGCGTCTGATCGCCGACGGGTTCTCGTCCAAGGAAATTGCACGCAATTTGCTCATTGCCCCCAGCACCGTGGAGGTGCACCGCCGCAACATCATGCGCAAGGTGGGCTTGCACAAAGTGGCCGATCTGACGCGCTACGCCATTCGCAACCTGATGGTCTCGGTTTGAGCTTTCAGCCCGTGGTCGCTGGAGGCTGCCCAAGGGCATTGCGTGAGGGCGTCCCCTGCAGTTGCTGCGCCAGGGCCTCGGCCACTTTGAGGCCGTCCACACCCGCTGATAAAATGCCGCCCGCGTAACTGGCGCCTTCGCCGGCCGGGTAAAGGCCGTGGGTGTTGAGGCTTTGCAAATTTTCACCCCGGGGTATTTTGAGCGGCGAGGAGGTGCGCGTTTCCACCCCGGTCATCACCGCGTCGGCCATGTCGTAGCCCTTGATCTTGCGGCCGAACACCGGCAGCGCTTCGCGCATGGCTTCGACCGCGTAGCCCGGCAACACATCGGCCAAATCGACCAGTTTCACGCCGGGTTTGTAAGACGGCAACACGCTGCCCCATTCGGTGGAGGGGCGCTGCGCCAAAAAGTCACCCACCAGTTGACCGGGGGCTTCGTAGTTGCTACCGCCCACTTCAAAGGCTCTGGTTTCGAGTTGGCGCTGCAACACGATCCCCGCAAGCGGGTGCGGGGTTGGCGGTTGTTGTGCGTGTAATGCATGGGCTTCTTGCGCCAGCAGGGGGCCGTCTTGCTCGCCAAAGGCGGCTTGCCAAGCAATTGTGTCCAGCGGGTAGTCGGGTGGATCGATGGCCACCACCAGGCCCGCGTTGGCATTGCGCTCATTGCGCGAGTACTGGCTCATGCCGTTGGTGACCACGCGGCCCGGCTCGCTGGTGGCGGCCACCACGGTGCCGCCGGGGCACATGCAAAAGCTGTAGACGGCGCGGCCGTTTTGCGCGTGGTGCACCAGCTTGTAATCGGCCGCACCCAGCAGCGGGTGGCCCGCGTGGCGGCCCCAACGGGCTTGGTCGATGACGCTTTGCGGGTGCTCGATGCGCACGCCAATCGAAAACGCTTTGGCCTGCATGGCCACGCCACGGCGGTGCAGCATGACAAAGGTGTCGCGCGAGCTGTGGCCCAGGGCCATGACGGCGTGCTGCGTGTGCAGGGTCTGGTGTTCGCCGGTACGCAGGTCAAGTACCTGCAAGCCGGTGAGTTGTTGGCCATGGGCGGTGGGCGCTAGCAGCACATCGCTCACGCGCTGCTCAAAGCGGATCTCGCCGCCCAGCCCGATGATCTGCTCGCGGATGTGCTCGACCACCTTGACCAGTTTGAAGGTGCCGATGTGCGGGTGCGCGGCGTACAAGATGTCGGCAGGGGCCCCCGCCTTGACGAACTCGTCTATCACCTTGCGGCCCAGGTGGCGCGGGTCCTTGATCTGGCTGTAGAGCTTGCCGTCGCTGAAGGTGCCTGCGCCGCCTTCGCCAAACTGCACATTGCTCTCGGGGTTGAGCACCTTTTTGCGCCACAGGCCCCAGGTGTCTTTGGTGCGTTCGCGCACGGGTTTGCCACGCTCGAGCACGATGGGCTTGAAGCCCATTTGCGCCAACGCCAGGGCGGCGAACATGCCGCAAGGCCCAAAGCCCACCACCACCGGCCGCTCACCGTTTTGTGTGCCAAAGCCCTCGGGTGCATGGCAGGGCGGGTGCCAAGCCATGTCGGGTGTGGCTTGAATGTGTGGGTTTTTCTCGAACTTGTGCAGCAAGGCGGCTTCGGTCTGCGCATCGGCCAGCGACAGGTCCACGATGTAGACCGCCAGCAAATCAGCTTTGCGGGCATCGAAGCTGCGTTTGAAGACCTGCAGCGTGGCGATGTCTGCAATGCTCAAGCCCATCGTTTGAGCCGCCAATCGGCGCAGGGCTTCTTCGGGATGCGCCGTGGGCAAGCGGTCTTCGTCGGTCTCGGACGGTGCATCGGCTGCACGACGCACTTGAACTGGCAGGGCCGAAAGGGGGAGTTTGAGTTCGGAAATTCGGATCATGGCAACCTCTGTGGCTTGTGGTTATCAAGCAAGAAGCGGTGATTATCCTTGAGGCAAGTAGCCCTCGACCGACAAATAACGCTCGCCCGTGTCGTAGTTAAAACCCAGTACGGTGGCGCCTGCAGGCAGCTCGGGCAATTTTTGTGCGATGGCGGCCAGTGTGGCGCCCGAGGAGATGCCGACCAGCATGCCTTCTTCACGGGCCGAGCGGCGAGCGTATTCGCGTGCGGCTTCAGCATCGACCTGGATGACGCCGTCCAGCACGCTGGTGTCCAGGTTTTTCGGGATGAAGCCCGCGCCAATGCCCTGGATGGGGTGGGGTGCGGGCGCACCGCCCGAGATCACGGGCGAGGCGGCGGGCTCGACCGCAAACACCTGGAGATTGGGAAACTTGGCCTTGAGCACGCGGGCCGCCCCGGTCAGGTGACCGCCTGTGCCCACGCCGGTGATGAGGGCGTCAATGCCGTCGGGGAAGTCGGCCAGGATTTCCTGGGCTGTCGTGCGCACATGCACTTCGATGTTGGCGGGGTTTTCAAACTGCTGGGGCATCCAGGCGCCGGGCGTGCTGGCCACCAGTTCTTCGGCGCGGGCAATCGCGCCTTTCATGCCTTTTTCACGGGGCGTCAGGTCAAACGTGGCGCCATAGGCCAGCATCAGGCGGCGGCGCTCGATGCTCATGCTGTCGGGCATGACCAGCACCAGCTTGTAGCCCTTGACGGCAGCGACCATGGCCAAGCCAATGCCGGTGTTGCCCGAAGTGGGCTCGATGAGGGTGCCACCAGGTTTCAGAGCGCCTGTTTTTTCGGCGTTTTCGACCATGGCCAGCGCAATGCGGTCCTTGATCGAGCCACCTGGGTTGCTGCGCTCGGATTTAATCCACACGTTAGCCCCCGCACCAAACAGGCGGTTGATGCGCACATGGGGCGTGTGACCGATGGTGTCAAGGATGGTGTGGGCTTTCATGGCGTCTCTCCGGTCTGAAAATGCAGGACAAAAGACCATTGTGCGTGAATCCTCGGACTCGGGGCGATGTGAGCGCCTACCCAGAGGTGATAATCAAGCTGTGAAGCTCGCCAGACCGCCGCTGGTGCGATTTCCGAAAGGAAGCACTGGAGGAACGTCCGGACTGCACAGGACAGCGTAGGAGGCAACACCTCTCCACCGCGAGGTGAGGATCAGAGCAACAGAGACGAGTCGCCAGGGGGCAACGCTTGGCGGGTGAAACGGGCAATCTCTACGCGCAGCAATACCAAGTAGGCCAGCGTTGATGTGGTTCCGCAGAGTTGGCGGGTAGGTAGCATCGAGCCGGGTGGGTGACCCCCGGCCCAGAGTAATGGCGGTCACGCAGCGGGCAACCGTTGTGCACAGAATCCGGCTTATCGGCGAGCTTCACACTTTTCGCGGTCAACCGACAACAAAAAACCCGCCGAAGCGGGTTTTTGTCTAGGTCGCAAGCGGGTTGCGATCAACCACGAGACGGCATCAAACTGCCGGCCAGCGCAAACACCGAGTTGGGTGCGGTGATTTTCATGGTGCTTTTGGGCTTGGCAAAGACGCCGCGTTTGACCGTGGTTTGCGGCGCGGCTTCGACTGCAACGCCTTTGGCGCGCTGCTCGGACACGAGTTGGCGAAGGCTGATCGATTTGAGGTGACTCAGCATTTTTTCATTCAGGCTCGCCCACAGTTCGCTGCTCATCCAACCGCCTTCAGCGGCCGATTCTTCTTCTGATGGTGCATCCACCGCGCCAACGATGTCGGCCATGGTGATTTTCTCGGCGCTGCGTGCCAGGGAATAACCGCCGCCGGGGCCGCGGGTGCTTTCCACCAAGGCTTGCTGTCGCAATTTGCTGAACAGCTGCTCCAAGTAGGACAGCGAAATCTGGTGTCGAACGCTGATGGCGGCCAAGGACACCGGACCGCGGTCTTCGCGCAATGCAACGTCAATCATCGCCGTGACGGCAAATCGGCTTTTGGTGCTCAAACGCATGGGGTGCTCCTTTTAACGTTCATGAAGACCGGTTGAGGCCTTCAAGATTTCTGGTGGCTTGGTTTTAATCAGTCTCCAGACGGCCATTTTCACAGACTGATTGCATAAATTGGGATTGCCCGTGGTATTTCAAGGGTAAATCCTGTGTATTTTTGTCGGAAATCAATCAGAAGCGTTCTTGGCTTTGCAGCTGCCGCCATTGGCCGGGCTCCAGCGGGGCCAAACCCGTGCGGCCCACACGCTGGCGACGCAGGTCTTGCAGCGGGCATTGTTCGTCCAGCCAGCGGCCCAAATCCAGCCCGTCGATGTCTTTGCCCGCGATGCGCAGCACCGTGAGTTGGTCGGTTTGGCGGTTGATGCTGGCGCGGATGCCCGGGCCGTTCAAGGCCTTGATCAGGCCGCCTGGCACCTCGCCGCCCACGGTGGCCATCCATTCTTGCTCCATCGGGCTGCGGCGGTCTTCCAGGTGGCGCAGCACGGCCACGTCGTCTGTGAAGATGCACAGACCGCTGGCGGGTTTGGCCAGTGGCAGGGGCATTTGCATTTTGGCCAGGCGTTCAGGCCCCCAAATGCCGGGCTGGGGGGCTTTGAGGCCCACGGTGTCTTGCAGCCAGGCCAGGTTGGCCACCCGGTGGGAGGGCTTGAAGAGCACCAAGGTCATGGGGGCCAGTGCGGCCATCGAGACCAAGCGGTTGACCTGCACGGCCTGCTCGGGGCGCACGCGCCGGGCCGGGTCGGTGACCACTTTGCCCGCCACTTGCACGCCCCCGGCTACGACCAAGGCTTCGGCTTCGCGGCGCGAGCAGTGTTGCTCGGCAGCCACGCGTTTGGCCAGGCGTATGCCTTCATCAGAAGAAATCATCCATGCTTTCAAAAATGCTCAAAGCGAATCAAGACAGGGTTTGCTCGCGGATGTGGTCCACATGCGCTTGCAGGGAACGCGCCGCCACGGGCCACAAGCGGGGCGGCACGTCGTCATAGGCTTTTTCCACCCACTCTTGCAGGCTGCCTTGGGGCAGGGCCTGCATGGCGGCGGCGATTTTGGCCTCGCGCTTCAAGCGGTGGGCCTTCAGGTGCGTGATGGCTTGGTGGGCAAAGCCCAACACATGGCCGTGCGCGGGCAAGATGAATTCGATGCCACCGGCCACGCAGGCCGCAGCCAGTTTGTCCAGTGAGTCCAGATAGTCGCCCATGTGGCCGTCGGGCGGGTCGATCACGGTGGTGCTGCCGTTGAGCACATGGTCACCCGAGAACAGCAGGCCGTCTTCTTCGAGTACCAGGCAAAGGTGGTTGGCCGCGTGGCCGGGGGTGTGCACCACACGCAGGGTGTGGGTGATCGCGCCGTCTACGCCAACGCCTTGCAGCACCAGTTTTTCACCGTCGGCCAACTCACGCTCAGGTGTAAAGCGGCTGTTCGCGCGGGAGGTTGGTTGGGAGGCCAAGCCCAGGATGGGGGGCTTGTTCGTGCACAGCGCCTGCAGGGGGGCGGCGCCGGGCGAATGGTCCGGGTGCGAGTGGGTGCACACAATCGCTTTGATTTGCCCACCAGCGGCACGCCAGATGCGTTGCAGGTGGTGGTCGTCGGCCGGGCCGGGGTCGATGGCGATGTAGCCGGTGTTCGGGTCGCCCACCAAATAGCTGTTGGTGCCGGGGCCGGTCATCACGCTGGGGTTGGGGGCGGTGAGGCGCTGCACGTTTTGGAGCAGGGACACCGGCTGGTCGGTTTTCCAGTCCAGGTGGTGGTGGATTTGCCCGTCGGGCGTGACCAGGGCCAACTCGCCAAACGGGGCTTCGTGCTCCATGTAGCGCGCTTCGTTGCCCGCCAACCAGCCCGCGCGGGGACAGCTGGTCCACAGCGGCTCGTCATTCACGGCGCAGGCCTGCAACACCGCGTATACGCTGGCAAAGGCTTTGAGGCGCTCCAGTGTGCGGATGGTCGGGTAGACCATGAAAAAATCACCCGCTTCGTGGCGGTTCAGCGCATCTTGTGGGCGCACCCAGACGGGCTCGAACTGCTCGGATTCGTCGGCCACCGGGGTTTGGCCTTCAGGCATACGGGCCACCAAAAAGGGCACATCAAAGCGGCGCGGCAGGTCGCGGTCGGTGATCCAGTGGGCCAGCACGAAGACCTGCTCGGCGGCCAGCGTGAGGCCCTGAGCCTCGCATTGGGCCGCAAAAGGGGCTTTTCGGTCGATGTGGGCAATGTCTTGGTTGTCTGCCCAGCGCCCATCCGCGTGTCGGGCGAACAAAATGCCCAGCTCTTCAAAGCTTTCGCGTATGGCGGCGATGGCTTGTGTCAGGTGCAAGTCGCTTTGTTTGGGGCGGCGCTGTGCCAAGCTGTGCGCTTGCGCGTCGGCGGCATCGATGCCGCCACCGGGGAACACATAGGCACCGGGTGCAAAGCTGGCCGTCATGGAGCGACGGGTCATCAGCACTTCGATGCCTTGTGGTCCGTCACGCAGCAGCAGCACGGTGGCGGCAGGGCGCAGGGGCGCGGGTTCACGTTGGGGGTAAAGGAGTTGGGATGTGCGTGCCATGCCCCATTATCAGGCGGCTTGCGCCACATCTCCGGGCCATAATCGTTGCCATGCACATCCGCTTCACCAAGATGCAAGGGGCCGGCAACGATTTTGTCGTGCTCGATGAAACGCGTGGCCGCCTGGGCCTCACCACGGCCCAATACCGTTTTCTGGCCGATCGCCACTTCGGCGTGGGGGCCGATCAGATCCTGACCGTGCGGCCTTCACCGGCACTTGGGTTGGATTTTGAATATGTGATCCACAACGCCGATGGCGGCGAAGTGGAGCATTGCGGCAATGGGGCCCGCTGCTTTGTGCGCTATGTGCGCGACAAGGGCCTGACCGACAAAAGCACCGTGCGCGTGAAAGTGCAGCAAGGCGAGATTGAGCTGCGCATGAACACGGACGGCCGCGTCACGGTGGACATGGGCGCGCCCGTGTTTGACTGGGAACGTGTGCCCTTCATGCCCGTGGGCCTGATCAGCGACCAAGTCAACGGCTGGCCCGTGTTCGATTTGGCGCTGGGCGAGCTGGGCATTGCGCGTGTGGGTGTGGTCTCCATGGGCAACCCGCACGCGGTGCAGCGCGTGGACGATGTAGACACTTTCCCGGTGCTGGCCCAGGGACCTCTGATTGAAAACCACCCGGCTTTCCCGAAACGGGTGAACGCGGGCTTCATGCAAATCGTCTCGCGCAGCCAGATCAAGCTGCGGGTGTTCGAGCGCGGCGCGGGCGAGACCCTGGCCTGCGGCACGGGGGCCTGCGCGGCAGTGGTGGTGGGCATTCGCCAAGGCTGGCTGGACCCGCGTGTGGATGTGCAGACCCATGGCGGCGTGCTCAGCATTGACTGGGCGGGCCAAGCCGACAGCCCAGTGTGGATGACCGGTCCCGCGACCCCGGTGTTTGAGGGCGAAATCGACGTGCCCGACACCTTTTCCTGATTTTCTGGAGCCCCAACATGAGCAAGCCTGAACCGATGAGCCCGATCACCGAAGACGACATCGCCGATTACCTGGTGAATACCCCCGATTTTTTTGAGCGACATGCTTCGCTTTTGGCCACGGTTCAGCTGACGCACCCCCAAAACCACCGCGCCGTGGGCTTGCAAGAGCGCCAGGCCCAGATGTTGCGCGACAAGATCAAAGGGCTTGAGCACCGCATCATGGACATGATCCGGCACGGCAACGAGAACATGATCCTGACCGACAAGCTGCACCGCTGGTCCTGCGACTTGCTGGTGGCGCAGCCCGAGTATTTGGCCGAATCGGCGATGGAGAACATCCGTGAGCTCTTCCAGGTGCCACAGCTCGCTTTGCGTTTGTGGTCTTTGGACGAGGCCCACAGCCATGCGGGCTACGCCCAAGGCGTGACCGAAGCGGTCAAAGAATTGACCACCTCATTGGACACCCCCTATGTGGGACCGAACACCGGCTACGAAGCGGTGCAGTGGCTGCCCGAGCCGACCCAGGCCGCTTCACTGGCATTGCTGGCTTTGCGTGCAGCGCCCGGCCAGCCACCATTTGGTTTGTTGGTGCTGGCCTCGCCCGATGCCCAACGTTTCAACAGCCAGATGGGCACCGATCTGCTGGAGCGCCTGGCGGAACTGGCTGGCGCCGCCCTCTCGGTTTTGCGCGACTGACCTGATGGCCAGCGCATGACGGAGCAGACGCAAGATTTGTCAACGGTGGTGGGCGAAATGGACCCGATGGTCAACCGCTACCTTGACCACGTTCGTTTTGGAAAGCGTCTGGCCGAGCGGACCTGCACCCTGTATCGGCTGGACTTGATCCGACTGGCCGACATGGCAGGGGTATCCCAAGTGGCTTTGTTGCAAGTGCAAACCGGTCACATTCGCCGTTGGGTGGCACAGATGCACAGTGCCGGTCGCAGCGGTCGGGGCATCGCCCTGATCTTGTCGGGCTGGCGCGGTTTTTACACATGGCTCGGGCGCGAAGGGCTGATCGGCCACAACCCTGTGGTCGATGTGCGTGCGCCTCGGGTGGCCAAGCCTTTGCCCAAAGCTTTGGGTGTGGACGAGGCCGTGCAATTGGCCGATCACGAAGAAAACGGTGACGATCCTTGGTTGGAGGCGCGCGACGCGGCCATGGTCGAGTTGCTTTACGGCTGTGGCTTGCGGGTGGCCGAGTTGACGGGTCTGGATGTGATGCCCAGTGCCGATGCCAGTCGTGCCGGACGGGGCTGGATCGATGTGCAAAACGCCGAAGTGCAGGTGCAGGGCAAAGGGGGCAAACGCCGCAGCGTGCCGCTGGGGGGCGCCGCCATCCAGGCGCTGGCCCATTGGTTGGGGGTGCGCTCGCAGTTGCCGGGCATGTTGACGCAGGCCACGGCGGGCGCATCGCCTGCATCGCTGGCGCTGTTTCCGGGGCGGTATGGCACCCGTTTGACCGCACGCTCGGTGGCGCAACGCCTCAAGCGCCGCAGTCTGCTGGCGGGCTTGGCCACGCCGGTGCACCCGCACATGCTGCGCCACTCTTTTGCCAGCCATGTGCTGCAGTCCAGTGGCGACTTGCGCGCCGTGCAAGAGTTGCTGGGCCACGCCAGCATCACCACCACGCAGGTCTACACCCGGCTGGACTTTCAGCATCTGGCCAAGGCCTACGACGCAGCGCATCCTCGGGCCAAGCGCAAAGGCTGAACTTTGGTGCATGTGCCCGACAATGGGCAGCATGAAAACGATTCGACTCAAAGACGGCAAGGAACGCTCCTTGCTGCGCCGCCACCCCTGGGTGTTTGACTCTGCCATTGCCAAAGGCGGGGGTGATCCTGGGGAGACGGTGCGGGTGGAATCGCACGCCGGGCAGTTTTTGGGCTGGGCATCGTTCAGCCCTTCCTCACGCATCCGGGCGCGTGTCTGGAGTTTTGACGAGGCCCAGCGCATCGACGGGGCCTTCATCGAGTCGCGCCTCGCCCTGGCCGTGGCCGCGCGCCGGTGGTTTGACATCCAAAGCGATGGCCTGCGCTTGGTGCATGGCGAGTCGGACGGTTTACCGGGCCTGATCGTTGACCGCTACGCCGACACGCTGGTGGCGCAATTCACCAGCTGCGGCAGCGAGCGCTTCAAAGAGGCGATTGCCGATGCCCTGCTCAAACTCACGGGCCTCACGCGTTTGTACGAACGGTCCGACGCCAATGTGCGCAGCCTCGAAGGCCTGCCCGAAGTGACCGGCTGGCTGCGCGGCGAGGGGGCGACCGAGATCACCATCCGTGAACACGATTGGCAGTTGACGCTGGACATCGCCACGGGCCACAAAACCGGCTTTTATCTGGACCAGCGCGACAGCCGCCAGCGCTTTGCCCAGCACACGCGCCACCGCCAGTTTGGCAAGGTGCTCAACTGCTATTGCTATACCGGTGGCTTCACCGTGGCGGCGCTGGCCGGTGGGGCAGGGCATGTCACGTCCATCGATTCTTCAGCCCCAGCGCTTGAGCGCGCCCGCGCCCATGTGCGCCTGAACGGCTTTGACGATTCTCGCGCCACCTTCATGGACGCCGACGTGAACGCCAGTCTGCGCGCCTTCATCGAGGCGGGCGAGACTTTTGACGCCATCGTGCTCGATCCACCCAAGTTTGCGCCCACGGCTGCCCATGCCGAGCGTGCGGCCCGCGCCTACAAGGACATCAACCGGCTGGCTTTCAAGCTGTTGGCGCCCGGCGGTGAGTTGTTCACCTACTCCTGCTCGGGTGGCATCAGCGCCGACCTGTTCCACAAAATCGTGGCCTCAGCCGGGACCGATGCGGGTGTGGACGGCTACATCAGCGAACGCCTGCAAGGCGCGCCAGACCACCCGATGACGGTCAACTTTCCAGAAGGGGAGTATTTGAAGGGTCTGGTGGTGGTGCGCAAGTGAAGCCGCAGTTGGCCCGTACTGGCATTCATCGCTAAACTCCCCACCTCTTCTTGTCGACCAATTCTCGGAGCAATTCATGGCACTTATTCCTGCAACCATCTTGACCGGCTTTTTGGGCTCAGGAAAAACCACCTTGCTCAAGCGCGTGTTGACGGAAGCCCACGGCCAAAAGATCGCCGTGATTGAGAACGAGTTTGGTGAGGAAAACATCGACAACGACATCTTGGTGTCGGACACCAAGGAGCAGATCATCCAGATGAGCAATGGCTGCATCTGCTGCACCATCCGCGAAGACCTGCGGGCCACGCTGCAATTGCTGGCCGCCAAACGCCGCAAGGGACTGTTGAACTTTGAGCGCATCGTGATTGAAACCACGGGTCTGGCCGATCCCGGGCCGGTGGCCCAAACATTTTTTATGGACGACGAGATCGCTGAAACCTTTTTGCTCGATTCCATCCTGACGCTGGTGGATGCCAAACATGCGGCGCAGCAATTGAATGACCGCCAGGAAGCGCGCCGTCAGGTGGGCTTTGCTGACCAGATTTTCATCAGCAAGGCCGATCTGGTGTCGGCTGAGGATTTAGATGCTTTGCAGCACCGCCTCAAGCACATGAACCCACGGGCCCCGCAAAAGGTGGTGCATTTTGGTGAGGTGGCTTTGAGTGAAGTCTTTGACCTCAAAGGCTTCAACCTGAACGCGAAGTTGGACATCGATCCCGAGTTCTTGAGTGAGGAGCATGACCATGTTCATGCAGAGCATTGCGACCACCCTTCGCATGAGCAGGAACACAAGCAGGGCCACCACCATCACCACGATGACGATGTCAAGAGTTTTGTGTTCAGATCCGAACGCGCTTTTGACCCGGCCAAACTGGAAGACTTTCTGGGCGCCATTGTGAACATCTATGGGCCCCGCATGTTGCGCTACAAAGGCGTGCTGAACATGCGCGGCACCGAACGCAAAGTGATTTTCCAGGGTGTTCACCAGCTCATGGGCAGCGATTTGGGCCCTCCATGGACCGAGGGCGAGGTCAAAATGAGCAAAATGGTCTTCATTGGCATCGATTTGCCCAAAGACATCTTGTTGCAAGGGCTGGCGCAGTGCCTGGATTGAGTCGGTTCGGCGCAGCAACAGGGGGCGCTTTTCCTTGCAAGCTGTCTTTAATCCGAGTCCTGACGTTTTTTGCCCTTTCTTGTCGCTACAATCGCCGCCCTGATGGCCCCCTCTTTTGAGGGGCAAGTGAACCCCATAAGGTCTATAACAAGGGTTTGATTTTCGATGAACACGCTGTCAGAGAGTGCTGCATTGATCGCACTCGACACCAGCACGCCCTTGAACACGGCTAGGAGACAAGACGTGAAGACCCCCAACAAACCAGTATCCAAAGTGGCCAAATCGCAGACCACGGGCAAGGCCAAGAAACCCGCAACGCAGGCCCAAAATGCGCTGCCTGTGAAAGCCAAGACGCAGACGAAAGCCCCGGACAAAAGCAAAGCAAGCGTGAAAACCAAGGTGAAAGCCAAAACTGCACCGGTTCAAACCAAATCGCCCGTCAAATCCAAAGCACCTGCCAAGGTCAAAGCCCCGGTGGCTGTCAACAAGCGCAAGACCGCGGTCAAGGTGCCGCCCAAAGCGGTACCTGCAAAACCCTTGCCCAAAACGAAGGCCAAAGCAGTCGCGCGCGCCTTGCCTGCGAAAGCAGCCGTCCAATCAAAGACGCCCAAATCAGTGGTCAAGCCAGCCGCCAAAGCTGTGCCTGCCCCGCAAGTGACTGCGCCTTCCAAAGTGCGCGCAGTCAAAACGAAACCGACCCCCGCTGCCTCAAAAGCTGTGGTGGTGGTCAAACCCGGTCCCGCTCCCAAGGCGAAGGCTGTCCCTGCATCGGCCAAATCCATGGTCGTTGCAGTTCCTCAAGCGAAACCTATGCCCCTTACCAAAGTGGAGCCACTTGTGGCCCCCGTTGTGCCCGCACCTGCGGCCACCCCATCCGATCAGCCTGTGCGCGCCTCGCGCCCTTCGGCCCGTTTGGCCCAAATCACCGTGCCTTCCTTGCCACCTGCTGTGGCGTCTACAGCAGCCAAATCCAGCTTCTTGCCCAGCGCACCCGCGCCGGTGAACGTGTCTTTCACCCCGATCAAAAAAGACGCCAAGCTGGCCAACAACTGGAAGACCAAGAAACTCGATGAGCTCAGCGACGCTGAAATCATCGCCATGTCCGATGCCGAGTACATGAACAATGTGCAAATGGCTTATTTCCGCCGGAAACTGTCCCTGCTCAAGCAGGACATCTTGAACAGTGCAGGTGAGACGACAGAGCATTTGAGGGAAGACACGGTGGTGGTCCCCGACCCTGCTGACCGCGCCACCATCGAAGAAGAGCACGCATTGGAGCTGAGGACCCGTGACCGCGAGCGCAAATTGCTAAAGAAAATCGAGCAGTCCATCGTTCGCATCGATGCGGGCGATTACGGCTTTTGCGATGAGACCGGCGAGGCCATTGGCGTTGGTCGGCTGTTGGCCCGCCCGACGGCCACCTTGTCTTTGGAAGCTCAGCAACGGCGTGAACTCAAACAAAAAATGTTCGGTGATTGAGCCGGGCCTTCTACGAGCTTCAAAAAACCCCTGATGAGGGGTTTTTTTGTGCCTGCCTTTTTTGTTCGATTGATATTTGTGATTTTTCAGTGCTGAACTTTGTTTTTCAATTTTTAATTCCTTTACATATTACTTTCACTGAATCTTGTAAGTACCTAATTCTGAAAGAAATTTATCTTTGAGTTGACTTAGATTCGAACGCTAAGCTGTTGATTTCATTGAAAAAAAACTGCCAAGTCCCCTTGTGGTGGATGAATTTGCTGATACAGTGCAAAAAAGTGCAATTAAGTGGGTATAAGTGTCTGCTGTTGCGGTTTTCAACTGAAAAAGGTCGTTCACTTGTTTCAAGGCGCTTCATCGCTGAGTCTGGATGCCAAGGGGCGGCTGTCTGTGCCGACCCGGCACCGTGACGTCTTGAGCGCAATGGCGCAGGGCCACTTGACGATCACGAAGCACCCTCACGGTTGTCTGATGGTTTTCCCCCGCAACGAATGGGAAAAATTCCGTGAGCGAATTGGCCAGTTGCCCATGTCTGCCCAGTGGTGGAAGCGCATCTTTTTGGGCAACGCCATGGATGTCGAGATGGATGGCACAGGCCGCGTGTTGATCTCGCCCGAGTTGCGCCAAGCTGCGGGCATCTCCAAAGACACCATGCTCTTGGGCATGGGCAACCACTTTGAGCTGTGGGACAAGGCCACTTACGACCAGCAAGAGGCTGAGGCTATGCAAGGGCAGATGCCCGATGTGTTCAAGGACTTCTCGTTCTGATCGACATGACCGAGTCCAAGACCACCCACATCACCGTGCTTTTGCAAGAAGCGGTGGACGCTTTGCTGCAGGCGAGCGCTGGGGCAGGGGGTACCTATGTCGATGCCACCTTTGGTCGTGGCGGTCACTCGCGTTTGATTTTGTCCCGCTTGTCGGCCCAGGGCCGTTTGCAGGCTTTTGACAAAGACTTGGAAGCCATTGCCGAGGCGGGGTGTATCCAGGACGCCCGCTTTTCGATCCGGCATGAAAGCTTCTCCAGCTTGGGTGACATGCCGGATGGCTGTGTCAATGGTGTGCTGATGGACTTGGGTGTCAGTTCTCCCCAAATCGACAGCCCCGAGAGGGGTTTTTCTTTTCGTTTTGACGGCCCGCTGGACATGCGCATGGACACCACGCGCGGCGAGAGCGTGGCCGATTGGCTGGCAACGGCCACAGTGGATCAAATCACGGAGGTGATACGTGACTATGGCGAAGAACGGTTTGCTTTTCAGATTGCAAAGGCGCTTGTGGCTCGCCGACAAGA